>NZ_JBEXOK010000006.1:0-672575 GCF_040611495.1 Nocardia sp. NPDC006630
GACGGGTACGAGTACCTGTTCTGGGTCGGTTGCGCCGGTGCGTATGAAGACCGCGCCAAGAAGACCACCAAGGCCGTCGCGGAACTGCTCGCGACGGCGGGGGTGAAGTTCATGGTGCTGGGTCAGGAGGAGACCTGCACCGGTGACTCGGCGCGGCGGGCGGGTAACGAGTTCTTGTTCCAGCAGTTGGCGATGCAGAACATCGCGGTGCTGGATGGGGTGTTCGAGGGTGTGGAGGCGTCGAAGAAGAAGATCGTCGTGACCTGTGCGCATTGCTTCAACGCTTTGAACAACGAGTACCCGCAGGTGGGTGGCTCCTATGAGGTGGTGCACCACACGCAGTTGCTGAACCGGTTGGTGCGCAGCAAGAATCTGGTGCCGGTGTCGCCGGTCGCGAAGAACGTCACCTATCACGACCCGTGCTATCTGGGTCGGCACAACAAGATCTACGACGCCCCGCGTGAGTTGATGGAAGCTTCCGGCTCGACCTTGGTCGAGATGCCGCGCCACGGTGAGCGTTCGATGTGCTGTGGTGCCGGTGGTGCGCGGATGTGGATGGAAGAGAATCTGGGCAAGCGCATCAACGTCGACCGGGTCGATGAGGCCCTGGATACGTTGCAGGGTGGGAACGAGCCGTCGTTGATCGCGACCGGTTGCCCGTTCTGCCGGGTCATGCTGACCGATGGTGTGACCGCTCGTAAGGACGGTGGCGAGGTCGGTCAGGGTGTCGAGGTCGTGGATGTCGCGCAGTTGATGCTGGACTCGATCACCCGGGTCGAGGGTTCTGTGCTGACGGAGAACCTGAAGGTGGTGCAGCAACCGAAGGTGCAGGAGCCGGAACCGGTTTCCGAGCCCGAGCCGGTCGCCGAGGCTGTGGTCGAAGAGGCTGCGGCCGAGCCCAAGGCTGCTCCGGCCGCGGGCAAGGGCCTGGGGATGAAGGGTCCGGCGAAGGCGCCCGGTGGTAAGGGTCTGGGTATGAAGGGCGGCCTCAAGGCCCCCGGCGCCAAGGCCGCCGCTCCGGCAGCCGAAACCACTGCTGCGGCAGAGGCTTCCACCGAAGCCACTGCCGCCCCGGCCGCACCCGCCAAGGGCCTCGCCATGAAGGGCCCGGCCAAGGCTCCCGGTGGCAAGGGCCTCGCTATGAAGGGCCCCGCGAAGGCTCCCGGCGCCAAGGCTGCCGCTCCGGCCGCACCCGCCGCTGAAACCGCTGCTCCCGCAGAGGCTTCCACCGAGGCCACCGCCGCGCCCGCCGCGCCCGTCAAGGGCCTGGCAATGAAGGGTCCGGCCAAGGCTCCCGGCAAGGGCCTCGCCATGAAGGGCGCCGGCAAGGCTCCGGGCGCCAAGCCCGCCGCCACCCCGGCCGCCGCGGAAGCCTCCGCAGCGGCAACCGCTCCGGCGGAAGCCACTGCGGCACCGGCAGAATCCGCTCCGGCCACTCCGGCGGAATCGGCTCCGGCCGCCGCTGCTCCGGCAGCGACCGCCGAGGCCAAGCCGTCCATCGCGCCCAAGGGCCTGGCCATGAAGTCCGGCCTCAAGCGCCCCGGCCCGAAGGCCCCCGGCGCCAAGGCCCCGGCCGCAGCTCCGGCCGAACCGGCTGCCGCTCCGGTCGAACCGGCAGCTCCCGCCGCCGAAGCACCCGCGGCCTCCGAAGCTCCGGCTCCCACCGAGTCGACAGCACCGGAGACCAACGGCACCAAGGAGAACGGCTCCGAGGGCAATGGCAGCAAGGACAGTGGCGCAGCCACCCCGCCGGCCGCCAAGCCGGGCGGCCTCGGCTTCAAGTCCGGTCTGAAAGCCCCGGGCAAGAAGAGCTGACAACCGAACAGCCCTGATGCGGGCGCGCTACCCACCGGGTAGCGCGCCCGCGTTGTTTCAGATGAATAGCGGGTTGCGAAGATCGAATCTGCTAATGCTTAGCAAACATTGGGGACGATCTTCGACCATACTTCGAGGTATGACGGAAGCGCGGGCGGTTCGGGTCGAGATCGGGGTGGAGTCGCTCGCGGGGGTGCGTATCGCGGACGCGGCGGGAGCGGCGCGGGTCGAATTGTGCACCGGATTGTCGGTGGGTGGGCTGACGCCCAATGCGGCATTGGTGGAGGCTGCGGTGGGGGCCGCGGAGAATGTCCAGGTGCATGTGCTGATTCGGCCGCGGCCGGGCGACTTCCGGTATTCGGCGGAGGAGGTGGCGCTCATGCGCGCTGATATCGAGCTGGTGCGCCGGCTGGGGGCGCACGGGGTGGTCATCGGCGTGCTGGACGAGCACGGGCATGTGGATGCCGAGGCGAATGCCGGGCTACTGGCCGCGGCCGAGGGCATGGAGGTCACCTGTCATCGCGCCTTCGATGTGTGCGCGGATCCGTACGACGGATTCGACCAACTGCTGGAACTCGGCTTCACCCGGCTACTGACTTCGGGCCGCCAGGTGTCGGTGCTCGACGGCGCGGCGCTCATCACCCGGCTGGTCACCCTGGCCGACGGTCGCATCGAGGTGATGGCCTGCGGTGGCCTGCGCGCCGACAATGCCCGCCGGGTGATCGAGCTGACCGGGGTCCGGGATCTGCATGCGGCCGTGCGGATTCCGGTGCCCGCCCTGCCGCAGCCGGACAGCACCGAGGTGTCGTTCGAGGAGATCGGCGTGCCGCGTGGCTCCGATCACTTCGCCACCGACGCCGACGGTGTCGCGGCGCTCTGCGAAGCGGCGCGCCTGACTGTGTGAACGCGCCCAACCCTCACGGCTTGGAGTGCCGGCCTCGCGGTGGTTGCTGCGGCTTGGTGGGCCACGGGGAATTGGGCTCTGCCTGGTGTGGCGGCGTATTCGCCTGTTCCGCAGCGGCTCTCAGCGACCACGGCGCGGGCGGGTCGGCCTGCTCCTGCACTCGATCGACCGGTCCCGTCACCGGACGGAATGTCTGCGTCGGCGGCTGCTCACCTCGGTACGGCGGTGGACTCACCGCGGGCGCTTGTCGCGCACCCCGGGCGGCCGGAATCGGTTGTGAGTCTTCGGCTACCGGCATCTGCCGGGCTGCGCCGGTCCGCTCCGGGCGGGGTGGGCGCGCGGATCGGCGCGGAGGATTCGGACCCCCGGCGCGCGGGCGCGCGGGCTGCCTGCCACCGAACGGCCGAGCCAGGATCACCGCGATGGCCGTGGTCAACGGCACGGACAGCGCGAGCGCGATACCGCCGACCGCGGAACGCGCGATCTCGATGCCGACGGCGTCACCTGTGAGCACGTCCCGAATGGAGCGCCCGGCGACACTGAACAGCAGCAGCAGCGGCAGCGCGCCACCGGCGTAGGCGAGCACCAGGGTGTAGACGGTACTGGCGATGTGATCCCGGCCCACCCGCATGGCGGCCGCGAAAATGCCGCGCCGGGTGGCCTTCTCATCGAGCGCCGCCAACTCGAAAGCGGCCGAGGCCTGGGTGATGGTCACATCGTTGAGCACACCGAGCGAGCCGATGATGAAGCCCGCCAGCAGCAGCCCGGTAATGCTGACATGCTGCAAATAGGTGGCGACATTGGTGTTCTGTTCCTCGGACAGGCCCGTCAGATGTGTCATCTTCAGTGCGAGCCAAGACAGTACGGCCGCCAGCACCATCGAGGTGAGGGTGCCCAGCAGCGCGGAACTGGTCCGCAGATTCACCCCGTGCGCGAGATACAGCACCGAATACAAAATGAGCGCGCCCGCCACCAGCGCCACCGGAATGGCCGGCTTCCCGTCCAGCAGCGCGGGCAGCATGAAGATCACCAGGACGGCGAACGCGAAGATCAATCCGATCAGCGCGCGCAGCCCCCGCCAGCGCGCGACCACAATGATCACCAGCGCAAAGGCCCCGACGATGATACTGAGCGGCAACCCGCGCGAGTAGTCGTCGAACGAGTACATATTCGTCTGCGGAGGATCGCTCGGCTTGGCATCGCCCGGCTTCGGGCTCTGCCGCACAATGCGCATGTGATCGCCGACCCGCAGATCCGGTTGCCCTGGGCCGGGGGCGATTTCGAAGAGCGTGAGACTGCCCTTGTCCGGCCCGGAGTCGATGGTGACAATGCTGCGCTGGCAGGTGTACCCGGTGGTGATGGGCGCCAGCGGCTTCTCATCGAACGGCTTGCCCTGCGACGGACTGCCGCACGCCCCGAGATTCTGCGAGATGACGGTACCCGCTTCGGTCTGCAGCGCCCCGCCGCCCTGATTCTGCATCGGCAGCGGGATATCCACATGCTGACTGCTGGGCCACAGCCAGAATGCCCCGGCCACGACCACAATGCCGATGAACGTCAGCAGCCCGATGACCACACGCGCGGCGCTGGCGCCGATGGCGATGGGTCCGGAGTGGTCGTGATGGTGATGATGATGGTGATCGCTCACCCGCGCGAGCCTAAACGAGAACCGTTTCCGAAGCGCGAACGGAGTCTCATAGCCTCACCTGAATAAAAAGAGGTCCGAGCGCGCATGCGCGCGCTCGGACCGAAAGTTTGAGGGGGCGGCGGAGAGCAGGGGGATGTCTCCGCCGCCCGGGGATCGGCGGCCCAGGGGGGGTAGGCCGGCCAATCCAGGGCTGGACGTCCCAGGGGGGGTAGGAGGTCCAGCCGGGGCACCTGAGTGCCAAGGCCTACTGTACACAAAAGACCGTTCTTTGCGCTAGCTAAGTCTCTAAAAACCCAACTTTTTCGTACTAGCGGTTTGTTTTCGACCGTGCCACACCCGCGCCATTGGACAAACGCCCAGTTCAGCCGGATTCCACGCCCGGAAACCGGGGGCGCGACCCCCGAATCCCCTACTACTGCCGATAACTCGCGAGGAAATTGCCGAAGCGCTCGATCGCCACGGACAGATCCCGCGCCCACGGCAAAGTCACGATCCGCAGGTGGTCGTGATGCGGCCAGTTGAACCCGGTGCCCTGCACCATGAGGATCTTCTCCTGCAGCAGCAGATCCAGCACCAGCTTCGAATCATCGCGGATGGCATGCACTTCCGGATCCAGCCGCGGGAACGCGTACAGCGCGCCCTGGGGCTTCACACATGAGACACCCGGAATCGTATTGAGCTTCTCCCACGCCACATCACGCTGCTCCAGCAGTCGCCCGCCGGGCAGGATGAGATCCTCGATGCTCTGATGTCCGCCGAGGGCCACCTGAATGGCATGCTGCGCGGGCACATTCGGGCACAGCCGGGACGAGGCCAGCAGCGAGATGCCCTCCAGGAAGCCGGCGGCATGATCGGTCGGCCCGGTGATCACCAGCCAGCCGGAGCGATAACCCGCCACCCGGTACGCCTTCGACAAGCCGTTGAAGGTCAGGCACAGCAGATCGGGCGCCAGCGAGGCCAGCGAGATGTGCTTGGCATCGTCGTAGAGGATCTTGTCGTAGATCTCGTCGGCCAGCAGCAGCAGTTGATGCTTGCGCGCCAGATCCACGATCTGCTGCAGCACCTCCGCCGAGTACACCGCACCCGTCGGATTGTTCGGGTTGATCACCACGATGGCCTTGGTCTTATCGGTGATCTTGGCTTCCATATCGGCGATATCCGGCTGCCAGCCATTGGATTCGTCGCACAGATAGTGCACCGGCGTGCCGCCCGCGAGGCTGGTCATGGCCGTCCACAGCGGATAGTCCGGCGCGGGCAGCAGCACCTCGTCGCCATTGTCGAGCAGCGCCTGCATGGTGATGGTGATCAGCTCGGAGACGCCGTTGCCCAGGTACACATCGTCGACGTCGAATTCCGGGAAGCCGGGCACCAGCTCGTAGCGGGTCACGATGGCCCGCCGGGCCGGCAGTATGCCCTTGGACTCCGAATATCCCTGCGCGTGCGGCAGCGCGGCGATCATGTCGCGCATGATCACATCCGGCGCCTCGAATCCGAAGGGCGCGGGATTGCCGATATTCAGCTTCAGGATGCGGTGACCCTCCGCTTCCAGCCGGGCCGCGTGCGCGTGGACCGGACCCCGGATCTCGTAGACCACGTTCTGCAGCTTGGTGGACTGCTCCAGGACGCGCGGGGACCGATGCGGTAGGTGACTGGAAGGACTCACCCGTCCAATGGTGCCATCCGTGCGCAACCAGCTTTTTTCACCGCGCGCTATCGGGCGGCAGCATGCCCTTGGCGGCGGTGGTCCCGCAGAACTCCTCGATGCTCTCGTCCAGGTCGCGGGCCTGGACAGCCTCTCGGAACTCCGGGCGGGTGAGCCGCTGCCGCAGCCCGGTGAGCCGCTCCTCCAATTGCGCGATGCGCTTGTCCTCCTCGAGCCGCAGCACCGGCCGCAGTGCGTCGGCGGCGCCGTCGAGACTGCCGTTGATCAGATGCGCGGCGGCGCTGTCCACCCGGGCCAGCGATTCCGCGCCGTAGGAGCGCTGTTCGGTGGGACCGTTCGAGTACAGCTCAATGGCGCGGTGGGTGGCCTCCAGCGCGGGCTGGGCCTGACCGAGGTGGATATAGGTCGCCCCGGCGTAGTAGTGGCTCTTGGGCTGATTGAAACCGAACACCCCGCCGACCTCGTCGTGCAGCGTGTCACTGGAACTGCCGTCGCGGGCAGTGTCCGCCGCGCGAATGCAGCGTTCCGCGTCCGCGACGCTGCCCAGCCGCGACCAGATGCGCGCCTCGATGTTGTGCAGCCGCACCCGCGAGGTCGCCGATTCGGCGTACTGCTGCCCGCTCTGCGCCAGCAGCACCGCCCGCCGCGGCCGCTCCGACCAGTATTCGATGAGCGCCTGCATGCCGCGGGTCCACGCCCGTAATCCGTTGTGCTCACACAACTCCGCGTAAGCCCAAGCGGCCCTGGCCTGTTCACCGGCGGCATCGACATAGCCGAGATCGGTACTGGCATTGGCGAGCAGACCGGACAGCGTGCCCGCGAGCAGATACAGGTGACCGGTATCGGACGGTCGCTGATGGCCTTCCAGCAGGCGGTAGACGCGGCGGCGCACCCGCAGCATCTCCACCATCATCGGCACCGGCGGTACATGCACGTACTCATTGGCTATGCGCGTGACGTCGGCGTCGAGCTGCTCCAGCACGGTTGCTCCCACATTGGTGCCCTCCGCCCTCCCGGCATGCTCGCTTGCTTCGTGGGCAGCCGCCATGATCAGATCCCTCTCCGAAATCGCCGCTAACGCATCGCCTCTCATCGCACCCGCATCGACGAGTGCCAGCAAATCCGCGTCGCTGGAATAACTGGCTTGCGCCGGAATGCCCTGCCCTGCTTGGGCACTGCCCTGCCCTGCTTGGGCACCGCCCTGCCCGACATGGGCACTGCCCTGGCGCGCATCGAAACCGGGTCCGGGGCGGTCGGTCGAGGGCTGGTCGATCAGATCCGCGAACCGTGCCCGCACCACATCGTCGGACCTGGCAAGAGATGTATCGAGGGCAGCCTGATTGACGGGACGGGGATGCACCCGATCCCCCCCGGCCTCCCACTTGGAGATCAGGCGTTCGTGCACACCCAGATGCGCCGCGAATTCCCGGATACTCATCCGTTTGGCATCGCGGAGCGCACGGGCCTCTCTACCTGACCACTGCCGGACCACGGTGTCATCCCTTCCGAACGAACTCCGATCTCCAGGGTACGAGCGCATCGTGACCTCGGCCACATGCGAGATCTAGCTGGTATCAGTCGCTTACGCGCTGGTAGCAGTGGCAGTAGTAGGGCAGCGCAAGGAGGGTGTGCGGGCATTCCCACCCCGCCGGGCGCCCGCGACCCTGTAATGGAAGGCAAGGAGACAGGTGGTGAACGCCGACAAACTGAGAACGGTGCAGGACTGGGTAGCGTATTACCGGCACGAGTTCGGGCTACCGGTCGCCGAGCGCGGCGGGTTCGTCATGCTGCCCGTCACCGCCAAGGTCGGCATTGTGCACGTCCCCCTCACGCGGGCCGAAAAGCTGCGCGGCGCACTGCAACAGCACCGCCACACCGGTCCGATGCTGGCCCGGCAGATTCGCTGGAGCTTTCTCACCGAACCCGATTCCCGCCCCGGCGATCAGGTCATGAATGTGCTCGATCGCCTCGATATCGGCATACCCGCCATCGGCAGCGCCGTCATGCTCCCCACCGGACTCGGCCGCTGGACGCGCGAGGGCTGTCACTGGGTGGTGCCGCCCGCCAAAGACCTTCAACTCCCACCCCTGTCGATGCTCATCACGACAGCTCTGGCGGTGGGAAATGGAAGCGAGGACTGAACGCAGCCGGTCCTCGCACCGGCGCTGGCGGCGCCGGACCCACCGAGTCCGCCCCTTTCCTGGCAGTCGACGGGGCGGACTCGGGGGGTAGTTCTATTTCGGGATGACGCCCGGTTGCGCGGCGGCAGGCGCGGGGAACAGCGGCGGCAGCGTGGGCACCACGACTGGCGGCAGGCCGGGGATGATCGTGAAGGTATTGGGGCCCGGCGCCGGCGGGGGCGCATCGGTGGTGGTCGTTTCCTGACGCTGCGGCGGCGCGGCCAGTTGTTCATTGGTCGCATCGGTGGTGGGCGCCACGCTGGTCGGCACGCTCGCCGACGATTGGGTGGTGGTGGGCGCGGAGGAACTGGTCGCGGCGTCCGAACTCTGCGAATCATGTTCCAGGACTTGCGGCCCCCAGCCCAGGGAGACGCCGATGGCGGAGACCACCACGAGCGCGCCGACCGCTACGCCGGCCATGCTGATCTCCCGGCGACGGCTGATCTTCTCCACCGCACCGGTACTGGTGAGCAGTGCCGTGGTCGCATCCGGCGGCAGGGTGGGCGAATTCTCGAACGCGGCCGCGAACGGCGCGGGCGCGGGCCGCGGCTGCACCGGGCGGGCCATGATGGCCGCGCCCCGGGAGGCGACCGTGCCCGGATTGGCGGGCACCAGCACCGGCACGCCGAGCCAACGCCGCAAAACCCGTGCCACCAGCGGAATCTGGGCGCAACCACCGATGACGGCGACGGCCTGCACCTGCTGCTCGGAGCGCTGGATGACATCCCGGGTCATGCGCGCCGAGGATTCGACGGCCAGCATGATCAGGGCTTCGAAGTTCTCCTGGGACAGCAGCACCAGACCTTCGGTGGAAGGCAGTGCGACCGCGCTGTTCTCGGAGAGCTGCTCTTTGGCGGTGCGGCAGAGCGCATCCAGCGCGGCCAGACCCGAGGCGTCCGGCGGATGCGCAATGCGCCCGGAGGCGATCTGCTGTTCGCGGATCAGCGAATCCAGGTAGTCGCCACTGATATCGCTGGTGCGCTCGCTGAAGCACACCTGGCGGGTGGCGGTGTCGACCACGGTGACCGACAGGCCGGAGGCGCCGAGATCGTAGATCGCGACGGTGCCGAAACCCTGCAGGTCACCGGAGTATTCGAGAAACTCCAGTGCCGCAACGACATCCGGGACCAGCTCGTAATTGGTGAATTGGCGGCGCGCCAGCTCGGCGCGAATCGCGCGGGCGGTCTGCTCGTCGCGATAGGCCACGGCGGTGGCGCTGACGCGCGGATCCGCCGCCAGCACAGCGCCGATGGCGTCGGCGACCAGCTCCTCGGTGCGCCGTTCGCCGACCGGAATGGCCTGGACATCGAAGGCATCGACCGGATTCGGGCGCAGCGCGCCGCGCTCGGCGGAATTCCCGGCATGTGGGCGTGCGACGCGCACTGCGCCGGCCCCCACCGACACTCCCAGTACCGAACTCATCTGCTGCCCATCTCGTTTCCACCCGCACGGAGTTTCCACGCTCACCGACCTGCGAGCGGGCCCACCCTGCCGCCTGCCGGCGTCGCGATACATTACGGTTGGGTCACTGTACCTGTCGTCGCCACCTTACGAGATAGCGAGCCGTACGTACACCCACTAGCCCGGACACTGGGCGGCATCATCACGCCACGTCCGAATCCCGGTGTGGCCCAGTCACGCTGACACGGTCCGGCAATAGGGTGGATGACCAGGTCTTCCATTCGGAATCAGCGCCGTGGGCGACGGGCCGGGCACAACGGTTGACTATGACATTCCCCAGCGCCGCCTAGCATCGGCGGAGTGCGCACACGCCGCCGGGCAGTGGCAGTCGCGGTCCTGCTGACCGTGGTGGCGGTGGTCGCCGCGCTGTGGCCGGTTTACGTGCGCCCGCAACTCGATACGCCGATGCGGGCCGACGCCATTCTGGTGCTCGGCGGGGCGCACGACGGCCGCGAAGAGCTGGGCCTGCGCCTGGCACACGAGGGTTTCGCGCCCCGGGTGCTCATCTCCGATCCGTATCGGAACAGCGGCCTGATCAATCGGATCTGCCACGGCGGCTACAGCTTCCGGGTCGAATGCTTCGACCCGAATCCGCGCACCACCCGCGGTGAAGGCCGGTATCTGGCGCTGCGGGCCCGTCAAGAAGGCTGGCATCGTGTCATTGTGGTGACCTTCACGCCGCATATCTCCCGGGCCCGCTACATCCTCGGAAAGTGCTGGGGCGGCGAGGTTCTGATGCTGGACTCGCATCCGTCGATCGGTGTGCTGCGGTGGTCCTACCAGTACGTATACCAATCCGCGGGCTATGCGAAGGCCGTCTTCGAGGACTGCTGACGGCCTGAACTCAGCGCTCCAGCGGGAAGTTCAGGTAGGCGCGCGACGGGGTCGGACCGCGCTGGTTCTGGTACTTGGAGCCGGCTGCCGCACTGCCGTACGGGTTCTCGGCCGGGCTGCTCAGCCGGAACAGGCAGAGCTGGCCGATCTTCATACCCGGCCACAGGGTGATCGGCAGATTCGCCACATTCGAGAGTTCGAGGGTGATGTGCCCGGTGAAGCCCGGATCGATGAATCCGGCGGTGGAGTGGGTGAGCAGGCCGAGGCGGCCGAGGCTGGACTTGCCCTCCAGGCGGCCGGCCAGATCGTCGGGCAGGCTGACCACCTCGAGGGTGGAGCCGAGCACGAACTCACCCGGATGCAGCACGAACGGCTCATCCTTGCCGGGTTCGACCAGCGTGGTCAGCTCGTCCTGCCGCTGCGCCGGATCGATATGGGTGTAGCGGGTGTTGTTGAAGACCCGGAACATGCCGTCCAGTCGCACGTCGATACTCGACGGCTGCACCAGCTTGTCGTCGAACGGGTCGAGCCCGAGACGCCCATTGGCGAGTTCCTTGCGGATGTCGCGATCGGAAAGCAGCACGCCAAGAGCGTAGTGGGTCCCCGATCGCGCCCCGACGCCCGGCCGCTCCCCGGGCGTGGAGCACCCGATCAGTGGTCGGTCACCGCGTCATCAGCTGTCGGTCACCACGTCCGCGGGGCCCGAGCCGCCGTCCTCGATCGCGGGGGCCGCCGCCACCGCCACCACCTCGTGTTTACGCAGCGACCAGCCCGCGTGCGCCTCGGCACGCATGCGCTCGACCATGTGCGGATAGTGCAGCTCGAATGCCGGACGCTCCGAACGGATTCGGGGCAGCTCGTAGAAGTTGTGCCGCGGTGGCGGGCAGGTGGTGGCCCACTCCAGCGAATTGCCGTAACCCCAGGGATCGTCCACGGTGACCACTTCGCCGTAGCGGTAGCTCTTGAAGACGTTCCACACGAACGTGATCATCGACAGCCCGAGCACAAACGAGCCGACCGTGGAAATGGTGTTCAGGGTGGTGAATCCGTCACTCGGCAGATAGTCCGCGTACCGGCGCGGCATGCCCTCGTTGCCCAGCCAGTGCTGCACCAGGAAGGTGAGGTGGAAGCCGAAGAACGTGGTCCAGAAATGCAGCTTGCCCAGCCGCTCGTCCATCATGCGGCCGGTGATCTTCGGGAACCAGAAGTAGATGCCCGCGAAGGTGGCGAACACGATGGTCCCGAACAGCACGTAGTGGAAGTGCGCGACCACGAAATAGGTGTCGGAGACATGGAAGTCGACCGGCGGGCTGGCCAGGATGACACCGGACAGACCGCCGAACAGGAAGGTCACCAGGAAGCCGAGCGACCAGAGCATGGGCGTCTCGAAGGTCAGCTGACCGCGCCACATGGTGCCGATCCAGTTGAAGAACTTCACACCGGTGGGCACCGCGATCAGGAACGTCATGAACGAAAAGAACGGCAGCAGAACCGATCCCGTCGCGTACATGTGATGCGCCCACACCGCCACCGACAGCGCGCCGATCGACAGTGTCGCGTAGATCAGCGTCGTATAACCGAACAGCGGCTTGCGGCTGAACACCGGGAAGATCTCCGTCACGATTCCGAAGAACGGCAGCGCGACGATGTACACCTCGGGATGGCCGAAGTACCAGAACAAATGCTGATACAGAATGGCCCCACCATTGGCCGGATCGTAGATGTGCGCACCCAGATGCCTGTCCACGGCCAGCGCCAGCACCGCCGCGGTCAGAATCGGAAAGGCCAGCAGCACAAGCACACTCGTCACCAGGATGTTCCAGGTGAAGATGGGCATCCGGAACATGGTCATGCCCGGGCAGCGCAGGCAGATCACCGTGGTGATCATATTGACGGCGCCGAGAATGGTGCCGACGCCCGAGAGCGCCACACCCATGATCCACAGATCGGCGCCGACGCCCGGCGAGTGGATGATGTCGCTCAGCGGGGTGTACGCGGTCCAGCCGAAATCGGCGGCCCCACCCGGCGTGATGAATCCGGCCGTGGCCATGGTCGCGCCGAACAGATACAGCCAGTAGCTCAGTGCGTTCAGGCGCGGGAAGGCCACATCCGGTGCGCCGATCTGCAGCGGCAGCACCGCATTGGCGAATCCGAATACGATCGGCGTCGCATAGAACAGCAACATGATGGTGCCGTGCATGGTGAACAGCTGATTGAACTGCTCGGGTGAGAGGAACTGCAGCCCCGGCCGCGCCAGCTCCGCCCGCATGAGCAGCGCCATCAGGCCGCCGATCAGGAAGAACGACAGGGCCGTGAACAGGTACATGATCCCGAGCACCTTGGGATCGGTGGTCGTGATCGCCTTCCACAGGAAGGACCCCTTGGGCCCCATTCGGCGCGGATACGCCCGCGCGGCTTCGACTTGCGGGATATCCCGCGACGGCACCGTGGTCATGCGTCACCCCCGAGCAGGAAGCACCGACGCACGAGTCAGCAAACGGTCGGCGCAACCAAAGTTCCTGTGGTGGACAGGCTTTCGACCCTCGGGACAGTCTACGACCGGCTCCGTACAAAACCTCACGGTTCGCGGAAAGAACTCACGAAGATCGGCGCGCCGCCCCCGACACGGCGGAGGACTCACAGGGAAGATTCCCGGCCCGACTCCTCGACATACGCCGCACAGCCCCGGGACCAGGCGTAATGGTGAAAGAGTTGCGTCGCGTCAGCCCCGGTCTGATAGAGTCGCGATCGCGTTGAGGAGCACTGCTCAGGTAGTGTTCGAGCATTGCCGATGTAGTTCAATGGTAGAACTTCTGCTTCCCAAGCAGATGGCGCGGGTTCGATTCCCGTCATCGGCTCCATACGAAGAGGCCCTCCGGTCAGCGAAATGCTGTGGGGGGCCTTTTTCGTTGTGCCGCAGGCGGTTTCCCTACTTCATGCAGCTGGCGACGATATTGTTCGCGGCGGTGCGGGCCTTGTCGGCGTCGGCGGTGCTCATACCGAGCGATTCGGCATCGGTCCCGGCCCCGCTCTTGCTGTCGGTCTTCATCATCAGGCGCAGCCCGTCCTGCGAAATCCCCTGGTCGATAAACATCTTCGCGGCGCAGTCGGCCGCCTTCGCATCCAGGCCGCCCTTCTGCAGCGAGGCGGCGAGCTGATCGTGGGTGACTGCCGGCGCACTGTCGCCGCCGCTGCTACACGCGGCCAGCAGTGGCAGCGCGATAAGCGCGGCGGCGATCATCGAAATACGCACTGAATTCCTCAATTCTCACGAAGGACGTCTCACGAAGGACGGTTCGGCCGGAACGATCTCACAGATCCATGGCCGCGCGCAGCGCTGTGTCGATTCGCTCCGCGGTCTCGCTGTCCACCGCGTCGATCCGCTCGGCGAGCCAATCCCGGTAGATACGACCGAGATTGCCCGCGTGCACCCAGCCGTGGCCGGGAATCGGCACCGCGAGAATGTCGAGCGGATCGGCGTCCATCACCTCCGCGGCGATCAGCCACGGGCGCGCGGACTCATTGATGCCGTCACTGCTGATGAGAAGAATATTGCGCACCCGCGCGGAGCCGTGCGGGTGATAGACCCAGAGTTCACCCCTGCGCACGCAACTCCTTCTCGGCGGTGGCCAGTTCGCTTTCGTCGGCGGCGGCGAGCTGTATCGGATCCATGACCGGACCGCAGCCGGTGCGCACTGCTTCGCGGCGCGCGGCGCGGGATATCCAGGCGGAGGGCGATATACCCGCGCGGGCCGCGGCCTGCTCGGCATAAGCCCAGGACGCCTCATCCAGAGAGAGAGTCACCTTACGGGTTGCCATACCTTTTATCGTACCCCCGGAATTCGGTGATTTCCCTGGTTCCACCAGCCCGTACCCGTGTTGGCAACCCGTCAACGACTGTTAGGGTGAGGTCGGCAACAGCATCTCGGCGGGGAGTCGGTCATGACCAAGTTGAACCATCACCGGTCCGGTAGCGGCGACCCGCTGGTCCTCGTCCACGGCGTCGGCAGTCGCTGGCAGGTATGGGAGCCGATCATCGGCACGCTCGCCGAATCCTTCGACGTGATCGCGGTGGATCTCCCCGGCTTCGGCGGCAGCGAGCCTCTGCCCAACACCACCGTCTCCACCCTCGCCGACGCGCTCGTCGACTTCCTCGCTGCCGAGGGCATCGAAAACCCGCACCTGGCAGGCAATTCCATGGGCGGCGGCATTGTCCTGGACCTCGCCGCGCGCGGACTGGCCCGCTCGGTCACCGCCTACTCCCCCATCGCCTTCTGGGATACCGCCGGCCGAATCTGGTGCCAGCAGTCGCTGGGCCGCGCCAAGACGCTCACCAAGGTGCTGGGTTCGGCGGTCCCGGCCATCCTCGGCAATCCGGCCGGCCGCACCACCTTTCTGAGCCTGATCTTCGGCAAGCCGTGGGCGGTGGACCCGCAGGTCTGCGTCGATACCGTCGAGGGCATGCTCGGCGCGCAGGGCTTCGATGCCGCGCTGGCCTCGTTCACCGGCTTCCGCCTCCCCGACCGGACGGCGCTGGGGAGCATCCCGATCACCATCGCGTGGGGTAGCCGTGACATTCTGCTCACGTACGCCACCCAGGCACGACGCGCCCGGGAGGTACTGCCCGGAGCTCGGCATGTCACGCTGCACGGCAGCGGCCACACGCCGTTCTACGACGATCCGGCCGGCTGCGCCCGGCTGCTGCTGGACCAGCTGGCATGAGAACCGGGTTCGGGGCCGCGCCCCGAACCCCCGATAGGCCCGTGAGGAAAGACCGTGAGCAATAACGTCTCCCTGCGTTTCGAAGGCAACCGCGCCTACGTCGCCCTCGATCGGCCGGACAAGCACAACGGCCTCACCATCGAGATGCTCCGCGAGCTGGCACAGGTCGCACGAATCATCGAGCGCCGCAAGGATATTCGCGCGGTCATCCTGTCGGGCAACGGTCCCAGCTTCTCCTCCGGGCTGGATATCGCCAAGGCCATGGGCGATCCGCTCGCCATCATCCGCGCGTTCGTGCCGCTGCCGTGGACCGGCACCAATGTCTTCCAGGAGGCGTGCTGGGCGTGGCGGCGGCTGCCGCAGCCGGTGATCGCCGTGGTGCACGGCCGCTGCTACGGCGGTGGCCTGCAATTGGCGCTCGCCGCCGACTTCCGTTTTGTCACACCGGGTTCCGAATTCTCGGTGATGGAGGCCAAGCACGGCCTCATCCCGGATATGACCGGCGCGGCCACCCTGTCCCGTCTCATCGGCATCGATCAGGCGCTCCTGCTCACCATGACCGCCGATCCGGTCGACGCCGCCTACGCCGAGCGCATCGGCCTGGTCACCGAGGTGAGCGCCGACCCGCTGGCCGCCGCCGAAAAGCTCGCCGATCGCATTGCCGCCCGCCCGGCGCACGCGGTCGCGAGCGCCAAGAAGCTCTTCGACCGCACCTGGACGGCATCGGTGCGCCGCACGCTCGCCGTCGAACGCGCCACCCAGCTGCCGCTGATCATCCGGCAGGCGCTGAACAGAGGCTCGAAGTCCGAGTAGGCCACAGGTTTTCGGCCACGGACTGAGGCGCCACTCGACTCCGGCGCATGTCAGACCGCGGCGACGGCGGTGACGGTCTCGGCGATCACCGCATCGATCGGGGTGGCGGACAGTCCGAAGGTGCGCTCGGTCAGCGTCGAGTCCAGGACATCGGGATGTTCGAGGGAGTAGTACATCTCGATCATCTCCGCGACGATCGGATCCACCGCCCCGGCCCAGGCCAGCTCATTGCGGGTCATCCGAAGGAAATCGGGCTCCGGGACACCGGCCGCCGCGGCAATGCGGTTCGTCAAGTCGCGCACCGAGATACGGCTCGACGGCGCATGCCACGCCCGGCCCCAGGAACGATCGTCGCGGGCCACCGCGGCCAGCGTCCGCGCCACATCTCCGATATATGACCAGGACTTGTCGACATCCATATCGCCGGGATACGAGACCGGTTCACCGGCAAGCAGTTTCGGCAGTACGAACATGTTGTACACCGAGGTCAGCGCGTCCCGCCCGAGGAAGGCGGACGCCCGCACCTCGGTGACCCGGGCCCGGCCCGCCGCGTGCGCGGCCAGCGCGTCGAGCCACATCCGCGCGCGCACAGCGCCTTTCACCGCGATCGGCGCCATCGGCAGATCCTCGGTGAAGACCCCGTCCACCTGCCCGTACCCGTACGTATTGCTGAGCGAGACATACCCCGCGCCGGTCCGCTCGGCGGCGGTGACCAGGGCCGCGCCGATCGGCGGAAATTCGGCGGGCCACCGGTTGTAGGGCGGCCAGGTGGTGTTGATGAGACTCGCGGCCCCGCGCGCCAATTCGGTCATGCGCTCGGAGTCGGTGGTGTCACCGACGGCCAGTTCGATACCGGGATGGTCCGGCCCGAGCCCGCGCCGGCTGACCAGTCGAACCTGTTCGCCGGCGGCGGCGAGGATCAGCGCGGTGCGGCTCCCGGTACCGCCGGCACCGGCAATTACGTGCAGAGACATCGTGATTCACTCCTTCGCGGGCCACCCGATGGCGGCCTGGAATCAACTCTGCCGAGCCGGAGCGCCGTAGAGTAGTGGCCGGAATGCCATATACCCCAAGGATCGAGCCATGCACAGGATCGCGGTTGTCGCAGTACCGCCGGTGACCAATTTCGACCTGTCGATTCCGGAGGTGGTCTTTCCCGCCGCGGTAATCGACGGGCGGCCCGGCTACGAGGTGGTGCTCTGCACCGCCGACCCGGGGATCGTGCCCGGCTACAGCGGTACCGCGGTCGTGATCGAGCACGGACTGGACGCGATCGCGGCGGCCGATACGGTCATCGTGACCGGCACGGGCGCCCGCGAATTCGGTGATCCGCGGGTGCTCGCGGCCCTGCGTGCCGCTGCCGCGCACGGCAAACGGATCGCATCGATCTGTACCGGCGCGTTCGTGCTCGCACAGGCCGGTTTGCTGGACGGCCGCCCGGCCACCACCTACTGGCAGTTCTCCCAGGAGATGCGGGAGCGCTTCCCCGCCGTCGACCTGCAACCCGATGTGCTCTTCGTCGACGACGGCCGGATTCTCACCTCCGCCGGTCTGGCCGCGGGAATCGACCTGTGCCTGCATATGATTCGCGCCGACTACGGTGCGATCGCCGCGAATGCGGTGGCGCGGCTGGCCGTCGTCGCACCGATCCGGCCGGGCGGCCAGGCGCAGTTCATCGAAACACCGCTCCCGCCCGAGACCGGCACTTCACTTGCGGCGACCCGGGATTGGGCGCTGCAGCGCCTCGACCAGCGACTTGCCCTGCGCGACTTGGCCGCCCACGCCCATGTGAGCACCCGCACCCTCACCCGTCGTTTCCGCGAGGAGACGGGCGCCAGCCCGCTGCAGTGGCTGCTGCACCAGCGCATCGATCGCGCCCGGGAGCTGCTGGAGGCGACCGGACTGCCCGTCGAGGAGGTGGCGCGGCGCGCGGGTTTGGGCACCGCCGAATCGCTGCGGCTGCACCTGGCGCGGCGCAATGGACTTTCGCCCAGCGCCTATCGGACTTCCTTCAGTCGCCGGTAACCGATTGTCGAGTGGCTGTCCCGAAGACCGGGCACAGGACGTAGGGTGGCCTCGAATGTGCGACACAGTGTCCCTGATCGTGCGGCCGACCCCCGAATCGTGGTACCTATTTATGAACGTAAGCCAATTCACGGCAAACAATTCGATCGGGCGCCCCGCAAGCCCCAGTTCCGCTGTTAGCATTTTCACACTTTGCCAGCGAGTCGAACGCATTGTGCGGCCCGTCACATATGTTGTGGTCCGCTCATCTTCGGCGAGAACCGGAGGACCCACGCTTTGAACAAGACCGCCCCCCTCCTGCTGTCCGCCATCGCAGGTGCTACGGCCTTGATCCTTACCGTGACCGGACCAGCCGCGGCCAACCCCAATGCCATCAACCCGATCCCGGTGCTCAACGGCACCAACGGCCTGCCCAATCTCCCCGGGCGCACCAAGGCCGTCTTCCAGGTGACCGGGATGCAGAGCCCCAACAACACGGAGAACTACAACGTGTTGGGCACCGATCTCGGCATCATGTGGGACAACGGCAACGGCGAAATGCTCACCACCTTCGGTGACACGGCCGGACTCGGATTCCCCAACCTATTGGCCGGCAGCATGTGGGCCTGGCGTTCCAATATTCTGGTGCGCTCGCACACCCAGAACCCGGCCAACGGCATCTTCTTCGACAGCGTGGTGCGCGATGTCTTCGGCCAGGCCCGGGATCTCATTCCCAGCCCCAAGATTCCGTTCCTGGAGATCAGCCGCATTCCCACCGCCGCGATCTCGGTCGGCAATACCCAGTTCATGAGCCTCATGTCGGTGAAGAGCTGGGATGACGTGGGCCAGTGGACCACCAACTACTCCGGCCTCGCCGCCTCCGGCGACAATGGCGAGACCTGGGCCGAACTGCCCGCGACGCGCCGTCCCGACGACGGCGGCAATGGCAACTTCCAGATGAACTCGTTCGTGAAGAACGGCGGATTCGTCTACGAGTACGGCACCCCGTCCGGGCGCAACCACGCGGCATATGTCGCGCGCGTGCCGGAGGCCCAGATCGGCGATCTCGGCGCCTACGAATACTGGTGTGGCGACCAGTGGAAGAAGGGCGACGTCGACGGCGCCACCCCGGTGATCGGCGGCGGTGTCGCCGAAATGTCGGTGCAGTGGAACGACTATCTCGGGCAATACATCATGCTCACCACGGATCCGTGGAATTCGGTCGTCATGTACCGGGCGCCCAGTCCGGAAGGCCCGTGGAGCCCGCCCGAGGTGCTCATCGATACGCGCGAACTCCCGACCGCGTACGCGCCCTCGATCTTCCCGTACCAGACCGGGCGTGACCTGTACTTCCTCACGACAGTGCACAGCCAGTACAACGTGATTCTGATGCACACCACGCTGTAGCGCCGCCTCTGGCGCAGAAGCTCGGCCCCGAACACGCAAGCGTGTTCGGGGCCGAAGTATGTAGGGGGCGAACGCTCCCGCGCATCCCGCACCGACGACCCTGCCCACCGCCGGGCCGGTGCGGGATGCGCGGGCATCCGGGCGCAAAGCTCACGTCGCGGCCGAATCGGGTGGCGGCGGCTGCTCATAGACTCGATGGCATGGATGCCGCCGCGTGGGACGAGTACTACAGCCGCACCGAATTGGTGTGGGGCGCACCGCCCGACGATACGGTCGTCGAGCAGGTGTTCGGCCTGGAGCGGCGACTGCCGCCCGGCCCCTTCGGCGTCGGTGAGCAGCGGCCGGAATTGCCGCGTGTGCTGGACCTCGGCTGCGGGGAGGGCCGCAACGCCCTCTGGCTGGCCACGCACGGCTGGCAGGTGGATGCCGTCGACTATTCGCAGGCCGGTATCGACAAGGGCCGCACGGTGGCCGCCCGCCTGTCCCGTTCGGTGCGCGGCCGCATCCGCTGGCGCCACGCCGACGTGACCGAATTGGATCCGACCGAATTCCCCGGCCCCTACGAGCTCGTTCTGATGGCCTTCCTGCACCTGCCCGCGGACGATCGCCGGGCCCTGCTGCTGCGCGCCGCCGAACTGCTCGCGCCCGAGGGCACCCTGCTCGTCCTGGGCAATGACAGTCTCAATCTCACGGAAGGGTATGGCGGGGAACAGAATCCGGCCCTGCTCTTCACCCCGAACGATATCGCCGCCGAACTCGGCCCGGCCGGCGACGATATCCGCATCCGCGTGGCCGACCGCGTGCACCAGCCCACCGAGGAGCGCGACGCCATCAACGCCCTGGTCGTAGCCCACAAAACCGCACCCGTCCCGCCCGAGGAACAGCCCGCGATCGAAGCCTGACCACCCGCTCGACCGGGCAGCCGATATCCCGATCGCACAACCCTCGTGAGCTGTTCGATTCGGACTCGCGCTGTTCGACGGGTCAGGGAGCGGACCAGCGTTCGAGCCAGGGAGTGACGGTGGCGGCGATTTCTTCGAAGCCGGAGCGGTAGGAGTGCGTTTGCCCGGGGATGATGTGGACCTCCGCGGCGTCGGCGGGATCGGGGATGCCGAAAGGGTCTCGGGCGCCGTTGATTACGACTACCTCGATCGGGCTGGGGGCGAGCAGTTCCTCGCGCCGCGACTTCTCCGGCTTGCCGGGGGGATGCAGTGGAAACGACAGCGCGACCACCCCGCGCGCCTCGACCGTGCGCGCCGTCCGGCAGGCGACACGGGCGCCATTGCTGCGCCCGCCCTGAATGAGCGGTACACCGCGAAACTTCTTGCGCAGCAGGGCGATGATCTCCACCCAGGCCGTGTCCTGAACATCGGCTCTGCCCGGCGCCCGGCGACCCGCCACCCGGTACGGCTGCGTCACCAGGATCACCGCGCCGCCCAGCTCCAGCGCCGAATCACGCACCACGAGCAGATCTTTCGCATCGGTTCCGCCACCGGATCCGTGGGTCAGCACCAGCAGGAACGCGGGCGGCTTCCGGCTCGGCCGCGCGATATCGACCTCCGCCGGTCCGGCACTCGTCTCGATGCGCACAGCACACGCTAACCAGCGATCCGGCCCACACCCGTGCGGCACACCGCCGCATGGTTCCGTTCGAGACCACCGTCGTCCGGCGGGCTCGATATCTGCGCCTGTTGGACGCTGTAAAGCACACCCCTGGCGAGCACTTGTATGCTCACCGCCGATCCACCCCGAATGTGCGCATGAGCGGCGCGGGTGCTTCTGGTCACATTGCGCGAGATCATCTTGGCGGGACCCTTACCCGTGGGTAACATGGCACTTAAGTTACCCGTCAGTAGAACTGCTGTTTTACGGTGTCTATCGAGGGCCTAACGGGCGGGAACGGGCAAACCGAACCGCACCCATCTCAACGGAGAGTGAGTCGACGACCATGGGTCACTACAAAGCCAACGTGCGCGACCTCGAGTTCAACCTCTTCGAGGTACTCGGCCTGGGCAGCCTGCTGGACAGCGGCGCCTACGGCGACCTCGACACCGATACCGCGCGCGAGATGCTCGCCGAGGTCAAGCGTCTGGCCGAGGGCCCGCTCGCTGACTCGTTCGTCGACGGCGACCGCAACCCGCCGACCTTCGATCCCGAGACGCACACCGTCACCCTTCCCGACTCCTTCAAGAAGTCCTACCGCGCCCTCGAAGACGGCGAGTGGGCCAAGGTCGGCGTCCGCGAGGAGCTCGGTGGCCTCGGCGCCCCCAGCGCCCTCACCTGGGCACTCGGCGAAATGATCCTCGGCGCCAACCCGCCGGCTCAGATGTACGCCGCCGGTGCGGGTTTCGCGCAGGTCTTCTACAACAACGGCACCGATGAGCAGAAGAAGTGGGCTCAGAAGATCGCCGACCGCAACTGGGGCGCCACCATGGTGCTGACCGAGCCCGACGCGGGCTCCGATGTCGGCGCCGGTCGCACCAAGGCCGTGCAGCAGGAAGACGGCACCTGGCACATCGAGGGCGTCAAGCGCTTCATCACCTCGGGCGACTCCGACGACCTGTTCGAGAACATCATGCACCTGGTGCTGGCTCGCCCCGAGGGCGCCGGACCGGGCACCAAGGGCCTGTCGCTGTTCTACGTGCCGAAGTTCCACTTCGATTTCGACACCGACACTCTCGGTGAGCGCAACGGCGTGTTCGTCACCAATGTCGAGCACAAGATGGGCATCAAGGTTTCGGCCACCTGTGAGGTCACCTTCGGCGGCCACGGCGTGCCCGCCAAGGGCTGGCTGGTGGGCGAGGTCCACAATGGCATCGCGCAGATGTTCGACGTCATCGAGAACGCTCGAATGATGGTGGGCACCAAGGCCATCGCCACCCTGTCGACCGGTTACCTGAATGCGCTGGAGTACGCCAAGATCCGCGTCCAGGGCGCCGACCTGACCCAGATGACCGATAAGGCCGCCCCGCGCGTCACCATCACGCACCACCCGGATGTGCGCCGCTCGCTGGCCACCCAGAAGGCGTACGCCGAGGGCCTGCGCGCCATCTACCTCTACACCGCCGCGCACCAGAACGAGGATGTCGCGCAGCTGGTTTCGGGCGCCGACAAGGAACTGGCGTTCCGCGTCAACGATCTGCTGCTGCCGATCGTCAAGGGCGTCGGCTCCGAGCGGGCCTACCAGTACCTGACCGAATCGCTGCAGACCTTCGGTGGCTCCGGCTTCCTGCAGGACTACCCGATCGAGCAGTACATCCGCGACGCCAAGATCGATTCGCTGTACGAGGGCACCACCGCCATCCAGGCGCAGGACTTCTTCTTCCGCAAGATCGCCCGCGATCGCGGTGTGGCGCTGGCGCACGTGGCCGGCCAGGTGCAGAAGTTCATCGAGCGTGAGGGTGGCAACGGCCGCCTGAAGGCCGAGCGCAAGCTGCTCGCCACCGCCCTCGAGGATGTGCAGGCCATGGCCGCCACCCTGACCGGGCACCTGATGGGCGCCCAGCAGGACCCGAAGGAGCTCTACAAGGTCGGCCTGGGCAGCGTCCGCTTCCTGATGTCGGTCGGCGATCTGCTCATCGGCTGGCAGCTGCTGCAGCAGGCCGAGGTCGCCATCAGGGCCCTCGACAACGGCTCCACCGAGGCGTTCTACACCGGCAAGATCGCGACCGCGCAGTTCTTCGCGCGCAATATCCTGCCGGAGCTGACCGCGACCCGCACCGTGCTGTCGAATCTCGACAACGACATCATGGAGCTGGACGAGGCCGCGTTCTGATCGAGCCCGCGGCTCGATAGCAGAATCGGCTCCATAGCAAGACTCAGTGCGCCCCGGGAGAAATCCCGGGGCGCACTGCTTTGCGTGAGCCGCTGTGGATCCCGGCCGAAAACGCGCCGGGATGACGGGGAGTTGCTACTCGCAGTTGACGATCGGGATCGGGTCGTATTTCACGGTGCGGGTGTGGCGGGAGATTTCCTTGCCGGTGTCGGCGGCACGGATCACGCGGGTGTCCGACGTGGTGAACCCTGGTGCGCCGTCGGAGGGGATGCAGTTCTTGCCCTTGGGGAGGGTGACCGTCTCGGGTTCGGTCGGTTTGGTGCGCTTACCGGTGATCGATTCGACCTCAACGGTTTTGGTGCTCCATATGCGGACCGTCAGCTCGGAGTCGCCCGCGACGGTTTCGATGTAGACACCGTAGGGGGTGTTGTTGCGGAATTTCAGGTCGATGGCGCCGTCGAAGACGGTGGCCTCGCGGGCGGCCGGATAGCGCGAGATGTAGTAGCTGTGCTCGGTGTGGCCCGCATCCTCGAGACCGGCGAAATACGCGGCGTTGTAGAGCGTGGTGGCGAACTGGCTGATACCGCCGCCGACCGCCACATCGGGCCGGCCGTTATTGATGATGCCGGATTCCACATAGCCCTGTGCGACGCCGCGGGTACCGGTGAAGTCATTGAGCGAGAAGGTATCTCCGGGCCGCACCAGCGCACCGTCCACCTTGCGCGCCACCGTGCGGATATTCACACCCGAGGGGCCGCTGAAGCCGCCGGTGGTGAAGGAACCGATCACCTGGGCGACGCCGAGCTTCTCGGCATCCGCAGTGGTCAGCCCGGGTTGCGCCGGTTGGTAAACGACAGCTTTCGACCGGTCGCCGGGCGCAGCCAGCAGTGTGGGCAGCCCTTCGAAGGTCTTGTCCCAGTTGATGGTTTCGCCGACCACCGCGGGCACAACCGACGCGCGGCTGCCGGACAGCGCGAAGGTCGCGTCCTTCGGCTCCACCTCGGTGGATTTCAACTGCGGAGCGAGCGCGCCGGTCAGGGCCGCCCCGTCGTACGAGAGGGCCAGTCCGCCTTGGTCGTTCGGATGGAAGGAGAGCACGGCGGCGAGCTGCGCCGGCTCCAGCACGGCATTGCCGCCTTTGCCGGTGAAGGTGACCGGAGCGCGCACTGCGGGCTGCGCGATCTCGCGCATCGCCTGGTCGACGGCCTCCGCGCGCACTCGCGCGTGGGTCTCGGTGACGGGCAGATCCAGGACCGAACCGTCGGCCCAATGGTCCACCAGCGCGGTGCGAGCGGCGGGCACATCGAGTACGCGCCCGGGCACGGGCCGCACCGGCGCCGGTCTGCCCTGATCGAAGACGATGCCGCCTTCGACGGGCTGCCGGTCGTGTGCGCGCAGGGCGTTCAACTGCCGGTTCAGGGCGCCGTACCCGATCATGGTGGCGGGCTCCACCTTTCGGGTACCGAAGAACGACCACACGCGGATGAAGGGGTTCACGGGCTGGCCGCCGATGCGATCCCAGGTCTCGTCCCAGTCCAGCGTCAGACCGGCGTCGTGCGGCACCAGATCGGTCCGGAAGTCACCGATCGTGACCGTGAGTGGTTGTACGGCACGCGGATTCAAGATCGTTTCCAGCCGGGTCTGCGCCTGCGACCGATCCTGTCCGCCGATATCGACTCCGGCAACCTGCACCCCGCGCGGCACATGTCCGGACGACAGCGACCAGTCCACAGCGAAGGCGATACCGCCTGCGGCAATCAGCACACCTGCAGCAATACCGACCCGGCGGGCTGTGAACACGAAGATCCTTCCAGATGAGGGAATAGCTACTTTCTCGCAACCTAGAATAAGGACAAAAAGAAGCTCCGTGCGGTTGCCGGGTCGGGGGTCTGGCAACAGCACGGAGCCACCCCGTCTATCGACGCCTGCTCATAGGCGTTACATACCCGACCCACAAGACCGGAAAAAATTCTCGGCAACCCCGACTGGGACAATCGAGACATAGCCACAGCGCCATGACACAGCCACGCAGAGCTCGGGGCAGACCGGGGCTCGGGACGACTCCAGGAGACGAGATGCAACTCGGAATGATCGGGCTCGGCCGGATGGGTGGCAATATCGTCCGCCGCATCGTCCGGGACGGACACACGGCCGTCGGCTTCGAGCGCCACAGCGCGCAGATCGACGGACTCACCGCCGAGCTCGGCGACAGCTTCGCCGGCACCACGGAGCTGCCGAAGTTCATCGCCATGCTGGAGGCCCCGCGCGTCGTATGGGTGATGATCCCGGCGGGGGCGACCGGTGCGGTCATCGATCAGCTCGCCGATCTGCTGGAACCCGGCGATATCATCATCGACGGCGGCAACAGCCGGTACCACGAGGACATCAAGCGCGCGAAGGCATTGCAGCCCAAGGGCATTCACTATGTCGATATCGGCACCTCGGGCGGTGTCTTCGGCCTGGAGCGCGGCTTCTGCCTGATGATCGGCGGTGAGGACACCATCGTCGCCCACCTCGAACCGCTGCTGCAGTCCATCGCCCCCGGTGTGGCCGCCGCGCCGCGCACCCCCGGCCGCACCGGCGCACCGTCCACCGCCGAGGAGGGCTACCTGCACTGCGGCCCGGCCGGTGCGGGTCACTTCGTGAAGATGGTGCACAACGGCATCGAATACGGCGCCATGGCCGCGTATTCCGAGGGTATGAACATCCTGCACAAGGCGAATGTCGGCAATCAGCAGGACCTGGAGCATTCGGCCGAGGTCACGCCGCTGGAGAACCCCGAGTTCTATCGGTACGACATCGATATCCCCGAGGTCACCGAGGTGTGGCGGCGCGGTTCGGTGGTCGCCTCCTGGCTGCTCGACCTCACCGCCGCCGCCCTCTACGCCGATCCCAACCTGGATTCGTTCGGCGGCCGGGTCTCCGATTCCGGTGAGGGCCGCTGGACGGTCGACGCCGCCATCGACGAGGGCGTGCCCGCGCCGGTGCTGTCGGCGGCGCTGTTCCAGCGCTTCTCCTCGCGCGGTGAATCGCTCTACTCCGACAAGGTGCTCTCGGCCATGCGCCAGGCCTTCGGCGGGCACCACGAACTGCCGAAGCAGTAGTTCACGAGCAGTGGCTCCCGGCCTGAGACCGGGAGCCACTGTCTATTCGCTATTCGGTTCGCGCTCGGCGTCAGAAGCCGAGGGCCTGCGCTGCCATTTTCGCGACCGCGAGCGGTCCGAAGGTGAGCAGGTAGACCACGCCATCCACGATTGCCATCATCGGTGCACCACTCTCAGTTGAAATTGCTGTCGATCCAGTCGATGGTCTGCATGCCGAACAGGTCGACACCCCATCCGTACATATCGGTGATGAAGCGCTCCATGCTGCAGTCCGTGGGCGCATAGGTGACATCGGCGCCCTGCGAGCGATAGGTATCGGCCAGATCGCGAGAGTCCTTGGCAGGCACCAGCGACATGGGCGAATCATCCTTGGCGCAGGAGGAGATCATGATCTTCGACTTCGGAGTTCCATTGCGCCCCAGCACATTGTTCTGGAAGGCGCGCTGGAAATCCGGTTCGTCGGCCGGATTGCGCCCCGAGTTGAACAGCGCCTCCATCGGCACGAAGGGCAGGCCGAAGTAGGCCGGAACCTGGCACTGCGTGCGATAGAAATTCGCGAGCGCCTGTCCGGCCGGATTGAGCTTGGCGTTCACCTGCATCTCCGGGTACCACGGCTCGAGTCCGAGCAGGGTCGCCAGGGCGAAACCGGATCCGACCGAACCGCTGGTGACGCGCATGAAGTTGGCCGGATCGACCACCATGCCCTCGAGCACGGTCGATTTGATGTCCAGTTCCGGCGCGTACTTCGGGGCCATCTCGGCCGAGAAGGCCGCTCCGACACCGCCTCCGGCGATTCCGAACATGCCGATCTGGGTGTTGTCGCTCAGACCCGCCTCGGGCAGGCGCAAAGCCGCACGCGCGCCGTCCAATTGGGCGTGCCCGGCATAGCTGCCGACAAAGACGCCGTGCGGATTGCGATCCGCGTCATTGCCGACATCGGAGATCATCACCGCGTAGCCCTTGTCGAACATGAGCGCCAGCGGGCCCAGCGCGGACCATGACGAACCGTCCAGCGGCGCGCCACCGGTCCACTGGGTGCTCGGATGGCACGACCAGCCGACGCTGTCATTGGCCTCCTGATAGGAGATCAGGCGGCGTTCCGAGGCGGGCTTGCCGTCCTTCGGGATCATCAGGATGCCGGTGCTGATGACCGGGGTGACACCGTCGGGCGCCGTGGTCACGTACATCAGCTTGTGGGCGTCGACGGTGCGCGGCTTCACCCCGAGGAACATCACGTCCACCGGCTTGGACTTCAGAATCGTGCCGGGTTGCTCCGCACCGGTGAGCGAAGGCTCCTGGTAGAAGGGATCATTCGCGAGCAGTGCCTCGAATTTCTCTTCCGGCGAGGCATTTTCGGCGGTGTCGAGGGTGCCGACCACGAAACCGTTGAAGATCCGGTCGGGTCCGGGCACCGGATTGACGGGATCGGCCGCCGCGGTGGCGATCCCGGTGAGCATGAGCGCCACGGCCAGCAGCGGCGCGGGCAATTTGAAACGCATGACTAACGTACCGCCGCTTCCACATTCGTCGAGTTGGTGTTCGAGGGGGCCGCATCCAACGGGGTCACCTGCAGGTCCCGCGCCGCGGACTCGAGCAGCTGCGGAATGTTCAGCAGCGGGCGATGCGATTCCATCTGCACCTCGTACGGCGTGTTCATGGTGGCCTCCAGTGCGGGCCAATTGTTCTCGACCTGGTACCGGTACTTGGGCAGCAGCTCGGTGGTGATGTAGTCCCAGCGTGAGTCCAGGACCGCCCAATTCCAGTCAGGCAGTGGCAGTGTCAGCAGGGCGCCGCGGCCGTCGGCCCCGGTGAACGGGATGCGCACCGGGTGGAATTCACGCGGCGGAGTGACGCCGGCGACGGACGGCGAACCGGCCGCACCGCTGACATAGGTGATCGCCTCGCCGACATCGCCCTTGTAGGAACGCACTTCGTCCCACTGGCGGCCGATGGCCCACTGCTGTTCGCGGCGCAGCAGCACACCGTTGCCGGTGGCAATGCGGTCGCCGTCGCCGGAGGCGACATCACGCCAGGCGCCCAGAATGTCGTCGCCGAACAGGCCGGCGGCGCGGAACTCCTCCAGCGCCGGCAGCCCCGCGGTGACGTAGGCGTCGTGCATGGGCATCAGGTCCGAGAAGATGTTCTTCTGCATCACCAGGATCATCCCGATGATGTAGCGCACATCGTCGGGCGTGATGTTCGGACCGGCGGCGGCCAGTGCGCGCAGACCGCTGGGCAGCTGGGCCACCGCGGCCGGTCCGGCGGCCTGCTGCACCGCACCCATGACCGAGCGGGCCGATTCGGAAAGTCCCGGCAGGCCATAGATATCGGAGCCCATGAGCTCGAAATCGATGAGCCCGCCACCGAAGTCGGCGCCGACCTGGCCGCCCATTCCGGCCCACTGCAATTCGCGATGCGCGAGCTGCAGGTCCTCGTAATAGCGGTAGGACTTGATCAGATTCTCGCGATTGGCCTGCACGCCGGTGCGCGGATTCCAAGCGGCCAAATCGATTCCGGCCTTGCCGGTCGCGTCGACCAGCCAGTACTGGTACAGCAGGGCGGCATACCGCGCCGGCGAAATGCCTTGGGCGCGAGCCTCGTCCAGCAATCGGCCGAGCTCGTCGTGGTCATAGGGCAGGGCCGCATTGACGCCGCCCGGCGCCTGGGACGCATCCCGGTTGGTCAGCGGCAGGTCCAGATAGCGGTCGACCTCGCTCGCGGTGGCGGGCCCGGCACTCGCGAGCCCGAGCCCGATCGCCACGGCCACGCCCAGCGCGGCCGTGCGCAACAACGCACTCATTCGCATTTTGATCCGGTTCTCCCTCGTTTTTCGCCGGACCGGATCGACCACCATGGGTAGCCAAAACGATGCTCGATGCCGAGGCACGACGGTTTTCGGTGCCTTCACACCCGCCGGTACCGGACAGCGCCCCACCGCTCCGATCGACCAACAGGCAGACATACGCAGCTGACACCACCTGTCAGACGTATGGACGGCACGCTACTAGCAGTCGGGGGTGTGAAGGAAATTCTCAGATGTGTTGATCGCCACACGTTTGCTAGAAATAGCTGTTTACCTGGGGTTTACCTGAAAAACACCGGGGCGTCAGTCGAAGTGGCTGTCGAGCCAGTCGACGGTCTGCATCCCCATCAGGTCGGTGCCCCAGCCGTAGAGGTCGGTGAGCATCTTGACCATGCTGCAATCGGTCGGTGCATAGGTCACGTCGGTGCCCTGAGATCGATAGGACGCCACCAGATCCCGCGAATCCTGCGCCGGTACCAGGGACATGAACGAATCGTCCGCGACGCAGGAGGTGATGAGCACCTTCGATTTCGGCGCTCCGGAGACACCCAGGATGTTGTCGTCGAAGGCGCGCTGGAAATCCGGCTCGTCCGCCGGGCTCTTACCGCTGGTGAACAGGGCGGACAGCGGCAGCATCGGCGTTCCGAAGTAGGCCGGCGACTGGCACTGGGTGCGGAAGAAGTCGGCGAGGGCGCGGCCGGCCGGATTCAACTTCGCATTGATGTTCATCTCCGGATACCAGGGCTCCAGACCGAGCAGAGTGGCCAGCGCGAATCCGGAGCCGACCGAACCGTCGGCGACCCGAATGAAGTTGCGCGGCTGCACCACCATGCCCTCGAGCACGGTCGAGCGAATATCGAGTTCCGGTGCGTAGACCGGCTGCAACTCCGCGGCCATGGCGGCACCCACACCACCACCGGCAATGCCGAACAGCGCGGTGGGAGCCTGCGGATTCAATTGCGCCGGAGCGTAGGACAGTGCGGCGCGGGCGCCGTCGAGCTGTGCGTGCGCGGCGAACCTACCGGCGAAGACGCCGTGCGGATTCGGGTCGGCGTCATTGCCGACATCGGAGATCATCACCGCGTGGCCCTTGCCGAACATCAGCGCCAGCGGCCCCAGCGCCGACTGCGAGGCGCCGTCGATCGGATCCCCGCCGGTCCACTGGGTGCTGGGGTGGCAGGACCCGCCGACGCTGTCATTGGCCTCCTGGTAAGAGATCAATTTCTTGTCCGCGTTGGGCTTTCCGTCCTGCGGGATCATCAGGATGCCGGTGCTGAGGACCGGGGTGACGCCGTCGATCCCGGTGGTCACGTACATGAGTTTGTAGGCTTCGACATGCGCGGGCTTGAAGCCCGTGTACAGCACACTGACCTGTTTGGCCTTGACCACGGTGCCGGGCTTTTCGCTACCGGTCAGCGACGGTTCCTGATAGAACGGATCGTCCGCGCGCAACCCCTCGAAAATCTCGCCCGGCGAGCCGAAGCCGCCGTCCCGGAGCGAGCCGACAACGAAGCCGTTGAAGACCTGGCCGAGTCCCGGCGTCTGCGGCGGCGGGGGTTCTGCTGCGGCAGAAGGGATTCCGAGGACCAGCGCGGCCGCCGCGACGATCGGAGCGGCGCCTGTCCAACGCGTGCGCGACATTCCACCAAAGCGCATCGTGAATTCAGCCTTCCTCAATCTTTCGAGCGGGCAGGATGATTGCTAGAACATAGCTGCAATGTCAACAGTGTCGGCGACAGGCCGCCCACGCGGGGCACGCGACGCGCCGCAGACAGTCGCAACACGTGTCCGCGATAGGCAGTGGCCGCGACGGTCGCTACCGTCGGGGGTCATGCGCAACCTTCCGGTTCTCGTACTGGCTATGTCCGCCGTCGTGCTGACCGCATGTTCGGGCGGCAGCTCCGCCCCCTCGACCCAATCGTCATCGACCACAACGGGATCCAGCGGCGGCACCACACCGCCGTCCACCACGCCGGCGCCGCAGGACTGCAATGCCGCGTATCTGGGGCAGTTCACGCAGCGCCAGAAGCTCGCACAGCTGCTCACCGTGGGTGTCACCGGCGAGGCCGATGCCGAGAATGTGGTGCGCACCGAGCAGGTCGGCGGCGTCTTCGTCGGCGGCTGGACCGATAAGGCGCTGCTGGCCCAGGACCAGATCGCGAAGGTGCAGGCCGCCTCGCGCATCCCGGTGATGGTCACCATCGACGAAGAGGGCGGCCGGGTTTCGCGGGTGAAGGACCTGATCGGCGCGGCGCCCTCCGCGCGCGAGATCGCGAAGACCATGAGCGTGGACGATTTCTACACCTTCAGCCTCGACCGCGCGAAAAAGCTGAAGGCACTGGGCGTCACCGTGGATTTCGCGCCCGATACCGATGTGAGCAGCCAGCCCGATGATTCGGTGATCGGCGACCGCTCCTTCTCCGATGATCCGAATGTGGTGGTGCAGTACGCGGGAACGTTCATTCGCGCGCTGCACGATGCCGGCGTGGGCACCGTCATGAAGCATTTCCCGGGACACGGTTCGGGCTCCGGCGACTCGCACACCGGCGCGGTGCGCACCCCGCCGCTGGATCAGATGCAGACCTCGGATCTGGTGCCGTTCCGCAAGCTGATCGACTCCGGGTCAGCGGTCATGGTCGGGCACCTGGATGTGCCCGGGCTGACCGAGCCGAATGTCCCCGCCAGCATCAGCAAGGAGGCGATGGCGCTGCTGCGCCAGGGCACCGGTTACGGCGCGGACCCCTTCGACGGGGTGATCTTCACCGATGATCTGGGCGGCATGGCGGCCATCACGGCCCGGATGAGCATCGAGGACGCGGTCGAGGCCGCGCTGGTCGCGGGGGCAGACAATGCCCTGTGGATCACCACGGACGCGGTATCGAAGGTGCTGGACCGGCTGGTTGACGCGGTACAGAGTGGCCGCCTGCCGGGAAGCCAGGTGGATGCATCGGTGCTTCGCATGGCAAAGTTCAAGGGCACCGCTCCACACTGCTGAGCGCCACAGTGGCGAATCACCGGCAATTCGCACTCGCGGAACTTACCTTGGAGTAAGATAGGAGCTTCGACGTGTATTAGCACGGTCTAGGAGAGTGGATGGCAGGCGGAACGAAGCGGCTTCCACGCGCGGTACGTGAGCAACAGATGCTCGACGCCGCCGTGGAGGTCTTCTCGCGCAAGGGTTACCACGACACCTCCATGGATGCCATCGCCGCCGAGGCGAAGATCTCCAAGCCCATGCTGTACCTGTACTACGGCTCCAAGGACGAGCTCTTCCGGGCGTGCATCCACCGGGAGAGCATGCGGTTCATCGAGGCGGTGGCGGTAGCGGGCAACCCCAAGCTCACGCCGCACGAGCAGCTGCGGGCAGGCCTGGAGGCCTTCCTGTCCTATGTCGACCAGAATCGCCTGTCCTGGCAGGTCCTCTACCGGCAGGCACTCGGCCAGCAACCCTTCGCCTCGGAGATCTCCAACAGCCGGGACCGGGTCATAGAGCTCACCGCGAAACTGCTCGAGTCCAGCGCCAAGTACGCCGAACCCGGCACCGACTTCGAGGTCGTCTCGGTGGCGGTCATCGGCGCGGGCGAGGCCATCGCCGACCGGGTCGCCAGCGGCACCGTCGATATGGCCCAGGCCGTGGACCTACTCGACACGCTGGCCTGGCGTGGTCTGTCCGGTAAGAAGAAGGAAATTCAGGAGGCGTAACCCGCCTCGCCTTGCAACCCTTGTTAACGCCTGCCACAGTCACTCGGATTGTGTTGTAGGACGGTCGGTTCGAAACGACCGGGGACGGGGACGCAGGTTGTTCGGGTTACTCAAACCGTGTGCGCACGGTGCGGCGAAGTACGGCATCGAATCCACCGGCTGGCAAACCCAGATGTGCGGGCTCTGCCTGGGATTGCGGGACGGGCACGGTCAGCTGGCGCGGGCCGCGACCAATACCGATGCCATCGTGCTCGGCATGCTCACCGAGGCGCAGCAGCCGCAGCCCGCCGCCCGCACCACGGCGGGTCCGTGCCCACTGCGCGGTATGCGGCGCGCGAGCGTCGCCCCGGCCGATTCCCCCGGCGTCCAGCTCGCCGCCACCGCCTCACTGCTGTTGGGCGCGGCCAAGATTCGCGATCATCTCGACGATGGCGATACCGGCCGCATGCCGGGGCGACCGCTCGCCCGCGTCTCCGATCGGTGGCGCAGCCGAGCCCGGGCCGCGGCGGCGCCGATCGGCTTGGATATCGAATCCCTCATCGCCGCAATCGAATCCCAGGGTCGGCTGGAAGCCGCCGCCGCAAGTTGTCCACAATCGTCCACAGCCGCCGAGCGCCGGGAACGGCTGGACAGCCTGACCGCGCCGACTCAGCTGTGCGCGGGAGAACTGTTCGCGCACACGGCGATTCTGGCGGGGCGGCCCGAGAACGCCGAGGCACTGCGCGAGGCCGGTCTGCACTTCGGCCGCATCGCGCACCTCGCCGATGCCATCGAGGACATCGAGGCGGACCGCGCGGCAGGCAGATTCAATCCACTCACAGCCACCGGTACAACTGTGGATGAAGCGCATACCCTACTGCGCGAATCGAATTCACTCCTGAAGGCGGCGCTGAAGCGGGCCGCGCTGGAACGTGTAGCCACCGTCCGCTGGATGCTGCTCGACCCGCTCAGCAGCGTAATTCGCAAGCTGGGCAAGGATTCCGGCGTAATCCACACCTGCACCACCCACACCTGCCGCACCACCCACACCGCGAAATCCGCTGCGCCCCTCCCCTATCCACACTATTCACCCACCCTGAGTTATCCACAGGACCCAAACTATCCACAGGGCCCCGCCTACCCCCAAAGCCCTGGTCAACCCGGACCTGGCTATCCCCAACAACCCGGTTATCCACAAAGACCCGTCGACCCGAACCCCGGCTACCCCGCCCCCGGCTATGAGAGCCCCCCATACCCGAATCCGGTTCACCCGGCACCTGGCTACTCCGACCCCGCGTATTTCGGCGGCTCCGTGTATCCCGGTGACCAGGAAGAGTCCGGTACGCCCAACGGTCCGGGTGGTCCCAACGGTCGGGGCGGTCCCGGAGGCCCTTGGGGTCCGGGTGGCCCCGGGGGCCCGCAAGGTCCCGGAGGTCCCGGCAGTCCTGGCTACCAGCCGCCACAGCCGCCACAGCGGAACGGGCTGTGGCTCGGGCTCGGGGTTGTCTGCCTGCAGTACTGCACCTGCTATGCCTGCTGCGCGGAGCACACGAGCCCGTGCAGCGGCGAGCGTAAGAAGAGCTGGGTCGATCGCGGGTGCTGCGACGATTGCGACCCTGGTTGCTGCGACTGCTGCAACTGCTGTGATTGCGACTGCGACTGCTGCGACTGCGATTGCGGCTGCTGAACGCAGCGGCCGCCGAACGTAAAAGCCGCGCGCCGATTCGCGGACCGGATGTAGAAACCCCTGCGTGGCGACATACGGTTGCGAATCGGTGCGCGGCTCTCGCCCCTCCCGTGGGGGCCACGCTGTCGAACGGCCCGACATTACCTGTGGTTGCCGGGCGCTGTGGTGGTTCGGGAACCACCGGATCAGCGCGACCCCTGGCCTTCAGTTGTACTGTCTCGAACTTGCCACGACCTGCGGACCCGTGTGGCCTCGATGCGCCACCGTCGCGGCGGTGACGCCATGCTACGCCGAGCCCGGCCGGCAGCGGGTGGTCGCCGCCGGCCGGGCCGCGGCTCAGCGGATGGTGGCGGTGAGGTGCGGGAAACCCTTCTTCGGGTTCTTGAGCGCCAGATCCCAGCCGCCTGCCACCTGGTCGGTGTAGACGTTGACCGTCGACGGCAGGAAGATCGGCTTACCGAATTTCACCGCGTAGGTGGTCTTTTCGGGGATCCGGCCCTCGATATTGCCGAGGATGTTCGCCGCCGACCACATGCCGTGCGCAATAGGCTTCGGGAATCCGAAGGCCTTGGCGCCCAGGGCGGAGGTGTGGATCGGATTGTGGTCACCGGAGGCCGCCGCGTACCGGGTGATCGTCTTCTGATCGACCCGGATGGTGCGGAACGGCGCCGGCGGCACCTCGTCCGGCTTGGGCTCCGGCTTGGGGCCGCCCGAGAGCGAGGTGCGCTGCTGGTGCAGGAAGGTGGTGACCTGCCGCCACACCAGCTCCCGGCCCACATTCACCTCGGTGACCGCGTCCACGAGCAGGCCCTTGGGGTGCTCGCGCAGGTTCTCGATATGGGTCTCGAAATCCAGCGGCTCGGCGACCGAGATCTCCCGGGTCCGCTCGATCACGTTCTCCGCGTGCACCGCGCCGACCGCCACGAACGGGAAGTCGCGAGCGACGACCAGCTGCATGGCGAGCGGGAAGCTGAGCACGAACGGGTAGGTCAGCGGCAGCGAATCGCTGAACCGCAGCCCGGTCGCCCGGCAGTACGCCGCCAGGTGATCGGGATCGACCTTGAAGCCCTCGAGCCGGACAGTCCGGTCGGGCACGGTGGACTTGCGGGCCGACAGCCCGGGCACCGGCACCGCGCCGAGCGCGGCCTTCACGAACAGACTGGTGTTCTTCGGCGCCTCGGTGAGCTTGATGGTCTGGCTCATCATGCTCCGATCAGGCTCTGGCCGCAGACGCGAACGATATTGCCGCTCACCGCATTCGACGCCGGGGAGGCGAAGTAGGCGATGGTCTCGGCGACGTCGACGGTCTGGCCGCCCTGCAGCAGCGAGCTCATCAGGCGGCCGGCCTCACGGGTGGCGAGCGGGATGGCGGCGGTCATGGCGGTCTCGATGAAGCCCGGCGCCACGGCGTTGATGGTGATGCCCTTCTCCGCCAGCTTCGGCGCCTCGGCGTTCACCATGCCGATGACACCGGCCTTGGAGGTGCCGTAGTTGGTCTGGCCGCGGTTGCCCGCGACACCGGCGATGGAGGACACATCGATGACGCGGCCACCGGACTTGAGCGCGCCCGCGGCCACCAGGCCCTCGGTAATGCGGTGCGGCGCAGCCAGGTTCACATTGATGACCGAGTTCCAGCGGCCCTCGTCCATATTCGCGAGCAGCTTGTCGCGGGTGATGCCGGCATTGTGCACGATGATGTCGATGCCGCCGAAGCGCTCGGTGGCGAAGGCGGCCAGCTTCTCGGCGGCGTCGGGGGAGGTGACGTCGAGCGCGAGGGCGGTGCCGCCGACCTTGTTGGCGGTGTCGGACAGCGCTTCTCCGGCGGCCGGGATATCGGCGACGATGACGGTGGCGCCGTCGCGAGCGAACACCTCCGCGATGGTCGCGCCGATGCCGCGCGCGGCGCCGGTGACCACGGCGACCTTGCCCGCGAGGGGCTTGTCCCAGCTGGCCGGGGCGGTGGAGTCGTCCTTGCCGACGCGGAAGACCTGGCCGTCGACGAAGGCCGACTTGGCCGAAAGAATAAAGCGCAGCGTCGATTCCAGGCCGGTGGCGGTGGCCGCGGCCTCCGGGTGCAGGTACACCAGGTTGCCGGTGGAGCCGCGCAGCAGTTCCTTGGCGATCGAGCGGCTGAAGCCCTCGAGGGCGCGCTGCGCGATCTGCTCGTCGACGGTCGCGGTCAGCTCGGGCGTGGTGCCGATGACCAGGACGCGGCCGGACGCGCCGAGGCTGCGCAGGGCGGGCTGGTAGAACTCGAACAGCTGCTGCAGTTCTTCGATGCTGCGAATGCCGGTGGCGTCGAAGACGAGCGCGCCGAGCTTGACGCCCGGGGTGACGGAATCGGCGAAGTCGTAGTCCGACAGCAGGTTTCGCGCGGCGTCGGCGACGCGGCCCTTACCGCCCAGCAGCACCGCACCGGCGAGCGCGGGCTGACCGGCGACGTAGCGGCGCAGGTTCTCCGGCTGCGGCAGGCCCAGCTTGCCCGCGAGGAACGCGCCGGGCGCGGAGTGGATGAACGATCCGTACAGGTTGGGAGCGCCCTTGCTCTTGCTGGCTGCCACTGTTCCTACCTTCTCTGTCTCGGGATTGTCCGTCTCGTACGTCCCGGCCCGGAGCGGTTTTGGCCACAGACGGGGGTACGGTGTCGACAAATGAACTTACTCCAGAGTAAGTTTAATGTAAACCGACCGACGCCGGTCCCGCGGGATCGATGCGAGTACGGAAATCCACCCGACGAGACACTGGAGACTCGAGTGACCACCAAAGCCCGTTCGGCGAAGCCCGCGGCGCAGCCCGCGGACAGGACAGCCAAGACCGCCAAGCAGGCCAAGCCTGTTGCAATCCTCGGCGGCAACCGGATTCCGTTCGCCCGTTCCGACGGCAAGTACGCACACGCCTCCAACCAGGACATGTTCACCGCCGCGCTGAACGGCCTGGTCAGCCGGTTCGGGCTGCAGGGCGAACGCCTCGGCATGGTGGTCGGCGGCGCCGTCCTCAAGCGCGTCGGCGAGCACGGCATGATCCGCGAGAGCGTGCTCGGCTCCACCCTGTCTCCGTACACCCCGGCCCACGATCTGCAGCTCGCCTGCGGCACCGGCCTGCAGGCCATCCAGACCGTGGCCGACGGAATCGCGCTGGGCCGCTTCGAGGCCGGCATCGGCGGCGGCACCGACACCACCTCCGATGCGCCCATCGGCGTGAGCGAGAGCATGCGCGAGTGGATGCTCGACGCCAACCGCGCCAAGAACAACAAGGACTACGCCAAGCTGGTCGGCCGCCTGCGCCCGTCCATGGTCGGCATCGAGATCCCGCGCAATGCCGAACCGCGCACCGGGCTGTCGATGGGCGAGCACGCCGCCATCACCGCCAAGGAATTCGGTATCGCCCGGGAGGCCCAGGACGAGCTGGCCTACCTGTCGCACCGGAATATGGCCGCCGCCTACGACCGTGGCTTCTTCGACGATCTCATCACCCCGTTCCTCGGACTGACCCGCGACGACAACCTGCGTCCCGGCTCGACCATCGAGAAGCTGTCGACCCTGAAGCCGGTCTTCGGCGTCAAGGCGGGCGATGCCACCATGACCGCGGGCAACTCCACGCCGCTGACCGATGGCGCCTCCGCGGTGCTGCTCTCCAGCGACGAGTGGGCCGCCGCGCACAAGCTGTCGCCGCTGGCCTACCTGGTCGACTCCGAGGTCGCCGCGGTCGATTACATCCACGGACCGGACGGGCTGCTGATGGCCCCGACCTACGCCGTGCCGCGCATGCTGGCCCGTAACGGCCTGACGCTGCAGGACTTCGACTACTACGAGATCCACGAGGCCTTCGCCTCCGTGGTGCTCGCCACCCTGCAGGGCTGGGAGTCGGATCAGTACTGCAAGGAGCGGCTGGGCCTGGACGGCGCGCTGGGTTCCATCGACCGCAGCAAGCTGAACGTGAACGGCTCCTCGCTCGCGGCGGGCCACCCGTTCGCCGCGACCGGCGGCCGCATCATCGCCGCCACCGCCAAGCAGCTGGCCGAGAAGGGTGGCGGCCGCGCGCTGGTCTCCATCTGTGCCGCCGGCGGCCAGGGCGTTGTCGCCATCGTGGAGCGCTAGACACCACTTCGGCTCCTGTACAGGAGCTTTCGCGCCGCTAGACCGGTGTGGGTATCGAGGGCGGTGCCCGGTTCAGGACGACGAACCGGTGCACCGCCCTCGTGTTTCAGGGGATGCTGCCCTCGTGTTTCACGGGAGCAGGTGCAGGGTGCGGGTGGCCAGTTCGGAGATGCGGGTGGCGGTATGACCGGCCACCGCACTTCGCAGAGTGTCCCCCAGCGGTGCGGTCCACTGCTCCGGGATACGGGCGGCGCCGGTGAGGATTCCGGCCACCGAGCCCGCCGTCGCGCCGTTCGAGTCGGCGTCCCAGCCCGATTCCAGGGTCAGCGTGACGGTGCTGGTGAAATCACCGGCACCCCAGAGCAATCCGGCGGCGATGAGGCAGGCGTTCCCGATCGCATGGAACGGGTTGTAGTGGCCGTCGCGGGTGCGAATCCGGTCCACCGCCTGCTCCCAGGTGCGACCCTGGGCACGGTCCTCGACGACCTTCGAAAGCTCCACCGCGAGACGGGACTTCGCGGGAATCACCGCACCCGCCCGCGCCAGCGCCTCGCCGGGATCACCGGCGGTGAAGGCCGCCGCGATCAGGGCCGCCGCCCACATGGCGGCCCACAGGCCGTTGCCGGTGTGCGATACCGAGGCATCACGCGCGGCCAGCGCGGCCGCGCGAATCGGTGCGCCCGGACTGGTGTAACCGTAGATATCGCCACGCATGAGCGCACCTGCCCACTCGCGGTAGGGATTTCGATGTGTCGCGGTCTCCGGCGGGGCGAAACCGTCTATGAGATTGCGGTAGGCGACCCGTTCGGCGGTATAGGTCCGCAGGAAGGGCAGGCGTTCGAGCCAGAGCGCGCAGACGTCGTCGGCCATGAAATCCGCGCCGTACTGCTCCAGCAGGTGCAGGCCCAGCACGGTGTAGTCCAGGGGCTTGGTCTGCGCGCCGACGGCGCAGCGGCCCAGCCAGCCGCCGTGAATCCGGTCGAACAGTTCGGCGTGGGCCAGGTCGGCGAGCGGGAGGTGCGCTGCCGAATCACGCTGTGCGCCCGGACCATCGGCGGCGGCCGGCTGATCGTCCCATTCGGTGAACGGCCAATCGGCCAGTCGCGGTGCGGATTCGATGCGGTCGAGCAATCGCCAGCACGCGGCTTCCAGCGGCCGGTCCGACTGCGCGAGGTCGTGCACCTCCTCGTCGAACTCCGCTACCGCATAACCGGATTCGATGCGCTGACACCATTCGTAGTAGAGCAGGGCGCGGGGATCGGCCTCATGGTGACCGAACGCTTCGATGGCAGGCACCGCAGGTCACAGCACCGCTCGGGCGGCGTCCAGCACCTCCGATAGCAGCGGTAGCGATTCATCGCGCTCAGGTGCGCGCGCCCACCAGCGCCCCTCATGGGTGTGACGGCCCAATCCCGTGGGCAGGATGACATTACTGCGGTGCGGTCCGATATCCACGCTGTTGCGCTCCAACTGTTCGAGGCATTCTTCGGAGGGGTAACCATCGAACATCGCCAGGAAGGTGCGGCGCGGCGGACGGTCGCGCACCAGCACCGGGCCGGGCACGCCGCGCAGCATCAATTCGTCGAGTAGCAAGGCGCCCAACGGTTCCGGGGTATTGAGGGCCGCGATCGTATCCACCAGCGGCAGTACCACGAACCCGGGTGTGGTCACGTGCACATGCGGCAACCCGAACAGGGAGCGATACACACTCGCCCATTCCTGTGGGGTCGTCAGCTCGTCCAACCGCACAATCCACCCCTCGTCCGGGCTCTGCTCCAACGACGGCGATGTCGGTTATCAGTCAAAACCGAGCCCGTGCGTCCCACCACCGATTTGGGTGAATCGTTCGCAAACTGTGGAGTACTCGCGACGTGCCCGGCGTCGCCAAGTCAGTGTACGAGCAGAATCACCGGGTAGCCTCCCAGTAGAGACAGGCATTCCCACCAGGAGGTTTGTCATGCCCTGCGATTTGATGCTGATCGCCTACGACGGATCCGAGAATGCGCGCCGCGCGGTCGAATACGCCGGTCGCTTCCTCGCCGCCGACCGAGCCGTGGTGCTCACCGCCTGGGAGCCCATGGCGCGCCAGGCCGCCCGGCTCTCCGGACTGTCGGGGGTGGTGCAGCCCGAGTGGATGCCCGACGACGAGATCGAGGACATCGCCTTCGCGGACGCCAAGCACATCAACTCCGAGGGCGTGCGGCTGGCGAAACTCGCCGGACTCAATGCCGAGGCGCGGACCGTCGAGTGCACCACCACCATCTGGAACGGCATTGTCGAGGTGGCCGACGAGCTCGATGTGGACATCATTGTGGCGGGCACCCGCGGAGCTACCGGAATCCGGGCGCTGCTGCACTCCAGCGTGGCCGACTCGGTGCTCAAACATTGCCATCGACCGGTGCTGATGGTGCCACCGGGACGTGAGCCGGAACCAAAACCTTGAGCGCACAACAACACTGGTCAGACGGTGTGGCGAAGACCATGCCGCGAGTCTGAGATCTGCGTCGCTCTGCGGTTTCGGCTCCGGCGGCGCGGACTATGGTCGGAAGCCATGGACGGATTTCTGCTCGCGACGCCCGCCGGCGTGGTACGCGCCACCGGAACCCGCATCGCCTTCGACGACGCGGGCGCCGCGGCGGCGGCGCTGCGGGCCGGTGACGTGGAGCTGATCGTCGGCGCGCTGCCGTTCGATCCGCGTCGCCGGGCCGCGCTGAGCGCACCCGTGCAGGCCGTCCACACCGCGGGGCCGTGGCGACCGGCCGCGCTGCCCGTACTGCCGCAGGTGCGGGTCGTCTCCGAAATGCCCAGTGCCGCAGAACATGTGGCACGAGTGACGAAACTCGTCGAACAGCTCAACGATCCCGGACAGCCGCTGCGCAAGGTGGTACTGGCACGCTCGCTGCTCGCCGAGGCCGATGCGCCGCTGGAGGCGGAGGTGGTCGCCGCACACCTGGTGACCCGGCATCCGCGTGCGAATGTCTACGCCGTCGACCTCACACCCGCCGGACGGCCCGGCGATACGCTGCTCGGCGCCACGCCCGAGGTGCTGGTGGCACGGCACGGCCGCACCGTCACCCTGAAACCGCTGGCCGGCACGCTGCCGCGGCTCGCCGATCCCGACGCCGACGCCGCACAGGCGCGAGAACTGCTGGCCAGCAGCAAGAATCGCGATGAGCACGCCTATGTCATCGACTGGATCCGGGAACAGCTCACGCCGGTATGCGGTGAACTCGACATCCCCGACGGGCCCGAACTGCTGCAGACGCCCGAGGTATGGCATCTGGCCACACCCATCACGGCGGAACTGCGCGATCCCGAGATCACCGCCCTCGATCTGGCCGTCCTGCTGCACCCCACCCCCGCCGTCTGCGGTACCCCCACCGATCTCGCGCTCGACGCCATCGCAGACCTCGAAGGCGACCGCGGTTTCTACGGCGGCGCGGTCGGCTGGTGCGATGCCCGCGGCGACGGTGAATGGGTGGTCGCCATCCGCTGCGCCGAACTCTCCGCCGACGGCCGCTCGCTGCGCGCGTTCGGCGGCGGCGGCATCGTCGCGGCCTCCGACCCGCACACCGAACTGGTGGAAACCACCGCCAAACTGCGCACCTTCCTCAACGGTTTGCAGTGCGCGGTGCCTGAATAGGCGGTGTGCAGCGCCGCATCCGGCGCTGCGAGCCGCGCCCCGCAGCAGTGCACAGTGCCCGAGAGGGACGGGCACAATGCCCGAGTTCCGGTATCGAGCGGGGCGGACGGTACGGACCTAGCAGCCTCAGTGCGATCCACCTGCTAGGTTTGCTCGAGTTACGCATGCGTCGATGTATGGGAGTACCGCGATGAAGTTTGCCGTCCCTGGTGTAGCGAGCGCTGCCGGCGGAGCCTTGATCGGGCTGGCTGCGGTCCTGGTCATCACGATGGCTGCGTCGCAGGACAAGCGCCCGGACATCGACCGGAGCGGCGACGCCGGCTCATCGCTGCTCAACAACGTTGATTACGGCGCGCGCTGACCGGCTGACCTCCGATCCTGCCGCCGCGACCGGTCCGTTCGGAGACCGGTCGCCGAATATCGAACCGCTGGGCCGCCGCTGGCTGCTCGGCACCATTGTCGCCGCCTTCCTGCTGACCTTCCTGCAGGCGCCGGGCCGCACCGTCGCCGATACCAAATACGACCTGGCCCAGAATCCGCTCGGCTTCCTCACCCGCGCCGCGCACCTGTGGAGTAGCCAGGCCCCGATGGGTCAGGTGCAGAACCAGGCCTACGGATACTTCTTCCCGCACGGCGCCTTCTTCTCCCTCGGCCATCTGCTCGGCCTGCCCGCCTGGATCACCCAGCGCATCTGGTGGGCCCTGCTGCTGCTCGCCGGCTTCTGGGGCATCATCCGCCTCTGCGAGGCCCTCGGCATCGGCAGCCGCGGCTCCCGCCTCATCGCCGCCATCGCCTTCGCCCTCTCCCCCCGCGTCCTCACCACCCTCGGCTCCATCTCCTCCGAAACCCTCCCGATGATGCTCGCGCCCTGGGTCTTGCTCGCCCCGGCCGCCCTCGGAGCCGCGATAACCCGCCGGCGCACCGCCGGCGACAACCCCGCGACCCGCGAAAGCGCCTCAGCGCCAAGCGGCCTCGCAGCAGGGGCTCGCCGGATATGGCACGGCATCATCCATCGGCGGCCGGGCGACCCGGCCTCGGCGGCAGCGAAGCTGAGGGCGGCCGAGGCGAACGGCGCGCGGGCCCACGCTTCCGCAGCTGCTCCGGCAGCCGGCGCGGATGTCTCTGTGTCCGATGGTGGCCGGGTAGTGCGGTGGTGGCGCAGGTTCCTGGCCGGCGGGGGTCAGGGATTGCGGGGGGCGGCTACTCCTGCCGGGAGCGCAATGGCGCTGGCGCTCATGGGGTCTGTGAATGCGGTGGCCACGGCGGCCGCGTTCTTGCCCGCGGCGCTGTGGTGGGTGTCGTATCGGCCCAATAGGGCGTGGTGGCGGTTCACGCGGGTGTGGATTCCGATGTTGGTGCTGGCGACGTTCTGGTGGGTGGTGCCACTGCTGTTGCTGGGCAAGGTGAGTCCGCCGTTCCTGGACTTCATCGAATCGTCCGGGGTGACTACGCAGTGGGCGTCGCTCGGGGAGGTGCTGCGGGGGACCGACAGTTGGACGCCGTTCGTTTCACCGGAGCGAATCGCGGGTGCGGTGCTGGTGACGCAGCCGGCCGCGGTGCTGGCCACCGGGCTGCTGGCGGCCGCGGGGATCGCGGGGCTGGCCATGCGGTCCATGCCCAGCCGAGGGCGGCTCGTACTGATTCTGGGTGTGGGACTGGTGGGTATCTGCGCCGGTTACGCCGGGGATCTGGGCGGGCCGTTCGCGGAGCAGGTGCGGACCTTCCTCGACTCCGGCGGGGCGCCGCTGCGCAATGTGCACAAGCTGGAGCCGCTCATCCGGCTGCCGCTCGTGCTCGGGCTGGCGCATCTGCTGAGCCGGGTGCCACTGCCCGCCTCGGTGCCGATGCCGGTGTGGCGCAGGGCATTCGCGCATCCCGAACGCGACCGGATGGTGGCGGTCGGCGCGCTGATCCTGACAGCGCTGGCACTGTCGACGTCACTGGCCTGGACCGGGAAACTGGCGCCCAGCGGCGCGTACGAGACGGTGCCGGGCTACTGGCAGCAGACGGCGGATTGGCTGGCGCACAACGCCTCCGGCACCCGTGCGCTGGTGGTGCCGGGAGCGCCATTCGCCAGCCAGATATGGGGCCTGACACGCGACGAACCGCTGCAGGCCCTGGCGAGCACGCCCTGGGCAATCCGAGATTCGGTGCCGCTCAACCCACCCGGCGCGATTCGGGCGATGGATTCGGTGCAGCGGCTCATTGCCGACGGACGGCCGTCGGCGGGGCTGGCGGCGACGCTCACCGATCAGGGCATCGGAATCCTGGTGCTGCGCAATGATCTCGACCCGGAGACCTCGCGTTCCACCCGTCCCATGCTCGCGCACCGTGCCATCGAAGGCTCACCGGGACTGAGCAAGATCGCGGAATTCGGCGATCCGATCGAGACCGGGCATGTGGACGGGCTGGTCGCGGACGCGGATCTGCGGCCCGGCTATCCGGCCATCGAGATCTACCGCGTCGCGGGTAAGGCACTCGGCACGCCGGCCGAACTGCGCAGCGGAGTCGGCGCGCCCGGATCGTTCCCGGGCGCGTACACGGTTCCGCTGGACAGTGTGCCGGTGGTGCAGGGCGGGCCGGAGGCGCTGGAACGATTGCGCCGCAATCCCGCAACGCCCAGCGGGCCGACCCTGCTGGCCGCCGATGCGGCGCGGGCGGGCCTGCCGGCGGATGCGGTCACGATCACCGACACTCCGATGGATCGGGAAACCGACTTCGGGCGCGTCGACAACCACAATTCGGCATTGCGCGCGCCGGGAGATCCCCGGCGCACCCACAATCTGGTGCCCGACTATCCGGTGCCCGGTGCGCCGCTGGTGGAGGGCGAATGGTCCGGCGCGACCGTCACCGTCTCCAGTTCCGCAGCCGATGCCACCCAGCTGGGCGGGGCCGCGCCCGGCAGTTCCACCGCCGCGGTGGTGGACGGCGATCCGTCCACGGCCTGGATCAGCAATGGCACCGAACATGCACTGGGCCAATGGCTTCGACTGGATCTCGACAAGCCCGTCAACTCGGCCGTACTGCATGTGACCACCAGCGGCGCCGCCATCGGCAGCCCCGTGAAGTGGCTGGAGGTGGCCACCGCCAAGGGCACCGTCGCCGCGCGCATCAGCGAACCCGGGGTGTCGGTGCCGGTCGCACTGCCGCCCGGCAAGACCGACTGGGTCAAGATCACCGCTGCCAGCACCGAGAACGGCAGCAGCGGTGGGCAATTCGGCATCAGCGAACTGAGTCTCGACGATTACGCCGACCGGGATGATCCGGCCACCGTGGATATCCGGCATCGCACCGTCCTGCCGGCCACACCCGCCGGTACGCAGGTGCGGGGCTGGGATCTGGGCCAGGAATTCCCCGGCCGCAGTTCCTGTTTCGACTCCCCCGACCGGGTGCGCTGCAGTAAGGCACTGGCACTGTCCGCCGAGGAGCCGGGCGTGTTCGAGCGCACGCTGAATGTGCCGCAACCCCTCACCGTGGCACCGGATCTGCTCGTGCGCGCACGCCCCGGACCGGCCCTGGAAAACCTGCTCACCGATCACGACCGTCCCGCCGCGCACGGTCAGGCCGATGTCGCCGACCCGCGCGGCTCCGCCCTCGCCGCCACCGACGGCGACCCGCGCACCAGCTGGACCGCGCCGGAAACCACGGTCCGCGAAAAAACCGGCGGCAAACCCACACTCACCATCGATCTGCCCGAGCCCACCCTGGTGACGGGTCTGGAAGTGGCGCCCGCCCTGGGCGACCTGCCCGCCCACCCGACCGCCCTCTCGGTGAACCTCGGCGACGGTCCCCAGGTCCGCACCGTCGACCCCGCCTCCGGCGTCCCCACCCGCATAGAACTGCACCCGCACGTCACCGACCGCATCGAACTCAGCATCCAGTCCTGGGACCCCGTACTCGACCAGACCGCACTGGGTTTCGCGCAGGAACAACCCCCCGGCCTAGCCGAAGTGACCGTCCTGGGCCCCGACTACCCCGCCCCCGCACCCCCCGACCGCCTCATCACCATCGACTGCGACCACGGCCCGACCCTCGCCGCCGCCGGCCGCCTCCTGCACACCACGATCACCGGCACCGCCGCCGAATTACGCTCCGGCGCACCGATTCCCGCCAAGGTCTGCGCCACCGACAGCACCGCACCCGGCGACAGCAGCACCGGACCACACGGCAATCACGTTCCGAACGGCGACTCCACCGATCCCAATGGCGACTCGAGCGGCGCCGCAACCACATTCGATCTGCCGAACGGCCGCATCGACGTCACCGTCGCCCCGACCGATCTGTTCAGTGTCGATGAGCTGCGCTTGAACCGAACCGCCTCAGCTGCGGACACCCAGGCGACTGCCGGCGGTACAGCGGCTCCCGGCAGCCCTGCGGCCCAGGCAGATCCAGCCGCCGGTGGAGCACCATCGAGCCGCGAGGCGAATACCGCATCGGCAGGCGGCATCGCGGGTACCGCATCGGCTGGAGTGCATGCGCCTGCGGGGACTCAGCTGCTGGTGCTGCCGCTGAGCACGAATGTCGGCTGGCGGGCGGTGACGGCCGATGGGCACGAGTTGAAGCCGGTGGTGATCGACGGGTGGCAGCAGGCGTGGCTGGTGCCGCCGGGAACCAAGGGGCCGTTCACCGTCGAGTTCCCGGCCGATCGGTGGTATCGGGTTGCGATCTTCGGCGGATTGCTGCTCTTGATTCCCCTTGTGGTGCTGGCATTTCGGAGCGCCCGCAGGCCGGTCCGTGACGACGGGCCCGCGCCGCGGACGTGGCGCAGTCGTACCGTGGGCGCGGCCGGGCTGGCCGTCGCGGCGGGGCTGATCGCCGGTCCGACCGGAATCGTGCTCACCGCACTGGGATTGGTCGCGGCGTACTTCCGGCCGCGCGACTGGTCGCGCGCACTCGTCGCGATCGCCTTTGCGGGGACGGCGATTTCCGCTGCCGCGCTCTCCACCGGTCCGTGGCGTTCACCCGAGGGGTACATGGGCGCCTCGCTGTGGGTGCAGTTCCCCGCACTCGTAGCGATTGTGGCCCTGGGTCTTTCCGCGCTGCCGTCGCGCCGCGACTGAATTCAGCCGACGCGGCGGCGCATCCACTGCCGCACCGGCTCCTCGACGAGCGCGAAACTGGCGGCGGCCAGGGGCAGGGTGAATGCCAGGGTCAGCAGATAGACCAGCACGAAATGCCCGCGGAACGGAATGATGCCGAAGACCGGGAAGACGATCGACAGTACGGCCAGGTGCCAGATGAAGATGCCGTACGACCAGCGGCCGAGGGTGGCGGCGGTGCGGCTCTCCAGCCGGCGATGCCGAATATCGGGCCGCAGCACCAGCGGCGCCAGCAGGCTGAATCCGATGACCGCGCCCAGCAGCGTCTTCATGACGTACTGCCAGGGTTCCCCGTGCTTCAACCCCTCCGGACCACCCAGATCGGTCGCGGCCAGCAGCATGGCGGCCACCGCCAGCGGCCACATCAGCCGGCGATTACCGGCGATCCGCCGCCAGCGCGGCGCCTCGAGATCGGTGAGCTCGGCCAGCAGCATCCCCATGGCGAACCACGGCAGATATCCCGGCAGCCAGTTGTCGGCGTGAATGGCATCCGGTGTCGGGACCGGTATGAAATTCCAGCCGAGGAAGACGAAGGCCAGCCCCAGCACCGCGGGCACCCGCCACCGCGCGCGCGTCCCGCGCATCCACACCATGGCGAAGGCCAGCAGCGGCAGCACGACATAGAAGGCCACCTCCACCGACAGACTCCACATCTGAGTGAGCCCGTCGGTGAGGGTGTAGGGCACGAACACCTGCGTCAATGCGAGGTTGGACAGCCACACCCGCAGTCCCGCGGTATGCGCCGCGTTCGGCAGCAGAATCAGCACCGTGCACACCACGACCCAGTAGGCGGGCAGGATGCGAGCGGCGCGATGCAGGAGATATCGACCCGCCGGAGGCGAAGCGCCGAGCCCGCGGGCCGCCGCGGCATGCGGACGCCACAGCAGGAATCCGGAGAGCACGAAGAAGACGGCGACCGCCATATCGAACCGCTCGAGGACCCGTCCGATCACCGGATAGCCGGCGGCGCCGGTCTGGAACGCCACATGGGTGAGCATGACGCCGAGGGCCGCGAGCGCCCGCATGCCTTCCAGCGCGGGCACGAAAATGCCGGGGCGGCGGACGGATCGGGCCTCGAGGTCCGCACTCGCCTCGGGTGAGGCGGCCGCCCGGACCGGCGGAACCGGTTCGGAGGGCGGGTGCAGAGTCGCGGTCATCGTGTCCAGTTTGCCTTGTCGCATGGATGTGTGATCACCCGTGTTTGACTTCCGGCCGTTTCGCGATATTTTCCCGCCTCGGCGAGACTCTTCCGGGCCCTGGACTGTTAGTGTCGGGGCTCACGAGTGCTGTGCGGCGACCACAGTACTAATCGGAATGACCTGTTCGACGACGAGGAGAACCTGCATGGCACTGAGTGCCGGTACCAGAAGGACGGTGGCCTGCCTGCTCGTGGGGCTGGGTGCATTGCTGCTCGTCGCCGCGATCATGATCCCCACCTACACGGTGAGCCGTCTCGCGAAAACACCGCTTGACCTGGAGATCACGACCGTCGCGACCAATGTCCCAGGAGCGCCCAGCGAAGTCCTCGACTCCAAGTCGCTGACCTCACCGACCGGCGCGGCCAAGGTCGACACCAACGTTCCGCTGTTCTCACAGCGCTTCCTCACCGTCGAAGATCCGTCGGACGCCTCGGAAATGACCATTCAGGCCGGTCAGACCCTGCGGCGCACGGACAAGCAGGGCGACACCGGCCTGCTGACCGCCCTCGTCGACCGCGTCACCATCGACCGCAAGAACGGCATGCCCGTCGATGCCGTCGACGGCGGCCCCAACGGCTCGATCGCCGCGACTGTCGACAAGAAGGGTGCGGCAGTCATGGAACCGGTGCAGCACACCGGACTGCAGTACCGCTTCCCGATCGGCACCGACAAGAAGACGTACCCGTACTTCGACGTCAATGTGCGCAAGACCTTCGACATCAATTTCGTCGAAGAGACCGAGATCAATGACATGAAGGTCTACCACTTCCAGCAGACCATCCCCGTCACCGATCTCTCCACCGTCGTCAACTCCCCCACCAACAAGCTCGCGCTGCCCGCCGAGAAGTGGGGCGTGGACGGCGGCGACACCCCGATCACCATGACCCGCTTCTACACCAATACGCGTGACGTGTGGGTGGAGCCGAAGACCGGCACGGTCATCAAGGGTGGCGAGCAGATCCACCAGTTCTACGCCCGCGATGCCGCCAAGCCCGAGGTCACCGTCCTCAACGCGCACCTGGTCTTCGATGAGAACACCATCGAATCGCAGATCTCCGTGGCCAAGACGAATATCGACAAGCTGTCGCTCTACGGCCGCACCCTGCCGATCGTGTTCGGCATCCTCGGCGCCATCGCCCTGATCGCCGGCCTGGTCATCGGCCTGCTCGGCGGCAATGGCAACGGCGGCACCCCCGTCCGCCGCGTCTCCCCCGCTGCCGGTGGTCCCGCTCCCGGTGGTCCGGCGCCCGGCGCCACGTTCCCCTCGAGCCCGCCGCAGGGCCGCGTGGACCATTTCGCCGACGCCCCCACCCAGCAGATCGACATCAGCAAGACACAACAGATCGACATGGACAAGAATCCCTGATCGGATTTCGTCCCAGCGGCCCCGCACCTGCGAAAGGTGCGGGGCCGCTCCCGTTTCCGACCTCGGCGCGCATCCCCGCACTCCGCTGCCGGAGGTCCCGACCGACCGCACGACCCGCATCCGAACCTCACAGCCGCTACCAGGTGTGCGGCACGGACGCGGGCTGTGCGGTTACCCGAGGGTGAGGTTCCGGCGGATCGGGTGCGGTGTTGCGACTCCGGCGAGGCAGGGCCTTTCGGGCGCGAGGTGGATGTGGAACGGGGTGGGAGGGGAGCGGCGGGAGGGGGGTGGGAGCATTGCGGGCGTGTCCGTTGTACGTCGTCTACCCGTGGTCGCGGACCTGACGTTGGTGACGGCAGGGGCGATGACGGCGAATGTGGCGGGGTATCTGCTGCAGTTGCTGGCCAGTCGGTGGCTGGGGGTTACGGGCTACAGCTCGTTCGCGAGTCTGCTCGCGGTGCAGCTGCTGTGCGCGGTGCCGGCCTTGGCTTTACAGAACGTGGTGGCGCGCGAGATCGTGCGCGGGGCGAGTGTGGCGGCGGTGCGGGGGCTGGCGCTGCGGTGTGCGGGACTGGTCGCGGTGGTGGCCGTGCCGCTGGTTCCCCTGGTGAGTGCGGTGCTGTCGGTGAGCTTCGCGGCCTCGGCCGCCGCGCTGTGCGCCGCGCCCGTGCTGGTACTGCTCTCCGGTGAGCAGGGGATATTGCAGGGGCGCAGCCGATTCCGCGAGTTGGCCATTGTGCTCGGCGGCGCCGGAATGGCGCGGGTGACACCGGCGCTGGTGGTGCTCGCGGCGGGCGGGGCAACCACGGCCGCACTCTGGGCCGCAGCGGCCGGAATCGCCGTCGCGGCACTCGGTGCCCGCCGGATGACGGACCTCACCGAGACTCGCACTGCGGGTGCCTCCGGCTCACCAGTTCGCGAAAGTGTGCCGGCCTCCAACTCCCCCGTCCTCGAGGGTGCGGGAGCTACTGGTGTGGCGGGTCTCGATGGTGGCGCAGCCGTTCTCGATCCGGCTGCGGCTCGGGGTGGGGTGGGTCTTGCGGGGCGGGTGCGCGGGTACGTGGGTGGGGTCAGCCCGGTGTTCCGGGCGGTGCAGGTGCAGGCGGCGCTGATGGCGCTGTCGTCGGCGGATTTGATTGTTTCGCGAATCGTGCTCAGCGAGAGCGATGCTGGGCGGTACGCGCTGGGTGCCATTGCCGCGAAGATCGCGTTCTGGCTGCCGCAGGCGGTGGGGGTGGTGCTTTATCCACGGATGGCGCAGCCGCAGCATTCCGCGCGGGCTGTGCGGTCGGCGCTGGCTGTATTGGTGGGGGTCGGGGCGGTGGCGGTGGCGGGTGCGGCGGTGGCGGCGCCGCTCGCGCCGATGCTCGCCGGGCACGACTACGCGCCGGTGCAGGGACTGCTGTGGATGTTCGCGCTCAATGGTGCACTGCTCGCGGTGCTGCAGGGTGCGCTGCTGTCCGCCATCGCGGCGGATCGGACGGCTCCGGCCGCCATCACCTGGCTGGGTCTGGCGGTGGGCGTGGGCGTCATGCTGACCTGCACGCATTCGGTGCCGAGCTTGATCATGGTCGCGACAGCCGCGTCCGCGGTCACCACCCTCGTCATTACGATCCTCGCCTTGCGCACCGCGCGGGAAGCGGGCGAAAGGGCTTCGAGCGTCCCCGGTTTCGGTGCGAGCGGCGCATAGGGTGCCGGTGTGAGTGTGCGGGGCCGCGAGCGGCGATGGGCCGGGCTGGTGCCCGCCGGGTACAGCCTGGTGCTGGCGCTGCTGGTACTCGGGCCGCTGCTGGGCCCGGGATACCTGCTGCTCCGCGATGCCGTCAGCACCCCGCGCTCATACCTCACCGATTCGGCGCTGGGACTCGGTGACGCCGCGCCGCGCGCCGTCCCCCAGGACGCGCTCATCGCCATCCTCTCCCCGTTCATCGACGGCGGCCTGATCGTCAAAGTCATCCTGCTGGCGGCACTTTGGCTCGCCGGCTGGGGCGCCGCCACTCTCGCCCGCGATCTGCTCCGCGTCTCCACCGCCCCCCAGCTGGTGGCCGCCACCCTCGCCATCTGGAACCCCTACGTCGCCGAACGCCTCCTGCAGGGCCACTGGAGCCTCCTCACCGGCTACGCCGCCCTCCCCTGGATAGCCCTCCTGGCCAACCGATTACGCGCCGCCGCGGTCGTACCCGCGGCGGTCGGGGCGGCAATCGACGCAGCCATGCCTGCCGACCCGCCGGTTGTGGTGGCAGGTGCGGCGCGGCTCTGCGGTCTCTCTTCTCGCCGATGCATCACCTGGGCTGCGCTCGGGGGATGGCTGGCGGCTGCGGGACTGACGCCGACCGGCTCACTGTTGGCCGGGTGTGTGGCATTCCTGCTGGTCGGGCGGAGGAATTTGGCTGGCGCAGTGGGGCTTTGGATCGTGGCGGCGGCGCCGTGGCTGGCGGCTACCGCACTCGCGGTTACGGGGGCCGAGCCATCGGATCCGGCGGGCGTGGCTGCCTTCGCGGCGCGGGCGGAGCCTTGGCTCGGGACACTGGGCAGCGTGGCGGGATTGGGCGGGATCTGGAACAGCACCGCTGTACCCGACTCCCGCACAACCTTTTTCGCGCTGATCGGCACGGTGCTGCTGCTCGGACTGGTCGCGACCGGCGTACACGCTGTCATCGGCAGGCGCCCGCTCTCGGCCGGCGCAAAAGCGAGGATCAGCCAGAGCGGCAATGGTGGTTCGCACACAGGCACATTCGGCTCCGGCGCGGAGGTGAGTACCGGCGAGTACAGCTCGGAGGCCGCGGGTCCGCATACGTGTCGGGTACTGATCGCACTAGCGGTGGCGGCCGTGGTGCTACCGGCGCTCGGGGCGACGGGGTGGGGACTTTCGGCCGGGGAATTCCTGGTGACGAAGGTGCCGGGGGCGGGGCTGCTGCGGGATACGCAGAAATTCGTGGCGCTGGCCATGCCCGGATTCGCGCTGTGCGCGGCGGCCGGATGCCGGGCGGTGTCCGAACGGATTTCAGCGGGCCGGGCCGACACTTCAGACCCGATCGCCGAGCACAGCGCAATGGCGCACGGCGCGATCACCGAGGACAGCGCGGTGACGCGCGGCCGGGATGCGGGTGCTCGAATCGGCGGGGTCGCGGCGGTTTTCATTGTGCTCATGCTGGTGGCGCTGCCTGATCTGGCCTGGGGTGTGGGTGGGGCGTTGCGTCCGGTGCAGTATCCGGGTGGGTGGGAGCGGGTGGCCGGGATGGTCGAGGCGCCGGGGGACGTGGCGGTACTGCCCGGCGGAATGTTCCGGAAGTTCCGATATTCGGGCAGCGCACCGGTTTTGGATCCGGCGCCGCGCCTGCTGCCGCGAGATGTGTTGCAGACGGGCGAACTTCCGGTGCGGGGTGCGACGGTGTCCGGGGAGGGTGTGCGGGCGCATACGGTCGAGCAATTGCTGCTGCGCGGTGGATCGGCACGTGAGCTGGCCGATCTGGGTGTGGGGTGGGTGCTGGTCGAGCACCGCACGCCCGGTCCGCTGGGCGAATCGAAAACCACACTGGCCGAACTCAATTCGGTCTACAGCGATGCGGATCTACAGCTGTATCGGGTGCCTGGCAGCATTGCCGATCATGATGCGTCAGCTTCTTCGCGGCGTATTGCCGGGGCGGCGCATCTGCTGTGGGCCGCCCTGCTCTGCGGCGGAATCCTTTCCGCGGCAGCACATATGGTCAGTCTTTCGGGAATCCCACAACGAATCCGACGAGAATCACGACCACGCTGATCACGACGATGATGGGAATAATCCACATATCTACGAGGCTACGACCCGCAGTAGTGCATTGCTATGGCTGCAGGACAGCGCTTCCGGCGACAAGTCCGGACATCCGCTCCCCGCGCGCCACCGCCGACAGCACGTCGAAGACCCCGTTTCCGGTTTGCTCCCAGGAGAATTCGCGCGCCCGCGCCCGCGCCTTCTCCCCCAGCACCGTCCGGGCCTCGGCATTGCCGAGCAGATCCCCCACGGCCTCGGTCAGCTGCGTCGCATCGTCCACGAGCACCCCGGTCACGCCGTCCACGATGGAATCGGTGAGCCCGCGAGAACTGCGGTAGCCGACCGTAGGCACACCGTGCTGCGCCGCCTCGATCACCGCCAGGCCCCAGCCCTCCTTGCGCGAGGGCAGCACATGCACCCAGGCGCGGGACAGCAGTTCGTGTTTGCGGTGCTCATCGACGTGCCCATGGAAGGTGACGGCGTCGGCTATGCCCAGTTCATCGGCATGCGCGCGGAGGTTTCCGGCCCACCAGCCCCCGCCGATTACATCGAGGTGCAGTCCGGGAATGCGCCCGCGCAATCCCGCGACCACCGCCATGGCGTCTTCGATCTGCTTGTGCGGCACCAGCCGGGACAGCACGACAATGCTCGGATGCTCGGTGCGGGTGCTGTCGTCTCCGGCGGTGACCTGCGCGGGCACGGCCTCGGCGCCATTGCGCACCACCGCGATTCGAGTTCCCTCGACGCCCAGCGCGGTCAATTCCTCCGCCGACGGCAGTGACACCGTCAAGTACTGATTGGCCCGGTGCACACGCGGCGACAATCGGGACTCGATCCACCAGCCGATCCGCCCGACCAGTCGTCCCGCGACCGGCCACTGCTCCCGATGCCCGTGATGCACCAGCACCACCGTCGGCGCGGCCGCCGCGGCCTGCGCGAAGAAGGGAATCCCGTTCTGGGTGTCGATCACCGCATCCGGTCGCACCCCGCGCAACGGCCCGACCCCGAGCCGGCCCAGGGCGATCGCGGCCAGCGCCCGCGGATACACGGTGTACCGCCCGCCGCCCCGGCTGATATCGATCCCCTCGACATGCTCCCGCCGAGCCGCCCCCGCATACCGTGCGGTCCGCAGCGTCACCTTCACGCCCCGGGCCGCCAGCTGCGCCCCCACCTGCTCCAGATACCGCTCACTCCCCCCGCCCTGCGGATGCCCGGTGTCGCGCCAGCACAGCAGCAGCACTTCACGCACGGGACGATCTCCAGGGTCAATGGCAGGGGACAGCGAACAATGCGCTCCACCATATAGCGAGACCCCGGCCCGCGACCCCGGCACCGGTCAACCGACTTTGTACCGACCCGACGCCAGGGCATCAGATCGCACGCCTCCGCGGCCCACACGCCCTGCACGACCGGGTCATCACGTTCGGGATGCGCCGGACGATGCATCGCGAAGTCGGCGCCGTCGCGCGCGCGCGATCATTCGTTCGGCAAACCCAGCTCTGGGTCTGAGCCTGCGTGTCGGGGTGCGAGGTTCAGGTGACCCGGTCGCTACACGTGTCACTGTGCGAGACTGCTCGGCGTGCTTCGAGCCGAGGGGACCCATTCCGGAAGACCGCGTTTCGCCCGTAGGGCCACGTTGCGGCGGTCGCTACGGCTGCTGGGGAGTTTCCGGTTCGAACAGACCGATCCCGGGCTGTTCTACGGCGGTGTGGCCACCGATACGGCCGATCTGGTGGCCGATTTCTATCGGGATCTGACGGGACGGTCGCTGCGCGGCACCATTGTGCTGGACGTGGGCGGCGGGCCCGGCTATTTCGCGGACGAATTCGAGCGCGCGGGGGCGCGGTATCTGCCGGTGGAACCGGATCCGTCGGAGATGCATGCGGCGGGGCTGCGTGTGGCCGGTGCGGTGCGCGGGTCGGGAATGGCGCTGCCGTTTCGCGACAATGCCGTAGATGTCTGCATTTCTTCGAATGTGGCCGAACATGTACCGCAGCCGTGGGTGATGGCCGAGGAAATGCTGCGTGTCATCAAACCCGGTGGGCTGATGGTCTTTTCGTACACCGTGTGGTTCGGCCCGTTCGGCGGGCACGAGACCGGGCCGTGGCACTATCTGGGCGGAGAGTTCGCGGCACGTCGGTACCGGCGGAAGCAGGGGCGGGAGCCGAAGAACCGATTCGGCACCTCATTGTTCGCGGTGAGCGCGGCCGAGGGGCTGCGCTGGGCACGCCAGACACCGGACGACGTGCAGGTGCTGGCCGTTTTCCCGCGCTATCACCCACGGTGGGCCTGGTGGGTGGTGCATGTTCCGGCGGTGCGTGAACTACTGGTCAGCAACCTGGTGGTGATTGCGACGAAACAGGACTCAGCGCTGCAGTCTGCCGCGTCGCCAGATTCTCCCTAATCCACCGGTGCATTCCGGTTCGCTCCAGGGTGACTCCTGGGTTGCGAGCCCGACCGTCTCCATGGCGGTGAGCCCGACCCGGCCGGCCAGCTCATTCACTGCGGCAACGGCTTCCGCTGCCTGCAACGCCGCAGCAGCCTGCTCGGTGGTGAGGGTGCGGCCCGGCAGGAAAGACACCACCCAGCCGCCGACCCCAACGCTTTTCGCCTGATGAGGGGTGAGATCACTTGTCATCAACGATCTGTCGACCACTTGCACCGCCATGACTCGGACTCCCCTGTGCGGTAACGGTTCATGAATCGAGCGAGCTATCTGCAATAGCTATAAAGCATGCTCGCTACAGGTGCCGAATGCAATAGTGCGTTTCACGAAAAGCGAACCGACAGGTTGGGATTCGATTTTCCCCTATGCCAAGAGTTAGCCCCAGGTATGCGGAAGCGGTTGCGCGCCTTGCCCTCCGGTACCGCTCAGAGGTCGGCGGCGACCAGTCGCAGCACCGGCTGACCCTTGCGCGCCGCACCGCGCGTACTTTCGACGACCTCCACCTGCCAGCCCGGCGGCAACACCCGCTGCAACTGGCCGGCAGCCCGCTGCATCGGCGTACTCGCGGGCACCACAGGACTTTCGGTGAACTCGGGAAAAATGAAAGAGTCGATGTCCACAGCGGTCATGCCGTTCGCCTACCTCTCACCAATGGAACCCAGGACGTCTTGAACCAGTGCGTAGTGAACCCAGTGCGCGTCGAGCGAGTAACCGGCCTAGAGAGGAAAACAAAAGAGAGGCACGGCAACCAGAATAGCAGCAGCTAATTAATAGCAACCGGCCAGAACGGTCGGTCGAGCGGAGCCATGCAGAGCATAGGACACCAATAGGCAAACCGAATTGCGAACCGCGTTTCAGGAACGAGTTCACGTGCCGACAAATAAACCGAAGAGTCGAATTTCAGTTCCATCCCGCTCAGTGGGACGCAGGCCCGAACAATCTTCCGGACAATGGGGAGCAAAACTGTAACGTGTTCTCATGGAGTACCAGAGTCTGTTCATCGGCGGCCGCTGGACCGCACCCGCCGGCACCGAGACCATCCCCGTCGTATCCCCGGCCACCCTCGAAACCGTCGGCAGCGTCCCCAAGCCCACCCACGCCGACGTCGACGCCGCGGTCGGGGCCGCCCGGCACGCCTTCGATCACGGCCCCTGGCCGACCACCCCGCCCGAGGAGCGCGCCGAAGTCCTCGCCCGCGCCTCCCAGCTGCTCGATCAGCGGTCGGAGGCCCTCGCCGCGGCGCTCTCGGCCGAGACCGGCGCCCCGACCATGGCCGCGGTCACGCTCAACACCTTCCCCGCCAAGGGCACGCTCGATTTCTATGCCGGGCTCGGAAAAGTCTTCCCCTGGAACGAATCCCGCACCGGCATCTTCGGCACCACCCGGGTGATGCGCGAACCCGTCGGCGTCGTCGCGGCCGTGATCGCCTGGAACGTGCCGCTGTTCCTGGCCATGAACAAACTCGCCCCCGCGCTGCTCGCAGGCTGCACGGTCATTCTCAAGCCGGCGCCGCTGACACCGCTCACCGCGAATCTGCTCGCCGATATCTTCGCCGAGGCCGGACTGCCCGAGGGCGTGCTCTCGGTGCTGCCCGCCGACGCCGAGGTCTCCGAGTACCTGGTCTCCCATCCCAGCGTCGACAAGGTCACCTTCACGGGCAGCTCCGCGGTCGGCCGGAAAATCGCGGCCATGGCGGGCAGTCAGCTCAAGCGCTGCTCCCTCGAGCTGGGCGGCAAATCGGCCGCAATTCTGTTGCCGGACATGGATATCGCCGATATGCCCAAGCTCGCCTTCGCGGGCCTGATGAACAGCGGCCAGGCCTGCGTGGCACAGACCCGCATTCTGGCGCCGCGCAGCCGGTACGAGGAGATCCTCGACGCGCTCGCCGAATCCACCCGCGCCTTCCCGCTCGGACTGCCCACCGATCCGAATGCCCAACTGGGCCCGCTGATCTCGAAGGCGCAGCGCGAACGCGTCGAAGGCTATATCGCCAAGGGCAAGGACGAGGGCGCGCGCCTGCTGCTCGGCGGCGGCCGCCCCGACGACCTCCCCGGCTACTACGTCCAGCCGACCGTCTTCGCGGATGTCACGAATTCGATGACCATCGCCCGCGAGGAAATCTTCGGCCCCGTGCTCTCGGTCCTGCCCTACGACACCGAGGACGAGGCGGTCGCCATCGCCAACGACTCCGACTACGGCCTCGCCGGCTCGGTCTGGACCACCGATATCGAACACGGCGTCTCCATCGCCTCCCGAGTCCGCACCGGCACCTACGCCATCAACTGGTACGCCTTCGACCCCTGCGCACCCTTCGGCGGCTACAAGACCTCCGGAATCGGCCGCGAGAACGGCCCCGAGGGCCTGGACGCCTATTGCGAGCAGAAGTCCGTCCTCATGCCCATGGGCATGTAGACGACCCCGCTACAAAAAGCGGCCCGCCCACACCGTTTCGGTGTGGGCGGGCCGTTTTCAGAATCTGCGGGCACGGCACTCAGCCGTGCGCCAAGGTTCCGGGGGAGGCTGGATCAGCCCAGACGCTCCTTGAGGGCCTCGAACTCGTCGCGGATGCCGGAGGGCAGCTTGTCGCCGATGAATTCGAACCACTCCTCGATGAGCGGAATTTCCTTCTTCCACTCCTCGGGGTTGACCAGCAGCGCCTCGTCGACATCGGCGGCCACCACGTCCAGGCCCTCGAGGTCGAGGTGCGCGGCGGTGGGGACATTGCCGATCGGGGTGGGCTCGGCCTGCGAGCTGCCCTCGATGCGGCCGACGATCCACTCCAGCACGCGGGAGTTCTCGCCGAATCCGGGCCACAGGAAGCGACCGTCCGCGCCGCGGCGGAACCAGTTGACGTAGAAGATCTTCGGCAGCTTGTTCGCGTCGGCGTTCTTGCCGATATTGATCCAGTGGTTCAGGTAGTCGCCGACGTGGTAGCCGAGGAACGGGATCATGGCCATCGGGTCGCGGCGGACGGTGCCGACCTTGCCCTCGGCGGCGGCGGTCTGCTCGGAGGAGAGCGTCGCGCCCATGAACACGCCGTGCTGCCAGTCGAAGGACTCGGTCACCAGCGGGACGGTCGTCTTGCGGCGACCGCCGAAGAGGATGGCCGAGATCGGCACGCCCTGCGGGTCGTCCCATTCGGGAGCGAGGGTGGGGCACTGCGACATCGGGGTGCAGTAGCGCGAGTTCGGGTGCGCGGCAAGCGTCTCCGACTCCCGCTCGTACCAGTCGTTGCCCTTCCAGTCGATGAGGTGATCGGGCGAGCCCTCCAGGCCCTCCCACCACACATCGCCGTCATCGGTGAGCGCGACATTGGTGTAGACGGTATTGCCGGCGTCGATGGTGGCCATCGCGTTCGGGTTGGAGCTGTGGTTGGTGCCCGGCGCGACGCCGAAGAAACCGAACTCCGGGTTGACGGCGTACAGCTGACCGTCCGGGCCGAAGCGCATCCACGCGATGTCGTCACCGAGGGTCTCGGCGCGCCAGCCCGGGATGGTGGGCTGCAGCATGGCGAGGTTGGTCTTGCCACAGGCCGACGGGAAGGCGGCGGCGATGTAGTACGCCTTGTCCTCCGGCGAGATCAGCTTGAGGATCAGCATGTGCTCGGCCAGCCAGCCCTCGTCGTGCGCCATCGCGGAGGCGATGCGCAGCGAGTAGCACTTCTTGCCCAGCAGCGCATTGCCGCCGTAACCCGAACCGTAGGACCAGATCTCGCGGTCCTCGGGGAAGTGGGTGATGTACTTGGTGTCATTGCACGGCCACGGCACATCGGCCTGGCCCTCGGCGAGCGGGGCGCCGACCGAGTGCAGCGCCTTCACGAAGGGCTTGTCGGTGCCGAGCTTCTCCAGCGCGGCGGTGCCGGCGCGGGTCATGACGCGCATCGACACCACGACGTACTCGGAGTCGGTGAGCTCCACGCCGAGCTTGGGGTCCTCGGCGCCGAGCGGGCCCATGCAGAAGGGCACCACGTACATGGTGCGGCCCTTCATCGAGCCGCGGTACAGCTCGGTCATGGTGGCGCGCATCTCGGCGGGGTCGACCCAGTTGTTGGTCGGACCGGCGTCTGCTTCGTTGCGCGAACAGATGTAGGTGCGAGATTCGACGCGGGCGACGTCGGAGGGATCGGAGAGAGCGAGGTACGAGTTGGGCTTCTTCGCCTCGTTCAGCTTCTTGAAGGTGCCCGCGGCGACGAGCTGCTCGGAGAGCCGCACCGCCTCCGCCTCGGAACCATCCGACCAGACCACGCGGTCTGGCTGGGTGAGTTCTGCGACCTCCTGTACCCAGGCAAGCAGTTCCTTGTGCTCGGTGGGCGCGGTGCCATCGTGTAGACCAGGAATGGTCGCTGAGGTCATGAAACAACTCTCCTGAGATGGGTGGCCCGGGGTGCTCGCGACACCGAGTGCCACCAATTGCGGCAAGGCACCCACCAGTCTTGCCGATAGCACGTCCCGGCTGGACGGCGTACAAGGACCAAGCGGACGCCCAGGTTCCTGTCATAGAGGTTAACGCCATATATCGCGGCGCATGGAATCGGGTTGTCCAGTCGGTACCGGGTCGAAACCTTCAACCAGCGACTATGCGAAATCGAGTGCGCCAATGTCACGTTCGCATGCCGCCAGAAGCGCAGGTCGCCGTTGCGCCGCCTGCCGCAATTGCGCCTCCAATTCCCCTACCCGACGGTCTGTTTCGACCAGGTGTGCCGTCGCGGTGCGCACCACGTGATCGGTGAGCCGCTCCTCCGCCTCCACCAGTGCCGTCACCACCCGCTGCTCCAATTGCGCCTTCACGTTGACCAGCGCATCCGCCACCCACTGCCGCAAATGAGCGCGATCAGCGAGCTGCCTGCGCGCCCGCACCACCCACCCCGCCGCGGCCGCGCCGAGCAGCAGACTGACCGGCGCCAGCGCGTAATCCACCGCCTCCCACAGCGCCAGCGGCAGCACCACCAGCCGTCCCAGCCCGAACCCTGCCGAGGCCCCTAACGCGATCATCAGATGATCTTCGACACCCCCGCACCGCGGTTCGGGCCCCGAACCCACCCGCGGCCGCCGCTCCGACTCCGCGGACAACGCCCCCACCTGCGCCGACAGTGCCGCCCCGGGATTTCCCGCCAGTTCCGATGCGCGAACAGCCTTCTCGATCAGCTCGTCCAATTCGGCGAGCCGCTGACACCTCACACGATCAACCTCCCGTGTGATCTTTTCCACCGAATTCTGCAAACCCTGCGGAAAGCCCCCCAGCCCGCTACGCGGCAACCGCTCGATATCCGCCCGAGCCACCGCATTCAACCCCCGAATCCGCACCCCGACCTCATGCAGCAGATCCACCCGAGCCAAATGCAACCGATTCCGCAGCACCCCCATCGCAGCCCCGCGCCCACCATCATTCACCGCCAACAATGTCGCCCGTTCAGCCCGCAACCCGGCAACATCCCCACCACCGCGCAACTTCTCCAGCTCGATTCCGATGCGCCGCCGCGTTTCTGCCAACACCCTTTCGCGCACGATTTCCGCCTGATCCGCCGACGGCCCGGCCCCTGCGGCCGCCACCAGCCGCGCATGCAGCAACCCGACACCCGATCGATCAGCCAGCGCCGCATCTCCACTCACCCGTGCCGCGGTCTCCATCCGCGCGGAAACAGGAACGATTTCGACGCGATCCTCGGTCGATAGGAGTGATACATCCCGTTCCAGCACCTCCCGCCACTCGCGGTGCGCGTGAAACCCGTCCAGGGCGAACACAATCCGGGTCCCGTCGGCTCGCAGTCGCTGGACCGTCCCCAAGCCCTCCCGCCCGATCGGGGCACCCGCTTCCAACAGAACGCAGGCCACCGGTACCGGTCGCGACTCGGTCGGGAGTAGCTCGATCCGCGGCACGAACCGAGCCAATTCCGCGCGCAGCAGCAGTGAATTCGACTCGTCGGCACCGATCAGAGCCACCGATGCCGCCGATGCCGCAAGCATGTCGCTCTGTACCGCCAGCAGCAGCGCCAACCCGTGCGGATTCCAGCGCATCACCACCGCTTCCGCGGCATCAGGCAGCTTCGGTTTCTGCGGCGGCCTGGTAACGGCTTCGACTGGGGGCGGCGACTCACGCACTGCGATCGGGAGCGGCGGCATTCGCTGGACCGGAGGCAGATCCAATCCGCAGGGAGGCACCACATTTGGCCCGGGCAGTTCGGCGTGGCCGGGTGGGTCGAATTCGACCGAGGTCTGAGCGGGCTGGCGGTCCAACATCCGTTATTCGTTGTCGGGGGCCGGATCGGCTTGGTGGGTGGGGGATTCGCGGGTCAGGCGGGTTGTGGCTTGTTGGTAGTGGCGGTGGAGGGCTTGGTGGAGGGGGTCTATGCCGCTGGCGGAGTGGAGGATTTGGAGGAGGGGGTGGGGGTGGAGGGTTGGGTTGTGGCGGAGGGCGGTGAGGGCGCAGGAGATGCCGTAGAGGTCCCAGCGGGTCAGGAGGGTGCGGCGGGCGGGGGTGTCTTCGGCGACGGCGGGGTCGGTGAAGAGGTCGGGGGTGAGGGTGAAGGCGGGGTCGGTCCGGGTGCGGTGGCGATGCAGGGTGCGGAGGTCGGACTCGGTGAAAGTGCCTGCGCGGGTGTGGACGGCGAGGGAGGCGACGACGGGGAAGGTCGGGATGCCGAGGGCTGTGGTGTGGCGGTCGGCGGTCAGGGCGGCGTCGGACCAGCGGGTGCCGATGGTGTCGGCCTTGTTCAGGACCACAAGGGTGCGGTCCGGGGGCAGGGTGGCGAGGACGCGGCGATCGGCGGGGCCGAGGACGCCGGGGAGGATGTAGAGGAGGAGGTCGCCGTCGAGGACCGGGTCCGGTTGCCCGGGGACGTCGAGCGGCGCCGTTTCTTCGGCAGATATGAGCGACAACGCATTTCGCACGGTGGATTTACCGGCGCGGGAGCGGCCGGTCACCTGGATGCGCGGTGGTCGCCCGGCCGACACGGGGGCAGCTTAGTCGGCGCGCCTTGCGGGCGCGGAGATTTCGGCGGAGCCGGTCGGGGCGCGAATCACGCACTGTGGGATAGCAGTGGTGAGCTGCGGGTCTATCTGTGCGACAGCACAATTCGATGCAACTGCTCTTCACAGATACCGCAAACTCCCCTACTGTTCGAACCGATCGACTGTTCATTCGACAGCGGCACACGACGGCTCCCTCGGGTCCGACAGCCGGACTCACTCTGGGAGGTTGCGATGACCACGACTGCCGACGATGACCTAGGTATGACCGATTCACCTGCGGGACAGTTCGATCCAGCCCCCACGCGCGCCGCCGACCGGCCGACCGCGCGACAGCCTCGGACACCCGTACGCCGGAGCGCTTCGCAGCGCCCGCTGCCGCCGAGCCGGGATCCGTTCCTCCGCCCGCCCAGCGGCTTCGCCGCGCACGCCCCCGGCACCCTGCTGCGCAGTCGCCCGGTGGAATTGGCGCTGTTCGGACTGGTATCCCAGCAGGTGACGGCATGGCAGCTGCTGTACCGCAGCAGCGATATGCACGGCCGCCCGGAGGTCGCGATCACCACGGTGCTGCTGCCGAAGGGCGCGGCGCCGGATGCGAATCGGCCGCTGCTGGTCTTCGGGTCGGCCATGGATGCGGTGACCGATCGCTGTGCGCCCTCGTACGCGCTGCGCAAGGGCGCGCTGTCGCCCGGGTCGATCACTCAGCTGGAGTGGCTGCTGGTCGCGAATGCGGTGCGGCGCGGCTGGGCGGTGACAATCGCCGATCACGAAGGCCCGCACGGCGGTTTCGGAGTGCCCCGCGAGCCCGGCTACCGCTCGCTGGACGGTGTGCGCGCGGCATTGCGGTTCGCTCCGCTGGGATTGCGCCCCGATACCAAGATCGCGGTGTGGGGTTATTCGGGCGGCGGTATGGCCAGCGCCTGGACCATCGAGATGGCTCCCGAGTACGCCCCCGAGCTGAATATCGTCGGCGCCGCGCTCGGCGCACCGGTGGGTGATCCGGGCGAGGTGTTCCTGCGTTTGAACGGTGGCGCGTTCGCGGGATTCCCGGCAATCGTCATAGCCGCACTGCATCGGGTGTATCCGGCCATGGCCGAGGTGGTCCGCGACGACTTCACCGAAGAGGGCCGCCGCCTGCTCGAGCGTGTGCAGAGGCTCGGCCCGCTCGCCGCACTTCCGCTGCTGGTGGGCCGCCGCCTGGAGAACTACCTCAATCGCCCGCTCGACGACGTACTGCCCCAGCTCGCGGAGATGTTCGACGACATCCGCCTCGGCAGCGCGGCTCCGGCCTGCCCCGTACTGGTGGTGCAGCCGATTCACGATCAGGTCATCGGGGTCGACGGCATCGATGGTCAGGTGCAGCGCTACCGGGAAGCGGGCGCGGCGGTCTGGTACATCCGGGATCGCCTGAGCGAGCACTTCTCGATGCTGCCGCTCTCCACCCCGTTGAGCCTGGATTGGCTGGCCGATCGCATCGCCGGGAAAACTCTCACGGAACCCACAACCAAGACCGTCTGGTCGGTAGCCCTCGAGCCGTCGCACTGGCGCGGATTGGTGGAATTGGCAACTACCGCAATGCGTGTCACGTTCGGATGGGCTCTCCGGCAGGAGTCCGAGCCGGTCGCCGCCGAGGCGTCGGGCCTGGCAGCCTGAGTGATGGCACACGCCCGAACGCCTAGTCGATTGCCGCGCTAATCACCTGATACTGGACAATGGACGCCGTGAACGACGCCGCGAACCACACTGCCGAGTCAGTCCCCGGGCCGCGGTCCGCCGACCTTGCCGGTGACGGCGATCACGCCGCCCGCGACGGTATCGACCGCACCACCGGCGACGGTATCGACCGTGCCGCCCGCGGCAACCGCCTCTACCCCCGGGTCACCAGCTTCCGCTCGCGCCGCGGTGCACTCACCCCGCAGCAGCAGCAATCCTGGGAGCGGATGTGGCCGCGCATCGGCCGCGACGTCTCCGACGAGAAGCTGGACGCCGACGCCTGGTTCGGCCGCAGCGCACCGCTGATCGTCGAGATCGGTTGCGGCACCGGCACAGCCACCGCGGCCATGGCGCAGGCCGAGCCGGAGTTCAACCTGATCGGCGTCGAGGTCTACAAGCCCGGCGTGGCACAGCTGGTGCAGCGCGTCGAGCGCGAGCAGATCGAGAACATTCGCATCCTGCGCGGCGATGCCGTGGATGTGCTCGAGCATATGGTTGCTCCGGAGTCGCTGACAGGTGTCCGAGTGTTCTTCCCGGACCCGTGGCCGAAGGCGCGCCACCACAAGCGCCGGCTGCTGCAGGCCGCGACCTTCACACTCATCGCGAGTCGCCTGCGTCCCGGCGGCGTGTTGCACGTCGCCACCGATCACGCGGATTATGCCGAATGGATTGCCGAGGTGGGAAAGGGAGAATCCCAGCTCATTGGCATGAATGAGGCAACGGGTGGGGATTCCGCAAGGTACCTTGAAACCGCACCGATCGGTTTTGAACGTCCGATTACCAAGTTCGAAGGAAAAGGACTCCGCGCGGGTAGCGCCATCACGGAGTTCATCTGGGGGAAGATCGAATCATGAGCGTCAGTGAGATGGCCCCGGAGGTCGCGGATGTTGCCGAAATAATGCACGGCACTGCATCGTCCGAACTAACGGGCGCCGTGGGCGTGGGTGGCACCAGCACCGATTTACGGCGCGTGCTGCTCGTCTGGGATGCGCCCAACCTGGATATGGGTCTCGGCGCAATTCTCGGCGGCCGCCCGACCGCCGCGTACCGACCACGTTTCGACGCCCTCGGCCGCTGGCTGCTGGCCCGCACCGCGGAACTATCCGTGGGCAGTCGCCAGCGCGTCGAACCCGAAGCGACCGTTTTCACCAATATCGCCCCGGGCACCGCGGATGTGGTGCGACCGTGGGTGGAGGCATTGCGCAATGTCGGCTACGCCGTCTTCGCAAAGCCCAAAATTGATGAAGACTCCGATGTCGACAGCGATATGCTCGGCCATATCCAGCTCCGCCGTCGCGGCGCGGGACTGGCCGGAATCATGGTCGCTTCCGCCGACGGCCAGGCATTTCGCGCACCGCTCGAAGAAATCGCCGCCAGCGGCGTGCCCGTTCAAGTGCTGGGATTCCGCGAGCACGCGAGCTGGGCGGTCACGTCGGATATTCTCGAGTTCATCGATCTCGAGGACATCCCGGGCGTGTTCCGTGAACCACTGCCCAGGGTCAGCCTCGATTCGCTGCCCGACGAGGGTGCATGGCTGCAGCCGTTCCGGCCGCTGACAGCACTGCTCACCTCCCGCCCCGCTCAAGGAGTCGCTTAGTGTTCACCCGCTGGGGCGACCTGGTCTATCGGCTGCGCTATTCCGTTCTCGGCATAGTGGTGGCTGCGCTGCTCTCGCTCGGTGCTTTCGGGTTCGGGTTGGAAGACCATCTCAGCTCCAGCGGATGGGACGATCCGACCTCCTCGTCGTCACAGGCTGCGGTGCTGCGTGATTCCGTCTACGGGCGTGACCACAGCGCGGATGTGCTCGTGCTGTACACCGCGCCCGACGGCAAGACGATCGACGATCCGGCGTTCAGCCAGGAGGTCGTCAGCAGCCTGAACGGCCTGACCGCGAAGTATCCGGAGATCGACAAGGTCAACGGCGCGTACTGGAAAACCGATACCGGCCAGTGGATTCCGTCCCAGGCCGGTACCGCGGATAAGAAGCACGCCTTCGCGGCCATCGCCATCAAGGGCGATAACGACACCGATATGCTGCGCAACTACCGGAAGGTGAAGGACGCCTTCGCCATTCCGGGTGTGAAGGTCGAGGTCGCGGGCCTGCAGCCGGTCGCGGGCACGCTGAACGACACCATGCAGGCCGACCAGAAACGTATGGAGCTCATCGCCATTCCGGCGGTCGCGATCCTGCTGTTCTTCATCTTCGGCGGTGTGGTCGCCGCCGCGCTGCCGCTGATCGTCGGTGGTCTCACGGTGCTCGGCGCCAACGGCATCATCATGGCTCTGACGAAGGTGACCGACGTCAATTCCTTTGTCAGCGGCGTGGTGTCGATGATCGGCCTCGGCCTGGCCATCGACTACGGGCTCTTCATAGTCAGCCGATTCCGCGAGGAATTGGCGGAGGGCTATGACACCAAGGCGGCCGTGCGCCGCACGGTCATGACCGCCGGCCGCACCGTCATGTTCTCCGCGACCATGATCGTGGCGAGCCTCGGCGGCATGCTGCTGTTCCCGCAGGGCTTCCTGAAATCGATTGCCTACGCGACCATTGCGACGGTCGCGCTGGCGGCGCTCTCCTCGATCACCATCCTGCCCGCGCTGCTCGCCATTCTGGGGCCGCGGGTGGATGCGTTCGGGCTCAAGTGGTTCAACAAGACCAAGAGCAATGAGGAGATCGAGGCCGGTTTCTGGGGCAAGCTCACCGCGTGGGTGATGAAGCATCCGCTGAAGGTCGCCATTCCGATCTGCGTCGGCCTGCTGCTGCTCATCATTCCGGTGAAGAACCTGGCCTTCGGCGGCATCAGCGAAACCTATCTGCCGCCGGACAATCCGACCCGTCTGGCGCAGCAGCACTTCGACGAGTACTTCCCGCTGCGCAAGTCCGCACCGGTGCAGCTGATCATCGTCACCAGCAATCCCAAGGACATCGGCAATATCCTGACCCAGGCCAACAAGGCTCCGGGTCTGGTCAAGAAGAGCACGTTCTCGATTCCGGCGACGCCGCCCAACGGTTCCGATGTGTGGACCACGGACGCGCAATTGGAGAGCGTCAACGACGCCGGGCCGACCATCGACTATCTGCGGTCCATGGATGTGCCGGACGACGCTCAAGTACTGGTCGGCGGACAGCCCGCCATCCAGCAGGACTCGATCAGCGCGCTGCTCGATCGCATGCCGCTGATGATCGGCCTGGTCGTGCTGATCACCACGATCCTGATGTTCCTGACCTTCGGATCACTGGTGCTGCCGATCAAGGCGGCGCTCATGAGCGCCCTGGGTCTCGGCTCCACACTCGGCATTCTGACCTGGATCTTCGTCGACGGTCACGGCGCGGGTCTGCTCAATTTCACGCCACAGCCGATCATGTCGCCGGTGCTGGTGCTGATCATCGCGGTGATCTACGGCCTCTCCACCGACTACGAGGTCTTCCTGCTGTCGCGAATGGTGGAGGCGCGCACCATGGGTGCGTCCACCACCGAGGCGGTGCGGGCCGGTACCGCGCAGACCGGGCGCATCATTACGGCCGCCGCGCTGATCCTGCTCACCGTGACCGGCGCGTTCGCGTTCTCCGACGTGGTGATGATGCAGTACATCGCGTACGGCATGATCGCGGCGCTGTTCATCGACGCCACCCTGCTGCGCATGCTGCTGGTGCCCGCCATCATGAAGCTGCTCGGCGACGACTGCTGGTGGGCTCCGGCCTGGATGAAGCGGATTCAGCAGAAGATCGGCCTGGGCGAGCCGATTCTGGACGATGAGCGGCCCGGCGGCGGCGAGGTGGTCGACCTGGTCAAGACCACGCCCATCACCGATCCGGTGACCATGCAGATGCCGGCGCTGTCCGAGGACGCCACCAGCCGGTTCCCGCGGAAACCGCGGCCCGCCAGGCTGATCGACAGTGAGGCGCCGACACAGCGCATCAACAAGACCGTGGCGCCGGATGCCGAAGCCACGGCGAAGGATGCCGGTGCACCGTCGGGCAGTGGAAAGCCTTCCAGCCCTCCGCAATCCCTGCTCGGTGGTGCGGCGGGCGCGGGGCTGAATGTCTCGCTGACCAATCTCGGTTCGTCCGGCGGTCGCAGCGGTCCTGCCGATTTCAGCGCGCCCGCGGGTGTGCCGGCGCGAGCCGATGCCGATTCGGCGAGCGGCCGGTCCGCCGGCAACGATGCCGGCGCGGAACCCGAGACCACCGATTTCAGTGTGACGGAACGCCGTTCGGGTGCCGAGCTCGGCGGTGGGCTGCCGACCGATCTCCCGGTGCAGGCCGCCGTCCCCGTGGTGTCGAAGCCGGCGCCGGAGGCCGAGCCGGTTGCGCCGCAATCGGATCCGGAGCCTCCGGCCGCGCCCGCCCCGCGGGTGGTCGGCGCGGAGCGGGTACTGCCGCCGCCGGAGGCGAAAATGCCGCCGCATCCGGCGACCCGGGCGCAGCTGTATCAGCCGCATGCTCCCGAGGAGGAGCAGCCTGCGGCCGATCCCACCGCCGAAACTGCCGAACAACCGCATCCGACCCATCACTCCGCCGAGGATCCGCCGAAGGCCGGCGGGCGCAGCAGCATCGAGCAGTGGATGTCGGATCTGCGCTCGGCTCGCCGCCGCACCGATAAGGACCAGGACAGTGTGGAGGACGACGAGGGCAAGCATCGAGGTGGTGACGGTCGCACGGTCAGTGTGAACGAACTGCTCCGGCGCCAGAACCGCGACTGATATCCACAGCCTGATATCGACACAGAGCCGCCCGGCCGAGTTATCCACTCGACCGGGCGGTTTCGTTTGTGCGGGATGACCCCTCGGGCTAGTTGGGTTGTGCTCGGCCGCCCGCGTCCGCGAAGGCACGGGCGTAGCGGGTGCCCACCAGCAGCAACAGCACGCCGACCACCAGGAAGGCCGCCGCGCGCAGCAGACCGTCGAGTGTCGCCAGGTCGAAGAGGAACAGTTTGGCCAGGGCGGCGGCGGTGACCAGCAGACCGGCGGCCAGGGCGACCTTCGCCTGCTGCGGCGTCCGGGACAGGCGGCGCAGGCCGAAGAGCAGGGCCGCCGTGGCGGCGGCCATCCACACCATGGTGGCAATGCCGTGGCCCGCGAGGAAACCATCGGCACCGCCGGTGATGATGCCGAGCGATACCGACAGCGCGGTGACCATGTACAGGCCGGCCAAACCGCCGACCACCATGACCGCTGTCGCATCGCTTTCCCGGTCCACGAATCCCAGCCGGCGTGCGCACCAGAACCCGACCGCGAGCACAGCCAGCGCCGACACGGCGCCCAGTGCGGTCGAAATCCCCAGGTGCGCTTCGGCATACGACTGGTGCGCCAGAGTGGACGGGCCCGCATCGGCCAGGAAGCCCAGGGTGCCGATCAGCCCGAAGACGCCGGCGATACCCGCGGCCATTCGCGAGCGCTGCTGCCCGGCCACCGCCAGGAATCCGAGCGCGACGAGGTAGAGCGCCACCGGTACGGTCTGCACCCGGGTCGCGCCGAAGCACACCTCGAGCAGCGCGAACGCGCCCGACACCGCGGAAACCGCCGCCAGATGTCCCGGAATGCGCACCCGCCCAGCCAGTTTCGACATCCACGGCAGCGCGGCGACCGTCAGCAATACCGCCGCGAAAACAGCGGACACCAGCACCCCGGTACGGCGCTCGAACATGGTCGGCGTCGCGAGCAGCGGCACCGTGGCCACCGCGAATGTCAGGCTCGCGGTGATATCTCCGGCCCGGCGGCGTACCGCGAGCACCGAACCCACCAGACCCACCGCCGCCACCGCGATCGCAGCGGCGAGCACCTCGTAGCGATGCCCGCGCGTGGCATCCCCCAGCTCGGCCGCGGCCACCGCGATCAAGGTGGCCAGCACCGCCGGAAGTGTCCGCACCACATGCAGATAAGGCCAGTCACGCACCAATTGCACTGGTAGAGCGGCAATCTGCAACACGATCAGGAAGGCGAGCAACGCCAACTCGGTGGTCACCACCGGCGAAAGCAGCGCCGCCCCCAGCACCACCAGCACCGCCAGCGCCTGCGACCGCCACCGCATGGCGAGCCCCACCCCACCCGCCGCAATCCCCAGCGCAACCACATAACCCACCACCGGCGGCAACCACCCGTACATGGTCGTCATGGCGACAATATCCAGATATCCCCCGGCAATACCCGTGGCCGCCAACGCAATAGCCCCCACGTGTCCCCCGGCCCGCCCGTGCACCCGCATCCCCAACCCCACCAGCACCCCCGAGAACACCGCCCCCGCAGCAACTCTCGGCACCGGCCCGAAAAACCCCGCCTGCGCCGCCAACACCAGCAACATCACCACCCCGATCAGCGTGACCCCCACCCCCGCCACCGCCAACACCCGACTGATCACCCCTTCCCGCTGCCACCACGGCACCTTCGGTCCCCGCACCGCCTCCACCCGCCGCCGCTGCTGCGCCATAGGCGGCATAGGCGAATAAACAGGCCGCCCACCCATCCACCCGGCCCCCGCAGCCCCAAACCCGTGCGCCCCCAATGGCGCTCCCGGCATCGAAGGCATATACCCAGGCATCGCCCCCGCAGGCGGCGGAGCCTGCATCCCGACAGCCGGAGGACCCCACACACCACCGGCAGCCGGCGGAACCGGCACTCCAGCTCTGGCCTGCGACATCGGCGGCACCGAGGTCTGCGCAGCCTGGGCGAACGCCGCAGTCTGCGCCGCCGAACCCGCACCCGGTGGCGGAACTGCGCCGGTCGGCACGCTCCCGCTCGGCATCGGACTCGAACCTCCCCGCGTCGCGAAGAGATCCGCAGCTCGCACCGGCGGGCCCGGGACCTCCGCACTAGGACGGGATGACGGCAGCCCCGTGGTGCGTGAGTCGGGCATGACACCGCCCGCCACCGGTGTCTCCGGGGCGGGCGGGGTGGATAGGTGAGAAGCGCGTGGGGCGCCGGGGTTGGCGACGAGCTGGCAGCGCAGGGCCTCGAGGTCGCGGCCGAGGGTGCCCATATGCTCGCTGAGCGAGGTGAACTCAGTCGACAACCGTGCGATCAATCGCGGATCGATGGCGGTATTCATGTCAGCAATGCTTGCGACCGGCAGCTTCGTCAGGATGAGTAGAAACACCCGGTTCGGGTCTGGTTCCTACCTGTTCTCAGGACGGTCGTTCGTTTTGATATCTGATAACCTCGAAAAAGATATCGTTTGGAGGTGACCATGTCGCGGACTGTTCTCGATGTCGATGATGATCTGCTGGCTCAGGCAGCAAAGATCCTAGGCACCTCGAAGAAGGTCGCCACCGTCAATGCGGCGCTGGCTGATGTTGTACGGCGACGGCAGCGTGAAGAATTCGCCGAGTGGGTGAAGGCTGGCGGGCTCGCGGACGACACCGCGCCTGATGAGCGCTGATTCATATCTGATCGACAAGTCCGCGTTGGCACGGTGGGGAAAGCCGACTGTCGCACCGATCCTCGACGATCTCTCGGCACGGGGTCTGTTATCGATCTGCGGAGCAGTCGAGTACGAGGTGCTCTTCAGCGTGCGACGCGCCTCGGAGCTCGAGAGTATTCGGCAGCTGCTGCGTGGTTTCGACTGGCTGCCCATGCCCGATGAGGTGTGGGATCGGGTCAGCGAGGTACAGGTTCAGCTGATCCATGCAGGGAATCACCGCGCCATATCATTGCCGGATCTGATCGTGGCCGCAGTAGCCGAGAGGCATCGGCGCGCCGTGCTGCACTACGACGGGGACTTCGACATGATCGCGAAGATCACCGGACAACCTGTTCGATGGGTAGTTCCCGCCGGTCAGGCGGATTGAGCTTTTTCGGCGCGGGTGATGGTGGCGCGGATTTCGGTGGTGATGCGGGTGGGGGCCTCGAGCATGGGGACGTGGCCTACGCCGGGGAGGGGGTGGATTTCCAGGGCGGGGGTGGGGGTCAGGGGTGGGTAGAGGTGGGGTGGGAGGACTCGGTCGAATTCGGGGAGGAGGATCGAGGTGGGGACGGGGAGGGTCGAGAGGGTGGTGAAACCTGTTGGGAGGGCGGGGTCTTCGGCCAGGTCGTCGAGAATGGCGCAGTGGGTGGGGGCGGCGGCCATGGCTCGGGCGAGGTGGGCGGGGACGGTTTCGGGGCGATGTGCCAGCAGGGGTAGCAGGAGGCTGCGGATCATGTTCGGCATGGCGGGCGGGGAGCCTGCGCCGAAGCCGATGAGCGGGCTCATACCGCGGAATTTGCGGACCAGGGTGTTGGAGGCGGCGGAATCGCGCCACAGGCCGGCCGGGGAGATGGCGGTGACACTGCGGGCGCGGCCGCGGGCCGCCAGTTCCAGGGCGATCCAGCCGCCGAGTGAGTTGCCTGCGATATGCGCTGTGCGCCAACCATTTTCGTCCAGCAGGGCTTCCGCCCAATCGGCGAGGGAGGCGACGGTGGCGGGGCGCTGCGCCTGCGGGCCACCCCAGTGACCGGGCAGGGTGGGCGCCAGAATGTCGTGGTCGGCGCGCAGATCGTCGATAACGGGTAACCAGGACTGCCAGGTGAGCAGCACGCCGTGCAGGAGCAGCAGGGGCGCACCGCGGCCGGTCCGTAGTAGTGGGTCCGGAACCGAGTCTGCTGTACCGCCTTCCGCCATGGGCGTGACGATACCTGCCGGAACCACTTGCCCCGGCGGCGGATTCGCCGCCGTGGCTCAGGCTCCGTTGAGGAAACGCTTCCAGTGTGTGCCGAAGGGGTGCTTGGCGGTGACCGACCCGAAACGGATGCTGCCGTGCACGACGATGTGCAGCGGTCCCATCGGCGGTCCGGTGCGCACCTTATTGTTGGCACTGGATCCGACCAGGTCGAGACCGTTCATATCGACGGTGGCCTCGGACGGCACGATCAGTTCGAGCGAACTGAAGAAGTCGTCGACCCGGATCTCCACCACCTGCGTCGCCATCGCCGCCTGGGTGAAGTCCAGGCTGACACCGGACATGAAGCTGTTGACCAGCAGCGTGCCCGGGACCTGCCAATTGCCGGTGCGTTTGACACCCGACATCCGCGAGCGAATCACATTCCCGGCGCCGACCGGATGCGCGAGCCGGGCCCCGTACTGCGGCCGGGCGAACCCGTACTGCGGGCGGGGCGTGTAGACGAATTGCGGCGCTTTGGGCGCGGGCTGCCCGGCGAGCCGGATACCCGGCAGGTCGACCAGCACCGTATTCAGTTCACCACGGGTCTTGGCCGCGAGCGCGGTGTCCATACGCTCGGTGAATTCCCCCAGTGACAGCATGCCGAGACCGACCGCGCGCTGCAGCAGCCGTCCGACGTGTTCGCGTTCGATATCCGATACCCGCAGGTCACGGTCGCCGATAACGGCGGCCTCAACGCTGGAAATCGATTCAGGACCTCCCATAATTCGAGATTACGAGCCGAGAGCGCTCCGCACATCAGGGCAATCCCTGATCTGCTGTCCCGCCTCCCCGGAACTTTGGCGCACGGCCTGGGAGCCGTTGACGGTTGGGGACGCGTGGCGCGGTTGGGAGCCGACCCGATTTTGGGGGTACCCGGGGAGTTACCCCGACCTTGCGAAATCAGTTGTTGCGTTGGGACGATGCACTACTCGTCCAGCCCCTGTTCTATGGCGTAGCGGGTGAGCTCCACGCGGTTGCCGAGTTGCAGTTTGCGGAGCGTGGATTGCACGTGGTTTTCCACGGTGCGGTGGCTGAGGTTGAGGCGGGTGGCGATCTGCTTGGCGGACAGGCCCTTCGCGACCATGCGCAGGACCTCGGTTTCGCGGTCGCTGAGGGCGGGGCGGTGGGGTTCGTCACGATCGGGCGGGGTGTTGGCGATGCGCCGGTATTCGCCGAGCACCAGACCCGCCAGGCCCGGCGTGAATACGGCCTGGCCGGCGGCGGTTGCCCGGACGGCATCGACGAGTTCGGTGGCGGAGGCGCTCTTCACCAGGTAGCCGATGGCGCCGGCCTTGATGGCGTCCAGCACGTCATCGCGTTCGGCGGAGGCCGACAGCACCAGGACCCGGGTGTGCGGGGAAACGCGCAGCACCTCGGCGGTGGCGTCGGCGCCGTTGCCGTCGGGGAGCTGCATATCCATCAGCACGACCGCCGGTTGTACGGCGGCGGCCCGGCGCGCGGCGGTGCCGACGCCGTCTGCGGTGGCCACCACATCGAATCCGGCCTCGGCCAGATCGCGGGCCACACCCTCACGCCAGATGGGGTGGTCGTCGACCACCATGACCGAAACCGGGTTTCCCGCATCACCTTCGGACATCATCGCCTCCGATTCTGGTGGATCCCGGCCACAGGCATGCCGGGATGACGAGAGAAAAGCGTCATCGCCGGGGCCGCCGCGGCACCCGGAATTCCCACTCGGCCCCGGAGCCGTCGTCGCCCACGGCTTCGAAGAGTAGATGCGCGGTACCGTCGAGGGCCGCGATACGGCCGATTATGGATCGTGAAACTCCCATGCGCCCTTGCTCTTCCGCCTCGGCGAGACGTCCGGACGGAATACCGGGACCGTCATCGCGCACGCTGACAATGACCTCGTCGCCGGTATCCTCCAGCAGCACATACGCTTTCGCGCCCGGTCCGGCATGCTGAGCCACATTGGCCAGCGCGGCCGCGACGGCCGCGGAGATCTCCCGGGCTTCGAACCGGCCGATGGGCACGGGCTCACCGGGTGTCGAGATGAGCACCGACGGGGTGGACTGGGCGGTCAGCAGCGGACGCAGATCCTGTTCGACACCCCCGATGTCCGCGCCGACCCCCTGCTCGGAGATGAGGACCCGCAGCGCGACCTCCTGCTCACCGGCGCGCTGCGCTAATTCGGCAGTGGGACCGCCGATTTCGCCGCCCCGGCGTTTGATATAGCTGAGTACCTGCAGCACGCCGTCGTGGACTTCCCGCGCCAGCCGCTCGCGCTCCTGCGCCGCCGCGGTCAGCCGTACGGCGCGTTGCAATTGCTCCTGCGCGCGGCGAGCGGTGTTGGCGGCCAGCCCGATTGCCAGGCCCACCGACACCAGCACCGGCGTGGTGGCATCGCGCCACAGGTCCAGATCCCACTGCGCGCGGGCGGTGACCATGACCGCCGCGATGAGCAGTCCGGAGGCGATACCGCCGAGCGGACCCCACAGAATGGCCGCGGACATCACGGCATTGGCGGCCCACAGCGTGGTCGGCAGCGCCTGATGGTTGTGATACCAGTCGTAATTCGCGACCAGCCGGGTCGCGAAGATCAGCGCGATGACGATCAGGTGATCGCCCACCACGACCGCGATCCGCACCCGCCGCACATTGTGAACACGCCACTGCGACAACAGCACCGCCGAGACCCCCGACCACACGGCCATCACCGCGATCAGCACCCAGCTGAGCCGCTGATTCGTGTAGTGCGGTGCGGACGCGATCTGCTGCCCCGCCGCGTACAGCAGGGTAACCAGCCGGAATGCCTGCGCCGCCCGCCACAGTGGGCCGGTGGCGGCGTCGCGGGGATCGGGTTCAGTCCGCGGTATCACCGGAGCTCGCGGCGGGCTTCGATCCATCGGAGGAGCTCGCTGGTTCCGGCAGATCCCACCGGTCCGGATCGGGGGCATCCGGATCGGCGCTGTACATGGATTTATGTGGATCGTGCGGGTGCAGTTCCTGATACAGCTCATCCGGCGAATCGGCCAGCAGCGATCGGATGGCGGTATTGAGCACCGCCACGAACGGCACCGCGAGCAGACCGCCGGCAATCCCGGCGAGCACGATGCCGACGGCGATCGCCAGCACCACCGCGAGCGGATGAATGCGCACCGCGCGGCCCATCAGCAAGGGCTGCAGCACATGCCCTTCCAGCTGCATGACCGCGATGGTGATGCCGAGAACGATGAGCGCGGTGACAAAACCCTTGGTCATGAGCGCGATGAACACCGCGACCGAACCGGCCAGGAACGAGCCGATGATCGGAATGAACGCGCCGATGAACACCAGCGATGCCAGCGGAAGCGCCAGCGGGACATTCAAAATCGCCAGACCGGACCCGATGCCGAGCGCGTCGACACCCGCGACCATGACGGTGGCGCGCACGAATCCGGTGAGGCTGCCGAACCCGAGCCGCCCCGCCGTGCGCACCCGCTCCCGGTTCCGTGCCGGGATGACCTTGGTGATGAACTGCCAGATCTGGTCGCCGCCGTAGACGAAGAAGATGAGGATGAACAGCGTCAGGAACGCGCCGGTGAAGAATTCGCCGATCACGGTGGCGGTGGTCAGCGCACCGCTGGTGAGCGCGTTCTGATTCGATTCGACGGTCTTGACGATGGTGTCGCCCGCATTGCGAATCTGCTCATTGCTCATATGCAGCGGACCGTTGATGAGCCAGTCCTGAATATCGTGCACGCTGGTCTTGAACTGGTCGGACAGCTGCGGCACACCGGTGACGAACTGTTCCACGACAAAGGTCATGATCCCGGCCAGCAGTCCGAGACATCCGGCCAGCGCCACGAACACTCCGAGCGATCGCGGAACCCCGAGCCGCTGCATCCAATCCACCAGCGGCGACAGCAGTGCCGCCCCGAGCAGTGCGATGGACAGCGGAATCATGACGGTCGCCAGCCGGTGTGCGAGATAGGCCAGCGCCAGCACCGCCGCGAAGATGATGAGCATCCGCCAGCACCACTCGGCGGTCTCCCGCACCAGCGGGTGCACCGCATCCGCAGCGTCCCGCCGGCGCGCCGAACCGCCCTTCCCGGTACCACTCTTCCCGGCCTTATTGGGCGCTGCCTGCGATCTACCGGGCTCTGCCTCCGCCTCGCTCACGATCTCGAGCCTAACCTGTGAGACCCACAAATTGCCTCCGCTGCCCTCCGCCCCGCCTCCCCGGAAACTCAGCACACGGCTGACCTGCTATGCGAGGTTGAGGGGACGAGTACCAGCAATGTAGGGGCGGCCCATTTCGGGAACCGTGAAAAGGAACCCATTCCAATCGCCGGCCCTCGCGCCCGACCACCGCCACCGCGCTGGTGTGCGCAGACTCCAGGAGTGACGAGCCGCTAGATTGGTGTCTGTGTCAGCGCCCTTGGAAGCGGTCAAACAGACCATGAGAACACGCTGGCCGCTGTACCTCGCATCGATGCTCGCGGCCAATGCGTTCGGTGCTGTCCTGGTGTGGGCGTTCATCCAGTACGGACTGCCCGTGCCGGAGCGGGGGTCCAATGCGACCCGGCAGACCGGGTTCCTGCTGCCCGCGCTCGTGTTTCTCATCGGCGGGCTGCTGAGCCTGACCGCTTCGGCGCTCATGTTGCGGCCGGTGATGCGCTGGCAGGTGCGCGGCGGGCCGCCGAGCCGCCAGGAGCAGATGGCCGCGCTGCACGCACCGCTGCGGCAGTCCATCGTGCACCTGGTGCTGTGGCTGGTGGGCGGCGCGGTGCTGGCATCGCTGATCATTGTGCGGGCCCCGGAGCTGGCGGCCGCGGTGATCGTCACCGAATGTATGGCCGCCACCATCGTTTTCGGCTTCACCTACATGCTGGGCGAGCGGATTCTGCGACCGGTCGCGGCCGAGGCGCTGACCGTCGGCGCGTTCGATCACACCCTGACCGCCGGTGTCGGCACCCGCATGGCCATGACGTGGGGCATGGGGACCTTCGCCCCGGTGATCGCCATTGTGCTGCTGTGCGTCACCCAGATCTCCTCGCGCGTGCAGTTCTCCGCGCAGTCGCTGGCGGTATCGATTCTGCTGCTGTGCGGTGTGGTGATCATGCAGGCGCTGGCCCTTTCCATGCTCACCGCGGCCAGTATTTCCGATCCGATTCGGCAGCTCAGCCAGGCCATCGATCGCGTGCAGGAAGGCGCGCGGGATGTGCAGGTGGAAGTGTTCGACGGTTCCGAAATCGGGCTGCTGCAGGTTGGCTTCAACCGAATGATGGGTGAGGCCGCAAAACGTCGAGAACTGCAGGAATTGTTCGGTCAGCATGTCGGCGAGGAGGTGGCGCGGCGGGCGCTGGAGTACGGCACCGAACTCGGTGGTGAAACCCGATTCGTGGCGGTGCTGTTCGTCGATATGGTCGGCTCCACCGCCACCGCGGCGGAACGTCCGCCGACCGAAGTGGTCAGTCTGCTCAACGAGTTCTTCCGCATCGTGGTCGATGTGATCGACCGCCATCACGGCCTGATCAATAAATTCATGGGTGATGCCGCGCTGGCCATTTTCGGTGCGCCCCTGGATCGCCCGGATGCCCCGACCGCCGCCCTCGCCGCCGCCCGCGAACTGCGCGAAGCCCTGCGTGAGGTGCCCGGATTGGATATCGGCATGGGCGTTTCGGCGGGCTTGGCGGTGGCCGGAAATATCGGTGGCGCAAATCGATTCGAGTACACCGTGATCGGTGATCCGGTCAACGAGGCCTCCCGTCTCACCGAACTCGCGAAGGATCGCCCGGGCCGCGTCCTGACCTCGTCGAGTGCGCTGTATTTCGCCGATGAGAACGAACAGCGGCATTGGGAAACGGGCGAAGAGGTCCAACTGCGCGGCCGCCGGCGGAAAACCCGGTTGGCCTGGCCCAAAGAAAGTACCGACCCGACGGATGCAGACGAGGCGGTAGCCAGTTCGTTAGGGTGAGCATGTGACGGCCCATGGTGAGCTGGCCGGCGAACCTGCGCCGCCCGCGGAGAACTCGCGCCGCGGCAGGTTCTGGTGGGCCAAATGGGTGCTCGGGGCCGCGCTGCTGAGTCTGTTGATTTCAGAAGGCTTTTATCTATATCCCCGCCTGCACGAATCCTGGAAGAACCTCACCGAAATCCATTGGGAATGGGTCGCCGCCTGCATCGTGATGCAGGCGATTTCCATGAGTGGCTTCGGCGCCATCCAGAAGCAGCTGCTGCATGCGGGGGGCGTGGAGGTCAGCCACCGGAAGTCGGTATCGGTGGTGTACGGCTCCACCGGCATGTCGCTGACACTGCCCGCCGGGCAGGTGTTCTCGACCGCCTTCACCTATCGGCAGATGCGGCGCTGGGGCGCGAGTCCGATCGTGGCGTCCTGGCAGCTGGTCATGTCCGGGGTGGTGGCGGCCGCCGGCCTGACGCTGCTGGGCCTGTTCGGCGCGGTGCTGGCCGGGGATCGGGTCGGGCCCGCCAAGGTGATCTTCTCGCTGGGCGCGGTGGCGCTGCTGGTGTGGGCCCTGAACTATGTGGCCCGGCACCCGGGCACCGTCGAAGCGGTGGTGCATCGAATTCTGCGCCTGGTCAACAGAATTCGACATAGACCCGCGGAGACCGGCGCCGAGAAGATCGGCGAGGTCCTGAACCAGTTGGAGTCGGTGGATCTGGGCCGCAAGGACGGCGCCTGGGTGGTGCTGTGGGCCCTGGTGCACCGGCTCGCCGACGTCGCCTGCCTCGGTTTCGCCTGCTATGCGGTGGGCGCGGACCCCCGCCTGGCGGGGCTAATGCTGGCCTTCGCGGCCGGAAAAGCGGTGGGCACCATCCCCTTCGCCCCGGGCGGCATCGTCTATGTGGACGCCACCCTGATCTACTCGCTCACGGCGGCCGCCGGTCTGCCCGCCGCCCAGGCCGTGGCCGCGGCCTTCCTCTACCGCCTGATCAGCTTCATTCTGGTGGCGATCATCGGCTGGATCGTCTTCCTCTTCCTCTTCCGCAAACCGCATGACGACGACGCGGCGTACGAGAAGGAATTCGAGGAGCGCGGCACTCCCCTGATCGCCGAACCCCGGCGGCCGAATGCCCCGCCCGGCGAGGATTCCTGACCTTCGAAAGCTCCCTCCCGCGGTGAGACGAGTGTCCCTCGCAGCGGGATGTAGGACGCCCGATAACCTGTGGCCCGTGAAGAAACTCGCGCCGTTCGTCGCAGATGCCGTACTGGTGATCGTGTTCTGCGCAATCGGCCGGCACAATCACGATGAGCCGGTGCTCGCCGGAATGGCCCGCACGGTCTGGCCTTTCGCCACCGGCCTGCTACTGGGCTGGGTGATCGCCATCGCGATCGCCGCCGGAGGTGAAGGAGCCAGCGCGGCAAAGCGTTTCGACGGCCGGCCGGTGTGGCCGACCGGTGTCGTCATCTGGCTGAGCACGCTCGTCGGCGGCATGCTGCTGCGCGTGGTGAGCGGTCAGGGCATCGCCTTCAGCTTCGTCCTGGTCGCCGCGACCGCGCTCGCGCTGTTCCTGCTCGGCTGGCGGGCCGGCCTGAAAGCGCTGCGCTGGAACTAGTTCGGAGCACGCAGCGAAGACCCGGCAGTCGGAACTAGTCCGGGACCGCGAGCGACTGCAGCAATCGCGCAGCCATCCGAGCGGTGGAATCCCCGCTGTCCACATCGTCGATGTGAATGGCGAAGGCGAGATCACCCATGGTGGCGATGATCCAGCCATTGGTGCCCGCCTGAGCGGCGAACGCCTGCACGCCCTGATAGCGATTGAGGCTGGCCAACTCCGGGGCCGCCGTGCCGTCGCGGAGCATGCCGCGCAGGCGATCGGTGACATCACCGGGGAGCGCGGGCAGGTCAGCTTCGGTGGTGGCCGGGACGCCGATCTGGATCATCGGCTTGGGCACCTGGCCATTGGCGATGGCGGCCGCCGCGATGGCCATACCCCAGGGGCTGGCCAGCAGTGAGTCGGCGGCATTACCGCGGCCGACCTGTTCGGCCGCGTTCTTGCCGGTGGGCAGGCGGCCGGTGGTCTCGTCCAGGCCGGGGATCTTGAAGTCGATGCCGACGCCGAGCATGCTCGCGGCATCGGCCGCATCGCCGACCGAGACGTCCTGCGGCGCTTTCTTCTTGGTGATGGCCGCCATGTTCTTGAACAGCTCGATCATGCCGCCGACCGGGTACAGCCCGGTGAAAGCCACCGAACCGTGCTCACTGGCCTGGCTGTTCTGAGCGGCGGCGACGATCGCGCCACTGGAGGGCTGGATGGCCACGATGGAGGCGGGCGTGCCGACGCTCACCACCGCGTCCTCGGCGGCGCGCTGCAGATGCTGGTCCATGGTGCCGGGGATATCCGGTCCGGGCGGGCCCTGTTCGCCGGCGAGCTGGGTGACGAAGGCGCCGTCCGGATCGAAGAGCTGTACACCCCAACCTGAGCGCTGATCGTTATTGTTCTGCCACACCTTGTTCAGCGAGTCGAGCATCGGCGACCACACTCGGCGGTCGGCGGAGATCAACCTCGGCTGCTGTTCCATGACCACGCCGGGGATGGCCGCCATCTTGGGTTGCAGGATGGCGAAGTCGCCGTCGCGCAGGTTCACCGCGACCACGGGTTTGCCCTGCGAGGCCGACAGCTGTTGCAGCAGTGACGGTCCGGTGATGAGCGGCGCGACCGGGGCGATGGCATCGGCCAGCGCATTGCTGGAGGCGACCGGATCACCGGTTTTGGTGGGGTCGAGTTTGACCACATTGATGGTCTGCTCGGTCATGAGCGGCGCACCGACGATGTCATTGACGTGCGGCGCCGGCGTGGCATAGGTGCGGACCAGCTTCACGGTGCGTTTGCTGTCCAGCTGCGGGATGATCAGCGCCGGATCCCATGAGATGCGCCAGCCCACACTGAGTTTGCGCACGGTGCCCTGCAGGTCGTACTTCCAGTTCCTATTGTCCCCGAAGTTCCAGGCCGCACTCATGCTGAACAGACCGGTATTGCCGTCGAGGCCGATGAACTGGGTCACCTGGTAGTCGGGTTTGCCCGGGTTCAGCCCGCTGAAGACTTGCTTCAACGTTGCGGACGCACCATTCGGGTAGGACGTCAGCTCAGCTGCGTCCTCGTAGTTCTGTTTGTCGAGCAAGCTGGAGAATCGCTCGACAACAGCCTCCGCACCGGTCGCTCGCTCCCGGAAAGCACACGACCCCATCGCAATCGCGAGGGCGAGCACCCCCGCGAGCACGATCGCGCCACGGATCCGGAAGCGGCGGGATCCCCACACATCCATATCGCCCACTCTTCACTCTTGCCACATCAGCAACAGGACCACGGTACCGCGTTCAAATCACTCGCGGTGCCACCTTTCCACCAGGCGTGTATGTACCGAGATCCACCATAGTGCCGATTTCGGCCCGCAAGGACCAGTTACATGATCACCGGTCGGTTACGGACCTGGCGTATTCACGCCTCCGCCAACCGCTCAGTACGTACCCCGTGGCGTGCTTGCGCAACCGTCGTGATCACCCGCCCGAACCCCGTTCTCCGAGAGCGGAATCCATTCGCCCGGAATGAACGTAACGTTGTAATCAGAATTACAACTCGACACAGCAAGTGAGAGTGACCGCCATGAGACACGGACATCGTGGACGTGAGTTCGGACGCCCCGGAGGCTGGCAGCAAGCCGACCTGCCCGACGCCGCAGACGCTTCCGATTGGTTCGCTGGAAGATTGCCAGCCGACTGGTTCACCGGACCCCCGACCCTCGAGATCGACCGCGACGAAATCGTCGTAGTCGGCGAACTTCCCCTGCCCACTCCCGAATCCGCCGAGGGTGAGGATGCGGCCGAAGTGCCGCAGGCCACCCGCGAAGGCCTGGTTTCCCGCTTCCGGGAATCCACCCGTGCGGCCCGCATGCAGATCGCCCAGGAGGCCCAGGCCCGCTACGGCCGCAATGTCGCCTGGGGCGTATCGGCCGGCGAGGACCGAATCCTGTTCACCCACCTGGCAGTTCCGGTCATGACCCGGCTCCGCCAGCCCGAACGCAAGGTTCTCGACACCCTCATCGACGCGGGTGTCGCCCGGTCCCGCTCCGATGCGCTCGCCTGGACCGTGAAACTCGCGGGCAAGCACGCCGAGGAGTGGCTCGACGAACTGCGCGGCGCCATGCGCAAGGTCGACGACCTGCGCTCCGAAGGACCGCGCGGGCTCTGAAACCCGCGCCCGCGGCTCGGGTCCACGGCGAGGGGCCTGGACCCGGGCCGCCGGCGGTTCAGCCGATACAGTGAGCGCATGGCTGCTTCCGCCGGTCCGATCCTGGTGCTCAACGGTCCGAACCTGAATATGCTCGGCACCCGACAGCCCGAGGTGTACGGGTCCGACACCCTCGACGATGTGATCGAGCTGTGCCGCAAGACGGCGGCGCGATTCGGCCGCGAGGTCGAGGCGTTCCAGTCCAATCATGAAGGCGCGCTGATCGACCGGATCCATGCGGCGCGCGGCGTCGAATCCGGGATCGTCATCAATCCGGGCGGCTTCACGCACACCTCGGTGGCGCTGCGCGATGCGCTGGTGATTCCGGAGGTGCCGATCGTGGAGGTGCACATCAGCAATGTGCATGCGCGCGAAGAGTTCCGGCACCACTCCTTCGTCTCCCCCATCGCCACCGCGGTCATCGCCGGTATGGGGATCCAGGGCTACGCGGCGGCGATCGAGTTCCTCGCGACCCGCTGACAACACCTCTCCGATCAGGCCCGGCTCACCTCGAGCCGGGCCTTTTTCGGTCTTTTCCGGGGCAGCCGAATATCGCTTCCGCACCACGAGATGTAGTAGGTATGCTACATATCATCCGGCTTCTACTACGGAGGATGGTATGACCGTCGGCGAAGATGTTGTTTTGGACGTCGAACAGCTGCGAATGCGATATGGCACGCGAGATGTGCTGCACGACGTCACCTTTCAGGCACACGCGGGCGAGGTGCTCGTGCTGCTCGGCCCGAACGGGGCGGGCAAGACCACGACCATCGAAATTCTCGAGGGCTTCCGCATGCGCTCGGCGGGACGGGTATCGGTGCTGGGCGCCGACCCCGCCCACGGGGACGAGGCCTGGCGCGCCCGGATCGGGGTGGTGCTGCAGTCCTGGCGCGATCACGGCAAGTGGCGGATCCGCGAACTACTCGACTACCTGGGCATGTTCTATGCGCCCTACTCCTCCGGCAGCATTCGGCGGCCGTGGGACACCGATGAACTCATCGCGGCGGTCGGTCTCACCGCACATGCCGATGCGAAGGTCATGACGCTGTCGGGCGGGCAGCGCCGGCGGCTGGATGTGGCCATCGGCATTGTCGGGCGGCCGGAGCTGCTGTTCCTGGACGAGCCGACCGCGGGCTTCGATCCGCAGGCTCGGCGCGAATTCCACGATCTGGTGCACCGGCTCGCCGATAACGAGCACACCACCATCCTGCTCACCACCCACGATCTGGATGAGGCGGAGAAGCTGGCCGACCGCATTCTGGTGCTGGCGGGCGGGCGGATCATCGCCGACGGATCCGCCGATCAGCTCTCCCGGCGCATTGCCGGTGAGGCCGAGGTGAAGTGGACGCGGGACGGTCAGCGCTTCGTGCACACCACCACCGAGTCCACCAAGTTCGTCTACGAGCTGTTCCAGCAGCACGGCGCGGAGATCGAGGAGCTGGAGGTGCGGCGCGCCTCGCTCGAGGACACGTATATGACACTGGTGCAGCGCTTCGAGTCCGGCCAGGAGGACAACGATGTGCACACGCTGGAGGAGGTAGTCCGATGAATCCCATCAGCATCGCGGTCAAGGCCGGGTTCCGGCGCGGCTGGATCGAGCTGCGCCAGACGCTCACCAGCGGCCAGGACCTGTTCATCCAATTCTTCTGGCCCGTCATGACTTTGGTCGCGCTGTTCCTCATGCGCAATGGCAGCTTCGCGGCCAGCGGGCTGAAGCTGGGTGCGCTGGCGCTGCCGGGCGTACTCGGCATGCTGATCGCCTTCAACGGCATGTTCGGCATCTGCCAGGGCCTGACCACGGATCGCGAGGACGGCACGCTGTTGCGCGCCAAGGCGACTCCGAACGGCATGGTCGGCTATCTGATCGGCAAGATCGTCATGGTGTCCGGAATCGTGCTCTCCCAGCTGATCATGGTGCTGGCGGTGGGCGCGTTCATCATCGGCGGTGTGCGGCTGGACACCGCCGGCTCCTGGATCACCCTGATCTGGGTACTGGTGCTGGGCCTGCTGGCCGTGCTGCCGATCGGCGCGGTCCTGGGATCGATCTTCGAGAGCCCGCGCGCCATCGGTTTCCTCTCGTTCCCCATCATGGGTCTGGTGGCGATCTCCGGAATCTTCTACCCGATGACAGCCCTGCCCGGCTGGCTGCAGGGCGTGGGTCAGGTCTTCCCGATCTACTGGCTGGGCCTGGGCATGCGCTCGGCCCTGCTGCCGGACAGCGCGGTGGCCGTTGAGCTCGGCCACTCCTGGCGGCATCTGGAAACCGTTGCGGTACTGGGCGTCTGGTCGATCGCCGGACTGCTGCTGGCACCGGTGGTGCTGCGCCGCATGGCGCGACGGGAATCCGGGTCGAGCGTGGCGGCCCGGCGCGAGAAGGCCATGGCACGTGCCTACTGAGGTCATTTTCAATCGGATCGCGATGCTGCGCGCCGAGCGCGGCATCTCCCGGCGGGAGCTGGCGGAAGCGCTCGGCGTGCACTATCAGACCATCGGCTACCTCGAGCGCGGTGAATACAGCCCCAGCCTGCATCTGGCACTGCGGGTTTCGCGGTACTTCGAGGTTCCGGTCGAGGTGGTCTTCTCCACCGACCCCTTCCCCCGCATCGGCTCCGAAACGGCCTAGTCCGCTGTGGGTCAGGCGCCGCGCATGACCGCATACACCGGTACCGGCGTACCTGCGCTCTCCGATGCGGCAATCGCCTTGCGCCACAGCGCCTGTGCGCTGCGGGAGAGCGAAGCGTCCACGCCCGCTTCCACACTGGCGTCGACCACGTGCTGTGCTCCGGCATCCATCATGGTCAGCTGGGCCCGATCACCCCAGCCGCCGGCTTTCGCGGCAGCGGCGAAATCGGTCATGAAGTAGGGAAACGCCTCGTTGGAGCGCAATGCGAACGGCAGAAAGCGGTCGATCTCGTTGCCGGAGTTCGTGATCAGTGCCAGGGCCTGATCGAAGGCCAGCATCCACGGATGGAAGATGGTGAGCAACGCCTGGTAGAAGACCTGCGCCAGACCGTCATCCACACCCAGGTACTCCTGCGGGCTGAGCGGGCGCAGCAACTCGGCGTGCACGTCGAAGACCTCGCGCGGACCGCTGTAGAAGATGTACGAGGCCGGATGCGCGATATTGTCGCCCGCCGACATGACGCCGCCGGACAGGAATTCCGCACCGTGCGCACGCACCCAGGCCCCACCCCGGCGCGTCTGCTCCGGTGAATCCGAGGAGAGATTGGCTATCACCTTGCCCGCCAGGTGTTCCGGCGCCTGACCGAGCACGTCGTACATGGCGGCGTAGTGGGTGAGGCTGAGCACCGCCACCTCGTTCGCATCCAGGGCCTCCGCCACAGTGGCGGCCCGCTTCGCACCGAGTTCGACCAGGGCGTCGGCCTTTTCGGCGCTGCGGTTCCACACGGTGACCTCGACGCCGGCCTCCAGGAAGGCCCGGACCATGGCCTGCCCCATCGGGCCCAGACCCAGAACGGTGACGGAACGCGGCTGCTGAGACATGGTGTGTCCCCTTCGAATTGTCGCTGGAATGGTGTCGGCGCCGATTCGATGGTGGCCCTGATCGGTAGCCTCGGGAAGACCGCACCTGCATGTGCGGTTGCTTACCTGCAGGTTCGAAATACGGTCAGGAGGTCCGCGATGAATACCGGCGGTGACGCGGATCACGACGTGTGCGGCATGTCCGTCGCCATCGACGTGGTCGGCGGGAAATGGAAACTGCACCTCATGTGGGTGCTGGGCGACGGCCCGAAACGCTTCGGCGAAATCCGCCGCCTGCTCACGGGTGTCAGCGAGAAGGTCCTCACCGAGAACCTGCGCCACCTGGAATCCAGCGGTGTGGTCCACCGCGAGATCTACCCCGAAATCCCACCCCGGGTGGAGTACTCCCTCACTCCCCTCGGCGAAGACCTCAACCAGGCCCTCCGCCCCCTGGAAAACTGGGGCGACCGAAACCGCACCCGACTCCTGGCCCCCACCCCTTGATCCGAACCTCTCCGCACTGACCTCACATCATGAATTGCTCGGCAAGGCGTTCGCCGACGCGCGCCACGAGGGTCGCGGCATCGGCCATGCAGCGCACCGGGTCTGGTTCCAAATCGGTGAGCGCGTAGGCGGCAGCGAATCCGGCGGCGCGCCACTGATCGGGGGTCAGTTGCAGGCGACCGGACACCGCTACGACCGGGATACCCGCGCGGCGGGCGGCGGTGGCTACGCCCATGGGTGCTTTGCCGTGCAGGCTTTGCAGGTCCAGGGAGCCCTCGCCGGTGATGACCAGGTCGGCTCCGGTGAGGTGGGCGGGGAAGTCGACGAGGTCGAGGACGACGTCGATGCCGGAGCGCGGGACCGCGCCGAGCACCGCCATGGCGCCGAAGCCGGTGCCGCCCGCGGCGCCCGCGCCGGGTTTGTCCGCCCATTCGGGGCCGATGAGGTGCGCCCAGATCGTCAGGGCTGCTTCGAGAGTCGCGATCTCGGCGGGACCCGCACCCTTCTGCGGCGCATAGACGGCGGCCGCTCCGGTGGGGCCGAGCAGCGGATTGTCGACATCGCTTGCGAGAGTGATGCGGGTGTGTGCCAGTGCCGGATGCAGGCCGGTACGATCGACCCGGTCACCGTGACCGAGAACTATTTCAGGCCAAGACAATTCGGTGCCGGAGGCATCGCGAATGCGGAGCCCCAGAGCGTGCAGCATGCCCGCTCCACCGTCGGTGGACGCACTGCCGCCGAGGCCGAGCACGATGTCGCGGACCCCGCGATCCAGGGCGTCCGCGATGACCAGACCGAGTCCGTAGGTGCTCGCGCCCAGCGGATCGAGTACTCCGCCAGGGAGTTTCACCACGCCGACCACTGCCGCGAGTTCGATCACGGCGGTATCGCCCCGGCGAGCGTAGGCGGTGTCGGCCTTCCTGCCGGTCGGGCCGAGAGCCTGCACCGGCACCCGCTCCCAGCCCGCCGCGAGGAAGGCGTCGACCGTTCCGTCCCCGCCGTCCGCGACGGGCAGCTGTCGCACCTCGGCGCCGGGTGCGGCGCGCACGATGCCCCGGGCGAGCGCGGCCGCGACTTCGGCGGCGGTCAGCGAGCCTTTGAATTTGTCCGGGGCGAGGATCACCCGGTGTGGTCCGGCATGTGTCACCCGCTCAGTCTCACCGATTTCCGCCCATGCGACACGCCCGGAACGCCGGAAACCAGATACGGACAAATTGCCTGGGCAAACCGGTTAGCGTCGCAGCATGCCGAGTGAGCCGCATGTGCCGGTCGAAATTCGCAAGAATGTCGAACTGGATCGCTTCGAGCTGTACGTGGACGGATACCTCGCGGGCGTCGCCGCCTATCAGGACACCGCCAACGAGCGCGCCTTCGTGCACACCGAGATCTATCCGCAGTTCGAAGGTCTGGGGTACGGCCGCAAACTCGTACAGGGTGCGCTCGATCAGACCCGGGACGCGGGCTTCGGCATTCTGCCGATGTGCCCGATGGTGCACCATTTTGTCGAATCCCGGCCGGAGTACCTGGCATTGGTGCCGCAGTGGTCGCGGGAGCGCCTGAATCTGCCGCAGCAATAGGTATCTGCCGCGGCAATGGGCGGCCGGACAGTCCGTCAGTAGGCGGCGACCGCTCCGTCGAGCGCAGTCTGCAGTTCATCACGCACGATGCGGGTGATCTCGGCGGGTTTGGTGGGCAGCTCCGGCACCGGCGCCCCGAAATAGAAGCTGGCCGATTTGGCCTCCTCCTTGGTGGGCTCCACCTTCGGATCCGGGCGCGGCCCGTAGCTCAGGCCCAGGCTCACCAGCACCGGATCGGCCCCGAGCTTCTTGGCCCGGAAGGCGATGTGCCCGATGCCGGTTCCGACGGTCTGCACGTGGGCCGGGTCCACGTCATTGCAGGTGCCCTCGGGGAAGACCGCCACCCCGTCGCCGCGCGCCATGCGCTCGGCACAGATATCGATCATGCGCTGTCCGGCCGCGTTCACCGCGCGGAGTCCGTGGTCCTTACCGCGGAAAACGGGAATCCCGCCCATCATGTCGATGCGCCGGCGCAGTTCCGGTTCCAGGAACAGCTCGTCCTTGGCCAGCACCCGGGTTCGCCCGATGACCGGTCGCAGCACGCTCCCCCAGGCCGCGGCAGCGACTGTATAGGGGTCCAGCTGCGAGAGATGATTGACCGCGATGAGCAGCGGCCGGCGCTGGGAGATCAACTCACGCAGCCGATCCCGCGCCCCCGGTGCGTACGAGATCCGCGGTCGATACCGCCGGCCCAGCAGCCAGTAGGCCGCACGCGCCTTCAACAGATTCTGTTGATGATCGAGATAGAAGTCGTACACCGCGTCATTGTTCTCGAGGATTACCTCGGGACGTTCCATGCCGTCACCCTAGCGGGGGCGGCGCAATTGAGCAGAGACGGAATTTAACAAGGCAAAGAGCCTGTCGCGGTGGAATGATGACTGAGTGGCACGCGCAGAAGAACACGGTGACCGTTCTCGACGCGAATTCCGGCATGAGGACCAGGTGGTACGCCCTGGGACTCTGCTGGTGTCGGCGACGGACCTGGTGGAACCCTCCTTCCGGCGCACCATTGTGTACATCATCGAGCACAATGACGCGGGCAGCCTGGGCGTGGTCCTGAACCGGCCGAGCGATACCGCCGTGCACGATGTGCTCCCCAATTGGGCCGAACTCGCGGCGCCGCCCCGCAAACTCTTTCTCGGCGGACCGGTGAAACGTGATGCCGCGCTGTGCCTGGCCACGGTGAAGGTCGGCACCTCGTTCGCCGGCATCCCGGGTCTGCGCCGGGTGGACGGCCGGGTCGCCCTGGTCGACCTCGACTCCGACCCGGATCGCATTGCCCCACTCGTCGAGGGCATCCGCATTTTCGCCGGTTATGCCGGTTGGACCTTCGGGCAGCTCGAAGGTGAATTGGATCGCGGGGACTGGATCGTCCTGTCCGCACTGCCGACCGACCCGCTGGCGGGCCGCGCCGATCTGTGGGCGCAGGTCCTGCGCCGGCAGCCGCTGCCGTTGTCCCTGCTCGCCACGCATCCGATCGAAGTGGAACGAAACTGAACTGAACCGTCGGCACGGTCTGTGTCGTGGAGGGTACGGAGGTGACCGATGCCCGACGACCAGGCGGCATTGCTCCGGGTGCTCTACGAGGAGCATGCGGCCGCATTGTGGCGATACACGTACGGCCTGGTGGGAGATCCCGGCCGCGCGGAGGACATTGTGCAGGAAACGCTACTGCGGGCCTGGCAGCGGCCGAATGTGCTCGACCAGTCCACGAACTCGGCCCGGGCCTGGTTGTTCACGGTGGCCCGTAATCTGGCGGTGGACGAGCATCGCAGCGCCAGAAGCCGGCGCGAATTCCGTACGGACAATCCGCCGGAGGTGCCGACGCCGGATCAATCGGATAGGGCACTGGACGGTTGGCTGGTAGCCGACGCACTGGCGCGATTGACCATCGATCATCGTGAGGTCATCGTCCGCGCCTACTACCGGGGCCTGTCCACCCACCAGATCTCGGCGGAATTGGATATCCCGGAGGGGACGGTGAAGTCCCGTATGCACTACGGCATGCGGGCACTGCGTTTGGTGCTACAGGAGATGGGGGTGACGAGATGACGGAGGGCCACGACCTCTGTGACGGCTACACCACGTGGGACGGGTCGTACGTGCTCGGCGCCCTGGCCCGCGACGAACGCCGCGAGTACGAGGACCACCTGGCGACCTGCGACCACTGCCGGACGGCCGTGTCGAAGCTGGCCGGGCTACCCGGACTGCTGGCGCTGGTGGACGAGGACACGGCGCTTTCCATTGCGGCGCAGGAGGATCCGCCGACCGCGGTGCCTCCGCCGCCCGAGCGCATGCTGCCGCAGCTGGCGGAGCAGGCCCGGAAGAGGGAGCGCCGCAAGCGATTTTGGTCGGTGGGCGGCGCGGTGATGGCGGCCGCGGCCACCGCCCTGATCGCGGTGCCGGTGACGGCCACCCTCGCCGAGCGTGACGTTCCGGCCATCGAGCAGGTGGTGGCCCAGGGGCCGCTGCAGGCTCAGGCGGAAACCCCGATCGTCGCCACCTACAAACTGCTCTCGGTGAACGGGCAGACGCGCGTGGACATGATCTGCAACTACCCGCCGTCCAACGAGATCTACGCGTGGCAGCTGTCGCTGTGGGTGGTGCGCGCCGACGGGACCCAGTCGAAACTGGCGGAGTGGACGGCGAAGCCGGGCCAGGTGTTCACCCCGGACGGCACCACCTCGGCCACGCCGGGCGATGTGAAATCGGTGGAGATCCGCAATGCCACCGGCAAGGTGCTGCTGGCGGCCGGACTCTGAACGCACGAGAACGACGCACCCGAGGGGGTGCGTCGTTTTCGCGTCGCGCAGGGTGTGCGATCAGCTCGTCTTACGCTTGAAAGTCGAGGTGGACCAGAAGTATCCGACACCGCCGAGCACCAGGCACCAGGCGATGGCGAGAATGCCGTTGTGGCCGATTTCGGTGCCCATCAGCAGTCCGCGCAGGGTTTCGGTGATGGGGGTGAACGGCTGGTATTCGGCGAACTGCTTCACACCGGCGGGCATGGTGTCGGTGGGCACCAGACCGCTGCCGAGGAAGGGCAGCAGCAGGATCGGCGTGGCCAGATTGCTCGCGCTCTCCGGATTCTGCGCGACCAGGCCGAAACCCGCGCCGAGCCAGTTCAGCGCGTAGACGGTCAGGCCGATGAGGCCGAAGGCGGCCAGCCAGCCCAGCACCCCCGCATCGTGCGACCGGAAGCCGATGAGCACGGCCACCAGTGTCATCAGGCCCACGCCCGCCATGCCCTGGATCCACGTGCCGACCACCTGACCCGTCAGCACCGACGACTGCGAAATATGCATGGTGCGAAAGCGATTGACGATGCCCTTGGTCATATCCGAATTGATCGACACCGCGATGCCCGCGATCATGTACGACGGAATCATGAGCATCATGCCGGGTGTCAGGTATTGGATGTACTTGGCGCCGCCGGTCGCGCCCCGCAGTGCGCCGCCGAAGATGTAGTTGAACATGAGCAGCATGACGATCGGCATGACCAGCACGCCGATGGTCATGCCCGGATACCGCTTGGCGTGCACCAGATTCCGGCGCAGCATGGTTTTCGAATCGGCGAACGCAGTGCTACTCATCGGGAGTTTTCCTTTTCGGGAGCGTGGCCACCGGTGAGGGCCAGGAAGACGTCGTCGAGATCTGGGGTGTGCACGGACAGTCCGGCGGGTTCGATACCGGCGGCGTCGAGGCGGTCGATCACCTCGCGCACCGAGCGCACGCCGCCGTCGCTCGGCACGGCCAGGGTGAGATCGCCGTTGACCTGGGCGGCGTTGCCCAAAGCCCGTGCGGCATCATCGAGTTCGGCCCGATCGTTGAAATCCAGCCGGACATAGCCGCCCGGCACCAGCCGCTTGAGCTGATCGGGCGTGCCCTCCGCGACCAGCCGGCCCTGGTGCAGCACCGCGATGCGATCGGCCAGCTGATCGGCCTCCTCCAGGTACTGCGTGGTGAGGAAGACGGTCACACCGCCCGCGACCAGATCCCGAATGATGTCCCACATGACCCGGCGGCTGCGCGGGTCGAGGCCGGTGGTGGGCTCATCGAGGAAGATGATGCGCGGCTCGCCGACCAGGGTCATGGCCAGATCGAGGCGGCGGGTCATACCGCCGGAATATCCGGACGCCACCTTGTCGCCCGCGTCTACCAGATCGAACTTCTCCAGCAGATCCGCTGCGCGACGGCGGCTTTCACTACCCGGCAGATGGTGCAGGTCGCCCATGAGCAGCAGGTTCTCGCGGCCGGTGAGCAGTTCGTCGACGGCGGAGAACTGTCCGGTGACGCCGATGACCGAGCGAACGTCGTCCTGCTGGGTCGCGAGATCGTAACCGCCGACCCGCATGTCGCCGCCGTCCGCCTTGATCAGCGTGGACAGGATCTGCACGGTGGTGGTCTTGCCCGCGCCGTTCGGACCGAGCAGCGAGTAGATGCTGCCTTCGGGAACGGTGAAGTCGATCCGGTCGAGCACGATGTGCTCCCCGAACGATTTGCACAGACCCGCAGCCGCGATGGCTGCCGGGCGATGGGCGGTGGTCATGGGGTCCCTTTCTCATCAATAGGTACGCATGAATGCATGGCTTACCCGAGCCGTGACCGCTGGGCTGCGATCAAAGCTGCTACGTGTTCAGTTATTCGACGGAGTTACCTTGTGCGACAGGCCGTCCGGGCCGCCAGGGCTCAGATGTCGAGCACTTCGATGACGCGATGCTCGGTGATATCGACTACGCGGGCGAAGAGCCGATCGGGGATCTTGCCCTCCAGCTCGCCCACGGTGTCGACGACCTCGAAGAGGTAGTCACCCCAATCCTGTTCGCCCACACCGAGAAAGCGCCGCCACTGCTTCCAGTCCTTGAGAATGTTGGTATCGGTCGGGAATTCACTCCAGTAGGAGAAGTGGCTGTGCACCGCGTACGCGCCTTTGCGTGTGCGGTACACCCGAATGTCCTCGACGCGCTTGTCGCCGACCTGGTGCCACTCGGTCAGCAGTACGCCGGAGAAGCGGATCTGCCGCACCCCGTCCTTGCCGACCTTCAGGACCACCTCGTCGTAGCCCTCGACGCGGTCCTCCTCGAGCTCGATGAAGCGCCGCAGTGCCGTCACGATCGCGCCCGACAGATTGCCCCCGACCAGCTCCTGCGCGCGCTGAAACAGCTTGAGGTCCTCATCGGATACGTAGATCGTCTTGTTCGGCATGACCCAACTATACGTAGACGTATACATACATAGCAAGAGGGCCGGTCCGGTTTGCTTCGCCGCCACGGGGGAAAGGCGATCAGGAGGACTCGCGCCGGGCCGTCGAATTGAACCGGCAACCGCTCGCATTCGTATCCCGAGTACAGACTCGGGAGTCCGGTGTCAGGCACCGAAGGGAGCCGCCTCCATGCACACTCGCACACGCGTGGTGGATCACCTGGTCAAAGCCGTCTCCGAGCTGGGCGTGCGGCATATATTCGGCGTCGACGGCGCGAATATCGAGGATCTCTACGACGCGGCTTTCGATCATCGCGAGCTGGTCACCGCCGTGGTCGCCAAGCACGAATTCTCCGCCGCCACCATGGCAGACGGCTACGCCCGCTCCACCGCCGGCCTCGGCGTGGTCGCGGCCACCTCCGGCGGCGGGGCCATGAATCTGGTCGCCGGACTGGCCGAATCCTTCACCTCCCGCGTGCCCGTACTCGCGCTGGTCGGGCAGCCACCGACCGTTCTGGAGGGCAAGGGCGCCTTCCAGGACACGAGCGGGCGGGCCGGCGCCTTCGACGCGGTTCGGCTGTTCACGCCGATCTCGCATTACTGCGCCCGCGTCGAGGCCCCCGCCGACCTGCCCGCTCACCTCACCCGCGCCGTCCATGCCGCCCAGTACGGCGGTCCGGCGGTGTTATTGCTGCCCAAGGACGTTCAGCAGGCGGAACTCGTCGCGCCCGCATTCGTCCCGCCGCCGCGCGCCTATCGCCGCGATACCGAGAGCCTGTGGAGGGTTGTGCATACCTTGCAGGCCGCCCGGGTCATCGGCAAGGTGGTGATCATCGCCGGTGATCAGGTCGCGCGGGACAGCGCACGCGGCGAACTGGCACAGCTCGCCGCGGTGCTCGATGCCGCCGTCGGCGTGGCCCCGGACGCCAAGGATGTCTATCACCACGCCGATCCCGGATTCTGCGGCGTGGCGGGCAGCATGGGGCATCCGGGACTCATCGAGGCGCTGCACCGGGCCAGCCTCTGCCTGCTCATCGGCACCCGCATGCCCGTCACCGCCCGCGCCGGGCTGGAGGAGGCGCTGGCGGAGGTGCCGCTCGCCAGCATCGGCGGCGAGATCCCGTTCCTGGGCTCGATCCACGCGCGCAGTACCGATCTGGCGCTCACGCTCGCCGAGCTGATCGGTGAATTGACCGCTGCCACAACAGTTCACCTGCGCGGCACGGGCGATGAGGCGGCCTCGGACGGTCCGCGGCACATCCGGTTCAGTCTGCAACTGGTGCCGGACGAGGGTGGGGTCGCAGATCTATCCACAACTGCCACAGGTCTATCCACAGCGTCCGGCAGTTCCGGCGCCACGATCACCACCGTCCGGGCCGAGCACGGCGACCGCTCCGGCGAGGCGCCCCCGGAAGGTCCCGGACTGCGGTACCGCGAGGTGGTCGAGACCATCAACAACGCGCTGCCCGAGGGGTCTGATGTCTTCGCCGATGCCGGGAATACCGGTGCGGCGGTGGTGCATCACCTGCGGCTGCCGCGGGACGGCCGGTTCACGGTCGCCCTGGGGATGGGCGGGATGGGGTATGCGTTCGGGGCCGGTATCGGCTCGGCCTTCGCACGGTCGGAGCGCCCGGACGGGAGTATGCGGCGCACCTTCGTCATCGCCGGTGACGGTGCGTTCTTCATGCACGGCATGGAGATTCACACCGCGATCGAACACAACCTGCCGATCACCTTCATCGTCTTCAACAACAACGCACATGCCATGTGCATAACTCGCGAACAGCTGTACTACGGGGATCGGTACAGCTTCAACAGATTTCGACCGGCGTATCCGGGCGCCGGTCTCGCGGCCATGTTCCCGGATCTGTGCACACACGCACCCATCACCAGCGCCGATCTCGCCGAATCACTTCGGCACTGCGTCGGCAGTCCAGGTCCGTCGTTCATCGCCGTCGACTGCGATCCCGACGAAATCCCACCTTTCACGCCGTTCCTGACGGCACCGCGGAGGTAATCGTGACCACCAGCGCCCTGCCAGCACTCAGCGATATCCCCGAGGGGGTGGTGCCCGGACTCTTGCGTATCGAGAACTCCGATCGCGAGGCCACCACGCCCGTCATCCTCGAAATGCTCCGGTCGGTGTACCCGCACGATCAGATCTTCGGCGACTACTGCCCGGTCCAGGCCTATATCGAGGCGCCTCCGCGCGAGCTGTACGAATATCTTTCGGACACCCGCTCATTGGAGGAGTGGACCTACAGCCTGCGCGGCTTCACCGAAACCGCGGAGCCGGGTTTGTGGGAGTCGTTCGACCGGCTGGGCCCCAATACCCGCATCTACACCCGCACGGTCGCCAATCCCGATGCCATGACGGTGGATTACCACTGTGCGTGGGATCAGAGCAAGCACCTGTGGATGATCTACCTGATGCGGGTGGTGGACGCGCAGGTGGTGTTCGACAAGCCCGGTTCGGTGGTGCTGTGGACCAACTGTCATCACCCGTTCTACGACCGGAATCCCTACCCGGACGCCGCACCCGAGGGCCGCAAGGTGTGGGTCGGCGACTTCTGGGAGATGTTCTCCGCCGGGCACCAGCTGGAAATGGACAACCTCAAGGCGATCGCCGAGTACCGCGCCGCACACGGGCTCCCGCTCACCCCCGACTGGATGAAGTAGGCAGGCGCACCATGGATTTCACGGACCCCACCCACCGGATCCCGCCCCCGGTCAGCCTGGTCGATGTGGCCAGCTATCTGCCCGGCGAGTCGGTCGGCACGGAATACTTCACCCAGTTCTCCCGCTCCGAGCGCATGGCCAAGAACGTCATGTTCCGCGCACCCAAGGGCCGCCACCACGTCCACCGCGATACACGGGTGCACGAGATGGCCGAGCAGGCGGTCGCGCCCCTCATCGAACGCCATGGTGCACAAGAACTTTCGAAGATCGATATTCTCATCACCCATACCCAGCTGCCGGAGAATCCGGTGCTCGGCGCGGGTGGCGAGGTGGCGCGCCGCCTGAATATGAACCCCCGCTACGTCTTCGATGTGCACAACGGCGGATGCGCCGCCTTCGTACACATGATGTGGCTGGCCCGCACCATCATGCAGAGTTCCGATGCGCGCACCGCGCTCATCGTCGCCACGCAGAACTGCGCGGGGCCGGTCTTCACCCAGTCCGAGATCCGTAAGCTCGCACAGGCCCCGGTGCCCGGGGACGGTTGCGGCGTCGGATTTCTCGTGAAGAACAACACCGCACCGATTCTCGATATCGAATGCCGCACCTATCCGGAATTCGCCGGGGATATGGAGTTCTCCACCGGTTCCGACCGCAAGTACTGGGAGCCCGGCGAGGGTCAGGGTTGCGTGAGCTTCACCGAATCCAAGGTGGCCAAGGTGTTCGCGCGCGGCAACCGGCTGGTGCCCGAGGTGGCGCACGAGGTGTGCAAGCGCATCGGTGTGAAGAGCAGCGATATCGACACGCTGGTGACCAATCAGCCCAACCGGCTCTTCCTGCGCAATTGGCACGATGCGCTGGAACTGCCCGCCGAACGACATCCCGATACCTTCGACCAGTGCGGAAATCTGTTCGCCGCAGGCATTCCCGTCACCCTCGACACCGAGAACCAGGCGGGACGGCTGCGCAATGGTTCGGTCGTGCTCATGTCGGCCTTCGCGCATGCGGGAGATTTCGCGGGCGCGGCGGCCGTGCGCTGGGGCGCGGCACGATGAGTGCGTCGCTGGAGGCCTATCGCTTCGAGACGGTGCGCTTCGATCTCAGTCTGAGCGAGAACCCTTTTCCGCCACTGCCTTCGGTCATGCGCGCCCTCGACGACAGTCTGGCGAAGGCCAATCGCTATCCGGAATTCCTGCCGCGCGCCCTGCCCCGGATCATCGCGGACCATATCGGCGTGGACCCGGACCAGGTGGTGGTCGGATCGGGCGCGACGGGGGTGGCCATGCAGATCATGCAGACGCTGCCCGCGCCCGGTGCTCGATTCGTCTTCGCCACACCGACTTTCGACGGCTACCCGATCATGAGCGGGATGGTCGGGCTGCGCTCGCATCCGGTGGCGCTGGACTCGTCGGGGCGGCAGGATCTGTGGGCGATGGCGCGGGCGGTGGACCAGAACACCGGGCTGGTAGCGGTGTGCCGGCCGCACAATCCGACGGGCACCGTCGTTCCGGCCAGCGAGTTGAAGGCGTTCCTGTACTCGGTACCGGCCACGGTGCCGGTCATTCTCGACGAGGCGTATATCGAATTCCTCGGCGCGACAGACACGCTCGACACCGTGGAGTTGGTGCGGCGGCACCCGAATGTGCTGGTGCTGCGCACCTTCTCGAAGGCGTACGGGCTCGCCGGACTGCGCATCGGATATGCCTTCGGCGCACCGGAACTGGTGCGGCGCGTGCACCGGCTGCAACTGCCGTTCGGGACGCCGTCGGCCGCCGTCGCGGCGGTGACCGCCTCCTATGCGGCGGAGGCCGAACTCGGGGAGCGCATCCTGCGCATCACCACCGAGCGGGAACTACTGCGGACAGCACTGCGGCGCAATGGCATTCGGGTGCCGCGTAGCAGCGCGAACTTCCTCTACCTGCCCGGCCGCGAGGTCGCACCGGCACTCGCACGCGCCGGGATCGTGGCCAAACGCTATCCGGACGGCAGCGCGCGCATCGCGGTCGGCGATCCGACCGCCGGACGCGCGGTACTGAAGGCCCTGGCCGCCCGGCCGGCCACAGGTGCGCGGCCACTGCGCCGGGACGACAGCCGGGTGCTGTCGCTCACGGTGCGCTCCGAGCCCAGCGTTGTGCGAGCGCCGCACAGGTGATCAGCTGGATCTGATGGAAGACCATGAGCGGCAGCACGATCAGGCCGATGGGATGGCCGGCGAACAGGACGGTCGCCATCGGTAGCCCGGTGGCCAGACTCTTCTTCGATCCGCAGAACACCACCACGATCCGATCGCCGCGATCGAAGTGCACGGCCTTGCCGAGCGCCGAGGTCGCGGCGATCACCAGTGCCAGCAGCACGCAGCACACCAGGACCAGCAGCAGAATCCGCCACGGGGACATGGAATGCCAGATGCCCTCCACCATGCCCGCGCTGAAGGCGCTGTAGACCACCAGCAGGATGGAGCCGCGATCCACCAGCTTGGTCGGCTCCGCATAGCGGGCCAGGAAACCCTTGACCTTCGGGCGGATCAGCTGGCCGAGGAAGAACGGGACCAGCAGCTGCAGCACGATATCGCCGATCGAGGACAGATCGACCTTCGCCTGACCGGTGGTGTTCATCAGTAGGATCACCAGGGCGGGTGTGAGGAAGACGCCGAGCAGATTGGAGAGCGTCGCGCTCACGATCGCACCCGCCACATTGCCCTTGGCGATCGAGGTGAAGGCGATCGAGGACTGCACCGTGGACGGCACCAGGCACAGGAACAGCAGTCCGGTGTAGAGATCGTCGGTCAGTACGTGCGGCACCAGCACTCGCGCGGCAACACCGAGAATCGGGAAGAGCACGAAGGTGCAGGCGAGCACGGTGATGTGCAACCGCCAGTGCTTGAGACCGGTGACCGCCTCATGTGACGACAGCCGCGCGCCGTACAGCAGAAACAGCAATGCGATGGCAATCTTCGTCAGCCAGGTCACCACCGTCGCGGCCTCACCTCGCGCCGGGAAGACGCTGGCCACAGCGACGGTGGCGAGAATCGACAGGATGAAGCCGTCGATGTAGAACTTGCTGAGAAATCGCACCGAACCAGGCTAATCACCCCATATTTCCTGGATTAACACCGCACCCGTACCTCGGCGATACTCATGTTGATCTGTGTTTCCAGACGCTGTACGAACAGACGACTCCGAGGATGGAATCGCCATGGACCCCTGGACCGCCCTCGCCGGCGCACCGCGCGCGGCCGCCGCCGATACCTGGGGAATCTCAGGCCCGACCTTTCTGAGCCTCTACGCCCTGGCCGGAATCCTCGCCGCGCTCTACGGATTCGGCAGGCGCGCCATGGTCCTGCGGGACGCGCACGGCACGGACCAATCCGTCCGGCCGCTCCTACCGACCGAAACCGCCATGCTCTTCGACGACCAGCGGCCCGTCGTCACCGGTCTCGCCCAATTGCGCGGATACCAGCTCATCAATTCCGCCGGCGCGACGACGCGGCACCCGACCGACATCGAAGAACGTGCGCTGGACCCGGTTTCGCGCTCCCTGCACGCCTATCTGATCAGCGCCGATACCCGGCGCCGGAATATTCCGTCCCTGGCCGCGGTCGCGCGCGAACCACTCACCACCCTGCGCGGCAATCTGACCGACCGCGGCTATCTGATCGGCCCCGAACAGCGGAACTCCCTGCTGCTGGCCGCTTTTCCGCTCGGTGCGCTGTTCCTGCTCGGAGTGCTGCGCGTCATCGCGGGCGTGGCCAATCGGCACGGCGTCGGCTACCTGATTCTGGTGCTGATCGCGGTGCTGATCTGCACGCTCCTGATCCTGCGGCCACCGCGCCTGACCCGCCTCGGACGCCGGGCCGCCGACGAATCCGTCCGCCGCAACGGACATCTGCGCCCGCACAACGCCCCCGCCTACAGCGCGTACGGCCCCGACAGCGCCGCCCTGGCCACCGCACTCTTCGGCGCAACAGTGCTGGTGAGCCTCGATCCGGCCCTCGCCCACGCGACCGGAGCCCTCTGGACCGGCGGCGGATTCACCGGCTCGGGCGGCGGCGACTCCGGCAGCAACTGCTCCAGCGGCGACAGCGGAAGTAGCGGAAGTAGCTGCAGCAGTAGCAGTTGCGGCAGTAGCTGCGGCGGCGGCGGATGTGGGAGCGGATGCGGCGGATGACGAGACTGAAGTCGCGGCCGACAGCGCCCGCGGGGGAGATAGCAGCGGCTACGGCGGACCCGGCAGCGCGTGGAACCGAGAGAGCGGCGTCCTCGGCGGAGCCTGCAGCGCATGAAGCCCAGCTGACAGCGCCTGCGGCCGAGGGAGTCGCGGCAGCGATAAGGGCAAGTCACGTGCCGGAGAGGTCCGGAAAAGTACTGGACGGCAGCACATTCGGAGGCTCCACCGATCTCCTGCTCCCGGGCCGGGCGATCGGCATCGGGTGGCGGCGCGAGATCTGCGGGATGATCGACGCGTTGGACGGGATCGGATTCTGTGAGGTCATCGCGGAGTCGCTGGTCGCGGGTCCGGCCCGGTCTGATCATCTGGTCGGCCGAGCTTCGGCCGTGATCACCGGTCTGGTTGGACGGCGTGATTCCCAAGCCGAGGTTGCGGTTCCCGAAGAGCTCGCTGCGCTGATCGCGCGCGGAATACCTGCCGTGCCGCACGGGATTTCGCTGTCGCTCGGGGGTGCGGAGGCGGTGGATGAGCGGCGGGTCGCGCATTTGGCGGCGTGTGCGCGGGCGCTCGGGGCGCCGCTGGTGAGTGAGCACATTGCGTTCGTTCGGGCGGGCGGGATGGAGGCGGGGCATCTGCTGCCGGTACCGCGCACTCGCGAAGGTCTGAATGCCTTGGTACGCAATATCTCCCGGACTCAGCGGGAGTTGGAGGTGCCGCTCGCGGTCGAGAATATCGCCGCCCTGTTCGAGTGGCCGGACGCCGAGTTCACCGAGGCCGAATTCCTCCGGGAATTGGTGGAGCGCACCGGAGTTCACCTGCTGCTCGATATCGCGAACGTTTATGCCAACGCCCGCAATGCCTCCCGCGATCCGCTCACCGAGCTGCTGCGGCTGCCGACCGAACGACTCGCCTACTGCCATGTGGCCGGCGGACGGGAGACCGGCGGGCGCTATCACGACACGCACAGCGATGCGGTGCCCGTGGAGGTACTGGCCCTGGTCGCCGAATTCGCCGCCGGCCGCTCGGTGCCGCTCCTGCTCGAGCGCGACGGAAACTACCCGCCCGCAGCCGAATTGCTCGATGAGCTCAATACCATCGCCACCGCCGCCCAGCGTCCGCCCATCACGGTTCGCTCGCCGGAGCCGCAAGCATGACCAAATCAGCCAGCCCGGCAAGCATTGCCGCGTCAGCCAGCGCAGCAGGCGTGGCCGCGTCAGCCAGCCCAATTGGCATGGCCCCGTCGGCTAGCGCAGCAGACGTGGCCGTATCAGCCAGCCCAGTAGGCATGGCCGCGCCGGCTAGCCCGACAGGCATAACCGCGTCAGCCAGCCTCGCGGAGCAGCAGGCGGCAGTCGTGCGCGCACTGGTTGCTGGGGCGGCGGTTCCTCCGGGCTTCGACGCGGCGGACCTCTCGGCCACCGCACATGCGCTGCTGCACAAGCGCGCCGGGGAAGTGGCGCATCGTTTCCCGCTGCTCGCGCACGCCTGTGGACCGGATTTCACCGCCCGTTTCCTGGAGTGGGCACGTACCCGGCCCAAGACCACCACCGCACAGGACGCGGCCGCTTTCGCGAACGACATCGGAATCCCACTCCCCCGGCGCAAATGGCGGCAGCGATCGCGCTAATTCGCCTGCACCGGAACGGCTTTCAGGTCGAGGTGAGCGCCGGCGGTGGCATCGAGTGCGTCCATGCACAGCTGCAGCGCCTCGGCGCGCGAAATCCGCTGGTGCAGTAGCCATTCGATGGCGACCTCGCGGATGAACGCAATCCATCCCGCCAGTGCCGCCGCAGCCAGATCCCGCGTGTGGCCCGTGGCCGCACAGGCGTCGAGGATGCGATTGCAGATCGCGGTCAGATCGTCGGCGACCGGTCCGCGCACCGCCGGATCGGTCGCCACCGCACTGCGATTCGCGATGAATACCAGCGGTACATGTGCCTGGTAGAAGTCCAGGTGCGCCGCGAGCGCGATGGCCACACCCGCACGTACGGACCGGGCGGGGTCGATGGTCGCCTCCGAGAGCAGCCGGTCGTGCGCCCGCTTCCAGATGGCGGCGAAGAACTCACCCTTCGTGGGGAAGTAGTGGTACATCAGCGCCCGCGAAACCTGCGCGTGCGCGGCAATGTCCTCCATCGCGATGTCCTCGAAACCGCGTTCCCCGAACAGCTGTGCGCCGGCGTCCATCAGCTCGTCACGGCGCTGCTCGGGGGTCAGGCGGCGACGGCTGGGCACGTGGTCATCGTAGGTGGCGGGGGTTGACGCACGACGGGCGAGGCGCATACCGTCACACTATTCAACAGTCGTCTAATAGGGGTGCCCATGCGACGAATTCTGCAGGTGTGGCTGGTGGTATTCGGGGTGGTCTGCGTGGGAATCGCGGTGGCGCACCTGCTCTTCGGCACGTCCACGATCATCGGCGGCGGGTCGGTCAATGCCACCATCGACTCCGATATGCGGTTCTACGCAATCCTTTTCCTCGCCTACGGTCTCGCACTGCTGTGGTGTGCACGGGACGTCGAAACCAAGGGTCTTCCGATCAACCTGCTGGGCCTGATCTTCTTCGCCGGAGGCCTGGCCCGAACGCTGGCCTGGATCGTGAGCGGTGAGCCGAATTGGTTCTACGTCTTGATGACTCCGGTGGAGCTCGTCATCCCGGTGCTGAACTATCTCCTGGTTCGCGCGGTGTGCCGCCCGGCCGAGATCGCGCGGGTGTAACCCACGAATGCATGGGTGCTAATGTCCCTACCTGTTTGCTGGATTGCACCCACCATCTCGGAAGGGAAGCTCCATGACACAGACCCATGCTGCTCACACCGATCACGATCATGAGCACGGCGCGAGTTGCGGACACGTTGCCATTCCACACGGCGACCATGTCGACTATGTGCACGACGGCCATCTGCACCGCGAGCACGACGGCCATTTCGACGAGTGCGAGCCCGCCGCGCACACCGCACACGACAGCCACGACCATCAGCACGGCGACGGGTGCGGGCATGTGTCGGTGCCGCACGGCGATCACGTCGACTACATCCACGACGGCCATCGGCACGCGGCCCACGACGGTCACTACGACGAGCACTGAGGCATGCTGGCCTCATGATCGAGGTCATCACCGTCGGCACCGAGCAGGAGCTGGCCGACGCCTATGCCGTCCGCATGAAGGTCTTCGTCGCGGAGCAGGGCGTGCCGGAGGAACTGGAACTCGACGAGCTCGATGAGACGGCCGATCACTTCCTCGCCCGCCTCGACGGGCAGCCGGTCGGCGCGGGCCGCCTGATCGTCCGCGCGGACGTGGGCGTGCTCGGCCGGCTGGCGGTACTGGCCGAAACCCGGGGCTCCGGCCTCGGGGTCGCGCTGGTGCGAGCCATCGAGGAGCGGGTGCGCGAACGCGGGCTGATCGCGGTCGAACTACACGCGCAGACCCACGCACAGGGCTTCTACGAACGACTCGGCTATCACGCCTACGGCGATATCGGTGATGACGCGGGTATCCCGCACATCTGGATGCGCAAGGACCTCGGGTAGCCGGAAATCAGTTGGCGGCGGGCGCGCAGGCATCGCGCAGCGAGCACGAACCGCAGGCGCTGCCGCAGCCGCCGACCTCGGGAGCGGGCGCATTGGCCGCGAGCGCATTGGCCGCGGCGGTGGCGCCGGCGCCGAGCGTGAAGACCGCGATGACCAGCGTCAGCACCGAAATGATGAGGGCGGGCAGACCACCCGCGACCACGGCGACTCCGCCACCCGCGGCCAGCAGGACGCCCGCCACGAGGGACGCCGGTGCGGCCACACGGTTCGCGAGGCGGTAGTTCTCCTCGGTCCGCACGGCTTCATCGGTATGAACACCGAAGATGCGGTTCGGCGGAAGGGTGCCGGTGAGTCCGAGCACTCCGGTGACCACGGCCACCGCCGACAGGACAAACAGAATGACCGCTACAACCAACACGGGGGTCAATTTACCTGTGCCGCGCCGCGGCGCGGTTCCCGGCCCGCCCGTCACCGCCGGGAATCCGGTCATACAGTCCGGGCGGCGGCGCGCCGACCCGAAGAAACTCACGGCGTGCCGGGGTGCGAGGTTCCTACCCTTTTTGGGGCCGGGGACCTGCACGCTTTAACCTGGTGAACGACCTTATAGAGGATCGGCTAGGACAAGAGGGCAGGACGTGCAGGACACTCGCGCAACCGACACACCCACCGCTGACGGCATTGCAGGCAGCGCGGCGGCGGTGGGTGGGGCCAGCGATGTGCCCGCACACCGTTACAACGCGGAGCAGGCCGGACGCGTCGAGCAGAAGTGGCAGCAAGCCTGGCAGGAGCGCGGCACGTTCTACGCGCCCAATCCGGTCGGCCCGCTGCAGGGCGAGACCCCGGCCGACAAGCTGTTCGTGCAGGACATGTTCCCGTACCCCTCGGGCGCGGGCCTGCACGTCGGCCACCCGCTGGGCTATATCGCCACCGACGTCTACGCGCGCTTCCACCGCATGCGCGGCCGGAATGTGCTGCACGCCCTGGGTTATGACGCCTTCGGCCTGCCCGCAGAGCAGTACGCGGTGCAGACCGGCGCGCATCCGCGGGTGACCACCGAGTCGAATATCGCGAATATGCAGCGCCAGCTGGACCGGCTGGGCCTGGGCCACGACCGCCGCCGCTCCTTCGCCACCACCGATCCCGAGTACTACAGGTGGACGCAGTGGATCTTCCTGCGCATCTACAACGCCTGGTACGACGAGACGCTGGGCAAGGCCCGGCCGATCGCCGAGCTGATCACCGAATTCGAGCAGGGCAGGCGCGTCGCCGCCGATGACGACCGCGCCTGGAACGAGCTGGCCCCGTCCGAGCGCAATGCCCTGATCGACTCGTATCGCCTGGTCTACCAGACCGATTCGATGGTCAACTGGTGCCCCGGCCTGGGCACCGTACTGTCCAATGAAGAGGTCACCGCCGACGGCCGCAGTGAGCGCGGCAATTTCCCGGTGTTCCGTAAGCGCCTGTGGCAGTGGATGATGCGCATCACCGCCTACTCCGATCGCCTGGTCGACGACCTGGATGATCTGGACTGGCCCGAGAACGTGAAGTCCATGCAGCGCAACTGGATCGGGCGTTCGCGCGGCGCGCAGGTCAAGTTCGAGGCGGGCTCGGACGTCGTGGAGGTGTTCACCACCCGCCCCGACACCCTGTTCGGCGCCACCTATGTGGTGCTGGCCCCCGAGCACGAGCTGGTCGACCGGCTGACCGAGGCCACCTGGCCGTCCGGCACCGATGTGCGCTGGACCTTCGGCGATGCGGAGACCCCAGCGGAAGCCGTTGCGGCATACCGCAAGTCCATTGCGGCCAAATCCGATCTGGAGCGGCAGGAGAGCAAGGAGAAGACCGGCGTCTTCCTGGGCTCCTACGCCACCAACCCGGTGAACGGCGCCCGCGTGCCGGTCTTCATCGCCGATTACGTGCTGAGCGGTTACGGCACCGGCGCCATCATGGCCGTGCCCGGCCACGATCCGCGGGACTGGGAGTTCGCCACCGCCTTCGGCCTGCCCATTACGGAAGTAGTTGCGGGCGGCGATATCTCGGAGGGTGCGTACTCCGGCGAGGGCACGCTGGTGAACTCCGGCTACCTGGACGGGCTGGAGATCGACGCCGCCAAGGCCAAGGTGATCGCCGAGCTGGAGGCCAACGGCCACGGTAAGGGCACCATCCAGTACAAGCTGCGCGACTGGCTGTTCGCCCGCCAGCGCTACTGGGGCGAACCGTTCCCCATCGTCTACGACGAGGACGGCGCGGCGCACGCGCTGCCCGAATCCATGCTGCCCGTACAGCTGCCGGAGATGGAAGACTTCGCACCGGTCACCTTCGATCCGGACGATGCCGACTCCGAGCCGTCGCCGCCGCTGGCCAAGGCCACCGAATGGGTGCACGTCACCCTGGATCTGGGCGACGGTCCCAAGCAGTACCGCCGCGATACCAATGTCATGCCCAACTGGGCGGGCAGTTCCTGGTACCAGCTGCGCTACGCCGACCCGACCAACTCGGAGGCGTTCTGCGCCAAGGAGAACGAGCAGTACTGGCTGGGTCCGCGCACCGCCGAGCACGGTCCGAAGGACCCCGGCGGCGTCGATCTGTACATCGGCGGCGTCGAGCATGCGGTGCTGCACCTGCTGTACGCGCGCTTCTGGCAGAAGGTGCTGTTCGATCTGGGCGATGTGTCCAGCAGCGAGCCGTACCGCCGCCTGTTCAATCAGGGCTATGTCCAGGACTACGCCTATGCCGACGAGCGTCGCACCTACGTGCCCGCCACCGAGATCGTCGAGCGGGATGAAAAGTTCTTCTGGACCAACGAATCCGGCACAGAGATCGAGGTCTTCCGGGAGTTCGGCAAGATCGGCAAGTCACTGAAGAATGCCATCTCCCCGGACGAGATGTACGACGCGTACGGCGCGGATACCTTCCGCTTCTACGAAATGTCCATGGGCCCGCTGGACGCCTCGCGCCCGTGGTCCACCAAGGATGTTGTCGGCGCGCAGCGCTTCCTGCAGCGCGTCTGGCGACTGGTGGTGGACGAGGAGACCGGCGCTGTTCGCGTCACCGACGCCGAGCCCTCGAACGAGGCACTGCGCCTGGTGCACAAGACCATTGCCGGGGTGGACGACGACTACGCCAACCTGCGGGACAATACCGCCGGCGCGAAGCTGATCGAGCTGACCAACTATCTGACCAAGAACTACGGCGACGGCGCACCGCGCGCCCTGGTCGAGCCGCTGGTCCTGATGCTGGCCCCGATGTCCCCGCACATCGCCGAAGAACTGTGGGAACGCCTGGGCCACACTGCCTCCCTGGCGCACGGTCCGTTCCCGATCGCGGATCCGGCACTGCTGGTGGCGGATTCGGTGGAGTACCCGATTCAGGTCAACGGCAAGGTCCGCAGCCGCATCAGCGTCCCCGCGGACGCCGATCAGGCGGCGGTGCAGGCCGCCGCCCTGGCCGACGAGAAGATTGCGGAACTGCTGGGCGGCAAGGATCCTCGCAAGATCATCGTGGTGCCCGGCCGATTGGTGAATATCGTCGCCTGATACCGCAACGCCGTCATCCCGGCATGCTCTTGGCCGGATCCACGGAACTCGCTGGAGCACAGTGGGTGTGGATCTCGGCCACAAGCGCGCCGGGATGACAAGTGCAGGCGCTAGCTGAGTACCAGGACGTCGTTCAGCGTGACCGTCGAGAGATTGCGTTCGCGGATGATGTCGTTCAGCTGATCGAAGATGTGCGTCACGGTCGGGCGGTTGGCGTGGCCGATGACGATGGACTGGGCGCGGAACCACTGGCGCGCGGCATTGAGCAGCATGTCCTCGTTGATCACCTTGTTGGTGTCCTCGAGGGTGCCGTACCACATGGTCGGCACCACATAGCCGGAGTCGGCGGCGACGCGATCGACGGTGGCATTGTGGTAGCCGAAGGGCGGGCGGTAGTACGGTGTGCCATCGGTGCCGAAGTTGTTGCGCAGGAACGTCTTCGTGCGCTCGAGCTGATCGGCGATCGCCCCGGCCGACAGCTTGGTCAGGTCCGGGTGATCCCAGGTGTGATTGCCCAGCTGGATCTGCCCCGAATCCACCAGCGGCCGCAGGGCATCGCGGTGGATCGACCAGGAGTCGTAGTAGGCCGTCACGAAGAAGGTGAGCCGGACACCGGTGCGCCGGGCGAATTCGATGAAGGCGCCGACGGTTTCGGCGCTGGCCCCGTCATCGATGGTGAGCGCGATATTGTTGCCGGCGCCGGGCAGTGCGCTGATGGTGCCGGGTCCGATCGCCGTCCGGGGCGCGAGCGGCGGAATTGCATTGCCGGGCACCAGCCCCGGCGGGACCAGGCCGGCGGAACCGGAATCGAGGGGAGAGGGGTCACCGTGCGCTTCGCCACCGCCCAGCAGGGTGGCAGCAGTTCCCGCCGCCAGCAGCGTCAGCAGCCGTCGTCTGTCCATCATCGACCTTCTTCATTTATCCAACACAGAGAACTACGAGCTCACGGGGGCGGCGCCAGGACGTCGTCGAGGGTGACCATGGCGAGATTGCGTTCGCGGATGATGTCGACCATCTGGTCGTAGCAGTGTGTGACCGCGGGATGATTGGCGTGGCCGATGACGATCGCCTGCGCATTGAAATACTGCTGCGCACACTGGATCAGGTACTGCTCGGTGATCACACCGGAGTCCGACAGCGAGCCGTACCAGAGCACGGGAACCGTATAGCCGAGGTCCGCGGCGACCTTGTCGACGGCGGCATTGTGAAAGCCGTACGGCGGCCGATAGTAGGGCGTCCCGTCCACGCCGAAGGTATTGCGCAGGAACGTCTTCGCCCGCCCGAGCTGGTCGGCGACCCCGCTCGCGGAGAGTTTTGTCAGATCGGCGTGATTCCAGGTGTGATTGCCGAGCTGGATCTGACCCGAATCCACGAGCGGCCGCAGGGCATCGCGGTGAATGGACCAGGAGTCGTAATAGGCGGTCACGAAGAACGTGAAACGCGCGCCGGTGCGCCGGGCGAATTCGATGTACGCGCCGACCACCTCGGGGCTCGCGCCGTCGTCGACGGTGAGCGCGATACTGCTGCCTTTTCCGGGCAGTGCGGTAATTGTGCCGCGGCCGATCGGAGTTTTCGGCCCGCCGGGCGGAGGGAGCAGCAGCCGCGGCGTCGGCGATGGCACACCGGGCAGTTGAACCGGTCCGCCACCTGCGGATCCGCTTTCCGGCGGATCACCCTCAGCCTCGCTGCCGCCGGTGAGCGCGACCGCGGTGCCCACCGCGAGCAGGGTGAGCAGCCGTCTTCTGTCCATCATGTTCGGTTATATCGAGTTCCGATGAACCGAGCACTAATTCTGTGCGAAACGATCTGAATTCAGCCGAAACGTTCAGGCTGTTCTCAGTGTGCGATACCTCTCATACGATCTTCAGCACTGCTCATGCGATCTTCAACGCGGAATCGGCCGCAGCACGATTTCCGTGGGGTGGGCGTCACGGGGGGTTTCGATCGCATTCCGTACCGCCCACGCCACCGTTTCGGGAGTGAGGAATTCCTTCGGCTCGTAGTCGCGCTCCTCACCGGCGACCACAGCGCGCTGCATATCGGTGTCGATGCGGCCCGGGTGCACGGAGGTGACCCGCAGGTCCGTTTCCTCCTGGCGCAGCGCATCGCCGAAGGCGCGCAGCGCGAACTTACCGGCCGCGTACACACCCCAGCCGGGGCTCACCCGCAGTCCCGCTCCCGAATTGATCAGCACCACATGACCGTGGGCGGTGCGCAGCGCGGGCAGCAGCACCCGGGTCAGCTCCGATACCGCTATCAGGTTGGCTTCCAACGTATTCCGCCACTGGGCGACGGACGAATCGGCTATTGTTCCCAGGTCGGCGACCCCGGCATTGTGCACCAGTACGTCCAGCCGCTCGATCGATTCCGCCGCGCGGGCCACCGCCGGATAGTCGGTCAGTTCCACGGGCCAGCCGGTGGCATCGGGCAGTTCGCTCAGGATCGGCTCCAGCGCCTCCGGCGTGCGTGCGCCGAGCAGCAATCGGTGGGTGGGCGCCAGTTCCCGGGCGATGGCGGCGCCGAGGCCGCGGCTCGCTCCGGTGATCAGCGCGGTCGGTCGCTCGTTGCTGGTCTTCGCGGAAGTCGCCATGCGATCACCGTAACCGGGCGAGGGGAAACGGCGATGCTCCGGCTAGGGACAGCAGCGTTCGAATCACGAGAAGGCGAACACAGTGCAATCTGGCGATCCGGTGTCTGTACCGGAAATAGCGTCCCCCGGCCACCCCACAGCCTCCCCCGATCCCTCGATCCGGGATGCCCCCCGCGCATACCTGCAAGTTCCGTCGCAGAATAGGGCGATGACGCACCCGGGTTTCACGCCGACACAGCTCGCGGCCCGCGCGGCCTATCTGCTGCGCGGCAACGATCTGGGCACCATGACCAGCGCGGCCCCCAAGCTGTATCCGCACATGTGGAGCTGGGACGCCGCCTTCGTCGCGGTCGGGCTGGCTCCGCTGAGTGTGGAGCGCGCGACCCTCGAACTCGACACCCTGCTGTCGTCGCAGTGGCGCAACGGCATGATTCCGCACATCGTCTTCGCCAATGGCGTGGACGGCTACTTCCCGGGTCCCGCGCGGTGGGAGTGCCGCACGCTCGCGGCCGACGCGCCCGACGGTCCGGACACCTCCGGCATCACCCAGCCGCCGGTGCATGCCATTGCGGTGCAACGGATTCTGGACCATTCGCGCCGGCACGGGCGCTCGACGCGCGCGACCGCCGAGGAGTTCCTGCAGCGGCGCTGGCCGGATCTCATGCGCTGGCACCGCTGGCTGGCCTATGCGCGAGATCCCAAGCAGCACGGGCGAATCACGCTGTACCACGGCTGGGAATCCGGGATGGACAACTCGCCGCGCTGGGATCGCGCCTACGCCAATGTGATTCCCGGTGCGGACCTGCCGCCCTATGAGCGCGCCGATCTGCACGTGGTGGAGGATCCGACGCAGCGGCCCACCGACCGCGAGTACGACCGGTACATGTGGCTGGTCGAACAGATGCGCCGGGCCGGGTACGACGACTATCAACTGGCCTCGACCATGAGCTTCGCCGTCGAGGACGTCTTCGTCACCGCCATCTTCGCGCTGGCCTGCGATGTGCTCGCCAATATCGGCGAGGACTACAAGCAGCCGCACGCCGATGTGCGCGAGCTCTACGAATGGGCCGACTACTTCCGCTCCGGGGTGATCGCCACCACCGACGCCCGCACCGGCGTCGCGCGCGATTTCGATCTGCGCGCCGATCGGTGGATCGATACCGAAACCCTCGCCTGCTTCGCGCCCCTGCTCAGCGGCGGACTGACCCGCGATGCCGAACGCCGCCTGCTGCGCCTGTTCGAGGGCCCGCGCTGGTGCGGCCATCCGGATCTGCGCTATGCGCTGCCGCCGTCAACGTCGCCGGTCTCCAAGGACTTTCGCCCGCGCGAGTACTGGCGCGGCCCGGTCTGGCCGGTGATGAGCTGGCTGTTCTCCTGGGTCTTCGCCCGGCGCGGCTGGGCGGAACGCTCGTTCATGCTGCGGGCGGAAGGGCTGCGGCAGGCCAGTGACGGCACCTTCGCCGAGTATTTCGAACCCTTCACCGGCGCACCGCTGGGCAGCATGCAGCAGTCCTGGACCGCGGCCTCGGTGCTCGATTGGCTGGGTTAGCTGAGATTCAGCTAACACTTGGACAACACGCGGGCGATTCCATAGGCAATGAGGGAAAGCCCACATAGCGTCCCCTGGCATGGTTCGACGAAACAGGCTGGGCCTGGCCGCCTTCGCAGCGGCCAGCATTCTTGCAGCAATGTCGGCCGCTCCCGCAGCGGCCGATGCCGGCGGTCCCGACGTATCGTCCTGGCAGCACCTGAACGGCACCATGATCAACTGGTTCGCGGTGCGCGCCGCGGGCCATAACTTCGCCATGGTCAAGGCGACCGAGGGGCTCAACTACGTCAACCCCTACTTCATCCCGGACAGCGTGCTCATGCGCACAGCGGGCGTGGCACGCGGCACCTATCACTTCGCGCGCCCGGCCCTGCCGCCGGAACCGCAGGCCGCGCTCTACGCCGCGGTCGCGCTCGGCCAGAACGGGCCGCTGGATCTGCCGCCCGTGCTCGATATGGAGGACGCGGGCGGACTCTCGCCCGCCGGGCTCATCGACTGGACGCATCGGTACCTGAACACGGTGCAGGCGCTGACCGGTCGCACCCCGATCATCTACACCTATCCGCGCTTCTGGCAGACCGCCATGGGCGACTCCAATGAATTCACCAGGTACCCACTGTGGATCGCCGATTACCGCGGCAATGACGGTCCCGAGGTGCCGGGCGGCTGGCCCGCCTGGACGTTCTGGCAGTACACCGACTCCGGCAATGTCCCCGGCATCAACGGCGGCACCGACCTGAACTCCTACAGCGGAGCCCAGGGCGATTTCAGCCGCTTCGCGAATATGCCCAACCTCGGCAGCAGCTGACCCGCTACAGCACCTGGGACAGGAACTGACGGAGGCGCGGCGTTTCGGCATTGTCGAAAAGCGCTTCCGGCGTTCCGGTTTCGACGACCTTGCCGTGGTCCATGAACACCACTTTGTCGGATACCGAACGGGCGAAGCCCATTTCGTGTGTCACGACAATCATCGACATGCCGCCCGCGGCCAGGTCTGCGATCAGCGCGAGCACACCCTTGACCAGCTCGGGGTCCAGCGCCGAGGTGGCCTCGTCGAAAAACATGACCTGCGGCTTCATGGCCAGCGCCCGCGCGATGGCCACGCGCTGCTGCTGACCGCCGGAGAGATTGGCGGGGCGGGCATCTGCCTTGCCCGCCAGGCCGACGGCCTCCAACTGCTCGATGGCCAGCGTGCGTGCCTGCTCCTTGGAGAGCCCGTGCAGTTTGCGCGGGCCGAGCTCGATATTCTCCGCGACCGTCTTGTGCGGGAACAGGTTGAAGTGCTGGAACACCATGCCGATCTGCCGGCGCAACTTGTCCGGATCGTCCTTCAGCACGGACTTGCCGTCGAGCAGGATGTCGCCCCTGCTGGGCTCGTGCAGGCGGTTCAGCACTCGCAGCAGCGTCGATTTACCGGAGCCCGAGGGACCGATGACCGTGGTGGTCTTGCCCGCATCCACATGCACGTCCACACCGCGCAGCACCTCATTGCTGCCCAGCGTCACATGCAGGTCGCTGCCGGTGAGAGAGGCACTCATGCTCCACGCCCTTCCGTGGTCACGGTCTGCTCGACCGGTTCGATCGCCTTCTCGGCCCGGCCGGTGCGCAACCGGCGGTCGATGTAATTCACCAGGTGGGTCAGCGGCACCGTCAGGACCAGGTACATCAGACCGGCGGCCATCAGCGGCGACAGATTTCCGGTCTGCGCGTTGAGATCCCGGCCCACCGCGAACAGCTCCCGCTGGGTGGCGAGCAGGCCCAGGAAGTAGATGAGCGAGGAATCCTTGATGAGCGCGATGAACTGGTTCATGAGCGCGGGCAGCACCCGGCGCACACCCTGCGGAATCACCACCAGCGACATCGACTGCCGGTAGCCGAAGCCGATGGCGCGGGCCGCCTCCAGCTGACCCGCCTCCACCGATTGGATGCCGGAGCGGAAGATCTCGCCGATATAGGCGGACGACAGCAGCGCCAGCGCCACCACACCCAGCCAGTACGGGTTGTTGCCGGTGAGGTTCTTCACCACAGGACCCACGCCCAGGCCGATGATCAGAATGATCACCACCGCCGGCAGGCCGCGGAAGATATCGGTGTAGACGCGGGCGGGCCAGCGCAGCCAGCGGGTGCGGGAAATGCCCGCGACCGCCAGCAGCATGCCGATCACGGTGCCGAGCGCACCCGAAACCAGCGCCAGGATCAGGGTATTCGGCAGACCGGTCTTGATCAGGTCCGGAAAAGCCTTGCGGTACAGCGACCAATCGAAGAACGTGTCCTTCAATTGCGCGAGCGTAGACTTCGGCGCCACCGCGGCCTGACCGGTGTGATCACCGGCGTGTTCGGCGGCGATCTTGTCGAAATCCGGGAGCTGCGGGGCGGCAACGGCTTTGGAGCCCGGCTTCCAGCCCGGCGGCAGTTCGCGCGGCACCCAGTTCTCGTACAGCTTCGCGTAGGTGCCGTCCGCGATCACCGCGTCCAGACCGGCATTGAGCGCATCGGTGAGCGGCTGATTGCCCTTGCGGACCGCCCAGCCGGTGAAGTTGTTGAGGCTGAACGTGTTCTGCACGATCGATACCGGATCACCGGGCTTGATGGTGCCGATGGCCTGCTGCGATGGGGCCACCCAGGCATCGATCTGCCCGGTCTTCAGATTCGCGTAGGCGGTGTTGTAGTCGGGGAACTTCACCGGGTCCAGGTGCAGTTCGTTCACCACGTACTCGTCCTGCACGGTGCCCTGAACCACGCCGATGCGAGTCTTACCGCTCAGGTCCGAGAAGGCTTTGACGGCACTGCCGTTCGGTGCGACCAGGGAGAAGTAGCCGAAGTCGTAACCATTGGTGAAATCGACCAGCTGGCGGCGGGCATCGGTGGTGGTGATGCTGGAGGACGCCGCGTCGAAGCGGCCATTGGCCACCTGCGCCAGCAGCCCCGCGAAATCGGTGCCGGTGAACTCCACCTGCAGGCCGATCTTGGCGGCGGCCGCTTTCAGCAGTTCATTGTCGAAGCCGGTGTAGACGCCCTGCGAATTGACGCAGATGCTCGGCGGGGCGTCCGACAGCGTGCCGACGCTGAGCTTGCCCGGTGTGAGCAGCCCGAGCTTCTTCACATCGATGCGGTCCAGCGGTTCGGTGGTGGCCGTCGTGTATTTGTCGGAGGACGGGGACTGCTGCCCGCTCGCCAGATTGGTGGGCGCCGCGCTGGCCGCCGATAAGCCCGGCGGCGAGCACAGATCGGTGCCGCTGGGCGCCGCGGAGCTGGGCCCGGCACCGAGGGTGACAGCGCCCAGGGTAACCAGCAACACCCCCGCGATCGACAGCATGCGAGGTCGACGGCCGTACCGTCGGGACCTGGCCGTGCGCAAGCAAACCATGACAAACCACCCTAGTGGGGGTAGTGAGCATTTCCAGAGTTGCGGTCAGCTCGAGTCGAGAGTTGCGTTCAGGCCGAATGAATTGATAACCGAGATCTAGCCGGTGACCTTGTCGCGCCAGGCGATGGCCTCCTTGACCACAGTCAGGTCGTAGTCCGGGCCGCCGGTGCCGACCGTGAACAGGGTCGCGCCCTGCGCCACGAATTCGTCTGCCTTGTCCGCGCCGGGCCAGTCCACCGACTTCTCGATGGTCGCCACATCGGTGCCGACCGCGGTGCAGTGGTCGGCCAGAATGCCGGACTTGCGCTTCAGGACTTCGAGATCGGCGAAGGTGTGCCAGATATCGGCGTACTGGGCGACCAGGCGCAGCGTCTTCTTCTCGCCGCCACCGCCGATGAGAATGGGGATATCGCGGATTGGCTGCGGGTTGAGCTTGGCCAGGCGGTCGGTAATGCGGGCCAGGTATTCCTTGAGCAGTTCGAGACGGCTTCCGGCAGTGCCGAATTCGTAGCCGTACTGGTCGTAGTCCTTCTCGAACCAGCCCGCGCCGATGCCGAGAATCAAGCGGCCGTCGCTGATCTGATCGACGGTGCGGGCCATATCGGCCAGTAGATCCGGATTGCGATAGCCGCCACCGGTGACCAGCGCACCGAGCTGCACCCGTTCGGTCTGCTCGGCGACCGCGGCGAGCATGGTCCAGCACTCGAAGTGCGCGCCCTCGGGATCACCGTAGAGCGGATAGAAGTGGTCCCAATTGAAGACGATGTCCACCCCGGCGTCCTCGGCCCGGCGCACCGCGTCCCGAACGAGCCCGTACTTGGGCGCGTGCTGCGGCTGCAGTTGAACTCCGATACGAACCGATCGACTCATTGGTCGCTCCTCGTCTCACGCTGAAATTCATGGACAGATCAGGTAGCCCGACAGACCCGGGTGAAGTCCGATTCCGAGGCTACCGGGATCCGCCGGTGCGGTCGCGCCGTGCCTCGGCTTCGCACCCCCGACACGCTGGCAAACATCCTGATATCGTGCGCAGGACCCGGGCCCGGCGCCCGGGGACAACCCCCTCTACTCGGATCGTCCGGCACGTTCCTGCCGGTGAAGGGATGTGCACCGTGGCTACGGTGACTTTCGACAAGGCCTCCCGTGTGTACCCGGGCTCGGCCAAACCCGCTGTGGACGAACTGAATCTGGAGATCGCCGACGGCGAATTCCTGGTTCTCGTGGGCCCGTCCGGCTGTGGCAAATCCACCTCGCTGCGCATGCTCGCGGGCCTGGAGGAGGTGAGCGACGGCCGCATTCTCATCGGCGACCGGGACGTCACCCATGCCGAGCCCAAGGAACGCGATATCGCCATGGTGTTCCAGAACTACGCGCTCTACCCGCATATGAGCGTTGCCGAGAACATGGGCTTCGCGCTGAAAATGGCCAAGGTCGCCAAGGAGGAACGCCAGCAGCGGGTGCTGGAGGCGGCCAAACTGCTGGATCTGGAGCCGTACCTGGACCGGAAACCCAAGGCGCTCTCCGGCGGTCAGCGCCAGCGGGTCGCCATGGGCCGCGCCATCGTGCGCCAGCCGCAGGTGTTCCTCATGGACGAGCCGCTGTCCAATCTCGACGCCAAACTGCGGGTGCAGACCCGCACCCAGATCGCCCAGCTGCAGCGCCGGCTCGGCACCACCACCGTTTATGTCACGCACGACCAGGTCGAGGCCATGACCATGGGTGATCGGGTGGCCGTGCTCAAGGACGGGCTGCTGCAGCAGTGTGCCGCTCCGCGCGATCTGTACCGCGATCCGGCCAATCTGTTCGTGGCCGGATTCATGGGCTCGCCCGCGATGAACTTGTTCACGCTGCCGGTCGAGAACGGCGGCGTGACCGTCGGCGGGCATCGGATCGAGCTGCCGCGCACGGTCGCCGATGCCGCCGGCCCGAAGGTCGTGGTCGGGGTGCGGCCCGAGCACCTGGAACCGGTCGGCGACGGCAGCGGCATCGGCATGGAGATCGATGTGGTGGAGGAGCTCGGCTCCGACGCCTACATCTACGGCCGCACCCACGGTGACGGGGAAACCATTGTGGCGCGCGCTGATTGGCGCCACCCACCGGTCAAGGGCGCGAGCCTGAGCCTCACCACCGATCCCGAGCACATCTACTTCTTCGGCCCGGAAGACGGCCGCCGGCTGAACTGACGGCTCCCGCAATACCGTCCGGCGTCGCCCCTCACCTGCGGGGGCGGCGCCAGTTCTTATTGATCCGCACGCGCAGATTCTCCAGTGGCACTTCATGTCCCGAGGCGCTGCGGATTTCGACCCGCACCGGTTCTCCGGTGGAATCCTCGACGCGCTCCAGCGGCGGCACACCGTCCTGCAGGTAGGTGTCGCCCCACTGCCAGAGCGCGACCACGACCGGCAGCAGATCCACACCCATTGTGGTGAGCGCGTATTCGTGCCGGGTCCGCTTGCCTTCCTCCTGGTAGGGGCGCTTCTCCAGCAGTCCGGCGTCGACCAGCTTGCGCAGTGCGCTGGAGGCCGCGGCATCGGTGATGCCCACGCGGGTGGCGAAGCCGTCGAACCGGGTGGTGCCGTAGTACGCCTCGCGCAGGATGAGGATCGCCGAGCGGGTGCCGACGATCTCCAGGGCCTTGGCGATCGAGCAGCCCTCGGGTTTCCACGCGCTCAGATCACCGAGCTTGCCTTCCATCACTACGGACATGGCGTACATCATACACAGGCTGACTTGCCCTAACTATTGCCAGCTCGTACTCTGACATTAGGGCAATGAAGCCAGCTACTCCGAAAAGGATCAGCAATGAGAGACGCAGTCATCGTCGAAGCGGTACGCACACCGGTCGGCAAGGGCAAGCCCAACGGCGCACTGCACGGCGTACACCCCGCCGACCTGTTCGCGCACAGCCTGCGCGAAGTGGTCCGGCGCAGCGGCATCGATCCCGAACTCATCGACGATGTGATCGGCGGCGTGGTCACCGCGGTCGGCGAACAGGGCAGCAACCTCACCCGGCGGGCCGCACTCGCCGCCGGCTATCCGGAATCGGTGCCCGCCACCACCGTGGACCGCCAGTGCGGCAGCAGCCAGCAGGCCATCCACTTCGCCGCGCAGGGCGTGATCGCCGGGGCCTACGACATCGTGGTCGCGGGCGGCGTCGAATCCATGAGCCGGGTGCCGATGGGCGCGAACATGATCGGCGCGGCGGATATCGCCGGCGTCGGATTCGCCGAACGGTATCCCGAGGGCCTTGTCCCCCAGGGCATCAGCGCCGAACTCATTGCCGCGAAGTGGGGGCTCTCGCGCGGACAGCTGGACGAGTTCGCACTCGCCAGCCACGAAAAGGCCGCTCGCGCAACAAAGGACGGGGCCTTCGAAGCCCAGCTCGCACCTCTCGACGGACTCACCACCGATGAGGGCATCCGCCTCGGCAGCACACTGGAGACGCTCGGCGCACTGCGACCCGCGTACTACAGCGAGGACATGGCCGCCCGCTTCCCGCAGATCGGCTGGAACATCACAGCCGCCAATGCCAGTCAGATCAATGACGGCAGCTCCGCGGTACTCATCATGACCAGCGAACGCGCCGCCCAGCTCGGCCTGACCCCGCTCGCCCGGGTGCACAGCTTCGCCGTGGCCGGCGACGACCCGCTGCTCATGCTCACCGCCGTCATCCCCGCCACCCGGAAGGTCCTGCAGCGCAGCGGCCTCCAGCTCTCCGATATCGACCTCTTCGAAGTCAACGAGGCCTTCTCCTCGGTAGTCCTGGCCTGGGCCCACGACACCGGCGCCGACCTGTCCAAGGTGAACGTCAACGGCGGCGCCATAGCCATCGGCCACCCCCTCGGCGCCTCCGGCAGCCGCCTCGCCACCACCCTCGTCCACGCCATGCACGACCGCGGCGCCCGCTACGGCCTGCAAACCATGTGCGAGGCAGGCGGACTCGCCAACGCCACTATCTACGAACGCCTCTGAGGTACGCCGCAGGCTTGGGTTCTCGGTCAGATCGACACCGCCACTACGGCGGTGAGCAGGCCGAGGACCCAGGCTTCGACGAGCATGGGGAAGGCCAGTAGCGCGGTGGTCCAGGAACGTTGGCGCCATTGGGCGGCGCGGAGGATCCAGAGGGGGACCAGCATGAGGGTGATGGCGATGCCGAACCAGGCCACGGCGTAGGCGACGGGGAGGTAGCGCGGGTCGCCCGAATCGCGGGCCAGCAGCTGGTAGTCCGGGACGAAACCCGCTATCACCCAGGCTGATCCGCATGCCGCGAGATAGATCAGCGTGGAGATCGCGAGATCGGCCCAGCGCATGGGCGGCCGCCACCACTCCGCCATCCCTCCAGGATGCGCCCGCGCCTCAGCTGACGGTGCCGCCGACTACAAGGCGCCCGCGCCTCAGCTGACGGCGTTACCGACCAGAAGGTGCCCGATCCCGCCGCACACCGCGATCAGCGGGAGCGCCGCCGCCGTCCACCACCAGGCGCGCCGCCCCGTCATGGCCGCGACCGCGGCCAGCACCAGCCCCGCGCCCAGGGCCAATGCCATTCCGCCACCGCCGATCAGCAAGCCCCACAGGGCCGATCCCGCCGGCCGAATCGCCTCACACTGCACCGAGAAGTCCTTCTTCGCGGTGCAGCGATTATGGATCAGCCCGAATGCCTTACCGAAAAGGTCGTAGGCGAACAGGGCTGCAATAGCCACATCCACCGCGAACAACAAGGTCGCCAGCAGCACATCCTTGCGCGCCACCGCTGGCCGTGACGACCCTGCGGGCGACGACACCGACCGGTCGGGTGCCGCAGCCACGGGATGCTGTTCCGGCACACTCTGATTCACCCCGGAGTCGCCGGGTGGCAGGGTGTGCTTGACCGTTTCGGCCGCGTCCGCCCCATACGACTGCACCGCACGGCCGGGTTCCTGCGGCGGAGTGGGGCCACCGGACCCTCGTGAATCACCGGGACCCGGCGGACGACCCGGACCGCCCGGATTCCGTTGCGGCACCGGCTCCCCCGGCCCACGCGACTGCCCCGGACCGCCCGATCCCGGCCCCGGACCGCCCGATCCCGGCGACTGCCCCGGACCGCTCGGCCCCGGACCACCTGGTCCTGGCGACTGCCTCGGACCGCCCGGCCCCGGACCCGGACCGCCCGATCCCGGCGACTGCGCCGGACCGCTCGGTCCCGGCGGACGTCCCGGACCGGGCGGGGGTTGCTGGCGTCCGGGAACGCCTGGATTCCGTTGCGGCACCGGACCAGCCGGTCGCTGCGGCGGTGCCGGCGGGCGGGCGGGATTCGGGCGAGGGCCATCCGCCCCTGGCCGTCGCGGTTCATTGGGCGGATACATACGCGGACTCCCCCGGTCGATCGTCTTCTCTCGGCATTCTGACCGTGTCGCGAGCTCACCGCCACTCCGATTCCGGTCGGCCGGGCGCATACCGGATAGCTGAGTAGGGTGCTCGGGATGAACGAGAGCGCGGGCGCCCCGGACTTCGATGCTGCGATCGTCTATGCGATTCCGATGCGGACTCGGTTTCGCGGGATCACTGTCCGGGAGGGGATGTTGATACCCGGGCCGCTCGGGTGGGGGGAGTTCTGCGCATTCCCCGAGTACGACGACCATGAGGCAGCCGCCTGGCTCGCTACCGCCGTGGAGCAGGTGACCGTCGGGTGGCCGGAGCCGGTGCGGGATCGGGTGCCGGTCAACTGCATTGTTCCGGCGGTCGGCCCGGAGCGGGCCCGAGAGATCGTTGCCGCGTCAGGGTGCCGGACTGCGAAGGTGAAGGTCGCCGACCATCCGGGGTCGCTGGCGGAGGATATCGAGCGGGTGGCGGCCACCCGGGAGGCGCTCGGACCCGGCGGCGGGGTGCGGATCGACGCGAACGGACTGTGGGATGTGGAGACCGCTGTCGAGCACATCAAGCAGATCGACCGGGCCGCAGGAGGTTTGGAGTACGTCGAGCAGCCCTGCCGCACCATAGAGGAGCTGGCCGCCGTACGCCGGCGGGTGGATGTGCGCATCGCCGCCGACGAATCGATTCGGCGCGCGGAGGACCCGATGCGTGTCGTGGTGGCGGGCGCCGCGGATGTCGCGGTGCTCAAATGCACCCCGCTGGGCGGAGTCCGGCGAGCGCTACAGGTCGCCGAGGCGGCGGGACTGCCCTGCATCGTCTCCTCCGCGCTGGAGACCAGCGTCGGGCTGTCCGCCCAGATCGCCCTGGCCGCAACACTTCCCGAACTCGACTTCGCCTGCGGCCTGGACACCCTCTCCCTCTTCACCGGCGACCTGGTCCCCGAATCCCTGCGCCCGGTGGACGGCTATCTTCCGGTCCCGGCCGCCCCGCCGACTCCCAGCCTGGAATTGCTGAAGCGCTATCGGCACCCGGATGCGGAACGGACCGCATGGTGGCACAGCCGACTCACCCGCGTTCGCCGCCACTTGGAATAACCCGGGCCCAAAGCGGTTCAGGTAATTCGGACCCCGCAGGAGTACATGGTCGTGCGCAAAAGAAGTGCGGCTTCGGGACCTATGACACCGTCCACCAATTCCACATAGCGGCCGCAGAATTCCGATCCGTGCGCCGCGGTTCCACCGTGATCGGGATCCAGGTGATGCGCCAATTCGTGCAGGATCACCAATTCCCGCAACGCCCACGCCCGGCCGTGCACATGCAGCGGAACAGCGAGAACGGCCGCTTCGGCCTCGTAGTGCGCCGCCTTTGCACCGGCCCGGGCACGCACCAGAATCGGGATCTGCGACCGTTCCCATTGGGCACGTACCCAATTCAATGCGAGCACCCGATCCACATAACTTTGCACCGATTCCACCGAGGCGAACTTTCGCTCGATCGGCAGCGTCACCTGCGAGCCGAGCACCTCCACCGTGCGCGCCCCGAATTCGTCGGCGCGCTCGAATACGCCGCGCACCAGCATTTCCGCGTCGTACACCTGAGCCCGTTGCGAATCACGCACCGCCGCACTCGTTCCCGGATTCCCGTTCGCAATGCCTCGCAGACCCTGCTGCACGATCGCCGCATAATGCGGGCCGGGGGAACGGCACGCTACCCAGCACCGGCCGACGGCTCACTGCCCGCCGCGCGGCAATTGCCCGCGAGCGCCGTCCAATTCGGGGGCCGTGCCCAGGCGCGCCGCCTTGCCCGCGCGGTCTCCGGCCCGGCGTGCGGCCGCGGAATAGCCCGCCGACGCCTGCGGACCGCGCCAGGTGCCGCGCGCCTCGGAGGTGCTGGTGTAGAAGTCGGTGAGCTCCAGCTCTTTGTTGCGCAATGCCAATGCCGTTCCGGTGGAAACGGTTTCGGTGCGCACCGCCTCGGCCTCGACCTCGGTCTTGATCTCGCCCAGCCGGCGTCCGATGCGCGCGGCGAAGGCCATCTGGAAATTCAGGCGCGCGGTCACCGCGGCTACCGGCGCCTGTACGCGGCGCTGCACCGTACGGCCCCACCGGGTTTCGGCGACCACCTTCTCGGTGGTGGCGGTCCGGTAGGCCCCGGATTTGATGTACTGATCCGATGCCCGCACCATCTGCACCAGCAGGCTGCTGTAGAGCGCGGCACAGGTGTCGATATCGGTGTCGAAACCGTAGGCGTAGACCGTCGTCGAGGACCGCGCCACATCACAGCGCACATCGTTCGCCGCGGCGATAGCCACAAAAAGCTGCACGTAGGTGCGCAACCCCCGCTTGCCCGGCTCGCCTATGGGCACCACCCGCTGGATCGGCGTCGGCCGCCGCTCGCGGCCCGCGATATGCGCGCGCGCCACCGCCAGATCGACCGAAGACCTGGTCGCGAGCTTCTGGGCGGCCGCGAGGAACGCCTCCGCCTCATGCTCGTTATCGGTGGATTCGGCCTGCCGCAGCAGTCCGCCGATACGCGTCAGTAGTTTGTCCTGAGAAGACATCGGCACCCAGCCTAGCTGGGCCGATGACTACTCGTCCGAGCCGGAAGACCGAGGTAGTCCGGGCACCGGGCACATCCACCATGTATCTTCCTGTGTGCAACCGGCTGAGTGTGCCGCCGCTCACGTCTCGACCCTGGAGTATCAAAGATGGTTTTGAAGAAGGTGTCGTCCCTACGATCGTCGCTGATTCCGCGCGCCGCGGTGGCTTTCACCTCCGCTGCGCTGCTGGCCGCGACATTCGCCGCGGGCTGCTCGAGCGACTCGAGCACCAACGCCACCTCGCAGAACCTCACCGGGCGTGGCCCGATCACCTATGTCGAGGGCAAGGACACCACCGAAACCGGTGCGGTCAAGCAGCTCATCGACCGGTGGAACAGCTCGCACCCGGACGAGAAGGTGACGTTCAAGGAGCAGTCGAACGACGCTTCCCAGCAGTACGACGATCTGGCGCAGCACATGCGCGCCAAACAGTCGGACTACGACGTGGTCGCGCTCGACGTGCCGTGGACCGCGGAGTTCGCCGCCAAGGGCTGGATCCAGCCGTTGAAGGACTCCTTCGCCATCGACACCTCCACGCTGCTGTCGCCGCCGGTCGCCAGCGCCACCTACAACGGCACGCTGTACGCCGCGCCGCGCAATACCAATGGCGGCCTGCTGTACTACCGCAAGGACCTGGTTCCCGAGCCGCCCAAGACCTGGACCGAGCTGCTGGGCGACTGCACCAAGGCCAAGGATGCCGGAATCGGCTGCTACTCCGGTCAGTTCGCGCCCTACGAGGGTCTGACCGTGAACACCGCCGAGCTCATCAACGCCTACGGCGGCAGCTTCGTCGGCCCGGACGGCAAGTCCCCCACCGTGAACAGCCCGCAGGCCCGCGCCGGCCTGCAGGTGCTCGTCGACGCCTACAAGAACGGTGACATCCCGAAGGAAGCGATTTCCTTCAAGGAGCCCGAGAGCCAGAACGCCTTCGCCACGGGCAAGCTCCTGTTCATGCGCAACTGGCCCTCCAGCTTCGGCGATGTCGGCTCCGACGCCTCCGCGGTGAAGGACAAGTTCGGCGTCGCGCCGCTGCCCGGCAAGGACGGCATCGGCGCCTCCACCCTCGGTGGCTACAACGCGGCCATCAGCTCGTTCTCCAAGAACAAGGCCACCGCACTGGACTTCCTGCGCTACCTGATCAGCGAGGACGCACAGCACATCGTCGCCCAGGGCGGGTTGCCGTCGGTTCGCGCTTCGGTCTACGACGATCCGGCGCTCATCGCCAAGATGCCGTACCTGCCCGCGCTGAAGGATTCCATCGCCTCGGCCGTGCCGCGTCCGGTCACCCCGTTCTACCCGGCGGTGTCGAAGGCCATCCAGGACAACGCATATGCTGCTCTGACCGGCACCAAATCCGTAGACGACGCCATTGTCGGAATGCAGAAGGGCATCGAGACCGCCGGTTCGTAGTCTCGACGCAGTGCGGATAACGCTCGAGTCCCGTAGGAGAAGAAAAAGGTGTCACGTCCTTCGGGAGCGACCGATGTCGCGACGCCCGACCTGCCCGGCAAGACCGTGAAATCCGCACCGCCGCAACCGAAGCGCCGATCCGCCCTGGGCGGATCGGCCAAGGCGTGGCTGTTCGTCACCCCGGTGCTGCTCTCACTGGCCGTCGTGATCGGCTATCCGGTCGCCCGGGCGCTGTGGATGTCCTTCCAGAAGGACCAGGGTCTCGACAAGTCCACCGGTATGTTCACCGAGGGCGGCAGCGCCGGGTTCGACAACTACACGCACTGGATTTTGCAGCAGTGCACCGACTCGCTCGGCCAGACGGTCGACTGCCCGACCGGCAATCTCGGCGCGTCGTTCTGGTCGGCCATCGCCATCACCTTGCTGTTCACCGTGGTCACGGTGACGCTCGAGGCCACCATCGGGCTCGGCATGGCCGTCATCATGGGCAAGACGTTCAAGGGCCGCGCTCTGCTGCGCGCCGCCGTCCTCATCCCGTGGGCCATCCCCACCGCCGTCACCGCGCGGCTGTGGGAGTTCATGTTCCAGTACGACGGTGTGGTGAACCGGGTCCTCGGCACCCACATCCTGTGGACCGCCGACGAATGGCCCTCACGTTTCGCGGTCATCATCGCCGATGTGTGGAAGACCACCCCGTTCATGGCACTGCTGATTCTGGCGGGCCTGCAGGTCATTCCGGGCGATGTGTACGAGGCCGCCCGCGTGGACGGCGCCTCGGCCTGGCAGCGCTTCACCAATATCACGCTGCCGCTGCTGAAACCGGCACTGATGGTGGCGGTTCTGTTCCGCACCATGGACGCCCTGCGCCTGTACGACCTGCCGGCCATCATGACGCAGAACAGCCCGCACACCCGCACCATCTCCATGCTGGTGGTGGATCAGGTGCGCCAGGGCCCCAACAGCGCGTCGGCGCTGTCCATCATCACCTTCCTGCTCATCTTCGCCGTGGCGTTCCTGCTGGTGAAGGTATTGGGCGCCAATGCGGTTCGCACCCAGGAAGAACAGCGGGAGGCGCACTGATGAGCACCGATCTGGCCACCGAAGCCGTGTCGAAGCCGAAATCCCCTGCCGGGCAAGCAGTTCCGTGGACCAAACGACTCGCCTCCGGCCGCGTCTACCTGGGCGCGCTGATCGTCCTGGTCTGGGGCCTGGGACCGTTCTACTGGATGGTCGTCACCGCACTGCGCGACCCGGTCTACACCTTCGACAACACGCCGTGGCCGACACACGTCACCTTCCAGAACTTCAGCAATGCCTTCGACACCAGCCGCGGCAACAACTTCGGGCGCGCGCTGCTCAACAGCGTGGTCATCGGCTCGATCACCACGGCGGTCGCCCTGCTCATCGGTGTCATGGCCGCTTACGCATTGGCGCGACTCACCTTCCGCGGCAAGTACGTGGTCTCCGGGCTCATTCTGAGCGCGTCCATGTTCCCGGTCGTGGTGCTGGTGACGCCGCTGTTCCAGCTGTTCACCGATCTCGGCTGGATCGGCCACTACCAGGCCATGATCATCCCGAACATCTCGTTCGTGCTGCCCATGACCGTGTACATCCTGGCCTCGTTCTTCACCGAACTGCCCTGGGAGCTGGAGGAAGCCGCGCGCATCGACGGCGCCACCAAATTCCAGGCCTTCCGGCTGGTCATGCTGCCGCTGGCCGCGCCCGCCGTATTCACCACGGCGATCCTGGCTTTCATCGCCGCGGTCAACGAATACCTGCTGGCGAGCCTGCTCTCCAGCGACAAGACCGAACCGGTGACGGTCGCCGTCGCCCGGTTCTCCGGTAACGATCCGCTGGTCCAGCCCTATGCGGCGATCATGGCCGCGGGCACCATCGTCTCGATTCCGCTGGTGATCATGGTGCTGCTGTTCCAGCGCCGCATCATCTCCGGTCTCACCGCGGGCGGCGTCAAGAGCTGATCCCGCGTACACCCGGAATGACAGAGCGCGGCCCATGCGTCCATTAGCATGGGTCGCGCCGCGTCTGCGGCGCTGAAGTACGCAAGCTTTGTCGACGCTCCGGAAGGAGATGCTCGTGAGCTCGTCCCGTAAGCGGCGCCGTGAACAACCTGCGCCGTACGACACCCTGGCAGGGTGGAACGAGCTCCCGACCAGCCCCCTCCCCAAGCAGACCGGGCAGAGCAGCAAGCCGCGGCGACGCCCCAAACCAGCCGAAAAGTCCACGGCCACACCACGTCCGGCGCGGCCGCGCACACCCAGAACGCGCGCTCAACGCATTCGGCAGGTGATCACCGCACTGTTCGTGATCTTCTTCGTCCTACCCACGCTGCTGCTGGGACTCGCGTACTGGAGCGCCGAGATCCCCGATCCGGCAGCGGTGCAGACCAATCAGATCGCCACCATTCTCGCCGCCGACGGCACCAGCGTCATCGCGAAGGTCGTTCCGCCGGAAGGCAATCGGATCCCGGTACCGCTGACCGACGTCCCCGAATCGGTGCGCCTGGCCATGCTCTCGGCCGAGGATCGCAACTTCTACAGCAATCCCGGCTTCTCCACCGCGGCCTTCGCCCGCGCCGCCCGGGACAATCTGCTCGGCAAGGAAGACGCCGGCGGCGGCTCCACGATTACCCAGCAGTATGTGAAGAACGCCTTCCTGAGTTCCGAACGGACCCTGAGCCGCAAGATGCGCGAGCTCATCATCTCCGCGAAGATGTCCCGCGAATGGAGCAAGGACGACATTCTCGCCGCCTACCTCAACACCATCTACTACGGCCGCGGCGCGTACGGCATCTCCGCCGCCGCCAAGGCCTACTTCGGCAAACCGGTACCGGAACTGACCGTCGCCGAGGGTGCGGTGCTCGCCTCCGTGGTGCGCACCCCCTCGCTGCTGGACCCGGAAACCCATCTGGATCAGCTGCGCGCCCGCTGGACCTATGTGCTGGACGGCATGGTGACCATGGGCGCGCTCACCAAGAACGACCGCGCCGCAGTCCAATTCCCGGTCATCGTCCCCGCCACCCAGATGGACGACAGCATTCCGCGCGGTCCGGAAGGACTCATCCGCACCCAGGTGCTGCGCGAACTGCGCTCCTCCGGCATCAGCGAGCAGGAACTCAATACCGGTGCGCTGCAGATCATCACCACCATCGACGCCCGCGCCCAGCAGGCCGCGCTCAATGCCGTCGGCACTGTGATGGGCGGGCAGCCGGGTGAACTGCGCACCGCCGTGGTGTCGGTCGATCCGCGATCGGGCGCGGTGCGCGCCTACTACGGCGGCCCCGACGGCATCGGCATGGACTTCGCGCAGGCGCCGCTGCAAACCGGTTCCGCCTTCAAGACTTTCGCGGTGCTGGCGGCGCTGCAGCAGGGCATCACCATGTCCTACCCGCTCGACAGCGCGCCGGTCACCGTCAACGGCGAGAAGATCCAGAATGTCGGCGGCGAATCCTGCGGCACCTGCCCGCTCAGCGAGGCGTTCAAGCGATCGCTCAACACCAGCTTCTACCGGCTGACCCAGAGCCTGTTCGAGGGCCCGAAAGCCATTGCCAATGCGGCACATCAGGCCGGCATTCCGGATCAGATTCCCGGTGTCGCCGGTAAATCGCTGTCCGAGGACGGCGCCGCGCCGCTGCCCGCCATCGTGCTGGGCGCGTATTCGGTGCGGCCGATCGATATGGCCTCGGCCTACGCCACCATCGGCGCGTCCGGCACGTACCGCGCGCCCTACTTCGTGCAGAAGGTGACCACCGGCGACGGCCGGGTGCTGCTCGATCGCGGGGCCGACCCGCAGCAGGGCGAACAGCGCATCCAGGCCTCGGTGGCCGATACCGTGTCGCAGGCCATGCTGCCGATCGCCGCCTACTCCAATAATCACAATCTCGCGGCCGGGCGACCCTCCGCCGCCAAGACCGGGACCACCCAACTGGGCGACACCGGACAGAACAAGGATGCCTGGATGGTCGGATTCACCCCCTCGCTCTCCACCGCCGTATGGGTGGGAACCGAACAGTCGCAACCGATTCACACCGCGCGCGGATCGGCCATCTACGGCTCCGGCCTGCCCTCGGACATCTGGAAGCAGACCATGGACGGCGCGCTGGACGGCACCCCGATCGAGCAGTTCCCGAATTCGAATCCGCTGCCCGGCGCGCCGCCCGCCAGTGGAAATTACGACATTCTCAACCCCGCTCCGGGGCCGGCACAGGATCCGGTGGTGGTGATTCCACCCGCCCCGGCGCCACGGCAGGTGGAGATCTTCCCCGGCCTCAGCATCCCGGTTCCCGGTTAGCCACAGAGTTGTTGATCATGAATCGCGACTACCGGACCCATCCGCCCCCGGCCACGGATATTGTGGAATCGGCCACCGGTGCCATCGACTCCGGACATCGGTGGCAGGATGCGGGTTGGGAGCAGGGTGGGGTCGGAGACAGCACGAGACTTAGGGGCGACGCCGGTGGATTTCAATGTTGTTGAACGCCACGAAACGCTGGTGGCCGGAACGGTGCTACGCAGCCCGGCGCTGGCTGTCGAAGGGCCGCGCCGCGCCAAAGTAGAGGAAGCCTGGAAACAGAACCTCTCGCGCAGCCTGCCCGGACCACCCGCGACCGCATATGTCGATCACGCGCCCGAGATCGGCTCGTATCTGACCCATATCGTCGGCTACAAGTGCGAGACCCTGGACGACCTGCTGCCCGGCGATGTGCTGGCGCGCGTCCCCGCGGGTACTTTCGCGCTGTTCACCCGCACCGGCGAGAATCTGGGCGACACCATCGCCTCCGTCTGGCGCACGGTGTGGGATCTGGAGGCCTCGGGCACGCTGGTCCGCGCGTATACCGGGGATTTCGAACGGTATCCGGACCCCCGGACCGTAGAGGTTTTCGTCGCGCTGCACCCCGGCGCGGAGGGATAGAGGCCGTGGATTTCGAGATCATCACCCTAGACGCGTTCTTCATCGGCGGGCTCACCATCCCCCTCACCGGCCGGGAAGTCACCGCACGCGACCTCGATCTGGTCAACTTCACCTGGGACCGCTACCTGGCCCGCGAGAAGAAGGTGGAACGCGTCGCCGCGTATATCGGCCAGAACGACCATGCCGTAGCGGTACTCGGCTACGAACTGGCCGGACTCGACCAGCTCGACATCGGCGACGTCCTCACCCGAATCCCGACCGGGCGCTACGCCAAATTCGTGGTCTCCGACAAGCCCTACGACCTGCTCCGCACCGCCTGGGCCAAGGTCGCCAAGGCCGAAAACGCCGGAACCATCACCCGATCCCACACCGCGGAGATCGAGCGCTACACCGGGCCGACCTCCGTCGAGGTCTACGTCTCCCTCGACTAGCCCGAGACCGACCAGTCGAAAAGCAAAGTGCCGCCCCGCGATTACATCGCGGGGCGGCACTGCTGCTGGGGGAGCTGGTCGTGCCCCAATTGCATTGCGGCAGGCCCTTGCTCGCGACGGCCGGGCGGGTCGCCTACGGCAAAGCCCGGTCGCACCAACCACTTCGGGGATTCCGGGGCCTGCCCTGAAAGTTCCCGAGAGTCGGCCCGACCGGGCTTCCCTCACCTGCTCCGAGTTGCCTCGGGTTCGGCTTATTCGGCGCCGATGATGAACGCTTCGAGCTGCTCGCGGGCGATGTCGTCGGCCAGCTGCTTCGGCGGGGACTTCATCAGGTACGCCGAAGCCGGGATGACCGGTCCGCCGATACCGCGATCGAGGGCGATCTTGGCGGCGCGGACGGCGTCGATGATGATGCCGGCCGAGTTCGGGGAGTCCCACACCTCGAGCTTGTACTCCAGGTTCAGCGGCACGTCACCGAAGGCGCGACCCTCGAGACGCACGTACGCCCACTTGCGGTCGTCCAGCCAGCCGACGTGATCGGACGGGCCGATGTGCACATTGCCCGCGCCCAGATCCTTCTTCAGGTTGCTGGTGACAGCCTGGGTCTTGGAGATCTTCTTGGACTCCAGGCGCTCGCGCTCGAGCATGTTCTTGAAGTCCATATTGCCGCCGACGTTCAGCTGCATGGTGCGGTCGAGCTGCACACCGCGGTCCTCGAACAGCTTGGCCATCACGCGATGCGTAATGGTCGCGCCGACCTGGGACTTGATGTCGTCGCCGACGATCGGGATGCCCGCGTCGGTGAACTTCTTGGCCCACACCGGATCCGAGGCGATGAACACCGGCAGCGCGTTGACGAAGGCAGCGCCCGCGTCGATGGCGCACTGCGCGTAGAACTTGTCGGCCTCTTCCGAACCCACCGGCAGGTAGGAAACCAGCACGTCGACCTTGGCGGCCTTCAGTGCGGCAACCACATCGACCGGCTCGGCCTCGGAGAGCTCGATGGTCTCCGCGTAGTACTTGCCGATGCCGTCGAGGGTCGGGCCGCGCAGCACGGTCACATCGGACGGCGGCACATCGGAGATCTTGATGGTGTTGTTCTCGCTGGCGAAGATCGCGTCGGAGAGGTCGAAACCGACCTTCTTGGCGTCGACATCGAACGCGGCGACGAACTTCACATCGCGAACGTGGTAGCGACCGAACTTGACGTGCATCAGGCCGGGCACAGTCGCGGTCTCATCCGCGTCCTTGTAGTACTGCACGCCCTGAACCAGGGACGATGCGCAGTTACCCACACCTACGATGGCCACGCGAACTTCGATGGCGCCCTCAGCCGTGTTGATTTCACTCATGGCCGATATTTCCCTCTTTCTGTGGTGCCGCCTTCGTCGATTGCTCCGCAGCAATCAACTCGTTGAGCCAGCGCACTTCGCGCTCGCTTGATTCGAGACCGAGTTGATGGAGCTGGCGGGTGTAGCGATCCAGTTGCCCGCTGGCTCGTTTGATCGCCTCCCGCAGTCCTTCTCGGCGCTCCTCGACTTGCCTCCGGCGCCCCTCCAAGATCCGCATTCTCGCTTCCGCGGGGGTGCGGCTGAAGAAAGCCAGATGAACGCCGAAGCCGTCGTCGGTGTAGTTCTGTGGTCCCGTATCGGCCAGGAGCTCGGCGAACCGCTCCCGGCCGGTGTCAGTCAGCTGGTAGACCCGCCGCGCACGGCGTGTTGCCAACCCCTGCGGACTCTCCTCCGCAATGAGACCGTCGGCCTGCATACGCCGCAGGGTCGGGTAGAGCGACCCGTAGGAGAAAGCCCGGAAGGGGCCGAGCAGACCGGTCAATCGCTTGCGCAGCTCATAGCCGTGCATGGGCGATTCGAGGAGCAGCCCGAGGATTGCCAACTCGAGCACCGGGCCTCACCCCCTCCTGACTGTTCTTTTCAGACCTAACCGATGGATGCAGTTCCAAACTATATCGCGCCGATATAGTTTTCGTGCACTCCCGGAGCAGTCGGCGCCTGACGGAACCCTGAGAGTCACGCTGGGGCGTGCGGGGTCCGCTACCCCGCAAGTACTCTGGGACGCGTGCGAATACAGCGGCAGGTAGTGGACTATGCGCTTCGGCGCCGGTCGCTGCTGGCCGACGTCTATGCCGGACGCGTGGACGTGTCCGAAGTCTGTGACGCGAACCCGTATCTCCTGCGCGCGGCGAAGTTCCACGGACGCGGGAGCGAGGTCACATGCCCTATCTGCCGGAAAGAGCAGCTGACTCTCGTATCGTGGGTCTACGGTGACGGGCTGGGCCCGGTAGCCGGCTCCGCCCGCACGCCGGAGGAGTTGATCCGGCTGGCCGAGTCTCGCGAGGAGTTCTCGGTGCATGTGGTCGAGGTATGCCGGACCTGCAGCTGGAATCATCTGGTGCAGTCCTATGTGGTGGGCCAGACCCCGGCGCCGGGGCGCCGCCGTACCGGCAACCGCCGCCGCGCGGCCGAGTGAAGGACCACGACGACTGCTGACTTGGCGGGCACACGTGTGCCCGCGCGGCCTTTCCGGCCGCATCGAGCAAGGACCGTACCGAGTAGTTATTGGAGAGCCAGGCTGTGACATCGCCCTATGACGACGGACCGCAAGGCGGCCGCCCCCAGCGTGGCGGTTCGCAACCCGGCCCCGGCGGCTACCCGCCGCCTCGACCGGGCGGGCCGCCGCCAGGGGCACGTCAGCCGCTGCCTCCGCGTCAGGGGCAGGGTCCTGTTCCCGGTCGTGGACCGGCGCCCGGTCCGGGCGGACTGCCGCCGCGCGCCCCGGGCGGGCAACCGCCGCGCGCACCCCTGCCGCCGCAGGGCGGACAGCCGCGCCGTCCCGGACCGCCGCCGCCGCGCGCCGGCTCCGATGCCACGCAGGTGGTGAACACCGGCTCCAGGCAGGCTGTGCCGGAACATCTTCAGCGCGCCGCCACCTCCGACCGCGCCGAGCGGGCCGCCGATCGCACTCCGCGAGTGGCGAATCGGGCGGCGGGAGGTGCAGGCGCCGGAACGCGTCCGCGCCCTGCCGACGACCGCACCCGCCAGTTGCCGGGTTCGGACTCCGGCGCGTCGCGGCGAGTGCAGGGCGGCCCGCCGTCGGGTCCGCCGCCGCGGCGTCCCGGTGGTGAGGGTCCCGGCGGCGGTGGCGGAAGTCGCCGGCCGAAGAAGCGTTCGACGTGGAAGATCGTCCGGCGCGTCCTCTACATCTGCATGGCGCTGTTCATCGTGGCGCCGAGTACCGCGTTCCTGGTTGCCTATTCGACCGTGGACGTGCCGAAGCCCGGTGACCTGAAGACCAATCAGGTGGCCACCATCTTCAATGCCGACGGCACCACGGTGCTGTCCAAAGTCGTTCCGCCGGACGGCAACCGGTCCGATGTGAGCATCGATCAGATTCCGCCGACCCTGCGCAATGCGGTGATCGCCGCCGAGGATCGCGACTTCTACACCAATCCGGGCTTCTCCATCTCCGGCTTCGTCCGCGCCGCACGCGACAATGTGATGGGCAAGGCCAGTGCCGGTGGTGGTTCCACGATTACCCAGCAGTATGTGAAGAACTCGATGGTCGGTGACGAACACTCGCTGACCCGAAAGATGCACGAGCTGGTGATCTCGGCCAAGATGGCGCGGCAGTGGTCCAAGGACGACATTCTCACCGCGTACCTGAACACCATCTATTTCGGTCGCGGCGCGTACGGCATCAATGCGGCGGCCAAGGCCTACTTCGACAAGAAGGTCTCGGACCTGGATGTCGCCGAGGGCGCCATGCTGGCCGCCACGATTCAGCAGCCGTCCAATCTGGATCCGGAGAAGAATCCCAAGGGTGCGCAGCAGCGCTGGAACTATGTGCTCGACGGCATGGTGTCCGGCGGCAATCTCTCGGCCTCCGATCGCGCGGGTATGCAGTATCCGCAGGTGATTTCGGGCGCCAAGGCCGCGGGTGACAATACGCTCGACAGCGGCCCGGAGGGCTTGATCAAGACGCAGGTCCTCAAGGAGCTCGAGGCCGCCGGCATCAGCTCGCGGGAGCTGAATACCGAAGGCCTGCAGGTCACCACGACCATCGATGCGAAGGCGCAGCAGGCGGCCATCGACTCGGTCAACAAGACCATGGACGGCGAACCCGACATCCTCCGCACCGCGGTGGTTTCGGTGGATCCGAAGACCGGCGCGGTGCGCGCGTACTACGGCGGCTCCGACGGTCAGGGCTTCGATTTCGCGAATGCCGGTCTGCCGCCGGGCTCTTCGTTCAAGGTGTTCGGCCTGGCCGAGAACCTGGAGATGGGCAAGCCGCTCTCGACGATGTACGACTCCTCGGCCGTCACCGTGAACGGCATCAAGATCAGCAACGTCGCCAATGAGACCTGCGGCACCTGCACCATCGCCGAGGCGCTCAAGCGATCGCTGAACACCAGCTTCTACCGCATGGAGCTGGATATGCCGGGCAACGGCCCGCAGAAGATCGCCGATATGGCGCACAAGATGGGCATCCCGGAAAACATTCCGGGCGTGGGCAAGTCGCTCACCGAGGCGGACGGCAGCGGCCCCAACAACGGCATCGTGCTGGGGCAGTACCAGGTGCGGGCCCTCGATATGGCGTCCGCGTACGCCACCTTCGCGGCCTCGGGCGTCTATCACGCACCGCACCTGGTGCAGAAGGTTGTGACCTCCGACGGCACGGTGCTGCTGGATCGCGGCGATGTCGCGGGCGAGCAGCGTGTCGCCGCGGCGGTCGCCGACAATGTCACCGACGCCATGAAGCCCATCGCGGCGTACTCCCGCAATCACAACCTGGCCAACGGCCGCGAATCCGCGACCAAGACCGGTACCAACCAGCTCGGCGACACCGATGAGAACCGCGACGCCTGGATGGTCGGCTTCACCCCGGAGCTGTCGACGGCGGTATGGGTCGGCACCGAACAGGGCGTGAAGTTGCGCAATGCCAACGGTGTTCAGATCTACGGTTCCGGTCTGCCCGCCGATATCTGGAAGGGCACCATGGACGGTGCGCTGAAGGGCGTGCCGAACAGCAAGTTCCCCAAGCCGGCCCCGATCAACGGGCAGGCGGGTGTGCCCTCGTGGTCCGCGCCGTACACCGCGCCCTCGACCACGGAGGCGCCGGTGCTGCCGCCGGTGGTCACCCAGAGTCAGGTGGAGATCCTGCCCGGTATCACGATTCCGGTGCCCGGTCTGGCGCCGAATCCGCAGAACCAGCAGCGCTCACAGCCGCAGCAACAGCAGTCGCAGGATCCCGGCGCGGGTCCGCTGCCCGGGCAGCCCGTCGCACCGGCCGACGGCGGCGCCGCCGTGACCACCACGCCCAATGCGAACGGTTACGGAAACGGCGGTTACGGCAATGGAAATGGGAACGGCAACGGCAACGGGTCCCCGCGTAGTCGGTAGCCTCGAGCCGTGATCGAGGAAGTGGAGCACCGGCCGACCGCGAGTGGCGAGTCGGCCGGTGGCGCATCGCAGCTGTCGTACGTCTCCCCCTCGCCGCTCGCCGCGGATCTGCGGTCGGTGGACGACCGGGACAAGCCGAGCCGCACCGATACCCTGACCGCGCAGCTGTGCGATCTGATCGGCGGCCCGGTCGGCGATCACGCGGTGATCGGCCGGGTCCGGTTCTGGACGCCCATGCGGGTGCTCATGGCCTTCGCGGTGCTGTTCCTCGCGCTGAGCTGGTTCGGGAAGGCGGGCTGTATTCAGCAGCGTCCCGATGCCGACGGCGTGCTGGGACTGGATTGGAACAACGGCCGCCAGTACGTGGCCATGTGCTACTCGGACACGGTGCCGCTCTACGGCGCAGAGCATTTGAACGAGGGCGCGTTCCCGTACAAGAAGCAGTGGACCGATTTCAGCGCGGACGGTAAGCCGCAGGTCCGGTACATGGAGTATCCGGTGCTGTCGGGTCTCTACCAGTACGCGGCCATGGGAATCGCCAAGGCGTGGAAGCAATCTCCGCTCCCGGGCGCGCTCGAGGTGGTCATCTACTTCAATGTGGTCGCGGTCGGCCTGGCCCTGGCGTGGCTGGTGACAGTGTGGGCCTCAGCGCAATTGGCGGGGCGGCGGGTGTGGGATGCCGGGCTGGTGGCGCTCTCGCCCCTGGTGCTGGTGCACGCGTTCACCAATTTCGACACGCTCGCAACGGCTTTCGCGGCCGCCGGCCTGCTGGCCTGGGCGCGGCGCAGGCCGGTGCTGGCGGGCATATTGCTCGGGCTCGGCGGCGCCACCAAGTTGTATCCGCTCTTACTGCTGGGTCCGATTCTCATTCTGTGCCTGCGGGCCGAGCGCCTGGGCGAGGACGATTCGCGCTGGGGCGGTCTGCGACCGCTACGGGCCGGCGGTGCAGCGGCGGCTGCGGCGGTGATCACCTGGCTGGCGGTGAACGCGCCGATTGCCGTCCTGTACGACCAGGGCTGGCGAGAGTTCTTCCGGCTCAATACCGATCGCCATGCCGACCCGGATTCGGTCTACAACGTGATCAGCTCGTTCACCGGCTGGCAGGGCTTCGACGGGGTGCTCAAATCCACGGATACACCGACGATTCTGAATCTGGTGTCGCTGCTGCTGTTCGTCATCGCGTGCGCGGGCATCGGCTGGATCGGTCTGACCGCCGCCCGCCGACCCCGCCTGGCGCAGTTGGCTTTTCTGGTGATCGCGGCCTTCCTGCTGACCAATAAGGTGTGGAGCCCGCAGTATTCGCTGTGGCTGGTGCCGATTGCCGTGCTGGCGCTACCGCAGCGGCGAATCCTCTTGGCGTGGATGACCATCGACGCACTGGTGTGGGTACCGCGCATGTACTACTACCTGGGCACCGACCGTAAGGGCCTGCCCGAGCAGTGGTTCACCACCACCGTCGCGCTGCGCGATCTCACGGTGATCGCCCTGTGCTTCTTGGTGATTCGACAGATCTACCGGCCCGAACACGATCCGGTGCGCCGGGACGGCGCGGACGACCCCGGCGGTGGGCTGCTGGATCGCGCACCCGATCCGGAGCATCCGTGGCTGCCGCCGCTGCTGCGGCCGAGAACATTGGTCACCGCCACTTAGCCCGGCAGGACTCGGCCCCGCACTCATTCCGAGTGCGGGGCCGAGTTGACTCTGGTGTCTGCCGGACCTAGATCTTCAGGAAGCGGCCGAGCTGGGGTACCGCCTCGCCCGGATGCTTGGCCTGGAAACCCTCACCGATCGCTTCGAGCTTCCATTCCTGACTGCCGTTCGGGCGGTAGACCTTGGCCATGGCCATGGCGGTGAAGTTCGCGCCGCCGGGCAGGGTGAAGCGCGCCAGTTCGGCATTGTTGGTGCCGTCGACCAAGCGGCAGAAGGCATTCGCCAGCTGTTCGAAGGTGTGCCCCTTGTAGGAGGTCACAATGAACACCAGGGTGGTGACCTGCGCGGGAAGGCGGGTGAGGTCGACCAGGATGACCTCGTCGTCGCCATCGCCCTCACCGGTGAGATTGTCGCCCTGGTGGCGCACGGAGCCATCCTTGGAGGCGAGGCTGCCGTAGTAGACGACATCCACCGGACTCGCACCGGCGAACATCACCACCGAGGCGTCGAGATCGACGTCGGGAGCGCGGTTTCCGAACATGCCGCCACGCTTGACCGGGTCCCAGCCGAGCCCCATCTTCACGTAGGTGAGGGCCGCGCCGCCCTCTTTACGCAGGTTGATGCGTTGACCCTTGACCAGGCTGACGGCGTGGTTGTTCGGCAGATCACGATCGGCGGCCGGTGCGGGGGACTGCCCCGGGCCGGATCCGTATCCGGGCGGGGGCGGATAGCCCTGCTGTGGATAGCCCTGCGGCGGAGGGGGATACCCCGACCCCTGGGGCTGAGGCGGATACCCCGGACCCTGGGGCGGATAGGCGCCGGGCGCCGAATAGCCCTCGTTGGGGTCGGCCGTCGGATAACCGACGGTGGGCGAGAATTCGGCCGGGGCGGGCGGCGGATAACCACCGGTCGGCGCGAACTGCGGGTTCGGCGGAGGCGGCGGATAGCCCGCCGCGGGCGCGTATTGCGCGGCCGGCGCGGCGGCGGGCGCAGCGGACTGCGACTCGCTCACCTGCACACCGTGATCGGTGACCAGCGCACCGAATCCGCCCGCATAGCCCTGGCCGACCGCGCGCACCTTCCAACTGCCCTGCCGCCGATAGACTTCCAGCGCAATGACGATGGATTCGGCCTGCAGTCCCTCGATCCGGTACTCGAACAGGGTGTTTCCGCCGGTATCGGCGACCCTGGCGACAGCCGGGGCGATGCCGCCGAAATTGCTCCCGGGCTCGTCGAGGGTGACGACCGCGCGAATCTGCTCGATATCGGCGGGCACCGCGGCCAGCGAAATCACCAGGGCGGCGGGCTGACCGGACGCACCGGGCTGCAACTTCACCCCGGGCCCGTTCGGCTGATTGAAGAACACGAAGTCGGCATCGGACCGAACCTTGCCGTGCTCGGTGACCAGGAGCGCGGACAGATCCGCGGGTGCGGCGATCTGCACGCTGATCACCACATCGTTGACATTCAAAGGACCGTTCTGGCCCTTCACCAATGCTGCGGCCAAGGTCGACCCTTCACTCGTCGGTGCTGACAGAGCCACTCTACGAGAAATCGCCGACCCGGTGGTGGTCGATGCGCAGTCGCTCACGACTGCCCGGGGGAATGTGCACGCTGAACTTGAAACCGCGCTGAGCTGGCGCAATGCGTTCGGCTGCCGAGCCGGTCCGGCCGTGGAGCCGCACGGTGCCGGCGGGAGCGCCGGGCACCTGGGAGCCTCGGTGAGGAAGCTGAGAGTCTGCGATGAGGGCCATTTCCGAATCCGATGAATCTCGTTGGGAGCGATAATGTTCCGGGCAAGAATTATGCCCACGGCACCGATCTGCACAAACCGTTATTCGCGTTCCTTCCAGAATAGCAACCAAACCATTGATGCCGCGAATTTGCTGACCCTCGAGTTCGACTTCAGATCGACTGAGTGCCTACACCAGTCAGGGCACGCCAAAAGTTTGCTGACATTACGGCTGTCCGCCGCCTGCCCATGGCAGTATCGATCGCGTGAGTAGCGGTGAGGTCGAGCCGGCGGAAGGGCACGAGAAGTATCTGCGCGCCTTCCGGCATCCAGCCGTGTCCAGAGCCCAGTTGGAGGATCTGCTCGATGCGGTAAATGGCTTCCTCGACACCATTACTCCCGGTGAAGGGGAATTCGTACCGCAGGGCGGCTGGGCGCCGGAATCGACGGCCATGGCCTTCCAGATCGGCCGTGCGGTCGAGCAGGTCCTCACCGAGCGGGAACAGGCCGAGCGGGAATTGCTGCACCGCCGTGAGATTCGAGATCGCCTGGTCGTAGCCCTGGACGCGGTGCTGGACTGCCTGCGCTCCCTGCCCGATCTTGCCGAGGCCGAGATCGCGCTGGGCACAACGGCAGTCAATGAAGGTTTCCAGGTATTCGACGACGGGTCCGTCCGCACCACCGTGACGCAGGAGATCGGCGCGGATATGGGCGCGCTGGAGGCCCGGCGGGTCGAACTCGACGAGCAGATGACGGCGGCGGTATCGGCCCGTACCGGATTGGTCGACGACACCGCGGACCTGGTGCGAGATCAACTGGGAGTGGCCGATGTCGGTATCCCGTGGGTGATTCTGGAGGCCACGCGCGGCGGACTCGATGTGTCGGAGCCGTTCGAATTCGCCGCCCACCATCTGCCGGACTGCGAACTACGCGAACTCATGGTGCAGCTGGTCACCGATATCGAACTGGCACGCACGCTGGAGCACGAGACTTCCGAATAGGACACCGCCGAATAGCGACGCCACTGCCGAATAGCCCGAAACAGGCACTGTCGGCGCGCCGGGGTGCGAGGCTGGCTGCAGCCGTGCGAACCGGGCCTTCCGAGGGGAGAATTCGGTGAAGAAGCTGATCAATGATCCGGCCGACGTGGTCGACGCCGCCCTCGCGGGTATGGCCGCCGCCCATCCCGAGCTGCGGGTCGATGCGAAACAACGGGTTGTGGTGCGCGCCGACGCGCCCGTCGCGGGCAAGGTGGGCCTGGTCTCCGGGGGCGGGTCCGGGCACGAACCGCTGCACGCCGGGTTCGTCGGCCACGGCATGCTGGACGCCGCCTGTGCCGGGGAGATTTTCACCTCCCCGGTGCCGGACCAGATTCTGGCGGCCACCACCGCCGTGGATGCCGGGGCCGGGGTGCTGCACATCGTCAAGAACTACACGGGCGATGTGCTCAATTTCGAGATGGCCGCCGAACTCGCCGCGGCCGAGACCGGCGCGCAGGTGGCGTCGGTGGTGGTGAACGACGATGTGGCCGTGCAGGACAGCCTGTACACCGCAGGTCGCCGCGGTGTCGGCGCCACCGTGATCCTGGAGAAAATGGCCGGGGCCGCCGCCGAACAGCGCCGGCCGCTGACCGAGGTGGCGCGCATCGCCGAGCGGGTGAACAGTGAATCGCGCAGCATGGGCATGGCCTTGACCTCGGGCACGGTGCCCGCCGTCGGTCATCCGACCTTCGAATTGGGCGAGACCGAGATGGAGATCGGCGTCGGCATTCACGGTGAGCCCGGACGGCGGCGGGTGCCGCTGGCTCCGGCGCGGGAGATCGCCGCCATGCTCGTCGAGCCGATCCTCGCGGATCTGCCGTTCGCCCAGGGTGATCGGGTGCTCTGCTTTGTCAACGGCATGGGCGGCACCCCGCTCATCGAGCTGTACCTCATGTTCGACGAGGTGTCCCGCCTGCTGCGCGGCCACGGCGTCGAGGTCGTCCGCTCGCTGGTGGGTTCGTACATCACCTCGCTGGATATGGCGGGCTGCTCGGTGACGCTGACGCGGCTCGACGAGGAGCTCACCGCGCTGTGGGACGCACCGGTCCGCACTCCAGCACTGCGATGGGGGATCTGATGACGGTGGATGCGGGGGCCTGGGTGCGCGGATTCGCGGCTCTGATCGATGCGCACGCCGACGAGCTGACGGCGCTCGACGCCGCCATCGGCGATGCCGACCACGGCACGAATATGCAGCGCGGGATGTCGGCGGCCGTTGCGGCGCTGGATGATTCAGATGTGGGCGGGACAGCGGCCGAGGTGTGCAAGCAGACCGCCATGGTGCTCATTCGCACCGTCGGCGGCGCGAGTGGTCCGCTGTACGGCACGTTCTTCCTGCGGTTCGCCGGTGCGATTCAACCCGATACGGAGACAGCCGATTTCGCGCGCGCCTTTCGTGCCGGGCTCGACGGCGTGATTGCCCGGGGCAAAGCCGAACTCGGCGACAAGACCATGATCGATGCCCTCTCCCCCGCCGTGGATGCGCTCGACAAGCAGGTCGCGGCGGGTGCCGCCCCGGCCGAAGCGCTGGATGCGGCGGTCGCAGCCGCCGAATCCGGCAGGGACGCAACAACTTCCCTGCTCGCTCGCAAGGGCCGCGCGTCCTATCTCGGCGAACGCAGTGTCGGACACCAGGATCCGGGTGCGACCAGCGCCGCGCTGCTGGTGCTCGCCGCCCGGCAGGCCCTGCGATGATCGGCCTGGTCGTCGTCTCGCACAGCCGTCCCCTCGCCAGAGCGGCGGTTGCGCTGGCCACCGAGCTGTTGCCCGCGCAGGCGGTGCACATCGAAATCGCCGCCGGCTCATACGACAACAGCCTCGGCACGGATGCGGTCGCCGTGGCCGAGGCCATTACCGCGGCCGACAGCGGTGACGGCGTCCTCGTCCTCATGGATCTCGGCAGCGCGGTGCTCTCCGCCGAAACAGCGGTCGATCTCCTGGAGACCCCGGTTCGGGTCCGACTGTGCGCCGCGCCGTTCGTGGAGGGCCTGGTCGCCGCCCTGGCAATGGCGGGCAGCGGCGCAGACCTGGAGAAGGTGGCGCAGGAGGCCGAACACGCCTTGACCGCCAAGCGAACACAGCTCGGTGTGCTGACACGGCTGGATGATCCCGAAGGCGAATCCCCTGCGCCCTCCGATTCGATCGCACCGCCGGCCACCACCGCACCCCGCACCGTGGCCGTGATCGAGGTGACGAACGAGCACGACCTGCACGCCCGCCCCGCCGCCGAACTGGTAGCGGCCCTGCGAGATATCGATGCCGATGTCGAACTCCGCAATGCGACCACCGGCGCGGGCCCGGTCCCGGCGGACAGTCTGACCCGAGTGCTGACCCTCGGCCTGCTGTCCGGCCACCAATTGGAGGTATCGGCGCTCGGCCCGGAAGCGGCTGCGGCCATCGAGATCGTGCGCGCTTCGACCTCTGGACACTGAAGGACGCGCCGGTCCAGGTGGATTCGCCTGGATAACGCTGGGCCTCGCCCGGAGCCCGGCCGATGACCGCCTCGAGGGCCGGTGACCTGACCTCCTTTCGCCTGCCGAGGGACAGGGGCAAGATCGTGGGCATGACCCTGAAGGAGCAAGCAGTCACATTCCTCGGACTCCACCAGCCCGGCAATCCGGTGATTCTGCCGACGGTCTGGGATGCCTGGTCGGCGAAACTGGTGCAGGAGGCCGGTTTCTCGGCATTGACCGTCGGTAGCCACCCGCTCGCGAATTCCCTCGGCAAAGAGGACAAGGAGGGGATGACGTTCACCGAGGTGACCGCCCGCATTCGCGAGATCACCGCCGCCGTGACCGTCCCCGTATCAGTGGATATCGAATCCGGCTACGCCCAGAAGCCCGCCGACCTGATCAACGGGCTGCTCGACGCCGGCGCGGTCGGCCTCAATATCGAGGATTCCGTGCACAGCGAGGGCGGCCGCCTCCGCACCCCGCAAGAGCACGCCGACCTCGTCGCGGAGCTCCGCCAGGCCGCCGACACCACCGACGTCCACTTCGTGATCAATGCCCGCACCGACGTCTTCCTGCGTCAGGACACCGGCACCCCCGCCGAACGCCTCGAAAGCGCCCTCACCCGTTTACGTCTCGCCGCCGAAGCCGGCGCCGACGTTCTCTACCCGGTCGGCCGCCACGACCCCGAAACCCTCCGCACCCTCTGCACCGACCTCCCCCTCCCCATCAACGCCATCGGCATCCCCGCCGAAGCCAACCGCCCCGCCCTCGCCGAATCCGGCGTAGCCCGAGTAAGTTTCGGCCCCTTCCTCCAAAACGCCCTCACCGAACAAGCCAACACCCTCCTCACCCCCTGGCGCTGATTTGCGGCCGGGCCCACTACGGCCCGGCACCTTCGGCCCTCCGCCCCCGGCGACAAGGTTCGGGATCACTTCTTGCCGGGGATTTCCGGGGTCCAGGCCGGAGTTGCTCGTGCGTCTTGAAGGGCGGCGGCGAACGCGCCCTGGATATCACCGTGAAGTCCAGCGTCGCGTAGCCGGGCAAACCAGGCTTGGTCGATGTCGGCGACAGCCTTGCGGGCGGTGCGCACAGCACCCTGGCCTTTACTGGTCAGGACGATCAGCCGCGCGCGCCCGTCCGCCGGATCAGGCTGGCGCGCAAGGTAACCCAGCCCGATCAGACCGGTGACGAGTTCGCCCATCGATTGGTGGGTGATGCCGGCGCGGGCGGCCAGCGCGGTAAGCCGCGTGCCGTCCAGGTCGAGGTTGTAGAACACCGGATGGTGGGCCGCGGTGATATCGGGATAGCCGGCAGCATGCAGCGTCACGATGAGTTCGCTGACGATGGCCGCGCTGATGCCGCGCAGCAACGCAATGAGCGGCTGGTTCATTGTTGACACCTCTCGACATCATGCTGGTTCACACCTCGACAGTATGCAGGTTACCTGCCTATAGTTAGGCAGGTAACCTGCATAACAAGGTGGTCGCCATGCGCAAACCCAGTGCCGTCGTCGGCACCGTCGCCTTCTTCGTCCTCGCCCCCGGTACCGTCACCGGCCTCATTCCCTGGTGGATCTCACGCTGGGAATTCCATCAGCCCTGGCTCATCGCGCGGATCGCCGGCGCCGTCGTCATCGTCGCCGGACTGATCCCCCTGCTCAGCGCCTTCATCGAATTCGCCCGCGCGGCCGGCACGCCCGCGCCGCTGGCGCCCACCGAAACTCTCGTCGTGAGCGGCTTCAACCGCTACGTGCGCAACCCCATGTACCTCGGCGTCGTCGCCATCATCGCCGGACAATCGCTGCTGTTGGGCCAGCTTCCCCTGTTGGCCTACGCCGCTCTCGTCTGGGCCACCACCGCACTGTTCGTCCTCACCTACGAACAACCCACCCTCACCGCGCGGTACGGCCCGCAATACAAGCACTACCGCGCCGCAGTCCCGGCCTGGTTGCCCCGGCTACACCCTTGGCGCGCAGAGTGATCGGGCAATCATCTCGTGTAGCTCAGGCGGATTGATGTCCAATTGCCCACTCCTGCAATGACACCCGTCGCAGGCCGTAGCCGAAAAGGAATCAGCGGGCGCTCGAGCTCAGGAACCAGTCGAGGATTTCTTCGCCGGCTCGGATGCCGGTGGCGGTGGTGACGGTGAGGTTGGGGCTGGTCCAGTTCAGTTGTTCGAGTTCGCCGTGGCGGGGGCGGATGGCGGCGTCGGCGGTGCGGAGCATTTCCGCGTCGAGGGCGCCGTCGCCGGCGGCGAGTAGGCGGGAATCGGGGGATAGTTCGCCCGAATCGACAAGGCGGCGGCGGACTTCGGCGACTGCGCGGCTTTTGCAGACGGCGGCGGGCATGGTGTAGATCTTGCGGCCCTGCTGGGAGGCGGACCAGCCGCGGGGGCGGCACCAGGCATCCCATTCGGCGAGGAAGTCGGCGGGGAAAGTCGCCAGGTCGACGACCAGGTAGCAGAAGAGGTGGTCGGCTATGCGGAACCTCGTAGCCCAGGAATCGGCTGTGCGGCTGCGGAGTTCGGCGCTGATCTGGGAGAGGGTGGCGGCGGTGGTGCGGACCTCGGCGTCGAGGGCGGTGCGCCAGCGCATATCGGGGACGCCGTTGTCGAGGATATTGCCGCCATTGGTGGTGATGGCGTAGCGCCAGGGCGCACCAGGCAGGCCGATGCGCTTGAACTGCTTGATGGTTCGCGTGGTGGTCGGCACCACCGCTGCCGCGCCGGTGAGGGCGCCCATTCGGTCGACCGCGATATCGGTCATATACGACAGGGGTGCGCCCTCGTAGTGCTCGACGCAGAGTGCGGGCAGGTCCGGGGTGGCTCCGAAAGCATTGCGGGAGTAGATCATGGTGCGGTCCAGGTCGGTCGCCACCAGTGTTTCCCGGCGCAGCAGCCGTCGTCGCTCCGTCACTGGTTGCGCACATCCTTGATCAAGCCCATGCACGCGTAGGCGAGATCGGGAACCACCTCGACGGGAACGTCGCGAGCGGCTGCGAGCATGCGGATGTGTGCGTGTTCGGGAGCGTCGGCCTCCCGCACCAGCACCCGCCACGGCACCCGGCGCAGCAGTACCCGGGTCGTCTCTCCCACACCGGGTTTCACGAAATTCACGCTGGAGATGCCGTATGCGGCACGGACCTTCTCGACCGAGGCCCAGCCCGCCCAGGTGGGCGAGCGATCGGAGGTTCGAACGGACTCCAGCTGCGCGGCCACCTGCGGGCGCACCGTGTCGAAGGCCGCGGTGACGGCATCCAGTAGTCGGCCGGAGACATCGGCGTCGGCCAGTTCCCGATAGAACTTCGCGCCGTGGAAGTCGCGCGGGCCGATGAGGGTGTCATTGAGCACTGTCCGCGAAACCAGGCCGGAGACAGTGGAATTCAGGCAGGCGGAGGCGATGAGGAAGTCGTCGCGAGTGCCGTAGGTGCTGACACAGCTCCCCGGGTCGGCCAGCACCGCCAGATCGGGATTGAAGCGCGCCCCACCTGCCGCGTGGTAGGCGTCCAAGGCCTCGGCGAGCTCCTGCGTGATCGCACCCTTGCCGGTCCAGCCGTCCACGAAGACGATATTCGCCGGATCATGATGCCGGGCAAGATAATCCAGCGCCACCGCATCGATCCCGCGATCGCGCACGATGGACACCGCATAGTGCGGAATCTCCAGGCCCGGCGACCGCGACCGCAGCCACCGCCGCATCAGCACCCCCACCGGGGTACCCGCCCGAGCCAGCGAAACCAGCACCACCTCGTCACCGCGCTCCGCCACCACCAGCTCCGAAACCGTGGCCACGGCCAGCGCCAGCCGCTCCGCACTCTCGTCCAGCACCCGCTCGAACAGTTCCCGATACGCGGCATCCGGCTGATACTCGATAGGCAGCGACTCCGCATAGTGCGCGTCCCCCGCCTGAATCCGCTGCTCCCGTTCCGCCACATCGGCTTCCAGGTCCACCTCGGAAAGATCTTTCAGCAGCCAGGACACCTCATCCGCCGCATAGGACCCGAACTCCGGCCCGCGCAACGGTTCCGGCAATGCCCTGGCCTGCGCCGTATCCGGAGCGGCAGCATCACGATGAGCGTGTCCTGCCACCGCGGGACGTCGGCTGCGGTCGGCGTGCAGGGCCTGCGGGTCAGCGCCGGAGAGCACTGCCAGCACGACATCCGCGCCGGAGGCGGTCAGCACGTCGATCAGACCGCCCGCGCCGGTGAGGCGTTCGGTATCGGCGGGCTCGTCGACGACCACCAGCAGCACAGGGTCGACAGCGGCCGACTCCGGCCACTGCGCATTGTAGACGAAGCGCGGCGCGTCCTCGCCGAGTTCGGGTGCGGTGAAACGGAATCCGCGCCGCAGCGGGTACCCGGGTTCATCGAGCACATACGCCGGAGATCGCGTCGTCGTCTGGTACCGGGTCGGCACGCCACCGTCGGCCAGCGCCGCTGCCAGCCGCAAAGGCAGATACATGAACTCCTCGTGCGCGAGCACGATCACCGGACGCGGCGATGCCTCCTCGTCCGGCTGCCCTGCGACAAGTCCGGCCGCGAGATCAGTCTGTCCAGACGTATCGGCACGACCGAGCGTCGCACTCCCGGCAGGGTTCCGGTCATCCGCGCTGTGAACAGCCGCTGCGGGCGCATGATCGGAATCGACGCTGCTCCATGGCAGGTCGGAGATTCCGTTGCGCAGTGCGGCGACCGCACCGGACAGCGCGAGATCGAAGGCAGGGGTGTCGGTGTGCAGCGTGCCGTGTCTGCCGCCCTCGGGAACAGTTGACGGCCAAGGGAGTTCGAGCCGGGCGATGCGACCGCGGGTGGCGGCGATCGGGTTCAGTTCCGGGTCGGGCAGGGCGGCAACCGATTCGACGAGGTGCTCCGGCAGCAGTGTTTCGCCGGAGGCCAGGCAAACGGTGTCGATGCGGGCGCCCAGTTCGGTGGCGGCCACCTCGAAGGCGAGCCGGTCCGTCGCGGTGCGCATATCGACCAGTGACGCGAGGATGTAATGGGTGCGCGGGGTGAACGCGTGCAGGGCGCGTATGGCGTCGAGAGCGGTTGCGCCGGTGGAGATCTCATCGTCGACCAGCACCATCGGCAGGTTGTTGCGGAAGATCTCGGCGGGCGAGGGCTGTAGTAGATGCGAGGTAGCGTGCGAATGCCCCTCTTCGAAACCGGTGAGCGTCTCGGCCTCCGGCACCTCGCGCCGAGTCGAGTGCAGGTAGCACTGCGCTTCGATGCGCGCCGCGACGATGTGCCCCAGGCCGGTCGCGGTCTCAGCGAACCCGAGAACAACCGCGCCGATGCCCGGCCGATTCGATTGCGAGGCAGCGGATTCAGCGCCTGCCCGAGCGACCTCGACGGCTGGCACGGATTCTCCGCCCGCCCCCGCCTCGCCGATCTGGTGCGCGCCGAGCGCGGCGCGCACCAGATCGCCGAGCCGGTTCCCGGCATCGATGACCCGATGCGGATCGGTGGGCAGGTGCTTACCCAGGACGGTCGAAATCAGCAGGTGCGCCCGGCGCGGATTATTGTGCCGCAGTCCGGGTTCGATGAGCAGCGGGACACTCCAGTCGCCCGCGGGCACATAGGAGTCACCGTGGCGCACTCCCAGTCCGAGTTCACGGGTCGCCCAGGGCGCGGAAGTCACGATGCCACCAGCACTTTCAATAGATCCACGAAGGACACCCCGGTATTGGTGACCCCGAATACCCGGGCGCGCAGCAGCGTTTGCCGGGCCCAGCTGCGATGCGGGCGCATCTCGTTCATCTTGTTGCGGTATTCGGAGGCGGCGACGCCGCCGACGTCCTCGCGCAGAATGTCGAGCGCATCGAGGTACTCCTCGTGTGTCACGACCGAAAGTGCGTGCACCACAGCCACATGCGAGGGATGGATGACCGTCTTGCCCTGAATGCCGTTGGCGCGGTCCAGCGTGATCTCCCGCAGCAGCCCGTCGAGATCTCGGCTGACCAGGTACTGCCGGAACGGCACCGCATCGACCTCGGCGAACGGCGAGGTACGCAGCAGCGGGCGGAACATGCGCTCGTGATCGGCGAAGTACTCCCACACCGGCCCGGTGATGGTGAATCCCGTTCCGTCCGTACGCCCGAGGTAGTTCACGATATCGGCGATGACGTCGGCGACCACTCGCACGTCGTAGATGGTGAGATCGCGATCGCGGCGAATACCGAAGGTGGAGCACATATCCGTGGCTCCGATGCGCACCGCGAGCACCTGTTCCCGGCGCGCGGAGAGCATCGACTGGATGCGGTGCAGTTCGGTATCGCGGGTCTGCCGGTGCACCAGCGAGGGTGATTCCAGCACCGGCATGCCGAAGAGCGTGCGACCCAGGCGTTCCGACGCGGCATCGAGTGCGGCGAGGTAGTCCAGGCCGGAAACGCTGTCGAATTTCGGGAAGACGAAGCCGGTGAGCGCTCCCGACCCGGGTCCGAGCTGATCGATGATCTCGCCGACGGAGGCGGCATCGCGCACCCGGACGAACAGCAGCGGATACGGGTCCACACCCGCGCCCAGCTCCTCGATGGTGAGCGCGGCCTGCTTCTTCGCGAATTCCAGTTCGTGGTCGGCGACCGCGTCCTCGAGATCGATGACCATGGAGCACACACCGCGTTCGGCCCGCCGCACGATGGTGGCGGTGAGATCGGGACGGGTCGCGGGCACGTACAGCGTCGCCCCGAGCGCCATGGACAGCAGGTCGCGGTCGGTGGAGCCGCCGAAGGGTTCGGGCAGCTGATGGAAGAGCAGTCGCAGCTCAGGTCCGGGGACCTGCCGGAAGTGCCGCATCGGGAACCGTTTTCGGAGCGATATGGGCGCGAATCCCGGATAAGTGGTGATAACTCCGGTCATCGGCCCTCGTTCCTCCTACTGTTCGGTCGGCTATCTATCGGTTTTGCGCATGCGGTCGACAACACCCGTCAGAAACCCGGAAATGGCATCCAGTTCGGAGATGTAGGCCCAGTAGTCCGGATGTGGTCCGACCAGTCCGCCCGCCGCCCGTTCGAGGCGTTCGGCCTGGGCATCCAGGACCGAGCCCCACTGGGCGACAAGTCCGCTGTTCACCGCCAGCATCTGCGCGTCACGCAGTTTGAACCGGACGGTTTTGGCCTTCTCCTGCGGCTGCGCTCGCACCTCGCGCAGCAGGCTCAGCCGGTCGGTGACGGCGTCGGCCTGCTCCTCGGCGGTGGCGAGGAGGCCGCGGGCGGATGTGGTCAACTCAAGGGTTTGCTCCGGGTCGTTGTTCTGCAGGGCGGCCCGGGCTTTCGACAGTTCCGCAGCAGCGGCGTCGATGGCTCGGTGGGCTTGGCGCTCATTGTTCGCCAAATCCGCGGAACTTGCAGCGTTGAACTCTCGGAGCAGCGCGGACCGCGCCGGCGCGAGGCGTTCGGTACGGGTCTGCACGGCCGATAACCGGGTCCCCGCGGAGGCGAGTGCGGTGCTCGCCGAATGCTGTTTGCCCGGAGCCTCTTCCAGGGCCCTTGACAGCGATCGGGTATGCGCCTCCAATTCGGTCGCCGCCTGCCGCACCACCCCCGCCCCACCACCGGCAACTGCTCCCTCGAGTGTGACGAGAGCCTCATCCACGGCCGCCGCATACTGCCGCACCGAGGGGTACCCGGCGTACGGCGAGGCATCGGCGGCCTGCCGGGCCTGCTGCGCCGCGGACCGCACCTGCGCGACCAACTGCGGCACCGACGACAGCAGCGCCACCGAGTGCTCGAGGTGCGCCTGATTGGCGTGATAGAACTCGTCCACCCCGCGCGCGGCCTCGGCGAGCCGCCGCACCTGGGCGTCGATCTCGGGCTGCGGCACCGGGATTCCATCACGTTCGGCCTGGTCCAAGCGCTCGTTCAAGGCCAGATAGGCGCCCGCCGCGTCATAGCAGCGCGCCCGCACCCGCTCCCACTGCGCGGTCATACCGCGCTCCGGCGCTATCTGCGCGGAGGCCGCGACGGCATTCTCGGCAATGCTCTGCCGGGTGTCCATGTCCAGGAAGGCAGCGGTCAGCGCCTGCCGGGCCTGCTGCACCCACGCCGTGTCCCTCGCCGGGGTCCGGAACCATCCACGCTTACGGCCTGCCACGCCCCGATGTTAGGTGGCCGTTCACATCCTGGGCGACTGTGACGATGAACCCGGTGACATGTCGTGAGACAGGGTTGTCCCCCGCGATGTCCTCGGTTTGTTCGTGCGCAGGGCAGGTGTGAGCTACTAGGGTCGTACTTGCGGACTCCGGCAATTCGGACATGCCGCTGTAAAGCAGCTCTACCACAAGGCTTGAAAGCTTTCGAACGGAAGGGATTCCCGCATGGGTGTCAGTTTGTCCAAGGGCGGCAATGTTTCGCTGACCAAGCAGGCTCCGAACCTGACCGCCGTGGCCGTGGGGCTGGGCTGGGATGTGCGGACCACCACCGGGACCGATTTCGATCTGGACGCGAGCGCCATCGCGACCGGTGCCGACAAGAAGGTGTTGTCGGACAAGCACTTCATCTTCTTCAACAACCTGCAGTCCCCGGAGGGCACCATCGTGCACACCGGCGACAACCTCACCGGCGAGGGCGAGGGTGACGACGAGACCATCAATGTCGATCTCGCGAACACCCCGCCGACCATCGAGTCCATCGTCTTCCCGGTCTCGATCTACGACGCCGATTCGCGCGCCCAGAGCTTCGGCCAGGTCCGCAATGCCTACATCCGGGTCGTCGACCGGGCCACCAATGCCGAGCTCGCCCGCTACGACCTCAGCGAGGACGCCTCCACCGAGACCGCCATGGTCTTCGGTGAGCTGTACCGCAGCGGGGCCGAGTGGAAGTTCCGCGCCATCGGCCAGGGCTACGCCTCCGGCCTGTCGGGCATCGCGCGCGACTTCGGCGTGAACGTCTAACCGAACAAAGTCTCCACGCATCAGGGGCTCGGGCACCCGAGCCCCTGCCCTGTGCGGCTTACTGCTCTGAAAATCGAATCGATACCGGCACTACGAAAGGCCCTCTGCGGTGCGTATTTTCGGCCTCTCCATGATCGTCTCGGTGGTGGCTCTCATAGCGGCATTCGTATACGGCGGTGTCACAGGACTGGCTCTGTGCGCCATCCTGGGTGTCCTCGAAGTGTCGCTGTCGTTCGACAATGCGGTCATCAATGCCAGTGTCCTGCAACGGATGAGCGAGTTCTGGCAGAAGATCTTCCTGACCGTCGGCGTGCTCATCGCCGTCTTCGGCATGCGCCTGGTGTTCCCGCTGGGCATCGTGTGGGTCACCGCCGGCCTGGATCCGAAGCGGGCCTTCGACCTGGCGCTGAACCCGCCGGCCGACGGCGCGCTCACCTTCGCCGACGGCAGCCCCTCCTACGAGAAGCTGCTCACCGACGCGCATCCGCAGATCGCGGCCTTCGGTGGCGCGTTCCTGCTGCTGCTGTTCCTGAACTTCATTCTGGAGGAGCACGAGGTCACCTGGCTCGGCTGGCTGGAGCGGCCACTGGCCAAACTCGGCAAGCTGGACATGCTTTCGGTGGTCCTGACCCTCGGCGCCATCATCATCGCCGCGGAATTCATTGCGGACAGCGATGATCGGGGCACCGTCCTGCTGTCGGGCGTGCTGGGTGTGATCACCTACATCCTGGTGGACGGGCTCGGCTCGGTCTTCCACACCGAGGAGGAGGGCGAATCCTCCTCCGGGCCTTCCGAAGCCGTGAAGGTGGCGGGCAAGGCTGGCTTCTTCCTGTTCCTCTATCTGGAAGTGCTCGACGCCTCGTTCTCCTTCGACGGCGTGATCGGCGCGTTCGCCATCACCTCCGACCCGATCCTGATCGCCTTGGGCCTGGGCCTCATCGGCGCCATGTTCGTCCGCTCCATCACCGTATTCCTGGTCCGCAAGGGCACGCTGTCGGAGTACGTGTACCTGGAGCACGGCGCGCACTGGGCCATCGGCGCGCTGTCGATCATCCTGCTGATCTCGATCGGCGTGCACGTCAACGAGGTCGTCACCGGTCTGGTGGGTGTGGCGTTCATCGGAGCGGCGTTCATTACCAGCATCATTCGCAATCGCCGGGAAGGCGATGACGACGAGTCCAAAAGTGTGAGCACCAACGAGCCCACACCGGTCGGCTGATACCGGTTCACTGACACCGGTTCACAGCATGCGGCGCGGCGCGGCCAGATGCCTGGCCCGCCGCACCGATATGCGCGACCACACCGACTGCTGAATCGCGAGCGTGACCCAGCCCGCCAAGGCCATCCCGGCCACATTCAGCAGCAACTGCGCCACGCTCCCCCAGATGGTCGAGCCATTGCCGAAGGCCACGCCCAGCGCGATATTGCCCGCGGCGGGGACGGTGGTCACCGAGATGAAAACGCCTGCCAGGCCAACCGATTTCGACGAGGTCATGGACAGCACCCCGGCCGCGCCGGCGACCACCGCGACGATGAAGGACCACTTGTCGGGCGTGTAGATGAATGCGGTGCCGGGGCGGGGGCCGATCACATCGTCCAGGGTGATCCAGCCCAGGGCGCGGCCGATGAGCGCCAGCACGATGGTGAGTGCGATGGCGACCACAAAACCCAGCACCAGAGTGCGAATCGCCAGCTGCAGCAGGACGAAACGCCGTCGTACCAGGGCCACGCCCAATGCGGCGATGGGGCCGAATTCGGGTCCGAGCACCATGGCTCCGACCGTGAGAATCTGCGAATCCGTCACGATGGCAATGCTCGCGATGACGGTCGCCAGCGTCAGGAAGCTCAGGAACGTCCAATTGAGTTCGGTCTCGTCGTAGGACCGCTGTGTCACCTCGGCCCACACCACCGAATCGGCGCTACTGCCCGGAGTGTGCAGTTCGGCCTCGAAGCCGCTGCGCGACAACCAGGTTCCGACCTGTTCGATCTCGATACTGCCCTCCTGATGCACCTTCAGGACGCGCAGCTTGTCCACCACATCATTGGCGGCCTCCCGCGCCACCTGCGCGGTGATCACATCGCCCGGCGGCCGAATCGCGGCGCCGCGGAAAACGGCGAGCCCGGTGACCGCCTCATCGTTCTCCAGGGCGGCGAGCACGCCCTCGGTCATGGTGCCGGGAGCCATAATCCGCAGGTGCAGCATGCACACAGTCTGCCGTGCGGTCACCCGCGCGAGAGGCCACCGACACGGTCCGCGCATGAATGAACGCGGCACCCGAAGGGGTGCCGCGCTCGGTTGATCAGGCCCGCGCCAGCTGTGGCAGCGCGCCGGGCACCGTGCGGGCGGGCTGCGTCGTGGGTCCGGGCTGCGCTGTGACCCCGGGCTGCGCTGGGACCTCAGGCTGCGCAGCAGGTTCGGGCTGAGCCGGCGCGGCCGGGGCCTTGCGGGAGGCCAGCACCATGCCGATCACGCCAACGCCGAGTCCGGCAATGGTCAAGGGGTGCAGGGGTTGTGCGATGACCAGCCAGGCCAGGACCGCGGTGGTGACGGGGGTGGCGAAGAAGAGCTTGCCGACCCGGGTCGCGTCCCAGCGCCGCAGCATGGCATTGAGCAGCAGGAACGCGCCCATGGAATTCATCAGCACCATCCAGGTCAGTGAAACCCCGAACCGGCCGGGATCGCTGATGTGGAAGTCGCCGCTCAGCAGGACGAGCACTGCGGCGAAGGGCGCACTGGCCAGCTGGTGCACGGCGGTGGCGGCGCGGCTGTCCACGGTGGGGGTGAACTTCTTCTGGTACACCGTGCCGAGGCTCAGGCCGAGCAGGCCGATGACGCACAGCAGCAGGCCCATCCAGGAGAAGGCCGACTGATCACTGACGGCGAGGGCGACGCCGATGCCGCCGATGCCGAAGCCGATCCACTGCCGGCGGGTGATGTGCTCACCGAGGACACCCGAGAAGAGCGCGATGACAACGGGATTCAGGCCCTGCATCAGGGCGATCACCACGGCCGGGACATGCTCGCCCATGGCGGTGTAGAAGGCCCCGAACTGCACGATCTGCATGAGCAGTCCGGCGATGATCACATGCCGCAGTTCCCGGCCGCGCGGCCAGACCGCGTGCACCGCAAGGCCGTACAGCACCAGCAGCGGCCCGGCGAAGGCGTACCGGGCGAACAGCACCACCATCGGCGGGGCCGCGCCGACGCCGATGATTCCGACGATGAACGCGCTGCTCCACATGAGAACGAAGGCGGGCTGTGCCACACCCTCCATGAGTCGATTCTTCATCGCTACCTCTCAAGTAACCCCTTGATGTGGTTACTACCTTCCACTCCTTTCAGTAACCAGTCAAGGGGGTTATTGTGGGAAGTATGTTCACCTTCGTCAGCGGCAACCTCGCACTGGACTTCATCGGGACGGTGCAGTCCCGGCGCGCCGAGTTCACCGATCTCCTCGAGACCCCGGACGACCTGGCCGAATGGGCGGTCGAGGCCACCTTGCTCGACAACGCCCCCGCAGCCGGCCCCGCCGCACTGGCCGATGCCACACGATTGCGGGAAGCCGCCTACCGACTGGCGCTGGCCGTCACCCATGGCGAACCCTTCGGCGCACCGGATCGGCAGCTCGTGAACGACCTCGCGCGGGGCACACTTCCGGAGCTCACGGTCGAGGCCGACGGCTCGGTAAAACGCAGCGGCACAATCGAAACCGCGCTCGCCGCCATCGCTCGCTCGGCCGTCGAACTGATCGGCGGCGCGGATCGAGGGCGGATCAAGGAGTGCGGGCGCGCGGATTGCACCCGCCTGTACGTCGACACCTCACGCGCGGGTTCGCGGCGCTGGTGCGATATGACGGTGTGCGGAAACCGGGCCAAGAGTGCGGCATTCCGGGCCCGGAACACCGAAACCGACTCGCACGCCGCGCATTAGAGCGCCGAGTACGCCAGTACCGGCTGTGGAGGCTGTTCCAATTCCCTTGTCGTATCGATGATTCCGCGCGATTTCGCACGAACAAAGACGAAGAAGAACACGACCAGCAGTAGCGCGCGACCCCACACCCCGAACTGCACGACATTCTCCTGCAGATCAGCGGAACGCCCGGAGCCGAGCGCATAGAAGTAGCGGAACACCCCGATGCCGATCGCGGCATCGGCGAGCAGATACACCCCGATCAGCGACCACGGCACCTCCAGCAGCACCAGGAACGGGATCAGCCACAGCGTGTACTGCGGCGAATGCACCTTGTGCAGCAACAGGAATCCGCACAGCATGGCCCCGCTCACGCCGACCCACGGATATACGCCGGTCAGCACATAGCGCCGCCAGCCCAGCCATGCCGCCAGAACGAAGGCCGCCAGAATCAGCAGCGGCGAGGCGACCGACACCACGTCCTGGAAGGTGGCCTCACTCTGCAGCGAGTTGCCGAACAGCGGGCGCAGACCCCAGTACCAGACGGAATTGGTGGTGATATCGGCCTGCCGCAGCTCCTGGAAGGTGATCGACGCCCGCCAGCCCTGGAAACCCGCCAGCGCGAACGGCAGATTGATCAGCACCACCGTGACCACGGCCGTCGCCGCCACCGCCAGCGCGCCGCGCACATCGAAGTGCCGCGAGTGCACGCCCGGCGGCGTCTCACCACGGCACTCGACGGTCGGCTCACCGACGAGAACGTGAAGTAGTAGCGGCAGCACGAAGATTCCCGGATACAGCTTCAGGCAGAAACCGATGCCGAGCAGCACCGCGGCCGCAATTCCCCGCGCCCGCAACGAATATCGGGTCATGGTGGTCACCACGTAGACCGCGCCGACCGCCGTGCACACCACCGGCAGCTCCCAATTGTGGAAGGCGTACAGGATCAGCGGCGGTCCGGCCGCCCACAGCAGTGCGGCCCGGCCGGCCAGCTTGCCCAGCATGTAGGCGGTCAGCAGCGCGAAAGGCGCCAGCAGCAGCGCCGAATGCAGCAGGAAGGCGGCGTCATTGTCGGCGCCGATGGCACCCAGCCACATGAAAAGCCCACTGAGCACCGGGTATTCGACGGCGCCGCCGGTCAGCGCGCCGTCCGGGGTGATGCCGCCGGAGAGATAGGGGAAGACGTGCTCGTTGATATCGCGGCCCAGCCAGAGGAACTGGATATCCGAATAACAGACGTGCGAATCCTTGATGGTGTCGAAGATCGTGCTGCGACCCGACTCGTCGAACGGAGCTCCCGCACACCGCGCCTTGTTGAAGTAGGCGACCAGTAGTGTGACGGCACACACCAATACCGAGATGATCGCCAGCTGAGAACGCTCCGCGTCCTCCCCGCGGCCGGCGACCGGCACAGTGGTGACGGGTCGGTTCGACATGGCCCCCACCCTAGGGGCCACGCCCGGTCAGCGGCTTCCTTTGGTCGGCGAGCAGGTGGATTTCGCTGCTCAGAGCAGGTCATGTAGCCTTGGCGGGTTGCTGACGCAACGAACCCTCCTGCCATGGATCGTCCATGGCCGTTTAAGCCCATAGGAGGTGATGAGGTCCGTGCGTCATTATGAAGTGATGGTTATCCTCGATCCGAGCCTGGACGAGCGCACCGTTGGCCCGAACCTGAACACCATGCTCGGCGTGGTTGGTCAGGAAGGCGGCAAGGTCGACAACGTCGACATCTGGGGCAAGCGTCGTCTCGCTTACGAGATCGCCAAGCAGGCCGAAGGCATCTACGCGGTGGTCAAGCTGACCGCCGAGTCCGCCACGGTCAGCGAACTCGATCGCCAGCTGGGACTGAACGAGTCGGTGCTGCGCACCAAGGTGCTGCGGCTCGGCAAGAAGTAGGTCCTGTCCTCCCGCATGTGCGCTCACACAGCGTCGGTCTGTATCTCTAGGCTGACTGCCAACAGGCGAGTGCACTGCGGACTGCACCGGATATAGCAGGAGGAACCATGGCAGCAGGCGACACGGTCATCACCGTCATCGGAAACTTGACGGCTGACCCCGAGCTTCGATTCACGCCCGCGGGAGCGGCCGTCGCGAACTTCACGGTCGCGTCGACTCCCCGTGTGTTCGACCGTAATACCAATGAATGGAAAGACGGCGAAGCGCTTTTCTTGCGCTGCAACATCTGGCGAGAAGCTGCGGAAAATGTCGCCGAGAGCCTGACCCGTGGATCTCGGGTGATCGTGAGTGGACGGCTGAAGCAGCGCTCCTATGAAACCCGCGAGGGTGAGAAGCGCACAGTCGTCGAACTCGAGGTCGAAGAGGTCGGTCCGTCCCTGAAGTACGCGACCGCGAAGATCAACAAAACCACCCGTGGCGGTGGCGGCGGAGGTTTCGCGGGCGGCGGCGGCGCTCCCCAGGGGGGCGGCGGTCAGGGCGGCGGCGGAGGTTTCTCCGGCGGCGGTGCAAACAGTGGCAGTGGCGGAGGTCGTGGCGGCCAGAGTGCCGGCGACGACCCGTGGGGCAGTGCGCCCGCGGCCGGCTCCTTCGGGGGCGGGCAGCAGATGGACGATGAACCGCCGTTCTAGACAACGGCATTCGCAGGGAGCCACCGGCTCCCCCAGGATTACGGAGTAAAACCCATGGCCAAAGCACCGGCACGCGAGAAGGTGCTGAAGAAGAAGGCTTGCGCCTTCTGCAAGGAAGCAAAGACCGGCAGCGTCAACATCGACTACAAGGACACCGCGCTGCTGCGCAAGTACGTGTCCGATCGCGGCAAGATCCGCGCACGTCGTGTGACCGGCAACTGCGTGCAGCACCAGCGCGACATTGCCGTAGCCGTCAAGAACTCCCGTGAGGTGGCTCTGCTGCCTTACGTGTCCACGGCTCGCTGAGAAGGGAAGACACAGCAATGAAGTTGATCCTGACTGCTGATGTTGACAACCTCGGTGCGCCCGGCGACACCGTTGAGGTCAAGGACGGTTACGGCCGTAACTTCCTGCTCCCCCGCGGACTGGCGATTTCCGCCACCCGCGGTGCCGAGAAGCAGGTTGCGGGCATCCGTCGTGCCCAGGACGCGCGCAAGGTGCGCGACCTGGATCACGCCAACGAGCTGAAGCAGGCCATCGAAGGCCTGACGGGCGTGGCGCTGTCGGTGAAGACCGCCGGCACCGGCAAGCTCTTCGGTTCGGTCACCACCGCCGACGTCGCGGCAGCCATCAAGGTTGCCGGCGGCCCGGTCGTCGACAAGCGCAGCATCGAGCTGCCGAAGGCTCACATCAAGAGCACCGGCAAGCACAATGTCGTGGTGCACCTGCACCCCGATGTGGCTGCCAAGTTCGACCTGCAGGTCAACGGCGCCGAGTAATTCGGCCCGAGAGCGGAGGCCATCTTCGCACCTAGGTGCGTGGGTGGCCTCCGATTCTGTCTGTCCGGTATAGGTTTGCCAGGTATTGCCTATTTCGCCTCGCGAGTTGTGCTCGTGGGGCATCGCCATGCGTGCTTCGGAGTGTTCGCCCGGGGTGTGTATGACAAAGCAAACCAACCATTCGCATTGTGTAGCAGGTCACATGCCTGACGAATGCCGTTCACTCAACACGCCCGAAGGTGGACGTCCAGCGACACGCCGGACCAATTTGATCCACAGTTGCGTTCACTGAGAAATGGCCCACTACCTGGGTGTTGATGGACCCGGCCGATTGTTGTCCCCACGTTATGCACAGGGGGTGCACAACGGTTGGTGAACAACACCCACTTTGTCCACAGGTGTATCCACAGCTCGGTTTGGCGGGTGCCTGTCCGGTCGCCTAGGTTCGCATCATTGTCGTGACCACAGCCCCGGGGACGGCACGATTCCCGACACCCACCACACGGCACCACCGGTTTGCCGATATCCGCCGGTAGCGACGCGTCGCTGCCCGAAAGTGTCGGTGCACAGGCGTAGAAACGGTGATGTCGCATCCGGGCCGGACGAGAGAGGACGGTCGACATGGCAGTCGTCGACGATCGCGGCCACGATGAGCACGGACCTTCGGAGTACCGCGAAGCGCCCGGTGAGGATTTCGGCCGCCAGCCTCCGCACGATATGGCCGCGGAGCAGTCGGTGCTGGGCGGCATGCTGCTGTCCAAGGACGCCATTGCCGATGTCATCGAGGTCATCCGCCCCGGCGATTTCTACCGTCCCGCGCACCAGGCCATCTACGACGCCATCCTGGATCTCTACGGCCGCGGCGAACCCGCCGACCCGGTGACCGTCTCCGCCACCCTCGACCGTCGCGGCGAACTCAAGCGCATCGGCGGACCCCCCTACCTCGTCACCCTGACCCAAACGGTCCCCACCGCGGCCAATGCCGGCTACTACGCCGAAATCGTTGCGGAGAAGGCGATCCTGCGCCGCCTGGTCGAAGCCGGCACCCGCATCGTCCAGTACGGCTACGCCGGCGCCGACGGCCAGGACGTGGCCGAAGTCGTAGACCGCGCCCAAGCCGAACTCTACGAAGTCACCGAACGCCGCTCCAGCGAAGACTTCCTCCCCCTGGAAGAACTCCTCCAGCCCACGATGGACGAAATCGACTCCATCGCCAGCCGCGGCGGCATCTCCCTCGGCGTCCCCACCGGCTTCACCGAACTCGACGAGTTGACGAACGGCCTGCACCCCGGCCAGATGATCATCGTCGCGGCTCGACCTGGTGTGGGCAAATCGACCCTGGGAATGGATTTCATGCGGAGTTGCTCGATCAAGAATGGCTTGGCGAGCGTTATCTTCTCCCTGGAAATGAGCCGCACGGAAATTGTCATGCGCCTACTATCGGCCGAGGCGAAAATCAAACTCGCCGATATGCGTTCGGGTCGCATGAGCGACGACGATTGGACACGGCTGGCCCGGCGCATGAGCGAAATCAGTGAGGCCCCGCTCTTCGTGGATGATTCACCGAACCTCACCATGATGGAGATCCGCGCCAAGGCCCGACGCCTCAAACAGCGCAATGACATCCGCCTCATCGTGGTCGACTACCTGCAGCTCATGAGCTCGGGCAAGAAGGTCGAATCCCGCCAGCAAGAAGTCTCGGAATTCTCCCGAAGCCTTAAACTGATGGCGAAGGAATTGGAAGTTCCGGTTATTGCCATCAGTCAGTTGAACCGTGGTCCAGAACAGCGAACCGATAAGCGGCCGATGGTTTCCGATCTTCGCGAATCGGGCTCGCTCGAACAGGATGCGGACATGGTTATCCTCTTGCATCGCCCCGATGCATTCGAAAGAGATGACCCCCGCGGCGGCGAAGCCGACCTCATTGTCGGTAAACATCGAAATGGTCCTACTGCCACTATTACCGTGGCACATCAGCTACACCTGAGCCGGTTCGTCGATATGGCTCGCGGCTGATCGCACGCACCAGTCATGCGTGCCACGAACTCCTGAGTTACCTCATCGGGTGACGCGAGACCGCCGTGTCCGAATGTGACAGGGAATCGTCATTGCGGACATGTGGTGCCTTGGAGAGGATGGGTGCATGCCCACTCCGCATCGTGTTGTCATCGCGGTCTTTCCTGATGTCGATCTGCTTGATGTCACTGGTCCGGCTGAGGTGTTTGCGCTGGCCAACAGTGAGAGTGGGGGGCGGGAGCTGTATGAGGTTCGGTTGGCTGGGCCGGTGGCGGGGGTTGTTCGGACTTCGGCTGGGGTGCGGCTGCTGACCGATGTGGCGTTTGGTGAGGTCGGCGCGCGGGTGGACACCATGCTGGTGCCCGGAGCTGTCGATCTGACCGAGCATGGACCTGTCGCTCGGATCGATGCTGACGTTGTGGAGTGGGTGCGGGTTACTGCGCCGCATGCTCGGCGGGTGGCTTCGGTGTGTGTGGGTGCGCATGTGCTGGCAGCGGCGGGATTGCTGGATGGGAAGACGGCTACTACGCATTGGTCGACGGCTGCTCAGCTGGCTTTCGACCATCCGGCGGTGACTGTTGATCCGGATCCGATTTTCGTGCGGGCCGATCGGGGGCGGTTGTGGACGGGGGCGGGGATCAGTGCCTGTTTGGATTTGGCGTTGGCGCTGGTTGCGGAGGATCACGGTGAGGAGTTGGCGTTGGGGGTTGCCCGGCAGCTCGTCATGTATCTCAAGCGGCAGGGTGGGCAGAGTCAGTTCTCGGTGCCGATGAGTCGGCCTGCCTCCGGTCGGCGGGACATCGATGAACTGCGGCTGTGGATTGCCGAGCATCTCGACGAGGACCTGGCTGCGCCTGTGCTGGCTGCTCGAATGTGCTTGAGCGAGAGGCACTTTGCGCGGGTGTTCAAGCATGAGACCGGTACTTCGTCCACCAACTATGTGGAAGCGGCGCGGGTGGAGGCTGCGCGCCGGCTTCTGGAGAGCACCGACCTTCGGCTGGATCAGGTTGCGGCGGTTGCGGGTTTCGGCGCTGCCGAGACGCTGCACCGCGCCTTCCAGCGGCAGCTTGCCACCACCCCGGCCGCCTATCGCCGCCGGTTCCGAACTCAGCCTGCCTGAAATTACCTGTCTCACTGAGCATCTCGCACGGATACGTGCGCGATGCGGATTCGCTGTACCCAATTTCCCTAGGAGAGGACCCCTGATGAGCACAACCGCCCCGTCCACGAGCCTGCGCGATGTGATCGGCCTGGACAATCAGCCGCCGCGCCTGAGCGAGTCGGCGTTGATCCTGATCGATTATCAGAACACCTATCGCACCGGCGTGATGGCTCTGGAAGGCGCCGAGGAAGCGCTCGCGGCGGGCGCGAAGCTGCTGGAACGCGCACGGGCCGCGGGCATTCCGGTTATCCACATCCTCAACGACGGCGGCGTGGACACCCCGTACGACATTCGCGCCCGGATCGGCGCCATCAGCGACGAGGTCGCCCCGCTGCCCGGAGAAGCGGTGGTGATCAAGGAGTTCCCCGACTCCTTCCACGCGACCGAACTTCGGAAAGTACTGCAGGACTTGAACATTGCCCCGGGCGGCGATCTGCTGCTCGCCGGTTTCATGACCCATATGTGCGTCACGTTCACCGCCCAGGGCGCGTTCAACCTCGGCTACCGGCCGACCGTCGTCGCCGAGACCACGGCGACGCGCGCGCTCACCGCGCCGGATGGCAGCGTCCTGCCCGCCTCCGCCCTGCAGGCCGCGAGTCTGACGACGATCACCGATCTGTTCGGCACGGTCGTCCCGACGGTCGATGCCATCCCGAACTGACTGCGGTCAGCCGATACTGGCGGAGAGATCGGGAAGCATCCGATACGCCTCGTCCTGCCAGTTGTTCCACGCGTGGATCCCGTATTCGGGGAACGAGTAGGTGACATTGGCGGCGCCGAGGGTGGCCATGCGGACCTGGAACGCGCGGGTATTCGCCAGCGCCAGCGCTTCCAGGGCCATACCGTTCACGGTGCCCATATTCGGGCCGTCGTTGGCGGTGGGGCGGCCGCTGGCCGCGGCCACGTAGACGCGAGTGTTGTTGGCGACCAACTGCGGGGCGAAGACGAAGGGATCCATGCGCAGCCATTGCGGACCCCACGGCGGAGCCATGGAGTCGACGTTGTAGCCGCCGGCGTCGATCATGGCCAGGCGGATGGCTTCGCGCATTCCGGGTGCGGAGATATTGAGGTAGCCGGAGTACGAACCGGCGAAGCTGAATTGATCAGGGTGGTAGGCGGCGAGCGTGAGGGCGGCACTGCCACCCATCGACAGGCCGAAGATGCCGTTGCGAGTGGGATTGAAGCCCAGGCGATCTCGCAGGGCCGAGCGCAGGTCCTGGGTCAGGAAGGTTTCCCAGGTGTAGCGGTAGCTCTTACCTGGTCCGCCCGAAAGCGAGTCGGTGGCACCGGATCCGGTGTTCGCCGAGCCGGTTCCCGCTGGGATGCCGAAGAATTCGCTGGGCGCGTTCCAGTCGGTGTAGAAGCTGGACTGACCACCCACCGGCATGACCACATTGATATTCCAGCTCGCCAGGGTTTCGGCGACATTCGTCTCGATCTCCCAGCCGTTGAGTCCTTCACCGGCGCGCATACCGTCGAGCGCGTACACGACACGGTTGGTATTGCCGTCCGCGGCGCGCAATACGCGAGTCTTGATGGGCCCCATGGCGGGTGAGTCGACCCAGAAGTCGAAGGCGGCCGGATTGAATGCCGCTGAGGCCTTCGCGCCGCCGAGGGCGACCATCCCCAGGGGCGCGACCAGCGCCAATGCCATCATCAGTACCGTCCGCCGGAGCCAGCTCCCGGTGGACTCGGACGAATTCGATCTACCGCGAAGCGATCTCAACGATCGGTTCCTCTCGTTCGAGCGGTCACAACACCGCAGGACTGTCCGGAACCGGTCCCCGAACCGGTACAAGCGGGCGTGCGAACAGCGGCAGTTGCTGTCCTCACGCCCGCTCGAAGTACCTATCGCTCACGAACGAGAATTCGTTGCTAGAAAATAGCCACACAATTATGTGATGCGGCGCACGTCCAGCCGATCACCGCGGACACTCAATGCGCGCGCAGCATGCGACCTGCGGCATCGACGGCAGGCGTGGAACTACCTGCGTCGTTGATGAATACGGCGAAGGCGAGATCGCCGGAGATCCCCACGAACCAGCCGTGCGCATGTTTGTCATCGATGAATTCGGCGGTGCCGGTCTTGCCGAGCAGGCCCGGAATATCGGCCAGCTGAGTCGCGGTCCCGCCGGTAATCGTCTCTCGCATCATGGTTTTCACCTGATCCGCGATCGTCGGCGGCAGCGCGGGCGGCACCTTGCCGGGTACCCCTGGACGCCCCTGTACGAGCGCCGGATTCGGCGGCGACCCGTGCGCCAGCGCGGCGGCGACCATGGCCATACCGAAGGGACTCGCGGTGACCTGCCCCTGCCCGATGCCCTCCTCCACGCGGAGCGCGGCGGTATCGGCACTGGGAACCTTGCCGGTGACGGTGGTCAGCGCGGGTGTCGTGTAGTCGACGCCCAGGCCGAGCTGCATGGCCGCGGTGGTGAGCGCGTCGGGAGCGAGATTCACCGCCAGCCGCCCCATGGTGGTGTTGCAGGATTTGGCGAAGGCGGTGTGCAGCGGGACCTGTCCGAGGTCGAAGTTGTTGTCATTGGGGATCTGCCGGCCCTCGATGTTCTCGGTGCCGGGGCAGGCGAGCACGGTATCCGGGGTGACCGCACCCGATTGCAGGGCCGCGGAAACAGTGACCGTCTTGAAGGTCGACCCGGGCGGGTAGAGCCCGGTGAGAGCGAGTGGCCCCTGATCGTCGGCCGGGCCGTTCTGTGCGATGGCCAGCACGTTTCCGGTGGACGGCTGCAGCGCGACGATCGCCGCGGCCTGCGGGATCGGCACCAGCGCCGCCTCGGCGGCATGCTGCAGCGCCGGGTCCAGCGTGGTGTGAATATCGGTGACGGCCTTGGCATCCTGGCCGCCGACGCGCTGGGTGCTGCCGTCGGTGCCACGGGCCCGCACGGCCCAGCCGGCCGCGGCGTCGGCATCCTGCTGCCAGAGGTCGGAGAGCCCGGACCACACCGGCGAGGAGAGAGATTTATCGGTGGTGAGCAGGCGCGTCTGCGGCGCCAGCGTGACATTCGGCAGCGCGGCGAGCGCATCCTGAATGGGCGCGATATCAGCCGGTCGCAGGGTCACGGCGGTGATCGGTTTACCTTGCGCGCCAGCCAGTTCCGAGGTCAGCGAGGCAGCGGTGACATCGGGAGCGGCCGTATGCAGCAGTCCGGCCACGGCCGCGGTATCCGCGCCGGGCGCGAGATTCACCAGCGTGACGATCTGCTGGCTCATGAATTCGCCGCCGGTGCTGTCGAGCACCCGGGCCGCGGGCGCCGGGGCGACGGGCCCGTAGGACAGCGGCCCGATATCGAGCCCGGGCGCGACGGTGGCCGGATTCCAGTGCACCTTCCACCCGTCACCGGTGTCATCGAGCGTGCCGGTGGTGGAGTACGTCCACTCGTTGTGGCCGTCCTTGCCCAGTTTCCAATCGGCGGCGAGGGTGAAGGTGCCACCGGCGTCGGTCTTCTGAACATTGCTGACCTGGTATTTAACCTGTTTGCCGAGTGCGTCGTAGAGCCCGCCGAGACTGTCGGTGGCCTGCTTCGCATCGGTGGTCGCTCCGGCCGCGGCGGCGACATCATCGCGGGTGAGCGCATCGGCGAAACCGTTCGCCGCCTGCTTCATTCGATCGGCCGTCGAGTCGCCGCTGGAGCAGGCCGTCAGGGCCAGTCCCGATGCGATAACCATTCCGAGGAGTCTCGTTCCCGTCCGCATCGTCCCGACGCTACCCGCCGCGGCAGGCCCGGGCACGGAACTGGGCGTGTGAACGTGGTACCCCGTCGCGACGGGCAGAGCTAGGGTCGCGGGGTGGGTTTCGAGGTTCGGGTGGACAGTGCGGGCGCGGTCGGGATCGTAAAGGTAGCGGTGGGGTTCGGGTGGAGTTGGGATCCGACGGACGTCCGCAGTTTCGCGCGCCGGGTGGGCTGGCAGACACCGGAACCGGTGGGAACCATGCGGCGTGGCGCGGTCTTCTCGCGCACCGGGTTGCGGGTGTGGTGGGACTCCGCCATGTTCTGGGGCAGCGGGCGGCGGCTGCAGTATGTGCGGGTGCCGGTCTCGGATTGCCCGGCGCCGGACGGCCGCACCAGCCCGGAACTGCTCGCCGAGGCCATGATCCGGGTGCGCGATGCCATCACGAAGGAACTCGGCGAACCCGAGCACGGCGCGGGACCGGAGGAGGGACCGGCCTGGATCCTGCCGAATCTGGTGGTGGGACTGGCCCTCGGCCCCGACACCGTGGATCTCATGCTGGTGAACCCGGTGGATCAGCGGTTCTGGATGGACCGGCGGCACGACGGCGCCCGGCGGCGAACGGCAATGGGCGGGTGGGGACGGTTCTCGGAGGACCTGGCCGGATATCTGGAGACGCTGCCGACCGATGCGCGAGTGGTTGTCACCGCGCCCGGCGGCCGGTACGTGCAGTTCGCGGTCGAGGAGCGCGAACTCACCAGCGAGTTGAGCCGCAGCGAATTCATCGACCCCACTTGGCGATACGGCGATGACGTCGGGAAATTGCTTACGGCACAGGGCTGGTCGCCCACCGAGGATTCGAACTGGTGGCGCAAGCTTCCTCGAAACGCCGGTCGCACCGCGATAAGTCATTTCGCCGCAGGCACCGTCGAAGCGCTGCGCACCTTGGACGTGCAGGCGGTCACTGATCTGGTGGTCGACGCCTGGGTGGAGGGCGGCGAGGATCTGCCCCTCGCGGCACTGGGCATTCCACCGCACCCGACCTCCCGATCGCAGCGCGCCGAATTCCTGCGCAGCAATGCCCCCTACGGCTTCGATATCGGCCCACTGCGTGTGGATATCCCGAGTGGAATCGATATCGCCCGTGCCGCAAGGGAATTCGCCTGGACCTGGACCCGCGCGGATATCGACGGTTTCGCCGAACGCTTCGGCTGGAAGCTCGAGGGCGAACCCCGCCCGGCGGATCGCGTGGTGTGGGTCCGGACCGAACTGCGCATCGATGGCGCCCGAGCCCGATTCTGCTGTGACGGTGACCGTTTGGAGTCGATCTGCATCACCCTCAGCGACAGCATCGAATCGCAGCTGTACGAGGAGGGCCCGCCCGCCGAGGTGCGCGACCAATTGACCGCGGCCGTCGCCCGGGCCGTCGACGGCCTGCGCACCGAATTGGGCGCACCCGTGCACGGCACGCTGTGGCATACGCACGGCCCGGTCTGGTCGACCCGTCGACTGGCGCTCGGGGTGGCGGCGGTGGGCGATACCGTCGAGCTGTATCTGGTGAATCCCGCTGAGCGCGAACGACAGTTGATCCTCGAACAGCAGCAGACCGCGCGCCGGGCCGCCGAGCGCGAGTGGCGGCAGTTCTTCGACGATCTGTCGGCCATAGTCGCCGATCTGCCGGAGCAGGCGGAAGTGACCATCGATGCCGGTGATCGCGGCTGCACCACCTTCCTTCGTGATGCGGACGGCCTGCGGGTCACCCTGGATGCGGAGGCGGGCCTGGGCCTGCACCCGCGCACCACCGAGCTCATGCGCACGAACGGCTGGCAGCGTCCCGCGACCGGCCGCCCGGTCTGGCGGCACGGTCTCTACCGCCCCGCGCTCTTCCGGGATTTCCGCCGTTTCGTGGAATTCGCGCTGTGGCCGCTGCGCACCCGCATGGGCCCGTACACCGTGTTGCGGGTGCACGCCCAGGGCGAAGAGCATGCCCTGCGCACTCCGTCGACGGGCTCGACCGGCTTCTGACCGGCACCCCTAGAGTCGAGAGATGACCGAGATCGATGATGTCCTTGTCACCCGGGCTGCCTACGACGCCGTCGCCGAGCTCTACACCAATATGTTCAAGCGCCAACTGGATTCGAACCCGTTCGATCGAGCCATGCTCGATGTTTTCACCGAGTCGGTGAGCGAGACCGAGCCCGGGATGGTCGCGGATATCGGTTGCGGGCCGGGCCGGGTGACAACGTATCTGAAGGCCGCGGGGCTCAATGTCTTCGGAATCGACCTGTCTCCCGAAATGATTCGCCAGGCGCGGGCCGCCCATCCCGATATCCATTTCGAGGAGGGCTCGATGGAGCGGATGAGCCTGGACGATGCGGCGTTGAGCGGAATCGTCGCCTGGTACTCGATTATTCACACCCCGCCGGAGCGGGTGCCCGCAGTCCTGACCGAGTTCGCGCGCGTCCTGCGGCCGGAGGGTCATATCCTGTTCGGCTTCCAGGCCTCCGAGGAACCGCGGGGCGTACAGGCCTACGAGCACAAGGTCGCCCCCGGATACCGCTGGGCCCCGGATACTTTGGCGGAGGTGCTCGAGGAGACCGGGTTCCGGGTGACGGCTCGCATGCTGCGCGCACCGCGGCCGGATGATCGCGGCCCGCAGGGCTACGTGCTCGCCGTCCGGAATTGATCGGCCACCGATCGGCACCGCGTCCGGAATAGAAACCCGCTGCCCCGGCTTGCGAAGACCCATGGGTATGAAGGCGATCAGTCAGCGAGTCCTCGGCGGTCCGGAAGTGCTGGAGACGGTGGAGGTCGAGAAGCCGAGCCCGGCCCCCGGCCAGGTGCTGGTCCGGGTGGCCGCCACCTCGGTGAACGCGGCCGATTGGAAGCTGCGCGCGGGCATTGTCACCAAACTGGGCGCACCGCCGTTCACCCTGGGACTCGATGTATCCGGCGTGGTCGAGGAGATCGGCGCGGACGTCACCGAGTTCGCGCCCGGCGACGAGGTGTACGGCGCGGTGCTGAGCCGCAATGGGGCCTACGCCGAATATGTGGTCACCCCGGCGGATTTCCTCGCGCCCAAACCCGCGACGCTCGACCATGTGCACGCCGCCGCCCTGCCGACCGCGGTGCTCACCGCCTGGCAGGGACTCACCGAAGTCCAAGCGGGACAACGTGTTCTGGTGCATGCGGCAGCAGGCGGCGTGGGTCATCTGGCCGTGCAGATCGCCAAGGCGCGGGGTGCGCACGTGATCGGCACCGCCCGCGCGGCCAATCACGAATACCTGCTCGAGCTCGGCGCGGACGAGGTAATCGATTACACGACAACCGATTTCACCACCATCGCCGCCGTCGACCGGGTGATCGACCTGGTCGGCGGTGATTACACCGAACGCTCGCTGACCATGCTGCACCCCACCGGCCGCCTGATCGATGCCCAGGGCGAGGTGCCGCTGGACGACCCTCGCTATCACCGCCTCTACTTCCGGCCGTCCGGCGCCGATCTGCGCGCGGTGGCGGCGCTGGTCGACCGCGGGCAGCTGCGCAGCACGGTCGAGCGCGTCATGCCGCTGGCCGAGGTGGCCGCGGCACACGAGCTCAGCGCCTCCGGGCGGGTGCGCGGCAAGATCGTGCTGGTGCCCTGGGCTGCCGCCTGACCGCGGATTCCTGGCCATCGGGACATCTGGTGCATCGCCGCGTCGCTGCGCTTACCGTCGAGCAGAGGCGATAGCAGGGAGTAAGTGGTGGAGTACTGGGACGAAGAAGTCGATGTGCTGGTCGCCGGTTCCGGCGGCGGTGTGGCCGGGGCCTATACGGCCGCGCGCGAGGGTTTGACGGTGACGCTGGTGGAGGCGACCGACAAATTCGGTGGCACCACGTCGTATTCGGGTGGCGGCGGAATGTGGTTCCCCTGCAATCCGGTGCTGCGGCGGGCCGGTGTCGACGACACCCTCGAGGATGCGCTCACCTACTACCGCGCGGTGGTCGGCGATCGCACTCCGGCCGCGCTGCAGGAAGCGTATGTACGCGGCGGTGCGGGGGCGATCGAATATTTCGAGAGCGATGAGAGCATCTCGTTCCAGATGTTCCCGTGGCCGGACTATTTCGGTAAGGCGCCCAAGGCGCGGCTGGACGGTAAGCGGCACATCATCCCCACGCCGCTGCGCGCGAGCGAACTGGGTGAGCTGAGCGAATCGATCCGCGGACCGCTCGCCACCGACCGGCACGGTGATCCGCAGCCGGACTATCTCATCGGCGGCCGGGCCCTGGTCGGGCGGTTCCTGCTGGCAATGGCCAAGTACCCCCGCGTTTCACTGCAACTGCACACCGCACTGGTGGAGCTGGTGGTCGAGGGCGGTGCGGTGGTCGGCGCGATCGTCGAGCGCGAGGGCAATCGGATCGCCATCCGCACCCGTAAGGGAGTGCTGCTGGCGGCGGGCGGTTTCGAGGGCAATGACGAATTGCGCCGGCGCTACGGAGTGCCCGGCGTGGCCCGGGACACCATGGGGCCGTGGGGAAATGTCGGTAAGGCGCACGAGGCGGGCATTGCCGCCGGCGCCGATACCGATCTCATGGATCAGGCGTGGTGGTCGCCGGGGCTGATCCATCCGGACGGGCGCGCGGCCTTCGCGCTGTGGTTCACCGGCGGCATTTTCGTGAATCAGGCCGGAGTGCGGTTCGTCAACGAGTCCGCGCCGTACGACCGGCTGGGCCGCGACATCATCGACCGGATGAACGACGGCTCGGTATCCCTGCCGTTCTGGATGATCTACGACGACACCGAGGGTGCGATCCCGCCGATCAAGGCCAGCAATGTGCCGATGGTGGAGACCGAGAAGTACGTCGAGGCGGGACTCTGGCACACCGCCGACACGCTGGAGGAACTTGCCGCGAAGATCGGCGTGCCGGCGGATGCGCTGAGCGCGAGCGTGGCCCGCTTCAACGAGCAGGCCGCAGCCGGTGTCGACGCCGACTTCGGGCGCGGCGACGAGGCCTACGACCGCGCCTTCTCCCATGGCGAGTCCCCCCTCGCGCCCATTGTGAAGGGACCGTTCCACGCGGCCGCCTTCGGCATTTCCGATCTGGGCACCAAGGGCGGGTTGCGCACCGACACGGTGGGACGCGTCCTGAACGAGGCCGGTGAAACCATCCCGGGGCTGTACGCGGCGGGCAACACCATGGCCGCGCCGAGTGGCACCACCTATCCGGGCGGCGGCAACCCGATCGGGGCATCGGTGCTGTTCAGCCATCTGGCAGCACTGGATATGGCAAGCCGCTAGATCCATGGATCCAGGCCGAAAGCACGCCGGGCCGGCGGGGCTTCCGGGCCGGGAGCGGTGGGCCGGGCTGCCGTGTTCTGGATGCGGAACTGGCTAGAGTCGATCCATGAGTGCGGGCGACGGAGCAGCAGCGGGCGGGCCCGGGCGGGCGCGGTACGACGTGGTCGTGGTGGGCGGTGGCCACAATGGTTTGGTCGCCGCCGCCTATCTGGCGCGGGCCGGGCGGTCGGTGCTGGTTCTCGAGCGGGAGGATCACACCGGTGGTGCGGCGGTGTCGGCGCGGGTTTTTCCCGGGGTGGATGCGCGGCTGTCCCGGTACTCGTATCTGGTGAGTCTGCTGCCGCAGCAGATCGTGCGAGATCTGGGGCTGCGCTTCGAGACTCGGCGGCGGCGCATCTCCTCCTATACCCCGGTCGGTACGGGCGGGCTGCTGGTGGACAACGGGTCCGAGGCGGAGACGCGGGAGAGTTTCGCGCGGGTCACCGGCTCGGAGGCGGATTTCCTTGCCTGGCAACGGTTCTACGCACAGACCGCCGGACTTGCACAGCGCGTCTTTCCCACTCTGACGGCACCGCTGCCGACCCGGGACGAAATGCGCCGCACGGTAGACGATTCCGCGCTCTGGGGCGCGATCTTCGAACGCCCCCTGGGTGAATGGGTCGACAAGACCTTCGCCGACGACACCGTGCGCGGCGTAGTCCTCACCGATGCGCTGATCGGCACCTTCACCCACGCCTACGATCCGTCGCTGCTGCAGAACCGCTGCTTCCTCTATCACGTGATCGGCGGCGGCACCGGCGACTGGGATGTGCCGATCGGCGGTATGGGCGCGCTGACGGATGCGCTCGCGGCCGCGGCCCGCGCGGCGGGGGCGGAGATCGTGACCGGTTGCGCGGTCACGCGCATCGAAACCGATGGCAGCACAGCGCAGGTGGACTTCACCACGGCATCGGGCGACACCGGTACGGTCGCGGCAGGTCGGGTACTGGCGAATGCGGCACCGTACGAACTGGCGCGGCTGCTCGGCGAGACCGCGGAACGCCCGGAGGGTTCCCAGCTCAAGATCAATATGCTGCTGCGCCGCCTACCGCGCCTGCGGGACACCCGGGTCGATCCCGCCGCCGCCTTCGCAGGCACCTTCCATATCGCCGAATCCGGCTCCGAGCTCGACAAGGCTTATCGCGAGGCCGCATCCGGCCGGTTGCCGTCCGCCCCGCCCGCGGAGATCTACTGCCACACCCTGACCGATCCCTCGATCCTGTCCCCCGAGCTTCTCGCGCAGGGCATGCACACCCTCACGCTCTTCGGTTTACATACCCCCGCAAGGCTTTTCGCCTACGATCCGGACGGAACCAAGGCCGCTCTCGTCGAGGCCACACTCGCCCAACTGGATTCGGTTCTCGCCGAACCCATTCGCGACTGTCTGGCCCTGGACGCCGACGGCCGCCCCTGCCTGGAGGCGAAGTCCCCGGTCGATCTGGAGCGCGATATCGGCCTACCCGGCGGCCACATCTTCCACCGTGATCTCGAATTCCCCTATCTGCCAGAAGATTCCGACAACTCCCCCGCCGCCCGCTGGGGCGTCGCCACCGCACACCGGAATATCCTGCTGTGCGGCGCGGGCGCGATTCGCGGCGGTGGTGTCAGCGGCATCGGCGGCCACAATGCCGCCATGGCGGTACTCGAGTCCACCGGAAACTGAAGCGGCTCAGTCCTCCTGGGGGTTCGCGGCGCACACCTCGGCGCAGCAGCGGATGAAGTCGCGGACCATGGGATTGCCCTCGGAGGCGGCGGGCCAGGCCACCGCCACCCGGCTGGGACCGATGCCGCGCACCGGGCGGTAGACGATGCCGGGGCGCGGGTAGTAGCGGGCCGAGGAGGCGGGGGTGAAGCTGATGCCGAAGCCGTTGGCGATGGCGGTGAGCCATTCATCGGTATTGCGGGCTATGGCCCCGATGACGGCGGTGGCGGCGGGGCGGGCGTCGGCACCGATCCAGAAGTCGCGCCACCAGCCATTTTCCGGCGGAGAAGCAACAAAAGGCTCCTCCCACAGCTCCCGGAATTCGATCTCCTCGGACCCGGCGAGGGGATGGTCGGCGGGCAGCGCCAGCCAGCGGGGTTCGGTGAAGAGCTCCTGCCTGCGGTAGTTGTCGTGGCCGGGGAAGGGCAGCCGGACCAGTGCGGCGTCGACATCACCCTCGGCGAGACCGGCGCTGGGGTCGGTCCAGCCGAACTGCCGCATATCGACCCGCCAGCCCGGATGCGCGCGCCGGAAGGCGGCGACGATCTCCGGCGTGAATTCGTTTGCGGCACTGGCGATGAAGCCGACCCGCAGCACCTTGCCGGCCCGGCTGGCGCCGCTCTTGGTGGCGTGCAGCATCTGCTCCCAGCCCGCCAGTAGCACCGGCGCGTGTTCGGCGAACACGCGGCCGGGTTCGGTGAGGGTCATACCGGTGCGGGTGCGGACGAACAGTTGCACGCCGAGCTGCTGCTCCAGCTGTTTGATCTGTTTGGTCACCGCGGGCTGGGACACATACAAACGCTGGGCAGCCCGGGTGACGTGCCCTTCCTCCGCGACGGCGACGAAGTAGCGCAGCAGCCGCGTGTCGATGTCCATACCTCAAGGTTATGGCTACGAGGTACGGCGGCCGTCGCCCGCCTGCTGCCCCATGATGTCGGTGCAGCACCTAATGAAGTACCGCACAATGGGATCCGCCTCGGAGGCGTCCGGCCACACCACCGCCACCCGGGTCTGCGCGATGCCGTGCACCGGCCGGAACACCACGCCCGGATAGGGATTGGTGCGGGAGGTGGAGGCGGGCGTGAAACTGACGCCGTATCCGCTGGCGATGGCCCGCAGCCATTCGTCGGTATTGCGGGCGATGGCGCCGATGATGGCGGTGTCCGCGGGACGGGAGTCCAGGCCCATCCAATAGTCGCGCCACCAGCCGGTTTCCGCGGGCGAGGCGACATAGGGCTCGTCCCACAGCTCCCGGAAGGCGATATCGTCGCGTTCGGCGAGCGGATGATTGTCCGGCAGTGCGATCCAGCGCGGTTCGGTGAACAGCTCCCGCACGTGATAGCCGTCCTGGCCCGGGAAGGGTAGTCGGAGCAGGGCGACATCCACATCACCCTCATCCAGTCCGGCGGTGGGGTCGGTCCAGCCGCCCTGGTGGATATCGACCTGCCAGTCCGGATGCAGCCGGTGGAAGACCTGGATGATCTCCGGAATGTGCGCATCGGCCGCGCTGTTCACGCAGCCCAAGCGCAGCACGCGGGCCGCGCGGCTGGCATCGCTCTTGGTATCGCGCAGAATGCGATCCCAGGCGCCCAGCAGTTCGGGCACCTGTGCGGCGAGCACCTTTCCGGCGGCGGTCAGCGTCCAGCCGGCCCGGGAGCGGATGAACAGTTCCACCCCCATCTGCTGTTCCAGCTGTTTGATCTGGGTGGCCAGCGCGGGCTGTGCGACATGCAGGCGCTGCGCCGCCAGCGGAGGGGACTCGGTCTCCGCGACCGCCAGGAAGTAACGCAGCAGTCGCGTGTCGATATCCATCGGTCTCTATTTTGCCCTCCACCGCGCTCCGGGCGGGCTCGCGGCCCTGAAGTCCCAGTTGGGACCTTTGCGAGGAGTGCCGTGAAGTGCGGATGTTAGGGCTGATTCACCCGAAAGTCGGGATCGTCACGGTCGGGAAAATCCGGAGGCGCGGACGGAACTCGCGCAAATCCCATTGCAGCACCGACCGGTTGGTTGCGTGCGCGCTAGGGTGAATTTGCCACGAAGTTGCTGTCTGTCAGAACGCTGATTCGGCCACCGAGCGAGGCAGGAGGCGTGTGAACCCGACCGAACCCGAACACCATCAACCGCAGCACCGGCTCGCCCCTCGCCCGATGAGCGGCCGCCTCTACGGAGCGACCCTCCGCGCCGCCGGATCCATGGACCGCTGGCTGCGCCGCGTCAGCGCCAGCCCCCTCGATCTGGCCGCCGAGGACGCGCCCCAGCCCGTGGAGCCGCCCGTCTCCGCGGATCTGCTCGATCTGCTGCGGCATCTCGGCGTCGCACTCATCTCCTCCGGCGAGACCACCAACCAGGTGCAGCGCATTCTCGACGATATGGCCCGGCGCTACGACGCCGACGAGGTGCACTTCTTCGTGCTGCCCACCGGAATCTTCGTGCGCGTGCACGATTCCCGGGGCACCGCCGTCGATCTGCTCGAGGCCAATGGGGACACGCTGCGGCTGGATCAGATCACGGCGCTGTACAAGCTGATCGACGAGATCAAGCACACCGTGCCGCCGCCTGCCCACGCCACGCTCGAACTCGCGAAGATCCTCGACTCACCGCCGCCCACCGCGGTCTGGCTCATGCTGCTGGGCAATGTGGTGCTGACCACGGGCCTGGGCCTGATGCTCAATCCGACGGCCAATGCCCTGCCCGGATATATCGTCATCGGCCTGGTGGTGCAGTTGCTGATCATGCTCGCGGACCGCATGCCGCTGCTGTCGCTGGGCCTGCCGGTGGTCGCCGGCGCCTCGGTCACGCTGCTGGCCTTCGGTTTTCCGCATGCGATCGGCGGCGGCAATCCACAGCAGCTGCTGGTGCCGGGCGTCTCCTCACTGCTGCCGGGCGCGACGCTCACCAATGGTTCCATCGAGCTCGCCACCGGATCGATGGTGGCGGGCGCCAGTCGCACCATCTACGGCCTGAACAAACTGATCCTGCTGGCCTTCGGCGTACTCATCGGCCTGCAGGTGCTGGGACCCAATCCCTCGCTCGTCCCGGAGACCATGCACCAATTGGGCTGGTGGGCACCGTTTCTCGGCGTGCTGCTGATCGGCCTCGGACATTCGTGGCGAGCCAGCGCGCCCCCGAAATCGCTGCCCTGGCTACTGGTGGTGCTGTACGCGGCCTTCCTCGCGCAGAAGCTCGGGGTGCAGCTCGGCGGCGGACTGCTCGGCTCGTTCCTGGGCGGCATGGTGGCGGTGCCCGCCGCATATCTGGTGCAGCGCAATCGGAATGCGCCGCCCACCCAGGTGGCATTCCTGCCCGCCTTCTGGATGCTGGTGCCCGGCGGCATCGGTCTCACCGGGGTGTCGGAGCTGGTGACCCAATCCAATGCGAACGGGCTGCACGTACTGGTCACCACCACGCTCACGGTGCTGGCCATCGCCATGGGGGTGCTGGTCGGCTCCGGTCTGGCCACCAAGCGGCCGCCGCAGATCTCGCCGATGGTGGAGCAGTTCCTCGGTCCCGATACCGGGAAGCATTCAGCGAACCATCGCGAGCCCTGAGTCCGGATCGATCAGCCACAGCAGCCAGTGCGGTGCGAGCAGGGCCGCGAATTCGTCGTAGCCGGGCGCGTCGGGGTGGTAGCCGTCGACGGCGGCGACCTCACGCATCCAGATCCGATTGTCCCGCAACGGCTGATGCGCACGCAGATACAGGACGCCGGCGCTGTCGCACAGCGCCGTGAAGCGGGCGTCGAGGTCCAGCAGGCGGTCGTTGTGGTCCTCGTCGACATTCGGCGGCGGTGCGACCACCATTGTCGTCCAGCCGTTTTCCCGGGCCCGGCGCAGGATCGCCGCGAGATTGTCCACCGAATCCTCGGGATCGACGCGCGGACGGCCGTTCTCGTACTGGCTGTCGTTGACGCCGGTGGAGATCACCAGCCGGCAGTCCGCACCGGCGGGTAGTCGCGGCGCGCACTCGGCTTCCCAGCGGGCCCGGAGCTCGGTGCTGTTCTCGCGGCGAATGCCCAGGTTGTAATAGGTGAGCGGCTGCCCGGCGGCAACGGCGCGGGCCGCCAGACGGCCCGCCCAGCCCAAGCATTTTCGGTCCCCGACCCCCGCTACGAAAGATTCGCCGATAAAGCAGACACGGAGATCGGATACCACAGGTCAATACTCGCACGCAGGGAAAACAGACACGCCGGACGGGGACCGGCGGCGGCGTCGTGCCGCGACCGGCCCGCGACGGGTTACGGTAACCGACGGATTGGAAAGTCGGCCGAAGGGCCGACCGCCGCAACCCACCCCGAGCCGACCATGGGACCACAGCCGTTCCCACGATCCGAAAGCGCGTATAGGACATGCGAGTCGACGGACGGGATATCCCCGTCTCCGGCAGCCTGCTGCAGCCGCGGATCCGGCGGACCAGCGACATTCTGCGCGTCGTGCTGTCCGCGCTACTGACCGCTGTTGTCATTACCGGCTCGCTCATCACGCGGCCGCAGTGGGAGGCCCTGGAACGGTCGGTCTCCGACATCATCGGATTCCTGACGCCGGAACAGTCCAATCTGATCTATGTCGTGTACGGCATCGCGATTCTGGCGCTGCCGCAGGCCATTCTGGTCCGGTTGGTATGGGATCGCCAGTGGAAGCTGCTGGCGGGCTTCCTGTCCGCGGGTCTGATCGCCGTCCTGCTGTTCTCCATCACCGGCACCGGGTTCACCGCGCCGCGCTGGCATCTGTCCGAAGCACAGCAGGTCAATACGTTCCTCTCGCAGTTCCTCGACGATCCGCGCTGGATCGCCATGCTGGCGGCCGGGCTGACGGTGTCGAGCCCGTGGCTGCCGCCGACCTGGCGACGCTGGTGGTGGACGCTGCTGCTGGCGTTTGTGCCCATCCATCTGGTGGTCAGCCTCGTGGTGCCGGCGCGGGCACTGCTCGGCTTGGCGGTCGGCTGGCTGGTGGGCGCGGTCATCGTGCTGGTGGTCGGTACTCCGGCCTTGGAAGTCCCGCTCGACGCGGCCGTGCGGGTGCTGGCGCAGCGCGGTTTCCGGGTGACGGCCTTCAAGGTCGTGCGGCCCGCCGGGCGTGGTCCGCTGGTGCTGTCGGCCGCCACCACACAGGTCGAACCGGCGCCGCACGAATCGGAGACCGCGGCGAGCGGCGCATCCAGAACCAAGGCAGGCAGATCGAAGACCAAGGCCCGCGAAGCCGTTGCCGCACTGGCCGACCCGCCCGCCGACGGTCCCGCGCAGACGCTGACCGTCGAGCTGTACGGACAGAATCAGCGCAGTCGCAGCGCATTACGGCAGCTGCGCCGCTGGCTCACCATCCGCAGCAGCGAATATCCGACCCTGTTCGCCTCCATGCGGCGCGCGGTGGAACACCGGGCACTCATGGGCATCGCCATCGGCGATCTGGGGCTGGGCAGCAATAAGCCGCTCACGGTGGCGGCGCTCGATCGCAAGTGGATGCTGTACGCGCACACCGTTCCTCGCGGGCGGCCCATGGTCGCCGAGGACGGCGAGCCGATGCTCACCAAGGTGTGGCAGGCGCTCGACACCCTGCATCAGGCACAGATCTCGCACGGTGATCTGCGGGCCGAGGATATTCGAATCGTCGAGGGGCAGGTGCGATTCGGCGGTTTCATGGCCTCCGAATTCGGCGCCTATCAGGTGCGATTCGAATCCGATATCGCGCAGCTGCTGCTGTCCACCGCGGCGCTGTTCGGCACCGAGCCCGCCGTGCGCACCGCCCTCGCGGTCATGGGCACGCAGCCGGTGCTCAATGCCTCCCGGCGTTTGACCAAAACCGCACTGCCGGAGCAGGTTCGCAAGGCGGTGCCCGATGCGGGCGAGCTGATGAAGGCGACCCGCGAGGAGGTGGCGTCGCAGACCGGTCAGGACAAGATCGAGGCCGCGAAGATCACCCGGTTCTCGCGCAATCAGATCATCCAGCTGGTGCTGCTCATCGGCCTGGTCTACGTGGCCTACCCGTACATCAGCGCCTCGCCGACCTTCTTCTCCGAACTGCGCAATGCCAATTGGGCCTGGGCCGCACTGGGACTCACGGTGTCCGCGCTGACCTATATCGGTGCGGCAATGGCACTGTGGGCGTGCGCCTCCGAGGCGGTGAAGTTCAGCAAGCTGCTGCTCATGCAGATCGCGAACACCTTTGCCGCGACCACCACCCCGGCGGGTGTGGGTGGTCTGGCGCTGAGTGTGCGGTTCCTGCAGAAGGGCGGGCTCGGTGCGGTGCGCGCGACCGCGGCGGTCGCGCTGCAGCAGACGGTGCAGGTCATCGTGCACCTCGTGCTGCTGGTGTTCTTCAGTGTGGCGGCGGGCGCTTCGACAAATCTGTCGCATTTCGTGCCGAGTGCCACGGTGCTGTATTTCGTGGCGGGCGCCCTGCTGGGTCTGCTCGGCGTGACCATGTTCGTGCCGACGGTGCGGCGCTGGATTCGGACCGAGGTGCGGCCGCAGCTCAAGGAGGTCGTCGCACAGCTGGGCGATCTGGCCCGGCGCCCGGCGCGGCTGCTGATGATCGTGGGCGGTTCCGCGACAACAACTCTCGGCGGGGCGCTGGCGCTGTGGGCGAGCATCGAGGCGTTCGGCGGCAGCACCGGATTCGTGACGGTCACCATCGTCACCATGATCGGTGGCACGCTCGCCTCCGCCGCGCCGACACCCGGTGGCGTCGGCGCGGTCGAAGCGGCCCTCATCGGTGGGCTGGCGGCCTTCGGCGTCCCCGCCACCATCGCGGTTCCCGCCGTCCTGCTCTACCGGGTCCTGACCTGCTGGCTCCCGGTGTTCTGCGGCTGGCCGATCATGCGCTGGCTCACCGCCAACGACATGATCTGAGTTCTATTTGCGCAGTTCTACTTTGAGGACCTTGCCGCTGGCGTTGCGGGGCAGTTCGGGGACGATGACCAGGTCCTTGGGGTGCTTGTAGCGGGCCAGGGATTCGTTGAGGAACGGGGTGAGTTCCTCGAGGGTGAGGTCGTCGACGCCCTCGACGAGTGCGACCACCGCGACCGGCACCTCGCCCCACTTCTCGTGCGCACGGCCGATGACCGCGGCCTCGTGGATCTTCGGATGGGCGAACAGGACGTTCTCCACCTCGGCGCAGTAGATGTTCTCACCGCCGGAGATGATCATGTCCTTCTTGCGGTCGACCACGTAGATGAAGCCCTCGGGGTCCTCCCGGACCAGGTCACCGGAGTGGAACCAGCCGCCGTGGAAGGCTTCCGCCGTCGCCTCGGGCTTGTTCCAGTAGCCCTGCATCATGGTCGGGCCGCGGTAGACGATCTCGCCGACCGTGCCGGGTTCGACATCGTTCATCTCGTCGTCGACCACCCGGGCCTGGATGGTGGGAATGGGCTTACCGACCGAGCCGATCTTGGTCAGCGCATCCCGGCCTTCGAGAACGCAGGTGATGGGCGACATTTCGGTCTGGCCGAAGACCGCAACGCTGAAGGCGTCCGGGAAGCAGTCGGACATGGCCTGCAGCACTGTATTCGACGCGGGGGCAGCACCCCAGCAGAGTGAGCGCAGGGCCAGCTTGCGCTCCCGGACGGTCGGCTCCTCACAGATGAGCTGCCACTGCACGGGCACGCAGAACGCCGTGGTGGCCTGCTCGGCCTCGATGGCGTCCAGGTACTCGGTGGCGTTGAACGCGCCCAGGGGATGCAGCACCGTCTTGCCGCCGAGCATGAAATACGGGGTGAGACTGCCCAATCCGGCGATGTGGAAGAGCGGGGAGGTGCAGAAGCCGATGGACTCCGGTGTGATCTCCATGGCCCGGATGCAGGTCAGCGCCTGTGCGTTCAGGTTGGCGTGCGACAGCACCGCGCCCTTGGGGGTGCCGGTGGTGCCGGAGGTGTACATGATCAGCGCCGGGGTGTCCTCCGGAATATCCAGTGGCGCATGGGGTTCGCCCGCCTCGGCGAGGAAATCGTCGTAGCCGACGGCACTCTCGCTGCTCTGGCCGTTGATGACCACACAGGTCGCCAGGTCCGGGGCCTGCGCCTGCACCGCCGCGGCGAGCGGCTGCAGCAGCGTATCGGTGACGATCGCCTTCGCACCGGAGTCGCCCACGATGTAGGCGACCTCCGGCGGGGTCAGCCGGAAGTTCACCGGCACCGCGATGGCGCCGAGCGCATTGATGCCGATGACCGCCTCGAGGTACTCGGTGTAGTTCAGGGCGAGAAGAAGTACGCGATCGCCGAACCCGACCCCTCGACGGGCCAGCGCGTCGGCGAACCGCTCCGAGCGCTCGTGCAGCTGCAGCCAGGTGGTGTCCACACCCTTGAACCGGAAGGCGACATTCGCCGGTCGCATCGCGGCGTGCGTGGCGATCTGGTTGACCCAGTGATTGCGCCGCGACCGGATGGGCTCGTCGAGTGGCTGGAAACCTGTGGTCATGCCACGTACTCCTCTCGCACCGTCATGAGACGCCGCCGGCTGTTCCGGCGGCATCGACGGCTGATCGTTCGCGAGAATACCAACTAACTTTTCAGCGTGACAAGGGTTACAGAGAAGGTTCCGGCACTTTTTTGTCATCGTTTCAATCAGCAGATCAGAGCATGTGAACTGATCTTTGAGGCGGCGTAGACTGCGCCGGGTTATACCCAGGTTCGAGATGAAACCGATGCCATAAGTGCAAACTCCCACTCACATCGGGGTTGAACCGCCATATGCAACTATGCGAGTATCAAGCGGTTCGCGAGAGGCTAGAGAGGACAGCGCCGATGCTGCGTACCAGGTTCACCGAGACCTTCGGAGTCGAGCACCCGATCGTGCAGGGCGGCATGATGTGGGTCGGCCGCGCCGAGCTCGCCGCCGCGGTCTCCGAGGCGGGCGGTCTCGGCATCATCACCGCCCTGACCCAGCCGACGCCGGAGGATCTCCTGAAGGAGATCGAGAAGGCGCGCTCACTCACCGACAAGCCCTTCGGCGTGAACGTGACGATCCTGCCGTCGATCAATCCGCCGCCGTACCAGGAGTACATGCAGGCGATCATCGATTCCGGCGTGAAGATCGTCGAGACCGCCGGCTCCAATCCCGAACCCTTCCTGCCGTACTACAAGGCGGCCGGGATCAAGGTGCTGCACAAGTGCACCAGCGTCCGGCACGCCCTGAAGGCACAGAAGATCGGCGTCGACGGCGTCAGCATCGACGGCTTCGAATGCGCCGGGCATCCCGGTGAGGACGACGTCCCCGGCCTGATCCTGATTCCGGCCGCCACCGCGGCGCTCGACATCCCGGTCATCGCCTCCGGCGGCATCGCCGATGCGCGCGGCCTGGTCGCCGCGCTGGCGCTGGGCGCGGACGGCGTCAATATGGGCACCCGCTTCATGTGCACCCAGGAGTCGGCGATCCACCAGACGGTCAAGGAGCAGATCGTCGCCAATTCCGAGCGCGCCACCCAGCTCATCTTCCGCACCATGCACAACACCGCCCGCGTGGCGGACAACGAGATCAGCCGCAAGGTCGTCGAGATCGAGAAGGCCGGCGGCAAGTTCGAGGATGTGCGCGATCTGGTCGCCGGTGCGCGCGGCCGCCGCGTGTTCGAAGAGGGCGATCTGGATGCGGGCATCTGGTCCGCCGGCCAGGTTCAGGGCCTGATCAACGACATCCCGACCTGCGCGGACCTGGTGTCCCGCATGGTGTCCGAGGCCGAGGCACTGATCGGCTCGCGCCTGGCGGGCATGCTTGTCTAGGTGACAACGGATTTCGTGCGGGCCGGGTAACTTCTGGGGTACCCCCGGAACCCGGTCCGCACCTCACCGATACCACGCGAATGGGACTTGCGGCGCTCTTAATTAGGCGCTGAAGTGGCGGGGAGGCGGTATGGCCCTTGGCAAATCTGCCGGGGGCTCTTGTCATTTCGGGTGCCTTCGAGCAGCTGATCCGTCATGCTTTAAGGACACGACGGACGTGTGGCGGAGGTGCCGATATGGCAATCACTCGAATTTATCTCGATGACGACGCCCTGCGTCGGGCAATGGCGATTTCGGGCGTTCACACCGAACAGGACGCGGTGAACCTAGCACTGCGTTTCTTCAGTTCGCATGCGACAGCGGCGGATTACGAACACCCGTTTCACCCGCGGGCAGCCACGGCGTCGTAATCATGGGAGGCGATGACCTCGATACCGCCGGGGAGCGCGTGTAGGCGCTGAATCGTGCGGAAGGCATCGTCCCGGTCGGCATCGAAGAGCTGGCCGGGCATGGGGGCTTTCTCCCGAATCAGCTTGATCTGCAACGTGTTCCATACGGCGTCCCCGGCCAGCAGTACGCGCGTGCCATCGTCCACGGCGAGCAGCACGCCGATACTGCCGGGCGTATGACCGGCGAGATCCACCAGGATGACCGCGCCGTCGCCGAACAGGTCGTGGCTGCGCGGAAAAGTAAGTACCGGCGGACCGTCCAGTTCGATATTGCCGGTGCTGCGATTCCGCAATGGCGCGCGCACCACACCGATCGGCGCCTGCGGGCCGCTCATCGCCCACTCGTATTCGATTGCCGGAATTCGCAATTCCACCGAATCCGGAAGTTCCAGCAGACCGGAGACATGATCCCAGTGCAGATGCGTGGCCAGAACAAAGTCGAGTTGCGCACCGGTGAGATCACGGGCGGCCAAAGCATCATCCAGCCCGAGCACCGGCTTGTCCGGCGAGACGAGCAGCCCGACCGGGAAGGGCAGCCCCGGCAGCACCCGCCGGTGCACATCGGCGCACAGCGCCGGATCGACCAGGAACCGCGCCCGCGGATGTTCGACCAGGAACGCGCCCATGGCCATGGGCAGTTCGCGCAGGCTGCGCACACCCTCGGCGACAATGGTGGCGGGCGCGGACATCCGGCCCTGGATCAGCGACCGGAACTTCACGGTATTGCGCGCCGGTGGCAGCTCCGCCGAATGCAGCCCCGCGAGAAACGCGGTATCGGGCTGCCGCGGCCGCACTAGCCTGCCGGGCGTCGCCGCGACGGCCGCACAGCAGCGCGCCAGGGTGGACAGGGCGCCGGGGCGACCCTCGGTCACGGAGGCGTGCTGCCCCTCGTTTGCAGAGTTCTCGCTCACCCGCGTCACGGTATGTCACAAGCTACCTGCGCGAAAGCTCTTCTGGGCGGGGGGAAATCTTGGCAGAATCGCCGGAGGTACTTCGGCGCGGACGACGCCGGACACGGGAGGGATTTCCTGTGCGGGAGAGTACGGCAGCATCCACCGATCGCACACCCCTTCTCCGGGTGTCGATCGTCGGTGTCGCGTACCGCGCGACACGTACCGCCTTCGACCACGAGTGGTTCGGGATCACCGAACGCGAGGCCGCCGCCATGGACCCGCGCCGGCGGATGAATCTGGAACTTGCGGTCGAGGCGCTCGACGATTCCGGCCTCGGCTGCCTGGCTCGCGGCTCCCGCGCCGCCGTGGTGTTCGGCGGCGCAACGGGATTCGCCGCCGGTCCGACCAATAGTGCGCACCAGCTGTCCCGGGCGCTCGACCTGCACGGCCCCAGCCTCACCGTGGACAGTGACCGCGCCTCCCCGCTGGTGGCCGTCGATACGGCAGTGCGACTGCTGGCCGACAACGCGGTCCCGTTCGTCATCGCCGGTGGTGCGGATCTGACACTGCTGCCGGACCTTTCGGGCCTCACCGTGCCCCCGGACAGCGGCGTGTGCACGGTCCTTGTCCTCCAGCGGACCCTGGACGCGGCACGCACCGGAACCCGCAGCTACGCCGAAATCGCCGGAACCGGCCTGGGTTTCCCCGGATCCGGCGCCATCGATGCCCACATCGCCCTCCGCAACCACCCCACCCCCCACTCCCCCACCTCCCGGGGCGAAGAACCACCGATACTCATCCCCCTCTCCGCCCCCGACCCGGCCGCCCTCCACAGCCTGGCCCAAGACTTGGCACAAATCGTCACCACCTATCCCACCCTCCGCGAATTCGCCACCGCCGTAGCCCGACTCGTACCCGACGAAGTCCGAGCCGCCCTCCTCGCCCACGACACCACCGACGCGGCAGTCCAACTCCGCGCCCTCGCTCAGCACATCGCCGCGGCCATCAGCCCGAGCACGGTGTACAGCGCGAACTACCGCGCCACCACGCCTGCCCCGTCCGACCCCGACACAGCCGAAGCGGGACACCTTCGACTCGACAACACACCCGGCCCAGGGGAAGCCCGCTGGGCGGACAGCACAGCCAATTCGCTCGCGGCCGACAGGGAGCCGTCGCCGCAGAACGGCTCCGGCACAACGACAGGCGCAGTGCGGCGGCCCGGTGCGGCCGTTGCTACGACTCGCGGCTCCACTGGAACAGACGGGCACCCCGAGTCGAGCGTCACAGCGGCACAGGGCAATTCATGCGGGGCGGGCGCCGGTGTCGTGCGGCGCTTTGTCGGGTCGGTGGTGTCGGCGGTAGCACGGCCTGCCGGAACCGGTGCGGTGGTGGGTGTTTCGGAGCAGCGGCGGGAGGGTGGGGTGCTGCTGCTGTTTTCGGGTGGAGGTGGGCATGCGCGGATGGGGCGGGGGTTGGCGGGGCGGTATCCGGTGTTCGCGGGGGCGTTGACGGACGCGGCCGATGCGGTGGCGGAGGCGGGTGGGCCGCGAGTGTGGACCCCGCGCACCGGGTTCGGGCACGGGGAGGTGGGCGAGGATTTCGCGCAGCCGGCGTTGTTCGTGCTGCAGGTGGCATTGGCTGAGTTGCTCGAATCGTGGGGTGTTCGGGCGGAGGGTGTTGCGGGGCACGGGGTGGGTGAGATCGCGGCGGCGGCGGTGAGCGGGGCGGTATCGCTGGGTGATGCGGCCCGGATCGTGGTGGCGCGGGGACGGCTGCTGTCGAAGATCGGGGATCACGGTGCGGCAGCGGTTTTGGAGGCGACGCCGGCCGAGGCGCTGCGGCTGCTGGAGCCCATGCGGGCGACGGTGGGGGTGGCCGCGATCGACGGGCCGCGCTCGGTCATCGTCTCCGGGGAACCGCGCTATATCGACGCGCTGGTGCGCCGCGCACATCGGCGGGCCATCTTCGCGCAGCGCATCAATGCCGACAGCGCGGCGGCCGGAACGATTGCGGTGCCGCATATCCCCCAGGTGCGAGCCGTTGCGCCACAGCTGATTACGGAGCTCGCCGGAATCACGCCGCGGCGGCCGGAATGCGCCGTCTACTCGACTACCCGGCGGGGCACGGTGATCGGCGGGCCCGGCCTCCGCGTGGGCGGCAATCGTGTTGCGGCCGAACCTCACTGGGACGATGCAAGAGACTCGCAGACCCACGCGGGCATGGATGCCGCGTATTGGGGCGAGAATGCGGCAGGGCCGGTCGAATTGGGCGCGGCCCTGGAACAGGCTGCCGCCGACGGTTTTTCGACGGTGGTGGAGATCGGGCCGCATCCGGTACTGGCGGCGATCGTGCGGGAGCAGGCGGCATTTCGGGAGTCCACGTATTCGGTGGCCTCGCGGGCGGATGAGGCCGCGAGTTTTCTGCGGACGATCGCGCGATTGCATCTCGACGGGCGGGCTGTCGACTGGACCGCACTGGGACCGCAGACCGCACCACCGCCGCAAAGGCGTTGGCGGCGAACACTTTCGGTGGACGGTGCGGCGGTGCAGCCGCCGGAGGTGCCGATTCGGGCCGAGGGGACGTACGTGGTGGCGGGCGGGCTCGGGAATTCGGGGGCGGTGGCGGTGCGGTGGCTGCTGGACGCGGGCGCGCGCGATGTGGTGGTGCTGACACGTATGCCGCGCGCCCTGCCGCCGCCGCTGGACGGCATGGACGACTGGATCGTGGTGATGCGCTGCGATGCGGCCGATCGGACGGATCTGGCGACGGCGCTACACGATATTCGGGAGTGCGGTTCGCCGATTCGCGGGGTGGTGCACGCGGGCCGGGAGCCCGATCGCACGGCCGCGGTGAATCTGCTGGAGCTGACCGCGAGCGATCCGACCGACTTCACGATCGGGTTCTCCACCTCCGGCTGGCAGCCGCTGTCCCGCGTGTCGGGTGCGACCGGCCGGTGATGCGGCCATGATGACTGGATGGGCGAACCGATTGTGCAGGTGAAGTGGAAAGACGAACCGGACGAACACGACTATCCGGCAGCAGCCGACTATCTCGAATTGCTGGGCGCGCCGGATGTGGTGCAGACGGTCATCGAGGAATTGCGGTCCGCGAAGGTCGCGCACAAGAAGGCCAAGGACATTCTGCGGGCCTCCGGCCTGGACCTTGTGGACGCGTCCAACCCGTATGTGCGACGTGACCTGGCGAAGATCGCGGCGGGCAAGACCCTCTCCCCGATCCTGCTGGTGCGTGGTGACTTCCGGAAGGGCGTGCCGACGCAGATCGCCGACGGCTATCACCGGGTGTGCGCCATTCACTACACCGATGAGAATATCGAGATCCCGGTGAAAATCGCTGCGCTACCGTGACATTCGGACTTCTCGCACTCATCATCGTGCTCGGGCTGGCCGGGCCGGTGCTGGCCTGGCGCTCGCAGTGGCACCTCCCGGTCATCCTCGGTGAGCTGCTGGCCGGAATCCTGTTCGGCACCACCGGTTTCGGGGTACTGAACCCGGCCGATCCGACCTTCACCTTCCTCGCCAATGTCGGATTCGCCGTGGTCATGTTCGTGGCGGGCACGCACGTGCCCATGCGCGATGCGACCATTCGCACGGCCCTGGGCAAGGGTGCGCTGCGCGCCGTGCTGGTCGGCCTGCTCGCGGTGATCGCCGGTCAGGCGGTGGCCGTGATCTTCGATACCGGACACGGCGCGCTCTACGCGGTGCTGATCGCGTCTTCCTCGGCCGCGCTGGTGCTCCCCATCCTCGATTCGCAAGGCCTGACCGGGCCGGGTCCTTTTCAAAAATCTGTGCTGGAGTTGACCGCTCAGGTCGCCATCGCCGACGCCGCATGTGTGGTCGCACTGCCACTGGTGATCGATCCCGCCAATGCCGGACGAGCGGCGATCGGCGCGGTGGCGGTCTCCGCGGCCGCGGCCGCGGCGTACTTCGTGCTCCGGTACCTGAGCGCCTCGGGTATCCGGCGGCGCTATCACAAGATCTCCGAGCAGCGGCAGTTCGCGCTGGAGCTGCGGGTGAGCCTGGCCTTGCTGTTCGCGCTGTGCGCTCTGGCCACCAGCACGCACGTATCGGTCATGCTGGCGGGCTTCGCCCTCGGACTCGCGGTCGCCGCCGTCGGTGAACCGCGCCGGGTCGCCAAACAGCTGTTCGCACTCGGCGACGGATTCCTGACGCCGATGTTCTTCGTCTGGCTGGGCGCGCGCCTGAATCTCCGTGAGTTCGACCAGCATCCGTGGCTGATCCTGCTCGGCCTGGCGCTCGGCGGTGCGGCGGTGCTGACCCATATCGCCATGCGACTCACTGGTCAGCCGATCATCTTCGGCACCATGGCCGCCGCGCAGATCGGGGTGCCGGTCGCCGCGGTCACGGTCGGCACCCAATTGCATGTGCTGAAACCCGGAGAGCCGGCAGCGCTCATGCTGGGCGCGCTCGTCTCGGTCGCGGCCACGGCGGTGGCAGCCAACCGGGCGGCGGTCCGGCAGATCGCGCAGCCGGGATCACAGGACCCGAGGCCGGCCGACGGCGACAGTGGCGGGTCGCCCGATCAGAAGAGCAGCCCGGCCCCTTAGGGCTCGCGCCCGAGCAGCCGATCCGTTTCGCGGCGTTCACGTTTGGTGGGGCGGCCGGTGCCGCGATCGCGCTGCGGCAGGGTGGCGACCACCAGCGGGTCGGGCGGGGGCGGGCTCTTGTCGATCAGGCACAGCGCGGCAACGGCCGCGCCGACGCGCTTGGTCAGTAGGCGCTGGACAACGACAATGCGTTCCACTCCGCCGACGCGGACCCGGATCTCATCACCGTGCTTGAGCGCGTGGGCAGCCTTCACCGGCACACCGTTGACCCGCACATGCCCGGCGCGGCAAGCCGTGGCCGCCGCCGACCGGGTCTTGAAAAGACGAACAGCCCATACCCAAGAATCGACTCGGGCCTGGGCTGGTTCGCTCGGTAGAGCAGAGGTCACGCGTTGACGATACGGCTTACGCGCTGATGCGACGCGCGGTGACCACCATATTGGGGCGCAGCGTGGTGTAGGAGACGGGCGTACCGGTCTGCACGGCATTGAGCAGCTTGCCGTCACCGGCGTACATGCCGACGTGGCCGCCGCCGTTGGTGACAACGATATCGCCGGGCTGCAGGTCCTCGAAGGCTACGGGCGCGCCGACGTTGGACTGCTCGAAGCTGGTGCGCGGCAGTTCGACTCCGGCCTGCTTGTAGGCCCACTGGACCAGACCCGAGCAGTCGAAGCTGTACGGGCCGGTGGCACCCCAGGAGTACTGGGCGCCGACCTTGGACTGCGCGGCCTGGAGAGCGATCTGAGCCGGGGCGCTCGGCTGCTTCTGCTGCTGCGGGAACAGCTCCGGCAGCTGGAAGCCATTGGCGCCCGGGGCGGGATTGGCGCCGAGCTGCTGGATGGCAGCGCCCGGGTTCGCCTGAAAGTCCTTGACCGCCTGGTTGAACTGCTGAACCTGCGGTGCAAAATTGTCCGGCACATCGAAGTTCCCGATACCCGGGACGTCGATGGTGGCGGCCGAGGCGGTGATCGCCGGGAACGCGCCGGTTGTCGTTGCTGCCATGGCGCCCATCACAATGGCGCCCTTCACGGAATTCGGTACCCGAGATTCCCGCTGCAAACTATGTCTACCCACCGAGCTCGCATCTCCGATCTTGTGCTGCATCCCGATTCGAGGACGAATATGTTGCTCGACATCGTCTAGCCGGTAACGTCGCGGGCCGCCTCTCCGATGAAGCGACAGACTCCGCTAAGTCACGAAGAGATTACGATGGCCAGCGCCTGTTGTCCACCCCACACGCGGCGCGTGTCGCGACGCACCGCAAAACGCCCGGCGGACACGCGAAATCGCGTACCTGAAAATGGATCACGACTCGATATACCTGATCGACATCAGCGTTACCGAACTGCAAACCAGATGGTCTGCCGGGCCCTCTCAACCGCGCGCCTCGATCGTGCGCTCGAGGTCCTCGATACGGCGCCGCGCGTCGGCGAGCTCGACCTCCAACTGCCCCAGCGCCATTACCAGCGGCCCGACCGCGAGGTCCGCGACCAACTGCGGATCGTCGTAACCGCGCTCGATGGCCACCAGAATGTTGTTGCGAATACGTGCCGCCACCACCGCCTCGGCGGGTACGTTCCAGGACTCGACCACCTCGGAGACGGTGGACGGGGCTTCCTCCGACATGAACCCTCCTGCCCTGGGCATCAGCGAACCAGTCATAAGGGTAGCGAGGGACGAAGAGCCACAAGGGGTGTGAAGCGAACACCCGTCGCGCCACGCTCGCACGCCCCCGCGTATGCCGGTCGATAGCTGTCTCTAGGGGCTTCGGTAGATGCCCGGATAATCCTTGATTTTGGCGTTACCGTCGTCGCGTGGACCCGGTAAGAAACCCGTACGCCCCCGGCGCCGGCCAGCGGCCGCCCGAACTCGCGGGCCGCGATCGGCAGCTGGACGCCTTCGACATCGTGCTGGAGCGCATTGCCCGCGCCCGCCCGGAGCGCAGCGTCATGCTCACCGGTTTACGCGGCGTCGGGAAGACCGTGCTGCTCAATCAACTTCGCTCGGCGGCGCGCACGCGCGGCTGGGGTACCGGCAAACTCGAGGCACGACCCGATCAGGAGCTGCGCCGGCCGCTCTCCTCGGCGCTGCACATGGCGGTGCGCTCGATCGCTGTGGCACATCGCAATCCGGATCAGGTGGACGATTTCCTCGGCATTCTCAAGGCTTTCGCGCTGCGCTCCACCGCTGACAAGGGCATGCGGGAGCGCTGGAATCCGGGTATCGACGTGCCCGCGGTGACCGGGCGGGCCGACTCCGGCGATATCGAGATCGATCTTGTCGAGCTGTTGATGGAGGCCGCGCAACTCGCCCGCGACGCCGGTGTGGGCATCGCGCTGTTCATCGACGAGTTGCAGGATCTGGGCCCGGCGGACATATCGGCCATCTGCGGGGCCTGCCACGAATTGAGCCAGGACGCCGCGCCTTTGATCGTGGTCGGCGCGGGGCTGCCGCATCTGCCGGCCGTGCTCTCGGCCTCCAAATCGTATTCGGAGCGCCTGTTCTCGTATCACCGCATCGATCGCCTCGATCGGGAATCCGCCGACCAGGCCCTCATCGCCCCGGCCGGGCGCGAGGATGTGAAGTACACCGAGGCCGCCCTGGACGCGCTCTACGACAAGGCCGACGGCTATCCGTACTTCGTCCAGGCCTACGGCAAGGCCACCTGGGACGCGGCCACCCAGAGCCCGATCACCGAGGAGGATGTGGACGTGGCCGCCCCCACCGCCGAGGAGGAGCTGGCGGTCGGATTCTTCGGCTCCCGGTACGAGCGGGCAACCCCGGCGGAACGGGAGTACATGCGCGCCATGGCGGATCTGGCCGGAGACGACGGACCGGTCTCCACGGCCGCCGTCGCCCGGGAGCTCGATCGCAAGCCGGCCTCGCTCTCCCCTGCTCGCGACGGCCTCATCAAGAAGGGCCTGATCTACTCCGCCGAGCGCGGCACGATCGGTTTCACGGTGCCGCATTTCGGCCGATATCTCCGAGGCGTGCAGTAGAGATCGCGGACGCGTGCAGTAGCGAGACATTAGCTGTTCAACCAAGATCATTGTCCGACAAGCGGTTTCGGTCTTTGCCAATGACTACCGGTGGGTAACAAAGGCTCCTACACTCGAATGTGATTCCCATCACGTCCGAGGAGGACCACATGGCGACTACCGCGAAAGTCGATGCCACCGAAGAACAGGCCCGGGCACTCGTCGAAGAGTCTCGCGAAACCACCTGGGCCAAACCCTCCTTCGCGAAGGAGATGTTCCTCGGCCGCTTCCGCCTGGACCTCATCCATCCGTTCCCGCACCCCGGCGCGGCGGATCAGGCCAAGATGGACGCCTATCTGACGCGGCTGCATGCCTTCTGCGAGACCATCGACGGCCAGCGCATCGAAGCCGAGGGCCGCATTCCGGACGAATATGTGCGCGGGCTGGCCGAACTCGGCTGCTTCGGCCTCAAGATTCCGGAGGAGTACGGCGGCGTCGGCCTCACCCAGGTCGGTTACAACCGCGCGCTCATGCTGGTCGGCTCGGCGCACGCCAGCCTCGGCGTACTGCTCTCGGCGCACCAGTCCATCGGCGTCCCGGAACCGCTCAAGCTCGCGGGCACCCCGGAGCAGAAGCGAGAGTTCCTGCCGCGCTGCGCCAAAGGCGCGGTGAGCGCCTTCCTGCTCACCGAACCCGATGTGGGTTCCGATCCGGCGCGCATGGCCTCCACCGCCACCCCCACCGAGGACGGCGAGGCGTACGAGATCAACGGCGTGAAGCTGTGGACCACCAATGGCGTGGTCGCCGAACTGCTCGTGGTGATGGCGCGGGTGCCCAAGAGCGAAGGCCATCGCGGCGGCATCTCCGCCTTCATCGTGGAGGCGGACAGCCCGGGTATCACTGTGGAGCGCCGCAATTCGTTCATGGGCCTGCGCGGCATCGAGAACGGCGTCACCCGCATGTACAACGTGCGGGTGCCCAGGCGGAATCTGGTCGGGCGCGAGGGTGACGGGCTCAAGATCGCCCTCACCACATTGAACGCGGGCCGGCTCGCGATTCCGGCCATGTGCACCGGGGCTGCCAAGTGGTCGCTCAAGATCGCCCGGGAGTGGAGCGCCACCCGGGTGCAGTGGGGTCGTCCGGTCGGAGAGCACGCGGCGGTGGGGTCCAAGCTGTCCTTCATCGCCGCAACAACATTCGCGCTGGAGGCGGTACTGGATCTGTCGGCCACCATGTGCGACGAGAACCGCAACGATATTCGCATCGAAGCGGCGCTGGCCAAGCTGTGGGCCTCCGAGATGGCCTGCAAGATCGCGGACGAACTGGTGCAGATCCGCGGCGGCCGCGGCTACGAGACCGCCGCCTCTCTGGCCGCGCGCGGCGAACGTGCCGTTGGCGCAGAGCAACTCGTGCGAGATCTGCGCATCAACCGCATCTTCGAGGGCTCCAGCGAGATCATGCGGCTGCTCGTCGCACGCGAGATGGCCGATGCGCATATGGCGGCGGCCGGGGCGCTGGTCGATCGCAATGCCGAACTCAAGGACAAGGCCAAGGCGGCGGTCGGCGCCGGTGGGTTCTATGCCAAGTGGTTCCCGCAGCTCACCGTGGGCAGCGGCACCGCGCCGACGGGCTTCGGCGAATTCGGCCCGCTCGCAAGGCATATGCGGTTCGTGGAGCGGATGTCGCGCAAGCAGGCGCGGGCGCTGATGTACGGAATGGCGCGCTGGCAGGCGAAACTCGAATACAAGCAGGGTTTCCTGGGCCGCATCGTCGATATCGGCGCGGAGCTGTTCGCCATGGCGGCGGCCTGCGTGAAGGCCCAATCCCTGCGCGTGGCAGGCGATCCCGACGGCGTGGCCGCCGAGGAGCTGGCCGATGTGTTCTGCCGGCAGTCCCGCATCCGGGTGCAGCAGTTGTTCGATGCCCTGTGGGACAACACCGATGACGCCGATACCGACGTCAGTCGCGGCATTCTCGACGGCCGCTACCGCTGGCTGGAGGGTGGTGCGCTCGATCCGAGCGAAGGCACGGGGCCGTGGATCTCCGAATGGCAGTTCGGACCCTCGACCGAGCAGAACCTGCTGCGCACCTTCCTGCCGTCGACCAAGGCGTCGGCGGCCACGTAGAGCGCGGTCGTCCGCCTCGCCGTGGATCCCGGCCAAAAGCATGCCGGGATGACAGGGGCGAAGCGAGGCGAATCTGCCTCTGTCTAGCTATTCAGCTAGACAGAGGCAGATTGCTGTCGAGGACCTCGCATAGCTATCTATAGCTTTCTAGCAGCAACACTAGATTGCTGTAGATAGACCGATTGATGTCGATCACCTGCGTCAGTTGGACAACTTGTCCATAACGTCGGGTGTGAAGTGCTAACGCGGTGGCAATTCACATCGACAACCGGGCAAAAGGCGAACTCTTTAGGAGCCGTCATGTCCTTCGTCATCTGCAGCGCCGCCGATAACGACAGCCTTCATCGCACCGTCCCCGCGGACGACGGTGTCCCCATCGCGGTCCACGAGTTCGGCCCGGCCGATGCCCCGCTCACCGTGGTATTCGCACACGGTCACTGCCTGCGCACCGAATCGTGGGCACTGCTGCGGCAGCAGTTGCTGCCGCTCTGGGGCGATGCCGTGCACATGGTCTTCTACGACCATCGCGGACACGGGGATTCGGGCATGGCCGATCCGGCGACCTACACCATCGATCAGCTGGCACAGGATCTGGACGCGGTACTGCGGACCGTCGCACCCACGGGTCCGATTGTGCTGGTGGGGCATTCGATGGGCGCCATGACCATCCTGGCCTATGCCCGGCTCCACCCGGGCGCCATCGGCCCCCGCATCGTGGGCGTCGGACTGCTCGCCGGGGCCGCCAACAGCGTCACCCGGGTGGGCCTGGGCCGCCTGCTGAACGGTCCGGCGGTGACCTCGCTGCGGGTCGCGGTACGCCGCGCACCGCGCGCCATGCAGGCGTCGAAGCATTTCACCCGGCATCTCTTCGAGCCGATGCTGCGGGAGGCCGCACTGGGCACCCGCAAGGTGAGCCCGCGCATGCTGGCGGTGGCCACGGCCATGCTCAACGAGACCTCGCTGCTGACCATGGCGAGCTTCCTGGAATCGCTCATGCGGTTCGACGAGATGGCCACCCTGCAGCGGCTGGGCACGATTCCGACGCTGGTGCTGGCCGGCTCGGCCGACGTGGTGATCCCGTTCGCGCATTCGGTGGTGCTGGCCTCCCAGCTGGACGACGTCGAACTGGTGCGCCTGGACGGCGCCGGGCACAGCGTCATCATGGAGCGTGCCGAGGAAGTAGCGGGAGCCATTGCGGCACTGGTGAATCGGGCCGTCGCGGCCCTGTCGGACCCCGATGCGGGCCCGTACGGGCACGACCCGGATTGTGGTCCGGAGTACGCGATCGCGGGCTGAGCGCCCCGCCGGGACAGGCCGCTGACCTGCGCATATATCGACCTGACGAGCGCAATCGGATATCTTCACGTACTGTGTTGTAGATCATAATGTGTGGTCTGTCACACGGCTCGAGGAGGTTTCGATGACACGCAGCGAGATTGCGGAACTCCGCTACGCGGTCGGCCAGCTCCGGCAGTGCGTCGGCGCGTTGCGTTCGCACTACGGTGAGGCCAGTGAGGTCCGCCGGCTGGAGAACGATCTGGAACGGCTCGTCATCGACGCCGATGAATTCGAGCAGGCCCCACCCGCTCAGGTGGCTCGCTCCGGCGAGCCGAACGTCATCTACGTTCCCGACAGCAAGTCGGACGAAGCGGCGTGGATGGGCGCGCAGGACGAGGGCTTGGGCTTCCACTCCCGTCCGCGCACCAAGTAGCGCCACCGAGTAGCTTCTGCCCCGCGCCGAGGTGCGGGGACGCTAAGCTCCCGCCCGGGATCGCGCTGTCGCGGTCGTGCACCGATCTGTTGCGGTCGTGCACATATCTTTTGCGATCGTGCACCGATCGCCGCGACAGCGCCGTCCCGGGCAGGAGTATGCGTGAGCCCCGCAGAGCAATTGACGGCGCGAGATGCCGTCTTCATCTATGACGAGTTCGAACGCCACCCGTCGAATATCGTCGCGGTATACGCCTTCGACGCCGCCGCGCCGGGCGCTGCGGCGCCCGATGCGGCGCATGTGATCCCCTGGGTACGAGCGCGTCTCGGCCATTTCCGCCTGTTCCAGCGCCGGCTGGCGCGGGTTCCGCTGGATCTGGATCTGCCCTACTGGGTGTGGGACCGGGACTTCGATATCGACCGGCACGTCGTGCTGGAATCCCTCCGCGAATGGGCGGCCGTGCGACCCCGCATCGCGGAAATCGCCGCCACCCGAATGGATCTCACGCGACCGCCCTGGCGGATACATATCTTCGATCGGGTGACGGGTTTTCCGGGCGCGCCCGATACTCCGGTCACGCTGGTACTGCTCGGATTTCATCACAGCGCGGGCGACGGCGTGGCGACCCGCGAGCTGGAACTGAAGTTGTTCGACGGCAGTGAGCTGCCCGCAATCACGGAATCGGCCGATGCGCGGGAGTGGTCCGCGCGCCGGGCCTTCGGCCGGGCGGCGGCGGTGCTGCCCTATCGACTGACGCGCTTCGCGATCGGCTTGCGGCGCACCCGGGCGGCGGCCGCGACGGCCCGCGAGCGGGTGGCGGCACAGGCCATTCACGAACCGCTCGCACTGCGGCCCGCCACCCGATTCAATCGGCAGGTGGATCCGCTTTTCGGCTTCGATCTGGTGCGCATTCCGATGGCGTCGATACAGCAGGCGAAAGCCGCAGCGCCGGAGCGGATTACGGTCAACGACCTGGTGCTGACGGTGGTGTCCGGTGCGCTGGCGGCCTATCTGACCGAGCGCGGTGAGACGCCGGCGGGCGCACTGGCCGCCATGGTGCCCCGTTCCATGCGCGGTCTCGCCCAGTGGAATTCGGCGAATCAGCTCACCCAGATGTCGGTCGATCTGCACACCGATATCGCGGATCCGGTGCAGCGGCTGCGGGCCATCCGCGAATCGATCCGGCGGGAGAAGCAGCGCGGGGCCGATACCGCGGTGCTGCGCCGCGAGGAGCGGGTGCACACCTCGCCCGCCTGGCTGCTGCGGCTGGCCGGATGGGCCCGGGCGCAACGGCGATTCGACGAGGTGGCGACGGTGCCGCTGTCCAATACCACCATCAGCAATGTGCCGCCCGTTGCCGAGCGGCTGCAGTTCCTGGGTGCGCCGATGATCAGCGCGTTCGGCGCGCTGCCCATCATGGACGGGGACGGCCTGCGGCACCTGACCACCTCGCAGGGGGAAGAGCTGATCATCAGCTTCAGCGCCGATAAGGCGATGATGCCGGATACCGCGCACTACGCGGAATTGCTGTTGCAATCGTTCGACGACACCTGGCAGGCACTCGAATCACACCGGGACTAAAGGTGATCGGCGGGCCTACCGCCGATCATCGCTGCGGCGCAAAGTATTTCACACGCCCAATGCCTGTCCGAGAATCGGCCAGGATTTGTGCAGTTCGTCCTGCCAGTAGCCCCAGGAGTGCGTTCCGGAACCGTCGAGACTGTAGGTGATATCGGTGCGGCCCAGGGCATTCGTGCGCGCGGCGAGCTGCGTGGTGCAGTAGTGCGTGGTGGCCTCGATGCCGCCGCCGATCAGCATCTGATTGGCGAGGGTGGTGACGCTCTGCCGGACGGTCGGATCGGCGAGATCGTCGTGGGGGCCGGGCATTCCGGTGCCGCTGGAGATGTACATGGGAATGTTCGGCAGGCGGTCCGCGTGCAGCAGCACATCGTGTTCGCGCCACTCCGGTCCGCCCAGCGGGCCCCACATATTCTGTGCCCGCCCGCCGCCGAGACTGATGACGAAATTGATTGCCGACTGTCCCAGTGGATCACTCGTCATGGCGCACCCGCTGTAGGCGGCGACGCCGCGATACAGCTCGGGCGCCTGAATGGCCAGGTCGAGCACGGAGGTGCCGGCCATGGAGATGCCCGCCAGGCCGTTCACGCCGTTCGTTCCGAAGGCGCGATCGATGACCGGCGGCAGCTCCTCGGTGAGGAAGGTGGCCCACTTGTTCCGGCCGTTGTTGCCGAGCTTCTTGCCCAGACCGGCGTCGTCCTGCTGCCAATCGGTGTAGTAGCTGAAGGCCCCCTCCATGGGGACAACGATATTCACCTGTTTATCGGCGAAGAACCCGTTCAGATCGGTCTGCGCGACCCAGCTCGCGGCATCCTCGCCACCGCCCGCACCGTTGAGCAGGTACAGGGTGGGCGCCGGGGTGCCGGTGTCCGCGGGCCGGAGCACCTGGAGCGGGATATTCCGGTCCATGGCAGGTGAGTAGACGCTGATCTGCACCAGCCGTCCCGCACCGGCGGTCTGCGACACCACCCGGGCCGGTGCGGCGTGCGCCGCCGGCGCCGCGGGGGTGGACACGGTCCACAGCAGGGCCGCCGCCAGTAGGAGCGTCATCTGGAACGCGGTGCCGCGCAACCGCTGCATAGTCATGAAATCGCCTGTGTCCCTGGAACATCGCCAAGGGGGCACACCGATATGGTGCACCCCCGTATTCGACTGCGGGTGAATTACTTACCGGCCGCCGGAGTGCCGCCGCTGAGCGTGATCAGCGCGTTCACAATCGTGGTTCCGACACTGCCGACACTGCCGCTGCCCTTGCCGAGGACATCCCAGAGCGATCCCATGTGTATCTCCTTAGTCGTACGTGTGAGGTGTCGCGAATGGCCTGCTACTGACGGAATTTCGCCAGCGAGCCGAGGAAGGTGTCCAAGAGGCCATCGCCCGCGACGGCGGACCCGAGGGCCGGAATTATGGAGCCGAGCAGATCGCTCAACGAACCCATCGTGAATCTCCTTGTGCACGTTAGACATTGCCCCGTGCGAACGGCGCCTGCCCGCAAAGAGGAATGATCACGTTCACCTATCGAACGTGACGCACGCAACATAGCAAGCGACCATTTCATGATCAAGGCATATCGCCCAAAATTCTTCGCCAGGCGCACTATCGATGGAGCAAATTTTCGGCACTTACGTCGGATGAACCGACGACCACATATCGAAACCCCTGCTGGGCAGCCATTTCCGGGGCGCACCCTGACCAGGGCACTTGACGTCGGAGCGGCGTTCACCAAAAGCGGTGGCTTCCGCTACCACCGTCGATGTGCTAGCGGAGCTCTCCAAGCGATTCCGTTCGGCAGCAACACTCGGCGTGTCGAACGGCGTGTCGTACCGCGCTTCAGGAGCGGTGACGGCCCAGACGACGAGGCGGGCGGGCGCCGTGGAAGCGGGCGCCACGCGGCGTCGGCACGTCCTGGACGGTGTAGGCGCTCTCGAAGACCGCGGCCATGGCCTGCGAGGGTCCGGTGGGCAGGGCCGCGAGGCCGTAACCGCCTTCGCGGCGGGCCAGTTCGTGCAGCAGGGTGGTGACCATGCGCAGGCCGGCGGCACCGCCCGGATCACCCAGCGCGATGGCGGCGCCGTGCACGTTCAGGCTCGCGGCCGGATCGAACGTCCAGCCCTCGCGCTCCCACAGCCGGGTGAGCGCCAGGATCTCGGCGGCGCTGGTCTCGTCGATCTCGACCACATCCAGATCGTCCAGGCCGAAACCGCTGCGGGCCAGGGATTTACCCACCGCCAGTCCGGCGGCGGGCACCGCGATATCCGGATCGCCGGTGGCACAGGCCCAGTCGACCAGATAGCCCATGGGCGCCAGGCCCAGATCGACCAGCCGGTCCTCGGCCACCACCAGGCAGGCCGAGGCGGCGAGGGTGCGGGTGCTGCTGTTGCCGACGGTGGTGACGCCGCCGGGCACAAACGGTTCCAGGGCGGCGAAGGCGCGGGCCGAGACATCGTCGCGCAGGCCCTCATCGCGGTCGACCAGTTGCACCACACCGGAATTCGAGTCGTCCGGAACGGCATTCACCACCACGGGCGCGGTTTCCGCGCCGAAGATCCCCTGGCGCCGGGCCCGCGCCGCGCGGCGATGACTGCCCGCGGCGTATTCGTCCGCCGCCGCCCGGGTGACCCCGTAGTGCTGGGCGAGCAGTTCGGCGTCCTTCAATTCCATTGGCCCGCGGGCGGCTTCGGCCGCACCCCAGACCGCGAGTTGCTCACCGGTGTCGACGCCCGCCGCTTCACCACCCGGTAGCCGGACGGAGGTGCGGGGACCGCGCGGCAGCGGTCCGGCGCCGAGCGGACCGCGCAGGCCGCCGGTCGATGCTGGGCCGCAGGGATATTCGGCGCCGAGCGTCAGTACCACGTCGGCCGTACCGGTCTGCACCATCATGGCGGCGGTGATGAGGGCGCGCAGGCCCGCGCCCGGACCGCTGCCGATGGGGAATTCGCCGAGATCGGAGGGCAATCCGGCCAGCGGGACGGCCGCGCGCACCGAACCGTGGTCCGGAACGGCCGTGACGAGTTGCTCGATGCGATAGGGGTCTATACCCGAACGGCCCACCACGGCCGCCAATATCGTCGAGATCAGGCGCTGCGGCGCGACCGCCGCCAACGCACCTCCCGGCAGGCCGACGGGTGTGCGCATAGGCATCACGATCGCGGCTCTCCTCATCAACCGGCTCCCTTCACGCTCGCACCGGCTCGGTGTACTGCTCAGGGGCAAGGTCACCACAGTCTTGTTGCTGCCGTGTGACGGTCCGCGAACGGAACGGGGAGTCATTCGGGCTCTCAGCGTGCCCGCGCCCCGAATCGGACCCGTTCGAGCCCGTCCCGCAACGATTGCCGTTTGTTCACTAAGCAAACGACAGGCCGCAGAATTTCTGAATTGTGGCGCAAATCACGCGATCACGAATTCACGGTTGCGAGCTCGAGTGATAGCTGTCCTGTCGTAGGGTGCTGACCATCACATTCGATGCCGGAGGTAACGATGACGTTCCACGGGGTAGAGCAGCGAGGCATCCAGCAGTGAGCGCCGCACCAGTCAAGGCACCTGAATCGAGCACGACCGGGGTATTCAGCAAGGGTCGCGCGGCCATCGCGGCGCGCACCCTACGGACCGATCGCTGGTGGGTTCCACCGCTGGTCACCGTGCTGGGCCTCGGTACCTTCGTCATCTACGCAACCATCAGATCCTTTGCGCGCGCAGCATATTGGGTGAACGACTACCACTATCTGACGCCGTTCTACTCACCCTGCCTGAGCGCATCCTGCGTCGCGGGCTCCAGTCACCTCGGCGCACCCATCGGCCATCTGCCGATGTGGATTCCGCTGGGCTTCCTGGTGTTGCCCTTCCTGTTGCTGTTCCGGCTCACCTGCTACTACTACCGCAAGGCCTACTACCGGGCCGTGTGGTTCTCGCCGCCGGCGTGCGCGGTGGCCGAACCGCATGCGAAATACACCGGTGAGACCAAGCTTCCGCTGATCATCCAGAACGCACATCGCTACTTCTTCTTCGTGGCGGCCATCATCGCGGTGATCAACACCTACGACGCGGCGATCTCCTTCCACGCCAAGGGCGGCGGCTTCGGCATCGGCCTGGGCACCCTCATCATCACCGCGAACGCGCTGCTGCTGTGGGCGTACACGCTGTCGTGCCACTCCTGCCGGCACATTGCGGGCGGGCGGCTCAAGAATTTCTCGAAGCACCCGGTGCGCTACTGGTTCTGGACCAAGGTGTCCGCATTGAACACCCGGCACATGCTGCTGGCCTGGACCACCCTCGGCACGCTCGTCCTGACCGATTTCTACATCATGTTGGTCTCGAGCGGCACCATCACCGATCCGCGGCTCATCGGCTGATCGATCGGTTGATTCCAATCCTCAAGTCTGTCAGGAGTATTCGGTTCCATGCCTGAAGTCGAACGGCACAAGTACGACGTCGTGGTCATCGGTGCGGGCGGCGCCGGACTGCGCGCGGTCATCGAAGCCCGCGAACACGGCCTGTCGGTGGCGGTGGTGTGCAAGTCGCTGTTCGGCAAGGCGCACACCGTCATGGCCGAGGGCGGCTGCGCGGCCGCCATGGGCAATGCCAATGAGAAGGACAATTGGCAGACCCATTTCAAGGACACCATGCGCGGCGGCAAGTTCCTGAACAACTGGCGCATGGCCGAGTTGCACGCCCAGGAGGCCCCCGACCGGGTGTGGGAGCTGGAAACCTATGGGGCGCTGTTCGATCGGACCAAGGACGGCCGGATCAGCCAGCGCAACTTCGGCGGGCACACCTACCCGCGCCTGGCACACGTCGGTGACCGCACCGGGCTCGAGCTCATCCGCACCATGCAGCAGAAGATCGTTTCGCTGCAGCAGGAAGATTTCGCGGCCACGGGTGATTACGAGGCCCGCGTCAAGATCTTCGCCGAGTGCACCATCACCGAACTGCTCAAGGACGGCGACAAGATCTCCGGGGCGTTCGGCTACTGGCGCGAATCGGGGCGGTTCATCCTCTTCGAGACGCCCGCGGTGGTGCTGGCGACCGGCGGTATCGGCAAGTCCTACAAGGTGACCTCGAACTCCTGGGAGTACACCGGCGACGGCCACGCACTCGCACTGCGGGCGGGCGCCACGCTCATCAATATGGAGTTCCTGCAGTTCCATCCGACCGGCATGGTCTGGCCGCCCAGCGTGAAGGGCATCCTGGTCACCGAGGGCGTGCGCGGTGACGGCGGCATCCTCAAGAACTCCGACGGCCAGCGCTTCATGTTCGACTACATACCCCCGGTCTTCAAGGGGCAGTACGCCGAAACCGAGCAGGAGGCCGATCAGTGGTTGAAGGACAACGACTCCGCGCGCCGCACCCCTGATCTGCTCCCCCGCGACGAGGTCGCCCGCGCCATCAACGAAGAGGTCAAGGCCGGGCGCGGCACCGAGCACGGCGGCGTGTACCTGGATATCGCCTCACGCATGCCCGCCGCGGAGATCAAGAGGCGGCTGCCGTCCATGCACCACCAGTTCTTGGAACTGGCGGATGTGGATATCACCAAGGAGCCCATGGAGGTCGGCCCGACCTGCCACTACGTCATGGGCGGTATCGAGGTCGATCCCGATACCGGTGCGGCGACGGTGCCCGGATTGTTCGCCGCCGGTGAGTGTTCCGGCGGTATGCACGGCTCGAACCGGCTCGGCGGCAACTCGCTCTCGGATCTGCTGGTGTTCGGGCGGCGCGCGGGTATGGGCGCGGCCACCTATGTGGAGCAGCTGCCGGGACGGCCCAAGGTTTCCGACGCCGATATCGCCGCGGCGGCGAAAGCCACTGTGGCGCCGTTCGATTCGCCCACCAGCGGCACCGGCGAGAACCCGTACACCATGCACCTGGATCTGCAGCAGACCATGAACGATCTGGTCGGCATCATCCGCAAGGAGGGTGAGCTGAAGCAGGCCATCGAGAAGCTCTCGGAGATGCGCGACCGCTTCGACAGCGTCACCGTCGAGGGGCATCGGCAGTTCAATCCGGGCTGGCATCTGGCGCTGGATCTGCGAAATATGTTGCTGATCAGCGAATGTGTCGCCCAGGCCGCACTGCTGCGCACCGAGAGCCGCGGCGGCCACACCCGTGATGATCATCGCGGCATGGATCCGGTGTGGCGCAATAAGCTGCTGGTCTGCCGCATCGATCCGGACGAGGTCGGATTCTCGGTGCCCTCGGTGACGGTGACTCCGGAGGATCAGCTGCCCATGCGCGTCGATCTCCTGAAGCTGTTCGATCTGACGGAACTCGAAAAGTACTACAGCACTGCCGACCTCGCGCCCGTGCGCGACGGCGCCGGAGAGGCGGAATAGCCATGGCTTACGACGCGAAGTTCAAGGTCTGGCGCGGCGATATCGAGGGTGGCGCGCTGGCCGACTTCACCGTGCAGGTGAACGAGGGCGAGGTGGTGCTCGATGTCATCCACCGGCTGCAGGCCACGCAGACCCCGGATCTGGCGGTGCGCTGGAATTGCAAGGCCGGCAAGTGCGGTTCGTGTTCGGCGGAGGTGAACGGCCGCCCGCGACTGCTGTGCATGACGCGCATGAACACCTTCACGCCCGAGGACGTGATCACGGTGACGCCGCTGCGCGCCTTCCCGGTGATCCGCGATCTGGTCACCGATGTGTCCTTCAACTACCAGAAGGCCCGGGAAATACCGTCTTTCACGCCTCCGGTGGATCTGAAGCCGGGCGAGTACCGGATGCAGCAGCAGGATGTGGAGCGGTCGCAGGAATTCCGCAAGTGCATCGAATGCTTCCTGTGCCAGAACACCTGTCACGTGGTGCGTGATCACGAGGAGAACAAGGAGTCCTTCGCCGGACCGCGCTATCTGATGCGGATCGCGGAATTGGAAATGCATCCGCTGGATGTGGCCGATCGGCGCGAGCTCGCGCAGGACGAGGCCGGGCTCGGGCTCTGCAATATCACCAAGTGCTGCACCGAGGTCTGCCCGGAGCACATCAAGATCACCGACAATGCGCTCATTCCGCTCAAGGAGCGGGTGGCCGATCAGAAGTACGATCCGCTGGTCTGGTTGGGCAACAAGCTCTTCCGGCGATAGCGCTCGTCACCCCGTACGTCTTTGGTCGGGATCCACAGTTGCAGTGTGGGTCCCGGCCAAAAACGTACCGGGAGGACGGAGCGGTTCCACAAGCTCGGAGCGGTACTACAGCATTGCGACGACGCCGAGCGCAACGGCGCCGACGAGCAAGCCCACCGCCAGCGCCGAGATCAGGGCTCCGGTGAGTACGTACACGCCGATCGCCGATACCGCGAAGAGCAGCCCGACGATCAGTCGTTCCACCCAGTCGCCGGGATCCACTTTGCGGTACCGGGTTCGGGAATTTCTGAGCCCTCGGTCCACGGAATATTGGATACCCAAGCTTTGCCGTGGCAAACATGTTTTCGAGACATAACGGCGACCGATTCGTGATCTTCCGTGAAAGCGGGCGGTGAACAGTAGTTTCGCCGCCCGCCGCGGATCAACTGTCGAATGCGCCGCCATCGATACCAGATGTGAACGCCGCCCACTCCCCCGCACCGAATACCAGGGCGGGACCGTGCGGATTCTTGCTGTCCCGCACGCCGACCCGATCACCGGTCAGAAAAGCCACCTCGACGCACTCCTTGCCCGCGCCGCTGCGACTGCTCTTGAACCAGCGGGCCCCAGCGAATTCTTCGATGCTCATGCCGAATACTCCTTCGCCACCTGCCGCAGCAGGATTCTGCTGTCCTGGACATCCAGCGCACAGCGCTCCAGAGCATCCAGTGCCCGGCGATAACGCTGAACGTCGCCCTGTCTTTCGAGATAGAGATCGCCGGTGAACCCCTCCACGTAGACCACCGGGGGTTCCACCGGCTGCCCTTTGCTGTCGGCCCCGAACTCGAGAATCACGAACGGACCGGTCGAAAGTCCCAGGGGGACACCGGCTGCGAAGGGCAGAATGCGCAGGACGACATTGGGCCGGGTACTCAGGTCGGCCAAGTGCCGCACCTGCGCCGCCATCACCTTTGCACCTCCCACGGAGCGCCGCAATACCGATTCGTGCAACACCATGGCGACCGTCGCCGGATGCATGCGCCGGGTGATGAGCGCCTGCCGCTGCAACCGCAGCTGAACTCGCCGATCCAGTTCCGCCGCACCGTCGTTCGGGTATCCGAGACTGTTCAGGGCCCTTGCGTAGTCGGCGATCTGCAGCAGGCCCGGTACCAATTCCGATTGGTAGCAGGACAACTGCTGCGCGGATGCTTCCAGCCCCACGTAGATGTCGAAATTCTCCGGGATGAGGTCGCCGTAGGAGTGCCACCAGCTCTTGACGGCCGCCTGCTGCGCCAAACCCTTGAGCCCCTCGGCGATTTCGCCCGGTATGCCGTAGATGCGGCACAGCTCGTGGATGTCGATGGTGCGGATGCGATCCGCATTGCCCTTCTCCAAGCGCTGTAATGTGCTCGCGCCCCACTCCATGAGTTTTGCGGCCTCGGCGATGGTCAACCCGGCCTGAATTCGCCAGTCCCGCAGGTAGCGGCCGAGCTGGCGGCGCGGCAGGGTCGATGACGCAGGGCTCTCGGACACAGCGCACTCCGTTCTCGGGCGGGGAGGACCGGGTCGGCGGCAGCGGTGCACAGGGGTCTGAAACACCGTGCGTTAGGCTTGCGGTACACCGGCTCCCGCCCGGACCCACTCCCCGGACACATGTTCATCGGCGGGGGGGTTCGTCCACTATGGGGAATCCTCCTCCCCCAAGTGGATTCACTGCTGGGAATTCGCGCAATTTTGCGTTCTCATCTTCGAAAAACGCCCGCCGGGCGTCTGCTCATGGTGTGCTGGATATGTGCCCGGAGTGGTGTTGCTAGGCCCCTTTCGTTTCCTGAATTCTCCGGGCACTTCAGGTATCCCATGCGGAACGAGGAGTCATGGCCGAAGTCGTCACCCCTTACCACCGGTCTCTCACGGAGGTCGGGACATGCAACTGACAACTCTCAATATGCACGTCGCCGGTTTGCTGCGTTGTCGCAGGGATCCGGGCATCATGAGCATCGAACAGGCACACGCCGCAATGCAATTGCACCTCGACTGCACGGTGCAGACCTGCAAGGTGCGGCGGCGCGCTCGTGCGACGCTGGTCGAGGAGGGACGGTGCGTGCTCGACGAGCGCGCACTGCCATGACAACCGGCGCCGGCCGGTATGAACGTGCGGTGCATCGCGCACTGTGGTGGATGCTCGATCTCCGCCGCACGCTCAACCGGTCGCGTTCGCGTGGCCAGGGTCGTTCGGGGAAGGCCCCTGGTCGCAATAGCAGCTGCCGCACCGCCTTTCGATCGCCGTCGCACCCTCCTCCGGTGCGCCCGGTGTAGCCCCGTCGCGTTGCGTCAGCGCGGTCCGGCCACCCGCTCACAGACGGCGGGCGGCCGGACCGCACCCATTCGCGCCAACGACGCCTACCCTGGAATCCATCGCACCACGCCGGTGGAGGGGACATCGTTGTTAGCCTTCGGACAACCGCAGGTACCGCTTTTCCGGTCTGCGTCCATGGGGGATCTGGATGCCATTGCGGCCCTGGAGGTCGCGGAATTCGCGCACCTCGCCTATCCGTATTTCATTCTGCGCCAACTCTTCGAGCTGCACGGTCCGGAATGGACCGTCGCCGAGAACGAGGGCCGAGTCTGCGGATATGTGCTCGCCGCCCTCGGCGGCGGGGGCTCCGCATGGTTCATGGGATTCGCGGTCGCCGGTCACTGCCGCGGGCGCGGATACGGTCGCGCACTGCTGGAATCGGCGCTCGAACGCTGCCGCGCGGAACATATCGATCAGGTATTCGTGACGGTGCGCCCGGGCAACCGCGCCGCCTACCACCTGTACAAAGAGGTCGGATTCGTCTGGGCCGATCACGAAGTGGACTACTTCGGACCGGACGAGCCGCGAGATGTCCTGGTGCGCAAGCTTTACCATTGATCATGCTCGAAAAGAGCTCGCCCTCGTCACCGTTCGTCGCGGCCATGACTACTCGCGTCGAGCGGCATGCCGCCGCCTATGCAGAGGACATCACCGGCTTCCTCGATCAGCCGCATCGGCTGCGGCGCACCGTGACCGAACGACCCCTGCTCGATACCTTCACCCGCCATGTGGAGGCGGTGGTCGGCACCTACGATCCGCCGGGCATCCGCCGCATCGGCGACAGCCTGGTCTTCGGGCACCTCTACGCCGAGGCCCTGACCCAATCCCCCGACGGCGCAGCGCAATCGGTGCCGGTGGTGAAACTGCTCGCCGCGCTGCTGGCCGCCGAGGTGGAGTTCCGGGGACCGCTGCGGCTGAGCCGCACGCAGAAGCGGCAGCTCGCCGAGAACTACGAACGATTGGGCCGGCGCCTGGTCGCGGTGGGCCTGCCCGCGCACGCCGCCCTGGCCTTCCGGCGGGCGAACGGCCTCTACCACGGCGACGAGGACACCGATGCCGAGGACCGCTGCGGTCTGGCCCTGTCGCGCGCACGGCGGCTGGCGCAGCCGGTCGCGTGGCGGCGCATCGGCGGGCTCTTCCCGGATCTGGTGTGCGGCTACGGGTATCGCCCGTTCCGCATGCTGGGCTGGATCGTCGTGCAGCTGCTGGTATTCGTCGTCGCGATTGCGACGGTCTCGAATCAGGCGCTCTCCGTCACCGTGTACGAGGTGATGGTCAATTACGTGAATCCGCTCGGACCCGGAGACACCGAGGGCCTGCGTGCCGGGGGACGCGCCTACTTCGTGATCGAGTGCTATCTCGGCACCGTCACGCTGTCGGTGTTCTTCGCACTGCTGGTGCGCCGCTGGTTCCGGCTGTGAGAGGCCGGCTCACCACTGCGCGGTACTGATCTTGGAGCTGCGCAGCGCTTCCAGCGTCGCCACGGCCAGCCGGTCGCGCAATTGCCCGACCTGCGCCGTCCACTGCCGGGAGAAACCGGGATCGGCCTCCAGGCGGGTCCACAGTTCGCGCAGCCGCGGCGGGGTGTGCGCACCCGGCATCCACAGGTGCACAAGCTGTTCCAGCAGCGGGCTCAGCAGCGCCACCGCATCGCGCTCGGGTCCGAGGCGACCGGCGTCGGCCAGCGCGGCATCGAGTGTGGTGAGCAGCCAGTCGTGCACCGCCAGATCCTCGCAGAAGCGTTGCACGCCTGCGAGATCCCGGACGGTCGGCACCATGATCCGCACCGAGCGGGTCGTCTCGTCCTCCAGCCGGAAGGCGAACAGGGTGCGATTGCGCACCTCGCCCTCCAGCCGCGGCGCCACCCGCGCGGCCCAGCGCAACCGGGTCGCGGTGGTGCGCAGCTGCGGGCGGCGATCGAGCCGGGCATCGGTGCGCACCTGGGTGAGCAGCCGCTCGCTGATCGAGCCGAGGTCCAGGGTGGTCGAGCTGGAGGCCTCGAGAAAGCCCTCGCTGAGATCGACCGCGGCAGCGGTATCGTCACCGATCCGGGGAATCAGTTCGACGGTGCCGAGCTGGGTCAGATAGTGCGACCACGGCCGCCGGGCCGAATCGGCGGCCCGCACCACCCGCACCACGGACGAGCTCTGCGCCACTCGGCCGCCGACCAGCGCCGCGTGCGAGGCGACGGTGCCGACCACGCGGCTCTCCGAACGGGAGACGGTGGCGAGCTGACAGTCCACGCCGACCGCGGAGGTCGGCGAAATCGCCAGTGCCAGCGGGCGTTCCCGCGTGAGCACACGCTGTCCGGGCAGCAGCGCGAGTAGTTCGGCCACCTCCGCCGACGGCAGCGCCATCGAGGCGGGCAGCAGCCCCGAGCGCACCTCCCCCAGCAGAACCAGCGGATCCGTCATGGCGTTCCCATCAGACGTCGCCGAGGAATACATGGTTGACCCGGTGCGTGACCCGCGCCGGCACATCGACGGGAATTCGTTCGGCCGCACCGCGTTCGGCCAGTTTGGCGTAGACCTCGTCATCGAGCTGGAGATGGTCCAGGATCACCCGCACGGCGTGCTCGATGCCGAGGTAGCTGTGCGGCAGCACCGACAGCGTGCGGTAGGCGGCGAAGGGCGCGGCGGCCGGATTGAGCTGCACCACGGTCGGCATCTTCCACCAGTCCGCGGGCCACGGATCGGCCCAGGTCTGCGGCTTGGCCACCACCGCGCCGTCGTGCCGGATCATGCCCAGCCGCAACAGCTGCCAGATGGAGGCCAGGAACGGACAGGACCACTGGGTGCGCTCGACCGCGGCGCCCGACACCTGCTCGGTGTAGCGGCTCCACAGCTGCACATCCAGGAAGATCGAATGATTGCGCGCGGCGAATTCCACCGGCGGCCGATACGGGGCGACCCGCATGGCCTGCGCCGCATCATGTTCGGAGGAGCGGCGGCCATTGCACAGCCAGCCGGAGCTGGTGGTGGCCGGGCGGCGGCCGGTGGCCCCCAGATCCTCCGGCTCCGGCACGATGCGGGCCGCCATCATCTCGGCCAGCCGGATGGGTTCGCCGATGGCCTCGCCGTCGATGAAGACCGGGACCTCGGCGCAGCCCGCCTCCCGCGCCAGATAGTCGATGCGCACACCGCATTCGGTGGCGGCCTGCAGCAGCTTCTCCAGAATGGTCCGGGGATCGGTGTCGTGTCGGAAGTAATCGTCCACCAGGAAGCAGGTGCTCACCCGCGCACCCGGCCCGAATTCCAGCCGGGCCGCCTGGGTGTGCGCCTCGACCAGCGGCGCGACCCGCCGCAGCTGGGCCTTGATGCGGTCCACCCCATTGACCAGATCGTCCATGTAGAAGTGCCCGGCTTCGATGGACACATGCGAGAGCGGCTGACCGGCCACCCGGTTGCGTTCACCGGCCTCGCTGTAGTCGATGGAACTCACTGTCCCTCCAGCCTTTCCCAGAAAGCCTGAGTGTTGACCCGGGTGGCGAGTTCGCGGAAAGCGGCCACGGTCTTCTCGTTCGCGATCCGGTCGGCAACATCGACATCCAGGATCACCTGCTCGCGCCACTGCAGCATCGGCTCGACCGGCGTCGCGCCGAGCATCAGGGTAGTGCCCAATCGATAGCGTACGGCCGCTCGGCTCAGGGTGTTGTTCTGTTCCTGCAGCCACGCCGCCTGCGCCGCCTGCAGGCCGGTGGACTCGTTCAATTCGGGCACCGCGGTCCGCACGTAGCGCACCGATTCCATCAGTCGCGCACCGTCGTGTCCACAGGCCGCGCCGGTCTCCAGCAGCCCGTGCTCGCCGTGCACGAGACCGTTGGCGGCCACCAGGTGCTGGCGGGTCCAGCGGTGGAACACCAGCCACCGCACCGTGGACTGGGCCAGCTGCGGCATGGCGGTGGCGCGCAGCACCAGGGTGAGGGCGATGGAGCGGCCGGCGCTCAAATCGACGATGGTGACATCGAATTCCTGCTCACAGGTGGCGAGCAGTTCGGCGCAGCGGCGCACCATGGCCTCGTCGGCGGAGGCGAATTCCGCGCCGCCGGCATCGCCGGGGAAGAGCACCAGGCGACCGGAGGGATGCCGGGAGTGCCGCAGTTCGGGGCGGTCGGTTTCCGAGCGCACGCTCAGGCGGGCCGCGGAACCATTGTCGCCCAGCATGTACGAGTGCAGTCCGGCGTCACCGGTGATACCCCGGTCCGCCCGGCTGATCTCGAAGATCGCGCCCACGGTCGGCGAACCGAAATCGAAATCCAGATACGCGACCTTGAGGCCGTCCATGCTCAGCTGGTAGGCCATATTGGCGCTGGTCACCGAACGACCGGTGCCACCCTTGTCGGAGGCGGAGAAAACGAGCACGTCACACGCTCCTGGTGGCGTCGAAGCGGGCGTAGGCGAGTTCATCGAGCTCCAGCAGGGCCTGCGAAGCCAAACTCAGTGCGGTGCCGGGGCGTTCGTCTATGAGTATCCGCGCTCGTTCCAAGCGGCGCTGCGCCAGGGCCAGGGCGGTGCGCAGTGCGGAACTGTCCGTATCGCTGAGCTCCAGCAGCTGGCCGTTGAGCAGATGCTCGGCCTCGATCAGCAATTCCATGGCGCGCGCCACCATGCTGGGGAAGCGCAGCGGCGGCTCCCGGAACATGCGCGCTGCGGCGACCAGGCATTCGACCACGCGCTCGGTGAGATACCAGGAGGGCTCATGGTTTTCGTCGCCGCCGAAGAGCCGGCCCGGATCGTCCCAGAGACCGGTGACCCGGCCCTCGCGGAAGGCGCGGCGGTCCAGATGCTCCATGGTGTCCTGGGCCAGCTGCAGCAGTTTGTCGCGCACCTCCATGGTCCCGGAGAGCCGGGCCGCCTGCAGGATGCGCTTCAAAAGCACTGTGGCGTAGTCGGATACGGTCCAGACCAGGAGCGGGCCGCCGTACACCTCATCGCTGCCGATGAGTCGCAGCCGCACACCCGGGGTGTGCATGGCGCGGGCCGGATCGTGCGCCGTCATGCGGCTGGTGATCCGGCCGCGCCGCGCCAGCTCGTCGAAAATCGGTGCGGCCCTGGTGAGATCGTCGTCATCGGCTTCCCGGTTGAGCAGATCCTGCATGAGGACCGCCGACACCGTGAGGCTGAAGTAGTCCGACTCCTCGCCGTCGGAGGTGCGCCAGGGAATGTCCTCGAGCGGCCAGCGGCCGGAGCCGAAGCGCGCCACCGCGGACCAGTAGCGCTGCGCCAGATCCCAGCGCAATTGCAGCGCCTCGGCCAGGCGGCGCTGCTCACTGTCGAGCAGGTCCAGCTCACGGGTGCGCGCAGAGGTCAGGTCATTGATTCCGTCCAGCGCCACCACGGTGAAGTGCAGGTAGGGGCGGGCGATGGCATACCCCGGTGCGCCGGCGATCGGCATATCGACAAAATCGATGAAGGCGGCATCACGCACCAAACTCCAGCTCCAGCCGCATTCGAAGAGCAGATCCTCGTCGTAGAGGTCCACACCCGGCGTCTGACTGAGGGTCAGGTCATTGCGCAGCCGGATGCGCACGCGCTCCAGGCGGCGGGAGACCGCGTCCACCACCGACGGGTCGGCCGCGCCGGTCTGATTGAGCATGGAGAGCATGGCGCGGCCCTCCGGCGACTCCGGGGTCACGGTATTCACCACGAAGCTGCGCACCAGGCCGACCATGGCGGCGGTCAGGCGGGTATTGATCCGGGTGTCGAGCCGGTCGATGCGGGCGGCGAGATCCCGTGCTTCCCTGCGGGTCTGCGTCATCAAGAAGCCCTGGAAACCGCGCAGGAACTTCAGCGCGGCCAGGCACAGGGTCAGCGACATGGAGTAGGAGTCGACAATATCGAGACCGCGCTGCTCGTCCGTGGGATCGATATCGTCGAGGCTGGTCAGATAGCTGCCCGCCGCGAAGACCGCCAGCTCCTGCTGCTCCCCCGTCTCGGTCTCGACGACCTCGGTGTAGCGATCGATATAGTCCTCGAGCACCCGGACCAGCGTGGCTCCCACGCGCTGCGGATTGCCCATCGGTGAGAGCACCGCGCGAATATCGTCGGGGATATCGTCCGGCCGGTCCAGGCCGAAGCCGTCGATCTCGGTCGCCGGATACAGCAGGCACAGCAGCTGTTCGGCATCACTGATGGAATTGGAGCCGTCGCGCCCGCCCCACACCCATTCGCCGTCCCGGTAGCAGGCGGTGAGCAGCGACCGCCACACACCGAGAATCTGCTGTCGTGGCTGAATTCTCATCGACGCCGTCCCCTGCCGTTTCGTGGCCCGCCTCGCCGGTCGCAAAAACTATCATGCGCCGACGCTGTACACCTGGTGAAAGAGCCCGCTGAACCGATGCGTATTTCGAACGGTCGATCGGGCGAATCGGACAGTGCCCAAGGGTAATCCGGCGCGTGGTCGCACACCGTGTGCGGGTCGACCGGTAGCGTCCCCGATCATGAACCGGACGGTTCGGCGCGTCGCCACCAGTTATGCCCTGCTGCTGCCGAGTCTGCTCGGCATCGGCTGTTTTCTGCTGCTTCCGATCGGGGTGGTGCTGTGGCTGAGTCTGCACAGCTGGAATCTGCTGGGGCCCATGCGATTCACCGGATCGGCGAACTGGCGGTCGGTGCTGGGTGATCGGCAATTCGGACATTCGCTGCTGGTCACGCTGGCGCTCACGGTGCTGGTGGTGCCCGCGCAGACCGCTCTCGGGTTCGGCGTCGCGGCACTGCTCGCGCGGCGCGGGCGCGGGTCGGCGGTGCTGCGGGTGGTCTACGCGCTGCCGTGGATGTGCGCGCCGGTGGCGGTGGGAGTGGTGTGGCAGTGGATTTTCGCGCCCACCGGTGGTGCGCTGAACGCGCTGCTGGGGCGGCGCATCGAATGGCTCAGCGATACCGCGCTCGCGCTGCCGGCGGTGGCAATGGTGATCGTCTGGATGAATGTCGGCTATGTGGCTTTGTTCTTCGTTGCCGGAATACGTGCCATCCCAGCGGAAATCCTCGACGCCGGTGCGCTGGACGGCGCCACCGGCTGGCGGCGGGTGCGCTGGCTGATCCTGCCGCTGCTGCGACCGACCATGTTCTTCGTACTGGCCACCGGAGTGCTGAGCGTCTTCCAGACCTTCGACACCGTGTACGCGCTCACCAAGGGCGGGCCCGGCCATCACACGGATGTGGTGGCCATGCGCATGTATTCGGAGGCCTTCGACGCGGCGCGCCCCGGGCGGGCGGCGGTCATGGCGGTGGTGGTGTTCGCGGTCATGTTCGTGATCACCCTGGCGCAGCATCGGTACTTCCGGGATCGGACCAGCTATGAGTACTGAACTCCGCAGGGCGGCAGGGCGTTCCGTCGCGGCGTATGCCGTGCTCATCGCGGGGGCGCTGCTGACGGTCGCACCGCTGGTGCTCAGCGCGTTCACCGCGCTGAAGACCTCCGGGCAGTTCACGAACGAATCCGCCCTGACGCCACCGCATCCGGTGACGCTGGACAATTTCCGGGCGGTGCTCGATCAGGGGCTCGGGCGGGCGCTCGCGGTGACGGCGCTCATGACGGTGTGCATCACCTTCGGACAGCTCGTAATCTCGATCCTGGCGGCATACGCGTTCGCGCGCACCAGTTTTCCCGGGCGGGAAGCGATCTTCTGGGTGTATCTCGGCACCATGATGGTGCCCGGCGCCGTCACCCTCATACCGCTGTATCTCATGTTCGCGAAGCTCGGCTGGCTCAATACCTTCTGGGCGCTGGTGCTGCCGTTCGTGTTCGGTTCGCCGTACGCCATCTTCCTGCTGCGGCAGTACTTCCGGTCCATACCCGGTGAGCTCGTCGATGCGGCGCGGATGGACGGGGCGAATACCCTCGATATCCTGGTGCATATCGTGGTGCCGATGAGCCGGCCGATTCTGGCCACCCTCACGGTGATCACCATTGTCTCGCAGTGGAACAACTTCATGTGGCCGCTGGTGGCCGCCAGCGGGACGAAGTGGCAGGTGCTCACCGTGGCCACCGCGAATATGCAGACCCAGTACAACTCGCAGTGGCCGATCGTCATGGCGGCGACCACGCTCGCCATCGCGCCACTGGTGGTGCTGTTCTTGATATTCCAGCGGCAGGTGCTGCGCTCCATCGCGTGGACGGGGCTCAAATGAGGGTCAAGGACTCCACCCGGGCACTGCTCGGGATCGTGCTGGCCGCGCTGCTGCTGATCGCGGCCGCGCTGTGGCTGGGGCGCGACAATGACGGGTCGGGACGCACCGTGGTGCGACTGCGCATCTGGGATCAGAGCTTCGTCGCCGCATACCGGGCCTCGCTCGACGAATTCGAGCGGGCCAATCCGGATATCGAGGTGCGAATCACGCTGGTGCCGTGGGATTCCTATCCGCAGAAGCTGCGGCTGGATGTGGCGGGCGGGACTGCCGACGATCTGTTCTGGACGGGGTTGTACGAGGACTATGCCGACAGCGGGCGCCTGGTGGATATCGGGGCGGCGCTGGGTGCGGATGCCGCGCGGGTGTGGGATCCGGCCGCTGTCTCGCAGTTCACACGCAATGGAAAGCTCTGGGCGGTACCGCAATTCGTGGACGGCGGGACGGCGGTGTTCTACAACCGGGATCTGCTGCATGCGGCCGGAGTCGATCCCGCCGAGATCGCGGGGGCGCGGTGGAATCCCGATGACGCCACCGATACTTTCCGGCCGCTGCTGCGACGGCTGCACGCGGTGTCGCAGTGGCCGTACAACGCCGCCAAGGACTACCAGTCCATAGAACTGCCCTACCTGGGTTCCGCCGGCGGGCAATTGCAGCAGGGTGAGCAGTTCGCCTTCGCAAGTCCGCAGGGGCAGAACGCGTTCGGTTATCTGGTGCGGCTGATCGCCGACGGGTTGTCGCCCTCGGCGGCGGATACCAACAATAGCGGCGACTTCGCCAAAAATGCTTTCCTGCAAGGCAAGATGGCGCTGTTTCAATCGGGCAGCTTCAATCTCGCGACCATTGCGCAGAGTGCCGGGTTCCACTGGGGGCTGGCACTCATTCCGCAGGGGCCGGTCGGGCGGCTGAGCACCGATAATTCCGTGGGAGTCGCGGCCAATGCGGCGTCGAAGCATCCGGAGGCGGTGCGGCGGGTGCTGGCCTGGCTGGGCAGTCCGGCGGGTGATCGGTATCTGGGGGTCGACGGGGCCACCATTCCGGCCGTCGTCTCCGAACGGCAGGTGTACCAGGACTATTGGGCTCGGCACGGTGTCGATGTGTCGGCCTTCTTCGATGTGCTGCGCGATGGGCAGTTCGCCGCGGGGGGAGGGCCGGGTTTTCCGGCCGCGCTGAAAGCGATGGATCCGATTCTCGCCGAGATGTTCTCGGGTCGAATTCCGGTGGGCGCTGGACTGGAGCGGGCACAGGCCGCGGCGAATGACGCTGTTGCGCAGCAGTAGGTCAGATGCGGCTGTGGTCGGTGTACGGGGTGCGCGGGCCGAATTTGGGTTTGTGCGCGAAACCTGCGAGGCCGAGTAGCCGGACGGCCCGATAGCGGTGCGGGCGAAGCGGTTCCAGGTACTCGACCATGGCGTCATCGTCGATGGGACGGCCGAGCAGGGTCCAGCCGACCGTGGCGGCGAGGTGGAAATCCCCTACCGACAGGGCATCCGGATCACCGAAGGCGCGCTGGGCGATTTCGGCCGCCGTCCATACGCCGATCCCCGGTACGGTGCGCAGTCGCTTTTCCGCATCGGCGTGACTCAAGGCCGCCGCTTCCTCCAGCTTGGGAGCGATACGGGCTGCCAGCACAATGGTTTTCGAACGCTGCGGCTCCACATTCGCACGGTGGTAGACCCAGGACGGAATGTGCCGCCAGGTCTCCGCATCCGGCATCACCCGCAAGCCGTCGGGGGCCGGGCCGGGCGCCGCAGTCCCGTAGCGCCACACCAGTTTCCGCCAGGAGGCGTGCGCGGTGCGAGTGTGCACCTTCTGCTCCAGCACCGCCGGGACCACGGCCTCGAACACCAGGCCGGTGCGCAGCATGCGCAGGCCCGGATTGCGACGGTGCGCCTCGGCGACCTTCGGATGCTCGGGGGAGAAGCCGGTGAGGTCCTCGTCCAGGCACAGCATGTGGGGGAGTCGCTCGAGGAATTCCGCCGCGCCGGGCCCCCACGCCTGGGCATCGACGCCGCAGCGGTCGAGCTGCCGCAGGCGGTAGGTGACCGGTCCGGCCGGCATGCGGGAGGCGTGCCAGTGCGCGCCGTCCGGGGTCTCACGGTGACAGGGGTCGCCGAGCCCGCGCCGCAGCGGCGAGACGGTGGCGGCGAGATCGATCGGACGCTCGGACCGCACCGTGCGCGTCTGAGCGGTGGCGATCGGCGCGGTGGTCACCGGGACATTCTGCGCCTCGTCGCAGCCGTGCCGCCGCCAGCCCATGCCGGTGGTGACCCCGGCCATAGGCGCCGCCGGGGGAGCCTGCCCCGGCGGCAAGGCCGTCATGGCTGGTCGCTGGGCTCCGACAGGAATTGGGCGAGGTGCCGGAAGGACTTGCCGGCGAGCTGCTCGGCCTGGGTGCGGCACGAGAATCCGTCGGCAATCAAGATCGAATCGGGCTGTGCCGCGCGCACGGCCGGGAGCAGTCCGTTCTCGGCAACGGCGACCGATACGTCATAGTGCCCGCGCTGCATTCCGAAGTTTCCGGCGAGCCCGCAACAGCCGGCGATCTCCTGTACCGAAGCACCGGTACGTTCCAGAATCCGCCGATCCGCCGCGAACCCGGAGACCGCGTGCTCATGGCAGTGCGGCTGCACCAGCACCGTCTGCCCGCGCCGATCCGGCGGCTCCCAGCCCGGCTGCGCCTCGAGGAACTCGGCCAGGGTGCGCACCGCCCCCGCGACCGCGCTCGCCCGCGGATCCTCCGGCAGCAGACGCGGCAGATCCTCGCGCAGCGCGGCAGTGCACGACGGCTCGAGCCCGACCACCACCCCGCCGCCGCGCACATGCGCGTCCAGCGCATCCACGGTGTCCCGCAACCGCTTCCGTGCGCCGTCCAATTGCCCCGTGGTGATCCAGGTCAGTCCGCAACACACCCGCCGCTCCGGAATGCCGACCGAATATCCCAGTGATTCGATCAATTCCACGGCAGCCCAAGCGATCTCCGGATCGAACGCATCGGTGAAACTATCGATCCACAGCATGACACCGGTCGACAGGACGGCTGGAGCCGATGCCGAATCACTATGCGAGACAGCGTCTGCGCCGATCGGCAGCTGCACGTCCGCCCCGTCGGCGGAGTCGGAGCGGACAGCACGGGCTGCGCCCGAACTGTCGGTGGGGAGCGAGCCAGCGTGACCTTCTGTGATCGGCGCCGCGATTGTGACGTCGGTGGTGGCGCGCAGGGCAGTTTCATTCGGCGGCGGTCCGGATCGCGCACGGTCGCGCCAGGAGCGGCGAAAGCTGCGGGCCGCCAGGGGTGGCACGGGTCGGCGGGAGTCGATTCCGGCGGCGCGCAGCCCTATTCGGCGTAGCGGACCGGTGGCGGCGAAGGTGTTGAGTACGCGGGGGAATCGGGTGGCGATGGCGAGCCACTGGGGGAGGCGGCCCAGGGAGTAGTGGTCGAGGGGACGGGGGCGGCGGTGGTAGCGGCGGTGCAGGGTTTCGGATTTATAGGTGGCCATGTCGACGCCGGCGGGGCAGTCGGATGCGCAGGCCTTGCAGGAGAGGCAGAGGTCCAGGGATTCGGCTACCGCGTCGGAGCGCCAGTCGAGTGCGCCACGCACCACCTCCTGCAGGACTCGGGCGCGGGCTCGGGTGCTGTCCTTCTCGTCGGCGGTGGCCTGGTAGGACGGGCACATGAAGCCGCCGGCGAGGCTGGTATCGGCGCGGCATTTGCCGACGCCGACACAGCGATGCACGGCGGTGCCGATATCACCGTCGGCAAGGAAGGCGAAGCCGCCCGCATCCGGGACCGGGCGCAGACCGGCGAGGCGCAGATCGGCGTCGAGGGGGTTCGGGCGGACGAGGACACCGGGATTCAGTACGTCTTCGGGGTCGAAGAGCGCCTTGAAATCGGCGAAGGCCGCCAGGGCCGCGGGGGAGTACATGTACTGCAACAGTTCCGAGCGGGCGCGGCCGTCGCCGTGCTCACCGGAGAGGGAACCGCCGAAGCTCACCACCTGGCGGGCGGCATCCTCCAGGAAGGCCCGGAACCGTTGCGGGGCATCCTTGATCGGCAGATCCAGACGTACATGGATACAGCCGTCACCTATATGTCCGTAGAGCAGACCATCTACCCGGTGCTCGTGCATCAACCGCTCGAATTCGCGCAGGTACGCACCCAATCGCTCGGGAGGCACCGCCGCGTCCTCCCATCCCGGCCAGGCCGGATTGCCGTCCGGCGTACGACCCGACAGACCGGCGCCGTCGGCGCGAATTGCCCACAGCGCCTGCGCTTCTCGCTGATCGAGCACCACACGGGTATCGAGTGCGTGCGCGGAGTCGCACAGCAGCTCGGCCAGTTCTCGGGCCTGCTCGGCGGTATCGCCCGCAATCTCCACGAACAGCCAGCCGCCGCCACGCGGCAGGTCGGGCACCCTGCCGGTATGCGCGCGGACCACATTCACCAGTCGCGCGTCCATGCCCTCGACCGCGATCGGCCGGACCGCCATGATTGCCGCGATATCGTCTGCGGCCGTGGGCATATCCGGATAACCGAGCACCACGAGCACGGTGGCCGAGGGTATCGGCACCAGGTCGACCGTCGCCTCCAGCAGCAGGCCGCACGTGCCTTCGGTCCCGACAAAAGCCTGCGCTACCGACGAACCCTGTTCCGGCAGCAGGTGTTCCAGCGCATATCCGGACGCCTGCCGCTCGAACCGCCCCAGTTCGGTGCGGATCAGCGCCAGGTTCGAGCGGGTGAACTCGGCCAGGCCGGGCACCACCGCCAATTCACTACCGAGCCGTCGCTGGGCACCTGTCCCATCGAGAATTCGCAGCTCTCGCACGGTATCCGAGGTGCGCCCCCAGGCGACCGCCCGCGGCCCGCAGGCATTGTTGCCGATCATCCCGCCGAGCGTGCACCGATTCTGCGTCGACGGATCCGGCCCGAACCGCAACCCGTGCGGCGCAACCTCCCGCTGCAAATTCCCCAGCACCACCCCCGGCTGCACCCGCGCCCACCGCTGCTCGGCATCCACCTCGACGATCGCATTCATATGCCTGCTGAAATCCAGCACCACCCCGGCCCCGATGGCATTGCCCGCCACCGAAGTCCCCGCCCCTCGCGCGGTAACCCCCAGTCCCTCGCCCCGCGCGAACGCCAGCACCTCGGCCACATCCGCCTCGGTCCGCGGAAAAACCACCGCCGCCGGCACCACCCGATAGTTCGACGCATCCGACGAATACTCGGCCCGCCGCCGCTCCGAGGCATCAACCTCCCCGGCAAGCCGCCCGCGCAACCCCCGCACCACCGATTCGCTCACCCCGCCAGCCTAGGAGCCACCGCTCCGCAGCACCGCCTACCCGCGGCACCTACCGGCAGTCCGCCCCGCACCACGCCGCCCGAGACCACACAGCGCATGCTCTAGCCGAATTACTCCACAGGGCATGTTCAGTCGGTAGAAAGGCTGTTCGGTGAGAGTCGGGCCGCCAACACCCCCACCTGCAACACCCACCGACCGGCAGTTCACCCTGCATGCCAGATCGAGGCCACACACTTGTCTCAGCAGCACAGCTCTGATCAGGCATGTTCGATCGGTCGGCGGGCTGTTCGGTGCGAGGTGAGCGACGCCGCTTCGACGCGATGGCTGATTCCGCTGTGAGCGGACAACCGGGGGTATCGGCTTGTCCTGAACCTTTGTTGAGGTCTTACTGTCGGTGGTCTGGGGTTCGATGAAGTCCAGTGTGGTGAGGAGTGCGGGATGAGTATGGAAGCCGTAGCGCGGGATCAGCTGTATCGGCGGATGAACGCGCACACGGAGCAGCGGCCGTTGCGCGCGGGGACGGCGCGACGGATTCTCGCTTTCGCGCGTCCGCATCACCGGCGGCTGGTGGCCTTCCTGGTGTTCAGCGTCGGATCGGCGCTGCTGGCCGTCGCGACACCGGTGCTGGCGGGGCAGGTCGTGAACGACATCGTCAAGGGGTCGGCCCCGCGGACGGTGATCATGCTCGCGTCGATCATCGCGCTGGTGGCGGTGCTGGACGCGGGTTTGGGCCTGGTCATTCGGCTGCTGTCGGCGCGGATCGGCGAAGGGTTGATCTTCGATCTTCGGACCTCGGTCTTCGATCACGTACAGAAGATGCCGATCGCGTTCTTCACCCGCACTCGGACGGGCGCACTGGTCAGCCGTCTCAACAATGATGTGATCGGGGCCCAGCGGGCCTTCAGCACCACACTGTCCGGAGTTGTCACGAATGTGGTGACACTGGCGCTGACGCTGGCGGTCATGCTGCGGTTGTCCTGGCAGATCACGCTGCTGGCGCTGGTGCTGCTGCCGGTGTTCGTCCTGCCCGCGCGCCGGATGGGCGACAAGCTCGCCGGGATCCAGCGCGAGGCCGCGGGGCTGAACGCGTCCATGAGCACGCAGATGACGGAACGGTTCTCCGCGCCGGGCGCGACGCTGGTCAAGCTGTTCGGACGCCCGCATCAGGAGTCCGCCGAATTCGGCGAGCGAGCGGGGCGGGTACGCGATATCGGTGTGCGGACCGCCATGCTGCAGACCTACTTCGTCACCGCACTCACGCTGGTGTCGGCGCTGGCCCTGGCGCTGGTGTACGGACTGGGCGGGTACTTCGCACTGAAGGGGACCCTGGAACCCGGTGCGGTGGTGGCACTTTCGCTGCTGCTGGCCCGGCTGTACTCACCGCTGACCGCGCTGGCCAGTGCCCGGTTGGACGTCATGTCGGCGCTGGTGAGCTTCGAGCGGGTCTTCGAGGTGCTGGACCTGAAGCCGCTGATCGAGGACGCGCCCGACGCCGTCGCGGTGCCGGACGGCCCGATCGCGGTGGAGCTGGACCGGGTGAACTTCGGCTACCCGTCCGCCGACAAGGTATCGCTGGCCTCGCTCGAGGATGTGGCGACGCTGGACAACCGGGGCGGGGACGAGGTGCTGCACGAGGTGTCGCTGCGAGCGGAACCCGGGCAGCTGGTGGCACTGGTCGGCTCCTCCGGGGCCGGGAAATCCACCATCGCGCAATTGGTTTCGCGGTTGTACGACGTGGATTCCGGATCGGTGCGGCTGGGCGGCACCGATGTGCGCGAGCTGACCGGGCGCTCCATTCAGGACACCGTCGGCCTGGTCACCCAGGACGGGCACCTGTTCCACGACAGCATTCGCACCAATCTGCTGCTCGCCCGTCCCGAGGGCACCGAGGCGGAACTGTGGGATGCCTTGGAGCGCGCCCGTTTACGTGATCTCATCGCCTCACTGCCCGACGGTCTGGACACCGTGGTGGGTGAACGCGGCTACCGGCTCTCCGGCGGCGAACGCCAGCGCCTCACCATTGCCCGGCTGCTGCTCAAGCAGCCGCGCGTGGTCATCCTCGACGAGGCCACCGCCTCGCTGGACTCCACCTCCGAGGCCGCGGTGCAGGAGGCGCTCGCCGAGGCGCTGCAGGGCCGCACCGCCCTGGTGATCGCGCACCGGCTCTCCACCATCCGCAATGCCGACCAGATTCTGGTCCTGGAGCACGGCCGCATTGTGGAGCGCGGCACCCACACCGAGCTGCTGGCCGCCGACGGCCGCTACTCCGAGCTCTACCGCACCCAGTTCGCGGACGACAGCGAGACGGCCGCCGCCTGATCCGCTATCGACCCGCACGGCCGCTGCCTATCGACCGCACTGTCCGCTGTTGCCGGTTCGGCGAGCTGTTGCCGAACCGGCAAATAAAGTTGGCGTATCGGAAAAAGTCGATAGCGTCGTAGCCATGGGAGCACATACGCACGAGCACGCGCATCAGCACGGCAACCCCGCCTCCGAGGACGGCGCCGCATCCGCGCACGGCCACTCCCACGGCCACGGTCACTCGCACGGGCACACCCACGACGGCATCGACTGGACCACGCAGATCGCCAATCTGCGCCGGGAGGATGCGATGGCGGCCGCGGCGCAGGCGGCGATCGCCGAGCGGCTCATCGGCTTGCTGCCCGATACCGGCGACGTGCCGACCGTCTTGGATATCGGCGCGGGTGCGGGCGGGCAGAGCGCGGCATTCGCACGGGCCCTCGCGGCCCGCGGCGGCGGCCGGCTGGTGATCGCCGATGCGGTACCGGAACTCATCGAAGCCGCGCGCGCCACCGCGGAGGCAGCCCGGGGCGGCGACGATCGGGTGACCATCGAGACGGTCCAGGTGGATGCCGCCGATGATGCGGCGGTCGCGGCGGTCCCGCCCGCCGATCTGGTCTGGGCCTCGCGCATGGTGCACCACCTGCCCGATCAGCAGGCGGGCACCGATCGCCTGGCCCGCCTGGTCCGCCCCGGCGGCTGGCTGGCCCTGGCCGAGGGCGGCCTCACCACCCGTTGTCTCCCATGGGATCTCGGTATCGGCGCCCCCGGGCTGCAGGACCGGCTGGCCGCCGCCCGCGAAACGGGATTCGGCCGTATGCGCGCCGAGATCACCGGCGCCGTCCGCATGCCCTACGGCTGGAGCACCGCCCTGACCAACGCCGGGCTGAGCGCGGCCACCTCGTTCAGCGTCCTCACCGATCATCCGGCGCCCGCCGGCCCCGAGGTCCGCGCCAGTGTCGCCGCCTGGCTGGACGCGCTGCGCGGTCATATCGACGAGCAGATCACCGCCGAGGATCGCGCCACCATCGACGCGCTGCTCGATCCTGACGCCGACAGTTTCATAGCGGCTCGCAATGACGTTTTCATGCTCGGCGCCACCACAATTCATCTCGGCCGCCGCTGACCGATTGCCGTACCGGCAACCTATCCGCAACGCCGCCAACGGTATTCGGTGAATGCGGTTCGGCGGCCGCGTTTGCACAGCCGCAGTGCACGTCTGCAAGTACACCGGTATTCACAGCAGCACGGTGTCTGAGCGACACCGTGCTGTGACCGTTCCGTTAAGCGCGAGGCGGTCGCAAATGTCCTGCTGTACGGCATAATTCGACTTCCCTGGCACAGCTTTCACATACCTTTTTTCAGGCCGGGGGAGGAGTTTCGGTGAGTCGTACGACGGAGCAGCGGCGGGCAACCGCCATCGGTTTCGATGATATTCAGCGCTTTGCTGAGGTCGCGCGCGCAGGCGCGGAAAAACGGGAGTCCCGCGCCCGCGAGATACCGCCCATGGAATTGCGGGTGACCAGCGAATTCCGCCGGACCGAGGAACAGTGGACGGTCCCGGAAAAGCTGGTGGCGGAGTGCACCACCGGTAAGGTGGTCGTCGATTTCACGCAGGCGTACTGTTCCCGCCGCGAGATCGATATGCAGGTCAGGGCGGGTTCCGGCGCGATCGTGGTAATCGTGCCGCGCGGCTGGCGGATCGATCTGGAAGCCGTGGAGTTCGGCACCGGACATGTGGTGAATCGCGTCAATCTGCCGCGTTTTCCGGGCGCTCCGCTGATTCGGATCCAGGGCCACGTGGAGTCGGGTGTGCTGCGGGCCCGATATGCGCATCGTTCTCCGGCGGAGTGGTTGCGGCGCTCGCGCTGAGAGTTGCGGTATGACGGATAGGTGACGCGCTGGCTGCTGCACGTCGACCTCGACCAATTCCAGGCCGCGGTCGAATTCCGGCGGCATCCGGAGCTGCGGGGCCGTCCGGTCATCGTGGGCGGAAACGGCGATCCGGAAGAGCCGCGGAAAGTGGTCTCCTGCGCGTCGTACCCGGCACGGGCACACGGTGTGCGAGCCGGAATGCCGCTGCGGGCGGCACTGCGCGCTTGTCCGAACGGCGTCTTTCTCCCGCAGGATCTGGCTACCTACGCGGAGGCGTCCGAGGAAATCATGACGCTGCTGCGCACTTTCCCCGGACGGGTGGAAGTGCTCGGGTTCGACGAGGCCTTTCTGGCGGTGGACACCGACGATCCGGAACAGCTCGCGCGCGAAATCCGCAGTGCCATAGAAGGACTGGGCCTGACATGCGCGGTCGGCATCGGGGACAACAAGACCCGGGCCAAACTCGCCACCGGCTTCGCCAAGGCGGTCGGAAAGTCCGGTGACGCCGCCGCCGAGCGGGATGCCGGAACGGGCGTCTTCCGGCTCACGGCGGACAATTGGACCGAACTGATGGCGCACCGGCCCACCACCGCGCTGTGGGGCGTCGGTGCGCGCATCGCGAAACGTATGAGCGCCTTGGGGATAACGACGATAGCCGAGCTGGCGGCCGCGGATCGGGAACTGCTCGCCGAGGAATTCGGGCCCAATACCGGACCGTACCTGTGGGTCCTGGGCCACGGCGCGGGCGATACCGAGGTGGCCGAGCCGCGGGAACCGGTGGGGCACAGTCGATCCGAGACCTTTCCCGCCGATCTCACCGAGCGCGCCGAATTCGACGCCGCTGTCACCCGCCTGGCGACCCAGGTCGCCGAGGAGACCCTCGCCGGCGGCCGCAGCGTGGCGCGCATCGGCGTCACCGTCCGCACCAGCACCTTCTTCACCCGCACCAAACAGCGGAAACTCGCGCAGGCCACCACCGATGTGGACGAGGTCGTGCAGACCGCACTGCGGGTACTGCACGGCTTCGAACTGGACCGGCCCATCCGGTTACTGGGCGTGCGCGTGGAATTCGGCCCGCCTGCCGAGTGACCGAGCGCCGGGCGTGAGTGACCGAGCGTCGAGCGGGAAGACCACGTTTGCAATGCTGGGACCAGGCATACGGACGGAAGGCACCCATCGATGAGCAATTACGAGAACATCAGCTTCGAGCACAATGGCCCGATCGCCCGCATTACGCTGAACCGGCCGAAGGCCGCGAACGGCATCGACCAGGCGCTCGCCGACGAATTGGCACAGGCCGCCCTGTACTGCTCGGAGGATCCCGCCATCAAGGTGGTGGTACTCACCGGCGCCGGGAAGTTCTTCTCCGCGGGCGGCGATCTGCGGGCCATGGCGGGCAGCGACGACACCGGTGCGTTCATCGCCAAGCTGGCGGGCACACTGCACGAGGCGGTGTCCTCCCTGGCCCGCATGGACGCCCTGCTGATCGTCGCCGTGAACGGCACCGCGGCGGGCGCCGGCTTCAGTCTCGCGGTGGCCGGTGATCTGGTGGTCGCGAGCGAATCGGCCTCGTTCACCATGGCGTACACCAAGGTCGGACTGAGTCCGGACGGCGGCGCGTCCTACTACCTGCCGCGCCTGATCGGCGTGCGCCGCACCCAGGACCTCATGCTCACCAACCGCGTGCTCAGCGCCGCCGAGGCGCTCGATTGGGGGCTGCTGCACCAGGTGGTGCCGGACGCGGATCTCGCCGACACCGTGGAGCAGCTGGCCCAGCAGTTCGCACAGGGGCCGAAGGGTTCCAATGCGAATGTGAAGAAGCTGCTGCTGGTCTCGTCGCAGCACACCCTCGAGGAGCAGCTGGCCACCGAGGCCAATTTCATTACGCACGCGGCCGAATCAGCCGACGGAGCCGAGGGCATTGCCGCGTTCCTCGGTAAGCGTTCGCCGAAATTCGCCTGAGGAACGCGGCTTTCGCCGATCACTGCTCGATGAACTCGAGGATGTCGGAGTTCACCTGCGCCGCATGCGAAATGTAGAGGCCGTGCCCTGCTGTCGGGTACTCCTTGAGCACCGCATGCGGCGCGAGCTTGATCGCCTGGTAGCTGCTGACCTCGATCGGGATCGACTGATCGACCAGTCCGTGCAGCAGCAGGAACGGGATGGTCAGGCAGGCGACATCCGGCCGGTGATCGGAGGCCAGCAGGTCCCGTTGCACCTGACGGGTGGCATACGGGGAGGCCGACAGGCAGCGCTGTACCTCGAAGTCGATGACGGCCGCGGAGACATTGTTGCCGAGGTGGGTGGCGAAGTAGCCCTGGGCCCGGGCGGCGAACCACTTCGGGCGGTCGGCGTCCAGCTCCGCCATCGACGCCTCGAGCAGCTCGGGCGGTACGCCCGCCGGGTTGTCCTCGGTCTGCGTCATAAAGGGAATCGCGGGGGCCAGCAGGGCAATTCGCGATACCCGGCGCTCACCGTGCCTGGCCAGATAGCGCACCAGCTCGGCGCCGCCGGCCGAGTGACCGACCAGGGTGACATCGGTCAGGTCCAGGTGCTCGATGAGTGCGGCGATATCGTCGGCGCGGGTGTCGACGTCGTAGCCACCGGACGGGCGATCCGAGCGGCCGTGGCCGCGGCGGTCCAGCAGAATGCAGCGGTAGCCGTGCTGGACGAGGAACGGCACCTGGTATTCCCACATATCCGCATTGAGGACCCAGCCGGCGGCGAAGACGATCGGCGCGCCGGTGCCGTAATCCTCGTAGGCGAGGGTGGTGCCGTCGGTGGTGGTCTGGAAGTAAGGCATATCTGCTGCGCTCCTTGGGCTTTCGCTCTCTGCCTGTTGCTTGCTGAGATCAACGATGCTCCGCTGCGGGAACGAAAGCGATTACGCGCGAGGTAAAGTCGCCGATTATTGCGGGAAGATCGCCCTGACCAGCGCCGGAGCCTATGCTCGGACCATGGAGTTCCAGGCGATGGTGGCACACAAGACGGACAGCGGGATCTCACTGCTCCGCGAGACGGTCGGCGACGACTTCCTCGGGCCGGGGGACGTGACGATCAAGGTGCACTTCACGAGTGCCAACTACAAGGACGGACTGGCCATCACCCCCGGTGGGGGCGTGGTGCGCGATTATCCGATCGTCCCGGGCATCGATATCACCGGTGAGGTTTTCGCCTCCGGCAGCCCCGAATTCGCGGTCGGCGACCTGGTGGTCGCACACGGCTACGAGATCGGCACCGCCCGCAACGGCGGCTTCGCCGAATACGCGCGGGTGCCCGCCGAATGGGTCGTGAAACTCGACGGTCTCACCCCGCGCGAGGCGGCGACCCTGGGCACCGCCGGATTCACCGCCGCCCTGAGCGTGCAGGCGCTGCTCGACCACGGTCTCACCCCCGAAAGCGGTCCGGTGCTGGTCACCGGGGCGACAGGCGGTGTCGGCAGCGTGGCCGTCGATATTCTGAGCGGGCTCGGCTTCGAGGTCATCGCCTCCACCGGCAAGATCGGGGCGACGGAACTGCTCAACGCACTCGGTGCGAAGTCCGTGGTCGGGCGGCTGCCCGCCGAGGGCGAAAAGCTGCGCCCGCTCGGTAAGGCACAGTGGGCCGCCGCAGTGGACAGTGTCGGCGGATCCTCGCTCGCGCATATTCTCTCGGCCGTGAAATACGGTGGCGCGGTGGCGGTTTCCGGCCTCACCGGCGGCAGCGACCTGCCCACCACGGTACTGCCCTTCATTCTGCGCGGCGTCTCGCTGCTCGGCATCGACTCCGTGCAGCTGCCGATCTCGATCCGCCGCGAATTGTGGGCGCGGCTCGCCAAAGACCTGAAGCCCCAGCACCTTTCGCTGCTGGAAAACTATGCCCCGATCACCGAGGCCGAAGCGGTCCTGCACTCCGTGCTGGAGGGCACCCACTCCGGGCGCACCGTGCTCGGCGTCGCGGGCGAGTTCTAACCGACGATCGCTCGCACGAGGTTGTGGTCGGAGGTACCGGCCACATCCTCGACGACCGCATCGTGGGCGGCGATGCCGCGGACCACCACGTGATCGATGAACTGGGATTTAGCGCCGTCGGTGCGCGGCCGCGTGGGCTCGGAGTCCGGCGCGAGGCCGGCGACGGTGAATGCCGCACCGAGCGCGGCGCCCACCGTCGCCCGGTCGGCATTGAAATCGCCCAGCAGCACGGCCGGTGCGGTGGCCGCCAGCGCGGCCAGATCGGCGAACTGCCCGTCGCGGCGGAAATCGCCCGTCACGTGGGTCGCGACCACGAGCACCCCCTCCACCTCGACCGCGAGCGCACCCTTACCCGGATCGGTCGCGAAGGACGCGGCGGCGACCTCCTTACCCGGGCCGTCGACGATGAGTACGAGGTACTCGGCGCGCTCGGCGAGCACCGACGCGATGCGGCGCGGATTCGGTATCCGCGGATAGCGGAGGGTATGAAAAGTACTGGTGGGCAGAGCCGCCCGTAGGCTCGCCAGCTGATCGCCACTGACCTCCTGCAATGCGATGACCCTTTCGGATCGCCGGGCCACCACGCCGGTGACAGCGGCGATTCGATCGGCCTCCACCGGCCACTGCGCGGCAATCTCGTTGGCGTAGTTGTCGGCGTGGACCCTGTGCAGCACATTCCAGGTAGCTACAGTGATCATGAATAGTCACGTTACCGAGATACGAACGGACCGTGCGAGTTTCGTTTCACATGAAACACGCACGGTCCGTCGGTTATGCGGTTGAACTATGAGGCCAGGCCGGTCAGGCCGTGGCGCTCAGCGACCTGCCGTCCAGGGCCGGCTCGAGCACCGGTTCGATGGCGTAGGCCAGGATGTCTGCCACGTCGGCGACGGGACGGACGTCCAGGGCGGCCAGCACCTCGGCGGGGACTTCGTCGAGGTCCGGCTCATTGCGTGCCGGGATGAAGACGGTCTTCAAACCGGCACGCTGGGCGGCGAGCAGCTTCTGCTTCACGCCGCCGATGGGCAGCACCCGGCCGTTCAGGGTGACCTCACCGGTCATGCCGACGTCCGAACGGACCTGCCGGCCCAGGGCCAGCGACACCAGGGCGGTGACCATGGTGACACCCGCGGAGGGACCGTCCTTCGGGACCGCGCCCGCCGGGAAGTGGATGTGGATATTGCGATCCAGCATCTTCGGCTCGATGCCGATCTCCTCCAGGTGGGAGCGGACGTAGGTCAGGGCGATCTGCGCGGACTCCTTCATGACGTCACCCAGCTGACCGGTCAGGGTGAGCGAGCGCTCGCCCTCGGCGGCATTGGCCTCGATGTAGAGGACATCGCCACCGGCGCCGGTCACGGCCAGACCCGTTGCCACACCGGGGACCGCGGTGCGTTCCACCCCGTCGGGGGTGAAGCGCGGACGGCCCAGGTACTCCTTCAGGTCATCGAGTCCGATCACCAGCGGCGCGGGGCCACTGTCGTAACCGAGCTCGGAACCGTAGCCCAAATCTGCTGTGAGCCCATCGTTCTCGCTGAGCGACTTCGCGTCGGGCACGAAATCTCCGGCGATGACGATGCTTTCGGGAGCGTTCAGGTCAGCCGACTCCGACAGCTTGGTCGCCGCCTTGCGCAGCGCCTTGGCGATCAGCCGCTCCATCTGCCGCACACCGGCTTCCCGGGTGTAGTTGGCGGCGACCTCACGCAGCGCCTCGTTCGTGATCACGACCTCCTCGCCGGTCAGAGCATTGCGCTCCAGCTGACGCGGGATCAGGAAGTCACGGGCGATGGCCACCTTGTCGTCCTCGGTGTAACCGTCGACGGTGATGATCTCCATGCGGTCCAGCAGCGGTCCGGGAATGGTGTCCATGACATTCGCGGTCGCGATGAACAGCACATCGGACAGGTCGAGATCCAGATCCAGGTAGTGATCGCGGAAGGTGTGGTTCTGCGCGGGGTCCAGGACCTCGAGCAGTGCCGCCGCCGGATCACCGCGGAAATCGGAGCCGACCTTGTCGATCTCGTCCAGCAGGACAACGGGATTCATCGAACCCGCCTCCTTCATGGCCCGGACGATGCGACCCGGCAGCGCGCCGACGTAGGTGCGCCGGTGACCGCGGATCTCGGCCTCGTCGCGCACGCCGCCCAGGGCGACCCGGACGAACTTGCGGCCCAGGGCCCGCGCCACGGACTCACCCAGCGAGGTCTTACCCACACCGGGCGGGCCGACCAGCACCAGCACCGCGCCGGAACCGCGACCGCCCACGACCTCCAGGCCGCGCGCGGCCCGGCGGGCGCGCACCGCCAGGTACTCGACCATGCGGTCCTTGACCTCGTCCAGGCCGTGGTGATCGGCGTCCAGCACCGCGCGGGCCGCCGAGACATCGGTGCTGTCAGCGGTTTTCACGCTGAACGGCAGCTCCAGGACGGTGTCCAGCCAGGTCCGGATCCAACCCGATTCGGGGCTCTGATCGCTGGAACGCTCCAGGCGATCCACCTCGCGCAGCGCGGCCTCACGGATATTGTCCGGCAGGTCGGCGGTCTCCACACGGGTGCGGTAGTCGTCCGCGCCGTCGGGCTCACCCTCGCCCAGCTCCTTGCGAATCGCATTGAGCTGCTGGCGAAGCAGGAATTCGCGCTGGCTCTTCTCGACGCCCTCGCGCACTTCCTCGCTGATCTTCTCGCTGACCTCGGTCTCCGCGATATGCGTCTTGGTCCAGCCGATCAGCTTGGTCAAACGTGTTGCGGTATCGAGGGTCTCGAGCAGTTCGCGCTTGTCCTCATTGGTCAGGTAGGTCGCCCAGCCGGCCGCATCGGCAATGGCCGACGGATCGTTCAGCTGATTGACGGCGTCGATGACCTGCCACGCCTCACGGCGCTGCAGCACGGCGACGACGAGCTTCTTGTATTCGGCGGCAAGCTCTTTGGTGCGGCCATCGGCCTCGGGGAGCTCGACCGGCTCGGCCTCGACCCAGAGCGCCGCGCCCGGACCGGTCACGCCGTGCCCGATCTTCGCGCGCCCCTCGGCCTTCAGCACCGCGGCGGGTGCGCCGCCGCGCATGCGGCCGACCTGTTCGATGGTGGCGACCACGCCGTAGGTGGCGTAGCCCTCGTCCAGGCGCGGCGCGACCAGCACCTGGTTGACCTTGCCCGCCCGCGCGGCATCGATGGCGGCCTGTGCGGACTCGTCCAGCTCGATCGGAACGACCATGCCGGGCAGCACGATCGGATCGGTCAGGAACAGGACCGGCAGGTTCTGTGAATCAGTCACGTCTTCGACCCTTCCAAGATTGAGCGTCTATCACTCAACTCAGGTTGAGCGTTACCTTGTCAACCTCACTACCCCTGGACTAATTCCGCACGCCCGTTCACCCCCAGCGAACGGTCGTTGTATCTTGATTGTCAAGGTAAATTCAAACCAACAGGGAGCTCATCCGCATGTCCAGCGACATCGAGGCCCGGCTGGGAGCGGCCGTGCAGGCATATCAGGCATCGGTCGACGACTTCGACCGCGAGCTCGCCCGCCTGATGGGGGTGAACGAGACGGACCTGCGCTGCCTGGAAATCCTGATCAACGGGGAGGACGCGGCGCCGAGCACGCTCGCCGTCCGGCTCGGACTGACCAGCGGAAGCGTCACCACCATGCTGGATCGGCTGGAGAAGCTCGACTACCTCAGCCGGCATCCGCACCCCACCGACCGGCGCAAGACCCTGGTCCGGATCACACCGCGCGCGCTCGAACGCGCCCTCGGGCTGATGGCGCCCTTCCTCGACGACTCCCGCCACATCGTGGCGAAGTACACCCCCGAGCAGCTCGAGCTGATCATCGGCTTCCTCGACGCCAGCCGGACCACCCAGAACGAGCACGTCCAGCGGTTACGGGCCCTGTCCGATCAGAAAGCTTGACAATCAAGTGACTTGAAGTTCAAGATATATCTATTGGCGCGGTCGAGATCCCCGCCATCGATATTCGAGAGCTTCAGGTTTCAGGAGGTCGTCACCATGCACGTCATCATCATCGGAGCCGGTACCGGCGGTATGTGCCTGGCGCACGGCCTCCGTCAGGCGAACGTTTCCGTCGCGGTCTACGAGCGCTACGGTTCCCGCAGCGACGGGCTCTACGGCTACCGCGTCGGCTTGGACGCCACCGGCGGGCGGGCGCTCGAGCAGTGCCTGCCGCCGAAGCTGTACGAAACCTTCGTCGCCACCTGCGCCCGGGCACCGCGCTACTTCAATGTGCTGACCGAGAAGATGCGGACCACGGCCAGCATTGCGCTCGGCGAGGCCGGCGACGGGGAGCGTTCGGTCTCCCGCTCCACCCTGCGCCAGGTGCTGTTCACCGGTATGGACGATGTCGTGACGTACGGCAAGGTGTACACGCACTACACCCAGCATTCCAATGGCACAGTCACCGCACACTTTTCGGACGGGACCAGCGCCGAGGGCGATGTGCTCGTCTCGGCGGAGGGCACCCGCTCGGCCATCCGGCAGCAGTACCTGCCGCATGCGGAGATCAAGGACTCCGGCATTACCGCGCTGGCCACGAAAACCCCCCTGACACCCGAGATTCGGGAGATGCTCAGCACCGAATTCGAACAGGGCATCAACCTCATCTTCGGCAGGGGCGGCATGATGGGCATGCTGCACGTCATGGAGTTTCCCTGGGACGAGAACGGTAAGCCCAAGGCGGGCAAGGACGCTGGGCTCCTCGACGTCTGGGATGGCCTGCAGTACGACAACACTCGCGACTACGTGAACCTCTCGGTGTGGAGTGCGCACGACCACTTCCCCGAGGGCGTCACCGAATTGCGTGGCCGGGAACTCGTGCAGGCGGTGCTGAGCGCGACCACCGGCTGGGATCCCAAGCTGCGCCGCATGATCGAACTGTCCGATCCGAATGCCGCTTTCCCACTGCGGATTTCGACTTCGGTGCCGATCGACGCGTGGCAGCCGACCAATATCACGCTGCTCGGCGATGCCATTCACACCATGACGCCGGGTCAGGGCGTCGGCGCGAACACCGCGCTGCGCGATGCCGCACTGCTGTGCCGGAGGCTGGTCGCGGCGGCGCGCGGTGAGCAGGAGTTGATCGCCGCGATCGGCGAGTACGAGGCCGAGATCGTGCCCTACGGCTTCGCCCGGGTCGCCGATTCGCTCGACAACAATGGCACCAGCGCCGACGATCCGCTCTACAGCCCGATCATGGGCCGGTTCGCGCTCTTCGCCGCGCGCCGGTACTTCAGCCTGACCGCCAAGATCCCCGCCCTGCGCCGGAAATTCCTGGCCGACCTGCGGGACTACCGCGACGCGTGAACGGTGACGGGTGTGCCCGGGAATATTGTTTCCATGGACATAGTTTCTATGTACAGTAAATATCGGACGCACTTCCGTCACACCCAGGAGTCAGCCATGACCACCGCACCCACACTCACCGGCCAGGACATCGCCGAGGCCGAAGGGGCGGTCACCGCCCTGCTCGAGGCGACGCTCGCCGCCAACGGATTCAGCACCACCAGCAAGGAATACGCCGTGCTGCGCGCACTGGCGACGCGCGGGCCGGTCGCCGTACCGGCCGAATTCCACGCCTATCTGGCCGGGCAGCGGCAGCTCGGCATCGATGCGGCGGGCGCGGGCGCACTACTCGGCGGAATGGAAGCCAAGGGGTTCGTCGGCGGTGCCGCCGTGGACGGCCCGGGGCCGGTGGAGCTCACCGCCGCGGGGGCCGCCGAGCTGAAGACCCTGATGCAGACGGTCGGGCCGCTGACCCGGCCCATCTTCGGCGGATCCGATCCGGAGGAGCTTGCCACCGCGCATCGGGTGCTGGCTTCGGTCATCGAGCGGGCGAAGAAGCTCCGCGCGGGACAGGCGCTGTGAAAACGCCTTAACCACAAAGCTATTCGACACCCTCGGGCGCATCGAGGAGTTCCCGCAGCATGGCGGCGAGCTCCGCGGTGCGCCCGCTGTTGTTGCCGCCCAGGGGGGCGGTCAATCGATCCCGCAGGTTGTAGACGAGTTCTATTGTGCGCTGGGCAGTTTCGACGCCCGAGTCGGTCAGGGCCAGTTCCACCGCACGCGGGTCGGCGGTGCTGGCGGTGCGTGTGAGCAGGCCGAGCCGTTCGAGGGCGCGCACCAGTTTCGAGATGTAGACGGCGTCGAGACCGGTGAGATCGGCCAGTCGCCGCTGACTCGGGCGGGTGCCATCCCTGGTCAGGCCGTAGAGCGGGGCCAGCACCGAGTACTGGGCCTGGGTGAGTCCGTAGGGCGCGAGGGCGCGGTCGAGGGTGGCGCGCCAGCGGGTCGACAGCCGCCAGACCAGGTAGCCGACGTTCGCGCCCACTTCATCCTCGGTATCCGCGTTCTCCATGCCCGCCACGCCGGACAGTTTATATGGCAACTATCTGGCCTGGATCGATCGAAAATTGAGGGGTTGACGATGTTGGCTAAAGCAATTAGCTTTATGGCTATCGCAGTTAGCTTTAACGAGGAGAGAACAACATGACCGAGTACATCGACATCGACGGCGGCCGGATCGCTTACGACTCGATCGGCGAAGGGCCGCTGGTGGTGCTCTCGCACGGCATCGGCGACAGCCGCAAGGCCTTCCGCTTCCTGGCACCGCAGCTCGCGGCGGCCGGGTACCGGGTGGTCAGCGCGGATCTGCGCGGACACGGCGAATCGAGCATGGACTGGCCGTCCGAGACCGGTAAGGAAGCCATCAGCCGGACCGACGTGGCGAACGATCTGCTCGGCCTCGTCGCCGGACTGAACAGCGGGCCCGCGATCCTGGTGGGGCACTCCATCTCCGGCGGGGCCGTGACCATCGCGGCGGCGAAGTCGCCCGAGCTGGTGCGGGCCATTGTCGAGATCAACCCGTTCACCCTGGAGCAGAAGGTGAATATCGGTGCGCTGATCACCAATTCGCGGCACCGCCGCGGCATGGTCCCGCTCATGGGCACCATGATCTTCAAGAGCATCAACCAGTGGTTGAAGTACCTCGACGTGGCCTACCCGACCAAGCCCGCCGACTACGACCAGTACATGGCCGACCTCGCCGCCAAGCTGCGTGAGCCGGGCCGCATGGCCGAATTCATGAAGACCGGTAAGTCGACCCCGGCCGATGCGCAGGCGCAGCTGCCGAACGTGACCCAGCCGGCGCTGATCATCATGGGCACCGCCGATCCCGACTTCCCGAGCCCCGAGGCCGAGGGCAAGGCCGTCATCGCCGCACTGCCCGCCGGGCTGGGCAGCCTGGGCCTGATCGAGAACGGCGGCCACTACCCTCATGCACAGCTGGCTGATCAGACCGCAGCCCTGATCCTGCCCTTCCTGAAGGAGCATGCGTAGTGCCTAGAGTCGGGCTCAGCAAGACCGATGTCGTCGCGGCGGGCGCCGCGCTCGCCGACGACGTGGGTTTCGCGAACCTGGCGCTGAGTCCCCTCGCACAGCGGCTCGGCGTCCGGACGCCCTCGCTCTACAAGCACATCGACGGACTGGCGGATCTGCAGCACGGGGTCGCCGCGCTCGCCATGAACGAACTCGATCAGCGCGTCCGCGATGCCATGCACGGGCGCTCGGGCAGTGCGGCGCTCGCGGCCTTCGCGGACGCCTTCCGGCACTACGTGGTGGAACATCCCGGGCGCTACGCCGCCACCGTCGGCGCGGTCTTCACCGGGCCGGACGACCCACTGCTGCAATCGAGTTCCCGCGTCATGGAATCCATTCAGGTGGTGCTGCGCGGTTACGGCATTCCCGAATCCGAGATGGTGCACGCGGTGCGCACCCTGCGCTGCACCTTCCACGGGTTCGCCAGCCTGCAGGCCGCCGACGGATTCCAGTGGAGTGACGACGCCGAGGACAGCTTCGACTGGATGATCCGCTTCCTCGACCGCGGTTTCAGCGACGCGGCCGCGGATTGATCGGCTGAAAAGCATAGACAGCAGCGGTTTTCGGCGGACCATGAGTACATCACCGGCAGTGTGGCCACGGGGAGCATCATGGAAAACTTCGAGTTCGACGGTATTCGCATCGCCTACCTACAGCACGGCGACGAGGGACCAGCGGTGGTGTTCCTGCACAATGCGGGGTCCTCACATCTGATCTGGACACCGCAGATCACCGCTCTCGCAGGGCGATACCGGGTGTACGCGCTCGATCTGCCCGGCTACGGGAGCTCCGATCAGCCGGCCGACGGATTCACCCTGGAGCGGTACACCGAACTGGTGCGGCAATTCCTGCTCGCACATGAGCTCACCGACGTCGGCCTGGTCGGCAACTGCCTCGGTTCGGCCATCAGCCTCACCCTGGCGCGGCGCAATCCGGGACTGGTCCGCGCGGTCGTCGCGATCAATCCGCTGACCGAATCCACCGCCATGCACGGCGATCTGGGTGCACTGGCGCGCATCACCCGCGGCCTCCCCACCCTCGGCGCCCGCATCCTCGGCGGCTGGCACACCCCGAAGTGGTTCGCCCGCAGCACCATTCGCTCCTGGTTTTCCAGTGGCCGCGCCTATCGCGAATGCCCCTACGTCGCACCGCTCTCCGCCGGCTTCCCGGCCCGCGCCCTGGTCGGCCTGGTCCGCGACCTCTCCGCCTTCACCGCACTGGACCACTGGCCCGACCGCGATCAGCTCCCCCCGATCTGCACCATCTGGGGCACCGAGAACCGCATCCTCTCCGCCGCCGCCGGCCGCACCCTCAACGCCCAGCTCCGCCCCGACCGCGCCGAATGGCTGGACCGCTCCGGCCACGTCCCCATGCTCGAACGCGCCCCCGAGGTAACCGCCATAGTCACCGGCTTCTTCGCAGAAGCCTTCGCCCAACCCAACCCCCGAACAGCCCTCGCATAGACCAGGCGGGGCGCGGATTCGGTTGGGTGGCGGCAGGGCGCGGCCTAGCATGGCGGCGGGGCGGAATGTCCGATCCGATTGCCATAGGAGTCGATGAATATGTTGGCGGCGCGACTACATCTGGGACCTGACCGCAGGCTGGAATTGGATGAGGTGCCGGTGCCGGAACCCGGGGCCGATCATGTGCTGGTGAAGGTGGAGGCCGCCGGGGTTTGCCTGTCGGATGTGCATCTCATCGACGGGACGCTGTCGCCGCTGTTCTTGAAGGGCGATGTGGTGACGCTGGGGCACGAGGTCGCGGGGACCGTGCACCGGTTGGGGCCGGGGGTGACCGGCGCCAAGGTCGGGGATCGGGTGTTGTTGCAGGCGGGGGAGTTGCGCAATGGCGCGACCTTCACGCGCGGGGTGGATTACGACGGCGGGTGGGCGGAGTACACGCTCGCACGGGTCGACACGCTGGTGCCGATTCCGGATGAATTGCCGTTCGAGCAGGCGTGCTTCATTCCGGATGCGGTGTCCACGCCGTGGGCCGCCATTACCGCTACCGCCGAGGTGAAAGCCGGTGAGGCGGTGGGTGTCTGGGGTGTGGGCGGGCTGGGTGCGCACGGGGTGCAGTTGCTGCGCCTGGTCGGTGCGGCGCCCATTATCGCGATCGATCCGCTGCCGGCCGCGCGGGAACGGGCACTCGAATTCGGTGCGGATTTCGCCTTCGATCCGGCCGATCCCGAGCTGCGGCAGAAGATCTGGGCCGCCTCCGGGACCGGGCTCGCCGCCGCATTCGACTTCGCGGGAGTGGCCGCGGTGCGTGAGCAGGCGGCGATCTGCCTGGCGCCCAAGGGGCGGCTGGTGCTGGTCGGGCTGACCGATAAGCCGATCACCATTGCGCACGGGACGGCTTTCAGTTTCTTCCAGCAGCAGTTGCGCGGGCACTACGGTTCGGCGCCGGAGCACGTCACCGAACTGGTGAAACTGCAAGGGCTGCAGCGGGTCGACTTCTCCCGGTCGGTCAGCGCCGTGGTGCCGCTGGCCGATGCCGCCAAGGCCGTGCACGCGCTGGATGCCAAGGAGGGCAATCCGATTCGCATTGTGCTGAAGCCCTGAGTCAGGCCAGGCGGCGCTGGAAAGCGTTGGTGGGCTGGGCGGTTGACGGGTCGACGGTGTAGACCGTGAGGTCTGCCGAGGATTGGGTCAGGTTCAGGATCATGAAGCCGAGGTCGGTGAAATTCTCGTACAGCGACGGGGTGATCCTGGCCGGATCGGTGGCGTGCGCGCCGGAATTGGTTTTGGCCGCTGCGCCGGAACCGATCTGGCGGGTGCCCCTGGTGGCCACGGTGGGTTCCAGCACCTGCAGGCAGTGGTCGTGCCCGGAGAGCAAGAACTGGGCACGACCCAGCACGTGCGCCTCGAAGAAGTCCTTCACATGCGTCCCGTCGATGGGACTGATGTTCAAACCCTCGTACTGCCCGGCATTTCCGTGACTGCCATTGCTCAGATACGGGTGGTGGGTGCAGACGATCTTCCACTTGGCGGTGGATTCATCGAGCGCGCGGTCGAGCCAGGCGGCCTGCTCGGTCATGAACTGACCGTCCGCGGCCCAGTACGGCGCGAAGAGCGGCGGCAGGTATGCGGCAATGGGATTCAGGTCCAGCACGAAGAATTCGACGAGCGAACCGATCGGCACCGTGTAGTAGCGCGACGGCATGAACCAGCGCGGCGAGCGCGCGTGATAGGCGACCTCGTGATCACCGCGCAGCAGCCAGCCGCCGTCGCCGGGCAGGATCGAACTGTTGTCGTGGTTGCCCTGCACCATGATCCAGGGAAAGTCGAGATCGTGGTTGGGGTCCTCGAATTTCGCGCTGAACTGGGCGTCGTCATCGGACCACGGGCCCTGTTCGTAGACATTGTCGCCCAGGCCGAGCGCGAAGGAGAACGGCTGCTCGGCGTGCAGGGCGCGGGCGGCGTCGGCGACGGCCCACTGCGGCCGGGCGCCGGTGCCCGCATCGCCGGTGACGAGAATCCGCACTTCGGCGGTGTCGGGGAAGGGCAGTTTGGTGACGGTCGGCGCGGGCGCGGGTTCGGCCCAGCCCGGCCCGGCGGTCGCGGCTACCGTCGCAATGCCGGCGGCGGTTGCGGCACCGGTCAGAAAGCCGCGGCGGTCCACAGTCATCCAGCTCTCCTCAGCTACGTTTCTGGTCGACTGACCAGTATTCCTGGTCTCCGAAAACTCCGCACAATATGACACGTTCGCCAAGGCCATCGACCTTTTGACAGCACCCTTCGCCGATGAGAGTGTTGGTTGTCCGTTATCTCACAATCTGCTCGGCCACAGGGGGACGCCACAATGACGACATTGGCCTCGGGTGCTTTCATCGACTGGGAGCAGCTGATCGGCCAGCCGAAACTCGTCGTCGATCTGGTGAGTTTCCCGATCTTCAGCGCCATCGCCGGTTGGCTGACCAACTGGACCGGCGTCCTGATGTTGTTCTGGCCGCTGTACTTTCGCGGATTCCGCGTCCCGGGCCTGGACATCCTCTACCCGTATCTGCCGCGCCGCGTCCAGGTGCTGCCCACCTTCTCCGGCGATGGAAAACAGCTCGGCTTCCAAGGCTTCATTCCCGCGCGCGCCGAAAAGATGGCGAGCATTTGTGTCGATGTCGCCATTATGCGAATCGGCAGTCCCAAGGACTTCATCCACGAACTCGATCTGGACGGTATTTCCGACTACATCGCGGATGTCGGACGCAAACAGGTGCCGGCCATGGTCAACGAGATCATGAAAAGGGAGAACCCGGATCTGTGGGGCGCGGTGCCCGGGGCGGTCCGCAATGTGCTCTACCAGCGGGTGGAGCGCGAACTGCCGACGCTGGCCCGGCGCGCCTTCGAGGAGCTCGGCGACAATGTCGATCAGCTCATCGATATCAAGGGCTTCGTCATCGGGTATCTGCGGGAGAACCCGCACATTCTGAAGGACCTCACCACCACCATCGCCGCGCCCGAGCTCAAGTTCATGGTGCGCATCGGCCTGCTCGGCGCGCCGTTCGGTCTGCTGCTGGCGCTGTATATGCATGTGCACCAGAGCATTCCGGTGATCGGGTGGATTCCGAACTGGGCGGTCATCTTGACCGCCGCGGCCGCCATCGGCGTGACCGTGAACGTCATCGCCGTCAAAATGGTGTTCGAGCCCGGCGATCCGCAGCCGCGCTACAAGTACCTGTGGAAGCAGGCGCTGCTGGCCAAGCGGCAGCCGGAGGCCGCGGCCGATCTCGCACATCTGCTCGCCTACCAGGTGCTCACGCTGCCGAACCTGGCCAAGGAGCTGCTTGACGGCACCAATGGCGACAAGACCCGGCAGCTGCTGGAGCGGCTCATCTCCGCCGAGATCCACCGCCAGCTCGGTCCCACCCACACCTTCGTCCGAACCGTCTTCGGCGCACGGCAATTCGACAATCTGACCATCGGCGCGGCGGACGCGGCGGCGGGACTCGCCCCGACCCTGGTCGAGGACGAGGAATTCGCGGCCACCCAGGCCAAGAAGATCGACGAATTCGCCGCCCGCAAGCTCAAACAACTCACACCCGGCGAGTTCATGGAGATGTTCTACGCCTCGGTGGAACAGGACGCCTGGCTGCTCTACCTGCACGGCGCCCTGCTGGGCCTGGGTGTCGGCGCGGTGCACCTGGTGATTTTCGGCTGGTAGGAGCGCCTCGGCAAATACAAGCACGCACGCTTGCATTTTTTCCACCGCGCTGCGATGCTGACCGGCGACGGCATCCGCCATCGGCGTGCATGCCTGTTCCACTCTGCGACAAGGACTTGCGATGGCCGACCTGGAAGCGCTGCTCGCCGACCTCACCGCCGAATGCGGTGATCTGGATCGGCTCGTCGCCGATCTGGATCCCGCCGACTGGCAGCGGGACACCCCCGCGGCCGGCTGGACCATCGCACATCAGATCGGCCACCTCACCTGGACCGACCGTGTGGCCGCCATTGCCGCCACCGATGCCGTGGCCTTCGACGCACTCGTGCAGGCCGCCCTGCCGAAGGCCCTGACCTTCGTGGACGAGGCCGCCGAGGAAGAGGCGAAGACCCCCGCGCCCGAACTGCTCGCCGCCTGGCGGCACGATCGCGACACGCTGGTGCGGGCACTGCGCACGGTGCCGGCCGGCGCCAAGCTCCCGTGGTTCGGCCCGCCCATGAGCGCGGCCTCCATGGTGACCGCGCGGCTGATGGAGACGTGGGCGCACGGCCAGGATGTGGCGGACACGCTCGGTGTCACCCGAGTACCGACCGCTCGGTTGCGGAACATTGCCCACCTGGGTGTCCGGACCCGGAACTTCGCGTACATCACGCACGGCCGCAGCGCGCCCGAGCAGGAGTTCCGCGTGGAATTGACCGCACCCGACGGCAGCACGTGGGCCTGGGGGCCGCAGGACGCGCCGCAGCGAATCACCGGACCCGCCTTGGACTTCTGCCTCGCCGTCACCCAGCGCCGCCACCTGGACGATCTCGCGCTGCAGGTGGAAGGCGCGGACGCGCTCGAATGGCTGGGCCTGGCACAGGCTTTCGCCGGGCCGCCCGGAACAGGCCGGACGGCAGGTCAGTTCGACTGACCTGCCGTCTGGGCTTGGAGCGAGCGAGCGCCACCGTAGGTGCGCCGTGCCTGGTGCCGACCGGACGACATTGGCCGGAGGTTCCTCGATGGCAGTCGAGTTGGCGCTCGCCGCTATCCGCTAATTACCCAGCCTTTAGATGCCGGAAACATGCTTGTGCGCCGGCATTCGACTTTCTCATTTCGGACTCCTGAGTCCCGCCTGGCGGTACAGTCCCTGTGATCCTGGTCTCGAGGGCGAGGGGTCCTGCCGCGTGCCGCCGTAACCTGGACGGGCGTACGACTTTCAATGGTGCGGGTCGTGGGCGTCGAAAGACGCAGGGGGACCAGGGGAGAGGGAAAGGAACGCACCAGTCATGTCGCATCAACTCGCGACGCAGGCCGCCCGGACGTCGCGGCGCGCAGCACAGGTGCTCCGCTTCAGCGCCATCGTCACCGCGGGCATGGCCAGCATCGGCCTGACCGTCGCCGCCGGATCCTATGTCGCCAATGAAATGGCCGGAACGCAGAAGTCCGGCACCATGACCGCCACACCCAGCCTCGCACACGGGCAGTTCTCGCCACCACTCACCGGTGCCGGAGACCCGCTGCCCGGACCTGTCACGCCGAGCGCCGATACCATCGGTCTCGCTTCATTTTTCACCTCGCACAAGCCGGAAGCTACTGGGCTGGAGCCGATTCCGGCTGCCAACCCGGGCAATTCCGCCGGCGCGCCGGCCGCCGGGCAGCGACCCAGCGCGCTGGCCGGGCAGATTCGGCTCGGCAATGCCTACGTGGGCGCGGCAATCGTTCCGGCGCAGCTCAATTCGATATCGGTCACGCTGGACACCAATGTCTTCGCGACCGTCGCCGATCTGGTGCTGCACAGTCCGCTGGGTCAGCAGCTCGGCATCGGCTCGGATCCGTCCGCCAATACCCAGCTGCGCACCGATGTGGACACCCGGCGCGGTGAGGTCACCGTGACCTTCTCCGATCCGGCGCTCGGGCGCTACGGCGTGCAGTTCGCACCGCATACCGCGCCCGCACCGGCCGACTCGGAGACGGCGCCCGCCGAGCTCACCCCACCGGCCGCGACCGACCCGTCCACGACGGTCGGCCAGACCACCGGCGGCCAGACCAGCGCCCGCACCGGCACGCTCACCTCCGACGGAGGCTCGCGCACCTCCACTGTGTGAGACTTTCCGCTGTGTACGACTATTGCGTGATCGGCGGCGGAATCGTCGGGGTGGCCACCGCGTATCGCCTGCTCGACCGGCATCCGGGCGCCAGCCTGCTGCTGGTCGAGAAGGCGGACGCGCTCGGCGTCCACCAGACCGGCCACAACAGCGGAGTCATCCACTCGGGGATCTACTACGAACCCGGCAGCCTGAAGGCGCGACTGTGCCGGGCCGGTGCACAGCAGACCAAGGAATTCGCGGCCGCGCACGACATTCCGTTCCGAGTGTGCGGAAAACTGCTGGTGGCCACCGATTCCGCCGAACACGCCCGCATGCTGGCGCTCTACGAGCGGTCGGTGACCAATGGCGTCGAGGTGGAGCTGCTCGGCACCGCCGAACTGGTGCGCCGGGAACCGCGGGTGACCGGGGTCGGCGCGCTGTACGTGCCGAGCACCGGAATCATCGACTACCAGCGCGTCACCGAGGCGCTGGCGGACGAGGTGCGCGCGGCCGGCGGCGAGATCGTGCTGGGCGCCGAGATCACCGCCATCGACGAAACCGCCGACGCGGTAACGGTTTCCGGACCCTCGGGTAGTTGGCGCGCGGCGCGGCTGGTGGTGTGCGGCGGGCTGCAGGCCGATCGCCTGGCGCGACTGGCCGGGGTGGACACCGATCTGCGCATCGTGCCGTTCCGGGGCGAGTACTACCAGTTGCCGCCGGACCGCAGCGATCTGGTGCACACCCTCATCTACCCGATCCCGGATCCCGAATTGCCGTTCCTGGGCGTGCATTTGAGCCCGACCATCGATGGCGGACTCACCGTCGGGCCGAATGCCGTGCTGGGGCTGGCGCGCGAGGGCTATCGCAAGGGCAGTGTGGATCTGCGGGATGCGCGGGAGATTCTCGGATACCGCGGATTCCATCGGGTGGCGGCGGCCAATGTCCGCACCGGACTGCGCGAGATGCGCAATTCGGTGTTCAAGCGCGGTTATCTGGCCGAGTGCCGGCGCTACTGCCCGGAGTTGACGCGGCAGGATCTACTGCCGCGGGAGGCGGGCATCCGGGCGCAGGCGGTGCGGCGGGACGGGACGCTCGTGCACGATTTTCTCCTCGAACGAACTGCGCGCTCCGTGCATGTACTCAATGCTCCCTCTCCGGCGGCGACGTCGGCCCTGCCGATTGCCGCGCATATCGCCGCACAATTGGACGCTTGACCATTCTGTGAATTACCGCAATCCGGTTGTGGATGACGGTTACCCGGACTACATATCCGGGTATCCGTTCATTAAATAGGACTGCTGTAGTACTTTTGTTGGCAGCCGTGGGACAGGGAGCAGCCTATGGGCCACATGAAATACGCGAGCGACGTCGGGGCACCGGTGGAGGTCGCGTTCACGTACACGGACAACCATCAGTTCGTGCCGGACTGGGCCTTCGCCGTCGCCGCCTTCGAACCACTCGGAGACAGCGATCACGGCGCGGGCACGGTCTTCGCAGCCACGCTGCGGGCAGGTCTCTGGCATCCCACGGTCGAGTGTGAGATCACCGGCTACCGCCGCAACGCGGTTATCGAGTACACGCTGCGCAGACGCAGGACGGGGAAGTCAGCGCCCGCGCAGGGTGATGGAACGATCGAGAACGGCGGCGGTGTGCAGGACACCGGCGCCTGCTGTTCACCCCTGTGCGTCATCACCCTGCGATTCGACCCGCTCGGCTACGGCCGGGCGGTGCTGACCTCGGAAATCGAGTACTGGACCCCACGTGGGCTCACCGGCCGCCTGCTCTCCCGAATGCTGGCTGCCGCCGTACAATCAGCCGTGCGACGCACCGAATCGCAATTGCGAAGGGAGATAGAGGAATTCCACGGAACGGATCTTGTCGGCCGGATTGCGTAGGGTTGCGAGCATGATCATCGTGAGCACCGACGGATCGTGCCTGCGTAACCCGGGCGGGGCCATCGGCTGGGCGTGGGTCAATCACGCAGGCGGATCGGCCAGCGGCGGTGCGCCTTCGGGCACCAATCAGATCGCGGAGCTACGCGCCCTATTGGAGGCCATACGCGCGCACAGCAGCTCCGAACCACTGCTCATCGAGAGCGACTCGCTCTATGCGATCAAGTGCGCCTCCGAATGGATCAACAGCTGGCGCCGCAATGGGTGGAAGACCTCCACCGGTGGTCCGGTGAAGAACCTCGAGTTGATCCAGCAGATCGACAGTGCCATCTCCACGCGGCCCGGACCCGTGCGTTTCCGCTGGGTACGCGGTCATGTCGGCAATTACTTCAATGAGCAGGCCGATCAGCTCTGCGGTCAGGCAGCCCGTGAGGTCGCCGCCTCCGGGATAGGCACCGACCCCGTGGTGACGGCACCCGCGCCCCTCCCCAGTGAGCCCGTCACCGAACCCATTCCGATTGAACCGACCACCGAACCCATTCCGGTGATCAGCCCTGTCGAAACGGTTTCGGCTGCTCCCGAAGTCGCGGCAAGTGGTGCGCCGCGCCCCGCGCCCGCCACGCCGCGCCGGCGGGTCGCCGCGTCGAAAACTCCGGCGCCCGACGCACTCACCCTGTTCTAGCGAGCAAGGGGGCCCTGTCGAAGAGAACCGCCCCAGGTGAGAGATCACCTGGGGCGGTTCTTTTCGGCTCGGACCATTCGGCTCGGGCTACTTGGGAGCTGCCGGGGTTGTCGGCGCGGGGGCCGGGGCGCCCGAGGGGGCCGGGGCGGTGGGCTGCCCGCTACCGGAGGGGGCGCCGCCGGGGACCAGCGGGTTCTGGGCATTGTTGCCCTGGGAGGGCAGGTTGTCGAAGTTGGCTACCTTCCACTTGCCGCCGTCCTTCTCCATCTCGGCGATCGCGCCGATGGTGAGGGAATCGGGCTGTGCGGCAAGCTGGCTGGTGCGGTTCTGCGTAAGCACCACCATGACCTTCGCCTTATCGCTGTCACCGGAGACCCAGCCACAGTGAATCTCGCTCAGGGTGGACTTGACCTTGACGCTGACCATGGCGTCCCGGAGACCGTCGGTGGTGGAGTTGAACATCTTGGCGAAGTCGCCGGTGGAGAGGTTCTTCACGTTCGTGAAGTAGTCGTCCAGGTGCGCCGCGTCGTAATTGGTGACCGTGGTGCCGAAGTCACACGCGGTGGCGGTGGCCGAATCACGCTCGGACATTTCGGTCTTGCGGTCGTCGGCCTTGAGCCAGAACACCACGCCGGCGGCGACGGCCGCGATGAGCACGACGCCCGCGGCGATCAGTGCGAGGACCGGTACCGCCAGGCTGCCGCCGGGAATGCCGGAGCGTTCGGGCTTCTCGGTCTTCGCGTCGGCCTCGACCTTGGCCGATTCCTCTGCGGGTGTGGCCGCAGCGACCGGAACCTCGGCGGCGGGAGCCGCGTCCTCGACCTTTGCGGGCTCGGCAGCCTCTTCTGGCTCGGCCTTCTTGGTCAGGTCCGTGGTCTCGGCCTGCTCTGCCTCAGGGGCAGCTGCCGTCTTCTCGGCATCAACCTTTCCCGTGTCGGCATCGCCCCCCGGTGTCACGGCGACGGCCTCGGCGGCATCGTCATCATTCTTCTTGTCCTGGGCGGCGTCATCCGACATTGGATCGATCCCCACACTTTCCCGGCGCGCTGCGGACGCGCCAAATAGGTTCAGTTCAGCGAGTATGCCGAACCCGGCGGCAGCGCCGCCAGGCCGGATTTGTCTCACCGCACCAGCGGTGGAGTTTGTGTACCCTGCTCGTCACTTGACGGGCGGCAGTGTGCGTTCATTCGGGTCAGCGCCAGCGGGCGGCAGTGCGCCGTTGTTCGGCACATCCGGTCGCGGTGCGTTGCCCGAACCACGAACCTGCTGATCGAAATTCGGGTCGGTGCAGTAGCTGCCCCACCGGGACAGAGTGTTGTCGGTGGCCACTTCCGTGCGGATCTTCGGGGTGCTGTAGTCGCAGAAAGGTCGTGGCCAGATATCGACAACCGTATAGAACTCATTGTCGTGCGCCGGCACGCCCATGGCCGAGGTGCCGATCACCAGCGACGGGAACAGCGCGCGCAGCGCCGGAAGTCGCAATTGCGCGGCCTTGGTGACGGCCGCGAAATTATTGAGCAGGCTCGACATCGGGTCGGCGGTCTTGTCGAGCACCGCACCGAGAGCTTGGAACTGCGCGGGCGACTGCTCCAGGAGCTTCTGCAGTTCGCCGTTCGCATCGTTGAACTGCTGGAACAGCACACCCGAATTGCGCGTCAGCGTAGCCAGATCCGGCTGCGCCATCGACGTGGTCGAGGTGATGGTCTGCAGATTCTTGATCAGGTTGACGGTCTGCGGCAGCAGATTGTCCAGACCGGTGGTGGCCGTGCTGATCCCGTCGATGAGCGAGCGCAATTGATCGGGACCGCCGGACAGCGCGGTATCCAATTCGGTCAGGATGGTGCTGAATTTGTCCGGATCGACCTGAGCGATCAGGGCACTGGAATTGTCCAGCACCGACCACACCGGTGTCGGCGTCTTCACCTTGTCCGGGTCGAACTTCACGGTCGCGCCATTGCCGAGATACGGGGCCTGATCGGACTCGGGCCGGAAGTCCATGTACTGCTCACCCGCGCCGGAGAGCGAACCCACCGATACCACGGTGTCGGCGGGAATCTTGTACTTGGTGTCGATCTCGGCGGTGGCGGCGATGGCCGAACCGCTGTCGATCAGCTTGATGCCGGTGACCTTGCCGATGCGATAGCCGCGCAGGGTCACGTCATTGCCGGCCTGCAGACCGCCGGAGCGGTCGAGATTCACTGTCACCCGGTACGTTTCGCGCAGCGGATTCACCCGCATGACACTCACCGCCAGGTAGGCGGCGCCGACCAGCAGGATGAGCACGAGCGCACCGTTGGACACCAGATTCCGGTGCTGCTTCACCCAGTTCACTTGTGCACCCCGTTGATCCGTCCGTAAATGATCTGCAGCACCTGGACCAGGCTGCCGCCGAAGTCGTTGAGGTCGCGCAGATCAGGGAATTTGCTGTTGGCCGGATCGGTGAGCAGGCCGATGTCGAGCATGGTGGCGGTCGCGGAGACCGCGAGCGAATTGCCCTTGAAGGACGCATCGGCCGCAGGCCGGATCTCGTGCAACCCGTCGAGCATGGGTCCGAGATCCTGCGAGGTCTGCGAGAGCGCGTTCATGAGCTTGTGCACATTGTCGAGGAGACCGGCCAGCTGATCGGAGGTGGTGTTCGCGTAATCGCCCAGGGCGGCACTGGTTGTCGAGACCTTGGTGAGCAGATCGCCGATGGCCTGGTTGTTCTCCGCGATCGCGCCGATCATGCTCGGCAGCGTATTCGCCACCTGGCCGAGCTGATCGTGGTTCGCCTGCAGTGTGTCCGCGAGCGCGTCGAAGCCGGCGAGCACATTGTCCACCCGCTTGCTGTTGTTATTGAGATTGGTGATGACGCTGGTCATCTGGGTGAGCACCGAGCTGAGCTGCTGACCGTGGCCGCCGACGATGGAGTCCAGTTCGGAGGTGAGCTTGGACAGGCTGGCGATACCGCCGCCGTTGAACAGCATGGAGATCGAGAGCAGCAGATCCTCGACGGTGGCGCCGGCCGAGGTATTGGTCAGCGTGCCACCGTCTTTCAGCAGCGCCTGGCCGGTATCGCTCTTCGGCTTGGACACGGCCACGAAGACGTCGCCCAGCGGAGTCGCCTGGCGCAGTTCGGCGGTGGAGTTGGCCGGCAGCGAGATATCGGTGCGGATGGCCAGATCCACATTGGCCTTGAAATCCTTGGTCGTGATCTTGGTGACGACGCCGACGTCGGAACCGCCGATCTTGACCTTGGCCTGGTCCGGCAGATTCAGCGCATTGTCGAAAACCGCATGGACGGTATAGGTATCGCCGCCGACGCCGGGCTTGGGCAGCGGCAGTTTGTCCACGGTCAGGCCGCAACCGGAGGCGCCCAGCGTGGCGGTGACAGCGAGCGCCACCAATGCGCGGCGAGAGCGCCTGGCGAGCACCACATCTCGGACGAATCGACTACTCATTTGGTCAGTCCCAACATGGCCGCGGTCAGACCGAAGTCAGGTCCGAAATCTTCCATCTTCCCGGTGCGGCAGCCATCCGACCGCATCTGGATGCGCTCACAGAAGGTGCTGATGATCTCGCCGGAGAGCGCGGTGCCGATGATCCCGTGCAGCCGGACGAATTGTCCCTGCCGGTTGACCGCCCGATCCAGGTTCTGCATGAGCAGGGGCGCGACATCGACGACCTCGACCAGACCGGTTGCATTGGTGCGCAGCTGGTTCGTGACATTGGTGAGCCCGGTCAGGGTGCCGTTGAGCTGATCGGAGTACTGCGAGAACGCGCCACTGGTGTTGGCCAGGAAGCTGTTCAGCTGATCCAGCGTGGCCTGCAGGCCGGGCGCCTGATCGGCCAGCAGACCGGTCATCTGGGTGATATTGCTGCTGAAGTCGCGCACCGACTGGTCGTTGTCGGCCAGCATGGTCGTCAACTCGTTCAGCTTGATGATGATGGTCGAGACGGCGTCCTTGTTGTCGACGCCGACCTTCAGCGCACCGGAGAGCGCATTGAGGGTGTCGCGCATCTTCTCGCCGTTGCCGTTCAGCATCGGGTACAGCACCCGGCCCGACAGCGGGCCGATGCCGTCCTGCCCCGGCGTCGGCTTGAGCGCCGCGGCGAAGGTGTCGATGGTCTTGATCATCGTGTCCAGCTCGACCGGGGTCTTGGTCTGCTGGATGGTCAGGTGCGAACCGTCCTTCAGCACGTCACCGCCGGTGTAGCGCGGCGTGAGCTCGATATGCCGGTCGGTCACGATGGAGGGCGAAATCAGCGCCGCGATCGCGTTTTTCGGGATCTTCACGCCCCCGTCGACGGTCATATGCACCTCGACGTACTGACCCTTCGGCACGATCTTGTCGACCTTGCCGACGTCGAGACCGAGCACGGTGATCGGGTTTCCCTCGAACATGCCCGCGATATTCTCGAAATCGGCGGTGAAGTGCTGGGTCTGCCCGACGGCATCCTTCACCCCGAGCGGCACGAGGGAGCAACTACCCACAGCAAGCGCGGCCGCACCGATCATGGCCAGCTTGGTGATCCTGGCTGCGATTGTCATTGATGGCACCCCTCGTTCACCTGTACGCCGCACAACCAGTTGTCCGGGAACAGCCACGGCAGCGCGACATCGCCGTAGTTGCCGTTACCCAGGACATTGTTGAACGTCCGCACGGACACCGGCATGATCGACAGCAGTCGATCCAAGTTGTCCTTGTTCTTCTGCAGACCGTCGGCCATGGTGTTCAGCTGCCCCAGCATCGGGCCGAACTGATTGTTGTTGTCCGCGCCGATCTGCTGCAGCTGCCGGCTCAGGGTCGCGACATTGTCGAGCAGCGTACGCAGCAGGCCCTGGCGCTCCATCACCCGATTGGCGATGGCCTGACCCTGGGTGATCACCAGCAGCACACTGTTGCTGTTGTCCCCGAGGATCTTGGTGACCCGGTCCATGTCCTTGAGCAGCTTGTCGACCGAATCCTTGCGATCGTTCAGGGTTTTGGCCAGCGCACCGACGGAATCGAGCGCCTGCACCGTGAGCTGCGGGCTGTCACCCATCTGCTGGTTGATCAGATTCAGCGAATCCGCCAGCTTCTTGGTGTCGAGTTCCTCGAACTTCGGTGTGCCCTCCTGCACCACATCGGCCAGGTTGTAGGGAACGGCGGTATTGGACTTGGGGATTCGATTGCCCTTGAGCCCGGAGCCGTCGCCCGGCACCAGATCGACGAAGCGCGCGCCCAGCAGGGTCGCCATCTTGATCGTCGCGTGCGCGTCCGGACCGAACTTCACCGAGTCCTTGACCGAGAGGGTGACCAGTACGTGGTCGCCCTCGAGCTCGGCGCCGGAGACGGTGCCGACCGAAACGCCGGAGATGGCCACCTTGTCACCGGTCTTGATGCCGGCGGTCTGCACGAATTCCGCCTTGATGCTGTTCTCGCCGATGCCGAGTGATCGGTACGCGGTGGAACCGAGCAGCAGCGCGATGATCAGACCGGCGCCGAACAGGCCGAGCCAGAAATTACGGTTGGCGCTGAAACGAGCTTTGAGTTTCGTCATGGACGGCACACCGCCGAGTGAGAGTTGCCGCCGATCTGGTCGAACAGACCGCGCGGGAAGAGGACTCCGTACAGCGAGACATCCAGGCTGCACAGGTAGGCATTGCCGTAGGCGCCGTTCTGGCTGAACTTGCCGAGATCGCTGAGGATGCCGGGCAGGTCTACCGCCGCCTGATCGAGCTTGGCGCCATTGGCGAGCAGCAGGGTCAGCGCGTCCGTGGTGGAGGACTGCGCCAGCAGCAGTTTCGGCTGGATCTGACTCATCATGGAGACCAGAGAGGTTGTCGCATCGGCGATCTGCACGGTGGAGGTCTGCAGGGACTGCCCCTGTGCGTAGAGCCCGCCGATCAGCGAGCGGGTCTGGGTCACCAGGGTCTCGAGTTCATCACCGCGCTTGGCCAGACCCGACATCACGCCGGACAGGTTGGTGATGACATCGGAGAGGATGGCATCGCGCCGCTGGAAGTCGCTGGCCAGCGCAGCGGCCTGAGTGATGAAGCCGCTCAGCGAGACTCCGTCACCCTGCAGCGCCTGGATGAAGGTGTTGGAGAGATCGTTGACCTGCTGCGGTTGCAGCACCTGGAACAGCGGCTGGAAACCGTTGAGCAGTGCGGAGATATCGAAGGACGGCTCGGTGCGCTCCACCGGGATCGCACCCTTGTTCTTCAACGGGGTGTGCGTACCGCCCGGCTTGGTGTCCGGGGCCAGTGCGACATAGCGCTGGCCGATCAGGTTCTGGTAGCGGACCAGCGCCTTGGTATCGCCGTACAGCGTCTGATCGTTCTGCACGATGAAGGTGACCAGCGCCTGGTTCTTCTTGTCCAGTTCGATCTTCTCCACCTTGCCGACGCGCACGCCGGCCATGCGGACGTCATCGCCCGCCCGCAGGCCGAGCACATCGGTGAAGGTGGCCGAGTAGGTATTGGTGGGTCCGTTGACGGTGCGCGCCAGCGTGTTCCAGATGACCGCGGTCACCAGGACGGCCACGATGGCGAAGATGCCGAACCCGATCAGCGGCTTGCGAATGCTCACTTAGCCGCCCCGCTTTCGGAAACTTGCAACGTTCCACCCCTCAGGATCGAGCTCAGCAGCAGGTATTCGGCCGCTGTCGGACGACGGCCCAGTATCGCGGTGACCGCATCGTCGCCGGTGAAGGCGATCGGCGCGGCCTGCTGCGGCGCCGCCGCCGGCTGGACGGACAGCGCGGCAGGAGCGGCCGGAGCCGGGGCGGCGGGAACGGCCGGGGCGGGCGCGGCGGGGAACAGGTTCGGGAACAGTCCCTGCAGCGGGGTGCCCGCGAACGGATTGCCCGGCTGCTCCGGCTTCGGATCCGGCAGCAGTGATTCGGCGGTGTTCAGGCCCGGAATGGTCGGGAAGCCCGGCGGCGCGGGCAGTTTCGGCAGACCGGCCGCCGAATCGAGGGCCTTGGGCCGCATCGCCTCCGGCAGGGTGCCGGGATCGGAGACCAGCGGTGCGGTGGCGCAGCTGGGTCCGGCGAGGTCGCCGTAGCGCGGGCAGTCGTCACGGGTGTACGGCTTGTACGGCGTGAAGGTGATGCCCATATTCCAGGCCATCTGACGCTGCGGACCCCAGTTGAAGGTCGAGTTCAGCTTGTGGATGGAGGTATTGAGGTTCGCGATCGCCTGCGGAATGGAGGACGGATCGTCCGAGAGCGCACCGAACAGGGCGCTGGTGCCCGTGGTGACGTCCTTGCCCAGGTTGGGGTTTCGGGCGAACAGCGAATTGACCTTGTCCACGGTGCCGCTGGCCCCGGTGATGAGCGCGACCAGATCGGCGCGGCGATCGGAGATGGTCTGCGCCGTCTTCACCGAATCGGCCAGCACGCTCATCAGTTCCGGTGCGGACTGGTTGAGCGCGTGGAACGAATTGGAGAAATCAGTCAGCGTCGCACCGAGATCGGGGACCGCGCCGCGCACACCCTGCAGCCAGTCGTCGACCCGCACAATGGTGGAGCCGGGCGCGCGGCCGCTGCCGTCGAGCGCATAGGAGAGCGTGCCCAGCACCCGGCCGAACTGCACCGGATCGATCTTGGTGAAGATATTGCGCACCGTGGTGAGCGTGTCCTGCAGCGCGATGGTGCCCTCGGAGCGGTCCTCGGCGATCTGCGAACCCTCCTTCAGATGCGCGGAATCGGCCCCGTTGTAGACGAGTTCGACGGAGGTGACGGCGAACAGGTTCGAGGGCACCACGCGCGCGGTCACATTCGCGGGGATGCCGGAGGTGTACTCCGGCTTCATCTCGATGTGCACCTCCTGCGCCGCACCCTGGTCGGCTACGGACACATCCTTGACCGCTCCGACGAGGATGCCGCGGAACTTCACGTCCGCATTGGAGGGCAAGCCGTCACCGGTGGTGGTGAGATTCGCGGTGACATTGACCTTCTCGACGAAGTAGCCCTTGTATCGCGCCATCAGGAAACCCAGGATGATCGCGAAGACGATGAGCCCGGAAACGCCGGCGATGAGCAACTGCCGCATGGTCGGGCCGCGCCCGCTCGGATCGATGATCATGGTGTTCGCCCCCTATCCCGAGATCCGGATTCCGGGGTTGACGCCCCAGATGGCCAAGGTGATGAACAGGTCCGCGAAGACCACCGCGATAATGCAGTACTTGATGGCGCGACCGGCCGCGACACCCACGCCCTCCGGGCCGCCCGAGGCGAAAAACCCGTAGTAGCACTGGATGAACGTGGTGATCGCGACGAAAATGATCGCCTTCAGCAGTGAGTACAGCACATCGACCGGTACCAGGAACTGATAGAAGTAGTGCTCGAATGTCCCGGACGCGGTGCCGCCGATCAACTGCACGGTCAGCGAGCAGGAGATGTACGCGAACGGCAGGGCCAGGCAGTACAGCGGCACGATCGCGATCATGGCCGCGATCATCCGGGTGCTCACCAGGTACGGAAGCGGCCGGATGGCAACCGATTCCAGTGCGTCGATCTCCTCGGAGATGCGCATGGCGCCCAGCTGTGCGGTGAACCGGCAGCCCGCCTGCGCCGCGAAGGCGAGGGTGGCGAGCATGGGGCCGAGCTCACGCGTGGTGGCGAATGCCGAGATGGCGCCGGTGAGCGGGCTCAGGCCGAGCAGGTTCAGCGAGGTGTAGCCCTGGATGGCGACGGTCATACCGCCGAACGCCGACAGGATGAGCACCACGCCGATAGTGCCGCCGCCGACGATGAGATTGCCGTTGCCCCAGGTGACATCGGACAGCAGTCGCCAGACTTCCTTGGGGTACTGCTTGAACGCCATCGGCATGGAGCCGAGGGAGCGCAGGAAGAAGAAGACCTGGTGACCGATGCGCGCAATGAAGTCGCGCGGCGACGTGGCGACGCCCTTGATCCGTTGGAACGGCCGCAGCAGCGGCGGAACATACGTTGCTGACACGACTCTCAGACCATCTGTGGTGGGAAGAGGGAGTTGTAGACCTGAGTGAGGATCAGGTTGACGCCGAAGAGCATGACGGCGGACATGACCACGGCGGTGTTCACCGAGTTGGCGACGCCACCGGGGCCGCCGCGGGCATTCAGGCCGGCGTCGCAGGCGATGATCGCCGCGAGCAGGCCGAAGATGAGCGACTTCAGCAGCGCCACAAAAAGATCAGTGGTGATCGCGAACGAGGCGAAGGTGCCGACGTAGGAGCCGGGGGTGCCGCCCTGGGCGAAGATATTGAAGACGTAGCCGGTCAGGAAGCCGACGAAAACCACGAAGCCGCACAGTAGTACGGAGACCAGCATGGCGGCGCCGAGGCGGGGGGCGACCAGGCGGCGCAGCGGGTCCACGCCCATGACACGCATGGCGTCGATCTCTTCACGAATGGTGCGCGAGCCGAGATCGGCGCAAATGGCGGAGCCGACCGCGCCGGCGATCATGAGCGAGGTGACCAGTGGCGCACCCTGCTGAATGATGCCGAGGCCGTTGGCCGCGCCGATGAAGGAGGTCGCTCCGACCTGTCCGGCGACCGAGCCGACCTGAATGGAGACGATGACACCGATCGGAATGGCAACCAGCAGTGTGGGTGCCGCCGCGACATTCGCCATGAAGGCGCACTGCCTGACGAACTCCGCGTAAGGGAAGCGTTTCCGGAAGATCGCCACGAACAGTTCGACAACGGCGGCGACTCCCATCGCCATCATCCGTCCGCCGGTCTCGAGCGACCGTTTGGGATGGTCCTCCCAATACCCCTTGGCCCAGCCGACGGCGGCATTAACCCTTGACTCCGTTGGGCTCCCCTGCCCGTCCAGACTCTTCGTCAACTGCACTCTGACTACCCCTCTCGACGCCGGGTTACCCGCCACCGGCGACTGTTTGCTTGACGCACCTTACTACGGAGTTAGGAAAAACACACCAGGCGTTGTGGTTCCGGTCATAGAGGCGGATCACTTTCTCTGAACAGTTGTGAACAGGCACATCACGGTTGGTTCACAACCCAAAGAACCAGGCAGACATCTAGAACTTGTTCTAATTTCTGAGTATGGGCAGAGACGTTTCGGTTGAAGTGAAGCCCCATTGGGTAAGAATTAATGGGAGAGAATTTATCGGAAATCCGGCCGAGTTATGCATAAATCCCATAACTGCATCCAACTCGGTATCACTGTGCAACGCGCGCAGGACACGGCTGCGCAACATGTGGCAGTACAAGCAGCCTCGCGGGACGAATACTGACAGGATGTGTTCCGCAGCTTTTTTCGAGCGGCTTCCGACGTCTGGAGGGACATGATCAGGAAACTCGCCGGTATGGCCGGCGTCTTCGCTTTTGCCGTGAGCACCGCAATGTTCGGCGCCGGGGCTGCGAACGCCGATCCCGCACCGGCAGTCATCGGTGGTGGCTCCGGCATCGTCATCGATGACATGTTCGAGTGCACCGTGACCACCATCGGTCACGACGGGGCCGGGCGGCTGGTCGGCATCACCGCGGGACATTGTGGTGACCCCGGGGCTCAGGTGTTCGCCGAAAAGGATCGCGGCGCAGGGCAGATCGGGAAGTTCGTGTACTCCAATCACGATCTGGATTACGCGGTCATCGAGTTCTTCCCGGATCGGGTCATTCCGGTGAATCGCATCGGCAATGTGGCTATCACCGGAATCGGCGGGCCGCCGAACTTCCCGATGATCGTGTGCAAAGAGGGACGGACCACCGGTAATACCTGTGGCCTCTCGTGGGGTGACGTCTTCGCGACCAATGTCGAGACGTGGAGTCAGATGTGTGTGGTGGAGGGCGATTCCGGGGCTCCGGTCGTCGTCGGCACCACCCTTGTCGGCATGGTGAACGCCTACCTGGCCCTCGCCTGCTTCGGCCCCGAGGTCGGGACGAATATGTCCTCGATCATGGGAGACCTGAACGGACGCGGCCAGATCGGCTCCGGATACAACCCTGTATAGATTGCCTCCGCTCCGTCGGAACGACGAGAAGCCCGGCCGGACAACACGTCCGGCCGGGCTTCGCAGTTCTCGGGGGGAGCGGCCTCAGAGGGTGGTGACGCAGACGACGAGTTTGCGCTCGTCGTATACATAGCCCTGGTTGCCGACATTGCAGTCGTCGACGCTGTCGCTGTTCTTCAGGATCGAGAGCACCTTGACCCCGTCGGCCGCGCCGCGGGTGGTGCAGTCGATCCGCTTGGGGTCGTCACCGCTGCCCTTGGTGCCCAGATCGAGGCAGTCGCCGACGACCCAGTCGATGTCGAGGCAGATCGCGCCGGTCTCGACGCCGGAGAGGGTCTCGTAGTACGCCTGGTCGACGTCGCTGGGGCACTGGGAATTGGTGGGCGCCTTGGCGACCACCTTGTAGTTGGAGTCCTTGCTTCCACAGGTGGCGTGCTTGATGGTGGCATTGTCGGTGGTGCCACCGAGTTTCACGCAGTCGCCGATGCTCGCCTGGAAGTCGGTATCGCCGCCGCGGTCGGCGGGCGGAGTGGAGGGTTTGCCGCTGGGGCCCGGCTTACCGGTGGGCTTCGGCGTGGTGCCGGGCGCCTTGGTCGTCGAGATGGCCGAGTCCAGTCCGGGGGGAGCCGCTACCGGGCTGCCGGAAATGGTGGAACCGCAGGCTGCGAGCAGCAGGGCGGCGGCGGAGAGGGCCGGGACGGCGATCCGGGCGGAGATCTGCTGACGCAACACGAACTTGTCCTAAATTTGAGGTACACCAAGCTTTGAGTCTTGCCATGCATACACGACGTATCGGACACCGTCGACTCACAGCCCGCACACAGGGTTCGAGTCGAACCCGGGTAGTAGTGAATACGTATAGGAGAGCATGAGTACCGCCGCCCAACCGGTCGGTCCCGAGGCGCTGCACCAACCTCGGCTGGTGCTGCTGCATGCCCTGGCCGCCGGCGCCGATCTCGAGCGGTACTTCCGCCGCCGGGTCGAGCGGCACGGCGATCCCTTTCTGATGCGCTTCCCGTCCTTCGGCTCGGTCGTCTTCACCGGCACGCCCGAGGGTGCGCGCGAATTGTTCCGGGCGCCGGTCGAACTGCTGGCGCCGCCACTGCCGAACCCCATCGAACCGATGGTCGGACCGGCCTCGCTCATTCTGGCGCGGGGCGAACGACATCGGCAGGAGCGCGCGGTGCTGGTGCCCGCGTTCCACCGGAATCGAATCAATGCCTACGGCACTGTCATTCGGGATACGGCGCGGGCCGAGCTGGCGGGTGCGCGCACCGGGCGGGCCTGGCGGGCGGGCGCCCGGATCGATGCCCGGGATGCGGCGCGCGCCATGACATTACGGGTGATTCTGGCGGCGGTCTTCGGGATCGACGAGCCCGAGCTGCTGACCGAATACACTTCGGCTACAACGGAATTCCTGACCTCGTTCGGCACACCGCTGTTCGCTGTTCCGGCATTGCGGCGCACTGTGTTCGGATTGTCGGGCTGGGAGCGCTTCCTGGCCGCACGGGATCGGCTCGACGGCTTGATCGATACCGAGGTGGCGCGGCGACGCGCGATGGACAGCGGTGGCGCGGTCGCCGGCCAGGATCTGCTCGGCATGCTGCTGGACGCCCGGTACGAGGACGGCAGTGCCATGACCGACGCCGACCTGCGCGAACAATTGCGCACCCTGCTGGTGGCCGGGCACGAAACCACGGCGACCGTGCTGGTGTGGGCGTTGTACCGGCTGCACCGGTCGCCGGAGACACTCGCGCGATTGCGCGCCGAACTCGCTGCTGCCGGACCGGATCTCGATCCGATCGAGGTCGCGAAACTGCCGTATCTGGATGCGGTGTGCCAGGAGACGCTGCGCCTGCATCCACCGGTGCCGATCGTATTGCGCAGGCTCACCGGTGATTTCGTGTTCCGCGGCACCGCGCTGGTGGCGGGGGACACCATGGGGCTGTCGGTACAGCTGCTGCACACCGACCCCGAAGTGTGGAGCGAGCCACAGCGATTCCATCCCGAGCGGTTTCTCGAACGCCGCTACGGTCCGTTCGAGTTCGCACCGTTCGGCGGCGGGCACCGGCGCTGTGTCGGTGCGTCGCTGGCCGATTTCGAATTGCGGATCGTGCTGGCCACGGTGCTCGGTGCTGTGCGGTTGCGGCTGTCGCCACGCTTCGCGCGCGGCCGGGTGCCGTGGACCGTGCCGCACAATATTGCGACCGGTCCGCATGCGGCCATTACCTTCGAGACCCTCGAAGCCTGATGCGACTCCAGTGATTTGCCTCACATCCAGGTTTGAGTATGCGGGTGCATAGCCGCCGGACACACCCGCGACCTGTTTCGGGAATCGCCGATGCGAACGGCGCTAATGCGCCAGCAATTCGCCCGTGGACAGTGGAGTGACCTGAACCACACCAGGGGGTCGGTATGAATAACTGCCACAAGCCAATTGGAATGCCTCTGCTCGCACGGTAGTAATGGATGCGGGGTTGGGACCTACAGCGGGCGGACTGCGCCCGCAATCTGCGTGTTGAACGAGGATCGAGAGGACCGAGAGCTGTGCGCATCACCCGGTACGGACTGATTTCCCTCGCCGTCATTGCGGCGACCGGAGCCGTGGTGGCAGCGCCCGCCTCAGCGACCCCGCTATGGCCGGGCGGCCCGGAGATTCCGGGTGTGCCCTCCGCTGTCATGCCGCAGCCGGCGCCCGGCGATCTGCCGACCGCGCCCGGCGCCAATTCGCCGCTGCCGCCGGCCAATTTCGCGGCCCCGAACATCAGCCCCGGCGACGGGGACGTGGTCGGCGTCGCGCAGCCGGTCATCATCAACTTCAAGGATCCGGTCAGCGATCACGCCGGTGCGGAGAAGGCGATCCGGATCACCTCGACCAACAAGGTGGACGGTCACTTCTACTGGATGGGCGATAAGCAGGTTCGCTGGCGGCCCGAGGACTTCTGGCCGTCGGGCACCAAGGTCACCGTCGAGGGCGGCGGCACCAAGGTCGCCTACGAGATCGGCGACGAGTTCATCGCGACCGCGGACGACAACACCCACCAGATCGTGGTCACCCGCAATGGCGAGGTCGTGAAGACCATGCCCACCTCCATGGGCAAGACCGGGCACGAGACCCCCAACGGCACCTACATCGTCAGCGAGCGCAATCGCAAGATGATCATGGATTCCTCGACCTACGGTGTGCCGACGACCGATCCGCAGGGCTACAAGCTCGAGGTCGAGTACGCCACCCGTATGTCCAACAGCGGCATCTTCATTCACGCCGCCCCGTGGAGCGTCGCGCAGCAGGGCTACTCCAACAGCTCGCACGGCTGCCTCAATGTCAGCACCGACGATGCGAAGTGGTACTTCGACAATGTGAAGAAGGGTGATCCGGTGGTTGTGAAGAACACCAGCGGCGGCACCTTCAGCACCAGCGACGGCTGGGGCGACTGGAACTAGGGGAAGTCCTAGCCCAGCAAGAACTTTCGCAGGCCCCGCCCATAATGGGCGGGGCCTGCGGTTGTTTCGGGGGGGATGTAGCTGTCCCACCGGCCGGGCCACGTCTTCAAACGGCCCGTCGCGCACTTATTCGGTGGGCCGCTCACCGGATTGCCGCAGATTCCTTGCGCGGCAGACCTGTAAGTGCGCGGCGGGACACAGGGGTGCCGTGCGGTCGAGGCCGGCGGGCGGCATCGCGCCGACACTCAGGCGAGGTGCTGGGTGGTGGGGGCGTACTGCGCGAGCGTGATTCCGTTGGAGGCGTGGTTGAGGGGCTTCATGATGGAGCGCAGGGCCATGCCCTTCCAGGGGAGGCGGCGCATGACGCGCAGGGCGGTGGTCTGGATCTTGAGGCCGCGTTTGTCGGCGGCGACCATCTGGTTGGCGTTGTTCCAGCCGAGGTTGAGGTTCAGGTCGACGTATTCGGTCATGCGGGTCTGGTAGTTGTCGAAAGCGATGGTGTGGTCGCCGTGGGCGGCATTCAGCTCTCCGGCAAGGACATACGCGCCGACCAGGGCCATGCTGGTGCCCTGGCCCGAGAGCGGGGACGGGCTGTAGGCGGCATCGCCGACCAGGGCGATACGGCCCTTGGACCAGCGCTCGAGGTGGATCTGGCTGACCGAGTCGAAGTAGAAATCCGGTGATTGCGTCATGAGGCGCAACAGGTTCTGCGTCTCCCAGCCGGCATCGGCGAAGGCCTCGGCGACCACTCGCTGCTGGGCGGCAATATCGCCGCGCTCGGGCAGGGCTTCCGGGGCGCGGAAGATGAACTGCGCCTTCGCCGAATGCTGCTGCGTGCTGTACACCTGCACGATCTGCCCGGGTGTCGGGTGCACCAGCTCCCAGTGGTCGAGGTTCAGGTAGTTGGGCACCGAGATCACGCAGGCGGCCATGCCGGTGTGCTTGGCGAACTGCGCCTCCGGGCCGAAAGTGCTGCGGCGCACCGTGGAATGCATACCGTCGGCGCCGATCACCAGGTCGAACACGCGGGGTGCGGCGTGCCGGAAGCGCACCGAGACGCCGTCGGCCTCCTCGGTCAGATCGACGATCGAGTCGCCGAACAGGTACTGCACATCGTTCTTGGTGGCGTCGAACAGGATTCGGGCGAGATCGCCGCGCAGCACCTCGTCGTCGCCGGGGCCGCGCAGCCCGATCAGGTCCGGGCCGAGGGTGGCCAGGGTCTTGCCCGACGCGTCGACCCAGTCGCCGCCGCGCATGGCGGTGGAGGCGCGCTCGATCTCCGGCAGCAGGCCCATGCGCTTGACGACCTCCATTGCGGTGCCGCGAATGTCGACCTTGTAGCCGCCTTCGCGCAGAGCCGGAGCTTCCTCCACCACCGTCACGGAGAAGCCGTAGCGGTGCAGCCAGTAGGCGAGAGCGGGGCCCGCGACGCTGGCGCCGGAGATGAGGACGGTCTTGCTGGTGAACTGCTGCTTCGTTGTCATGAGAGAAGCATCTGCCGCACCCCTCACCAACCACTCACCATCGGCTCACCGCCGCTCACCGGGTGGTGAGCCGGGCGCTGAACTGGGGCTATACGCCGATCCCCACCTGGGAGAGCTAGAGCGCTCTCCGCGGATCCAGGGTGTGGCAGCTAAAGTTCGCAGCTGCCGACCAGGGCGAGCACCTGATCCGGTGACAATGCGACGCCGCGGCGGTAGGCGGCATCGAAAAGTACTCCGCCCAGGGCCTTCCGGGCATCCACCGCCACATCCGCCGCTTCGGGAGCGCCGGCAAGAGCCACGCCGCGCAAAGCCTCTGCCGCACCCAGCAGGGTCGCCGCCCGTTCCGTGTCCCCGGCGACCAGAGCCGCACCTGCCAAGCCCTCGACAGCACCCGCTGCAATGGGCGACAGACTGCTCCCGAGCGCAAGCGCCAACGCCTCGCGGTGGCTCGAAACCGCCTGCACCTGCCTCGTTTCGGTGATCGCCAGCCAACCGAGACCGATCAGCGCGCGAGCACGCGCCTCCACCGAGCCGAACGAATCATCGCCCGGCAGCGCCAGCGCCGCCTCGTATCGCGCCCGCGCCACGTCCTGATCAGTGCGGCGTGCGATATCACCCAATCCGCATAAGGCATTGGCGCGCATATCTGTTGCGCCGATAGACCGGGACAGCTCAGCCGCGCGCTCATAGTCCGCCCGAGCGGCTTCGCACTCCTGCTCCGAATCCGCATTGCGCGCATGGATATCGCCGCGCCGATTCAGCAGGTCAGCAGCATCTGCAACCATCCCCAGCTCGGTACCGAGCGTGATTGCCTCATCGATCAGAGCCAGCGAGGCAGCCCGATCGCCGCGCAGATCGGCGACGGCGGCAAGTTTGTCCAACGTGGCGGCAATCGCCCACCGATCACCGGTGCGGCGGAAACCGGCCAGCGCGACACGGAATTCGGGCTCGGCTTCGATAGCGTGCCCGGACATGAGCAGCCCGAGGCCGGTCCCCAGCCGCTGAAAAGCCTGCGGCCAGACACCGGGTCCGAACACCAATTCTGCCGGATCACCGGGCATCAACCCACCCGCCAGCGCCAGTAGGAGCACCGCATGTGGTCGCCGCAGCGGCCCCGCCTGTGCGGCTATCCCTGCCGCCGCCCGCTCGACCGCCGTGGTTCCCGCCGCGCGACCACCAGAGGTACCGGCCTGCTCAGCGTGCGGAGCGTGGTCCTCGATCGGCGGCGCTGTCAACGCGCCCCCGCGAGCGGCGACCGCGACACACAGGGCGTACTCCTCGGCAGTAGCGATTGAATCCATCCGGCTGGCGAGGGGCGAATCGAGGCGGGTGAGGAGGACGTTTGCCAGTTCCGGGGCGGAGCCAGGGCGGCCGGTGAGCCACCAGTACCAGGCCTGTGCGGCGATGAGGCGCAGGGCCAGTGGGGGATCGGCGGGAACTGCCCAGTGCAGGGCGGCTTGGAGGTTGTCGTGATCGGCGGTGAGGTGGGAGAGCCAGGTGAGCTGGTCGGGGCCGCGTAGGGCTGGGTCGGCTTGTTCGGCCAGGGCGGTGTAGTACTCGGCGTGGGCTCGGAGAAGGGTTGTGTGGTCGCCGGATTCGATGAGGTGGCGGAGGGCGAACTCGCGGATGGTCTCGAGCATGCGGTAGCGGCCGTCGACCACTGTTACCAGGGATTTTTCGACCAGTGCTGGGAGCAGTTCGTCGGCTTCGGGCCAGTCGGCGTCGTACGACAGATGCGCCGGAGGTGCGGTCAGCCGACCGGCCGCGGAAGCGGGATGGCCGGTTGGATCGAGAGAGCCGCAGATTCGGGTGACTGCGGCGAGGGTGGCGCCGCCGGAGATGACTGCCAAGCGTTGGGCCAGTTGTTGTTCGGGGGGATCGAGGAGGTCCCAGCTCCAGGCGACTACGGCTTGGAGGGTTTGGTGGCGGGGGTCGGCGGTGCGGTCACCTCGGGACAGGAGGCGGAAGCGGTTGTCCAGGCGGGCGTCGATGTCGTCGAGGCCGAGGGTGCGCAGGCGGGCGGCGGCCAGTTCGATGGCCAGGGGGAGGCCGTCGAGGCGGGTGCAGATGCGGGCTACGGCGGTGATGGTGCCGGCGTCGACGGTGAAGCCGGGGCGGGCCGCGGCGGCGCGGTCGGCGAAGAGGCGGACGGCGGGGCTGCGGAGTTGGCCGGCCAGGCGGGCTTCGGGGGCGGGGACCGGGAGTTGGGGGACCCGGAAGACGGTTTCGCCGGTGATGCTCAAGGGTTCTCGGCTGGTGGCCAGGATGCGCAGGGCGGGGCAGGAGAGCAGGAGACGGTGGGCCAGGCGGGCGGTGTCGAGCACCAGGTGCTCGCAATTGTCGAGGATGAGCAGCAGGGGACGGTCGGTGAGGAGGGCGAGCAGTTGGGCCTCGGGGTCGCGGTGGCCGGATTGGGTTGCGTCCCTTCCGCCCAGGGCCGCGATGACAGCGGGGGCGAGCTGTGCGCCGTCGGTGAGGGCGGCCAGTTCGACCAGGCAGCGGTCACCGCGGACTCCGGCGCCTGCCTCCAGCGCGAGCCGGGTTTTGCCGGTGCCACCCGGGCCGATCAGCGTCACCAGCCGTGACTGGGCCAGCAGCGGAATCAGCTGTGCCAGTTCCGATTCGCGGCCGACGAAGCTGGTGAACTGCGCGGGTAGCCGGCCCAGGGCAGCGGTGGGCGCGGCATCGGCCCGCAGGATCGCGAGGTGTGCTTCGGCCAGCTCGGCGCCCGGATCGGCGCCCAGTTCATCGGCGAGCAGCAGCCGTCCCTGCTCGAACGATTCGAGCGCGTCCGCCTGTCGGCCCGCCGCGTACAGCGCGCGCATGAGCAAGGCGCGCAACCGCTCCCGCAGCGGATGCAGGGCGACCAACTCCGGCAGTGTGGATACCACCGCGTGATGGTCGCCCAGCGTCAGGGCTGCTTCGGCGCGATCGGCCAGGACTTCCAGGCGGGCCTCGTTCAACCGCGCCGCCTGTACTTCGGCGAACGGAGAGTCCAAGACATCCGCCAGAGCGGGACCTCGCCAGAGCGTCATCGCCGCATCGAACAAGGTGACTGCGGCAGCGGCATCCCGGTCGCGCAGCGCATTCCGCCCGTCCTCGGCCAACTTGGCGAAGCGGTGCACGTCCACCACCTGCGGGTCCACCGCGAGCCGATACCCGGCAGATGAGGATTCAACGAATTCCTGTGCGCTCGAGCCGTTCCGCAGCGCACGGCGCAGGCGGGATACCTGCGACTGCAGGGCATGTGCCGCATCGCCCGGCGGATCTTCACCGTAGAGGCCGTCGATCAATCGCTCGCGGCTGACGAGCCGCCCGGCATCGAGGAGCAATAGGGCCAGCAGCGACCGCACCTGCGGGCCGCCTACAGCGATCGGGGTTCCATCGGACCGCCGCACTTCAATGGATCCGAGTATCCCGAACTGCACGGTGGTCAGTATGCCTGGAGCGCCGGGGCGTAGTTCTTCACCACAGGTGAGGTCAGTCCGACCAGCCGTCTCTGTGGATCCCGGCCACAAGCATGCCGGGATGACGAGGCCGGTGGGGTGGGTGCGGGGTGACGTCGGCTGCCGTCGCGTGCGCGCGGGAGTGAGGTCGACATATCGGGGATGTCACGTCCTAATTGTCCAGATTGTCGCCTCGGTGCCATTACTCACATGAAAGGTCCTGTGCCACCGTACGATTCGGCGCATGTCCGCGCCACCAGCGGGTGCGTCCGGTGAACAGTCGGTTGCGCCTGTGCGCCGACTATTCAACCGCCCAGCATCTAATCGTTACCGGCTAGTCGACCGCAACCGGCACGCTGCGCGGGTGAAGTCGAGTCCTGAACGAGTACTACCGCAGCCCCCGGGACGTGGCTGGCGCGGCAGACCCTGGCAGGACTATGCGCTCTTCACCGTGCTCGTCGCGCCAAACCTGGTGCTGCTGTCGGTTTTTGTGTACCGGCCGCTGATCGACAATATTCGGCTGTCGTTCTTCGACTGGAATATCTCCGATACCACCTCCACCTTCGTCGGCCTGGGCAACTATCGCGAGTGGTGGGGCCGCCACGATTCTTGGCAAATCGTAGGCAACACCGTGGTATTCACGCTGGCCGCCGTCATCGGCAGTATGGTGCTGGGTTTGGCACTCGCCCTGCTGCTGGACCGGAAGCTGTTCGGCCGCAATGTGGTCCGGTCCGCGGTCTTCGCGCCGTTCGTCATCTCCGGCGCGGCCATCGGCGTGGCCTTCCGCTTCCTCTTCGCTCCCAGCATCGGCATGGTGCAGGACCTGCTGCACAAGGTCGGGGTGCACAGCATCCCGGACTTCTACCAGGACCCGCACTGGGCCATGTTCATGATCACGGTCACCTACATCTGGAAGAACCTGGGCTATACGTTCGTCATCTATCTGGCGGCGCTGCAAGGGGTTCGGGCCGATCTGATGGAGGCGGCCGAGATCGACGGCGCGAGCCGGTGGACGACCTTCACCCGGGTGCTGCTGCCGCAATTGCGCCCCACCACATTCTTCCTGTCCATCACCGTGCTGCTCAATTCGCTGCAGGTCTTCGACATCATCAATGTGATGACGCGCGGCGGGCCGCTCGGCACCGGCACCACCACCATGGTGTTCCAGGTCTATCAGGAATCGTTCCGGAATTTCCGGGCCGGATACGGCGCGACGGTCGCCACCATCATGTTCGTGGTGCTGCTGATCGTGACGCTCGTACAGGTGCGCATCATGGATCGGGGCGAACAGTGAAGCGGCTCGGGGCGACGACCAAGGATCTCGACAATGCCCGCTGGGCAACGATTTTCGGCTATGCCGCCATGGTGTGCGTGCTGATCGTCGTCGGCGTGCCGCTGTTCTACATCTTCATCACCTCGTTCAAGGCGCGGCCGGACATCTACACGAATCCGGCGGTGTACTGGCCGCACAGCTGGCATCCGGAGAATTACCGGGACGCCACCACGACCCTGCCGTTCACGACGTTCCTGCGGAACTCGATCATCGTCACCGCCATCATCTCGGCGGTGAAGTTCGTGCTGGGCGTGCTCAGCGCGTACGGCCTGGTGTTCCTGCGGTTTCCGGGTAAGACGGTGCTGTTCCTGGTGATCATCGCGGCGCTCATGGTGCCGAATCAGATCACCGTCATCTCCAACTACGCGCTCATCGCGCAGCTGGGCTGGCGAAACACGCTGCAGGGCATCATCGTTCCGCTGTGCGGGGTCGCCTTCGGCACCTTCCTCATGCGCAACCACTTCCTGTCACTGCCCGCCGAGGTCATCGAGGCCGCGCGCATGGACGGCGCCGGCTGGTGGCGGCTGCTGACTCGGGTGGTGCTGCCCATGTCCGGGCCGACCATGGTGGCGTTCGCGGTGGTCACGATGGTGAACGAGTGGAACGAATACCTGTGGCCGTTCCTCATGGCGGACGACTCGCGGGTCGCGACGCTGCCGGTCGGGCTCACGCTGCTGCAGAACACCGAGAACCCCAGCGTCACCAATTGGGGTCCGGTCATGGCCGGAACCCTGCTCACCATGCTCCCCATTCTCATCGTTTTCCTCGCGCTACAGCGTCACATGATCAAGGGCCTCACCTCCGGTGCGGTCAAGGGTTAAGTCCCAGAAGGAGATTCCCGTGTCGGAAGCACGAACCTCTGCCGAATCCATGGCCCGCCGCGCCCTGTCGCGACGCGGGTTCCTGGGTCTCACCGGTGCGACCGCCGCCGGGCTCGCGCTCACCGCCTGTGCCGGAACCGGCAGCAGCAGCAAGCAGGGCGGTGACTCGAACACCATCACCTTCTGGTCCAACCACCCCGGCACGTCCAAGGATCAGGAGAACGAACTGATCAACAGGTTCCAGGCCAAGTACCCGGATCTGAAGGTCAAGCTGATCGACGCCGGCAAGAACTATGAAGAGGTGTCGCAGAAGTTCAACGCGGCGCTGTCCGGCGGGGACTTGCCGGATGTGGTTGTGCTGTCGGATGTCTGGTGGTTCAACTATGCGCTGAACGGCACCCTCGAGCCGCTGGACAGCCACTTCGGTTCCGCCGGTGTGAAACTCGACGACTACGTGGACACGCTGGCCGCGGACTACCTGTTCAACGGCAAGCATTACGCGCTGCCGTACGCCCGCTCGACCCAGATCTTCTACTACAACAAGGATGTCTGGTCCAAGGCCGGTCTGCCCGACCGCGGCCCGAACAGCTGGCAGGAATTCGACGAGTGGGGTCCGAAGATCCAGCAGGTCATGGGCGGTGACAAGTGGGCGCACGGCTGGGGCGACGCCGTGAACTACCTGGGCTGGACGTTCCAGGGACCGATGTGGACCTTCGGCGGCGGCTACTCCGACGACTGGAAGCTGAAGTTCAACGACCCCAAGTCGATCGCCTCGGGGAAGTTCTTCAGCGACATGATCAATGTGAAGAAGTACGCGAGCATCCGCTCGCAGATCGTCACCGACTTCGGCACCGGTGTGGTCGGCTCGGCCATCGCGTCGACCGGTGACCTGAAGGGCGTCAAGCAGAACGCCGCGGGCAAACTGGAATTCGGCACGGCGTTCCTCCCGCATCCGAGCGGCCCCGGTGCGACCACCGGCGGCGCGGGCCTGGCCATCCCGTCCCGAATCTCGGACGCGCGCAAGGAGAATGCGCTCAAATTCATCGAGTTCATCACCAATGCCACGAATACCTCGTACTTCTCGCAGGCCACCGGGTACATGCCGGTCCGCAAGTCGGCGCTGCAGGATCCGACCGAGCAGGACTTCCTGGCGAAGAACCCCAACTCCAAGACCGCCATCGACCAGCTGGCACTGACCAAGTCGCAGGACTTCGGCCGCGTCTTCGTGCCCGGCGGCGACCAGATCATCGGCACCGGCCTGGAGCAGATCGGCCTGCAGAACCGGGATGTGACAGCGGCTTTCGCGGATATCACCACCCAGCTGCAGACCATCATCGACCGGCAGATCACCCCCAAGCTGCCCAAGTAATCAGTCAGGAGACCCGCCGGCATGGCGACTGTGCAGTTCGAGGGCGTGTCCCTCAGTTATCCGGGTGCGCCCGGCCCCGCGGTGGCAGACCTGAACCTGGATATCGCCGACGGCGAATTCCTGGTACTCGTCGGACCGTCCGGCTGCGGCAAATCCACCAGTCTGCGCATGCTGGCGGGCCTGGAAGCGGTGTCTTCCGGGCACATTCGCATCGGCGGTGCCGAGGTGACCGGGCTGCCGCCGCGCGCCCGGGACGTGGCCATGGTGTTCCAGAGCTATGCGCTCTACCCGAATATGACAGTCGCGGACAATATGGGATTCGCGCTGCGCAATGCCGGGATGAGCAAGTCCGACACCCTGGTTCGAGTCAAAGAGGCGGCGGCGATGCTGGAGCTCGAGGAGCTCCTGGACCGCAAGCCCGCGAAACTCTCCGGCGGGCAGCGACAGCGAGTTGCCATGGGGCGAGCCATCGTTCGGCGCCCGCAGGTGTTCTGCATGGACGAACCGCTGTCGAATCTGGATGCCAAACTTCGGGTGAGTACGCGGTCGCAGATCGCGGCGTTGCAGAAGCGGCTCGGAACGACCACGGTGTACGTCACGCATGATCAGGTCGAGGCGATGACCATGGGGCATCGGGTCGCGGTGCTGAAGGACGGCAAGTTGCAGCAGATCGCCGCTCCGCGTGAGCTTTACGACGATCCGGTGAATACGTTTGTCGCCGGGTTCATCGGGTCGCCCGGGATGAATTTACTCACCGCGCCGGTGCGGGACGGTGTTGCCGAGTTGAACGATCTACGAATTCCGGTGCCGCACAGTGTGTCAGGGGACCGTGTCGTGGTGGGGATTCGCCCGGAATCATGGGAGGTAACCACCGATCCGGAGAATTCACTGGCCGTCGAGGTCGAGTTGCTCGAGGAGTTGGGATCGGAGTCATTCCTCTATTCACACGGTGTGAACGATGAATGGTCCAGTCGCACCGGCAGAATCGTTGCGCGAGTAGATCGCCGGTTCCAGGTTGCACTGGGTGATGAGTTGCGACTTGCGCCCAAGCAAGAAGAGGTGTTCTTTTTCGACGCGTCGAGCGAACTGCGAATTCGATAACGGACAAATCGGGATTCTGAATAGCCTTATATCACAATGGTTTTCGCCTGTTGTGGTCTGTTTTCCAGCGGTAGAATAGAGGTATGAATCCGGGGGGAGAAACCACCATCGTATCGAGTGCACACGCACTCGATACCGCCGTGGAAAACCTCCTCGACGCCTCCCTCACACCACTGCTGGACGAGGAATTCATCGCCCTCATGCGTGAGGTCGAAACCAGCATGCGCAAACTCGAAGCCGTCAAGCACCGCTTCGTCACCGAAACCTGCACCCGCTCCCTCGCCGCCCGCGCCGGATCAGCATCCCCGATCAAATTCCTCGAACAAACCCTGCGGTTGAGCCACGCGGACGCGGCCTCGCGGGTCAACGCCGCCAAGCAACTGAGCCCGCAACCGGCGCTCGGGGGCGAGCTGGAACCGGAACTGGCGTATGTTGCCGAAGCCCAACGGGCCGGGGACATCTCCGTCGATCACGTGCGGCGGATCGCGCAGGTCCTCAAGCGCATCCCCTGTGCCGCCGACCCCGGTCAGAAAGACCTGGCCCAGGATGTTTTGACCACCTACGCCCGCACCGGCAGCCCGGACAAGCTGGTCGATCTCGGGGAGGTCATCCTGGCGAACATCGACCCCGACGGCACCCTCACCCAGGACAAAGACCGCGAACGGATGCGCGGGCTGACCCTCGGTCGTAAACGTGCCGATGGGATGTCCCCGTTGATCGGGGAGATCACCGAGCCGTTGCGGGAAGTCCTGGAACCGTTGCTGGCCAAATTCGCCCGCCCGGGCATGTGCAACCCCGCCGATCCGGACAGCCCGAAGGTCGCCGACCGCACCCTCGACCGGACAAAGTTGAAGGCTGCGGCCGAGCGTGATACCCGCTCGGCGGCGCAACGCAACCATGATGCGTTGCTGGCGGTGCTGCGGTTTCAGCTCGACCGCCCCAAACTCGGCTCCCACCGCGGGCTGCCCGTGGAAGCGATCATCGTCATGCGTGTGGAGGACCTCGAGCGTGGTACGGGGATCGCGACCACCGCGACCGGGGGCACCCTGACCATCCCGCAAGCCCTGGAACTGGCGGCCGGAACCCGACCCTTGTTGGTGGTGTTGAACAAGGCCGGGCTGCCCCTGTATTTGGGGCGCGGTCGGGACCGGTTGGCCACGCCCGCACAACGACTGGCGCTCATCGCCTCCGACAAGGGTTGCACCCGACCCGGGTGCAGCGCGCCCGCGAGCGTGTCGGCGGCCCATCATGTCACCGGGTGGGCCGAGGGCGGGCCCACCGATATCGACAACCTGACCCTCGCGTGCGATGGGTGCCACGCCATGATCCACGACGGGCCCGGTGGTTGGAAAACCATTGTCATGGGCGAGGATACGGATTTTCCGGGCCGGACCGGGTGGATCGCCCCACCCCACATCGACCCCACCGGCACCCCGCAGGTCAATCACCTGCACCACACCGGTGAGCTGATGGCCGGTGCCCTGAGCGAAATCCGGGCCCGGGAACGACTCCAACGCGAGCGACGGCGGGTATGGCTCGATGCCCGCAAAACCACCCCCACCCGCGAATAGCGGACCACACCCCCTTGTAGACACCGTCAGGTTGATCCTGGCGGTGCTACAAGCCGTTGCCCACCAAGGTTGCACGGGCAGTGGGCCTCGAGCGGCGAACGAGCAGAGCAGGACCCGCACCGGATGGACCAGCAGCAGGCGTAGCTCGCGCCCCCGTGAGTCCACCCCCCACCCGGAACCCCACCCGCGCAGCAGGCTTCACACCGCAGAGACCATCGCGTTGATCCTGCCGATGCGACAGTCGGGCCGAATCACCCTGCACCCCCGTGCCATCGCCCACCGCCCGCCCGGAACCTCGCACTACCCCGTTACTACCCTCAGCGCCGATCCCCCCGAACACCATGAACGTTGCCAGCCCGGGTTTTCAGGCTCTTGTTCTTCGTTCCCTTGTCTCCAGGCGCCCTTGGTCTTTCGGGTCTTCGTCTTTTCGCGTTTTGTCTCTGAAACCGGACCACAACCAGTCCTCCGGCTGGTACCGCAGATTCCCTCGTGACCGCGGAAGGTCAACCGGGTACCCCACCCGACGCCACCAGCACAGCCATCTCGGGCCCTGCCCGCACCCAGACCCAACACCACCCCTCGACCCAAGCAACCCAGGTGCACCGGCTGTCTCGGCCTCGAATCCACCCGGAGCGGGCACCACACACGCCTTCTCGACGGCCGCACAGCAGGCGTCCACACGGCACAAACCCGATAACCGCTGTGCCGCTGAGACACCCGCTGTTCAATTCTCGGGAGCCGACGGCTTCTATGCCGAAACGGTCGGTGCACCTGGGTTTCTTGCCTCCCGAGCAGGGTTGATCTGGCAGGGGGTGCGGGCAAAGCCCGAGATGGCCGTGCTGGGCACGTGGGGAGCCGTACCCGGTTAACCTTCCGGAGTTGGGAGGGGCTGTGCGGTACCGGCGGAGTCGACCGGCTGTGGTGCCGTTCTCGAGAACAGAACACGGAACGATGCGCTGGTATGTGTCTGAGTCGACAAGGTCAGCTCCTGGGGATCGGCGCTCCGGCGGTAGCTTGCGACTTCTCGGGCGCACTCTGGCGGCCACTGTGCCTCTACTGCTGGCTGCGTGCGCGCCCGCCGCGACCACTACTCCAGCCGCACCTGCATCGGCGTTCGTTCGTCCTGGCGTCCTTGTCTCGCAATCACAGCTCGACCTTGTGAAGGAGCAGGTTCGGGGTGGGGTTGGGCCCTGGAAGTCGGCTTTTGGGGAGATGGCGGGTAATGCTTATGCCAGGCTCGACTTCGCTCTAGGGGAGTCCCACTAGGGCAGGGGGTGCGACTGCTCGAGGATTGCGTCCACCGTCTGGTCGACGGTGAGATCCGCGCTGTCCAGCCATAATCCGAGGCGTGGGGTGGTGGTGCGCAATCCGGTGTCCAGGTCTGCGACGGTGAAGGGGCCGTACGCCTTCTTGGTCCGGCCGGCTTCTCGGGCGGCGACCGCGTCGGGGCTCGGGGCCAGGACCACTACATATCTTGGGCGCGTGCGGATCTGGTCGACGAAGTACGGGAGGAAGTCGCCCAGCACCACGTCCTGGACGACGGCGGTGAAGCCCGCGTCGGCGTAGGCGTCGGCGGTCCGGGCGGCCAGCCGGTGGCGCAGGCGCAGCTGTTCTAGCGCCTGCTCCGGTGGGTCCGGACGCATGTCCTCGCGGCCGTTCACTACAAAACGGCGGAAGGCGTCACCGCGCACATGCGCTGAGCGGGGCAGTCGCTCCGCCAGCGCCTGTGCGACAGTCGATTTCCCGGCGGCCTGGATGCCGGTGATCAGATAGACGGCTGCGGTCACCAGATCTTCACGCGCTCCGCGGGATCCAGGTAGAGCTCGTCGCCCGGCTTCACATCGAAAGCCTCGTGGAAGCTGTCGAGATTGCGGACGACGCCGTTGCAGCGGAACTCCGGCGGGGAGTGCGGGTCGACGGCCAGGCGGCGGATGGCCTCCTCGGGGCGAGCCTTGGTGCGCCAGACCTGCGCCCAGCCGAAGAAGACGCGCTGCAGACCGGTGAGCCCGTCGAGGGTCGGGGAGTCCTTGCCCTCCAGGGAGATCCGGTACGCCTCCAGGGCGATGGTCAGGCCGCCCAGGTCGCCGATGTTCTCGCCGATGGTGAACTCGCCGTTGACCTTGTGGTCGTCCGACAGGTCCTTCGGGGAGAACTGGTTGTACTGATCGATGAGAGCCTTTGTGCGCTTACCGAATTCACTGCGATCGGATTCGGTCCACCAGTCGATCATATTTCCGTCGCCGTCGTACTTCGAACCCTGATCGTCGAAGCCGTGGCCGATCTCGTGGCCGATGACCGCACCGATACCGCCGTAGTTGGCGGCGTCGTCCGCATTCATATCGAAGAACGGAGGCTGCAGAATCGCTGCGGGGAAGACGATTTCGTTCATGCCGGGGTTGTAGTAGGCATTCACCGTCTGCGGCGTCATGAACCATTCGGCGCGATCCACCGGGCCGCCGAGCTTGTTCAGGTCGCGGTCGTTCTCGGCGGCGTACCCCTGGCGGTAGTTGCCCACCAGATCGGCCGGGTCGACAACGATCGCCGAGTAGTCGCGCCACTCGTCCGGGTAGCCGATCTTCGGGGTGAACTTCTCCAGCTTGGTGAGCGCGGCCTGCCGGGTGTCGGCGCCCATCCACTCCAGATCGGAGATATTGCGGCGGTAGGCCTCCTGCAGGTTCTGCACCAGCTCGACCATGCGCGCCTTCGCGGCCGGCGGGAAGTGGCGCTCCACATACAGTTTGCCGACCGCCTCGCCCAGCAGATCCTGCACCAGGGACACGCCGCGCTTCCAGCGCTCGCGGTTCTCCGGGGCGCCGGTGAGGGTGCGGCCGTAGAAGTCGAAGCTCGCCTCGACCAGGTCATCGGTCAGATAGGAGGCGCGGGCCTTCACGACACGCCATGCCGCCCAGGCCTTCCAGTCGTCCAGGGACTCCAGCGCCCAGGTCTGCGCGAAAGTACGCAGGTAGTCCGGCTGGCGCACCACCAATTCGGCGAAGAGCTCGCTACCGGAACGGTCGACGCCCTCGGCGATCGCGGAAGTCCAGGCGGTCCAGTCGAATTCGGGGTGCTCGGCGGCCAGCGCATCGAAAGTGGTGAGGTTGTAGCTCTTTTCAGCATCACGGCGGCGCACCACATCCCAGTGCCCGGCGGCCAGCTTCTGCTCCAGGTCGAAGACGCGCTGCGCGTCGTAGTCCACGCCGGCCAGCTCGAACATGCGGCGGATGTGCGCGACGTACTTGTCGCGGATCTCGGCGTATTCGTCCTTGTGGTAGTACGACTCATCCGGCAGGCCGATGCCGGACTGGCTGGTGTGCACCAGGTAGCGGTTCGAATCCTTGTCGTCGGTGTCGACGTAGAAGGCGATCGGGCCACCGACGCCGTGGCGCTGCAGGCGACCGATGAGGGCGGCGAATTCACTGCGGTCGCGCACCTGGGCGATCGCGGCCAGCTCGTCCGCGATCGGGGTCAGACCGGCGGCCGCGATGGCGGCCTCGTCCATATAGCTGTTGTACAGGTCACCGACCTTGCGGCCCTCGCTGCCGGGCGCGGCATCGGAGGCAGCCGCCTCCTGGATGATCCGCTGCACGTCCAGCTCCGCCTGGTCGTAGAGCTTGCGGAACGCACCGTCCACCGCCCTGTCCGACGGTATGTCGTATTTATCCAGCCAATCACCATTGACGTGCGCGAACAGGTCGTCCTGCACCCGCACGCCCTCGTTACGGAAGGTCAGGTCGATACCGGAGGGATTGTTCAGCTGCGAAGTCACGCTCCCCAGTATGCCGATTTCCGTTCGGAGGAGCCGGAGCCGTGCGTGGTTTCACGGGGAACACACAGCACGGGAACAGAACGCTCAGGCGGTGAGTGCGATCCGGTCGAACTCGCCGTCGCGGACTCCGGCGGCGAAGGCGGCCCACTCACCGGGCGTGTAGACCAGCGAGGTCTCACCGTGAACCAGCGTGGCCCCGCCGTGGGGGGACGGGTACGCGACGAGAGCGGTGGAACCGGTATGGCGACCCGGCACCGTGGCGAGGAAGGCCATCCAGTCGGCGGCGGTGACGGTGATGATGGGCTCGGCCTGGCCGCGATGCGCCGGGTTGCGCCGGAACTTGCTGTCACGGATCAGCACCGCATCACCATCGAAACGGACCTCTACACACTGATTTCCGTTATTGGTCCGGGTAGAGGTGAACCAGTCGGTGGAATCCGGCCGATACTGCGCGGTATTTAACATGGGCAGCATTTTACCGTCTCGCATGTGTCTCCTACCCTTGCGAATAACTCTTGATCATGTCCAAAGATTCTGCACGACTGAGAGATTGGTCGAGTGCACGCACAAATGCAAAACCCAGATCGCGAATCTGATCGGGATCCTCCACCGGCCCACCGAAAACCGCACTCTCGGCCCAGCCGAAGGTGGGCAGCGATTCCGAAGTGAAATCCAGCAGATGGAAACTGGCGCCGCCCAGCATGGCGCCCCGCGGGGCGGCGAACGGAATCACCCGCACCGTCAGCGAATCCAGCTCGTCGAACAGCATCGCCAGATGCTCCAGTTGCCCGCGCAGGACTTTCGGCCCGCCGATCTGCTGCAGCAGCGTCGCCTCGCCGATGACGGCGGTGAGTTCCAGGTGATCGGCATCGCGCAACCGCTCCTGCCGGCGCATGCGCACGGCCACAAGCTGTTCCACCTGCACCGGGCGGATCATGACATCGGCGCTGATGAGCGCCCGGGTGTACTCCTCGGTCTGCAGGAGGCCGGGGACCACGAGACTGTCGTAACTGCGGATGCTGTCCGCACCGAATTCCATACCGTAGTAGCGCTGCAGTTCGGGGCCGATGAGCGCGGAAGCCTTGGCCCACCAACCGCGTTCCTTGCTGGCGGCCAGGAGTTCGAGCAATTCCTCGTGTTCCTCACCGTCCACCTCGAGCAGCGTCAGCACCGGTTCGATGGTGCTGGCCGTGAGGACCCTGCGGCCCTTTTCCACATGCGACCAATTGGCCGGCGTGAAGCCGACCCGTTTGGCGAAGGTCGCCGAATCGAAGCCGCGCTGCTCACGCAGCTCCCGTAGCCGGAGAACCAACTCCCACCGGGCGACGGTGGGCGAGACGGGTGCCATGCCTGCTGATGCTACGCCTGAAAGTCACCGGCGTGTGACTATTGTCATACTGATTGCGGGAGAATAGGGTCGGTAGCAGGAGGTTCGCCATGAGCGCGCTGGACCCGTCCTCGTACACCGCCACCCAGGAGGCGCTGGCCCGTTGCCGGTGCTACCGCAAGGAGCACGGCCTCTACGGGATCGTCGACTCGGCGCTGGGCCGGATCATGCTCGAAATCGGTTCGGTCGGCGCCGTCACCATGCCCGCCGACTTCGGCGCGCGCGTGCGGGACCACCTGCAGGCCCGTAAACGCTGCGGCCCCGTCATCGGACATCCGCGGTCCGGCCGGTGGACCTTCCTGACCGGGCCGACCGACGACTCGTACCTCGATATCGCCCTGTTCTCCGACCTGTTCCGGGACTGCGCGGCGGTCGCGCTGCCCGGTAGCCACATCGTGCTGCCGTCACCCACGGACGAGCACACCGGCTACCGATCCTGGGTTTGCCCGCCGGACAGTGACTTTCGGCCGGAACTCGCGGAGGTCGTCGCCGCCACCCGCGAGTGCCGGCCGGTGCAGCGCTGAGCGTGCCTGCCCGGCACGGACTCTCGGTCAGTTCGTGGGGGCCGGTGTCAGCGTGATGCTGTACTTGTTCTCGATCTTCTGATTCCAGTCCTGCTCACACTGATCGATCTTGGACTGGTCGTTCTTCGCATCCCGGACGCAGGAGACGAAGTCGCTGCCGCCGTTGTCCTTGAAGAAGGTCCAGCCGATCACACCGACGACAATGCCGATGATCAGGCTCAGCAGGCCGAGAATGAGGCCGGTGAGGGCCATTCCGGAGCCGCCGCTGGTGCCCTTGCGCGCCTTCATCAGCGCGATCACGCCGAGGATGACGGCGAAGAGGCCGAAGCCGATGCCGCCGAGCACCGTCCACGAGCTGAGCAGCGCGAGAATGCCCAGGATCATCGCGGTGATGGCCAGGCCCTTGCTCTTCGGGGACTCCTGCCAGTACTGCTGACCGCCGGGCGGCGGATAATTGCCGGGCGGCTGCCCGGGGTACTGGCCGTAATTGCCGGGGGGCGGGTTATTGCCCGGAGGCGGGTACTGCGACATGGGCGGGCCTTTCGTCGGTGCTGCTCCCGGTATCGCCGACAGGAGAACCGGCCGTTAACGCGCCCGGTTCGCCCGGAATCCTGGTCTTATACGAGATGCTATTGCCCGCCCAGACGCGCGTGCATCTCCCACACCAAAATTTCCGACGGCAGGCTCGCGGTCACCCGCTGACCACCGCTGCGCGCCAGCCGCACCGCGTCACCCTCGTACAGCGTCCCGACACCCTCCAGCTCGACCTCACCGCGCGCAATGAATACATGCAGGTAAGGGGCTTCCGGTAGGCGAACCTCCGGCGCCTCGCCGAGACCCGGCATGCGGGCCACGTGCAGTGCGGAATGACTGCTGCCGATGCCGATGGCCGTGCGATCGCGATAGCGCGGCAGGCCCGAGGCCACCGTCACCAGAGCGCCGCCGGCCAGCTCGTCGTCGATCTCCAGCTGCTGATAGCCGGGATCCAGGCCGGGCTCGTCCGGAACCACCCACATCTGGACGAAATGCACCGGTTCATCGTGTTCGGGGCCGGCGCTGAACCGCCACGAATCGTTCTTCTCCGAATGCAGGATGCCCGCACCCGCACTCATCCGCTGCGCGAGACCGGGATAGATCACCCCGTTGTGCCCGAGCGAATCCTGATGCACCAGGCTGCCGCTCAGTACCCAGGTGATGATCTCCATATCCCGATGCGGATGCGTTTCGAATCCCTCACCGGGCAGCACGATGTCTTCGTTGTTCACGAGCAATAAGCCGTGATGAGTGTTGTCGGGATCGTAATGTTCCCCGAAGGAGAACGAATGCTTCGAATCCAGCCACGCCACACGCGTTTTCATGCGGTCACCGCCACGATGGACATGGATCTGTGGTGTCGTGAGCGTGGACACCGCCGTACTCCTCTCACCGGCGCGCACCGATCAGAATCCAGAGTAGAGGCACATTCCGCGACCCAACCTGAACTCCCGGTAAATATTCTAACGTGCGAGCAACGCCGCTCTGCACGCCACCGACCAGGCACTTCGCTAATACAAGATAACGAGCACCCCGCCGACAGGGTTCGGTCGGCGACCGTATCATGATGTGCCGCAGTGAAACCGGAGGGAGACCAGGGGGATGCGACCCGACGTACTCGCGGGCATCGAACGCGAACTCCGACAACAGGCCAATGCCGAGGGGATCAACCACTTCGTGGTGGCGGCGGCCGTGTTCCGGAATGGAAAACTACTGGTCGTGCGGCGTGTCGCGGACGATTATCACGGCGGCATGTACGAACTCCCGGGCGGCGGCGTCGAATCCGGGGAGAGCTTCGCCGAATGCGTCGAACGAGAACTCTTCGAGGAGACAGGCCTGCGTATCCAGCGCATCACGGACGTACTCGGCGGATTCGACTACGCCACCCGCACCAAATCGCGAGTGCGGAAATACAGCTTCGTGGTCGATACCGAACCCGGGGAAGTGTTGCTCGCCCCCGGCGAACACGATCAATTCCAGTGGATTGACGCCGACAGTCTGGACAACCTGCCCATGGCGGACGATATGCGCGCGGCCGTCTTCGCGCTCGTCACCACCCACCCCGCCAGGTGAGCGAACCCGAGACTCGACACGCACAAGACAACACACCGGCGGATAGCTCGCAGTCCGCAGCCGCACCGCGCACACCGCACCTCTCAGGCGCACCGCATCCCGCAGACCCTCGGGACCTTGCAACCCCTCGGGACCTCGCGGCCGAGCCAGACCTTGCGACCCCACCGGAGCTTGCAGTCCCACCGGACCTTGCGGCCGCACCCGAGCTTGCAGTGCCACCGGACCTTGCGGCCGCACCGCGCAGGGGCGTGCGGAGCGCGGTGGCGTCGATACGCGGCGCCCTGGCGGAGAGTCCGGGTGCGCTGCGGCTGAGTACCGTGCGGCTTGCCGGGCAATTCGGCGACGGCATGTTCCAGGCGGCGCTGTCCGGGGCGATTCTGTTCAATCCCGAGCGGGAGACGGATCCGCTGGCCATCGCGGGTGGGTTCGCGGCGCTGCTGCTGCCGTATTCGATCATCGGGCCGTATGCGGGGGCGCTGCTGGACCGCTGGGACCGGCGCACGGTCCTGCTCGTCGCCAATGTGCTGCGCGGCGTGCTCATCGCGCTGACCGCGGTGAGCCTGCTGAGCGGGTTGCGGGATACGCCGATCCTGCTGCTCGCGCTGTCCGTGGTCGGGGTGTCGCGATTCGTCGGGGCGGGCGTGTCGGCGTCGCTGCCGCGGGTGCTCGCACAGCAGCGGCTCGTGGCCATGAACTCGATTCTCGCGACCATCGCGTCCGCCTGCGCCATTCTCGGGGCGGGGGTGGCCTTCGCAATCATCACGGTGATCGGGGCGGGGGACTTCGCCTCCGCCGTGGCGGTCGCGCTCAGTGCCTGTGGATCGATCGCCGGTGCGTTTGCGGCGGCCGGATTCCGCCGCCACGCGCTCGGCCCGGATCCCGATGACCGCAGTGGTGAACCGAACCGGGAAAGCTCACTGCGGGCGATTGCTGCGGGTTTGCGATCGGGGGCTACCGCGGCCTGGCGGTCGCGGGAGGTCACCACGGCCATGATCGGCATCGGCGCGCACCGCATGGTGTTCGGCGCCGACACGCTGCTGATGGTGCTGGTGCTCAGGCGCGGCGCGGGGACCGGGCACCACATCGCGAAATTCAGCGCGGCCATCACCGCGACCGGCGCGGGCATGCTGGCCGCGGCGGTGGTTGCGCCCGTGCTCATTCCGCGGCTCGGGCGGGCACGCACCATCGTGGTCGGGCTGATCACCGCCATCGTGGTGCAGATCACGCTGGTCACGCCCATAACCCTCGCCACCGGGACGGATGAGCGCCGCGCCGAACTGCTGCTGCTGGCGGCCGCCTTCCTGCTCGGACTGGCGGGACAGACCATCAAACTCACCGGCGACGCGGCCATGCAGATCGAGATCGACGACCTGCATCGCGGACAGGTATTCGCCTTGCAGGACACCATCTTCAATATCACCTATGTGCTGGCGCTGGCGGGCACCGCGCTGTGGATACCGGCGGACGGCCGGTCGCCGGCCGTGGTGATCGCCGCGGCCGGGGTGTACTGCTGTGGGATTGCCGCCATAGCGCTAATATCGGCTCGATCACAACCGGCCGACAACCGGTTTCGCTGAGCTCGGGCCACGGCCCGGCGGGTTACGGTGGGGGCCATTCGATCTCGCCCGGCCCGGACGAGGAGACACACACCGCATGGGATTCCGTCCGACCGATGTCCTGATCCTGTCGGGTGCGCTGACCGTGGGTGCGATCCTGCTGCCCGCGGCGCCCGCTGGTGCGATCGAGCCGTGGGCGCCGCCGCCCATGAACAGTTGCGGGGAAACGGGATTCGACCCGCTGGCGCGTGAAGCCCCGCCCGCCACCGAGCAGCCCCAGCCGCAGCCCGATCCGACCATTCGCATCCAGGTTCCGGTACCGCAGATCACGACGGTGCCGGTGCCCGGGCCCAAGCCGGACAAGACCCGTATCGAACCGGTGGCGCTGCCCGAGGATCCGTGCGCGGCGCCCTGCCCGGATGTCCGCAGCAGCCCCAAACCGGCGGAAACCACACCGCCGGAGGGCAATCCGACCGGTGAGCCCGCCACACCCGGCGAACCCGACGTCTCCAGCAGCGGCGCACCGCCGACCACCACCCCGAACGCCGGGGGCGACGCACCGCGACCGGCGCCGCAGATCGAACTGCAACCGGAGACCGAACCCATTCCGATTCCGGTGCCGGGCGGCGAACCGCCCGAACCGCAGGCCCCGCCGGCCGTGGATGTGCAGCCGCCCGCCGCCGCGCCCGTGGCCGCCGCGATCACCCCGCGCGATGTGCAATCGGTGCGGCTGGTCAATCAGATCACCGGGCACGGGTCGGTCAACCGCACCGATAACCGCTGGTCGGTGGACGGCACCGATCTCGGCCTGATCTGGGAGAACAAGCCCGGCCAGGTCTCCGTCGTCTTCGGCGACACCTTCGGCAAGGGCTGGAGCCCGATCGGCGCGGGGACCGGCGATCAGGACTGGCGCAGCAACACCCTGGCCTACAGCAGCAATCACGATCTCTCGAACGGGCTGGTCCTCGATAATTTCGTGCAGGACAGCCGCTGCCACGCCGCCGAGATCCTGGACAGCCGCAAGATCAAGAACTTCGAGGTCACCACCATCCCCACCTCGGGCTTCGCCGTCGGCAACCGCCAGTACCTGACCTACATGTCGGTCAATCGGTGGAGCAAGATCCCCGGCATGTGGTGGACCAACAACGGCGGTATCGCCTGGTCCGACGACAATGGCAGCACCTGGACCAAATCCCAATGGGCGCACTGGGACAACCTGTTCGGGCTCGGCCGCTTCCAGGTCGCGACCATGGTGCCGCACGGGGACTACGTGTACATGTTCGGAACGCCCAACGGGCGCATGGGCGTTATCGGACTCGCCCGGGTGCCCGCCGCGCAGGTGCTGAACAAGACCGCCTACCAGTACTGGACCAACGGCAACTGGGTCCCCGCCGACGGGGCCAACGAATTGCTCGCCACCCCAATCGTTTCCGGCACCGCCAGCGAACTGTCGCTGCGCTACGACCAGGACACCGGGCAGTGGCAGATGGTGTACCTGGACCTGCAGCGGCATCAGATCGTGCTGCGGACCGCCGCGGAACCGCAGGGGACCTGGACGGATCCGGTCAAGCTCATCGATATCGAGGACTATCCGACGGCGTACGGCGGCTTCATGCACCCGTGGTCGACCGGTAAGGATCTGTACTTCACCATGTCGGCCTGGAACAGCTACAACGTGTATCTCATGCACGCGTCGCTGAAATGACGCGGCGGAAGCGCAGGGGCTGACCCGGGCGGGCCTGGGCGACCGCATCGACATCGGCGTCGAGCACCACGCCGATCACCGGATAGCCGCCGGTGATCGGGTGATCGGCCAGGAAGACCACGGGCTGACCGCTCGGCGGGACCTGGATGGAGCCCAGAGCCATACCCTCCGTGGGCAATTCGCCGGATATGCCGCGTTGCAGCGGCGGGCCGGTGCGGCGGTCGAGGCGGGCGCCGACGCGGTCGGTATCGGAGGATACGGTCCATTCGCCCTCGTACAGGGCCGGGGCGTTGGCGAACCAGTCGTCGCGCGGGCCGGGCAGGACACGGATGGTGAGCCTGCCCGCGAGCGGTGCGGCGACCGGGGCCACGTCCACGATCGGATGGACGCGAGGCGGAAGGCCCACGGGCAGTACATCTCCCGGGCGAAGCGGCGCGGGGCCGATGCCGGACATGGTGTCGCGGCTGCGGGAACCCAGCACGGGTGGAACGTCTATTCCGCCGCGTACTGCCACGTAGCTTCGTAAACCGGACAAAGCCCAGCCGAGCCGAAGTCGCTGGCCCTCTTCGATTTCCAGCACGCTCGCCGCGCCGACCGGACGGCCGTCCACGGTCGCGGGTGCGGACGCGCCCGTCACCGCCACCGTGAGATGGCGTTGCGCGAGCAGTTCCAGGCCACCGAACAAAGCCTCGATTCCGGCTGCGCCCTCAGGGTTTCCGACCAGTCGGTTCGCCAACCGCAGGGAGGCGCGATCCGCCGCGCCCGCGATACCGACACCGGAATCGAACCAGCCGGGGCGGCCCAGATCCTGGATGGTCGCCAGCGGGCCGACCCGCTCGACCCGGATCACGGAAGATCACCGCTGCCGGCGGGATGCGAGTGCCGGTGTGCGCCGCGGAGCGGCAGGCCGCCGCGCACGGTCACCCGGAACTGGTGAAACTCGCAGGCAGACAGGCCGATCCACATCCTCATCCCCGCTCCTCGACATCGACGAATCGCACGCGGGTGCCGGTGCGGATCGCGGCGGGCGGATCGCGATCGACATCCCACATGGAGATATCCGTGGTGCCGATGAGCTGCCAGCCGCCGGGGCTGCGGCGCGGGTACACCGCCGAATAGCCGCCCGCCAGGGCGACCGCGCCGGGCGGAATCGCGGTGCGGGACTGGGTGCGGCGGGGGACCGTCAGGCGGGCGTCGGGGGATTCCAGATAGCCGAAGCCGGGGGCGAATCCCACGAAGGCGCAACGCCATACGATGCCGGTGTGCTCGGCGATCACCTCGGCCGGAGTCAGGCCGAGCAGGCGCGCGACATCGGGCAGATCCACACCGTCGTAGCGGACGGGGATCTCGACGGGTTCGTCGCGGAAACCATTGCCGCCCACCGCATCGTCCGGACGATCATCCGGCAACCAGCCCGGCAACCGGCGCGCCCCCGCCGCCACCCGCGCCTCGGATTCCAAGCGGGCTAGCAGCGAATTCAATTGCTGCCGCACCGGTTCCGCAGCGGCAGGAGCAGAGAGCGTCACCAACACCGTCGCCGCAGCGGGAAGCACATCCACCACACCCGCGGGCCGCGTGTGCAGTGCCGCGACCAACTCCCGAACCATGCCGCGCTGTGGCGGAATCACCAGCAGCGCACAATCACCCGCCGAGCGAACCTCGCCGGCGAGCGACTCGGACGCCGAATCAGTCATAACGGGCCTCCCGCGCGAAGGCCTCCAATGTAATACCGACCGCCCCCGCGGTGGCCCGGATACGACAGGTCGGGTCGGCGGTGGTCATGGCCGGCCGCTCATGTGAAGGCCCGCAGCGGGATGCCGTCTTCTTCGAGGGCGGTGCGGATGCGGTGGGCCATGTGTACGGCGGCGGGGGAGTCGCCGTGGACGCAGATGCTGGCGGCGGAGACGGCTACGGTGTCGCCGTCCAGGGTGCGGGCTTTGCCGGTGCGGGCTATCGAAAGGGCTTGGGCCACTGCTTCGTCCTCGTGCAGGACGGCGCCGGGGACGGTGCGGGGGGCGAGCAGGCCGTCGGGGGTGTAGGCGCGGTCGGCGAAGCCCTCGCCGAGGAAGGGGGTACCGGCGGCTCGGGCGGCCTGCTCCATTTCGGTGGCGGCGGGGCCCAATAGGGCCAGGCTGGAATCGAATTCGCGGAGGGCCGCGACGATCGCGTCCGCGAGGGTGCGGTCCGCGGCGGCGGCGTGATAGAGCGCGCCGTGCGGTTTCACATAGCGGACGCGGTCACCGGCGGCACGGGCGAAGGCGTCGAGACTGCCTATTTGGTAGAGGGTTTCGTCGCGCAGCTCGGCGGCGGGAACGGCGAGGGCGCGGCGGCCGAAGCCCGGCAGGTCCCGGTAACCGATGTGCGCGCCGATGCGGACACCCCGCTCGACGGCGAGCGCGCAGGTGCGGCGCATGATCGACGGATCGCCGGCGTGGAAACCGCACGCGATATTGGCGCTGGTGACCACCTCGAGCATGGCCGCATCGTCACCCATGCGGTACGCGCCGAAGCCCTCGCCCAGATCGCTGTTCAGGTCCACCGTCATGGGTCCGATTGTAGAAGTGACTCGAGTCACCTCGGAGAATCCGGAGATGTCGTCGGTGGTCGGTACGCTCGAAAAATCATGGCCACCTATTTCGATCCGAAGGCCTGGTCACCTTTGCGGGCGGTGGACCTGGGCATGGACCTGGGAAAACGCCTGTTCGACCAGACCTGGGTCGATCAGTGGGCGAGCTTCACCACCGCCTGGATCGAACCCGTCACCGATTTCGGGGTCGGGACGGTCACCGCGCTCATGCCCGATGTGCTCATGACACTGCTGTCCGAGGGCATTCTCAGTCAGTTCGGCGGGCAGGAGGTGAGCGCCACCTTCCTCGGACACGATCTGCGGGCCACGCTGCACACGCTCAAGGTGCGGCGGCGGGGAGCGCATTTTCAGACCAAAACCGTTCTCACCGAGCTGTATTGGAATCAGCACCGGGTCGAGGAGCTCACCGTCATCGCACACGGGGTGCGGCTGGTGCCGGGGGTGCCGACCAAACTGCGGGCACAGCAACTCGACGTCACCGGGGTGATTTCCCTTGCGGCGCTGCTGGACTGGCTCAACAGCTGGCAGCGGGACTGGGAATTGTCGCCCGGGCCGGACGGGCTCATTCTGGCGCGGCATCGGCGCAGGCGGGTGCGGGCGCTGGTCGACGCCGATATCACCGACAATGTGCTGACCATCGCCGTGCAGAGCGCGCACTGGCGCGGAATGCGCGCACCGCGGCGGATGACGAGGCTGAAGCCGATTCCGCTGGCGGACCTGCCCAGTCAGGCGCGGATCATCAGCACGCAGCGGGTCGGCCAGCATGTCTGCTTCGCCGCCGACCTACCCGGATTGGCCGGGTCGTTCGACCTGGCGCAGATCCGCTCGGCCATCGTCGCCGGAACCACACTGATCATCTTCTGACCGCATTCGTCATCCTGGCGCGGGATTACGGGGGTTCGTCTGCGGTTCAGGACTGGGATTGCCACCACTCGACCAGGGCTGCCTCCGCCTCATCCCGGGGGAGGGGGCCGCGGTCGAGGCGGAGTTCTTTGAGGAATTTCCAGGCCTTGCCGACGTCGGGGCCGGGCTGGATGCCGAGCAATTCCATGATGGCGTTGCCGTCGAGGTCGGGGCGGACGCGGTCGAGGTCCTCCTGCTCCTGGAGGACGACGATGCGGGCTTCCAGATCGTCGTAGGTGGAGCGGAGTTGGGCGGCGCGGCGCTTGTTGCGGGTGGTGCAGTCGGCGCGGACGAGTTTGTGCAGGCGGGGGAGGAGTTCGGCGCCGTCGGTGACGTAGCGGCGGACGGCCGAATCGGTCCACTGGCCCTTGCCGTAACCGTGGAAGCGCAGGTGCAGGTAGACCAGGCGCGCGACATCCTCGGTGAACTGCTTCGGATACTTCAAGGCGCGCATGCGCTTTCGCACCATTTTCGCGCCGACCACCTCGTGGTGGTGGAAGCTCACGCCGCCGCCGGGCTCGTTCTTCTTGGTGGGCGGCTTGCCGATGTCGTGCAGCAGGGCGGCCCAGCGCAGCACCAGATCCGGATCGCCCTCCTCCTGGTCGATGGCCTGGCGCAGCACCGTCAGCGAATGCTCGTAGACGTCCTTGTGCTGGTGGTGCTCGTCGATCTCCAGCTTCATGGCGGGCAGTTCCGGCAGCACGCGCTCGGCCAATCCGGTCTCGACCATGATGTCGATGCCCTCGGTCGGATGATCGCCGGCGATCAGCTTGTCCAGCTCGGTGTGCACCCGCTCGGCGGTGATGCGGTCGATCTCCGGGGCCATCTCGGCAATGGCGTCGCGCACGCGCGGCGCCAGCCGGAAACCCAGCTGCGAGACGAAACGGGCGCCGCGCAGCATGCGCAGCGGATCGTCCTGGAACGAATCCTGCGGCAGCGCAGGCGTATCGAGCACACCCTCGAGCAGATCCGCCATACCGTTCAGCGGATCCACGAACTCCAGCTCACCGAGCTCGCCGATACGCACGGCCATGGCATTCACGCGGAAATCGCGGCGCACCAGATCGGCCTCGAGCGTATCGCCGAAGGTGACCTCCGGATTGCGGGAGACGCGGTCGTAATTGTCGGCGCGGAACGTGGTGATCTCCAGCTGCTGACCGTCCTTGGCGGCACTCACCGTGCCGAACGCCAGCCCGCCGGTATCCCACAGATGATCGGCCCAGCCGCGCATCAATTCCTGCACCGCCTCGGGCCGGGCATCGGTGGTGAAATCCAGATCGGTACCCAACCGGCCCAGCACGGCGTCACGCACCGTGCCACCCACCAGATACAGCTCGTGACCGTGCTGGGCGAACAACTCACCCAGCGGGGTCAGAACCTCCGACAGCCGTCCCACGGTGATCGCCGCCGAGGCCAGCAATCGGGTACGACGATCCACGCTGCTTGCTTCCTCGGACTTCGGCGAAACCACGAAATCCGAGCTTAGTGGAGTACGCAACCCCGCCTCCCCGCGACTCTTGCGGGCACCCAGGTGCGTCCGGACTCTCGCGCCAGGCCTGCGGTTCGGTGGTTGGCGGGGTCAGCCCGTACCCGGTGAGTTACCCGTACGGCACGAAATCAGCCCTCACGTCAGATACGTATCCCGGTGCAGAGTCGCGGAGCGGCGGAGAGAGTGCACCCCTATAGACTGGCGCCGTGTCTCCGGCCGATCGCGCGAACAGTCGACGCCGCCAGCCCCGGCGCCGTGGTTCGGCCGGTAGTGCGGCGAAACCTCGCATGCGCACGGTGCGGGAGACCTCTGCCGGTGGGCTTGTCGTCGACGGGTTGGACGGGCCGCGTGAGAAGCGGTGTGCCGCACTGATCGGGCGGACCGATCGGCGCGGGCGGTTGCTGTGGTCGCTACCCAAGGGGCATATCGAAGAGGGCGAAACCGCTGAGCAGACCGCTATCCGTGAGGTTGCCGAGGAGACCGGCATCAATGGCAGTGTGGTCGCCGAACTGGGCAGTATCGACTACTGGTTCGTGACCGAGGGCCGGCGGGTACACAAGACCGTGCACCACTATCTGATGCGATTTCTCGACGGCGAACTCTCCGATGCCGATGTCGAAGTCACCAAGGTGGCCTGGGTTCCCTTGAGCGAACTCGATTCCCGGCTCGCCTACGCTGACGAACGGAGGCTGGCGGAGGTCGCGAACCGGCTGATCGACCGGATGGAGAACGGCAGACAATGACGCGTGCGGGGTCTGGGCGTCCTGGGCAAGACACCGCGGCGCTGCACCGCTGGATCCTGTCGTTCGTCGCGGTGGTGGTCGCCGTGCTGACGGTATGTCCGTCCGCTGCGACGGCACAGCCGTCCGGCAGCGGCTCCGGCGCGGCGCCGACCGGACCGAAATTCCTGAAACTGTCCCTGGATTCGGTGACGCCGACGGCGATCACCGCCAGCAGCGACCCCTATTTCGTGGTGTCCGGCACCATCACCAATATCGGTGACCGGCCGGTCGACGATGTCAGCGTGCGCATTCAGCGCGCCGCCGCTGTCACCAACCCGAGCGGCCTGCGGTCGACGCTGCGACTGGACCAGAACAGCTTCGACGTCACCGGCGAATTCCAGGATGTCGCAGACCGTTTGGACACCGGACAGCGAAAGCAGTTCAGCCTCACGGTCGCACTGCGCTCAGCGCCCGAATTGCCCAGCGGGATCTCCTCGATCGATATCACCGCGCCCGGCATCTATCCGCTGCTGCTGAACGTCAACGGCGCGCCCAGTTACGGCGGTCAGGCGCGACTGGACGACGCGCGCTTCCTGCTGCCCGTGCTCGGTGTCCCCATCGCCACCCCGGACCCGATGAAACGCACTGTCACGCCGACGGTTCCGGCCGTCCCGGACGCGCCGCCGGTCGCCACCACCATGCTGTGGCCGCTGGCCGACCGGCCGCGCCTGGTCGCCGGTGCGACGGGGTCCGTGCAGGGGTCCGCCATGCTCACCGATGACGATCTGGCGTCCTCGCTCGCCAGCGGCGGGCGGCTCGATCAATTGCTGTCCGCGCTGGAGACCGCGCTCAAACCCGATGGCGGGCAAGACCGCAAACTCACCAGTGCGCTGTGCCTGGCCGTCGATCCGGACCTGCTGCTCACCGTCTCCGATATGACGGACGGCTACCGGGTGCTGGCCAGTCCGTCCGATCCGGACGGCACCACCCGGGCCGGCACCGGCGCGCACGCCGCCAAGGCCTGGCTGGACCGGCTGCGCACGCTGGCACCCACCATGTGCGTGGTCGCGCTGCCGTTCGCGCAGGTCGATCCCACCGCGCTGGCCGCCGCCGGGGACGAGACGCTCTCGGATCGAGCCCTCAACGCGCCTGCCGACCTGGTGGATTCGCTGCTGTCGGTGAAATCCGTGCGCGGCGTGGCACTGCCGGACTCCGGAACCCTCGACACCGACGGCGCGGGCCTGCTCGCGCACCACGGCTACACCACCGCCGTGCTGGCCGACAATGCCGTGGCGCCCTCCGACGGGCGCAGCAATATCTCCAGCGCCAAAAGCCCGGGCGGCGCAAGCGAATCGGTGAATCCGGACATGGTGCACCTGTCGGGGATCGACCTGCCCACCCCCGGCGGCGATGCCGCGGGCGGCCCCGAAATGCATGCCGCCACCTTCGATATCTGGTCGGCCACCGCCCTCGCCGCCATCGGCTCACATCCGCCGACCCCGCCGTTCACCCCGGACCGGGTCCGCTACGACGTCACCAACGACTCCCGCGCCGCCCGGCTGCAGGACGCGCTCGGCGCGGTCGCCTGGACCGCGCTGAACCCGGAGGCCGGACGGCCGCGCTCCGCGGTGCTCATGCCGCCGCAGCAGTGGGGCGCCAACCGGGACGAGGCCACCGCGGTGCTCGGACAGCTCGACCTGCTCTTCCGCAATAATCTGGCCGCACCGCGCTCCTTCACCGAACTGCTGGCGCAGCAACCGGATCCGCAGCCCTACGACCTGGACTATCTGCCCGCCGCCGCGGACGAGGCGGTGCCCGACCACTTCGCCGAACCGGTTCGGCAGCAGGCGCACAACATCACCGAGCTGATGGGCGCCCTGGTCGACCAGCCGCAGCAGGAGCTCACCCCGCGCACCTTCCTCACCCCGCTGCGCGACGACCTCATCCGGGTGCTGACCATGTCGGACCGGCGCGCCGGCGCCGCCGCGGCCGATACCACCGCGCAGCGGCGCCTCGACCAGACCACCCGCACCATCGACGATCTGTTCCATTCGGTGACCGTGCTGCCGCCGGGCGGCGTCTACACCCTCGCCTCCGAACAGAGCCCGCTGCTGCTGGTCGCCCGCAACGATCTGCCGGTCGCCATCCGCATCAAATTCCGCATCGACGCGCCGACCGAGACAAATATCAAAGACATCGGTGAACAACAGCTTCCGGCCAAGGGCACCCGGTCCTTCCAGATCCCGACCGAGGTGTCCGACAGCCGAAACCTGGTGATACCCATCGCCCTTACCACACCCGACGGGACACCGCTCGGCAATGCGGTATCGGTATCCGTGCGGTCCAACGCCTACGGTCGAGTGTTGGCAATAATTACCGCAAGCGCCGGAGCACTGCTGCTCCTGCTGGCGGGTCGCCGGCTCTGGCACCGCTTCCGCGGGCAGTCGGATCCGGCGGACGAAGGCTTCGATCCGGAGAAGCGACGCCGGGTGAACAAGTACCTGCGCGCACGGAAACGCAAGCTGCGAGACGAGAACCAGGAGGCCCGGTGAGCGAGTACGGCGGACCGCGCTCGACCGGCCGACCCGAGGGCACCGACGGGCCGCGCTCCCACGGCGCCGACGGCCCGCCCGCACGGGGCACCGAGGGCCCGCCCGCACGCCGGGCACCGTCGGCGCCGTGGGAGCGCGGTGCGCCCGCACCGCAGGGACCGCGTCCGGCACCCCAGGGTCCGCGGCCCGTGCCGCAGGGTCCGCGCCCGGCACCGCAGGGTCCGCGTCCGGTACCGCCAGGTCCGCGCAGTGGTGGCTTTCCGCCGGTGCCGCAGGTGAATACGCCCGGAGGGCCCGGCCGTCCACTACCCGGTCAACCGTCCGGTCCGCTGCCGGTGCGGGGACCACGCCCCGGCGAATCCGGGCCCATCATGGCGCGGCCGCCCGCACCCGGACAGCCGCCGCGCCAGCCGCAACCGCCACGCCCGGCCGGACCGCCACGCGGAAACGCCTACGTTCCCGAGGAAGACCGCTACCACTGGGGTCACGGCAACCCTGAGCAGAACCGGGCACCCGGAATCGGGCCGCGGCCCACCCCGCGCGACGGCATGCGCTATCCGGAGTCGAATCCGGTACCGCGGCACTCGCAACCACTGCCCAGGCAGGCGCGCGGCGGACCGACCACGCGGGAGCAGCAGCAGGTCGAGAAGGCCGAGAACTCGAACGCCCGACTGGTCCGGGACTCCGGATCCATCGCCATCGCGACCCTGGTCAGCCGCATCACCGGCTTCGGTAAACAGCTACTGCTGCTGACCGTGCTCGGACCGGCCATCGCCAGCGCCTTCACCGTCGCCAGCACCATCCCGACCATGATCTCCGAGCTGCTGCTCGGCGCGGTCCTCACCGCCATCGTGGTGCCCACCCTGGTGCGCGCGGAGAAAGAGGACCCCGACGGCGGCAGCGCCTTCGTCCGGCGGCTGTTCACCGCCGCGATCACCATCCTCGGCATCGGCACCACCCTCACGCTGATCCTGGCGCCCATCCTGACCACGCACGTCTTCCTCTCGAACGACGGCAAGGTCAATACCGCGCTCACCACCGCACTGACCTTCCTGCTGCTGCCCGCGGTGTTCTTCTACGGCACCTCCGCGCTGATGATGGCCATCCTCAATACGCACGGGGTGTTCAAACCCGGTGCGTGGGCGCCGGTGCTCAACAACCTCGTCGTGCTGGCCGTGCTCATCGCCTACCGGCTCACACCCGGTGAGATCAGCCTGCATCCGGTCCGCATGGGCGATACGAAACTGCTGGTCCTCGGCATCGGCGTGACCGTCGGCGTCGCGGTCCAGGTACTCAGCCTGCTGCCCGCCATCCGCCGCGAAGGCATCGATCTGCGGCCGCTGTGGGGTGTGGACGCCCGGCTCCGGCAGTTCGGCGGCATGGCCGCGGCCATCATGCTGTACGTGCTGATCAGCCAGGTCGGCTGGACCTTCGCGACCCGCGTCTCCTCGCATGTGGACATCGCCGGTCCGGCCATCTACCAAAATGCCTGGCTGCTGCTGCAATTGCCGTACGGCGTGCTCGGCGTGACCCTGCTGACCGCGATCATGCCGCGACTGAGCCGCAATGCCGCCGCCGACGACACCCCGGCCGTGGTCGACGATCTCGGCACCGCCACGCGACTCACCATGATCGCGCTCGTTCCGGTCGTCACCTTCCTGACCTTCGCCGGACCGCAGATCGGCCGCGCCCTCTACGGCTACGGGCACTTCGGGCCCGGACAGGCCGGGCGGCTCGGCGAGGCCGTCTCCTGGTCGGCCTTCACGCTGATCCCGTACGCGCTGGTGCTGATCCACCTGCGCGTCTTCTACGCCCGCGAACAGGCCTGGACGCCGACCTGGATCATTCTCGGCATCACCAGCGTGAAGATCGCGCTGTCGGCGCTCGCGCCGATGGTCGTCGACGAGCGCCACGTGGTGATCGCGCTCGGTGTCGCCAACGGGCTCGGCTTCGTCTCCGGCGCGGTGATCGGCGGCTGGCTGCTGCATCGCAGCCTCGGCGATCTGCGCATGGCCAATGTCGGGCACACCATCACCCGGGTGGTGGGGGCCTCCCTGGCCGCCGGCGTGGTCATGTGGACCGCCGACAAGGTCATGGGGCTGCACCGGCTTTCGGAGTCGTTCGGCGGCATCGGATCGCTGGTGCGGGTGGCCCTCACCGCGATCATCATGTTCGGCGTCGCCTTCGGGCTCATGCGGCTGGCGGGCATCCCCGAAATCGTCGCCATCACGGTGGCCGTCTCGCGGCGCCTCGGCTTCACGGCGCCCGCACCGGAGATGGATCTCGACGGCGGGCCGATCGACGCGACCACGCTGCTCCCCAAGCCGGATCTGCGCGCCGCGCCGTACTACTACCGGTTCGACCCGTACCTCGACGCGCAGACAATGGTGCTGCCTGTTATCCGACCCGATGCGGTTGACATCACCGGCAAGGGTGAGTTCCCGTACCCTGTTCGGCAGAGAAGCGCAAGCGCCGCATCCGGTGTTCCAGACGACTACAACAGGCCGGATGAGGGCTCTCGCGCGGCCTCGGACGACGGTGTCTACCGGGCACCGGGTTCGGCCCAGACACATCGGTCTCCGACATACCAGGGCGAAGGAGGAACGAGGGTGAGCGACGACGCGGTGAGCGGCGTCCCGGCCGCCGAATCCACAGCGGCAGCGGGCGGTGGGCTCTCCACGGATGCGCCCCCGACTCCGGACGAAAAGATCGGAAAGCAGAGCGGCAAAGCCGATTCCGCCAACCGATCCACCGGACGTGGCGACCGAGGCGAACCGGACGAACTACCGGACGAAGGTGGCGCAGGCCCCGAAACCGGTGTCTACGAGGCGATCTCGCCTCAGATGCCGCCCATGCGGGTGGAGGCCACCAAGCGCATCCAGCGCGGCCCCAAACTGCTGCCCGGCGCGTCCGTCGCGGGCGGCCGCTACCGGCTGCTCGCCGGCCACGGCGGCGCGCGCGGCCTGAAATTCTGGCAGGCGCTGGATGTGAAGCTCGACCGCGAGGTCGCGCTCACGTTCGTCGACGCCGACCAGCAGGACGCCGAGAACTCCGGACACGATGGGCCCCAGGCGATCCTGTCGCGCACCCTGCGACTCGGGCGGATCAACTCGCCCGGCCTCGCTCGCGTGCTCGACGTGGTCCGCGGGTCCTCCGGCGGCATCGTCGTCGCCGAATGGACGCCCGGCCGCTCGCTCAAGGAGATGGCCGATACCGTGCCGTCCCCGATAGGAGCGGCGCGCGCCATCCGGGCGCTCGCGGCGGCGGCCGAACTGGCCCACCGCGGCGGCGGCTCGCTGTCCATCGATCACCCGGATCGGGTGCGCATCAGCGCCTCCGGTGACGCGGTGCTCGCCTTCCCCGGCACCCTCGGCGATTCGGACGCGCAATCGGACGTCCGCGGGCTCGGGGCCATGCTGTACGCGCTCATCACGGCGCACTGGCCGATTCGCGTCGGCGGCGTCACCGGCACCGCGGCGACCATCGGCGGACTGCCGCTGGCCGATTTCGGGCCGGACGGAACTCCGGTGGAGCCCAGGACCATTCGGCCCGAGGTGCCCTTCGAGATCTCCGCGGTCGCGGTGCGCTCGCTGGAATCCAACAAGGGTGTGCGCACCGCCGCCACGGTTCAGCACGTGCTGGAGCAGGCGTCGGTCGTCGACCAGAAGACCGATCTCATTCCGGTGCTCAGACTCGGCCAGCGGCCGCCCTCGGCGCCGGACGAGACCCTCGCCGATCCGGAACTGCTCGCCGCCGAGAAGGAACGCTCGCAGCGGATGATGTGGATCCTGGTCGGGCTCGGCGTGCTGGCCGCGCTGGTGGTCGGCGTCATCATCTGGTGGCTGCTGAGCGTGTTCGCGCCCGGCAGTTCCGAAGCGCCGCTGAACGAACAGCGCAATATCGGGCTCACCACATCCAGCCCGATACCCACCTCGCCGGGTGCTCCGGCGCCGACCGGCGCTGCGGCGCAGGGTGTTCCGGTACCGGTCACCGGCGCCATGGTGTTCTCGCCCGAGGGCACCCCGGACGGTGTGGGCAGCATCGGGGCCGTGCTGGACAACAACCCCGTCACGGTGTGGCGGACCGACGCGTACTTCCAGCAGTTCCCCGCCCTCAAGAAGGGGGTGGGGATCATGACGACGCTCGGCAGCCCCAGCAAGCTCACCAAGGTGATCATCGATTCGCCGACACCGGGCACCGTGGTCGAGATCCGTACCTCGCCCACGGCGTCGCCGACGCTCGATCAGACCCAGCTCATCGGGTCGGCGACGCTCGGCAACGGGACCACCGAGATCGCGGTGCAGGCCGACCAGCCTGCCCGCTACGTGCTGGTGTGGATCACCGCGCTGGCGCAGAACGGCGGTCAGTACCAGACCTCCATCGGCGAAGTTCGCTACGAGGCCGCACCGTAGTTCCGAGGCCGTGCCGTGATCTCCGGCCTCGGAACTGGGTGTCCGGTTCGCCCGAAAAAGCCCGCTAGCTGCGCTTTTATTGCGCAAACCATTGCTGCCGAATCGTTATCTTCGTTATGATCTTGCGTACTCTCTGCTGGTTTCAGGAGTTGCAGGTTCAGGAGTTGCATTGTCAACTGCGAAGAATTACGAGGTAGCGACCGAGCCGACCACTCGGCCCACAGCGACGGCTGTCCGGACCCGGAAACCCCGGGTCGCCGAGGCCACCGATCGTGACCTCCTAGCCGCCCACGCCACCGGCGAGCGGCACGCCTTCGCCGAACTATTACGGCGCCATCGCGATCACCTCTGGCAGACCGCCCTGCGCGCGTCCTACACGCCCGAGGACGCCGCCGACTCGCTGCAGGACGCCCTGCTGTCCGTCCATCGCGGCGCGGGCGCCTTCCGCGGCGATGCCGAGGTCCGCAGCTGGTTGCACCGCATCGTGGTGAACGCGTGTCTCGATCGCATCCGTCGCAACAAACTGCGGTGCACGGTACCGTTACCGGACGAGTCGTTGCTCGAACCCCTTTATGCCCGCGACGATTTCGCGAGCCTGGAGGCAAGTCTTGTCATCGACGCAGCATTGTTCACGCTGCCCGCCGAACAGCGCACCGCACTCGTCGCCGTGGAGCTCGAAGGACTGTCGATCGCGGAAGCCGCAGCGCTGCTCGGAGTTCCGGCCGGAACCATCAAGAGCCGGTGCGCCCGCGGCCGGCGGCGACTCGAAGAACATCTGCATGCGATGAACACCTGAATCCGCTGCGAAGCACGCAGGATAGCGGGAACCGGATCGCACTCCGGTGCGTCAAAAACTAAGACAGGTCTGCGAATTCCCATATCGGGTCCGATCTGGAGGGGCGATGAACGAGGACTACGCAGGAGGACCGGTGGCAGCGGGGACGATTCCCCGGCCGCCCTATTCCTCCGAGCTGCTCGCCGATCTGCACGCCGGGAACGTCCCGGCGGATCTGTCCGCCCAGCTGTGGACGCAGGTCCGCCGCGATCCGGACGCCATGCGCTACCTGCGCTCGCTCGATCAGGTGAACAACCGCCTGCGCGACCTCGGCCGCGACGAGCACATCGCGCACCCCATGCCCACCGCCATCACCGCACGCCTGGAACGAATGATCGACAATCTCGCCGCCACCGACCTCGACACCAGCGATCGAGTGGCCACCGTGCACCGGCTCCCGGTGCCCCGCCAATCCACCCATCCCGCACCGCCTTCCACCGCACCCATGCCGGTATTGAACGGTTCGGCCATCTTCGACACCGGGCGGCTGGACCCCCGCGAACTCGACGACCTCGTGCCCGAGGAGCCCGCCGAGTCGGAGTTCGATCTCCCGCCCGGGCCCGCCCCGGCGACCGAACGGTTCTCCAATCGGCTGCGCTGGCTCACCGCGGCCGCGGCCACCGCCGCCATCACGGCCGGCGCCGTGGTGGCCGTGGACGCGGTACAGGGCCACCACGGGACGCCCGCCGCCGCGCAACCCGCCGGCGCGATCCCGCTGGCGGCGGACCTTCCTTCCACTGTGGTACTTGCCGCCATGGGCCACCACGACATCAGTGGGCCGCTCGCCGCCGGCACCGCGCTATCGAGCTGTCTCGAGGCCGCCGGCCTCAACCGCTCGGTCCTCGGGTCGCGTAGCGTCGTCTACGGCGGCAAACAGGCCGTACTCGTACTGCTCGCGGGCCCGCACGCGCCGCAGATCACAGCCGCCGTGCTCGACAACGGCTGCGGACCGGGGAACCCGCAGGTACTGGCCAGCACCGATATCGGCTGACGGCCGGCCGCAGCTCCCATTCACACCTGTGGATGGGGGCGCCACCGCCTACCCCCGGCCCCCTGGGAACAACAGCGTTTACGCTGTGGTTGACCGACATGCCTGTTTCACGTGCCTGTTTCACAACTGCCTCGGAGGACCCTTTGAGTACCGCTGTTCGCGACCTGATCATCGTCGGTTCCGGACCGGCCGGATACACGGCGGCTGTGTACGCGGCGCGTGCGGAACTCCAGCCGATCCTCTTCGAAGGCACCCAGTTCGGCGGCGCCCTCATGACCACCACCGAGGTCGAGAACTTCCCCGGCTTCCGCGGCGGCATCATGGGCCCGGATCTGATGGAGGAGATGCGCGAGCAGGCCAAGCGCTTCGGCACGGACATCCGCACCGAAGATGTGGACGAGCTCGACCTGTCCGGTCCGATCAAGAAGGTCACCGTCGGCGATGAGGTGTTCGAGGCCTACGCCGTGATCCTCGCCATGGGTTCGGCGGCCCGCTACCTGAACATCCCCGGTGAGCAGGAACTACTCGGCCGCGGCGTCAGCGCCTGCGCCACCTGCGACGGCTTCTTCTTCAAGGGTCAGGACATCGTGGTGGTCGGCGGCGGCGACTCGGCCATGGAGGAGGCCACCTTCCTCACCAAGTTCGCCTCCAGTGTCACCATCATCCACCGCCGCGAAGAGTTCCGGGCCTCCCGCATCATGCTGGAGCGGGCCAAGGCCAACGAGAAGATCCGCTTCCTGCTGAACTCCGAAGTGACTGCGGTGCACGGTGATTCGGCTGTCACCAGTCTGAGCATTCGGGACACCCGCACCGGCGAGACCTCGGAGCTGCCCGCCACCGGCCTGTTCGTCGCCATCGGCCACGACCCGCGCAGCGAACTGGTGCGCGGCCAGGTCGAACTGGACGGCGAGGGCTATGTCCGGGTCGACGGCCAGTCCACCTACACCTCGCTGCCCGGCGTCTTCGCCGCCGGCGACCTTGTCGACCACACCTACCGGCAGGCCATCACCGCCGCCGGAACCGGTTGCCGCGCGGCCATCGACGCCGAGCGCTGGCTCGCGGACCAGGGCGACATCACCAGCAACACACTCGATCACGCCGGTCACTCGGTGGAATCGAACACTGCGGTCATCAGTAACTAGAAGGAGTCACCATGTCGGACGCCAAGACCACCGCCACGAAGACCGTCACTGACGCCACCTTCGCCCAGGACGTGCTGGCCAGCGACAAGCCCGTCCTGGTCGACTTCTGGGCCACCTGGTGCGGCCCGTGCAAGATGGTCGCCCCGGTGCTCGAGGAGATCGCCGCCACCCACTCCGACAGCCTGACCATCGCCAAGGTCGACGCCGACGCGAATCCGGAGGCCTCGAAGGACTACGGCATTCTGTCGTTGCCTACCATGGTGCTGTTCCAAGGGGGCAAGGAGATCAAGCGGATCGTCGGCGCAAAGGGCAAAGCGGCCCTTCTGCGCGAACTCGAGGGTGTTATCTGACGACGCGCCGTACGATGCCTGCACTCGACAGTTGCCGAAATCCGGTCCGGGTCTGAGACAATCGACCGACGCTCCGGTCGTGCAAAGGTGTGAATCTTTGCACGAGTGGGTACCCGGGTTGGCGGAAGGAAAGGGCTCTTACGCATGCACCGACTTCGTCACGGCGATACTGGACCAGCCGTAGCTGAGGTTCGGAGCACCCTCGCAAGTCTCGGATTCCTGCACTCCCACCTGAATGCCGAGCACGGCAACGGGAATGGCGAGTACTGGAAGAACGTAGAAGTCGTCTTCGACCACGACCTCGACTCCGCGGTCCGCGGCTTTCAGCAGCATCGCGGCCTGCTCGTCGACGGCGTGGTCGGTCCGGCTACGTACCGGGCCCTCAAGGAAGCCTCCTACCGGCTCGGCGCCCGCACGCTGATCTATCAGCTGTCGGCGCCGCTGTACGGCGACGATGTCGCCACCCTGCAGCGCCGTCTGCAGGACCTCGGTTTCTATGTGGGCCGGGTGGACGGGTTCTTCGGGCCGCATACGCACGAGGGTCTCACCTCCTTCCAGCGCGAGATCGGCCTGGCCGGTGACGGCATCTGCGGTCCGGACACGCTCCGGTCCCTGGAATTGCTGGGAGCCCGTGTCACAGGCGGTAATCCGCATCGCATCGCCGAGGAAGAAGTGGTGCACCGGGCCGGGCCGCAGCTCACCGGTAAGCGCATCGTCATCGATCCGGGCCTGGGCGGACCCGATAAGGGCGCACCGGTGCCCAGCGAATTCGGCGACGTGTACGAATCGGAGATCCTCTGGGATCTGGCCAGCCGGCTCGAGGGCCGCATGGCCGCCACCGGTATGGAGACGTTCCTGTCCCGGCCGTGGGGCGCGAACCCCTCCGATGCCGAAAGAGCCGAGACCTCCAATACTTTCGACGCGGATCTGATGATCTCGCTGCGCTGCGCGGGCAATCCGAGCACCTCGGCCAGCGGCGTGGCGAGCTTCCACTTCGGCAATTCGCACGGGTCCACCTCGATGATCGGGCAGGTGCTCGCCGGTTTCATCCAGCGCGAGATCGTCGCCCGGACCTCACTGCAGGACTGCCGCACCCATGCCCGCACCTGGGATCTGCTGCGCCTGACCAAGATGCCGACCGTGCAGGTCGATATCGGCTATCTGACAAGCGATTACGATTCGACGGTGCTCACCAATCCGCGCATGCGGGATGTGATCGCCGAGGCCATCCTCATCTCGGTGAAGCGGCTGTACCTGCTCGGCCAGGACGACCAGCCGACCGGTACGTACACCTTCGCTGAACTGCTCGCCGAGGAAATGGCCGCGGCCGAGCGCATCTGAGCCCGGTTTCGAACCGAAAAACCCCGTCCTCCCGAATTACCCGGGACGACGGGGTTTTCTGCTGTCCGTACCGATCAGAGGGTGATCAGGCGGTTCGGCATGGTCATGGCCGCGGTCGCGAGCAGCTGATCCAGCGCGCGCTCCACGTCTTCCTTCCACAGGTGGTCGCTGTCCAGCTCCAGCCGCAGGCGCGGGAAACGGTGATGCGCGGCAACCACTTTGAAACCGACCTCCTCCAGGAAATCGGCATCGATCATGCAGGTCTCCGGCGTGCACACGGACGACGGCGACGGTTTGGAGGATGTACGCGGGGACGCGGGGGCGATCCGCTCCATGAACATCATGGACCCGAGATCCGCCATCGAGGTGGACGACGGATCCGAGCGAATCCCGAAGGACTCGATGGCCCGCACACCACGACGCACCAGATCGCCCACCACGGCCTGAATAAGCTGCTGGGCTACATCATTCGTCTGATACGGGAATTCGGCGCCCAGCGTGGTCAGCAGGACCGCGTCCGGGCTCACGGGGGAGGTGGGGAACAGTCCGGCGCGCGGTGAGGAGCTCGGCGGCGAATACAGCGCGCAGCCGGCCGGCTGACCGTCGATCAGCGCGATCTGCCCACACGAGCCCCACTCCAAGAGCACAGTGGACAGCCAGGCCTCCTTTTCGAAGACCGGGTCACTGAATTCCCGGGAGTCCGCAGCCACCGCCGGATCGAGCTCCCAGAACACACACCGCCGGGCATGCGCCGGAAGTTTGTCGAGTCCGCCGAGGGTTAGTGCGGTAACGCTGGTCGACACCGCTCTGCTCAGCCTCCAGCTGTCCGATTCATCCACACTCACGCCGCATCAATATCTGCTCGCCAAAAAGAATAAGCGATCAAAGCAACACGCCTCTCCGGGCCTAGAAAACTCCGGCGTCACTGTGACGTTTCAGCCCCCACCCTCGGGTAGGGACCCCGAACCTCGAAAATTCTTCTCCGAGAGCTCGGGTGTGGGGGTAGGGCCCCGATTTCCGCTACGGCTTGGACTGTTCCATCATGCTGACGATCCGCTCCAGATCATCGATGGAACCGAACTCGACCGTGATCTTGCCCTTGCGCTTGCCGAGCGCCACCGTGACCCGGGTGTCGAAGGATTCCGACAACCGCTCGGCCACATCCTGCAGACCCGGCATCTGAATCGGTTTGCGCTTGGCCGCCGGGGGAGTGGCCGCGGCATCCGGGTTCCGATTGGCCAGCGTGACAGCCTCTTCGGTGGCCCGGACCGACATACCCTCGGCCACGATCCGTGCGGCGAGTACCTCCTGCGCTTCGGCTCCGGCCTCCAGTGCGAGCACCGCGCGCGCGTGGCCGGCGGAAAGTACGCCAGCCGCCACCCGCCGCTGCACCGGAATCGGAAGTTTCAGCAGGCGAATCATATTCGTCACAACCGGTCGGGAACGGCCGATTCGCGAAGCCAGTTCCTCATGGGTGACGCCGAACTCCTCCAGCAGCTGCTGATAGGCGGCCGCCTCTTCCAGCGGATTCAACTGCACGCGATGGATGTTCTCCAGCAACGCATCCCGCAGCAGCGACTCGTCCGCGGTCTCCCGGACGATGGCCGGAATGGCGGGCAGGCCCGCCTCCTGGCTTGCGCGCCAACGCCGCTCGCCCATGATGAGCTGATACTTCGGGGTCGGCAGGCTCTCCACCTGACGCACCACGATCGGCTGCATGAGGCCGAACTCCTTGATGGAGTGCACCAGTTCGGCGAGCGCCTCGTCCTCGAAAACCTGACGCGGCTGCTTCGGATTCGGCACGATCTGGTCGTGCGGAATCTCCCGGTACACCGCCCCCGCATCGGCCGCCTCGGCGCCCTCGACCGGATCCGGAACCCGGTGCAGGAAGGCCGAAGCCGGCTGCGGTCCGATCGGGTCCAGTCCGATGACGACATTGGCGGCAGCGCTGCCGAGGCCACCCGGTGTCGCTGCGGGTCCGGTAGGGATCAGCGCGGCGAGACCGCGTCCCAGTCCACCCTTCTTCGCCTGGCTCATCGGTCTACTGACCCCTCTCGTTGTTCACCGCAGCCGAAATTGTCATTACACACCCGATCCCGTATCGGGTAGCAATGCGGGCTCCGGACTCGCCGACCGGAGTGCCATCTCACGTCCCGCATCGAGGTAGCTCATGGCGCCTCGCGAACCCGGGTCGTAGTCGAGCACCGTCATGCCGTAGCCCGGAGCCTCGGACACCTTCACGCTGCGGGGGATGACCGCCTTCAGGACCGTGTCACCGAAGTGGTTGCGCACCTCCTCCGCGACCTGATCGGCGAGCTTGGTGCGGCCGTCGTACATGGTGAGAACAACGGTGGAGACATGTAATTCGGGGTTGAGATGCGACTGCACCAGACCGATATTGCGCATCAGCTGACCCACACCCTCCAGCGCGTAGTACTCGCACTGGATGGGGATCAGCACCTCCTTCGCCGCGACGAGCGCATTGACGGTGAGCAGTCCGAGCGACGGCGGGCAGTCGATCATGACGTAGTCGATGTCGTATCCGGCGAGATTGGCTTCCTGAATGGCGGCCTTCAACCGGCCCTCGCGGGCGACCATCGAGACCAGTTCGATCTCCGCGCCCGCCAGATCGATGGTGGCGGGAATGCACATGAGCCGCTCATTGTGCGGGCTCTGCTGGATGGCGTCCCGCACCGTGCACTCACCGATGAGCAGTTCGTAGCTCGACGGAATACCGGAGTGGTGCGGGATGCCGAGCGCGGTGCTGGCATTGCCCTGCGGATCGAGATCGACCACCAGCACCCGCATGCCCTGGATCGCCAGTGCGGCGGCCAGGTTCACGGCGGTGGTGGTCTTGCCGACGCCGCCCTTCTGATTGGCGATGGTGATGACCCGCTGCTCCTTGGGGCGCTGCACCTCAGAGTTCTTGCTGGGATGCAAGACCTGGCTGGCGCGCGACGCCTCGGCGGCAATGGGGGTCTCGGTGGGGGAGATGTTCCCGAACGGGGTGCGGCTGAACTCCTCCGCGTCGAAGGTCCCGGTATCGAGCATGCCGGGCACTCGGGACGTTGTTTCCCGTGAAACATTCGCCGGACCGTTGGACATACAGGCTCCTAACCCCGAGAACTCAAAGACACGTGGCCGAGCGTGGCAGCAGGATCGGCAGCGGGCTCACTACGCCACGCTGCGTTGTCACCGAGATGGTGCGAGGTTCGAGCTGCGATACCCATTCGAAGCCGTTCCCGACTGTCGTGCAGTCGATTTGGAGCCGCTGCCGGGCATCGCAGTCTGCGCTCACACTCGACGTTCACTAGCTTGCCAGTACGGGACACAATACGGAAGTTGAACGGCAATGAACTCCATCCGACACGCTGAATCGGCCGGGACAATCAGCAGATTTCGGACTCGGGCCGTGCCGGGCGGGGCGCGGCGCATGTTTCCCGTGAAACAACAGCGGCGCCGGGGATGGGAAGCACGAAGCGGGCGAGGCGGCAGGACTGCCGCCTCGCCCACTTCAGCTCGGGCCGGGGTGGGGCTACTGCGCCGAGAGGCTGCTGAGCAGACCACTGAGGGGATTGCTCCCGGAGGACCCGGTGCCACCCGGAGTAGTGGGCTGGTTCGTCACTGTGACGGTAGTGGTCTTGCTGCTGATCAGTTCCTGCGTCGCCTTGATTTCGTGCGAGCCGGTGGTCGACGGCGTCCACTGGATGGTGGCCGTGCTGCCGCTCGGGTAGGCCTTGCCGATCTCGGTGCCGTTGTCGGTGAAGTCGACCTGGAAGAGGGCGGAGGTGACCGTGACGCTCGCGGTGATCGTGTAGGCCTGCCCGACATAGAGGGTGGTGCCCGAGACGCTGAGGTCCGTCACCAGCGCGCTCGCCTGAGGCGCGGCGACCAATGCGGCCGTCGCCAGTGCGCCGAGCAGCGTGGTGCCGAGGCCGGCCCGCCGTGAGATCTTCATGAAAACTCCTGTGCTCCCTAACCCACTGCCTGTGGGTCAACGGGACAGTACCGAGCCACCGGCCTGCGCACAGCTATTTTGAAGTATCTATATTTCAATTATTCCGGGCACGGGACTTCCGGCGCTCACTCCGGGGGAGACGCTCGGCGCTGATCACCATCGTGGGCGTCTCCAGCACACCCACGCCGCACTCGAGCACCTCGGCGTGACCCGCGCCCGCCTTCGTGAGGTCGGCGCGATCGCGCTCCAATTCCTCGATCGCGCTGATGCCCTTGAGCGCCAGCATTCGTCCGTGATCGTGAATCAGCGGCATGGACCAACCGGCCAGCCGTGCCAGGGGAGCGACCGCGCGGGAGGTGACCACATCCGCGCCACCGGCTTCCTTCTTCACCCCCGCCTGCTCGGCCCGGCCGCGGACGACGGTGATGCCGAGTCCGGTGGCCTCGATGAACTCGGCCAGGAAAACGGTGCGGCGAAGCAGCGGCTCCACCAAGGTGATTCGAAGATCCGGGCGGGCAATGGCGAGGGGGATGCCCGGCAGTCCCGCGCCGCTGCCGACATCGACCACGGTCGCGCCCTGCGGGATGAGTTCACCGATCACCGCGCAATTGAGGATGTGCCGATCCCACAGCCGGGGCACCTCGCGCGGGCCGATCAGGCCGCGCTCCACGCCCGCACCCGCGAGGGCGGTGTAGTAGCGGCGGGCCAACTCCAGCCGGTTCCCGAAGACCACCGTCGCAGCGGCGGGCGGTTCCGGATCGGTTGGCATTGCTGCCTGATCGGTCATCTCGGTGCCAGGTTCCACGTGAAACATTCCTTCCGAACTGATGACGAACAATCGGGACCGGGGGTGCGAAGACAAGCGTAGGGCCCCCGGTCCGATCGACGCGGGGGCCCTACCTCGAGGTGTACGTGTCAGGCGGGGAGGACGACAACCCGTCGGCTCGGCTCCACGCCTTCGCTCTCGCTCACGACGCCGTCGACGGCGGCCACCGCGTCGTGCACGATCTTGCGCTCGAACGGAGTCATGGGGGTGAGCGCCTCCCGCTCCCCGGACTCCAGCACGCGCTTGGCCGCCTCGGCGCCGAGTGCGCTCAGCTCCGCGCGACGACCGGCCCGCCAGCCCGCGACATCCAGCATGAGACGGCTGCGCACGCCGGTCGCCTGCTGCACGGCCAGCCGGGTCAGTTCCTGTAGCGCGTCCAGCACCTCGCCGCGACGGCCGACCAGCTTGTCCAGATCCTTGCCGCCGTCGATGCTCACGATGGCGCGATCGCCCTCGACGTCGAGATCGATATCGCCGTCGAAGTCGAGGACATCCAGCAACTGCTCCAGGTAGTCGCCCGCGATCTCACCCTCTTCGATGAGTGCTTCCTCGGCATCCACCACGGTCTCGGCCGGCGCCTCCGCCGCTGCCTCATCAACAGATCCAGCCGGTGCCGCCGTCGCAGCAGTCACAGTGGGGTCCCCTCCGTCTGTTTCAACAGTCATTGTTGTTCCTTCATCTGGAGTTGTCGGCGCAAGGCGCCACGAGAAGATCAGCGGCGCCGCTTCTGGTTGGCGCGACCGCGGTTGCCGGACCGCTTCTTGGCCTGGTTCGAGTTCGGCTTCGCCTGACCGGAGTTGGGCTTGGAGCCGTTCTGCGTGGCCTGCGGCGCATCGGATTTCGCCATATCGACCCCGGCGGAATCGACCACGGGCGCGTCCTCCACCGACTTCTTACGCGTATCGACCGGCTTGGCACCCGGCTTCGGCGCATTCTGCGCGCGACGCTCCAGGGCGACGGTCTTCTTCTCTTCGTCTTCCTTCTCCATACGACCGAAGACGAGATGCTGCTGCGCGTAGGTCCAGATGTTGTTGGAGACCCAGTAGAGCAGGATGGCGATCGGCAGGAACGGACCACCGACGATCACGCCGAGCGGGAACACGTACAGCGCCAGCTTGTTCATCATGGCGGCCTGCGGGTTGGCGGCGGCCGCCTCGCTCTGCCGCTGCACCGAAGCGCGCGCATTGAAGTGCGTCGCCAGTCCGGCGATGATCATCAGCGGGATGGAGACGGCGGCGATGGCCACCTTGCTGGGCACGCCGCCGTACTCGGCGAACGACTGCAGCACATTCGCCTTCTCGGTCATGAAGCCCGAGAGGGGAGCGCCGAAAAGCCGTGCGGTCAGGAAGGACTGGACGTCACCCGGGCTGAAGATGTAGTTCGCGGTATGCGCGTTCTCGTACGGCGTCATGCCGACCTGACCGATACCGTGCCCGGTGCGGTTGAACGAGCGCAGCACATGGAACAGGCCGAGGAAGACCGGCACCTGCAGCAGCACGGGCAGGCAGCCCATGAGCGGGTTGAAGCCGTGGTCCTTCTGCAGCTTCTGCATCTCGATCGTCATCTGCTGACGGTCGTTCTTGTACTTCTTCTGCAGTTCCTTGATCTGCGGCTGCAGCTCCTGCATCTGCTTCGTGGTGCGGACCTGCTTCACGAACGGCTTGAACAGCACCAACCGCAGCGTGAACACGAGGAACACCACGGAGAGCGCCCAGGCAAATCCATTGTCCTTGCCCAGCACGAACCCGAAGGCCTGGTGCCAGAACCACAGAATGGCCGACACCGGGTAGTAGATGAAATCGAGCACGGCGTTATGTACTCCCGTCGTTCGTATCGCCGGTCACCGCGGACGATGACCCTTCATAGGCTGCTGCCGCGTGCCGGTGCCGTGAAGCACGTTCCGGTACGGGGTCCCACCCACCAGGGTGCCAGGGCGCACATTTCGCAAGACGCACGGCTGCCAGTCCGAGTCCGATGAACAGACCGCGCGTGCGCAGTGCGGTGACCGCGTACTCACTACACGTGGGAGTGAACCGGCATGTGGGCATGCGGGTGGGGGAGATGTAGGTCCGATACAGCTCGATGAGGAATATCAGAGCTTTGGCCGGTAAGCGGGCCGCCGCGCGCAGCGCGTTCATGACTCGCTTGATTCAGTGGGAGCCGCAGTATCGGCCAGGATGCCGAGTTTGCGCAGTCCACCACGAATCTGCCGTTCGAGATCGGCGGAGGAGGCGGCCGCGGCGCCCGACAGGGCGCGCAGCACGATATCCGTGCCGTCGGGTAATTCCGCCGCGACAGCCGCACAGATATGACGCAGGCGGCGGGCCACCCGGTGGCGAACCACCGCGTTACCCACCGCCTTGCTGACGATCAACCCGAAACGCGGACCGCCCACCCTGATGGATGGTTGCGGCCCGCCGGACTGATCGTCGTGTAGCAGTACGTGCACAACGAGATCCCGCTTCCCGATTCGCCGGCCCTGGCGCACCGTCCGGGAAAAGTCGGTACGCCGGTGCAGCCGATACGGCTCAGGCAGCACCGATGCGTCCGGCGGAGTGCGGGCGGAGAAGAGAACGGAGGTCGTTCATAGAGCCGTGCATGGGACCCCACGGCGAGCCGTGCATCAGCCGCCACGGCGAGCCGTCAACAAGCCGCCGCATCCGGGGTTCCGAATCAGGCAGTCAGCTTGTCGCGGCCCTTGCCACGACGAGCCGACACGATGGCGCGGCCCGCACGGGTCCGCATCCGGAGACGGAAGCCGTGGACGCGCGCCCGACGACGGTTGTTCGGCTGGAACGTCCGCTTGCCCTTGGCCACGGTCAACACTCCTCATAGGTGGGGGCGTCGGTTGACGCCCGAAGTTTTTCGGTGAAACGGTGTTGCAACGCGACGAATCAGATCCATCGGTGCAAATACCCTTGTCGGCACGGGCAGCACACAGCCGCCACCGCACCATAGGGTGACTGTAGAAGGGTACTGATCTGCTGGACGAGGGTCAAACTCGGGGGGAGTGACGGTTGTCCCGCCCCTGTCGCGGGCTTGAACACCGGCGCCGGCGGGGTTGAACGCCGGTGTCCCCGGGGGTGAACACCGGGTTCGTGCCGAGAGGTCCGTTTCGTGTACGGTCCATTGCAGACGTCACCCGACCTAGCGTGTAGTTGCCAGCTGATTGCTGAAGAACCGCAGGTCTACGTCCGTTTGGGGGGATTCGACGGGATGCGACACGCATCCCCAGGTTGTCCACATCTGTGGATAATTGTGTGGAAACACCCTTGGAGTGGCATATTCGTGTGGCTGACGGTCCTCGTCGACGCCCGGTTACCTGGGGGAACCGAGCAGTCGCCGCCCGTCTGCTCCAATCGACCTTGCTCCGGGGAGGACTACGTTCGTGGACGACGAGCAGAATGTGCTGACAGCTGTCTGGCCCGAGGTGATCGCCGAACTCGCGAGCGGCTCGGCCGACGGTGAGATCCAGCCGGTCAGCAAGGCGCACAAAGCCTGGCTCGGCATCATCGAACCGATCACCTTCGCCCAGGGATTCGCCCTGCTCTCGGTACCCGGGACCATGGCGCAGGAGGTGGTGGAACGCGATCTGCGCGAGCCCATTCTGCGGTCCCTGGCCCGGCGTGGACTTCAGGTCGAGGGACTCGGCGTGCGGATCCGGGCACAGCAGAATTCCCCGGTCGACCGGTCGCCGAACGCACCGCGCCATGCCCGCATGACCTCCCGCCCGGAACGCCCCCGCGAGCCGGATCGGGCCCCGATGGGCTACCAGCCGGCACCCCCCGCGCAGCCGCCCGCCGAGCGTCCGCAGCAGCATTACCAGGAGCGGCCGGAGTATTCACAGCCCCGCTACGCACCCGCACAGGACTACCCCTCGGAGTACGGCGAGCGCGAACCTTATCCACCTGTGGAATTCGGGCAGCCACAGATGGCCGAACAGTTGCCGGCCCCGCAACCGGAGCCGCAGCAGCCGCCGCGGCGACGCGAGAACCACCGTGCACCCGCCATGCCGCCGGGGCAGGAATCACTGTTCTCTCCCGAGCCCGCCCCCCAGTTCGCGGAACCGCCGCAATTCCCCGAGCCCCAGCAGTTCCCGGAACCGCAGCAGTTCAAAGAGCCGCAGGCCCAGCCCGCGTCGATGTCCGAGCCCATGTCCGCGCAGCCCACGCGGCGCCCGGTGGACGAGGATCGCGATGACGAGCCGGTGGTGAATGCCCGCAACTCGTGGCCGACGTATTTCAACAAGTCGCCCGAGCGGGAAGCGCCGCAGCCGTCCTCTGCCAACAGCCTGAACGCGAAGTACACCTTCGAGACCTTCGTCATCGGCGCCTCGAACCGGTTCGCGCATGCGGCCGCGGTCGCCATCGCGGAGGCTCCGGCGCGCGCCTACAATCCGCTGTTCGTTTGGGGCGCTTCGGGTTTGGGCAAAACGCATCTGCTGCACGCGGCGGGTCACTATGCCCAGCGGCTGTTCCCCGGCATGCGGGTGAAGTACGTATCCACCGAGGAATTCACCAACGACTTCATCAACTCGCTGCGTGACGACCGGAAGGTGGCGTTCAAACGCCGCTACCGCGAGACCGACATCCTGCTGGTGGACGACATCCAGTTCATCGAGGGTAAGGAAGGTATCCAGGAGGAGTTCTTCCACACCTTCAACACCCTGCACAACGCCAACAAGCAGATCGTGGTGTCCTCGGACCGGCCGCCCAAGCAGCTGGCCACCCTGGAGGAACGACTGCGCACCCGTTTCGAATGGGGCCTCATCACCGATGTGCAGCCGCCGGAGCTGGAGACGCGGATCGCGATCCTGCGTAAGAAGGCCCGGATGGACCGTCTCGATGTGCCGCACGACGTGATGGAGCTCATCGCCACCCGGGTCGAGCGCAATATCCGTGAGCTGGAGGGCGCGCTCATCCGGGTGACGGCATTCGCCTCGCTCAACGGGCAGCCGCTGGATCTGTCGCTGGCCGAGGTGGTGCTGCGCGATCTCATGCCCGATGCCGCGACCATGGAGATCACGGCGTCCACGATCATGGCTGTGACCGCGGAGTACTTCAATACGACCCTCGAGGAACTCACCGGTCCGGGTAAGGCCCGGCCGCTGGCGCAGGCCCGGCAGATAGCCATGTACCTGTGCCGCGAGCTGACCGACCTATCCCTGCCCAAGATCGGCCAGGCCTTCGGCCGCGACCACACGACGGTCATGTACGCCGACAAGAAGGTGCGCAAGGAGATGACCGAGCGCCGCCGGGTGTACGACCAGGTTCAGGAACTCACAGCCCGAATTAAACAGCGTTCGCGCTGATCCACAACTAACAGACCCCCACGTCCTCTGACGTGGGGGTCTGTTGTTTTCCGGGTTGTGGATTCCTCGAGTAAACGTTGTGGATTCCTCGAGGAAACTCCTAGTTGTCCACCGGTTTGCTCACAGGGCTCTACTAACAGGGGTGCACAACCAGTAGTGCACAGTTCCCACAGGTTGCTTCATCCTCGAGGTCTGACCTGCGCGGATGGGAGTTGTGCCCTGTGGATTCCTCGAGGAGTCCCATGGGAGTCCTCGAGGAAACTGCCAGTTGTCCACCGTTTCGCCCCCATGTGCGCAGGTGGCCCGGAAACCGTGGAGCAACTCGAGGATGACTCGAGGATGAATGTGGAAACTGGTGATGACTCCACAGCCATCGGCTGTTCATCCTCGAGACACCCTCGAGACATCCACACGCCGCCACACCCTCCGAGCTGCGGAAAGGGGGGAAGTCCACAGATTCCACACCGCCTACTACTACTTCATTTCTCTCTAATTAGATTTCTCTTCTAAAACAGGTGTGTGGAAAGTCGGGCTGGGAGCGAACGGTTCGCCGAGATCGGTTCCCGGCTTCATGAACAAGCAGAGATGCCTGGACGAGAAGAGCTGGGTCGCGCAGGACGAACCGCCGAGTCTCGAAGCGGCGAAGGGCACTCGGACGAAATCGGACAGTCGGACCCTCCGACCCGGCGCGCGCAGATCGCGGGTACGGTTTGATGTCGGCCCCCTGTGCGAGACTGCATGGGTTCCAGGGGGAAGTAGCCCCTGAAGAATTCAGATCACTACTGATCGAGACTGGGAGAGGACAGACCGGGCGATGGAGCTTGCAAGCATGAAGTTTCGGGTCGCTCGCGAGGACTTCGCCGAATCCGTAGCTTGGGTGGCCCGCAGCCTGCCGTCGCGGCCTCCGGTGCCTGTGCTCGGCGGTGTGCTCCTCGTGGCCGATGAAGATGGTCTTACCGTGTCCGGCTTCGACTACGAGGTCTCCGCGCAGATGCGGGTGGCCGCCGAGGTCGCCGGACCGGGGCAGGTGCTGGTCTCGGGCCGTCTCCTGGCCGATATCACCAAATCGCTTCCCAACAAGCCGGTCGATGTGTCGGTGGACGGCACCCGCGTGCTGATCGCCTGCGGCAGTGCGAAGTTCTCGCTGCCGACCATGCCGGTCGAGGATTATCCCCAGCTTCCCGAACTTCCTCCCCAGACCGGTGAGCTCACCGTGGATCTGTTCTCCGAGGCCGTCGGTCAGGTCGCCGTCGCCGCGGGTCGCGATGACACGCTGCCCATGCTCACCGGCATCCGGGTCGAGATCGAGGGCCCGAAGGTGGTGCTCGCCGCCACCGACCGCTTCCGGCTGGCCGTGCGCGAGCTGGAGTGGAATCCGGGTCGCGCCGATGTGGAGACCGCGGTGCTGGTCCCGGCCCGCACGCTGTCCGAGGCCGGTAAGACGCTCGGTTCGTCCGACAAGCCGGTGCAGCTGGCGTTCGGCACCGGTTCCGACGGCCTGCTGGGCATTGTGAACGGCGGTCGCCGCACCACCACGCGCCTGCTCGATGCCGAATTCCCCAAGTTCCGGCAATTGCTCCCCAAGGAGCACACCTCCATCGCCACGCTCTCGGTGAGTCAGCTGGTCGAGGCCATCAAGCGTGTGGCCCTGGTGGCCGAGCGCGGCGCCCAGGTGCGGATGGAGTTCTCGGAGGAGGGCCTGCTGCTCTCCGCCGGCGGCGACGATGCCGGTCGCGCCGAGGAGTGGCTGGAGGCCGACTTCCGCGGTGAATCGCTGACCATCGCCTTCAACCCGGGCTACCTGGTGGACGGCCTCGGCGCGCTGCGCACCGACAAGGTGACCTTCGGTTTCACCACCCCCAGCCGCCCGGCCGTTTTCGTGCCGACGCCGGAGGAGGATCCGGCGCAGCTGGATTCGGGTGCGTTCGCGGCGCTGGCCAGCAATTACATCTACCTGTTGATGCCGGTGCGACTGCCGGGCTGATGTCAGCGCGAGCGGTGGCACTGTGCACACTGTTGATAAACCTGTGAAAAGCTCGGCGCCCGGAGGTGTTTCACCTCTCGGTGCCGGGTTTTTGCACTGCGTGGGGTAGTTGTCCCCAGGTCGAAGGGAACGGTGGACTGACCGGATGTACGTGCGCACCCTGTCGCTGCGCGATTTCCGGTCCTGGGAGGCCGCCGAGCTCGAATTACCGCCGGGCCGAACGGTTTTCCTGGGTTCCAACGGCAACGGCAAAACGAATCTGATCGAGGCCGTGGGCTATCTGTCCACCCTCGGTTCCCACCGGGTGTCGGCCGATGCCCCGCTCATCCGGCTGGGTGCGCAGCGCGCCCGGATCGGTGCGACCGTGGTGAATACCGGTCGTGAGTTGCGGGTGGATATGGAGCTCAATCAGGGCTCCGCGAATCGGGCGCAGATCAATCGTTCGCCGGTGCGGCGGCCGCGCGAGATCCTGGGGATCCTGCAGACGGTGTTGTTCGCGCCGGAGGATCTGGCGCTGGTGCGCGGCGACCCGTCCGAGCGCCGTCGTTTCCTGGACGAGCTCGCCACGGCGCAGTTGCCGCGATTGGCCGGGGTGCGCGCGGATTACGACAAGGTGCTGCGGCAGCGTTCGGCCCTGTTGAAAACCGCTGGGCGGCAGGCGCGTTCCGGGTCGCGCGGTACGGATCTGAGCACCCTCGATGTGTGGGACGGGCACCTGGCGGCGCACGGTGCGGTGCTGCTGGCGCATCGGCTGCAACTGGTGCACGAACTTTATCCACATCTTGCACAGGCCTATGGATCGATTGCGCCGGAGTCGCGACCTGCGTCGATCGCCTACCGGAGTGGTTATCTGCCTGTGGAATTCCAGGATCCCGCGCGGACGCCGGAGCCTGGGGACGATGAGGCGCTGGAGGCGATCCTGCTGCGCGAGTTGGCGAATGCGCGCCAGAAGGAATTGGAACGCGGGGTGTGCCTGGTCGGTCCGCACCGTGACGATGTGGAGCTGATGCTGGGATCCGCCCCCGCGAAGGGTTTCTCCAGTCATGGCGAATCCTGGTCGTTCGCACTGGCTTTGCGGCTCGGCGCGTTCGAGCTGCTGCGTACCGCGGGCACCGATCCGGTGCTGATTCTCGATGATGTGTTCGCCGAACTGGATCGCCGTCGCCGGGCCGCGCTGGCGGCCGTGGCCGCCGGGGCCGAGCAGGTATTGATCACGGCCGCGGTGCCGGAGGACGTGCCGGCGGAGCTGGCGGCGACGCCGCTGCGGGTGGAGACCACCGGGGAAGCCGATCAGCGGGTGTCGCGAATCGTGGAGTAGGCCGATCTGCTGGTGGCGCGAGTGCGACATCACGGCCTCGCCGAGCGTGTCTGTCGGCGGGATGCGGCAGAATCGCCGGGAACGCACGGATGATCTCCACAGCAGGGTGATCTCCGACCGGACCACCTCGCGGACGAAGGGATGAGTGCATGGCCGAGCAGTCGCCAGCCGCCGATCCGCACCGCCCGGCCGCCGCCGCGGCGGGTACGCCGGCCGCCGCCGGTCCCGAATCCGAGCTGCGCGGTGTGGATCTGGCCCGCCGGGCGCTGGAGGAGGCGCGTGCCGCCGCCCGGGCCGCCGGTAAGTCGGTGGGCCAGGGCCGGGCGTCGCCGCGGACCGGCGGGGTGCGCGCGCTGCGCGGCCGCCGCCGCGGCTGGTCCGGTTCCGGGCCCGATGAGCGTGATCCGCAATTGCTCGGCGCATTGACCGGAAAGCTGGCCAAGGGGCGCGGCTGGTCCGGCAAGGTCGCCGAGGGCATGGTGTTCGGTCAGTGGGCGAAGGTGGTGGGGGAGGACATCGCCTCCCACGCACAGCCGGTTTCGCTGGAGAACAATGTGCTGAGCATCCAGGCGGAGTCGACCGCGTGGGCGACGCAGCTGCGAATGTTCCAGTCGCAGATTCTGGCCAAGATCGCCGCCGCGGTGGGCCACGGGATCGTCACGCAGTTGCGCATCAACGGCCCGACCGCACCCAGTTGGCGCAAGGGTGAGCGTCACGTGAAGGGACGCGGCCCGCGCGATACGTACGGGTAACCGCTCGGAATCGCTTGTGCGGCAACCCCGCTGTCCTGGTCAGCCGACCGTTTCACGTGGAACATCGCCGAAAACGGCGGGCCCGGCAAACTGTGCGCGACGCCTCCGAGACTCGATCTTCGCGCACTTCGTCGCTAACCCGCCCGGCGGTCCGCACGACAGCCCGCTGAAGCTCCCCGGACCCCCGTCACCCATGACCGGACATATTGCTGGTCGATTTCACGCACCTACGGCGCACACAGGGGTGTCATAGGTGCATTCTGTGTCGGTCGTACCAGTAGGATGTAGGAGTAACTAGCGGCGATACCTCCCGGCGCGTTCGGCGACAGCTCGCGCGTGGACCCGTAACCCTCGAGCAGACATGCCCTGGGGCCCCACGTGTGCTCACCGTTCGGCGCTCGGAGGATCAGCAAGTAAGGAGAGCTACCGACCAGTGGCTGCCATGGACTCCAACGCAGACGGCTCGACCAAACCTAAGTCGGGCACATACGGTGCCGACTCCATCACCGTCCTCGAGGGCCTCGAAGCCGTTCGTAAACGGCCGGGTATGTACATCGGCTCCACGGGTGAGCGCGGTCTGCACCACCTGATCTGGGAGGTCGTCGACAACTCGGTCGACGAGGCGATGGCGGGGCACGCCACGCGCGTCGATGTGACCATGCTGGCCGACGGCGGTGTCGAGGTCGTGGACGACGGCCGCGGTATCCCGGTCGCCATGCATGCGCAGGGGGTGCCCACCATCGAGGTGGTCATGACCCAGCTGCACGCGGGCGGCAAGTTCGACTCCGACTCCTATGCGATCTCCGGTGGTCTGCACGGCGTCGGCATCTCGGTGGTGAACGCGCTGTCGACCCGCTTGGAAGCGGATATCGACGTCGACGGCTACCACTGGACCCAGGAGTACAAGGATTCCAAGCCGGGCAAGCTGGTGCAGGGTGAGGCCACCAGGCGCACCGGTACCACCATCCGGTTCTGGGCCGATCCGAATATCTTCGAGACCACCGTCTACAACTTCGAGACGGTCGCGCGCCGGCTGCAGGAGATGGCGTTCCTGAACAAGGGACTGACCATCACCCTCACCGATCAGCGGGTGGCCGAGAGCGACGTCACCGACGATGTGGTGAGCGATACCGCCGAGGCGCCCAAGCATCTCGATGAGAACGCCCCGGTCGCGACGCCGAAGGTGAAGACGCGGACCTACCACTACCCCGGTGGGCTCGAGGATTACGTCAAGCACATCAACCGCACCAAGACGCCGATCCACAATTCGATCGTGGCGTTCACGGGCAAGGGCACCGGCCACGAGCTCGAGGTCGCGATGCAGTGGAACTCGGGGTACTCCGAGTCCGTGCACACCTTCGCCAACACCATCAATACGCATGAGGGCGGCACGCACGAAGAGGGCTTCCGCTCGGCGCTCACCACGGTGGTGAACAAGTACGCGAAGGACAAGAAGCTTCTCAAGGAGAAGGACGACAACCTCACCGGTGACGATATCCGTGAGGGCCTGGCCGCCATTGTCTCCGTGAAGGTCTCCGAGCCGCAGTTCGAGGGCCAGACCAAGACCAAGCTCGGCAATACCGAGGTGAAGTCGTTCGTGCAGCGCGCCTGCAACGAGCACCTGGCGCACTGGTTCGAGGCCAATCCGGCCGATGCGAAGACGATTGTCACCAAGGCGGTTTCGTCGGCGCAGGCGCGGGTCGCGGCGCGTAAGGCGCGAGAGCTGGTGCGGCGCAAGTCCGCCACCGATCTGGGCGGTCTGCCCGGCAAGCTGGCCGACTGCCGCTCCAAGGATCCGGTGAAGTCCGAGATCTACATCGTGGAGGGCGACTCCGCCGGTGGTTCGGCGAAGTCCGGTCGTGACTCGATGTACCAGGCGATCCTGCCGCTGCGCGGCAAGATCATCAATGTCGAGAAGTCGCGTATCGACAAGGTGCTCAAGAACAACGAGGTCCAGGCGATCATCACCGCCTTCGGCACCGGAATCCACGACGAGTTCGATATCGCCAAGCTGCGCTATCACAAGATCGTGCTGATGGCCGACGCCGACGTGGACGGCCAGCACATCTCGACGCTGCTGCTCACGCTGCTGTTCCGCTTCATGCGGCCGCTGGTCGAGCAGGGTCACGTGTATCTGGCGCAGCCGCCGCTGTACAAGCTCAAGTGGCAGCGCACCGAGCCGGAGTTCGCGTACTCCGACCGGGAGCGCGACGGTCTGCTCGAGGCCGGCCTCGCGGCGGGCAAGCGGATCAACAAGGACGACGGCATCCAGCGCTACAAAGGTCTGGGCGAGATGAACCCGAAGGAGCTGTGGGAGACCACGATGGATCCCTCGGTGCGCGTGCTGCGCCTCGTCACGCTCGACGATGCCGCCGCTGCCGACGAGCTGTTCTCCATCCTCATGGGTGAGGACGTGGAAGCCCGGCGCAGCTTCATCACTCGCAATGCCAAGGACGTTCGGTTCCTCGACGTTTAGCGGAGCCAGGGGTTAGGGGTTCGATTCCCCTAGCCCCCACCTGCGTCGAGCACCCTCCCAAAAGACTTCCTACGGAGACCAATTCATGACTGAGACTTCGCTTCCGCCCTCGGGTGGCGACCGCATCGAGCCGGTCGATATCCAGCAGGAGATGCAGAACTCCTACATCGACTACGCCATGAGCGTGATCGTCGGGCGCGCGCTGCCCGAGGTGCGCGACGGTATGAAGCCGGTGCACCGCCGGATCCTGTACGCGATGTACGACAACGGCTACCGCCCCGATCGCAGCTATGTGAAGTCCGCGCGCCCGGTCGCCGACACCATGGGTAATTACCACCCGCACGGTGATACGGCCATCTACGACACCCTCGTGCGCATGGCGCAGCCGTGGTCGCTGCGCTATCCGCTGGTGGACGGTCAGGGCAACTTCGGTTCGCGCGGCAACGACGGCGCGGCGGCCATGCGCTACACGGAGTGCCGCCTGACTCCGCTGGCCATGGAGATGCTGCGCGAGATCGACCACGAGACGGTCGATTTCACCCCGAACTACGACGGTAAGACGCAGGAGCCGGTGGTGCTCCCGGCGCGGGTGCCGGCGCTGCTGATGAACGGCTCCAACGGTATTGCCGTCGGTATGGCGACCAATATCCCGCCGCACAATCTGACCGAGCTGTCCGAGGCCATCTTCTGGGCGCTGGACAATCACCTCGCGGACGAGGAGACCACCCTCGAAGCGTGCATCGAGCGGGTGAAGGGTCCGGACTTCCCGACCTACGGCCTGATCGTCGGCACCTCGGGCATCAATGACGCGTACCGCACCGGTCGCGGCTCGATCAAGATGCGCGGTGTGGTCGAGATCGAGGAGGACGCCCGCGGGCGCACCACGATCGTCATCACCGAACTGCCGTACCAGGTCAATACCGACAATTTCATCAATGCCATCGCCGAGCAGGTGAAGGACGGCAAGATCGCGGGCGTCTCCGACATCCACGACGAGTCCTCGGACCGTGTCGGTATGCGCATCGTGATCACCGTCAAGCGCGACGCGATCGCGAAGGTGGTGCTGAACAACCTCTACAAGCACACCCAGCTGCAGACCTCGTTCGGCGCGAACATGCTGTCGATCGTGGACGGGGTGCCGCGCACGCTGCGCCTGGATCAGATGATCCGGCTGTATGTGAACCACCAGTTGGAAGTCATCGTCCGGCGCACCAAGTACCTGCTGCGCAAGGCCGAGGAGCGGGCCCACATCCTGCGCGGCCTGGTCAAGGCGCTCGATCAGCTGGACGCCGTGATCGCCCTGATCCGCCGTTCGGCCGATACCGACACCGCGCGTACCGGTTTGATGCAGTTGCTGGAGATCGACGAGATCCAGGCGACCGCCATCCTGGATATGCAGCTGCGCCGCCTGTCCGCCCTGGAGCGCCAGAAGCTCGTCGACGAATTGGCGAAGATCGAGCTCGAGATCGCCGATCTCAAGGACATTCTGGAGAAGCCGGAGCGCCAGCGCGCCATCGTGCGCGACGAGCTGACCGAGATCGTCGACAAGTACGGCGACGACCGGCGTACCAAGATCATCGCCTCCGACGGCGACGTGACGGACGAAGACCTCATCGCCCGCGAGGACGTGGTCGTCACCATCACCGAGACCGGGTACGCCAAGCGCACCAAGACCGATCTGTACCGCTCGCAGAAGCGCGGCGGCAAGGGCGTGCAGGGCGCGGGTCTCAAGCAGGACGATCTGGTCCGGCACTTCTTCATCACCTCCACGCACGACTGGCTGCTGTTCTTCACGAACAAGGGCCGGGTCTACCGTGCCAAGGCGTACGAGCTGCCCGAGGCCAGCCGTACCGCCCGCGGTCAGCATGTGGCGAACCTGCTGGCCTTCCAGCCGGACGAGAAGATCGCCCAGGTCATTCAGCTGACCACCTACGAGGACGCCCCGCATCTGGTGCTGGCGACCCGCAACGGCCTGGTCAAGAAGTCCCGTCTGACCGACTTCGACTCCAACCGCACCGGCGGCATCGTCGCGGTCAATCTGCGCGATGGTGACGAATTGGTCGGCGCGGCACTGTGTTCGGCCGATGACGATCTGCTGCTGGTGTCGGCGCACGGCCAGTCGATCCGCTTCTCCGCCAATGACGAGGTGCTGCGCCCGATGGGCCGCGCCACCTCCGGCGTGCAGGGCATGCGGTTCAATCAGGCCGATGAACTGTTGTCGCTCAACGTGGTTCGCGAGGGCGATCAGAACTACCTGCTTGTCGCGACGGCCGGCGGGTACTCCAAGCGCACGGCGATCGAGGAGTACACCGCGCAGGGTCGTGGTGGAAAGGGCGTATTGACCATTCAATACGACGAGAAACGTGGCAGTCTGGTCGGTGCGCTCATCGTCGACGACGAGGATGAGCTGTACGCCATTACATCCGGCGGCGGTGTTATCCGGACTGTGGCCAAGCAGGTTCGCAAGGCTGGACGCCAGACCAAGGGTGTGCGATTGATGAACCTCGGTGAGGGCGATACCTTGCTTGCGATCGCGCGTAACGCGGACGAGCCCGACCAGGTTGCCGAAGATGACAACAGTGGTTCGGCGAAGCAGTAGTTTCACCCCAGCAGCGGCGGCACAACGGATCGAAGGATTCACCATTGACCAATCAGCCGAATGACCAGCGTGGTCATGCCAATGGCGTGACCGAGAGAATCGCTCCGTCTCCGATTCCGCCGCGGCCTATTCCGCGACCGGGTTCGGGAAACGAGGGCGGCGTGCCGCAATCCAATGAGGGACCGGACAACTCCGGCGAATACGCGCCGGAGGGCTCCGGCCGAATGAGCGATCCGACGGAGGTGACCGCCCCCGAAGGCGTGGACGGTCAGTCCGGTGGTTCGCCCTACCAGGACGGCGGGTGGTCGCAGCTGCCGCAGCGGGAACCGCAGTCCAACCTGTACCGCCCGGGTCAGGCCCCCACCACCGGCAGGCCCGGCAGTGCGGGTCTGAACGCCGGTGTCTCCAATGCGCGCACCACCGCCGATCTGGCGGCCAAGGCGGCACGCAAGGAGGCCGCCATGGTGAAGTCCGTCGGCATCGACGGACCCACCCGCAGCATCGCCCGTCCGGAACTGGTGAAGGATCTGCCGGATCTGTCGGAGATGCGGCATCCGCTGCCCCCGCCGGAGCCGATTCCGCCGTCCGGCCCGGTATCGCCGTCCGCTCCGGCGGCGGTCGCCGCCGCCGCCGCGACGGGGGAGCCGCTGCGGGCCACCGTGCAGGTGCGCCATATCGACCCGTGGTCCACATTGAAGGTGTCGCTGGTCATCAGCGTCGCGCTGTTCTTCGTGTGGATGCTGGCGGTCGGCCTGCTGTACCTGGTGCTCGAGGGCATGGGTGTGTGGGGCCGGCTCAACAGCACCTTCACCGACATGGTGTCGGACAGCTCCTCCTCGGGGCTGATCGATGCCGGCACGGTGTTCGGCTACGCGAGTGTCATCGGTCTCATCAATGTGGTGTTGCTGACAGCACTTTCGACGGTCGGCGTGTTCGTCTACAACCAGTGCACCGATCTGGTCGGCGGCATTCAGGTGACCCTGTCCGATCCGGACTAGAGACACCGTCCGATCCGGACTGGCGACCCTGTCCGACCCGGATTCGAGGTATGTCGAAACGGCTGGTCCCGCCTGTGATTTCAGGCCGGTGACCAGCCGTTTTGCTTATCCGCGTGACCTTCGGGTAATCTTCAGCCTCGGTTCGAGTCACAGACTCGGACCGGGATGAGGGCCTATAGCTCAGGCGGTTAGAGCGCTTCGCTGATAACGAAGAGGTCGGAGGTTCAAGTCCTCCTAGGCCCACTCCTGAACATCACAGTAGGGTGGGATTCATGAAATTTCTCCTGACGATCGGCATTGTCGCCGCAGTGATCTTCGGAATCAGCAAGCTGCGCCAGCGAAGCGATGCGGACCTCTGGCACGAGGTCACCACTCGCTGATCCTCTTCGGGATCCTGTGGAGACACAGCATCCCGGCTGGGGGCCTTAGCTCAATTGGCAGAGCACTGCCTTTGCAAGGCAGGGGTTAGGGGTTCGATTCCCCTAGGCTCCACTCGTTAATTCTCACAGCCCTTCGTGGCTGTCTTATTCCGAGCACACGCGCCCCGTAAGGTGGCTGCATGGCTTCCCCGGAGATCTCCAAGCTGGTCCAATCGGTGGTGGAGCCGTTCCTGCTGAACGGGCAGCGCAAATACAATCGGCGCGAGGTCACCGCGCTCACCAAGGTGCCCTCCTCGCTGACGCGGCGCCTGTGGGTTTCTCTCGGTTTTCCGGCCGATCCGGACGATTCGGCCGTCGAGTACACCGATGCCGATATCGATGCGGCCAAAACCTTCAGCAAGCTGAATGTGCTTGCCTCCGCGGATATTCACCGGCAGACGACCGCCGCGCGCACCCTGGGCCGCTCCATGGCCCGGCTGGCCGAATGGCAGGTCGATCTGGTGACCGAGGAGATCCTGGATCGCATCGCGAAGAACACCGCCGAGGATCCGGCGGCCGATCACGAACAGGTGGCGCGCGCCGCGACCGAAGAGGTGGTGGCCGAGCTCGAGGCGCTCATGTCCTATGCGTGGCGGCGGCATCTGGATGCGGCGCTGTCGCGGTCGCTGGAGGAGGGCGCGGTCGCGGGGGACACCATGCGGGTGCTGGCCGTCGGCTTCGCCGATATGGTCGGCTACACCCGCCTGACCCGGCACCTGGATCCCGAGGAGCTCTCCTCGCTGCTGGAGGCGTTCGAGACGGCCACCAGCAATGCCATTACGGCGCATGGTGGTTGGGTCATCAAGAACGTCGGCGACGAAGTCATGTTCGCGGCCAATACCGCGAAGGACGGCGCCCGCATCGCCCTGGCCATCCAGGAGGCCGCCACCGCCTCACACGGCGTCACCCAGGAGCTCCGGGTCGGCCTGGCCTACGGCGACGTCCTGCAGCGCTTCGGCGACCTCTACGGCTCGGTCGTGAATGTTGCGGCCCGCCTTACGGGTGTGGCCCGCCCGGGCACCGTACTCATCGATGACAGTGCGGCACAGTCGATTGTCGGCGACCCGCAATTCGATCTCCGCCACCTGCGCACGGTCCGAGTGAAGGGCATCAACCGCCTCCACGGGCACGTCCTGCGCCACAACGAAGTTCGCGAAGTTCGTCCGTTTGATTCAGGCGACAACTGATTTGGTTCCGTTCGGGGTAACTCACCGGGTACGGGCTGACTCAGTCACCACCTGACCGCCGGTCGCCAACGCGACTGTCCCACAACCTAAGTCTGGCCAAAAGGTTCGGGGAGGCGGGTCAGTAAGGCGGTGCAGACATGGGGGCGGGCCTCGGCGAAGGGGGGGAGTTAGCCGAGGCCCGCGTAAGGTCGGCCCGGGGGGGAGGGGCCGACGCGATCGATCCTACGCGACACCGGCTGATTGCGTGGAAATCGGGGCATCGCGTTCGAAGATTTTTTGCGGGAAAAAGTGTCGTACCCGCGTGCGAACATATGTTCGCACGGGAGCTGCCTGCCTCGGACCCCCGGCGGGATGTGGTCGTTAATGTGTGGCCTCCGCCGCTGTGCCGGGGCATACTTGCCCTGAATGTCCGGTCTTGTTCAGTAGCATCTGTGCAGCTCAGAGCCCCTGCGGCTGCCAACTCGCGAGACATCAGGAGAATCATGCCCGACGCAATCGTCGCCGAGGGTCTGGTCAAGAAATACGGCAAACTGGTCGCACTTGACGGACTCGATCTTGTGGTGCCGGAAGGCACCGTCACCGCACTGCTCGGTCCCAACGGCGCGGGCAAGACCACCACCGTGCGCGTACTCACTACGTTGCTGGTGCCCGATGCCGGGCGGGCAACCGTTGCGGGCGTTGATGTTCTGCGCGAACCGCAGCGGCTGCGCGCGCGCATCGGCGCGTCCGGTCAGTACGCGGCCGTGGACGAATACCTCACGGGCTTCGAGAATCTCGAGATGGTCGGCCGCCTCTATCACATGGGCGTGCAGCGCAGTAAGGAGCGAGCGCGGGAGCTGCTGGACCGTTTCCGGCTCTCCGATGCCGCCGATCGTCCGGTGAAGGGCTATTCGGGCGGTATGCGTAGACGCCTCGATCTGGCGGGCGCGCTGGTGGCGAATCCGCCGGTGCTGTTCCTGGACGAACCGACCACCGGGCTGGATCCCCGTGCGCGCCTGGATCTCTGGGATGTCATCGACGAATTGGTCGCCGGCGGCACCACGCTCCTGCTGACCACGCAGTACATGGAGGAGGCGGACAGACTCGCCGATTCCATCGCGGTCATCGACCACGGCAAGGTCATTGCCGAGGGCACCTCCGATGAGCTGAAGGCGCTCGTGGGTGGCGATCGCATCGAGCTTGTTGTCGACCATGCGGACAATCTGGGCATTGCCCAGCGGGCGCTGGAAGGCTTGGCGCAGGGCGAGATTCGGCTCGAACCCAGTATGCGGCGCATTATCGTGCCGGTGAACGACGGCTCGCAGGCACTGGTGGATGCCATCGGGCTACTCGCCAAACATGAAGTGGTCATTCATGATGTCGGCTTGCGCAGGCCCTCGCTGGACGATGTGTTCCTGTCGCTGACGGGGCACGAGGCCGACGATCTGATCAATGGCGCCAAGTCCGCCGAGCAGGCCGCGGGCGGTGCCCGATGAGCGCCGCACTCCAGACCACCGTCGACAATCCTTCGCCCGCAGCGCGTTTGGCGATGGTGTTCACCGACAGCGTCACCATCACCAAGCGCAATGTCATCAAGATCCGGCGCGTGCCCGACGTGCTGATCTTCTCGACGCTGTCGCCGATCATGTTCGTGCTGCTGTTCGCGTATGTTTTCGGTTCGGCAATTCAGTTGCAGGGCACGTCATATCGCGAATTCCTGATCGCCGGCATCTTCGCGCAGACCGTGGTCTTCGGCGCCACCTTCACCGGGCTCAGTCTCGCGGAGGATATGCAGAAGGGCATTATCGACCGCTTCCGGTCGCTGCCCATGGCGCCGTCGGCCGTGCTCATCGGGCGCACGCTCGCCGATGTGTGCATCAATCTGGTGAGCCTGGTGGTCATGTCGCTGACCGGTCTTGCGGTGGGCTGGCGCATTCGCGGTTCGTTCCTCGATGCCGTGCTCGCCTACGTGCTGCTGCTGCTCTTCGCCTACGCCGTCTCATGGATCATGGCGGTGGTCGGCCTGCTGGTGCGCGCGCCGGAGGTCTACAACAATGCCAGCTTCATGGTGATCTTCCCGCTGACCTTCATCGCCAATACCTTCGTTCCCACCGCCACCCTGCCCACCGTCCTACGGGTGATCGCGGAGTGGAATCCGGTTTCGGCGGTGACGCAGGCGAGCCGCGATCTGTTCGGCAATACCAGTCCGATGGGGCCGAGCACCGATGTGTGGCCGATGCAGCATCCGGTGGCGACAACGCTGCTGTGGGTCGTGGTGATTCTCGCCGTATTCGTGCCGCTGGCGCTGGCGCAGTACAAGCGCTCCGTGAGTCGCTGACTCGGGAGGCCGACGAATTACCTTCTCAGCGCGCGGATTCCGCGATCGGAGAAGGGCTGGAGCCGTTGCGGGAGTATCCCAGGCGCGGCGGCTCCGCGGCGGGGACCGGCGGCTGGGGTCGCCGGCTCACGAAAAACGCAATGGCGCCGCCCGCGATAGCAAGCACTGCCGCCACGATGATTCGACTACGAAAACGCCCCAGCTCCATCCGACCACTGTGACACAGCAATGGATTTCGCGCACCCGAGTGCGCGTCCGGGGGTTACTCGACGGTAACGCTCTTGGCCAGGTTGCGGGGCTTGTCCACATCCCGGTCCAGGGCGACGGCCATGTGATAGGCCAGCAGCTGGAGCGGGATGGTCAGGATGATGGGGTCCAGTTCCCGCGCGACCGCGGGGACCCGGATGACCGCATCGGCCAGCCCGGGCGGCAGGTCGGTATTGGTGATGGCAATCACCGGTCCGCCGCGAGCCTTGATCTGCTCGATGGTGGTGATGTTCTTCGCGAGCAGTTCGTCACCGGGGATCAGGACCACGCTCGGCATGTCCGGATCAATGAGGGCGAGCGGGCCGTGCTTGAGTTCGGAACCCTGGTACGCCTCGGCGTGGATGTAGGAGATCTCCTTGAGCTTCTGCGCACCCTCGCGGGCCACCGGCCAGCCGCGCACCCGGCCGACGAAGAACATGCTGCGCGCCTTGGCGTAGCGGTTCGCGATCTCGGCGATCTCGGCGTCCTGATCGAGCACCGATTCGATGGCCTCCGGCAGCGCGCGCAGACCGGTGACGATGCGCTCGCCCCCGGCGGCCGACAGGTCGCGCACGCGGCCCAGCAGCAGCGCCAGCATGGCGAAGGAGACGGTCATATTGGTGAGCGCCTTGGTGGAGGCCACCGAGACTTCGGGCCCGGCGTGCAGGAACATACCGGCCCCGCATTCGCGGGCGATGGCGCTGCCCACGGCGTTCACCGCGCCGATGACCCGGCCGCCCTTGCGCTGCAGCTCCTGCACCGCGGCCAGGGTGTCCAGGGTCTCGCCGGACTGGCTGATGGCGATGTACAGCGCGTCCGGATCGACGACCGGATTGCGGTAGCGGAATTCGGAGGCGGGTTCGGCGGTCGCGGGGATGCGCGCCAGTTCCTCGATCAGCTGGGCGCCCAGCTGCCCCGCGTAATAGGCGGAGCCGCAGCCGAGGAAGACGACCTTGCGAATGCCGCGCAGTTCCCGCGCGTCCATGTTCAGCCCGCCCAGAATCGCGGTGGCGAAGCGTTCGTCGAGCCGGCCGCGCAGTGCCCGGCGGACCGCGTCGGGCTGTTCGGCCATTTCCTTGCGCATGAAGTCCGGATAGCCGCCGAGTGCGTAGTCCTCGGCCGCCATATCGATGGTGGTGGGCGTTTTGTCGGTCCGGCTGGCATCCAGTCCCAGTGTGCTGGTGCGGAATTCGCCCGCCTTCACGGTGGCCAGTTCGCCGTCGTCGAGGAAGACCACACGCTGGGTGTGGTGCACCAGTGCCGCCACATCGGAGGCCACGAACATCTCGCCGTCGCCGACGCCGAGCACGATGGGGCTGCCGTTGCGGGCCACGACGAGTTCGTCGGGACGGCGCGAATCCAGCACCAGCAGACCGAAAGTGCCTTCGACACTGTGCAGTGCGGTGCGGACGGCGTCCTCGAGCGACTCCGTATCGTCGAGGCAGGCGGCAATGAGATGCGCGATGGCCTCGGTATCGGTGTCGGAGAGGAATTCCACGCCGTCGGCGGTCAGTGCGGCGCGCAGTTGTTCGGCGTTCTCCACGATGCCGTTGTGCACCACGGCGATCCGCCCGCTGCCGTCGGTGTGCGGATGCGCATTGGCGTCACTGGGTTCACCGTGGGTGGCCCAGCGGGTGTGTGCGATGCCGACGGTGCCGCGCAGGCGCGCGCCCTCCGCGTCGACGCGATTGCGCAGATCCTGCACGCGGCCCTGGGTTTTGGTGATCCGCAGCCGGCCGCGGTGCGGCACGGCCAGTCCGGCGGAGTCGTAGCCCCGGTATTCGAGGCGGTGCAGGCCCTCGAGCAGGACCGGCACGGACTCACGGTGCCCGATGTATCCGACGATTCCACACATTGCGCGAAGCTCTCCTCTGTCTATCCGTAGACGATGCGGCGCAGCTGCCGTTCGGTGAATTCGGGGGCGGCCACCCGGTATTGCGCCAGTTCGCTCGCGATGCGCTGCCAGATTTCGGCATTGCGCACCTGGCGGCGTTGCAGTTCGGCGTGTCTGCGGCGCACGAACTGCTCTGCCGTTTCGTCGAAATATCCGACGACATCGGCGACCACCCGCGCCGCGATGGCGTCGGGCAGCCCCGTAGAGGCCGCCACATGGCGCACCAGATCGACCGGAACCCCGTCAGTCACGCCCTGAGCCTGCCCGATGAATGTCATTTCGCCAACATTTGTGCCCGATTCCGGGCAGGGAATCGCATCGAGCAGGTCACGGTCGCTGTTGGTGTGCCGTGGAACCGCGCAGTCCACCCCGGCCTCTACGCTGTGCTGCGTGACCTCACCGAATCAGACTGCTGTTGCGACGCTGCACACCAATCAGGGCGACATCAAGATCGCGCTCTTCGGTAACCACGCCCCCGCGACGGTCCGCAATTTCATCGGCCTGGCCGACGGCACCGCGCCCTATACGACCGCGAACGCCTCCGGCACCACCGAGGGCCCGTTCTACGACGGGTCGATCTTCCACCGCATCATCGACGGCTTCATGATCCAGGGCGGCGATCCGACCGGCACCGGACGCGGCGGCCCGGGGTACGAGTTCAAGGACGAGTTCCACCCGGACCTGCGTTTCGATCGCGGCTACCTGCTGGCCATGGCCAATGCCGGACCGGCCACCAACGGCTCGCAGTTCTTCATCACGGTCGGCCCGCAGTCGCACCTGAACCGCAAGCACACGATTTTCGGCGAGGTGGTGGACCCGGATTCGCGCAAGATCGTCGATGCGATCGCGAATGCCGCCACCGACCGCAATGATCGGCCCAAGGACGAGATCAAGATCTCCGGGATCACGCTCTCCTGAATCCGGCCTACCCCGAAGAGAATTCGCCATGAATCCGCAGCAGCCCGCACCGACCTGCTACCGCCATCCCGACCGCCCCACCGGTCTGGCCTGCACCAGGTGCGGGCGCCCGTCCTGCCCGGAGTGCCTGACCCCGGCCGCGGTCGGGCAGCACTGCGTGGAGTGCGTGCAGCAGGGCCGCCAGGATGTGCGGCCGGTCCGCAATCAGGCCGGGTCGGTACAGTCCAAGCGCCCGGAACCGTATGTCACCTGGTCACTCATCGCGGTGAATGTACTGGTCTTCGCGATCACCGCATTCCAGGCCCGCAGTGTGATGGACAACCAGCGCTCGGATCTGTTCGTGGACTGGATGCTGGTGCCGGCGCTGGTCGGGCACGGGCAGTGGGTGCGGGTGATCGGCTCCGCGTTCCTGCACTACGGCCCGATCCACCTGCTGGCGAACATGTTCGCGCTGTACGTGCTCGGCCCCTACTGCGAGATCGCGCTGGGCCGGGCCCGGTACCTGTCGGTGTACGCGGTCTCGCTGCTGGGCGGTTCGGCGGCGGTGACCGTGCTGTCGGATCCGCTGACGGCCTCGGCGGGCGCCTCGGGCGCGATCTTCGGATTGTTCGGCGCGGTGGCCGTGGTGATGCTGCGGACGCGGCAGAACCTCACCCAGATCATGGTGCTGCTGGTGATCAACCTGATCATCACCTTCTCGGTGCCGGGCATTTCCGTCTGGGCGCATCTGGGCGGCCTGCTGGCCGGTACCGTCGCGGCCGGCGGCATCCTGTACCTGCCGCGCTGGTTGCGCGCGAGTACGCCCGCCCTGGCCATGCGGATCGGCTGGATCGCGGTGGCCGCGGTGGGCCTGATCGCGGTGATCGTCACCGTGGTGGGCGCGCCGACGCTGTACTGACGGGCGTGCGGTGAGGCGCTACTGATTCACGAGATAGCCGCGCAACGTGTCGAGCACGTTCTCCGGCCGGGTGCCGAGATCCCAGCGCCCGAAGATGATCAGCTTCTCCTCGCCCTGGTGATCCACATCCATCTCCAGCATGGGCATGCGGCGTCCGAGGCGGCGATAGCTCACCACGCGGGCGCGCAGCACCTGCTCGGGTGTGTAGTACTGCGGTCCGGTGAGGCCGCGCACCACGATGTGCGGCACCGGCCCGGGCTCCACGGACAGGCGCGGGCGCTGCCGCAGTCCCATTCCGGCCAAGAAGAGCAGGCCGAGCGCGGCCAGGCCGATGAGCAGCCGTCCCGGGCCGTCGTTCGAGACGACGACGGCCACGGCGAGGATGATGCCGCCGAGGCCGCAAACGGCCAGCGCGGCCGGGGGTGTGGACCAGGAGAGCTGGGGCTCAGCAGTCACTTTCCCCACTTTCTCCTCGAGTTGTCCACAAGCTCATCCACAGGTGTGCATGAATAACAGTGGTGTAAGGAACTCATCGCCAGCGCATGGTCATGATCAGGCCCACGACCATGAGGCCGAACCCGATCAGGAAGTTCCACGCGCCCAGATCGCTCATCCAGGTGATGTGCTCGGCTGCCAGGTAATACACCAGCAACCACACCAGACCCGCGAGCATGAAGCCCAGCATGATGGCGACGTACCAGACCGGCGACGGGCCGGCCGACTTCACCTTCACAGGCGTGCGGCTGGCCGGGTTGATCGTGTAGTCGGTCTTCTTCCGGACCTTCGACTTGGGCATGACGTCCTCAGTTTCGGCGTGCAGTCTCGGTAGACATTATCCCAGGTCACTCGAGCACAACCTGTGCGAGCCACTCTGGGGGAATAAACGACGGTATTGCATGCGACGCGGCGGGACCCGCCCACTAGTCTCGAATCATGCGTGTATTGGTCGTCGACAACTACGACAGCTTCGTGTTCAACCTGGTCCAGTATCTAGGACAGCTGGGTGCCGAGGCTGTTGTCTGGCGCAATGACGATCCGCAATTGGCTGATCTCGATGCCGTCGTGCAGGAGTTCGACGGAATTCTGATCAGCCCCGGCCCGGGCACGCCGGAGCGCGCGGGCGTCAGCATCGAACTGGTCAAGGCCTGCGCCCGGCACGAGCGCCCGCTGCTCGGGGTCTGCCTGGGCCATCAGGCGATCGGCGTGGCGTTCGGCGCCACCGTGACCCGCGCCCCGGAACTGTTGCATGGCAAGACCAGCGAGGTCTTCCACATCGGCGCGGGCGTACTGGCCGGTCTGCCGGATCCGTTCACGGCCACCCGCTACCACTCCCTGACCGTGCTCGAGGAGACCATGCCGCCGGAGCTGGAGGTGCTGGGCCGCACCGAATCCGGCATCGTCATGGCCATGCGGCATCGCACCCTGCCGATCCAGGGGGTGCAGTTCCATCCCGAATCGGTGCTCACCCAGGGCGGGCATCGCATGCTGGCGAACTGGCTGGGCGTGTGCGGCGAGCGTCCCGCCGAGGCGCTCGTGAAGACCCTCGAGGCGGAGGTCGCGGCGCTGGTATGACGGCATACCGAATGAGCGGGGCATGACGACCGGTCGAGGGCGACCGCATGTGCTGCTGTCGGTGGCAGTCAGCATCGACGGCTATATCGACGATGCCGGACCGGATCGGCTGCTGCTGTCCAATGCGGCCGATTTCGATCGGGTCGATGCGCTGCGCGCCGCCTCCGACGCGATTCTGATCGGCGCGCAGACGCTGCGCAGCGACAATCCGCGGCTGCTGGTCAGCAATCCGGACCGGCGGTTGCAGCGGCTCGCGGCCGGGCAGCCCGAATATCCGCTGCGGGTGATCGTCACCGCGGCCGGGGATCTCGATCCGGCGCTGCGGTTCTGGCAGCACGGCGGCGAAAGGCTGGTCTACACCACCGATTCCGGTGCGGCGCGGATCGGTGACCGCCTGGACGATCTCGCGGAGGTCGTATCCCTGGGTGCGGCGGTCGATTTCGCGACCCTGCTGGACGATCTCGGCAAACGCGATATCGCCCGCCTGATGGTGGAGGGCGGCGGCGCCATCCACACCGCCTTCCTGGCGGCCGGTCTGGTCGACGAGATCAGCATGGCGATCGCGCCGCTGGTGATCGGTGATCCGGCCGCGCCCCGCTTCCTGGGGACAATTGTGGATAGTTCTCGACACCGCATGCAGCTGGCCGAGGTCAGCCGGATCGGTGATATCGCCCTGCTGCGCTATCTGCCGAAGGAGGATTCGAGTGCCGGATGAAACACGGGGGGATCGGGGCTGGATGCGGCATGCCATCGGCCTGGCGCGCCTGTGCCCGCCCAGTGACACCGCCTTCTCCGTCGGCGCGGTGATCGTCGGCGCGGACGGTGTCGAGATCATGCACGGCTGGTCCCGGGAGACCGATGACAAGGTGCACGCCGAGGAATCCGCGCTGAACAAGCTCGGCGACGACCCGCGCCTGCCGCACGCCACCCTCTACAGCACCCTGGAGCCCTGTTCGCAGCGCGGCAGCAAGGACCGCGCGCCGTGCACGGATCGCATTCTGGCGGCGGGCATTCGGCGCGTGGTCATCGCCTGGCGCGAACCCGGCACCTTTGTGGACAACTGCCAGGGTGTGGAGAAACTCCGCGAGCACGGCATCGAGGTAGTCGAATTGTCCGATCTCGCAGATGAAGCCATGTCCATGAACCGGCACCTGCAACTATGAAAAAAGGGGGTGCGCGGGAATCCCGCACACCCCCAAGGCGTATCAACTCACGGCGGGCCGAGCAGTGACGCGCCGACGGTAATGGTCACCGTCTGATTCTTGGCGATGGACGATCCGGCGGACGGCTGCTGGGCGATGATGCGGCCGACCCCGCTGGGATCCAGCGTGCTCTGCGTGTTCTGACTGATCTGCCCGTTCCAGCCGCGCTGCCGCAGCGCGTCGGCGGCCTGCCCGGGGGAGAGGCCGATGAGGCTGGGCATGGGGATCTGATCACCGGAGGCGACCTGCACGGTCACCGTCGAACCCTTGTCGGCCTGGGTGCCGGCGGCCGGATCGGTGCTGATCACGGTGCCCTTGGCCTGATTGCTCGGCACTTCCTGAATGGTGACCTTGAAACCCGAGCTGTCGGTCAGATTCGGTTGCGCCACATCGATGGACTGGCCGACGACATCCGGGACGCGGACCTTGTCCGGGCCGGAGCCGAGGCTGATGGTGACCTGCCCGCCGGTGTCGATCTTCTGCGCCTCGACCGGATTCTGGCTGGTGACCTTGTCCTTCTCGTCGACACTGGAGGCTTCCCGGCGCACATCCGGATTGAGCCGCAGCCCAACGGAATTGAGCTGCTGTTCGGCCTGCTGCTGGGTCAATCCGGCCAGGCGCGGCACCGCCACCTGCGACGGTCCGCTGGAGACCTGCAAGGTGATCGTGCTGCCCTTGTCGATGCGGGAGCCGCCCAGGGGCTGGGTGGCGATCACATTGTCCTGCGCGACCTTCGGGTCCGGTTTGTTCTGAATCGCGACGCTGAAGCCGAGCTTCTCCAGATCCCGCTGTGCGAGTTGGTAATTCTGGTTCGAGAGCTCGGGCACCGCCACCTGGTCGGCATGGCTGCCGGGTCCGACGAACGCCCAGAACAGCACGCCGCCGACGGCGAGCACGGCGACGACGACGGCCGCGATGAGCCCGTTCCGGCGTCCGCCGCCGCCGCCTCCGCCACCACGGCCGGCCTCGACGAGTTCCTGTTCGGTGGTGTCGTCGCGGCGCTCGACCGTGCGGTAGCTGCGCGGCGGCGGCAGATCGTCGTCGAGGAAATTATTGCGATCCTCGTCGTTCATGACCATGGGCGCGGTGGGCTTCTGCCCTCCCAGCACCCGGATCAGATCGGCGCGCATTTCGGCGGCGGTCTGATACCGGTTGGCCGGGTTCTTGCTCATGGCCTTGAGCACGACGGAGTCGAGTTCGCGCGGTACGCCGGGGTGCACGTGCGAGGGCAGCCGCGGGTCTTCGCGCACATGCTGGTACGCCACGGCGACGGGCGAATCACCGGTGAAAGGTGGTTCGCCGGTGAGGATTTCGAAGAGCACACAGCCGACGGAGTACACGTCGGAGCGCGCGTCCACCTGCTCGCCGCGGGCCTGCTCGGGGGAGAGGTACTGGGCGGTGCCGATGACGGCGGCGGTCTGCGTCATGGGGTTGGAGCTGTCGGCCAGCGCGCGTGCGATGCCGAAGTCCATCACCTTCACCGCGCCCGCGCGGTTGATCATGATGTTGGCGGGCTTCATATCCCGGTGCACGATGCCGTTGCGGTGCGAGAAGTCCAGCGCCGCACACACATCCGCGATGACCTCCATGGCGCGGCGCGGGGCCATCGGGCCCTTGCCGCGCACGATGTCACGCAGGGTGTCGCCGTCGACGTACTCCATCACGATGTAAGGCAGTGGGCCGCCGTCGATCTCGGCCTCACCGGTGTCGTAGACGGCGACGATGGCGGGATGGTTCAGCGCCGCCGCATTCTGCGCCTCACGCTTGAAACGCAGATAGAAGGTGGGGTCCCGGGCCAGGTCGGCGCGCAGCACCTTGATCGCCACATCGCGGCCGAGGCGTAGATCGCGCGCCTTGTGTACCTCGGACATGCCACCGAAGCCGATGATCTCGCCCAGCTCGTAGCGGGACGAGAGATTCTTCGGGGTCGTCATGACTGTCCTTGGGGGATGACTGGAGCACTGCTGTCCGACGTTCCTGCGTATCCACCGGCTCCGGGTACCGCTTGCCCGTACTCATCGTGTCCGTTGCCGTATCCGCGGGCACCGGGAACCGCTGGCCATGATGGTATGTCCCAGGTGGGGCGGGGGTAGCGACTGGTGGTCGGCCAGGCCGGCCGGGTGGTCGTGTTCTGCGGCGTCGTCGTCTGCGGCGTGGTCGTGTTCTGCGGTGTCGTCGTCGGCGCTGGTGTGGTCGTGGGCGCGTCCGTCGTGGTCGGCGGATCGTCGGTCGTCACGACGGGCGGCGGCACCGGCCGCTCCCGGGTGGTCGTGGTCGGCGGTGGTGTTGTCGTGGTGATGACCGGCGGCGGTGCGACCACCACGCTGGTGCGGGTGTTCGGCGTCGACTCCGGCGGCGAGCCGCTGAGCAGCACGAAAGCCGCTGCGCCGCCGAGGATCAGCGCACCGACACCGAGTCCGGCCATGGCCTTCTGGCTGTTGGTGAAGCGCCCGCCACCATCCCCGCCGGTCGCCGCCGGAGCCAGGGTGACCGGTCCGGCGGGCGGGCGCGGACCCGACATCATGACGGTGGCGCCGTCGCCGGGCTGCTGCTGCCGCATCTGCTGCGACGGGGTGGAGTACCGCATGGTGGGCTGGTCGCCGCGGCCGCCGGGAATCATGACGGTCGGCCCGTCGGGCGGCATGATGCGGGCGGCCCCGCTGGTCATGGCGGTGGTCGCCATACCGCCGGTGGGCGGGGGCCGTCTACCGGACCGCACGGCGGCCACCGCGTCGGCGAATTCGCCGCCGGTGGCGAACCGCTGCTGCGGATCCTTCGCCATGGTGACTTCGATGAGTTCGCGCACGTTCGGCGGCAGATCGGCCGGCAGCGGCGGCGGCGTTTCGCGCACATGCTTCATGGCCACGGTGAGCGCGCCGTCACCGGTGAACGGCCGCTCGCCGGCGAGCGCCTCGTAGCCGACCACGCCGAGCGCGTACACGTCGGAGGCGGAGGTGGCGTCCTCGCCGGTGGCCTGCTCCGGCGCGATGTACTGGGCGGTGCCCATGACCATGCCGGTCTTGGTGACCGGCGAGGCGTCGACCACCTTGGCGATGCCGAAGTCGGTGATCTTCACCTGACCCGTCGGCGTCACAAGTATGTTGCCGGGCTTCACATCCCGGTGCACCACGCCCGCGGCGTGTGCGACCTGCAGTGCGCGCCCGGTCTGCTCGAGCATGTCCAGACCCTGCTGGACCGACAGCCGGCCGAGCCGGCTCAGCACCGCGTTGAGCGGTTCGCCCTGTACGAGTTCCATGACCAGATAGGCGGTTTCGCCGCCCGAGGGATCCATGGTCTCGCCGTAGTCGTAGATGCCTGCGATGCCGGGGTGATTGAGCTGCGCGGTGGTCCGGGCCTCGGTGCGGAAGCGATGGCGGAAGGTGGGGTCGGCGGAGAATTCCGCCTTGAGCACCTTCACCGCGACCCGGCGATCGAGTCGTGTGTCGAGAGCTTCCCAGACCTGGCCCATTCCACCGGTGGCGATCAGCCGATGCAGCCGGTAGCGGTCCGCGATCAATGCACCGTTGTTCAGCATTTCCGACCCTGTCTACCTTGCGCGTTCATGTCGTTCAGCTCCCCAGCCCGGCGTTGAGCACCGCGCGGGCGACCGGCGCTGCCACCGACCCACCGGTGGCGGCCAGTGCCCGGTCGCCGCCGTTCTCGACGATCACCGCGATCGCGATCTTCGGGTTCTGCGCCGGTGCGAAGGCGATGTACCAGGCGTGCGGAGGGGTGTTGCGCGGATCGGTGCCGTGTTCGGCGGTGCCCGTCTTGGACGCGATCGTGTACGCGCTCTGTCCCCCTCCCGTGGTGTTCTTCTCCGATTCGATCATCATGTTGGTGAGCTGGGTGGCCACCGGTGCGCTGATCGCCTGCCCGACCGACATCGGCTTGATGGTCTCCAATGTGCTCAGATCGGGGGCTTGCAGCTGGTCCACCAAATGCGGCTGCATGCGGACGCCGCCATTGGCGACGGTCGCCGCGATGACCGCGTTGTCGAGCGGGGTGAGCGCCACATCGCGCTGCCCGATACTGCTCTGGGCGAGTGCCGGTGCGTCGGGAATGGTGCCGACGGTGCTGTCCGCCCACGGCATCGGAATATTGGGGTGCTGGCCGACGCCGAAGGCCGCGGCCTCGTCCTTGAGTTTCGCGGCCCCCACCTTCATACCGACCTCTGCGAAAGCGGTGTTACACGACAGCTTGAACGCGTCGGCCATGGATACGGTGGCGGCGTCGCCCGCACCGCAGTGCGTGCCGTTGTAGTTCTCCAGCGTGGTTGTGGTGTCCGGCAGGGTGATTCGCGGCGCCGCTGTGAACTGGTCGGTCGTCTGCGCGATATTGCCGGACAGCGCGGCGGCCGCGGTGATCACCTTGAACGTGGAGCCCGGCGGATACGTCTGCGAGACAGCACGATTCAGCATGGGCTGGCGCGGATCCGCCTGCAGCGTCTCCCAGGCCTGTGAGGACGCGGCCCCGTCGTGCCCGGAGAGCAGATTGGGATCGTAGGACGGGGTGGACACCATGGTCAGAATGCGCCCGGTGCTCGGCTCGATCGCCACCACGGATCCGGTGTAGCCCTTGGCCGTCAGCTGGTCGTAGGCGACCTTCTGCATGGCCGGGTTCAACGTGGTGATCACATTGCCGCCGCGCGGATCCCGGCCGGAGATCATATCGATGAGCCGCCGCCCGAACAGCTGATTGTCGGAGCCGTTGAGCACCGAATCCTCGGCGTGCTCGAGTCCGGTGCTGCCGTACTGCATGGAGTAGAAACCGGTCGCCGGCGCGTAGGCCAGCGGATCGGTCGGGTAGGTGCGCAGGTACTTGTAGCGATCGTCGGTGGAGACCGAGCTCGCGAGCACGGTGCCCTGTGCGGAGATCTGGCCGCGCTGACGCGCGTACTCGTCCAGCAGCACCCGCACATTGCGCGGATCGTTGCGCAGACTGTCGGCCTTGATCACCTGCACGTAGGTGGCATTGGCCAGCAGAGCCACGATCATCAGCATGACCGCCATGGCCACGCGGCGCAGCGGTGTGTTCACGCGGTGCCCCCCTTCGGTCGCCGCAGCAGTTCGGTGGGCGCGTCGGTGATGGACTCCTGCGGCTTCTTCCGGACCGGGGCCGGCGCCCGCGCCGCATCGGACACCTTGATCAGCAGCGCCACCAGCGCGTAGTTGGCCAGCAGCGAAGAGCCGCCGTAGGACATGAACGGTGTGGTGAGGCCGGTCAGCGGAATCAGCTTGGTGACACCGCCGACCACCACGAAGACCTGGATGGCGATGGTGAAGGCCAGCCCCGCCGCGAGCAGCTTGCCGAAGCTGTCGCGCACCGCGAGCGCGGTGCGGATGCCGCGAATCACGAACACGCAGAACAGCATCAGCACGGCGGAGAGCCCGATCAGGCCGAGCTCCTCACCGATCGCGGAGATGATGAAGTCGGTTTTGGCGAACGGCACCTGTGACGGCCGCCCGCTGCCCAGCCCGGTCCCGGCGAGACCGCCGGTGGCCAGCCCGAACAGCGACTGCGAAATCTGATAGCCGGTGTTGTTGTAGTCGGCGAACGGGTGCAGCCAGGTCTCGACGCGCACCCGCACATGCCCGAAGGCGTTGTAGGCGAAGACGAATCCGATGGCCAGCAGCACCGTGCCGACCGCCACCCAGCCGACCCGCTCGGTCGCGATGTAGAGCATGCACAGCACCGTGCAGAAGATGAGCAGCGAGGTGCCGAGGTCCTTCTCAACCACCAGCACGCCGACGCAGACGATCCAGACCAGCAGGATCGGACCCATATCCCGGGCGCGCGGCAGTTCCAGCCGGAATACGTGCCTGCCCGCGGCGGTGAACAGATCACGCTTGGCGACCAGCACCCCCGCGAAGAAGATGATCAGCAGGATCTTCGCGAACTCGCCGGGCTGAACACTGAAGCCGGGCAGTCGAATCCAGATCTTGGCGCCGTTCACCTGGGAGAACCGGTCCGGCAGCACGGCCGGGAGGGCCAGCGCGGCCAGCCCGACCAGGCCGAGCGTGTAGGCGTAACGGGCCAGCGTGCGGTAGTCCCGCAGCAGAATCAACAGGCCCGTGAAAACCACCATCCCCAACCCCGTCCACAGCACCTGCTGGTTGGCATCGGGGGAGGGGATGGGCTGCGAAGCGAGGAAGGCGTCCTGCTTCTCGGCCAGGTCGAGTCGATGGATCAGCACCAGCCCGAGCCCGTTCAGCAGGGCCACGATGGGTAGTAGGAGGGGATCGGCGAAGGGTGCGTACCGGCGGACCGCCAAATGCGCCACCCCGAACAGGGCCAGGTAGGCGGCGCCGAGTTTGGCGATCTCCCACGTGATCTCCTGTTCCTGACTGGCCTCGACCAGCACCAGCGACACCGTCGTCACCACTGCCGCCAGACCGAGCAGCAGCAGTTCCACGTTCCGCCGGGTGGACGGCGGAGGCGCGGGAGCGAATCCGCCCGGTGGACTGGGAAAGGCCCCAGCGGACGGTGGTGCCGGTGCGGACATCAGTCCGCCACCCTGCAGTTCTGCCCCGGCGTCTGCGGCGCGATCGTGGTGGACGGAACCGGTGCACGCGGTTCCAGCTGATGATTGTCACCGGAGCCGGCCGGAGCGCCGGGCACGGTGGTGGTCGGCGGGGCCGCCGCGGTGGTGGTGACCGGAGGGGCGTTCGGATCGACCGGCGGGGTGACGACGGGCGGCACCACCGGCTGCTGCTTCTCGCACGGCGGCAGCAGATCGTTGCGGGTCAGGCTCTGCAACTGCTTGATGGCGTCGTCGCGGGACCCCGGCGGCAGACCCTTGTCGACCGAATCACGCCCGGTCGGCTTCAGATCGGTGAGCTGCAGACTGCGGCAGCCCGACGGGAAATCCCCACCGGGAGACGTCATCTGGAGATCTCCGCTGCGGGTGACGCAGGCGGACTGATCCACATCGCGAATCGAATAGCCCAGCACCGAACCCGGCAGCCCGCGCAGCACCACGACCTTGTCGTGATCGGCGCCGACGTAGTAGTTGCCGCGAATCATGTTGTAGCCCACCGTGAGCCCGGCGCCGATGGCGATGAGCAGGGCGAGCGACAGCCCGATCCAGCGCAGCTTGTGGCTCTTCTTCGGCGGTTCCGGCTCCGGCGCCTGGACGGCCCGGCGCGGTGCGGCCCGCGGCGGGCGCATGGCGGCGGCCCGGCCGGCGGCGGTGTTCGGCGGGGGAGTGTCCTCGTCCTCACCGGAGGCGGCGCCGGCCACGATGGGGTGGCTCTGGCCGTAATCCAGATCGATGACATCGGCGACGACGACGGTCACATTGTCGGGACCGCCACTGCGCAGCGCCAATTCGATGAGCCGGTCGGCGGATTCGTCGGTGCTGCCCTCGCGCATGGTGTTGGCGATGGTCTCGTCGCTGACCACATCCGACAGACCGTCGGAGCACAGCAGATACCGATCGCCGGCGCGGGCCTCCCGCATCACCAGCGTGGGCTCGATCTCATTGCCGGTGAGCGCCCGCATGATCAGCGACCGCTGCGGGTGGGTGTGCGCCTGCTCCGGGGTGATCCGGCCCTCGTCGACCAGCGACTGCACGAAGGTGTCGTCGCGGGTGATCTGGGTGAGTTCACCATTGCGGAGCATGTAGCCGCGGGAGTCACCGATATGGGCCAGGCCGAGTTTGCGGCCGGCGAACAGGATGGCGGTGAGCGTGGTGCCCATGCCGTCGAGTTCCGGTTCCTCCTCGACCTGATCGGCGATGGAGGCATTACCTTCGTGCACAGCACGATCCAGCTTGCCGAGCAGATCGTCGCCGGGCTCGTCATCGTCGAGATGCGCCAGCGCGGCGATCATCAACTGCGAGGCGACTTCACCGGCGGCGTGGCCGCCCATGCCGTCCGCGAGGGCGAGCAGGCGCGCACCCGCGTAGACGGAATCCTCGTTGTTGGCTCTGACGAGACCACGGTCGCTGCGCGCTGCATAGCGGAGAACAAGAGTCACGATCGCAGCTCGATCACAGTCTTCCCGACACGGACAGGGGTGCCGAGTGGAACTCGCACCGGGGTGGTGACCTTCGACCGGTCGAGGTAGGTCCCATTGGTGGAACCGAGATCCTCGACATACCAGTCCTCCCCGCGCGGCGAGAGTCGCGCATGACGGGTGGAGGCGTAGTCGTCGGTGAGGACCAGTGTGGAATCGTCCGCGCGCCCGATCAGCACCGGCTGTGTGCCGAGTGAGATGCGGGTGCCGGCGAGTGAACCCTGAGTCACCACGAGATATTTGGCGCCCTTCTGGCCTCGGCGCAAGGATGGGAGCACCGCGGAGCCGCCTTGGGCCCGAGGTGCGACCCGAATGCCGGAGGCCGCGTAGATATCACTGCGCAAGGTCCGGAGCACGGCCCACACGAACAGCCACAACAACAGCAGGAACCCCGCACGGGTGAGTTGCAGGATCAATCCCTGCACGGTGCTCCACCTCCTGTTCGACCGTGTCGTACGTACGGGCTGTCGATACGGAAAAAGCTCCGCGGACCCGCAACCGGTTGCTGGTCAGCGCGGCCCTGCGCCACCGTGAGTATTGGCAGCATCATAGGGCCGTAGACCGGTTGCGATCACGATACGACCGAGGAATCTCGAGCCATATCGTGACCTGCTTCGCGAGCTTACGGGATCAGACGATCCGGATCAGGATCTCGGAATGCCCGGCGCGGATGACATCCCCGTCGGCGAGCTGCCAATCCTGTACGGGAGAGCCGTTGACCAGCGTCCCATTGGTGGAACCCAGATCCGAGAGCATCGCGGTCTGGCCGTCCCATCGAACTTCGATGTGGCGCCGCGAAACTCCGGTATCGGGCAGGCGGAAGTGCGCGTCCTGCCCGCGGCCGATGATATTGCTGCCCTCGCGCAACTGGTACGTGCGGCCGGAGCCGTCGTCCAGCTGCAGGGTGGCGGAGTAGCCCGAGGCGGCCGCGCGGCCGGCCGGCGCCGCATACCCGGCCTGCTGGCCGTAGCCCGGCTGCTGGGCGTAACCCTGCTCGTCGGCATAGCCCTGCTCGTACCCGGCGGGCTGCTGGCCGTACGCGGGGTCGGCATAGCCGGGCTGCTGGCCGTAGGCCTGCTCCGGCTGCTGCCCGTAGGCCTGATCGGCATAGCCGGGCTGCTGGGCATAGCCCTGCTGCTGCCCGTAGCCCTGCTGCTCGTACGCCTGCTGGCCGTAACCCGGCTCGGCATAACCCGGCTGGCCGCCCTCGGCGTAGCCCTGCTGGCCGTAGCCGGGCTCGGCATAGCCCTGCTCGTACCCGGCCGGCTGCTGCCCGTACGCCTGGTCGGCGTAGCCGGGCTGCTGCCCGTAGGCCTGATCGGCGTACCCGGGCTGCTGCCCGTAGCCCGGCTCGGCGTAACCACCCTGCGGGGCCGCGCCGTAGCCGGCACCGCCCGGCTGGTTGTAGTCGTAGCCGTTCTGGTACTCGCCGTAGCCCTGCTGATCGGGCGCGGCATAACCGGGCTGATCGGGGTACTGCGACTGCGCCGGCACACCGCCGCGGCCGTATTCGCCGTAGCCCTGCGGAGCCGGGCGGCTCGCGGGCGGGGGCGCGTACCCGCGGGAACGTGGATCGGACTCCGCGGGCTCACGACTCGGGTCGTAGCCTGAGTTCTGCGTCATGGGGCCAGCTCCTGGTTGCGGGTTGGGTCGTGGTGTGCGTTCAGGTGCCGGCGCCGGACCCGCCCGGCGCTCGGCGGTTCCGCCGACGGCGTCCGGGTCCACACGGCCGCGTGTCCTGAACTGTCCGGTGTGCAGCGTAGGGGATGCCTCGAACTCCACGTGCACTTCGCCGTACGTCTGCCAGCCTTGCTCACGGATGTAGTCCTGTAAGTGTTTGGCGAAAGCCCGCACTGCGAGGTCGTGGTCGGCCTGTCCCTCGCCCTGGACGAGCTGCCCCAGGTCCGACTCGTTGATGGTGATGACGTAGCTGTTCGGAGCCAGCAGATGTCCGCTGCCGAGGTCCTGGATATGGTCCGCCGCCTCGCGCTGCAACGCGGCTTCGACCTCCTGCGGAACCACGCTGCCACCGAAGGCGCGGGCGAAGACGTCACCGACAGCGCCCTGGAGGCGACGTTCGAATCGCGAAACGATCCCCATCGCCCCTCCTCTCGGGTCAGGACGCTCCCTCGAGTGCGGTTACATCGAAGTGAGCGTGCGGCGTGTCTGGTCTCCTGGCAACGTGGGCGGCACGCGGACATGGCGTGTCACCGCGGGGACACGGTGATTGCATGATATCCACCATCGTCCACCCCTGTAACTCCCGGAAACGGGTCAGGGTTCCCGTGCGGGCATCCGCCGCCCCCAGCGCCGGTTACCTGGTGATTTCGTTTTGGCACACGGGCCGTGATACGTTCTTCGAGTCGCTCGGGCGAGTGGCGGAATGGCAGACGCGCTGGCTTCAGGTGCCAGTATCCGAAAGGATGTGGGGGTTCAAGTCCCCCTTCGCCCACAAACAGTAGGCCCGATCCGGATTCCGGATCGGGCCTACTGTCATTTCCGCACCCCTCGAAGGCTTGTGGGTAGCTTGCCGAACCCGCAGGTCAGAACAGGTGTGACGAAGATCGCAACCACGGTGTGAACTCCTCGGCCGAGGCGTTGCCGGATGGCCTCCGACGGTCCGCGGAGGGGTGTAAATCGATTGCCGGAAGGTGCCACATCGGGTATCTGCCCGATTTTCTCCGACCATTGCCTGACGGGCATTAAGTCAAAACAGAGTTAAACAAACTTGCAGTTTGTTTCCCCCGAAGCGACTGCTCGGCAATGGTGCTGAGCAGGTGAGAAACACCAGCTTAACGCGGGTTGAACCGCTTGTGATGAGTATTGGCCGGACTAATCGGCAAACCATTCGACAGGGGTTCTCGCGGTGCACGTGCAAGGGGTCGAATCGAGTGCGTCAACGGTACCGCGCGGGTGGTTTCATTAGCCTCCGCAGACCGCCGGCAATGTAGAAGCTGGACATTAGCGGACTGCTCGAGTTGCCTTCGCGCAAAGGGCATTTCGCCTGGTCGCGTTATACGTCCGGTGAGCAAGTCGGAGGTTGCGTACCCATAACGTTTGTGTAGAGTCGACGGTAACGCTGGCCGCAGCTGAGCCGGACTCGCTGCGGCCAGTGGAAATCACTTCCGGGCCGTTGCCACCAGCGTCGAACTCGCCGCTCCCGCAACCGGATCCGGGTCGCCCCCGAGCGAATTGCCCGGGGTGTGCGCGGGATTGCCCGACATGTGCTCGATTCCACTCGGCGAATGCGCCGCCGCCTCCGCGGTCTCCTGTTCGAGCACCGCGCGCCGTCCCAGGCCGAACACATAGGCCAGGAAACCGAGTTCGACGAGCGCCCCGATTCCGATCCGCACCGCGGTCGGCAGTCCGCTGGGTGTGACAAATCCTTCGATGAATCCCGAGATCAGCAGCACCACGACCAGGCCCAGGGCAATCGCGGCGGTGGCGCGGCCCTGCCGGGCCAGGGCCTGCGGCCGGGATTCCCGGCCCGGATCGATCAGTGTCCAGCCCAGTTTCAGGCCCGCGCCGCCGGCCACGAAAATGGCGGTCAGCTCCAGCATTCCGTGCGGCAGGATGTAGCCGAAGAAGGCGTCCAGGCGCCCGGCGTCCGACATCAGACCTGCGCTGATGCCCACATTGAGGGCATTCATGGCCATTACGTACACCGCGGGCAGGATGAGTATCCCGGTGAACAGCGACATGGCCGCCACCGTCGCGTTATTGGTCCACACCTGCGCCGCGAAAGCGTCGTGCGGATGCGCGTAGTAATAGGTCTCGAAATCGCCACCGGGCCGGGTCAGTGTGTCCGTATCGGTATCGAGGCCCAGAGCGCGGCGCGCGGATTCGGAGTTCGCGACCCACGTGCCGACCGCCGCCGAGGCGACCACGAAGACCGTGGCCACCGTCACCCACCACGGCCAGGCCCGGTAGACGGCCGCCGGGAAGCGGTGGGTGAAGAAGCGGCCGATCTCACGCAGGGTGTCGATACGCGCGCCCAGGACCCGGCCGCGGGCCCGGGTGAGGATCGCGGACAGGCCCGCCACCAGTTCCGCCTCGGCGGATCCGGATTGCAGCCGGGCCAGCTGTTGTGAGGTGAGCCGGTACAGCAGCACCAGTTCGTCGGATTCGTCGCCGGTGAGTTTCTTGCGGCGGGTTGCCAACGCGTCCAGGCGATCCCAGGAAGGTTTGTGCAGGAACGTATACGCGTCCAGGTCCATCGGTTGCCTTCCTGTGCCTTCGCTCGGAAGAATGCTAGTCGCCCCCACCAGGAGTGACATGGCCCTTTTCACCACCGGCGAAGCAGTCGCCGTCGAACTGCCGATCGCGCGCATCCCCACGCGGGCCGCGGCGTTCCTGCTCGACCTGTGCGTTCAGCTGATCCTCGGGCTGGTGCTGGTGCCCGGCAGTCAGGTGCTGCTGTCCCGGTGGGGCGCGGATTCGGCCTGGCGCGATACCGCCATGGTGGTGACCGTGGTCGCGGTGCTGATCGGCTATCCGGTGCTGGGCGAAACTCTCACGCGCGGAAGGTCGCTCGGCAAGATGGCGCTGGGCCTGCGGGTGGTGCGCGGCGACGGCGGGCCGATCGACTTCCGGCACGCGGTCACCCGCGGTCTGTCCGGCATCGTGGACTTCTGGATGCTGGGCACCGGTCTCATCGCCGTGGTGGTGTCGCTGTGCTCACCGAATGCCCGCCGCATCGGTGATGCCCTCGCCGGAACGGTGGTGGTGCACGATCGCAGCCGCCTGCCGTTCGCGGCGCTGGTCGTCCCGCCGCCGTGGTTGCAGGGCTGGGCGCGGCAACTCGAACTCTCCGGCCTCTCCGACGAATTGGCGCTCGCCGTGCGCCGCTACCTGATCCGCTTCGGCACCCTGACCCCCGTCGTCCAGGACCAGCTGGGCCGCACCCTGGTCCTCACGGTCTGCGCCCGCCTGCACACCCCGCCCCCCAACGGCTATCCGCCCCTGATGATCCTGGGCGCCGTCCTGTCCGAACGCCAGCGCCGCGCGTTCCCACCCCCGCCCGCCCGCCCGGCATACGCACGCGCCGTCGCCTGAAGACCGCCCGTCCCCCGGGTCCCCCCCGTCATCCCGGCATGCCAAAAGCGCACCGGGAAGACGAGGGTCGGTTCGACAGAGACGGGCGGCTTTACATCGACCCGGTTTGCTTGAGCTCCAGATATTCATCCGCGAGGGCGCTGGGCAGCCGGTCCGGGGATTCGGTGATGACGCGGACGCCGATGCGGCGCAAGGTTTCCCGGGCTATCGCGTGTTCGGTGAGGATGTTCTCGGCGGCGGCCGCGGTGTAGAGGTCGTCGAGGGTGGAGCGGTGGGCTGCCGCGGCGGCGACGTCCGGATCGGTGACGGAGACGATGAGTACGCGGTGGCGCCGGGACAGGACGGGGAGGACGGGGAGCAGGCCCTCCTGGACGGTGGCCGCGTCCAGGTGCGTGAACCACACCACCAGGCTGCGGCGGCGGGCGCGCTGCAGGGTGGTGCGGAGCAGGCCCTGGTAGTCGGTGTCGACCAGTTGCGGTGTGATTCCGGCGAGAGCGTGCATGAGCTTGAGCTGCAGGCGTTTTCCGCCGATGCCGCGCACCTCGGCGCGCAGGGTGCGGTCGTAGGCGAGCAGGTCCACCGAATCGCCGCCCGCGGCCGCGAGACCGCCGAGCAGTAGCGCGGCCTCGATGGTGGCGTCCAGGCGGGTGCCGTCGCCGACGCGGCCCGCGCTCACGCGTCCGGTGTCGAGCAGCATGACCACGTGCCGATTGCGCTCCGGCCGCCAGGTGCGCACCAGTACGTCATCGGCCCGGGCGGTGGCCCGCCAGTCGATGGTGCGGACATCGTCACCGGCCACGTACTCGCGGAAGGAATCGAATTCGGTGCCCTGGCCGCGCCGATTCGTGGTGTTGCGCCCCTCGAGATGTTGCAGCTGTGCGACTTTGGAGACGAGCAGCTTCTCGCTGCGGAACGGCGGCAGGGCGCGCAGCCGGGCCGGGACGTCCCGGCGCAGCTGCCGTCCGGCCAGGCCGAGCGGGCCGAGCAGGCGCACGGTGACCGGACCGGCGACCCGGTCGCCCCGATATTCGGGGGTCAGCTCGGTGTGCAGCCGAATCCTGGTGTTGGACGGCAGATTCAGCGGGTGCGCGTGATTGCGGGGCTGAGCACTGGCGGGCCAGTCGTCCCAGAGCGTGCCGCGCAGGGTGCGATCACCGGTATTCAGGGCGATCAACTCCACCTCGATACCGCGCCCGGTGCGGACGGTGGTGAGCGCGGCCCGCGAAAGCTGCAGCGCCCCCGGCGAACCCAGCAGCAGCAGATCCGCCAGCACCAGCGCCCCGAGCAGTGCGGTCGCCAGCAGTACGCCCGCCCAGGACGGCAGTACGAAGGTGACGAAGAGTGCGGCGACGCCCGCCGCGACGGCCAGCCGGCCGGTGACGACCACCGGCTACACCGGCACGGGGACGGACATCAGCAGGGACGCCATCACCCCTTCGGCGGTCACGCCCTCGATCTCGTGCTCGGGCCGCAGCTGCAGCCGGTGCCGGAGCACCGCTGTCGCCACGGCTTTCACGTCATCGGGGGTGACATAGCCGCGGCCGTTCAACCAGGCGAAGGCCCGGGCGGCGGCCATGAGCGCGGTCGCGCCGCGGGTGGACGCACCGTGCGCGACGGCGGGGGAGGTGCGGGTCGCCCGGCACAGATCCACCGTGTAGGCCAGCACCTCGGGGCTGAGCGTCACCTGGGCGACGGCCCGGCGGGCGGCGGCGATATGCGCCGGACCGGCGACCGGGCGCAGCCCGGCGGCGGCCAGATCACGCGGATCGAAACCGGCGGCGTGCCGCTGCAGAATGCGGAATTCGTCGTCGCGCCCGGGCAATCGGATGTCGACCTTGAACAGGAACCGGTCCAGCTGCGCCTCCGGCAGCGGATAGGTGCCCTCCTGCTCGATGGGGTTCTGGGTGGCGACCACCACGAACGGATCGGGCAGCGGCCGCGGCACGCCGTCCACCGAAACCTGCCGCTCCTCCATGGATTCCAGCAGCGCGGACTGGGTTTTCGGTGGGGTGCGGTTGATTTCGTCGGCGAGCAGCAGATTGGTGAAGACCGGTCCGCGCCGGAAGGTGAACTCCGCCGAGTGCGGATCGTAGATCTGCGAACCGGTGACATCACCTGGCATCAGGTCCGGGGTGAACTGGATGCGGGCGTGCTCCAGGTCCAGCGCGGTGGCCAGCGCCCGCACCAGCAGCGTCTTGGCCACGCCCGGAACACCTTCCAGCAGGACGTGACCGTGGCACAGCAGCGCCAGGACCAGGTACATGACCGCCTGGTCGTTGCCGACCACGGCCTTGCCGATCTCGGCGCGCAGGGCCAGCAGCGCCTGCTGGGCCTGTTCGGCGGTCACCGCGTGGTTGGTGTCCACGACAACCGCCGTGGGCTCTGATCCGGTCACAAGACCTCCGCTTCGATCCATTCGAGTTGTGCGGCCACGACTTCCAGCGTGGCCCGGTCCGGGACCGGGTCGTACAGTGCGGCGCGCAGCAGCGCCGGGTCGGAGCCGGTGCGCGCGGACAGGCCCGCGGTCACCAGTTCGGGCGGGGTGGCAGCGGTGACGCCGAGCGCGGGCCGCAACCGCCGCAGGGTGGCCGCGCGCAATCCGGCCGCCACATGATCGTGGTCGCGGGATTTGCGGTACAGCCCGGCCTGTCCCGCGAGCAGTTCATTGGCGGGCGCCTCCACCGGCCGGGGTTCGCGCACCACGGTGCCGCGCCGCCGGCCCCGCCACCAGAGCACGGTGATCCAGGCGATCAGGAATTGCAGTCCGCCGAAGGCCGCCCAGTCGGGCAGGCGCTGGAAGATGGAATCGTCGCCGCTGCCGAAGTCCGGCGGCTTCACCTTGGGCGGGTGATGCGGAGCGGTGGTCGGCGGGGGTGCGGTGGTCGGCGGCTGCGTGTCGTGCGGTGTCGACGGCGGCATGCTCAGGTGGGTGACCAGATAGATGAGGAAGAGCACGGCCAGTATTCCGGCCAGCACCGCCCAGAATCGCCAATCCCGCAGAAGCGCGGGCAGTTCCAGCGGTTCGCGGCTCTTCCTCCGCCGGGCCGTCTTCGGTTTGCGGGTCCGGCGCTGCTCGGCGATCTCGGCGGGCGCCAGCTTGGGCGGCGGGGCCACGGAGTAGCGGTCGGCCTGTTCCAGTCGCCGGTATTCGGCCTCGGCCGCCGGGCGGCCGCCGTATACGACCTCGTCGAAACTGTGTGCGGCCGAGGGGAGTTCGATGGCCTCGCCGGGCAGTACGGCGGTGGCGGCCTGTGCGGTTTCGCGGGCGGTGCGGGCGCGCTGCACCTCGAGGATGCCGCGCTGCTCCAGCCCGCGGGTGACGGCGCGGTACCGCTCCCGCAGCGCGGTGCCGAAATCGGCCCGGCGGGCCGCTTCCTCCGCGGCGGCCAGGTGTGCGGCCGCGGGTCCGAGCGCGGGTTCCGGTGGGGCCGGGCGGTATTCGTCGGTGCGCGGATCGGTCACGGCCGGACCGCCCCGGGAACGCGGATGTCCCAGGCTTCACGGCGGCAGCGCCGATCCACATAGGTGACGACCTGGGCCGCCGACTCCACCATTTCCCCGAAGGCCACCATGATCAGCGCGACGGTCACGATCAGCACGGTCACCGTCCAGCGGTGTGTGCCGGAGAAGCCGGAGATGAACTGCGGCAGTGCCAGCAGCGGCACCACCAGCACCAGCAGCAGCCCGCGCAGCGATATGAGCAGCCCGACGATCTGCCAGTCCGAACCGGACATCAGCAGTTTGGTGCGCAGCGTCGCGATCCGGAAGGTGGCCGATTCATCGAAAATGGCCGGGACCGTGGTGAATCGGCGTGCGCGCAACCACAGCAGCCAGATCACGGCGAACGGGAGGGTGATGAGCAGGGGAGCGCCCAGCGCCAGCACACCGATGCCGATGAGCGTGTACATCACCTGATAGCCGAGCAGCGGCCCGGCTTCGGAGGCCAGCTGATGCAGCGCACCCCGCCAGGACAGCGGCTGCCGGTGCACCACCGCGAGCCCGATCGGCACGGTGACACCGCGTACGAACATGCGCAGCGCCCAGGCCGCCACCAGTCCGGTCAGCAGTGCGCCCCAGAAGGTTCCGCCGTCCGAATCATCGGTGGCTACGGAGACCAGCACCGTCACGGCGAGGGTGACGACGGCGGCTACGGCCACCGCCGTGCCGAGCAGTACGGCAAGGGTTTTGATGCGCGTCTGGATCAGTGCGAAGGGCAGATCCAGGAGTTCCCGGAACTGCATGGGGCGAATCGGGACCGCCGCCGGTTCGGTGTGCGGTTCCCCCACCGAGCCGGCCGGCGGACCGACAGGATCGGTGGCGGCTGGCAACACGGGGCCGAGTCTATAGGGACGGCCTCGTCCGGTCGCTCTATGTTTTCGCGAGCAGGCGGGCGACCAGCTGCCGGTACAACTCCGGGTCCACGGGCCGCATACCGAGCAGTGCGCGCAGGTAGACGCCGTCGCCGACGAGCCGGACGATCTCGGCGTGCACCGGATCGTGGATCTCGTTGTCCAGTGCGCCCTTCCAGCCGCCCATCATTTCCGCGAGCGCGCGATCGGTCTCCTCCGCGGGAGCGTCGTCCGCGGCGCCGGTGGTGCTGTTCGCGTCGTCGGCGCGGCCGTGTGCGCCGTCGACCGTGCGCATGGTGGCCAGGATGGACCGGTGCAGCGCAAGGTCCAGTGCATCGGCGTCATTGTCGGGCTGCGGGGTCTGCAGATACCACTCGGCGACGGAATGGCCCTCGTCCACGGCATGGCGCAATTGCTGATCGGCGCGTTCGCCGAGCCGGCGCACCAGTCCGGCGAGCAGCGCGTCCTTGCTCTTGAAGTGGTAGAGCAGTCCGCCCTTGGAGACGCCGGCGGCCGCGGCGACGCTTTCCAGCGTCACCTGGGACATGCCTTTGTCGAGCAGGAGAGATTCGAGGGCGTCGAGAATCCGATTGCGGGTGCCGACCGGATCGCGTGCGGTCGTCCGAGAGGTTGTCACAGCCATTAACTGTACCGTCTGGACGGTAAGTCTGTTACTGTACCGTCCAGACGGTTTCCCTCTGGAAGAGAAAGATCCCATGCCCAGCCACCTCCCCGCCCGGTCCGGACCCGGATCCGCGGCGGCCCCCGGCAATAACCCGCCCACGTCCGGCACACCCGCCCCGGACTCGGCCGGTCGCGCGACCCTGCGTGACTGGGCCGGTCTCGGCGTGCTGGCGCTGGCCCTGCTACTGGTCTCGGTGGACGCGACGGTGCTCGATCTCGCGGTCCCCGCCATCAGCAGCGATCTCGCACCCACTACTCCACAGCTGCTGTGGATCATCGACGTCTACTCGTTTGTGCTCGCCGGTCTGCTGATCACCATGGGTACCCTCGGTGACCGCATCGGGCGGCGGCGACTGCTGCTCATCGGCGCGGCCGCCTTCGGGCTCGCGTCCGCGGTCGCGGCCTTCGCGGTGAACCCCGAAATGCTCATTGCCGCACGGGTTCTGCAGGGTCTGGCCGGTGCGACGCTGATGCCGTCGACGCTCGGCCTGATCCGGTCCATGTTCACCGATGCCCGGCAGCGCACCATTGCCATCTCGGTCTGGGGCGCCATGGCGGGCTCGGGTGCGGCCATGGGCCCGCTGCTGGGCGGCTGGCTGCTCGAGCACTTCTGGTGGGGTTCGGTCTTCCTGGTGAACCTGCCGGTCATGGCCCTGCTGCTGGTGCTCGGACCGTTCCTGGTGCCGGAGTCGCGGGACCCGAATCCGGGCCGTTTCGACCTGGCGAGTGCCGCGCTGTCCATGCTGGCGCTGATCCCGATCGTGTACGCGGTCAAGGAATTCGCGGCACACGGGCCGAGCCTGAATCAGCTCGTCGCGGCGGGCATCGGTGTGCTGGCGGGCGTGCTGTTCGTGCGCAGGCAGGGCTCGCTGGCAGCGCCGCTGATCGATCTGACGCTGTTCCGCATTCCGCCGTTCCGGGCGGCGGTGCTGGCCAATCTGCTGTCGATCTTCGCGCTGGCCGGTGTGCTGTTCTTCGGATCGCAGTATCTGCAGCTGGTCCTTGGCCGCGCGCCCTTGCAGGCGGGTCTGCTGCTGATCCCCGGCACCGTCGGCAGCATGGCCGGTTCGCTCGGCGCGGCCTGGCTGGTGCAGCGCTGGCGTCCGGTGAGTGTGCTGGCCGGTTCGCTGGTCACCGCCGCCGTGGGCGCCTCGCTCTTCTGGTTGCTACGCGCCGATCCCTCGGCCTCGGTGCTGCCGTTCATGGTGGGCTTCCTGCTGATCGGCCTGGGAGTCGGTGTGGCGCTGACCCTCTCGTCCGACATGATCGTCAGCACCGCACCCGTCGAACGCGCCGGCAATGCGGCCGCCATCTCGGAGACCGCACTGGAAACCGGTGTGGCCCTGGGTGTGGCGGTGCTCGGCAGCGGTGTCATGGCGGCCTTCCGGCACGGGCTGGATGAATCCACGGTCCCGGCCGCGCACACCGGCGCGGCGCGCGAATCCCTGGGCGGCGCGGTCGAAACCGCGCGCGGCCTGCCGGCGGCGGAGGCCACGTCACTGCTGAACTCGGCGCACACCGCCTTCGTCGACGGCATCCACCTGGCCGCCACCGGCACCACCCTGATCCTGCTGGTGACCGCGGTAGTCACCTACCGCGCCGCGACGAGCAAGAAGCGCCCGGCGCAGTAACCCCGTCATCCCGGCGCGCTTTTGGCCGGGATCCACGCCCCGGGGTCCTCAGCCGATCTCAGTGGATCCCGGCCAGAACCATGCCGGGATAACGGGGGCGCAGGGTCGACGGTGAGGCTGGCGGCCCGGCGAATATGGCTGTGGCCCGGATGTTTCCGTGTTCAACGTGAAACATGCCGGGCCACAGCTGTCTCGGCGACGATGCCGAAGGAGTCCTATTTCTTGTCGGCGCCCGGCGGAAGTTCGCGCGGGCCGCGGTATTCGAGCTCCGGGGCGCGGTGGCCGGGGAGGACGTGCTGCTGCTGGGTAGCGGGCAGCTGATAGCTCGGATCGACGACCTGACCCGGCGGCAGCGCACCGTAATTCGGGTACTGCGCATACGGCTGCTGGTACGGCTGATCCACCACATTCGAGGCGACATGCTGGGCGTACTGCGGCTGCGCGCCCGGCGGCAGCTGGTAGCCGTACTGCGGCTGGGCGTACATCTGCTGCTGTTGCGCGGAATCCTCGAAGTTCGAGGTCACCTTGCGGGTGCGCCGCAGCGTGAAGGTGATCTCCTCGGCCTCTTCGAACGCCTGCCGCACGGTGCGCAGCGGATGCGTGGCGGTATCGAGGGCATTGGCCACGAACGACGGCACCAGCGGCCGGATCCAGCGGGCCGCGGTATCGGTGAACGGCACCGTGCCGATGATCGGAAGTTCCAGTCCGCCACCCTTGTTCACGGGCGCGGGCTGCGGGGCCGGGGCGACCGGTGCGAGCGCACCCGCGGCGCCCACCGGCGCCGGCGTTCCCGGTGCGAGGTGGGCGGGCAGGTTCGGTGTCACGATCCCGTCCTGGGACACGGAGCCGTCCTTTCGGTGACCGGCCGGCAGTTCATGCTGTGCGGCACGGTCGAATTCGTCGATGGCGCGCTGTTGCGCCGGTTCGGTGATGCCGATCTCGAAGCCGCCGATGGAGGCGATGATGCGCTTGCGCTGGCGCTCCCGGTCGATGGCGGTATCGGCGTGCAGCGCCAATTTGGCCGCGGTGAGCTGCTGTTCGGCCCGCAGCGCTTCGGCCTCGACCCTGGTCTCGGCCTGTTTGACCGCGATGGCGGTGGCGGCGGCCTGCTCCACCCTATCGGTGGCGGTGCGGGTGGCGAGCTCCCGATCGAACGCGGTCTCCCCGCGCCACCAGCGCAACAGCAGTGGCAGCAGCGCCAGCACCACCAGCAGCAGCGCGGTGGCCAGGCGCAATGCCAGCGGCCCGGCATGGCCGGTGGTGTAGTCGTTCATGGCGACCCACCGGGCCCCGAGCCCGCGATCGCCGTCGGTATAGGCGGCGGTGCGAGCGGCGCCGAGCGCCTTGTCCTTATCGGTGATCGCCGCGTCCAGCCCGCCGATCCTGGCCTGGGCCGCGGTGAGCTGGGCGTGTGCGTCGTCGGCCACCTGATTGGCGGTGCGCTCCTCGGGGCCGCGCCCCGGGTCACCGGTGATCCGGGTCTGCGGGCAGTCCGGTGTCGGACGGTATTCACAGCGCGCGGTCACCAGGGCGACGTCGTAATCGTGCTGCGCCTTGGCTATCTGCTGATCGAGGGTGGCACGGTCGGTGCGCGCCTGGTCGAGATCGGTGCGGGCGGTGACCACGGCGGGCGCGGATTCCACTCCGCGCCGGGCGGTTTCGTCGAGCAGCCGGTTCACCGTGCCGCCGAACAGTACGGTGCAGGCCAATTCGGCGACGAAGATGCCGACCACGGCGGCGACACCGATGCGCGCGGCGAATTCGGCTCGTACCCGCGGGGTTTCGGTTCTTCCCGGAGTGGCCGCGGTGGCCAGCGCGCGAGAGATCGCTCCCACCAACAGGGTTGCGATCAGGGCGATGACGACGATCGCGAACAGCGGCCAGTGCGCGGCGCCGGTGGCCAGCGCGATCACGACGGCCGAGGTGACGGCGAACAGCGCCACCACGGCTCCGGTCACCGCATAGGCGGTGCGCTCGTGGCGTTCGGTGACCCCCGCGTGCGCGCCACCGAGCCAAGTGAGCAGAACGGTCATGAGAGCTCACATCCTCGACACAGTGTTATCTCAGCGTGACAGGAGGGCGGCGATTCCACCGAGTGGGGCGGCGGGGATGTGGTCAGGCTCACATCGGCGCGTTTCCAGCGTGCGACGTGGTCTTGATCACGCAGGTACCTGCCGAGATAGTGCCTCGATTAGTGACTTATCGCATATTCACAGTTAGCTGACTGAGTGCTGAATCCCACAGTTTGTAAAGATTCCGTACGGTCGGAACGTTGCAATGGCTTGTCGCCCGGAGTGCCGCGACTTTCACCGCACACCGCCGGGAAGTTAGCCGCCCCACGTCCGGTTTGCCGGATGCCCCTGCGGGGAAACCTCTTTCATTGCAGGTGGGAGGCCGTTCCGGAGCTGCGCCGGGGCGGATGTCCCTTTCCCTCGCGCGCGCGGAGATCAGTGGGCAAGTCAACTGAAACACCTGCGCATGCCTGCTTTACACTGGACAACGCGCAGGTAGTGGAGGATCGATGAAGAAGCCCAGCTAGAAGCTGGTATTAGTCCAACCTAAGTTGGTTGGACCCGAGTCCTGACTTATCGTTTGCTCTTACGCCGGATGCGACAAGTTCGGCATATCGCCCTACACAGCCAGAGACCCGATCGGTGCTCAGCGTAGTGGGCGAGATTGGCGCGGCAGGTAGCTAACACGTAAGCGTTCGGTTACCGCCGAGCACCCACTACGAACTCGGAGCGGGTGAACAACTGGAGAGTTGACTGCACGGGACGACCATCAGCGCCGCTGGTCTCCGAAACGTCCGGGCGCAGTCCGACCGGAGGCGTTCGACGAAGGCCGCAATTCTTCGAAGGCCTGTTTTTTGTGAAGGCAGAGGCATGACGCAACTTCCCGGCCACAGGTCCCCTACTGGCGGTGCCAGCTATGGATACGGACCCCGCGGGCTCTATGACCCGGCGAATGAACACGACGCCTGCGGCGTCGCATTCGTCGTCGATATGCACGGCCGTCGTAGCCGCGACATCGTCGACAAGGCTATTACCGCCCTGCTGAACCTGGAGCACCGAGGTGCAGCCGGCGCCGAACCCAATTCGGGTGACGGCGCGGGCATCCTGATCCAGCTTCCGGACAAGTTCTTCCGCGCTGTGGTCGACTTCGAGCTTCCCGCCGAGGGCGCCTACGCCACCGGTATCGCCTTCCTGCCGCAGGCCCGCCGCGAGGCTGCCCGTGCCGGATACCGCGTCGAGAAGATCGTGCGCGAAGAAGGGCTCGAGGTCCTCGGGTGGCGCGAGGTTCCCATCGACGAATCGTCGCTGGGCGCTCTCTCACGCGACGCGATGCCTACCTTCCGGCAGATCTTCATCGCCTCGCCCAAGGGCAGCAGCGAGCAGCTCGAGGGCATGGACCTGGAGCGGCGCGCCTATGTCGTCCGCAAGCGCATCGAGCACGAGCTCGGCAGCGCGGGCGCCGGCGAGGGCGCGACCGGCAAGGAATCGGTGTACTTCCCGAGCCTGTCCGGTCAGACCTTCGTCTACAAGGGCATGTTCACCACCCCGCAGCTGCGGGCGTTCTACCTGGATCTGCAGGACGACCGGGTCGAGTCCGCACTCGGCATCGTGCACTCCCGCTTCTCCACCAACACCTTCCCGTCGTGGCCGCTGGCGCACCCCTTCCGGCGCGTCGCCCACAACGGCGAGATCAATACCGTCTCCGGTAACGAGAACTGGATGCGGGCCCGCGAGGCGCTGCTGAAGTCGAACTCCTTCGGCACCGACAGCGAGGGCAACAACCGCCTGGAGAAGATCTTCCCGGTCTGCACCCCCGGCGCGTCCGACACCGCGCGTTTCGACGAGGTGCTGGAACTGCTGCACCTGGGCGGCCGCAGCCTGCCGCACGCCATGCTCATGATGATCCCCGAGGCGTGGGAACGGCACGAGTCCATGGACCCTGCCCAGCGCGCCTTCTACCGCTACCACTCGTTCCTCATGGAGCCGTGGGACGGCCCGGCCTCGGTGTGCTTCACCGACGGCAAGGTCGTCGGCGCGGTGCTGGACCGAAACGGTCTGCGCCCCGGCCGTATCTGGGTCACCGACGACGGTCTGGTCGTGATGGCCTCCGAGGTCGGCGTGCTCGATATCGATCCGGCGCGCGTGGTCCAGAAGACCCGCCTGCAGCCCGGCCGCATGTTCCTGGTGGACACCGAGCAGGGTCGCATCATCAGCGATGACGAGGTCAAGTCGACGCTCGCCGCCGAGGCGCCCTACCAGGAGTGGCTGGACAACGGCCCGACCAAGCTGTCGGACCTGCAGGATCGCCCGCACGAGCACATGTCGCACGACCGCGTGCTGATCCGCCAGCAGATCTTCGGATACTCCACCGAGGAACTGAACCTGCTGATCTCGCCGATGGCGCAGACCGGTGGCGAGGCGCTCGGCTCGATGGGCACCGACACCCCGATCGCCGTGCTGTCCTCGCGTCCGCGGGTGCTGTTCGACTACTTCTCGCAGCTGTTCGCGCAGGTCACCAACCCGCCGCTGGACGCCCTGCGTGAAGAGGTCGTCACCTCGCTGCGCAGCATGATCGGGCCCGAGGACGATCTGCTCAATCCCGGGCAGCAGTCCTGTCGTCAGATCACGCTGACCCAGCCGATTCTGGACAATGACGAGCTGTCCAAGCTCGTGCACATCAATGACGACGGCTCGCGTCCCGACCTGCGTTCGGTCGTGGTGCACGGCCTGTACCCGGTCGCCGAGGGCGGTCAGGGTCTGCGCAATGCCATTGCGGCAGTGCAGATGCAGGTGTCCGCGGCCATCGACGGCGGCGCGCGCATCATCATCCTGTCCGACCGCGAGTCCAACGAGAAGCTGGCGCCGATCCCGTCGCTGCTGCTCACCGCGGCCGTGCACCACCACCTGGTGCAGGAGCGCACCCGCACCCAGGTTGGCCTGGTCGTGGAGGCCGGTGACGCCCGCGAGGTGCACCACATGGCCCTGCTGGTCGGCTTCGGCGCGGCGGCGATCAACCCGTACATGGCCTTCGAGTCCATCGAGGACATGCTCGAGCGCGGTCAGCTGCTCATGCCGGGCAGCACCGGCGATCACGGCGCCGACTTCAAGAAGGCCGTCGCCAACTACAACAAGGCCGCCGGCAAGGGTGTGCTGAAGGTGATGTCCAAGATGGGCATCTCCACCATCGCCTCCTACCGGGGCGCGCAGCTGTTCCAGGTCGTCGGCCTGTCGCAGGAGCTGGTGGACGAGTACTTCACCGGTCTGCGCTCGCCGCTGGACGGCATCGGCCTGGACGGCATCGCCGCCGAGGTCGCGGCGCGGCACCGAATCGCGTTCCTGGAGAACCGCAATGAGCGCGCGCACCGCGAGCTCGAGGTCGGCGGCGAATACCAGTGGCGGCGCGAGGGCGAGTACCACCTGTTCAACCCGGACACGGTGTTCAAGCTGCAGCACGCGACCCGCTCGGGCCAGTACAAGGTCTTCAAGGAGTACACCAAGCTCGTCGACGATCAGTCGGAGCGCTTGGCCTCGTTGCGCGGCCTGTTCAAGTTCAAGTCCAAGTCGCGCAACCCGATCCCGATCGACGAGGTCGAGCCGGTATCCGCGATCGTGAAGCGCTTCTCCACCGGCGCGATGAGCTACGGCTCGATCTCCTCGGAGGCGCACGAGACCCTCGCGGTCGCCATGAACCGCCTCGGCGGTCGCTCCAATTCCGGTGAGGGCGGCGAACATCCGGCCCGCTTCGAGCCGGAGGAGAACGGCGACTGGCGCCGGTCCGCGATCAAGCAGGTGGCATCGGGTCGCTTCGGTGTGACCGCGCACTACCTGACCAACTGCACCGATATCCAGATCAAGATGGCGCAGGGCGCGAAGCCCGGCGAGGGCGGCCAGCTGCCCGCGCACAAGGTGTACCCGTGGGTCGCCGAGGTCCGGCACTCCACGCCCGGCGTGGGCCTGATCTCCCCGCCGCCGCACCACGACATCTACTCGATCGAGGATCTGGCGCAGCTGATCCACGACCTGAAGAACGCGAACCCGCAGGCGCGGATTCACGTGAAACTTGTCGCGGAGCCCGGCGTCGGCACCGTCGCCGCGGGTGTGTCCAAGGCGCATGCCGATGTGGTGCTCATCTCGGGCCACGACGGCGGCACCGGTGCGTCCCCGCTGACCTCGCTGAAGCATGCCGGTGGTCCCTGGGAGCTCGGCCTGGCCGAGACCCAGCAGACGCTGCTGCTCAACGGTCTGCGCGACCGCATCGTGGTGCAGGTGGACGGTCAGATGAAGACCGGCCGCGACGTCATGATCGCCGCACTGCTCGGTGCGGAGGAGTTCGGTTTCGCGACCGCTCCGCTGGTGGTCTCGGGCTGCATCATGATGCGCGTCTGCCACCTCGACACCTGCCCGGTCGGCGTCGCCACCCAGAACCCGGTGCTGCGCGAGCGTTTCACCGGTAAGCCGGAGTTCGTCGAGAACTTCATGAACTACATCGCCGAAGAGGTGCGCGAGCTGCTCGCCTCGCTGGGTCTGCGGACGCTGGACGAGGCCATCGGCCGCGTCGATCTGCTCGACACCACCGCGGCCAAGGAGCACTGGAAGGCCGCCAAGCTGGATCTGTCGTCCATCCTCGACGATGTCGAGACGGCGTTCATGCAGCAGGACCGCCGCAATACCAAGGGCCAGGACCACGGTCTGGACAAGGCGCTGGACAACCAGCTCATCGCGCAGGCCGCGGATGCGCTGGAGCGCGGTAAGCCGGTCAAGTTCGACACCAAGATCACCAATGTGAACCGGACCGTCGGCACCATGCTCGGCCACGAGGTGACCAAGCTCTACGGCGGAGTCGGCCTGCCCGACAACACCATCGACATCACGTTCACCGGTTCCGCCGGTAACTCGTTCGGTGCGTTCGTGCCCGCCGGCATCACGCTGCGGGTCGTCGGCGACGCCAACGACTATGTCGGCAAGGGTCTTTCGGGTGGCCGCCTCACCGTGCGGCCGTCCCTGGACGTGCCCGCCGAGTTCGTGGCGGAGCGGAACATCATCGCGGGCAACGTGATCCTGTTCGGCGCCACCAGCGGCCAGGCTTTCATCCGCGGTGTCGTGGGCGAGCGGTTCGCCGTGCGCAACTCGGGCGCCACCGCGGTGGTCGAGGGCGTGGGCGATCACGGCTGCGAGTACATGACCGGTGGCCGCGTGGTCATCCTCGGCGAGACCGGCCGCAACTTCGGCGCCGGTATGTCGGGCGGCACCGCGTACATCTACAACCCGAACAACACCTTCGAGAAGCACCTGAACACCGAAATGGTGGATCTGGAAGGACTCACGGCGGACGAGTCCGCGGCGCTGCGCGACATCATCGCCCAGCACCGCGACGAGACCGGTTCGGCTGTCGCGGAACGCATCCTGATCGACTGGTCGCAGCAGGTGAATCACTTCGTGAAGGTGATGCCGCGCGATTACAAGAAGGTCCTGCTGGCCATCTCGGAAGCTGAAAAAGACGGCCGGGACGTCAGCGCGGCGATCATGGAGGCCGCTCGTGGCTGACACGATCCACGCTGGAGTTGTTGGATGCGCCGGCCTCGGCGCGAAAATCGGAGTCGTAAATGGGTGACGCACAGGGATTCCTGAAGCACACGAGTCGGGAACTGCCGAAGCGCCGTCCGGTCGAGCTGCGCCTGCTGGACTGGAAAGAGGTCTACGAGGAGAAGTTCTCCCACGAGACCCTCCAGAAGCAGGCCAGCCGCTGTATGGATTGCGGTATCCCCTTCTGCCACAACGGTTGTCCGCTCGGGAACCTGATTCCCGAATGGAACGACCTGGTCTACAAGGGCGCCTGGAAGGAATCGTTCGAGCGGCTGCACGCCACGAACAACTTCCCGGAGTTCACCGGCCGCCTGTGCCCCGCACCGTGCGAGTCGTCCTGCGTCCTGGGCATCAACCAGGATCCGGTGACGATCAAGCAGGTCGAGGTCGAGATCATCGAGAACGGTTTCGACGAGGGCTGGGTCACCCCGGTGTACCCGACCCGCCTGACCGGCAAGAAGATCGCCGTCGTCGGTTCCGGTCCCGCCGGTCTGGCCGCCGCCCAGCAGCTGACCCGGGCCGGCCACACCGTGACCGTGTTCGAGCGCGACGACCGCATCGGCGGCCTGCTGCGCTACGGCATCCCGGAATTCAAGATGGAGAAGCGCTTCATCGATCGCCGGCTCGCGCAGATGGAAGCCGAAGGCACCATCTTCAAGACCGGTGTGAACGTGGGCGTCGACATCACCGCCGACCAGCTGCGTGAGCGTTATGACGCTGTCGTGCTGGCCGGTGGCGCCACCATCGCCCGCGATCTGCCGGTTCCGGGTCGCGATCTGGACGGCATCCATCAGGCGATGGAGTTCCTGCCGCTGGCCAACCGCGTCCAGCTGGGCGATCCGGTCGCCGATGCGGAAGGCCTGCCGCGCATCAATGCCCGCGGCAAGAAGGTCATCATCATCGGTGGCGGTGACACCGGTGCGGACTGCCTGGGCACCTCGCACCGTCAGGGCGCCGAATCGGTGCACCAGTTCGAGATCATGCCCCGTCCGCCGGAGGAGCGCGCCGGCTCCACCCCGTGGCCGACCTACCCGCTCATGTACCGGGTGGCCTCGGCGCACGAGGAGGGCGGCGAGCGCGTGTTCTCCGTCAATACCGAGCGTTTTGTCGGTGTCGACGGCAAGCTGACCGGCCTGCAGGCGCACGAGGTCTCCATGGTGAACGGCCGCTTCGAGAAGGTCGAGGGCACCGACTTCACCCTCGAGGCCGATCTGGTGCTGCTGGCCATGGGCTTTGTCGGACCGCAGAAGAACGGCCTGCTCGAGGGCCTGGGCGTCGGTTACGACCAGCGCGGAAACGTCAAGCGCGACAACGGCTGGGCCACCACCGTCCCCGGCGTCTTCGCCGCCGGCGATATGGGCCGCGGCCAGTCGCTCATCGTGTGGGCCATCGCCGAGGGCCGCTCCTGCGCGTCCGCGGTGGACAAGTTCCTCGAGGGCGACACCGCACTGCCGTCCCCCATCCGCCCGACGGATGTGGCGCAGCGCTGACCCGCTGAGCCGAGACTGAAAGCGCCCGTGGACCGTAGGTCCACGGGCGCTTCGCTGTTCGTGCTCGACGGGAGGTCGTGCCGGGATGACGGAAGCTGTTCAGCCGCAGGCGATGGCGAGGCGGTAGGCGCCGGTGGTGTTGGTGGCGGCGGTGATTCGCCAGCCGCCGGTGACCTGCCGGCGGGCGGTTTGGGTGATGTTGGCGCCGGTGAGGGCCGGGTTGGCGCAGCGTTCGGGGACCCAGAGGTCGGCCGATTCGCCGGTGCGGTCCGCGGTGCCGGTGAGAGTCATTGCGCCGGAGGGGATGTCGGAGGTCAGGGCGGTCAGTTGCCCCGGTGCGGCACGGGGGTAGGAACGGGCGATGACGGCGGCGGTGGCGGGGTCGTGATCCAGGCCGGTGTCCGGTGCCGTGCAGGTGGGACGGGTGCCGCGGGTCTGGATATTGTGCGGATCGCCGCAGGCCTGACGCCACTGCCAGTAGGTGCCGCCGACCAGGTGGCTGTCCTCGAGCGCGGCGTAGCGGCGGGTCTTGTCGGCGATGACGGCGGGATCGGAGTCCCAGAATCCCCACTCGCCATTGAAGAAGGTGGTGCCGTAGCCGCCTGCCGCGGTGGCGGTATCGGCGAAACCTGAAGCGAGAGAGCCGGGTAGCGGGCTGATGGATTCGTTGTACTGGTGCGGGGCGTAGACCATATCGTCATCGCTCGCCGATCCGGAGGCAGAGCCCGAGGCGGACCCGGAGGCCGATCCCGACGCCGATCCGGAGGCAGACCCCGACGCCGATCCCGAAGCGCTGGTGAACAGCGGCAGCGGCCCGGGAACAGGCAGCGAACCGGTGATGACCGACGGTTCGAAGAAGGCGATGTGCCGGAACCCGCCCGGCGCGGACTGCTCGCCGGAACGGATGGCGGCCATGGCCCGGCGATAGAAATTGCCGAGCAGCACGTAGTCGTCGAGACCCGGAATCAGGCCCGGATTCGGTTCATTGAGCAGGTCGTAGCCGGCGATGGCCGGATCGTTCGCGAAGCGCGCCGCCACCGCCGCCCAGGTGTTCACCAGTTCGGTCTGCACGCCGTTGACGTCGAGGTAGAAGTTCGCGAACGAGGCCTGAACCGCCACGGAGAGTTCGCGTTTGCTCACCCGGCAGGTGGCGCTCGTGCCGACCAGGGCGGTCGCCCACGCGGGAGCGCCGTCCCAGCCGACGCCGGGCTGGGTGAAGGGCGGGCAGTAGACGCCGTCGGGAGTATTCACCGCGACACCCCACGCGTCCTGGTGCATATCGAGCAGGACGTAGATGTCGTGCGCCCGCGCCCAGGAGACGGCCTGGGCGATGCGATCGAGATAGTTCTGATCGATATGGCCGCGGGTGGGTTCGAGTGCGGACCAGCTGATTATGAGACGCACCACATTCGACCCGAGCGCCGCGATGCGGATGAAGTCGTCTTCGGTCAGTGTGGTGGTGGCGGGCAGGTCGGGCCATTCCTGGTAGTACTGCCCGGCGCTGTTGACATTGACGCCGCGCAGCAGCACGGTGCGGCCGGTGTCATCGGCAATGCGGGCGCCCTGTCCCATGACCGCGTGCAGGGGTCGTTGTACCTGGTCCGCGGTGGTATCGGTGAGCGGGGTGGCGTGGACGGCGGGGGTGCTGCCGGCGAGCGGTATTGCCAAGGTGGCGAGGGTGATCAGTACCCGGCGGCGCAATGTGAAATATGTTCTGGTCATTTGACCAGGAGACGCTAGCAGCCCACCGGGAATCCGCGCGCGGAAACTGAAATCGGACAAGATGTGATCGCCGCGTAGCGCTTCCGGAATCGTCCCTTTATTGTTGACGGCGTTGTGTCGCTGATCTCTGTCGAGCGGTCTGTTTTGCACATCTCATACGGGGCGGTTACTTCGGTTAACCCCCAGTGCACTCGATCGTCATCCAGCGCAGACACCATGAACGGGAATCGGGACGGCCGTCTCGGGCAGGCGTGAACTGGAGCAGTATGCGGTTGAAGAGAATTGTCGCGGCTGCGGGCGCAGCTGCGAGTGTGCTTATGTCGGGAATCGTGCTCGGCAGCGGTCCTGTTACGGCTGATCCGGGATGCCCGGTCATGTACACGGTAGCCATTCCGGGTACCTGGGAAACCGGCCACGACAAGACTCCCCAGCCCGGCATGCTGGCCGGGGTTACCAACGGGCTACCCGGCGAGGTCGACTATGTGACCTATGCCGCCACCGCGTTCCCCTGGGAAGGCGATGTGTACGGCGCCTCCAAGAAGGAAGCGACCGACAACGCCCGCGGCCTGGTCCAGGCCATGGGCCAGCGCTGCCCGGGGACCAAGATCTCCATCGCCGGCTACAGCCAGGGCGCCGACGCCGCGGGTGATCTGGCCGCCGAGATCGGCTCCGGCCTCGGCGTGGTGCCGCCGGACCGCATCGCGGCCGTCGCACTGATCTCCGATCCGCGTCGTTCCGCGACCGATGCCCAGGTCGGCCCGATCGCGCCCGGCGCCGGTGCGGGCGGCGCCCGGGTGGGCGGCTTCGGATTCGTCTCGGATCGGGTGCGTACCGTGTGCGCGGTCGGCGATCTGTACTGCGCCACCGAGCCAACGGACTTCATCAGCCGCTTCGCCGGATTCCTGGCGCAGACCTCTGATCCGAATCCCGCGAACATCTGGCGCTACCAGCTCGAGATCGGCTCGATCATCAACGATCTGATGGCACAGGGCGGCATCCCTGTACTGCAGTCACAGCTCAGCATGGGTGCGAACGAAGAGCGGGCCGCGCAGTTCGAGCAGTTCTTCAAGACCGGCGAGCACACCAGTTACGGCTCGTACCAGGTCGGCGGCGGTCAGACCGCCATCACCTGGATGCACAACTGGATTGCCAACGCCGCGTAACCGCTGCTCTCAGCAGGATGGAAAGGCCGCTCCCGGAACGGGGGCGGCCTTTCGCCGCTGCACAGGTTGTAGTGCTGAACAGGTTGTACCACTGCGCAATTCAGGCCCCGACACTGAGCTCACGCATACCCGCCGGGCGGGTTAGCCGAAGGAACCGGTGCTCGGCGGGGTCCAGACCGGCGGCTGGTTCTGGTCGCCGCCACCCTGCCAGTTACCCGGGTTCCCGCCCTGCCAGTTGCCATCGTGATCGTGGTCGTGACGGTGGTCGCGATCGCCACCGTGGCCCTGCCAGTCCTGATCGACCTGCTGGGCGACGACGGGCGAGGAGTCCGGGGTCGCCGCGGAGGCGGTGGCGGGGAGAGCGAAGAGCGCGAGCGGCACGACGGCCAGGGCGCCGGCGGCGGCGAGGCGCATTCCCAGGCGACGCTTGCGGGGGGCGGTCGAGCTCATGGAAGAAGGCATCGGAAATCCTTTCGCAGAAACCGAGCCGCTGTCCGCGACCCGTGTTCCCCATACAAGTCCCCGGCTCTGGGAGCCCGATGCGACGACTCTGGGAGTCGTCTGTGCGACCGTTCAGTCCCGGCCGGCGCGATTGCGCGGCAGCAGATCCCAGACGTGTGCGTTCTCGTTCACCGTGGCGGCCGTGCGGCGGCCGGTGCGGGAGTACAGGATCCGCGTGATCGAGCAGTAGTCGATCGGGAAGGTCAGCGGGCGCTCGAGCCCCAAAACGTCCTGGAGCAGCACGTTTATCACGCCGCCGTGGGCGAAGACGACCACGGTGTCGGCCGGGTCGGCGGTGGCCGCAATGCTCGCGACACTGTCGAGGACCCGCGCGGTGAAGGCGGGACCGTCGATCTGGCCGGGCAGGTAACCGGCCTTGATGCGGTCGTAGACGTCCTTGAAATCGCGCTGGGCGTCCTCGATCGGGATATACGCGGGGAGATCACGGTCGTACTCGGCGAGGCCGTCCAGGACCGCGATATCCAGGCCGAGCTTATCGGCGGTGGGCCGGGCGGTTTCCCGGGCGCGCAGCTGCGGACTGCTGACCACCCGGGCGATCCGGTGCTGCGCCAGCGCGGCCGGAACCCGGGCCGCCTGCTCGATGCCGACCTCGGTGAGATCGGGGTCGGCTGGACCCGAGACTCCCTGGACGCGGGCGGGCTGGGCGTGGCGGACGAGGATCAACTGCACCTCCTCCACTCTGCCGCACCGCCTCGCATCGCTCCGGGGTGGGTCCGAACACACCGGCGCCGCCGGCTCCCGGGGCGGGAGGTCGGCGGCGCCGGTGGTTCAGGCTGTCGGATACGGGGTTTCGTCCTATCCGGTCCGGGGTTTCACCAGCGGGAACGGCAGCGTCTCGCGAATGCTGCGCCCGGTGAGGAGCATGATCACCCGGTCCACGCCCACGCCGAGACCACCGGTCGGCGGCATGGCGTGCTCGAGGGCCTGCAGGAAGTCCTCGTCGAGTTCCATGGCCTCCGGATCGCCGCCCGCGGCCAGCATGGACTGTTCGGTGAGGCGTTTGCGCTGCTCCACCGGATCGGTCAATTCGCTGTAGGCCGTACCCAATTCGACGCCCCAGGCCACCAGATCCCAGCGTTCGGTGACACCCGCGATATGACGGTGCGCCCGGGTCAGCGGGGAGACAGAGGTGGGGAAGTCGATATAGAAGGTCGGCTCCTGGGTCTCCGACTCGACCAGGTGCTCGTACATCTCGAGCACGAGTTGCCCGGCGTCCCAGCCCAATTGCCAGGGCACCCCGGCCTTGTCGCAGAGCACCCGCAGCCGGTCCTCGTCGGTGTCCGGGGTGATGGTCTCGCCGAGCTTGTCCGAGACCGCGCCGTGCACCGTCTTCACCGGCCAGTCGCCGGAGATGTCGACCTCGGTGAGCGCGCCGTCCTCGCCCGGTCGCAGGGCCACCATCTTGCCGTTGGCCGCGATTGCCGCCTCCTGGATGAGCTGGCGGCAGGCGTGCATCATGCGTTCGTAATCACTGTGCGCCTCATAGGCTTCCAGGATGGTGAACTCGGGATTGTGGCTGTAGTCCACGCCCTCGTTGCGGAAGACGCGGCCGAGTTCGAACACCTTCTCCATACCGCCCACGCACAGTTTCTTGAGGTACAGCTCGGGGGCGATGCGCAGGTACAGGTCGAGGTCGTAGGCATTGATGTGGGTGGTGAACGGGGTGGCATTGGCGCCGCCGTGCACCTGCTGCAGGACCGGGGTCTCCACCTCCATGAAGCCCCACCCGTGCAGGGTGTCGCGCAGTGAGCGCACCACGGCGCTGCGCTTGGCCATCACCTCGCGGATATCGGTATTGATGGCCATATCGACGTAGCGCTGCCGGACCCGGGCCTCCGGATCGGCGAGGCCCTTCCACTTGTCGGGCAGCGGGTGCAGGCATTTGCCGAGCATCCGCCAGTCCGCGGCGAGCAGGGATAGCTCGCCGCTGCGGCTGCGCCCGATCTGCCCGCTCATCTCGATGAGATCGCCGAGATCGAAGAACTGGTCGAAGTCGGCGCTGCGATCCGCGCCGACCCGGCCGCGGTCGATGACCAGCTGGATCTCCCCGGACCAGTCGCGCAGCAGGGCGAAGGTGACACCGCCGTAATCGCGAATCCGCAAGAGCCGCCCGCAGACTCGCACCGTGGTGCCCATCGGGGAATTGCGCGCGGCGGTCACCGTGTGGGTGGGCGGATAGGCGACCGGATAGGCGTCGACGCCGGAATCCTCGAGCTTCTTGAGCTTGTCCATGCGCACCCGCACCTGTTCGGGGCGGCGCGGTCCGGACTCCTCCAGATCCTCCGGCGGGAGGTCGGGCAGGCTGCCGTCGGCGTGCAGGCCGGTCATGGTCGGCGGCACCGAGGACCGCAGACCGGTGTGCGCGGACACGTCCGGCTCCTTGCCGATGCGCGGCAGGAAGCCTTCGGCGAGCGCACTGGCGATGGCAACGCGCGGCAGATGCCGGCGCTCCTCGAAGAGCGAGAAGCGCGGCACCCAATCCGGCTGGTATTTCACATTGGAGCGGTAGAGCGCTTCCAGCTGATACCAGCGCGAGAAGAACATGAGCACACCGCGCCACAGCCGCAGTACGGGTCCGGCGCCGATGCGGCCGCCCTCCTCGAAGACCGCACGGAAAACCGCGAAGTTCAACGAGATTCGGGTGATGCCGTACTGCTCGGAGCCGAGCGCCAGCTTGGAGATCATCAATTCCATGACGCCGTTGGGGCTTTGGCGATCACGGCGCATGACATCCAGGGAGACGCCGGTGCGACCCCACGGCACCAGCGACAGCAGGCCGAGCACGCGGTCGTCGGCATCGACGGCCTCGACCAGCAGGCAGTCGCCGTCGAGCGGATCGCCGAGACGGTCCAGCGCCATGGAGAAGCCGCGTTCGGTCTCGGTGTCGCGCCAGGCGTCGGCGCGGCGCAGCACCTCGCGCATCTCCTCCGGCTCGAGCTCCTTGTGCCGGCGCACGCGCACGGTGATGCCCTGTTTGGCGAGCCGGTTCACGGCCTGCCGGACCTGCTTCATCTCCGGTCCGGCGAGCGAGAAGGTGCGGGTCTCCAGAATGGCTTCGTCACCGAGCCGCAGGGCCGACAGTCCGGCGCGCCGGTAGGCGGTGGCGCCTAGTTCGCTCGCGCCCATGACGGCCGGGGCCCAGCCGTACTGGTCGGCCAGCCGCAACCAGGCGTCGATGGCGTGCGGCCACGATTCCTTCTGGCCGATGGGATCACCGGAGGCCAGGCAGACGCCCAATTCGACGCGATAGGTCAGGGCGGCCTGCCCGTTGGGTGCGAACACCACGGCCTTGTCGCGGCGGGTGGCGAAGTAGCCGAGCGAATCCTCGACGTCGGAGCGTTCGAGCAGTCCGCGCAGCGCGGATTCGTCGAGTCCGGTGAGGGCGTTGGAGGCGCGCTGCGAACGGAACAGCACCGCCACCGCCGCCAGCAGCGCGACCGCGCCGAACAGGCCGAGCAGCAGGTTCACCAGATGCGGCGGATGCCCGTCGAAGTCGTCATTGCTGACCAGGATGGCGCCGGTCACCCGGGAGACCGCCCACAGCGGGCGCTGCTCGTCGGCGGGCAGGCTGCCGGGGAACAGCTGCACCAGACCCCAGCCGGCCACGCAGCCGAGCGCCAGCCCACCGGCCAGCACCCCGACCGCGCGCACGATCGCACCGCTGCGCACCCGCGTGTAGAACTCGGACCAGGCCGCGATCAGCACCGCGATCACCGACAGGTGCACGACCAGCGCGACGAGCGCGTTGAGATCGCCCTCGGAGGCGAAGTCCAGGGCATTGGCGATCGAGAACACCGCCATATAGCCGCACAGCAGCCACCAGGCGATGCGCTTGCGGCTCGCGGTGGCGCCGGCCAGCAGACCCACTACCAGCGCCCACACCAGTGAGGTGTCGGGCGAATCGAAGTAATAGGTGTCGAGATAGTGCCGTAGCGACTGGGTCAGGAAGCGCAGACCGGGCGAAATGCTCCACAGTGCGCAAAGGAGGGCGTAGACGCCCAGAATCGTCCCAGCGACATGTGGAACCTCACGGAGACGGCCGTGTCCGCGGTGCGGCACCTCAGGCGACCGCGTCTCCGGTCTGTATGCGATGTCCTGGTGTTGCCGGTCCTGCGTCGAAGTCACCGCACCAGTGTGTATGTTGGCGTCGCCCATGTGCACTCGGAACCCGGTTCGTGTCTTGTTGTCATCGTGTGCCGTCGGGTAACGAGGGCGGCGTTTGGCGGTCCCGGAGGCCGCGGGTGAGGATGTACCTCATGTCGGATCCAGTCGAAGTGCCGATCGAAGACGATGTCATTCGACTCGGCCAATTCTTGAAACTGGCGAACCTCATCGATTCCGGAGCGGAAGCGAAGACGGTCATCGCCGAGGGACTGGTGCGGGTAAATGACGAGGTAGAGCTACGCCGCGGACGCCAATTGTTCGCCGGGGACGTGGTGCTGCTCGCCGGGCGCAAGGTCCGGGTGGCGGGTCGCCGGCGGTAGCACTGCCGCGAGCCCGGCCCTCGCCGTCCACCGTCGGCGGTGAAGCGAGGACCGGAGCCGCTGAGAATCTCCCTAGAGTCTCTCGAGAAGCAGTTCTCAGCATCCAGGAATAGCCGTTTTCGGGGCTTTTCCGGAAGCCGCGATCAGTCCTCCGCGCGGACCACGATTCCGTCGTGATCGCTGTAGAGCACCTCGCCCGGCACGAAGGTCACACCGCCGAATTCGACGGGCACATCCCGCTCGCCGGATCCGGTCTGGGTGCTCTTGCGCGGGTTGGTGCCGAGCGCCTTGACGCCGATATCGAGGGTGCGCAGGATCGCCGAATCCCGCACCGCGCCATTGACGATGACACCGGCCCAGCCGTTGTCCACGCCGCGACCCGCGATGATGTCGCCGACCAGTGCGGTGTGAATGCTCGCGCCGCCGTCCACGACCAGTACGCGGCCATTGCCCGGCTCGCCGAGCGTCTGCTTGACCAGGAGATTGTCCTGGAAACAGCGGATGGTCACGATGCGTCCGGAGAAGGCGGGCTGCCCGCCGAACTGGAGGAACTGGGTGTCGCAGCTGCGGATCCCGGGCCCGATCTCATCGGCCAGGTCTGCGGTCGCGACCACCTCTGCTTGGTTCTGAACACTGCCTGATTCGGTCACTCGCCTATCTTGTCAGGGCGAAAATGCGCAAATCACGCGCGGTGCGATTGCGGTAGGCGGTGTACGCCTGGGTGGTCTCCTCGAAGCGCGCGAAGATCTCCTGCTGCTTCGCCTCGTCCTGGACCAGGGCGGCCCGCACCGGAATGCGCTCGCCCGCGATGACGATCTCGGCGGCCGGATTCGCGAGCAGGTTCCCGGTCCACGCGGGGTGGTGCTCCTGCCCGAAATTACTGCCGATCACATACAGCGTGTCGCCGTCGTGCACGTACAGCAGCGGGGTGGTGCGCGGCTGCCCGGATTTGCGCCCGGTGGTGGTGAGCAGGATGACCGGTGCGCCGATCGGCCCGAGCACCGTGTATTTGCCGCCGGTGCGCTGCAGCACTTTCCGGTCCAGGGGCGTCAGCTTGCGAATCACCAGCGAGCCGAGCTTCGTCGCGGCGAACGGGCTGGCGATGCGGGACAGAAGATTGGTGCGCGAACCCCAGATGCGGTCCGGAAACTGCTGACTCATGCCGGGAACTTTAGTGCGCGCATCGGCCGCGCGAACCCCGGAACCCTCGGCGGGGGACCCCGGAAACCCCGTGCGGCGTGCATATTCCGATGCATCTGTGCTGCACACGCGCGCATACTGGACGCATTGGCCCACCGGAGGAGGACCGGAAGTCATTGGTTCGTGCGGAGGGGCATGGGTTGGAACCGGCGATCGAGTCGGACATAGTCGGCGCGGCGCGCTCGGCGCTGACGGCTGTCTCGGCCCGCTTCGCGGCGGCCTGGGATACAGCGGGGGAGCCGCCCCCGCTGGCCGAATACCTCCCGGCCGCACCGGAATTGCGCCGTTTGTGCCTGATCGAGCTCATCAAGGTCGATCTGGAGTACCGGTGGATCCACTACGATTTCCCGAAGCGGCTGGCCGACTACCGCGCCGAATACGACGAATTGCGTTCCGGCCCTGTGCCGCCCGATCTGGCCTACGAGGAGTTCCACGCGCTGCGCCGCTCCGGCAGATCCCCCGGCGCCGATATCGCCGGCAGCGGCTATCCGACCGAGGCCGATCTCACCCAGGCCGCCTGGGGTGAGCGCGACTATCGCAGCACCCTGATCGCCCGCCCGCGGGCCCGCGCGGCGCTGGACGGCATCGAGGTCGGTGACCGGGTGGACGATTTCGATCTGCTGGTCGAATTGGGCAGCGGCGCTTTCGCTCGCGTCTTCCTGGCCCGTCAGCGCTCCATGCAACGCCTGGTGGCGGTGAAGGTCTCGCAGAACCACGGCACCGAATCGGAGACGCTGGCCCAGCTCGATCACGAGAACATCGTGCGCGTTTTCGATCAGCGGCTGATGGACGAGCGCGAACTGAAACTGATGTACATGCAGTACCTGCCCGGCGGCACGCTGTCGAAGGTGCTGAGCCTGGTGCGGCAGCGCCCGCCGCAGGAGCGTTCCGGCGCGCTGCTGCTGGAGGCGGTCGATACGGCCATGCGGGACAAGGGCGGACTGGTGCCGAGCGAATCGGCCATCCGCTCCGGCATTGCCGCGCGGAGCTGGCCGGAGACGGTGGCATGGCTGGGCAGCCGACTGGCCCGGGCGCTCGACTATGCCTCCGGCAACGGTGTGCTGCACCGGGATATCAAGCCCGCCAATGTGCTGCTCACCGCCGACGGCGTGCCGAAGCTGGCCGATTTCAATATCAGTTTCAGCCTGCATGTGGCGGGCACCAGTCCGCTCGCGTACTTCGGTGGCTCGCTCGCCTATATGTCGCCCGAGCAGCTGGCCGCCTGCCATCCGCAATTGCCCGATACCGCCGAGGAACTCGACGGCCGCAGCGATATCTTCGCGCTGGGCGTGGTGCTGTGGGAGCTGCTCACCGGTCACCGGCCCTTCGACGACGAAACCCGCGCGGGTGATTCCGAATCCTCGCTCGAGCGCATGCTGCGGTTGCGGCGGCACGATATCGATCCGCGCTATCTGTCCGAGCTGCCGCCCGACTGCCCGCCGACACTGCGCCGGGTATTACTGAAATGTCTTGCCCCGCAGCGCGCCGATCGCTGGCCCACCGGTGCGGCGCTGGCGCAGCAGCTCGACCTGTGCCTGGATCAGCGCGCCCGCGATCTGGTGGACCCGCCGCGAAACAGCCTGCGCGCCAAGGTCGGTCCGTGGTCGCTGGTGCTGCTCATCACCGCGGCCAGTTTCCTCGGCGACTTCCTCGGCATGCTCTACGCGAATCTGCACAACGGCCCGCTCTGGGAGGTGTGGTTCACGCCGGATCAACGGGTGAAACTGCAGGCGGTCGGGGCGGGGCTGGCGCTGTTCACCACTCCCGCGGCGATTGTCGTGACCAACTACCTGTGCCGCCGGGCCTTCATCGTCTGGCGCGGCCTGCGCAGGGGGCGCACCTACGATCCGGACACCCTGGCACGGGCCCGCCGCGACACCCTGGTGGACGGGGATCGGGTCGCGCTGCTGGCCTTCCTGTGGTGGGTGGTGTCGGCGGTGGTGGCCGCTGTCGCGCTGGAGGCGTACACCGATCTGACGCCCGGGCAATTGCTGAATCTGACCGCGACACTGCTGGTTTCGGGCGCCGTCGCGGTCGCCTACCCGTTCTTCCTGGTGACCTTTTTCGTGGTCCGCTGCTTCTACCCGCGGCTGCTCACCCACGGCGAGATCGCCGAGGATCATGAGGCGCTGCGGGCGCTGGGCCGCCGGTGCACCCGGTATCTGGCGGTGGCGGTGGCGATTCCGCTGATCGGCGTGATCACCAGCCTGCTGTTCCTGACCCCGGACGAGGTGCCCCTCGCCATCGGCCCGATCAAATGGCTGTGCCTGGCCGGGGTGCTCGGATTCCTCGGCGACTATTGGCTTTTCCGGCAATTGGAGGCGGATCTGCGCGCTTTCGAGCGCGCGGTCACCACCCGCCTGGATTTCCGCTGATCGATATCAGCGCAGCAGCGTCAGCCCCGGCCGTGCCGCTGTTCGTAGGCCTGCCGATCGCCGGATTCGCGGGCGCGCTTGGCCGTTTCGGCCAGGGCCGGATCGAAGCCGTGCTTGATCAGTTTGTTGCGCCGGAACACATAGGTGAGCGCCACGGTGAAGTAGATGAGCGGCAGGTAGAGCAGCGCCATCATGGCCAGGCGCATCCACAGCGGTCCCGGGACGAGCAGGAAGAGGCAGAGCACCGGGATCATCGGCAGCAGCATGCGGAGCAGATAGCGGCGGGTGGCGCCGGGGCCGATCAGATCATCGCGCACCCAGTCCGACATGGCCGGCGGGAGTGTGCGGCCGCAGAGATAACCGATCCGCTGCAAGAAGGACGGCGTGGCGGGTTCGGGCATATGCCCAGCATCCCCGCAGGGAATGGGCCGGACAACGTCGGGGGGCCGGCGGCTTTGACGACCCCGGGCGGTCAGGCCACGGCGGGAACGGCGATCAGGCTTCGGTGCGCGCGAGGTGGAAGGCGGTGACCTGGGTGACCAGATTGTGCGTGGAACCCTTCACGGCGAGTTTCACGAACGGCTCGATGGTCCGGCCGAGCAGTTTTCCGGCCAGGCCGCCGGGCACCCGGTAATCGACGATGGCGTCGATGGTGCAGGATTCCTCGCCCTTGTCGTGGAAAAGGAAGGTGGATTCGATTTCGAAGCCCTTGATGGACTTCACGGCAATGGCGAGGCCGGGTTCGTGCCGCACGATCTTGATGGTCGAATGCAGCGATACCGGGCCCAGGCCGATGGTGCCGTCGAAGGTGGCGCCGACGCCTTCGGTTTGCTCGGTGAGCGGTTCGAAGGCCTTGATCTCACTGATGAATCGGGGCAGATTCCGGTAATCGTTGACGTAGGCGAAGGCCGATTCGGCCGACGCGGCGCATTCCGCGACGATCTTGACTTCGGTCATGCGCACGACAGTAACTCGTTCCATTTCAATGCGCAGATCATGAGGTGAGGGCCACATTCCGGCCCCCATGTCCGATTCCTACGCGGTTACCGCCAGCGTAGCCGCGAGACCGAACACCACCGCCATCAGCAGCACTTCGAAAATCGCACGGCGCAAAGAGGATTCCGCGTCCATGCGGTGCTCGGTCGCGAGCGGCACCCAGGTGCGCCGCCACCACCAGCCGATGGCCAGCAACGCGACCAGGATCACGGTCTTCGCCAGCAGGATCCGGCCGTACCCGGTGGTGACGAACGGGGTGAGACCGCCGAGGCGGACCAGTCCGTTCACCACGCCGGTCACGGTCACGATCCCCGCCAGCGGCAGCGCCCAGCGCGAATAGCGGGGCAGCAGCACCGCCCATTCGCCGCGGGTGCGGACGGTCAGGGCCAGGGCCAGCAGCACGCCGAACCAGGCGGACGCGGCCAGCGCGTGCACGGCTCCCAGCACCGAACCGAATGTCTGCTGCGACATATGTCCGGTGATGGGGCGCAGCGCGAGGGTCACCGCGGTGAACACCAGCACCAGATCGGCGGTGACCCGGTCCGGATTGCGAAAACCGAAGGCGCTGTAGACCGCTACCGCACCACTGCCGATGAGCAGCGCGATACCGATCTGGCCGCCGCTGACCGTGGTGAGGTAGTCACCGAACTGCCCGGCGCCCATGTGCGCGGCCGGAATGCCCTGCACCTCGGCCGCTTCCAGCACCAGCATGGTGAATTCCGCGGCCGCCCATGCTCCGGCCAGCACGGTGAGCAGTCGCCACTGCGGCGTCAGTCGCGCGGACAGTCGCGGCAGCGCGGCCAGACCCAGCACCGCGGCGCCCGCGCAGTCGGCCAGCACCCGCACGGGTGCCTCCGCCTGCACGGGATCGCTCGCGGCCAGTACCCACGCCAGAGCCGCACCGTCGAGACCGAGCGGAACGATCAGCAGCAGAAACCAGCGCAGTGAGCTCCTGCCGCCGCTCGTCCCGCGCTCCCGGCGACGATCGGTGCGGTCCGATCGATTCACTTGCGCTGCTTGCCCCGTCCGCCCAGGAGTGCGAAGGCCAGGCCGCCGCCGAACAGCACCACCGCGCCGACGATGAACACCCACAGCGGTACCCCGCCGTCGGAGCCGCCGCCGGATTTGGCCGAGGAGTCCGCCTTCGGGCCCGGGGTTCCGGTGCCCGCCTTGGTGAGGGTGAAGGTGCGGGTGCCGCTGACCGGATGTCCGTCCGCGGAGGTGACCCGGTACGCGATCTTGTAATCGCCGACCGGACCCAGCTCACCGACCTGGATGCTGATCGTCTGGTTCTCCACCTTCGGCTGGCCCTTGGACCACAGATTGCCGTCCGGACCGGTGACCGTCATCGACGGGTAGCTGGTCTGCAGATCCTCGTTGAAGGTGACGCTGGCGGTCGCCGGCGAGGTGTCGATATGCGCGCCGTTCTCCGGGCTGGAACCGACCGGCACCGAATGTGCGCTCGCCACACCGCTGCCCAGCAGGGCGAACCCGGTGACGAGCAGACCTGCGACCAGACCGGCGAGGAGTCTGCGGGTCATGATTTGCGACCGCGGATCACGCTGCCCAGCCCGAGTGCCGCACCCAGTGCGCCGAGGGCCAGGCCGACGCCGCCGAGCCAGCGCGCGGTGGTGTCGGTGTCCTTGTCCGATGCGGTGGCGGCGACCGCGCCGTCGCCGTCATCGTCGCCGCCCTTGCCGACCGCCAGGGTCAGGGTCGGGGCGGGGTGTTCCGGCTCGCTGCCGTCCGCATTGTTCTTCTGATCCCAGACCACGACATTGCCGTCGCTGTAGGTCTGGGTGGCGGGGAAGCTGACCGTCTCCTGCTTGGGCAGGGCGACCGAGAGCACGAACCGCTGGAACTGACCCGGAGCGATACCCGGATTGCCCGGATTGGCGGTCCAGGTGGCGGTGACGGCCTCACCCTTGTCGTTCTTGTCGATCTTCTCGGTCCAGCCGACCAGCGGTTCGGTGCTGGCGCTCTTCAGATTCGGCAGGGCGACACTGAGTTTCGTGGTGGAGGCGGTGACCGATTCGGTCGGCACCTTGAAGGTGGCGACCGAATAGCCGCCCTGCGTCGCGCCCGGCGCGTCGACGGTGACGTGTGCGGCGGCGACGCCCGCGCTCAGCAGGGTGAGACCGGCGGCGGCGACGGTGGTGCCGAAGGCACGCGAAGGAGAGATGTGCATGAGTGAATGGCCTCTTCTGGCAAAGGGTTACGGGTGAGGGGGAGTTGTCACACCGCAACCGGCGGGGCGCGCGAACCGTTCGCGCCCAGGGCGAGCAACTGCCTCGCCGCCGCCACGACCGGGGCCCAGCGCCCGGCCGGAGAGTGCACCGGCCGCCCGGCAGGCCGGGTCAGGACCGCCCGAAGGGTCTGCGACACAAGCAGATACAGCCGCTCGGCCACCAGAATCAGAACGGCGAAGACGAGCGCGGCCGTGGTGTGCGCCGCCGCCATCGCACCGGTACCCAGGAAATCCATTGCCCCCGCGGCATGCCCGTGCTGGGTCAGGCCGCCCAGCGCCACATGGCAGACGGGCTGACCCAGCACCAGCAGCGCGGGCAGGGCGACGGGGGAGTGCAGCGTCGCGGCCAGCGCGCCGATGGTTCCGGCCGCGAGCAACAGCAGCGCCAGCCCCGTCGACCCCGGATAGCCGCCACCCGCCGCCCCGTGCGCCGCCACCGCCAGCACCGCCATGGTCACGCCCGCGAGACAACCACGGGCAGTGCTGGATTCGGCGCGGCGATGCATGGGATACGGCTCAGTTCACGCCGAGACGCGCGAGCACATCGGCTTCGATGCCGGAGAGCTCGTTGGAGATCGACGCGTGCACGGCACGGCGCCGCTGCACCGGCATCTGCGCGGCCGTGCGAATCGCGGCCGACAGGCTCTCGAGACGGTCGCGCGAGGCGGCCACGAACTGCTTGGTGTCGACGTCCTGCGGATTCTTGCGCTCGAGCTCGGCGAGCGTGCTCTCCACATTCACCTGCCGCGCCTGCAGTTTCGCACCGGGACCGGCGAATTCGCCGAGCTGATTCACCCCGATGCCGAGCTGCTGCGCCCGCCGGGTGTCGAGCTGCCCGCGCACGAACGTGGCCCCGCGATAGGCGATCGGCGCCAGCACCGGCAGCAGAATCCGCGCCACACCCAGGTACTTACGCACCTGCGCGGCACTGAACAGATCCCGATCGGCCTTGGCGGCGATCTTCAGTGCGGCCTTCTCCTCGGCCTGCAACTTGGAGATCTCCGCCTTCGCGACCTTCCGCTGCGTCCGCGCCTCGCCGCGATGCCGCTTCCGCTCGTTGCGCGCCCCGAGCTTGGCCTCCATACCGGCCTTGTGCTTCAGCGCCTTGGCCTCGGCCCGCCGCCCGACCTTCTTCTTGCGCTTGGTGAACAACCCCATAGATGGCCTCCGTCATGCTGGTTCGCCATGGCAGCACAGGGCCGGGGGAAGTGCCTGTCCGCCCATGAAACACAGTTTGCGCTCACCCTAACGGGTGCCAAACCAGAACGACGACCGCCGTGCCTGTTTAAGACCGAACGGGCAAGGCTTCCCGGCGGTTCATCAGCGTCGCCGGTCACCCGGCTCTGCGCTCGGCAGTATGGCTTGCCGAGCGCGTCGGGGCCTTTGCCGGCGCGGCGTCCCGGTCACTCGGGGCCCGGCCCTCATTCGGCGGTCGGTGAAGACGCACCGTTCGGTCTCTTCGGGGTTGGGGGCAGCGGCCCCCATCTCTCACGGGGGGTCCGGGGGCATGGCCCCCGGTCTCCACTTTTCGGGGGTTCGGGGGCGGAGCCCCCGTAATGAATCCGCGCTGTGACGGGGCGACGGGTTCTGCTGTCACAGGGTGAGTTCATACTTCAACCGTGTATTCGGGCATCGGTGACCATGGCGAGCGGGCCGCGTTTCTGGACGCGCGGGCCCTGATCGGCTGCCGGCACCGGCTGCTGCTGGACTCCAGCCATCCGCAGGTGCTGACCGGAGTGATCGAGGACGCCGGTGTGCAGCAGCGGCGGGAGGCGGCGGCCGCGCATCGGATTCAGGTGCGGGACACGCTGGTCGGAGCCAATCCGGACCTCTGGACGGTGATCGAGCCGGGCCAGTCCGCGGGCCGCCGCGCCGAGGCGACCATGCGCGCCATGGAGGCCGGGGCGGAACGCATCTGGGGCGGACTGCTGCCGCAGGAATCCGATACCGGCCGCCGCGGCGGCTGCGAAATCCTCTGGCGCGATGCCGATCGCGGCGGGTACATCCCCATCGTGGTGGTCAATCACAAGGTGACCGATCCGCGCCAGCCCGATCCGGCCGACTTCCATCCGATGACGAGCAGCCTCTACGACTGGCGCCCGAAGTCCGACCGCAATGTGCGCACCCGCCCGCAGCCGCGCGATCAGCAGCGCCTGGCGCACCTGTATCGCATGCTGCAGCGGCACGGCCTGGCCAGCCCGTCCCTGGCGGGCGGCGCCATCGGTTATGCCTTCGACCGCATCCTCATTCACGACTTGGGCGCGGTGCTCGACGATTACGACCGCCGCTACGCCGACCGCATCGCGGTGGTGCGCGGTGAGCTGCCGACCATTCCGTCCAAGGTGCCCGAGTGCCGTCAGTGCCCGTGGTTCACCCGCGCCCCCGAGGAGGGTGCGCAGAGCTGTGAGAAATGGCTGGTCGCGCATCGCGATGTGAGCCTGGTGGCACCGGGCGCCCGAGCCGAGGTGCTGCGCCGCCACGGCGTCGACACCATCGACGATCTGGCCGCCTGGACCGGCGACGCCCCGGACGACTGGCATTTCGAGCTGTTCACCGAAACCGTTGTCACCGCCCGCGCCTGGGCCACCGGCGCACCCCTGGTCCGCCGGGTGGAGCGGGTGCAGGTGCAGCGCGCCGACGTCGAGGTGGACGTGGACCTGGAGAGCTACCAGGAGCACGGCGCCTACCTGTGGGGCACGCTGCTGGACGGCGTCTACCGCCCGTTCGTCACCTGGGACCCGCTACCCACCGAGGACGAGGGCCGCTCCTTCGCCGAGTTCTGGACCTGGCTCATGCAGGTCCGCGCCGACGCCGCCGCAACGGGCAGAACCTTTGCGGCCTACTGCTATTCGCGCACCGCCGAGGACAAGTGGCTGTACGAGTCGGCGCGCCGCTTTGCCGGTATGCCCGGCATCCCCACCGAACGCGAGATCCAGAAGTTCGTCGACGGCCCGCAGTGGGTGGACATGTTCCAGGCCGTCTCCGAGCAGTTCATCTGCCCGAACGGCAAGGGCCTCAAGAAGATCGCGCCGGTCGCGGGCTTCTCCTGGCGTGACCCGGAGGCCGGCGGCGAGGCGTCCATGAGCTGGTACCGGCTGGGCGTCGGCTACGACGGCAGCGAACCGGATATGTCGCAGCGCACCCGCATCCTCGAGTACAACGAGGATGATGTGCAGGCCACGAAGGTATTGCGGGACTGGATGACGAACCGGGCAGATGCCGAGGTTCCCGGCATCGCCGATTTCGCGGGACGTAATATCGCGTCGTGACCGATCACGTTGAAGAGCTCGAATTCCAGGCCGAAACTCATCAGCTGCTCGAGTTGATGATCCACTCGGTTTATTCGAACAAAGACACTTTCCTGCGAGAGCTGATCTCGAACGCCTCCGATGCGCTGGACAAGCTGCGCATGGAGTCGTACCGCGACAAGGACCTGGTCGCCGACACCTCCGATCTGCACATCGAGCTGGCGGTCGACCGCGACCAGCGCGTGCTCACCATCCGAGACAACGGCATCGGCATGTCCCGCGCCGAAGTGGTGGATCTGATCGGCACGCTGGCGAAGTCCGGTACCGCCGCCATGCGTAAGCAGTTGCTGGAGAACAAGTCCGACACCGCGGCCGAGGAGCTCATCGGCCAGTTCGGCATCGGCTTCTACTCGACCTTCATGGTGGCCGACAAGGTCGTGCTGACCACGCGCAAGGCGGGCGAAGCCGCCGGCACCCGCTGGGAATGCGCCGCGGGCAGCTCCAAGTACACGATCGAGGAACTCACCGACGCCCCGCAGGGCACCAGCGTCGCCCTGCACCTGAAGCCGGTCGACGACGACGACCACATGTTCGACTACACGATGGAGTGGAAGCTCCGCGAAATCGTGAAGAAGTACTCCGACTTCATCGCCTGGCCGATCCGCATGGACGTCGAGCGGACCGTCACCGAGGGTGAGGGCGAGGACAAGACGGAGAAGACCCTCGTCGAGACCCAGACCCTGAACTCGCAGAAGGCGCTGTGGACCCGCCCCAAGAGCGAGGTCACCGAGGACGAGTACAAGGAGTTCTACAAGCACGTCTCGCACGCCTGGGACGACCCGCTGGAAACCATCGCCATGAAGGCGGAGGGCACCTTCGAGTATCAGGCGCTGCTGTTCCTGCCCTCGACCGCGCCGTTCGACCTGTTCACCCGGGAGCACAAGCGCGGCGTGCAGCTGTATGTGCGGCGGGTGTTCATCATGGACAACTGCGAAGAGCTGATGCCGGAGTACCTGCGCTTCGTCAAGGGCGTGGTGGACGCACAGGACCTGTCGCTCAATGTCTCTCGCGAGATCCTGCAGCAGGACCGGCAGCTCAAGATGATCCGCAAGCGCCTGGTGAAGAAGGTGCTGTCCACGATCAAGGAGCTGCAGGGCGCCGAGGACAAGTCGAAGTACCAGACCTTCTGGCGGGAATTCGGCCGAGTTCTCAAGGAGGGCATGCTCTCCGATCAGGACAATCGCGAATCCATCCTGGCCGTCTCGTCTTTCGTGTCCACACATGCGACCGACGAGCTCACCACGCTGGCCGAGTACGTATCGCGGATGCCGGAGACCCAGACCGGGATCTACTACATGACCGGCGAATCCCGCGAGCAGATCGAGAACTCCCCGCATATCGAGGCATTCCGGGCCAAGGGCCTGGAGGTGCTGGTGCTGACCGATCCGGTCGACGAGATGTGGGTGGGTTCGGTGCCGGAGTTCGAGGGCAAACCGCTGCAGTCCATTGCCAAGGGTGAGATCGATCTGGAGTCGGAGGAGGAGAAGAAGGCCTCCGAGCAGCTGCGCGAACAGCAGGACAAGGATTACGCCGACCTGCTCGGCTGGCTGCAGCAGACCCTGGACGACACCGTGAAGGAGGTCCGCCTGACCTCCCGCCTGACCACCTCCCCGGCCTGCATCGTCGGAGATGTGTTCGATTTCACTCCGCTGCTGGAGCGCATGTACCGCGCCTCCGGTCAGCAGCTGCCGGACTCCAAGCGCATCCTGGAGCTGAATCCGACACATCCGCTGGTCACCGGTTTGCGCGAAGCGTTCGCCAAGGTCGCGGACGAGGCCGACAAGCCCGCCGAGCTCGCCCAGACCGCCGAACTGCTCTACGGCACAGCGGTTCTCGCCGAGGGTGGCGTGCTCGCGGATCCGGCGCACTTCGCCCGCATTCTGGCCGATCGGCTGGCCCGAACGCTCTGACCTGCATCACATCTCGTCCCTGTCGCACCCCCGGTGGCTCGATCACCGGGGGTGCGACTGTGCGGCAGCGGTTTTCGGTCATGCCCGATCTCGCGCGGATGTGACGCCGGTAATTTTTTCGGTGGTTCCGGGAACTCCCCCCGGCCGGGTGTGCGTTGTACTGCTTGGTCGTAAGTTTTTCGTGTTCGTGTCTCACATGCTCGCGCTGAACATCGTGCGGGCGCTTCTCTTGCCAGGCAAGTTGCAAGTCGCCTTCTGATCGTTTCGAGCGACCTGCGAGCAGTCGCTACGGATTCGACCCGGTCGCCGTGACCGCGGCGGCCGATGCAACATTCAGCAGGAGAAAGTTATGGTTCAGGGCACCGTCAAGTGGTTCAACGCGGAGAAGGGCTACGGCTTCATCGCCCGCGAGGACGGCCCCGATGTGTTCGTTCACTACTCTGAAATCGAAGGCAACGGCTACCGCCAGCTCGAAGAGGGCCAGGCCGTGAGCTTCGAAATCACCGAGGGCAAGAAGGGTCCGCAGGCAGCGGCCGTCCGCCCGCACTGAGAAACCGAGATGCGCTGAAGACTCCGCGCACCACGAGCTCGTGAAATAGCAAGGCCCGCACCGGAATACGGTGCGGGCCTTGTGTCGTTCTCCGCGACTAGCGCGGCGCCATGCGCAGGGCGCCGTCCATGCGGATGGTCTCGCCGTTGAGGTAGTCGTGCTCGGTGATGTACTGCGCGAGCTGCGCGTACTCGTCCGGACGCCCCAGGCGGGACGGGAACGGCACACCGGACTCGAGGCCCTTGCGGTACTCCTCGGTGACACCGGCGAGCATCGGGGTGTCGATGATGCCGGGGGCGATGGTGTTGACGCGAATGCCGAACTGCGCCAGGTCACGTGCGGCCGGGATGGTCATGCCGGCGACGCCGCCCTTGGAGGCGGAGTAGGCGATCTGCCCGATCTGGCCCTCGAACGCCGCGACCGACGCGGTGTTGATGACCACCCCGCGCTGGCCGTACTCGTCGACCGGCTCGGTCTTGGAGATGGCGTCGGCGGCCAGGCGCATGACATTGAACGATCCGAGCAGGTTCACGGTGATAACCGTGCGGAACAGCTCGAGGTCGTGCGGGCCGTTCTTGGACAGGATGCGACCCGCCCAGCCGACACCGGCGCAGTTGACGACGATGCGCAGCGGCACACCGGATTCGACGACCGTGGCGACCGCGGCGGCCACCTCGTCACCACTGGTGACATCGGTCGGGATCAGGGTGACGCCGGCGGGGACACTGTCGCCCGCGCGCTCGATCGACTGTGCCAGGTCGAACCCGAACACGGTGGCACCGGCGTCGGCGAAGCGCTTGGCGGTGGCCGCGCCCAGGCCGGACGCACCTCCGGTGACGATGGCGGCGGAGCCGGAAATCTCCACGGTGATTGGTCCTCTCGACTGTGGAGCGCCCTCTCACTGGCCCTCCGTCAACAAGCACCATAACGGGCGAGATGGACACCACAGCGAGGGGCCGGTGCAACCCGCGGTACAGCGGGGGAGTTCCGGACTTCGCGGTTTGCGAACACATGTGTTCGTTGAGTGCTAATCTCGGTGCATGAACGCCAGCACGGCCCGACGTCCGCGCCGTGGTCTCCTAGGCCCGGCCCAATCGGTGGCCGGTAAACGCATCCTGATCACCGGTGCCGCCCGCGGCATCGGCGCGGCCCTCGCCCGGCAGCTGCATGCCCGGGGCGCCCGGGTGGCACTACTGGGCATCGAAGAGGCCCTCCTGGCCGAGGTCGCCGCGGACTGCGGCGACGCACCCTGGCGCTACTGCGATATCGGTGATCAGGACCAGGTGGAGCGAGTGGTCAACTCGCTCACCGCGGAACTGGGCGGTCTCGACGCCGTGGTCGCCAATGCCGGTATCGCCCGCCAGCTTTCACTGCTCGGCGGCGAGCCGGACGTGCTCGAGGAAACCCTCACCGTCAATGTGCTCGGCGTCTACTACACGCTGCGCGCCGCGGGCCCGCACATCGCGCACCCCGGCGGTTATGTGCTGCTGGTGTCCTCCCTGGCCGCCGCCATCCACCTACCCCTGGCGGGTGCGTACAGCGCTTCCAAGGCCGCCGTGGAGGCCCTCGGCGACACCCTGCGCATAGAACTGCGGCACACCGGCGCGAAGGTCGGCATGGCCTACTTCGCCGAACTCGACACCGATATGACCAGCCGCGGCTTCGGCACCGATGCCGCCCGGGACATCCTCGGCCGCAATACTGTGTCCGGCACCGCACCCCTGGGCCCGGCCATCGACGCCATGGAACGTGCCCTGGCCCGCCGCTCCCGCCGGGTGTTCTCGCCCTACTGGGTCGGGCTGATCTTGAGTTTCCGAGGCGTCGGACAGCGCGTTGTCGACTACGCTCTGCGCCACGGGGTCGAGACCGGCCTGGAAGTTGCCCGGACCGAGCGGGTGGCATTCACCACCGAGCAACCGGCGCGCCCCCGCAGAATGGGAAAGCTCGCCTGAACCGCTACGGCCCAACGGAGTTCACCGCATGACCGATTCGGCAGTAACCGCTCGCCAGTTGCCTCGCGGCCGGCACGGTCTACCCCGCGAGATCGTGGTCGCCGCGCAGCGCGACCGCATTCTGCTGGCCATGGCCGAGGCCATGACCGAGAACGGTTATGTCGGAACACCGGTCGCGGCGGTCATCAAGCGCGCCGGTGTTTCGCGTGAAACCTTCTACGAGCAATTCCGTTCCAAGGAAGATTGTTTCGAGGCCGCCTTCGAGCGCGCCGTGGAACTCATGCTGACCGGCATCTTCGCCGCGACGGGCGCCGAATTCGACGGGGAGACCCAGACCGAGCGCATCGAACGGGTACTCGGCTCCTACCTGGACGCCCTCGCCGCCGAACCCGCGTTCGCACGGGTATTCCTCGTCGAGGTCTACGCGGTCGGCCCGGAGGCCATCGCCCGCCGCACCCAACTGCAGGAAACCTTCGTCGCGGTCGTCGCCGATATTTTGGACGCCGATACAGAAGAGCAGCGTTTCGCCTGTCAGACCCTGGTGGCCGCACTGAGCGCCATGGTCACCAATCGCATTGCCGTCGGTGATGTGGAGGGCCTGCGCGCCCTGCGTGACCCGCTGCTGAACCTGGTGCGCCGCAGTGGCGGCCTGTTCGGCGCCGTGCCCCTCGCCGACTGAACTATGCGGTCCGCTCCTCGATGGTGCGGTCCGGGAGATCCTCGCTGTCCGGTCGCGCCGGAATGGGCGTGCCGGCCCGCCGGCGCAGCAGCATCAGCACCACTCCGGCGATCGCGGGCAGGACCAGTGCCACTGCCGCCGCGCCCAGCGTCCCCAGTCCGGGTGCCAGTACGTCGAGCAGTGTCGCCGCGCCGAAGTACAGGAACAGCAGGCCCGAGCACAGCGCGATCAGCCGTTCCGGCACATGCTTGCCGACCGTCACGCCGATCAGAATCGCGAGCCCGCCGGCGGCGACCATGCCGAGCACCGAGCCGATCCACACCGCGACCCAGCCGTTCTTGGTGGCCAGGGCCATGGTGGCGAACATGGTGCGATCGCCGAGTTCGGCGAGCAGGAAGGCGGACAGCACCACCAGGAAGGCCGACCGCGACTTGGTCTGCGGCGGCGCGGTTTCGGCCTCGGCCTCGTCATCCGCGCCGGACAGGATTTCGCGGAGTGTCCACAGGCCGACACCGATCAGGGTGGCCGCGGCGAACAGTGAGATGACGGTGGTGGGCAGCGCCGCACCGAGGAAGTGGCCGACGCCGACGGCGATCAGGTTCACCAGCACACTCGCCACGCTGATCGCGCTCAGCACCACCCACCAGCGGTAGCGCAGCGCGAATGTCAGGGCCATGAGTTGCGATTTGTCGCCCAGCTCGGCGAGGAACAGCGCGCCGAAGCTCAGCAAAATCGTGGTGATCACAGTGTCAGCTCCCAGGTCTCCGGCCTGTCGGCATGAATGCGGGGGCGCTTCAGCCGACACCCGAACCAAAAATCGGTTTGGTTTGTCTTGGCCGAAGGTCTCGCCCACCGGAAACTTCCACCGGTTCACGCAGCCGGACCCGAGCAGGATCAGTATGTCGACTACGCAATTGGGGGCTACTCCCCTTCGCTGCCGTCGATACTACCCCGGCAAATCCGGCATCGCCAAACCGATCTCATCGAAATCGCAATGCGCGCAATAAGTTTGGAGACACTGCCGCAAGGTTTCGGGTGCCCTTACGCACCCGGCAGGTGTGCCCTCACGCGGCCAGCAGCATGGCCAGAACCGCGGTGTCGGGATCGCTGATCGGATCCACTCCCACCCTGCTCACCATGGATGTCACCGACCCGTCGGTATCGGTTTCCACCCAGGCCGCCCGGTGTTCCAGACCCAGATGCGGCAGCCCCGGCAGCAGCAGGGTGCCGGAGGCCGCGCCCGAGCACTCGGGCAGCGACGGCCGCGTCTCGCGCGGCGGATGCAGCAGGATCAAGGCCGGTGGCACATGTGCGGCAAACCTTCCGGGCAGCAGCGCGGACGCGCCCAGCACGGTGCCCTCGGCAATGACCAATCCGACCATCCCCGGCTCGGGATCCTCCGGCAGCTCCTCCCGGGCCCCGAACACCGTTGTGGTCGCCAGCAGCCCCGGCAGACTCGCCACCCGCACGGCCAGCACCAGTAGCTGTGCCCATTCCTTCGTGGAATCCGGCCACCGACCGGAGATCACGAACCCGCGAAGCGCCCCGGCGGATTCCTGTGTTGATGAAACGAAGGGCAATACACCGATCTGCTCGCTCATCGCGTGCCTCCCGATATGACGATCCCGGGGCGGCTCTGCCCGTCCTAGTACTCGAGTTTGTACCTATTCAGGACTGGCACACAAGTACCAAAGAGTGCTAGCACCCGGCGTGTCCGTCGAACACCCACCAGGGAAAACGCAAAAAGCCCGCGAACCAACATGGTTCGCGGGCTTTCCGACAAACTGGCCGAAGCTTCAGGGCGCTTGCGTCCCCCAAGCTGGCCAGAGTCGAAGGGTTGCGTCCCTGACCCTGCCGGAGCTTGCGGGGTTGCGTCCCCGACCCTGCCGGAGCTTCAGGGGCTGCGTCCCCGACCCCGCCGGAGCTTCAGGGGCTGCGTCCCCGAAACTCCGTCCGTGGTCAGGAGCGGTTACTTCCGTATCCCGGTCGAGGGTCCAGGGGCTGCGTCCCCGGCCCCTCGGTCAGGGGGTGTGGGGCACAGCCCCACGACATCCCTTCCGGGGGGTTCGGGGGCATGGCCCCCGATTCCTCCCCCTTCGGGGGGTGTGGGGGCGTCAGCCCCCACGTCAGTCCTACGGCTGTCAGCCGAAGATCAAACCCTTGCCCTGCTGGGTCGCACGGGCGAAGCGGTCCTGCACGTCGGCCCAGTTGACGACGTTCCAGAACGCGGTCACGTAGTCGGCCTTGACGTTCTTGTACTGCAGGTAGAAGGCGTGCTCCCACATATCGACCTGCAGCAGCGGGATGATGCCCAGCGGCACATTGGCCTGCTGGTCGTACAGCTGGAAGGTGAGCAGCTTCTGGCCCAGGGTGTCGTACCCGAGCACGGCCCAGCCGGAACCCTGCAGGCCGTTGGCGGCAGCGGTGAACTGCGCGCGGAACTTGTCGAACGACCCGAACTGGTCGTCGATGGCGGCCTCGAGCTCGCCGACCGGCTTGTCGCCACCGTTGGGGGAGAGGTTCTTCCACCAGATGGAGTGGTTGGCGTGGCCACCCAGGTGGAACGCCAGGTTCTTCTCGTTCAGGAAGATGGCGGCATGGTCGCCCGACTCACGGGCGGCTTCCAGCTTGCCCAGTGCGGCGTTCGCGCCCGCGACGTAGGCGGCGTGGTGCTTGGAGTGGTGGATCTCGTTGATCTGCCCGGAGATGTGGGGCTCCAGGGCGCTGTAGTCGTAATCCAGTTCTGGCAGCGTGTACTCAGCCACGATGTCCCTTCCTCAGTGTGTCGGGGCTGTGTGCCCGGGGCCTTTGCCTAGGCGCACCCAACCATCATTCGTACACCCGCTCCCGTGCAACCGGGCTGCGTGCCCCTACATTCCGGTGCTCACGACACTTTCCCAACCATTGGAACAGTGGTGATCACAACTGGAGCCGGGCCGGTACAGGCATACCTCGACGGCCGTCGCTGAAACTGAGGGGTGACGGCCGTGGGGGCCGCGGCCCCCACGAATTCACGCTTATTTCACAACGGATTTCACAGTGCGGGCACGATATTCACAGTGGCGGCACGATATTCGGTCGCATGGTGCGCGGGTCGCCGGCGTCGTGTGCCTGCCACCAGCGCACACCACCCGCGATGAAGTCGGACAGCGGAATCTCCGTGCCCTTCTTGTCCTGCACGGTGATGCCCTCGAACCACACCCGGACATCGAGTTCGCGTGGATCGACGCCCTCTTCCTGCGAGATTTCGAGCATGTGTGCCGCGGGCCGATCGTTCAGGACGGTGTCGAAGCTGAGCAGTTTGCGCCACTGCGTCCAGGCGTTGTCGTCGAGGTCGAAGAATTCCCAGCCGTGCAGTCCGCCGCCGCCGAAGCTGTTGACGGCGTCGTGCAGCCCGTCCAGTTCGAGCGGCAGTACCACCGGGTCGAGGTCGTCCCAGCGCTGGCGGCGCAGCGAGGCGGCGACGCGGCTGATCCCGGTGAGGGACAGGTACACATCACAATCTGCCGGCGGTGGCCCGTCGACGGGAAGTGTCAGGACGTCGAGTTCCAGCCGAAACTTTCCGGCCGCCGCGTCGACGTCGATTCCGAGGCATGTCGCCTCGGACAGTGCGGTGTTGAGTCCGGTGATGTCCAGTCCGTCGAGTAGCCCCCTGCTCACAGTCATAGCGCCAGGCTACCGATCTTGCCTGGCTGAGCCCAGGAATTCCGTTTTTATGTATGTATGTCGTTTTTTTCCGGGGCGCGCGGAACCGATCGCTGACCGGGGCCGTCCTACTAGATGTCGGGTCGACCGCTCCGAGCGGTGGAGGGGACTTTTCGGATCGGTTGACCGGACTTTTCGGGTCTTTCCGTCACTTCTCAACCTGTGGATCAGGTTGTGGATTATGTGGATAACTACATCGAGCGCCCGCGTAGCGCCCCTGCTTCGGGGCGTGTGACGGGGTACCGTCCGGCAGAACGAACCGCCAGTTCCGGACGCTTCGCCGGGACAGAACTCCACGGCCCTTCGGTGCCCGTGGCAGGATCGAAACCGTGAGCAGTTCCGATGTCCCCTCGGTCCCCATCGACGCCGTGCCTGCGGAATTCGATGCTGCGCAGTCGTGGGCGCCCGGCACACCCGCTCCCGCCCTGCTCCTCGACGTCCGCGAGGACGATGAGTGGGCGCTCGGGCACGCGCCCGGCGCCCTGCACATCCCCATGGTCGATGTGCCCGCCCGCATCGACGAATTGGATTACGACGCCGAGATATACGTGGTCTGCCGCCAGGGCGGCCGTTCGCTCCCGGTGGTGCAGTACCTGACGCATGTCGGTTTCGACGCTTTCAGTGTCACCGGTGGCATGGTGGCGTGGCAGCTTGCCGGACGGCCGCTCACCGGCGACGGTGACGAAGCGAAGATCTACTAGCGACGATCGACCAGCGCAGAATGATGGAGCGAATGAACGGGGGACACGTGGCAGATCCGCGATCCGCGGTGGTACAGCCGTGCGCCCGCTGCGGCGCCCGCTGGGCGGTGCAGGGTAAACCGCTGCACTGGTGCCCGCGCTGCCATGGCGTACTGCTCTCACCCGCGGCGGTGGACGCGCCGCCCGCGCGCCGCAATTACCGCTGGGTGGCGCGCCCGCCGGGCCGCAAATCCGCTCCGCCGCAGCCGTCCCGGCGGCCCGTCGCACCGGAGACGCCGCGCTACACGCAGATTCCGCGCTGGGGGTTGCAGGATCGGCTGCCGCAGGAATCGGTGGCGCCGCGCACCCGCTTCGAGGCCCTGATCGCCCGATTGCCGCTGCTGCTGATCACCACCGCCATCGTCTACGGGGTGGCCGCGCTCGCCGAACTCGGCCGCTACGGGATTCTGCTGCGCAATCGCACCCGCCTGATCCAGCCCGCGCTGCTGTGGATATCCGATGGGGCGGTGACGGTTTCCGCCATCGCGGCCGCGCTGGCGGCGCTGGTGACGGCGGTGGCGCTGGTCGGCTGGCTGGCACAGACCCGCCGCACCGCGTATGCCGGTGTGGGACGGCGGGATCCGCGGCCGCGCTTCGAACTGTTCCTGGGCTGCCTGGTCCCGGTGGTGAATCTGGTGTGGCCTGGCGTGTTCCTCACCGAGGCCGTGCGCGAGGGCGACGACGATCCGCGACTGCTGCGGGCCGTCCGCATCTGGTGGGCCGCCTGGGTTTTCAATGCCGTGCTGGTGACCGCGGCGGCGCTGTACCGGTTCACGAGTTCGCTGCAGGCGCGTGCCGACGGCGTGATGGTCACCGTTTGGGCCGATCTGGCCGCGGCCGGCGTCGCGGTGCTGACACTGTGGCTGGTGCGCGCCTTCGCCGGTGTGGACCTGCGCGGGCGTCCCGCGAGGATCACGCGCTGGCTGCCCGCGACCACTCCGGCCACCTCGGTCATCGAACCGGTGCACCCGGCCGGGGCCGAGGGCGCCGGGCGGCGCGCGCCGGACGACGCTGTCGGGAATGATGAGGCGACCGTTCAGAATCCGGAGACCGCGACAGCGGCCGCCGACGGGGCGCCGGAACCCGAGCACGAGGAGGTATTGGCGAAGTGAGCCCGGCCAATCGCGCACCGTTCGTGGTGGCGCATCGGGGGGCGTCGGCAGCGCGACCCGAACACACCCTCGCCGCATACGAACTCGCGTTGCAGGAGGGTGCCGACGGGGTCGAATGCGATGTGCGCCTGACCAAGGACGGGCAGCTGGTCTGCGTGCACGACCGCACTGTGGACCGCACCTCCAACGGTGCCGGCGCGGTCAGCGAGATGACCCTCGAGGAGCTCAAGGCCCTGGATTTCGGTGCGGACGGGGAACCGGCCGCGGTGCTGACCCTGGCCGAGCTGATCGAACTGGTGCTGGACTGGAAGAGCCGTCCGACAAAGCTTTTCATCGAGACCAAGCATCCGGTCCGCTTCGGCGCCCTCGTGGAAACCACCCTCCTGAGCGAACTTCAGCGCTACGGCATCGCCGCCCCGGCCTCCGCCGATCACTCCCGCGCCGTGGTGATCTCCTTCGCCGCGACCGCGGTCTGGCGCATTCGCCGCGCCGCGCCGCTGCTGCCCACCGTCCTGCTGGGCGAGTCCTCCCTCTACCTCTCCGGCGGCGCGGCAACCACCGTGGGCGCCACCGCGATCGGCCCCTCCGTCCGCACCCTGCGCGAACACCCCGACCTGGTCGACAAGGCCGCCGCCGCGGGCCGAGCCACCTACGTCTGGACCGTCGACGATCCGGAGGACGTCCGCCTCTGCGCCGACCTCGGCGTCAGCTGGGTCGCCACCAATCACCCGGGCCGAACCAAGGGTCTCCTCCCGGCGGCATAGTCCTGGGCGGCGGCAAACACCCTGCGTGGTCGAAGTGCGTGCGGGCTGACCCTGTAGTTTTGCCAGTCATGGGTAAGAGCAAGCGCAACAGTCCCAAGCCGGACAGCAACCGGGCGGAGAAGCTGGCCGCGCGCCGGGCCGAGCAGGAGCAGGCGTCGCAGACGATTACGCGGCCGTTCGAGGGTCTGGCTGCCGAATGTGATCTCGTCGCGCTACGGGAGTTCGTCCCGTCGGCGACCGCCACGCTGAAGCTGTCGCCGAGCATTGCCGCCGAGCGTGCGGTCACCCTCGCCACGGTGCTGCCGGGTGCGGTGGCCGCGCTGGTGCGGGCCGGCGAAGAGCCGATCGGTTTCGTCGGCACGCAGGTGCAGTTCCAGTCGGGCAATCCGGCCGCCGATCTCGCGACCGCGATTCTGTGGACGCAGTCGGCCGAGCCGGGCGAATCGCTCGCGGGCGCGACTGTCGAAGGCGCGCCGAGCCTTTCGGACGTGCTCGACAATGCGGCCCTGGATCTGACCGTGCATCAGGACTTCAACTGGTGGGTGCCCGAGGGCGTCACCCCGGACAGGCAGGTGGCCGCCACCATCGAGCAGGCCAATCTGGCCATCATGCCGTCGGCCCGCCTGAACCTGGGCGCGGATGCCGTCGGTGCGGCCTGGTGGGTCGACGCCGGTGAGAAGGCGCACCTGCGCTGGGTCCGCCCGGAGGACGAGGACCAGCTCATGCTGGCCCTGGCGCGGCTGCACGCGGCCGGTGAACTGCACCTGGGTGAGGGTTCGCGCTTCGCGGGCTCGTTCCGCACGCACGGCCTGCTGGTCCCGGTCTTCGACCTCGATCCGGAGCGGCACGCGGTCGAATGGGAGCCGGCGGCAAAGGAATTCGGCGCCCGCCTGGCAGCTGCCCTGAAGAACGACGAGCCGATGAGCTCGGAGGAGCGGCGTTCGCGCGACGGTCTGCGTTCGCGTCAGGTCACGCTGCGCTGATCGTGCGGTTAGCGGGCCGTTTGCCGAGGGTTCCCCCTACGGCGAACGGCCCGAAGCCTTTTCGGTAGCTCGGAGCCTTTTCGACAGCCCAGCAAAAAGGCCCGGTCCTCCGTACGGGACCGGGCCTTGTCGTCAAGCCGGAATTACAGCGCGCCGCCGGCAGTGTGCGGCGAGCCCGAAGCATCCTTCGGAGAACTCATTTCGCGAGAAACGAAATTCTCCAGATCGAACATATTGGCGCTGGCCCGCTCGGCGACGGTGAGGAGGGTCTTCATGGTCGCGACCTCCTCGACCTGCTCCTTGAGGAACCACTGCATGAACTGCTCGCCCTGGTAGTCGCCCTCTTCGCGGGCGGTCTTGGCGAGCGCCACGATCTGCTCGGTGACCGCCTGCTCCTGCGTCAGGGCCAGGGCGATGGGCTCACGGGCATTCTCGAATTGCGATTTGGCGGGATCGACATTCGCCACCTCGACGATGAAGTCCTGGTCGAGCAGGTACTGCGCGATCATCAGCGCGTGATTGCGCTCTTCGACAGCCTGCTTGTAGAAATACTTGGCCAGGACCGGCAGATCAGCGTGATCGAACCACAATGCAATGGCCACATACTGGTGCTCGGCATTGAATTCGTTGCGAATCTGATCCTGCAGCAGGGCGTGGAACTTGCTGCTCTTGGTTTGGGTTCGGCTGGACATGGGCAAGACATTAGCCCTGGTCAGAACACCTGTCATCCAAGTGCAACCTTATTGAGTGCAGCCTTATTGAGGCAAGTATTGCCTAATTTCACTAATTGCCGGTTGTCGTCACCAGGTCCGCCGGAATCGGTTTGTCGCTGGCCAGCGCCTCGAAGAACTGACTGGCCCGCGTCTTGTCCCACAGCAATACATTGCCGCTGCCGTCCACATCCTCGAACCCGCCGACCGGCACCGTGGTTGCTATCGGATCGCCGGCCAGCGCCTTGCCCAGCAGTGCCAGATCCCAGACATGCGTGCCCTTGTCCACCTGCAGGGACTTCGTGGTGCCCTGCAGCAGCGGCCACACCCGGAACGGGTTGATCAGCGTGGTCGGACTCGCCGCCTTCTTCAGCAGCGCGTTCAGGAATTTCCGCTGGTTGAGCATGCGATTGAGATCGGAGAGGGCGGTCGCGCGGCTGCGCACGAAACCGAGCGCCTGGCTCCCGTTGAGTTTCTGACAGCCCGCGGGCAGGTCCACTCCGGCGAGCGGATCCTGCATGGGCTGGTCCAGGCACATATCGATACCGTCGACGGCGTCCACGATGCTCGCGAATCCGCCGAAGCCGACCTCGGCGTAGTGGTCGATGTGCACACCGGTCGCGCCCTCCACGGTCTGCACCAGCAGCTGCGCGCCGCCGAAGGCGAAGGACGCGTTGAGCTTGTCCTTCCCGTGGCCGGGAATGCTCACATAGGAGTCGCGCGGCAGGCTGACCAGTGTCGCACGCCCGGATTTGGGCATATGCATGAGCAGGATGGTGTCGGTGCGTGCGCTCCCGACATCGCCGCCGGTGGCCAAGGCCTGCTCCTGCTCCGGTGTGAGCCCGGTGCGACTGTCGGAACCGACCAGAAGCCAATTCGTCCCGGGCGTGTCGCCGATCCGGCCGGAGTAGCCGGCCAGCGCGTCGGTCCGGTTCAGATTCTGCTCGACGTAGACCGCCGCCGCGATCGGCAGCAGCAGCAGAATCACCAGCAGCGCGAGAATCCAGCGGAACCAGTGCCGCTTGCGTTTCGGCTTGGGCCCGCGCGGCGGGCGATCGCCGCTGCCGCCGCGTTTGGTCGGCAGCGCGGGCGGCGGCGGTGTCGGCGGCTTCTCGCGGAAGGGCACCGGCTGCTGGGTCGGCGCATGCGACATGGCCGCGGGCTCGCCGTATCGATCGCGTTGCGGCGGAACCGGATTGCGCGGCGGTGCTCCCGCACCGCGCGGCGGCCCGCCCGGATTACGCGTCGGCGGCAGCTGATTCCGTTGCGGCGGAGGCTGATTGCGCGGCGGCCCGCCCGGGTTGCGCGGGGGCGGCGGGTTGCGCGGATTGTTCACGATCGGTGGCGCCTCCGACCATGCCAGTGGCGGGCCGGGTTCATTGCGCCGAATGACCCGGGTGGGGTCCACACCGGGCCGTGGTGGCCCCTGGTGGGGGCGTTTGGGGTCATCGCCGTTCATCATCGAAAGACTACTGATCCAACCCGTCTCCGGGTTCATCTCGATCGCATTACGGCAGCCAGGAGACGTGTCCACGCAGCAGCGAGTACCCGAGATAGGCGATCGTATCGATGAGCGCGTGCGCCAGCAGCAGTGGCCAGAGCCGATTCGTGCGCTGCCAGTAGCGCCCGAATATGAGTCCCATCACCAGGTTCCCGATCCCGCCGCCGATGCCCTGGTAGAGGTGATAGCTGCCGCGCAGCAGCGCCGATGCCAGCAGTGACCGGTCCTCGGACCACCCCAGGGCCCGCAATCGAGTGATCAGATACGCGACCACCAGTACTTCCTCGGCGGCCGAATTGGCCCACGCCGACAGCACCAGCACCGGTAGCCGCCACCAGTGATCCAGCGATCCGGGCACGATGGTGACGCTCATTCCGAGCGCATGCGCCACCAGATACAGGCAGAGCCCCGGTATTCCGATCACCGCTGCCAGGACCAGCCCCGGCAGCACATCCGGTCGCAGGTGCAGCCGGGCCAGGCCGATCAGCTTCGGTCCGATTCCGCTGCGCCACAACAGGTATAGCCCCAGCGCCGCCCACCCGAGTAGTCGAGCCACGCTCAGCAATTGGAAGAGCAGGTCGATGGTCGACTGCGCTGCCCGCGACGGATTCAGGGCCACGGTCTGCCCGCCCACCCCGCCGGGTGAGAGCGCACTCTCCAGCAGTGACAGGGCGGCGCTGGCTCCGCTCAGACCGAAGGTGATGACCAGCACCACCGCGATCTCCAGCCGGATCGCCCGCCGCTCCTGTTCGGAATTGACCGGAGCGGGCCAGTGGGGTTCAGACTCGGCAGCCGAATTCATGGACGCCAATCTATGTGCGCCGGCCGCACTTTGATCAGATGCGGTGAATGCCCTGTTCAAACGGGTTGCCCGCCAAGGCCTGTACCGCGCGGCTGAGCGATTCGACATCGTGCGCGGGAGTGGCGAAGGGTACGCGGATATCGTGATCGGCCTCGACGGCTTCGACCCGGAGGGTGACGCCGTAGCGGTCGATGGCGAGTGGGTGGATGAGCGCCCCGCGCCGCAGGTGCGCCGGGAGATGCCGGGCCAGGCGGTCGATGACATCGGCGTGATCGGCGTGCAGGTGCTGCAGCCAGGCGCCTTCCATGGCACAGAACGGATCGGGCCGGGCCTGCCGGAGTTGTTCGCGGGATACCGAATCCGCGCCGGAGGTGTCGGCGACGACCGCGGAGTCCACGACCAGGCGCAGCAGTGTCGAGGTGTAGCCGATATCGAGCAGGGCGGGGTGCGGATGGTCCTCGGCCACGGCGGAGGCGAGCGCGCGCTGGGTATTGCCCGGTACGGCGTGCACCCACCCGCGCAGCCACACCAGCGAGCGCACGGGTTCGCGCAGCGGTAGCGGGGCGTGATCGGTGAGTTCCAGGACCGCGGGCGAGCCGGTGGTGCCGCAGCCGCCGACCAGGAGGGCGGCGACCGAGCTCGACGGCACCGCGAGCACGGTGTCCCCGCACTGCCGCAGCAGATGCACCGAGGTGGGGACCGGGTCGAGGCCGGGCAGGGCCAGCATGGCGCTCTCGGCGTGGGCGCACGCGCTGTGCACGCGTTCGGCGGTTTCGGGCGCGACGACCGGTGCCGTATGTGGCATGCCAACCTCCAAATGAATTAGGTAAACCTAAGCTAAGTCAGAGTGTGATCTTGCGCAAGCTGTTCACTCGCTACCGTTGACCCGTGCCGCACGATTCCGCCCCCGCCTCCGAACCGGTCCTGATGCAACTGAGCGTCCCCGCAAAACCGGGCGTCCAGGGCATTACCGACGGTCTCGTCCGCCCGATCACCGCTGATCCGGGCACTGCCGAAGTCCTCGATCTCACCGCCGCCGACGAGCTCGTATCCGAATTTCTCGTTCGAATCGCCCACAGTGACACGGGTTTCATCGCCCGCACCGATTCCGGCGACCGCGCCGTCGCGCTCATCGCCGCAACGGTCGCCGCCCTCATCGGCGACGACATTCGCGCCGCCCTCGCAAAACCCGACATCGCCTTCCTGACCGGCCTGAAACCACCCGCGGTGGAAGCCCTCCGCACCGTCCTGCTCGCCATCGAGACCGATGACCCGGACGCCGTCAGCAGCGCCCTCGCGGCGCTGACCCGCTGACCACGGCTTCCGCCCCGGACCGCAGGACGGATTGCACGAGCCGGAGTGCGCTCCGGCCCACAGCGGGCTCAGCCGGTGGTGAGTCGTGTGAGGAGCAGGTAAGGAGTGAGCCAAAGTAGGGGGTTGCCCGGCGCACGCAAGTAAGGTCGTAACCGTGCCGCGTATCGCCTATTTCGGGCCGTCGGGAACCTTCACCGAGATGGCCCTCGCAAAACTCGAGTCCACCGGAGCCTTCCGTGGGCCGGTCGAGCGTGTCCCCGCGCCGAGTCAGGGCGCGACCATCGAACTGGTGCGGGCCGGGCAGGCCGAGGGCGCCGTGGTGCCGATCGAGAGTTCGGTGGAGGGGTCGATCGCGCCGACGCTGGACGCGCTGGCGCTCGGGCCGCGGTTGCAGATCATCGCCGAGACCGAACTGGATGTGGCCTTCACGATTGTGGGGCGCCCCGGCATCGAACTGACGGACGTGCGCAGCATGGCGGCCTATCCGGTCGCGGCCGCCCAGGTGCGAATGTGGTTGGCGCACCGGCTGCCCGACGTGGAGATGTACACCTCGGCGTCGAATGCCGCCGCGGCGGAGGATGTCGCGGCCGGGCACGCCGATGCCGCCGTCTCGACCGCACTGGCGGGGGAGCGGATGGGGCTGGCGGTGCTGGCTTCCGGTGTGGCGGACCACGATCAGGCGGTGACCAGGTTCGTCCTGGTCGCGCCGCCGCAGCCCGCGCCGCCGCGCACCGGTGCGGATCGGACGTCGTTCGTGCTGGAGCTGGTCAACGAGCCCGGTTCGCTGATGCGGGCCTTCGCCGAATTCGCCACCCGCGGCATCGATCTCACGCGGATCGAATCGCGGCCCACCCGCACGGGTATGGGCACCTATCGTTTCTATCTGGACTGTGTCGGCCATATCGACGACACCGCGGTGGCCGAGGCGCTGAAAGCGTTGCACCGCACCGCCGCCCGGATCCGCTTCCTCGGATCCTGGCCGGCGACATCGGCGATCGGCACTCCGCCGCCCGCCGACGAACCCGCGGCGGCCTGGCTGGCCGATCTGAAGAAAGGGGTGGCCGACCTGTGACCGGCAAATTGATTCTGGTGCGGCACGGGGAGACCGAAGGCAATGTCGCCAAGCTGCTCGACACCCAGCTGCCGGGACTGCCGCTGACCGAACGCGGTGTGGCGCAGGCGAAAACCTTCGGCGCCACGCTCACGACCCCGCCGCAGCGACTGTTCTGCTCGGAGGCCCTGCGCGCCCGCCAGACCGGCGGCTATATCGAGGCCGCCACCGGCACGCCGCTCGAGGTGCTGGAGGGGCTGCAGGAGGTGCAGGTGGGTGAGCTGGAGGGCCAGAACACCCAGGCCGCGCACGAGCAGTTCCAGGATGTCTACCACGCCTGGCATTTCGGCGATCTGAGCCTGCGGGTGCCCGGCGGTGAATCCGGCATGGAGGTGCTCGACCGCTACGTCCCGATCCTCGAGCGCCTGCGCGACGACTACCTGACCGACCCGGAAGCCCCCGACATCATCCTGGTCAGCCACGGCGCCGCCATGCGCCTGATCTCCCGCGAACTGGCCTCCGTCCCACGACGTTTCGCCGCCAACAACCACCTCGACAACACCGAAACCATCGAACTGGTCCCCACCGCCGTCGGCACCTGGGAATGCACCCGCTGGGGCAGCTTCACCCCGCCCTTCGGCGAAGACGCCGCCCCCACCGGCGACGACCCCATGGGCTGACGACGCGGGATCGGCTCAGCCGAGGTGGGGTGTCGGGAACTCTTGTCGCAGGGGTAGTTCCGCGATGAGGTCCTGTAGCGCGGTGCGCAGGCGGGCCGGTGTGCCGGTCGCCAGGGATGTCCACGGGGTGCCGTCGTCGGCGCGGCTGGCGGTGGCGAGGAAGCGGCCGTGCCGGGTGTTGAAGACGGCGATGTGGTTGTCCGCGGTGTCGCGGGTGCCGTCGCCGTAGATGACGCCGGCGATCTCGGCGTGTGAGTGCACCTGAACCAGGGCGGCGGCAAGGGTTTTCGCGTCGCGGGGCGGGTTGCCCACACGGGCGAGCCGGTGTGCGGTGGCGGTGGAGTCCCCGGCCTCGTCGAAGATCGGCGCCAATTCCGCGGTGGGAGCGTTCATTCCGTCGAGGGCGAGGGGCTCGGCCGGCCCCAGGGCGGCCATGAGCGTGCCCGCGAGATCATGCCCCGCCTCGTCGAGCACATACGACTGCGGCCCGCGCAGCGCGATCACTTCGATATCGTCGCCCTTGGCCAGGCAGCACCGGTTGACCTGCCCGTCCACGTACCAGCGCAGCGCCACCACCCAGTGCGGCCGGTACAGCACGCGCAGCCGCTCGGCCAGCTCCGGATGCACCTCCCCACCGTCGAGCAGTTCGCGCTCGGCCAGCGTCGCCGCGGCCGCCGCCATGGCCGCATCGTGGTCGGCGGCATTGTCGTAGCGCCCCATGGCGTCGAGCACCACCGGCAGCTCGTCCAGCGCCAATGTCTCCTGGAGATACTGCATTTCGTCCAGAGACAGCGTGACCGCCCGCAGCACGGACGGCCCCCGGCCCGCGCCGAGCACGGTCACCGATGGTCCTGGTGATCGCCGCCGATAACGGCGGGTGCGATGGCCCGCCCGTCGGCGAAATGCTCCACCGAGCGCCCGTAGTCGTTGCCGCCGTGCGTCTCGTCCTCATCACTGCCGCCCCGAGCGCCGAGCAGTGGGTTCGAGGCGGGCCGCACGGGCGCACCGCCCGACGCATTCGGCGCCACCGCAACGGGTTCCGCGATCGGCGCGGCCACCGGTGCGACATTTGTTGCCCCACCACCGATTCCGGCGCCCGCACCCCAGCCCTCGGGGAGTTTCAGTGTGCCGCCACCGTTTCCGATGCTCACACTGGAACCGCCACCACCCCCGAACGACACCGCACTGGTGCTGACCCCCGCCCCGCCCAGACCCGCAGCAGCCACTCCGGCCTCGGCGACGGACGGCAGATGCGTGCCCGCCCCCTGCGTAAATCCGTTGGCCACCGCGGTAATCGCACTGCTCGCCACATTGCCCGCACCGGTCGCCCCCGTGGTGACCACGGTCCCGGCAACCTGCGCCGCCTGACTCATGGCACTGAGCACCGCGGGATTATCGGCGAGCCCGGCCGCCGCGGCCAGCGCCGCCTGAACGGGATCACCGGACCCGTCCCCGAAAGCATTGGCGCCATTGGCCGATCCGGCCCCCATGGCGATCGGCGGCGGCATGAAGAACTCACCGGGCGTACTGACCAGCGCGGTGGTGGCAGCCTCGTACGTCTCCATTACCAGCGCCGCCCGAATATCGAGAGCCAGTTTGGCGGCCTCGGCCGCCTCGGCGGTGCCATTGAGCGCACCACCGGTGGAATGCGCCGCCACCCGCGCGGCCTCGACGGCCGCGATCTCGGGCAGGCTGGGCATGATGATCGAGGCCACGGTGTACGCGGTCACATTGGCGGCGGCCTTGGCGGCCATGACCGCGGCCTGCACGCTCTGCTGTTCGGACCAGAGGGTGAAGCCGGTGAGCCGGGCCAGCACATTGAGCCCGTTCACGCCCTGCAGTCCGACGCCGACCTCGGCCATGACCCGGGCCACGGTGGTGGTGGCGTCGACCCAGGCGGCGGTGAGCCCGCCCCAGGCGGTGCCCGCGGCGGCGATCGGAACGGCGTGCGCGCCCGCGTTCAAGGTGACGGAGTTCAGTTCTGCCATGCGGGGCAGCCAGAACACCCCGGTGATTCCCAGCGTCATTCGAAGTGTTCCCCTCTACACCTGGATGGCGGCGATACCGGCGGCGCGCACCGCGTCCTGCACCAGATACTCGGCGAGCTGGCTGCGCAGGGTGGCGGCGGCGTGATGCAGTTCGAGGACCGCCTGGGCGGTTGCCCGATCGTGGCTCAGCGCAGCCTGATTGAAGTGTGCGGCCGCCAGGAAGGACACTTCCTCGGCGCCGGACGGTATGACGTGGGTGGCCGGCGCGGTGACGGTGGAGGCCAGTGAGAGCCGCTCGGCGAGCAGGTCCAACTCCAGCGCAGCAGCGAGAACCACCTCGGGCTGCACGAGGACATGACCGACCATGAGCGAACTCCCTTCCCGAAGACTTTCCCCCCGATGCCGAGTTTCACCCCGACATCAAGATTGGACGCACCGGTTAGCTGATCGGTTCCCGGGGTCGCGGATCAGCCCCATCCCAGCTGATGAAGGCGGTCGTCGTCAATCCCGAAGTAGTGCGCGATCTCGTGAATCACTGTGACGGCCACCTCATGCACCACCTCTTCCTCGCTGGTGCACATGCCGAGGATGGCCTCGCGATAGATGGTGATGGTGTCCGGTAATGCGCCCCCGTAGTGGCTGAAGTCCCGATTGGTCAGCGCGATCCCGTGATAGAGACCGAGCAGATGCGGGTCCTCGGCACTGCGGGCTTCGATGAGAACGACCACATTGTCGATGGCCTCGGCGAACTCACGCGGAATGAGGTCAAGTGCGTCGCCGACCAGTTCTTCGAACCGGTCGGCCGACATGGAGACCGGCATAGCTACCCGATCACCGCGGCTGCGGGATGACCGGCGGGGCCGCGCCCGGTAGCGGCGGCGGGGTGTAGCGGCCATTGTTCGGCGGCGGCACGGGCGCCTGGCCGTCGATGAGCAGATCGCCGCGGGCCGAACCGGTGATGGTCGCGAAACCCTCCTGGTCCGCGCCCTTACCGACCATGCAGTTGAGACTCTGGCTGCCGGCCAGCCAGCTGCGGGCGTCCAGGAAGTCCCAGAACAGGGTCAGCGTCTTGTTGCGCAGGGCGTCGGGGGAGCCGAGGTAGTCGGTGGAGTCCTTGCCGCACTGGTCCTCCATGACCTTGTCCTGGTCGTCCTTGGAGGGCGGGCCGCCGGGGAAGCGCGCGCCGAGATCCACGGTGGAGACGATCTCGAAGGCGTGCGGCTGCGTGCAGTCGACCGGATCGGTGGGCAGATTGCGGGCGATGCCGACGCAGGTGCCCACATCGAAGATCTTGGACTGGTTGATATTCCGCACGCTGCCGGTGATCGGATGGGTGGCGGTGCCCGCGCTGCCGGTGATCTGCAGGCCGCAGCGCAGCGTGCGCTCGCCCGCCTTCCAACCGGCCTCGCCCGGATTGATCAGGCCGACCACGAACTTGCCGCGCGGATCGAACTTGCCGCCGAGATACCCCTGTGCGGCGCTGACGCAGTGCTCATCGCGCAGCTCCGAGAAGCGCAGCGAATCGGGAAAGCGTGAGCCCGGCCCGAATTCGACGCCCGGATACTTGCTCAGGTCGATATCGGCGGTGACCTCGAACAGATGCTTGCTGCCGCAGTCCACCTTCACCAGATCGCTGGCATTGCCCTTGGTCCAGCTCAGGCAGTCGCCCTGTTTGGCGGTGCCGAAGGCCGCACCCGCGACCGCACCGGTGGGCTGGGTGCCGCCCGGCGTATGCGCCTCCACCCGATGCGAGTCGAAGCCGGAAATGACCATGGTGATGAGCGCCGCCACCACCGCACCGATCGCCACGGCGAGCAGCCCCCAGCGCAGCGTCGGCGCCGAGAGCGGACCGTCCTTGTCGAGCTTGGAGCTCAACCGGCCCAGCGGCCCCGGCAGTCGCGACCGCCTGGAGCTTTCCGGCGGGGGATCGTCGGCGCTCCCTTGCCGGGAGCCGGAGGGTGACCGCGTCTGCCGTCCCCGAGATGGCCAACCTGACTGTTCCGCAGGTGGCCACTCGGGCTGTTCTGGAGGCAACTGTTCGTCGGACATCGCGCTCCATCATGTCAGCGCACCCTCTGCCCCGCCATGTCCTATCGAATCTCGCACCCCAACTCGCCGGTTCACCACGGTGAACCGGCGGGGACCACGCTATTCGGAAGGCCGCGAGGCGAACTGCGGCGGCGCCTGTCCCGAGATGATGTCGGCCGCTTTCTCGCCGATCAGCACAGCGGGCGCGTGCGTATGCCCGCGCGTGATGATCGGCATGACCGACGTATCGGCGATCCGCAGTCCCTCCACCCCGCGCACCCGCAGCTCCGGATCCACCACGCCGGTGTGGTCGGTACTCATCCGGCACGTTCCCACCGGGTGGTACAGCGTGTGCGAATGGTGTTCGAGGCACCGCCGCAGCACATCCTCGATGGCCGTATCCGACGGCAGCACCGGTTGCATGAGCTCCCCGATGTGCTCCTTCAGCGCCGGCTGCGCGGCGATTTCGAGGCAGGTCCGCAGTCCGTTGAGCAGTGCGGTGCGGTCGGAGAATTCGGCGCAGTAATTGGGATCGATGAGCGGTGCGGCGAACGGATCGTCCGAGGCCAGGGTGATGCTGCCGGTCGAGAGCGGTTTGAGCAGAATCGCGGCGAAGGTGAGCGCGTGCCCGTCCGGATCGCCGAGTCCCTCCCCGATGTACGGCGCGGGTGCGAAGATCAGTTCCAGATCCGGCAGCCCAACATCGGGGTGGCTGCGCACGAATCCGTACGCCTCACCGACATTGGAGGTGAGCTGCCCGCGTCGCCGCACGAAGTAGTTGGCGAGTTCGGCGATGCTCTTGTCCGCACCGTAGAGGCTGCCCGCCTTGGTCCGGTAGACGATGGGCGCGGCGAGGTGATCGCGCAGATTCCGCCCGACCTCCGAATTATGGTGCAGCACAGGGATTCCGTGCGATTGCAGCTGGTCGGCGTCGCCGATGCCGGAGAGCATGAGCAGCTGCGGCGTATTGATCGCCCCGCCCGACAGCACGACTTCCCGCTTGGCGTGCAGCTGTTTGATCTCCTCGCCGACCCGGTATTCGACGCCGACGGCGCGCTTGCCCTCGAACAGCACGCGGGTGACGTGCGCATCGGTGACGATGGTGAGGTCCTGGTGCTTCTGCAGCGCCGGCCGCAGGTAAGCGTCGGCGGTGCTCCAGCGCGCCCCGCGCTTCTGATTCACCATGGTCTCGGTGAATCCTTGCGGCGCATCGAGATTGGCGCGTTCCACCGGATATCCGGCCTCGGCGGCGGCGTTCAGGTACTGCTGGGTGAGCGGCCGCGGGCTGCGCTGCCGGGAGATGTGCAGCGGCCCGTCGACGCCTTCCCCGGCCTCGGTCGCGCCCTCCACGGTTTCCATGCGCTGGAAGTACGGCAGCACCTGCTCGAACGACCAGCCGGGTCCGCCGTATTCGGCCCATTCGTCGTAGTCGGCGGCGAAGCCGCGCACCCACATCATGGCGTTCATGGAGGAGGAGCCGCCCAGCACTTTGCCGCGCGGCCAGTACACCTGGCGGTCGGCGAGCTCGGGTTGCGGTGTGGTGCGGTAGTTCCAGTCGTTGTCGCCCTCGAAGAGCTCGGCGAATCCGGCCGGAATGTGGATGAATTTATCGCGGTCGGTGCTGCCGGCCTCGATGACGGCAACGCTGACGCCGTGTTTTTCGCTCAGCCGCGCGGCCACTGCCGCCCCGGCGGAACCGGCGCCGACGACAATGAAATCGACTGTGCTCGGCATGTATTGGGGCATGGAGACTCCTCGGGAGAACTGGCGAGGGCCACGCGCACGGGCGCAGACGCGCTTCCGGCCGTGTCCATGCGCCCCACTCTGGTCGATCCTGTGGACGGTGTCCTGGCAAACGGGGGAATGAGCCGGAAAGAGTGTGGTCGTCCCGCACAGCGTGTGCCATCGCACACCTTGGACCTACGGGAAATTCGCTGGCCCCGGCCCACTAGGCTGTTTCTATGATCGACCTTCGATTCCTGCGGGAGAACCCGGACGTGGTCCGCGCGTCGCAGCGGGCTCGCGGCGAGGACCCGGCCCTGGTGGACGCCCTGCTCGCGGCGGATGTGGCGCGCCGCGCGGCCGTCGCCAATGCCGACGGCCTGCGCGCCGAGCACAAGGCACTCGGCAAGAAGGTCGGCAAGGCATCTCCCGAGGAGCGGCCGGCGCTGCTGGCCCAGGGCCAGGAGTACTCGGCGAAGGTCAAGGAGGCGGAGGCCGCGGAGAACGCCGCCGACGCCGTCCTGGACGCCGCGCAGCGCGCCCTGTCGAATGTGGTGCAGGAGGGTGCGCCCGCCGGCGGCGAGGACGATTACATCGTGCTCGACCACATCGGCACTCCCCGGGAATTCGATTTCCAGCCCAAGGATCACCTGGAGTTGGGTGAATCGCTGGGCATCATCGATATGGAACGCGGCGCGAAAGTATCGGGTGCGCGTTTCTATTTCCTGACCGGTTACGGCGCACTGCTGCAGCTGGGTTTGCTGCAGCTGGCCGCGCAGAAGGCCACCGCGAACGGTTTCACCATGATGATTCCGCCGGTGCTGGTGCGCCCGGAGATCATGGCGGGCACCGGTTTCCTGGGCCAGCATTCGGCCGAGATCTATCACCTCGAAGAGGACGACCTGTATTTGGTCGGCACCTCGGAAGTGCCGCTGGCGGGCTATCACTCGGGCGAGATTCTCGATCTCGCCGAGGGCGCCAAGCGCTATGCGGGCTGGTCGAGCTGTTTCCGTCGCGAGGCGGGCAGCTATGGCAAGGACACCCGCGGCATTATTCGCGTGCATCAGTTCGACAAGGTGGAGATGTTCGTCTACACCCGGCCGGAGGACGCCGATGCCGAGCATCAGCGCCTGCTGGCCTGGGAGCAGGAGATGCTCGCCGCCGTCGAGGTGCCGTATCGCGTGATCGATGTGGCTGCCGGTGATCTGGGCAGCTCGGCCGCGCGCAAATTCGATTGCGAGGCCTGGGTTCCGACCCAGCAGACCTACCGCGAGCTCACCTCGACCTCGAATTGCACGACGTTCCAGGCGCGCCGCCTGAATGTCCGCTACCGGGACGAGAACAACAAACCGCAGACCGCCGCGACGCTGAACGGCACCCTGGCCACCACCCGCTGGATCGTCGCGATTCTGGAGAATCATCAGCAGGCGGACGGCAGCGTCCGCGTGCCCGCCGCCCTGGTGCCGTTCGTGGGTACCGAAGTGCTGAAGCCGATTCGCTAACCGGCCGGAGCGAAGCGGAGGCAAAAATCAACACAGCGTTTAGGCTAGGCAGCGTGCGAGGAATCGGGTCTCGCGGCGATACCCGAACACGGGTGCGGGCGGCATCGGCGCTGGCGACAGCAATGGTCATGGCTCGGACCACCGGGGCGTTCTACGTCATGGGTGGGGTGCTTGGTCTGGTTATCACAGCCGTCGCCCCGGGTGATGAGGGAAATCGGCCGCTCGTCGGCAGTGCTGCTTTTGTTGCGCTTTTGCTCGGTCTCAGTCTGCTGATCTGGGGTCCGCGACTGCCGCATTCGGTCCATCACGTGTATGTGGCGATTGCGACGGTGCTGGTGACCGTTGCGGTGCACTGGTTCCCGAATACGGTCGGCGCGATCAGCCTGGCCGCGTTCTATGTCTTCGTGGCCACCGATGCGGCGATATTCTTCGCCTGGAAATGGCTGGGCGCGCATATAGCTTTCGCGGTGGTGTGCTGCCTGTGGGTGGTGCCTTCGCGCGGGCTGCCGTGGTGGTCGGGCCTGATTCCGGCGGGTATCACGGTCGGAATCGGCATTGTGGTCGGCATTCTCACGCGCATGGCCTCGGACGCGGATATCGATGTGCTGACGGGTCTGCTCAATCGCCGTGGTTTCGATCGGGCGCTGGCCAATGCCATCGGGCATGCCACCCGCACCGGTCAGAGCCTGTCGCTGGTGCTGGTCGACCTGGACCGTTTCCAGAAGATCAATGACCATCTGGGCCATCGCGCGGGTGATGCGGTGCTGCAGCGGGTGGGCGACACCTGGCAGAAATTGCTGACGCCGGAGCAGCGCCTGGCGCGTTACGGCGGTGACGCTTTCGCGGTGCTGCTGCCGAATTCGACCGAGCAGGCGGCGATTCTGCTGACCGAGCAGCTGCGCGCGGCGGTGACCACCGGATGTTCGGCGGGTGTGACCTCCTGGCAGCCGGGCGAATCCGGTTCGCTGCTGGTCAGTCGCGCCGATGTGGGTCTGTACCGGGCCAAGCAGGCCGGTCGCAATCGCACGGTGCTGGAGTCCTCGCGGCAGTTGCCGCTGGCGGTGGAGCTACGCGAGGCCATCGATCAGGGCACCCTGGACGTGCAGTATCAGCCGATCGTGAGCCTCTCCGATGGCGCGACCCGCGCGGTCGGGGTCGAGGCGCTGCTGCGCTGGTCCTCGCACGCACAACCGGATGTGACCACCGAGGGCCTGATCCGGGTGGCCGAGGAATACGACCTCATCTCCGATCTGGACGAGTTGGTACTACGCCGGGCCTGCGCGGACGCGACCCGCCTGCAGGAGACCTTCGCCCAGCTGGATCTGACGCTGAATGTGAATGTGAGCGGCCTGGAATTGGCCGAAACCGAGTACGCGGACCGGGTTTCCGGCATTCTCGCCGATACCGGCTGGCCGGCGAATCAGCTGGTCCTCGAGGTCACCGAGAGCGAGATCGCCGCCGAATCGGAGACCGCCATCGCGAATCTGCACAAGCTCCGCGAGACCGGTGTGCGCATTGCCATCGACGATTTCGGTACCGGCTATTCGTCTTTGAGCCGTTTGGCCACGCTGCCCAGCGACATTCTGAAGGTGGATCAATCCTTCGTGGCCGCCATCCGCTCCGACTCCCCGGCTCCGCCGCTGCTCGGAGTCATTGCGGCACTGAGCAAGTCACTGGATCTGCAGGTGATCGCCGAGGGTGTCGAGACCGAGTACCAGGCGGCGGTGCTGACCGAGCTCGGTTTCGCGCTCGCCCAGGGCTACCACTACAGCGATTCACATCCGGTGTCGGAACTCATCAACGATCTGAACGACCGCCACGGCCTGGTCGGTGCGACGGTCCCCGATCACGAGCCGAACACCAATGGCTGGATTCCGCTCGACAATCCGTTTGACCCAGGCGGTCCCGGCGCGCAGAGTTGACCTATGCGCATGCTGATCTACGCCTGTTGATCCCGGCTCTCCTCCCGAGCTAGTCGCGCCTTCGTCTCGGGCGCGGCCGCCATCCGAGCACGTCATGGTGCCGATCCGGCCAGGCTCGTGCGCCGCGGCCGCCCCGGCGCCGATCCCCTTCGCAGCCTGACCCTGCGTGCGGTGCTGTTCGCCTTCTCCGCGGACCTGATCCCGCTCTATGCCCTCTACGCTCTGCTTTTCGCCGATCACGGCCTCAGCACCGCGCAGATCTCCTCCCTGCTGGCTATCTGGTCGGCCACCTCGTTCGTGCTCGAGGTCCCCTCCGGCGCCTGGGCCGATACGGTTTCCCGCCGCGCCCTGCTGATCGGCTCCGGCGCGCTGCTGGTCGCGGCGTTCTCGTCCTGGACCCTTCTCCCGTCGTATGCCGGTTTCGCCCTGGGCTTCGTGCTCTGGGGCGCCTCCGGTTCGCTCCGCTCGGGCACCTTCGAAGCCCTGCTGTACGACGATCTCGCCGCCCGCTCCGCCACGTCGAGCTATCCCCGTATCACCGGTTACGCGCGGGCCGCCGCGGAATCCGGTGCGCTGGTGGGCATTCTGGCGGCGGCCCCGCTGTACGCCTGGGGCGGCTACGCGCTGATCGGCTGGTCGAGTGTGGCCATCGCCGCACTGCACATGTGCACCGCCGCAGCGCTTCCCGCGGCGCCGAAGACAGTGTCCGCCAGCGACATGGAGGAGCTCGCGGAAGCCTCGCCACCCGATGCCGATGCGCTCCCGCCGGTTTCGGACTCGCCGCTGCCGTGCGGTGAGGGTGAGCCGGCCCCATTCGAACGGGACCCCGCCGACGGGCAGGCGGGTGTGCGGTACCTGCGCATGCTGCGCTCCGGACTGCGAGAGTCCCTGCGGATCCGCATGATTCGCCGAGGTCTGCTGCTCGCCGCCATGTTGAACGGCATTACCGCCTTCGACGAGTACTTCGCGCTGCTGGCAGGCAATGCCGGTGTCGCACCGTCGATTACGCCGCTGCTGGTAGGTCTGACGGTGGCGGGTGGTCTGGCCGGTACCGCCCTGGCAGGGCGTACCGAGAATATGAGTCCGCGTGTGATAGCCGCAGCCCTCCTCCTCGGCGGTGTGCTGTTCATCGGCGGCGCGCTGTTGGCGGGGCTCGCCGCCGGCCACCCGGATGCCGTGTATGTGCTGACAGCCGTGGGCTTTTCAGCGATCGGCGTGGCCTACGGTATCGACTACAACGCCGAGGTGGTGGCCGCCGCCCGGTTGCAGGACGCTATCGAGGGTCCGGCACGTGCGACGGTGACCTCGGTCGGCGGTTTCCTCACCGAGCTCATGGCGTTGGCCGTATTCGGTTTTGTCGGCCTGGCTTCGGTGTGGCTGCCGATCCCGCCGACGGTTGCGCTGCTGGGCGTCCCGCTACTGGTGATCGCCGCCGTGTTCCCGGCCTGGCTGCCGCGTGCCGGTTCAGACGACTGACGGTCGAGTGAGACTCGACCACAGCACCCCGCCCTGCGCGGCGAAACGTCGCGCGAGTTCGCGCCGCGCCTCATCGTCGCCCATCGAATTGTGCACGCAGAAATGACCTTCCGCGACGGTCAGCACCTTCACATTGATCAGGCGGATGGCGGAGAGCGGTCCGCGCACCGCCGCGGGTAGTTCGTCATCCACCAGACCGAGCATGACCACGAGGGCGCCGTTCTCGTCCAGATAGGTATCGGCCGCCTCGCCGGGCAGCCGCGCCTCGTCGAGCTGAATGGTGATGATCCCGTGCCGATCCAGCATATCGGGGACCTGGAAGCCGTACTGCGCCACCAGATTCGAGACTGTCATGACGGTCTGACCCAGCCAGGAGGTAGCGACCGTGAGCGTATCGCTGTCGATATGAATATCGGGCGAGATACCGAACACCTCGAGCTCGTACCCATTCGTCGGCTCCGCATCGTCCCACTCCGTCGGATCGGCGAGCCCGCTACTGGCCACCAGCAGCGCATCCTCCCGCCGGACAATGGCATGCGCCTGCCGCACCGCCGGCCAACTGGGCCCACCCAGAAACGAGGGATTGATCAGATGGGCGATCACATCGACATCGGGCGTCCCCCAGGATTCCCACGCGGAGCTCAGCACCCGGCACGTCTCAGCGGCATACGTCTCGCCGACGATAGATTCGGTCACGTCCCTAACGTAATCCACTCCACCCCAACAACTCCCGTCCCGCCAACCGCCCCTCTCCGCGTATTCCTCCCCCACCTGGGCAGTTGTTCACCAGGAACTGGTGGCGGATTCTTCTCGGCCGATGCCGCCACCAGTTCCTGATGATCTTGAAAGTCTGTTGTGGTTCGGGCTGCGCGGCCCGACGTTGTCGGTCGCTCGGTATGGCAGCGCGTGTCGCGAGGACGAGCGGGGAGAATCTGGCGAATGGTGATGCGGCGGCGAGTGGGGTTGGTGCTGGGGGGTGGTATCGGCGCGGGGGTGGCGGTACAGGCGCGGGTGAACGGGGTGCTGGGGGAGCGGTTGCAGGATGGGGTGGCGGCGGCGGTGATCAGTTTCGGGGTGGGGTTGGTGCTGGTGGGGGTCGGATGCGTGGGCAGTGGGCGGTTGCGGGCGGGGGTCGGCCGGGCGTGGGCGGCGCTGCGGGTGGGGGAGTTGCGGTGGTGGCAGCTGCTGGGCGGGTTGTGCGGGGCGTTCTTTGTTGCCTGCCAGGGACTTACCGTCGCGGCGATCGGGGTTACCGCATTCACGGTGGCGGCGGTGGCGGGCCAGGTGACGAGCAGTCTGGTTGTCGACCGCCTGGGGGTGGGCCCGCGCGGCCGGACGCCGGTGACCCTATTGCGTTCCGTGGGAGCGGGATTGGCGCTGGTCGCGGTGCTCGTATCGGTCATCGGGCGAACCGATGAGGCCGGCGGTCTTTCGGCGCCGGAGGCATTCCGGGGCGTCCCGCACGTATTGCTCGTTCTGCTCCCGCTGATCGCCGGCGCCGGGACGGCGTGGCAGCAGGCGGTGAACGGCCGAGTGGGTGCGGTCGGTGGTCCGCAGTCGGCGACGCTCGCCAATTTTGTGACCGGGTGTGCGGCACTGCTGCTGGTCGAGGCTGCGGTGATCGCCGGGAGTGGTTGGCCCGGCGGGTTTCCCAGCGAGCCCTGGCTGTACCTCGGCGGTGTCATCGGAGTGGTGTTCATCGCGCTGGCTGTCGTGGTGGTGCGCTGGATCGGAGTGCTGCTGCTCGGGCTCACCTCGGTGGCCGGTCAGCTGCTGATGTCGCTGCTGCTCGATGTGGTCGCACCGACCGGGGCGGGAGTTTCCGCGCTGGCGGTGGTCGGCTGTGCGCTCACCTTTGTCGCGGTAGCGGTGGCCGCGCGCACTTGACCGAACGGTCGGTGTGCTTCTCCGTCCCGAACATCTTCGAAAACTGTTCGTGCCATTATGGTTTGGGCCACTCCCGCGCTGTGTCATCGTGCGAATATGACGATCGAATACGGAGTGTGGGGGCTACGGCTGGCGCTCGGTGTGGTGTTCGGGCTGTCGGCGGCGGGGAAGTTCGCCGATCTCGCGGGCACGCGGACGGCGGTGGGGGAGTTCGGGATTCCGCTGCGCTGGGTGCCCGCCATCGCATGGGGCCTGCCGGTGGCGGAGACGGTCGTCGCCGCGGGACTGCTGCCACCGTGGACGGCCGCCCCCGCCGCGCTGGTGGCGGTGCTGCTGCTCCTGATGTTCTCGGGCGCGGTGGCGCGACTGCTGCGACTGGGAAAACATCCGTCGTGTTCGTGCTTCGGCGCGGCGAGTTCGGCACCCATCGGCGTGCGGACGCTGGTGCGCAATGCGGTCCTGCTACTGCTCGCGGTGGCCGTAGTGGCTGGTGCGCTGCGATATTCGCATATCCCCGAGGTCCTGCCGGCCGCTCGCGCTGTCGGAATGGCGGTGGTCGCCGTATTCGCGGCTACGCTGGCATGGCTGTGGAGCGAGGTGCGGGCATTGCGAAGGCGCCTGGATCAGCAGGCGCTGTCGACTCTGGGTGCGGAGGGCTTGCCGGCAGGTGCGGTGGCGCCGGAGTTCGAATTGCTGAATATGTCGGGCGGCCGGACGAACCTGGAATCCCTGCTGTCTTCCGGTCGTGCGCTGCTGCTGGTATTCGTCCACCCCGGCTGTGAGATGTGTGCCGCGCTGGCCCGCGAATTACCGCGCTGGCAGGCGCGTTCGGCGGATGCGCTGACCATCGCGGTGCTGGGCAACGGCGAGGTCGAGCCGCATGCGGTGTGGGCGCGGGAGCAGGGGCTGGGCGATATCCCCATGCTGGTGCAGCAGGGCAATGAGGCGGCGCTGCGGTATCGGGTGCGGGGTACCCCGTCCGGGGTGCTGATCACGGGGGAAGGGAAGATCGCGGCCCCGGTGGCGCGCGGTGCGATGGCGATTCGCGATCTGATCGGCCTGGCGAAACCGACTGGCCCGCACATTGAACCTCGGCGAAACGGTCGATTGGTACCGAATTCGCCATAGATACCCGGGTCGACTCGGCGAGGGCCCCGAGAAACGGTCCGGTCTCTTAATTCGCTTGTTACGCAACCGATTTCGGATGATCGTTCGCTTCGATGCACTTACCATCAAGAGGCAGGTGCTTTTCGTTTCGATCGCTCGGCCGAGAGGAAATGTCATGGCCTACTTCGCATTTACCGATTACTCCGGCAAGGAATTCGTTTTCAAGCTGACCAATGATCAGCGTATTGCCGAGGCTCGCCGGATCCTGTCCGGGGAGGAGACGATGTCGATCCATGTGCTCGGGCGGATCCGGAAGCGGCAGGAAGCCTACAACCCGGGTTGGAGCTTCTCCCTCGATCCGGACACCATCAGCTTCTTCACCATGGCGATCGAGGTGTGCGACTCCAGCATCGAGTACACCGAAGACCATCTCGATGAGGCCTGTGGCGCTTTCCTGCCGGGCTGCATGTGGTGTCCGTGGTCTTCACGTCTCACCCGGGAACTGCAGGACTCGGACGTGCAGGGCTGACCTCCGAGTCACCGCTTCCGGCCGGCACCGGCATCGGTACCGGCCGGAAAGGCAGGTCAGGCGTCGAGTTTCCGCGAGCGCAGCTCATGCCCCTTGGAGGTCTTGCACCGCCCGGATTCCAGATCCCACTGCCACCCGTGCAGATTGCAGGTGAGCGTATTGCCCTCCACCACACCGAATTTCGACAGATCGGCCTTCAGGTGCGGGCAGCGCCGCTGAATTTCCCAGCCGTCGAGTTCCGTCGAGGCCGAATCGTCGTGCGCCTCGGAGAACCAGCCGTCGGCGTACGCGATGCGTTCATCGGTGAGGCATTTGAAGAAGGTGTAGAGGAATTCGTTGTATCCGCCGATGCGCCAGGTGGTGAAGCGCGTCGACAGGAAAATGGTGTTGACCCAGTCGGGCTCGTTATCGCGCAGTACGGTGCGCACCAGCTGCGGGTCGATACGGAATCCGTAGCGCTGCTTGCCTTCTCCCTCGATCGGCGCCCGCACAATGCGTTTGGGGAAGTCCAGCACCACGGTCTCGTCACCCATGACCAGAGCGACCGTATAGCCGATGCCGTCGCAGATGAGGTCGCTCTGCGCCATGATCGGCTCGAACAGCTCCCGCAACTGCGGCAGTAGCGGCCCGTCTCCTGTTGCCCAGGAAGCCTTTTCGGCCGCGAGCACGGGCGCCATACGCTCCGCCATCGCGGCGATATAGGCGGCCTTGTCGCCGTAGACGGTATCCGGATCGACCGGATGCGTCAGCGCCGAGAGTTCCTTACCGCGCAGATCGGCGGTCGAGCCGGGCAGCATGAGCAGCCCGCCCGCATTGCCGTGAATCCGCATCTGCTCGAGGAACACGATCTGATCAGGGAAGATATTGCCTTCGTCACCGCGATCGTCATTGAGATAGCGCAGTTCGTCGTCGAGGAAGACCGGCGGCCCGGCGGACGGCACCACCCAGGTGGCCCCGACCTGTTCGATATAGGACCGGCACCGGTCCATACCGCGCTGCCGCTTCTGCTTGCCGAAGTTGGACTTGGTCTTGGCCGGAATGTCGTAGACCATCGGATACCAGATGGCCCCGGAGTACTGCAGCAGGTGGATGTCCACATGCCCGAACGAATCGTGCAGCACATCCATATCGACGGGCCGGGCGTCGTTCATGTTGAAGCACACGGTCTCACCGTCGGCGATGACGATGCCGGAGTCGCCGATGGGCCCGTCGGCGGGCGCGCGCAGCGCGATGATCATGATGTCGAGCTCGCCGCCCGGACCGGTGATGGTGTGCTTGACCGAATCCTCGGTCTCGAAGAACTTGTGGAAGCCCAGCGCTTCGAGCTCGCGCTTGAGATCCGGCACCGGATAGTCCGGCAGCAGGACGGTGGCGTCCTTATTGACCTTGTCCGCCAAATGCTTCGCGTCGAAGTGATCGCGGTGCAGATGCGATACGTACAGGAAATCGCAGTTGCCGAGGTCGTCCCAATCCAACTGCGTATTGTCCGGGAACGGGAACCAGGACGCGAAATACGCCGGGTTGACCCAGGGATCGCACAGGATCGTCCCCGCTGCGGTTCGAATATGGAATCCGGCGTGTCCGACGCTGGTGATCTGCACGAGCTGCTTCCTCCTCGACCGTTACCAGCCACCCAGCGTACTGGCTACTCCGAGACGTCGCCGATGCAGTAACCCTCGGTGCCGGACTTCAGGGTGAATGTCCGGTTTTGCGTGTTTCCGGCACGGTCGGTGACGGATGCGGTGACGCTGATATAGCCGTCACGGAGTGATTCGGACTTCATCGAATCCTCCGCGAAGGACTTCAGGCGGGGGAGACCGGCCTGATTCACCGCGAGCGGCGGGGCGGTGAGGGTGCCGGTGCCGTCCGGATCCCAGGTGCGCGGGGTCGCGCCGCAGACCAGCGGGTATCCGCTGTCCTGATCGGCCGGATCCGGAATCCCGGTCAGCCGCGACAGATAGCGCCGCACCGTGCTGACGGCAGCGACGGATTCGGGGTCGGGCGTGGCGGCGGCGGAGGTGGTCGGCGGCACGGGGGCGACGGTCACCGTGGTGGTCGCCGCAGTGGTCGTCACCGCGGGTTTGTCGGATTTCGTGCTGTAATCGGTGCCCTCGATACCGACATTCGAATCGCAACCGGCGCCGAGGCAGGCGATCGCCACCGCGGCACTTCCGATCAGTCCTCTGCGGAGCGTTTCACGCAGTCCTGTTCGGGTGTTTTCCACTCGGACGAACCTCTTTCGTGTCTTCGGGTGTTGCCTGGGTCACTGGTGCTCGCCGGCGTTGCGACTACGCTAGCGGAATTGTGGAACCCGTCTACTTCCCGATCATCGGGCTGGCTCGCACCGTCTTCGCGCTGCAGGGTCTGAAGTTCACTGTCACTGGCGACGAAAATATCCCGGCGAACGGTGGTGCGGTCATCGCGATCAACCACACCGGGTACATGGACTTCACGTATGCGGGCCTGCCTGCGCGTACGACGAAGCGCTATGTCCGTTTCATGGCGAAGAAGGAGGTTTTCGACAATGCTGTCTCGGGCCCGGTCATGCGGGCGCTCAAGCACATTCCGGTCGATCGTGCCGCCGGAGCGGACTCGTACCACGAGGCCGTGAATCGGCTGCGCGCCGGCGAGCTGGTCGGCGTCTACCCCGAGGCCACCATCAGCCGCAGTTTCGAGTTGAAGGAATTCAAGTCGGGCGCGGCACGCATGGCGATCGAGGCGAATGTCCCGATCATCCCGATGGTCATCTGGGGTGCGCAGCGGGTGTGGACCAAGGGCTATCCGAAGCGCCTGGGTCGCACCAATACTCCGATCTCCATCGAGGTCGGCGCGCCCATCCCGCCGTCGGAGCCGGCCTCCGCCCTTACGGAGCGGCTGCACGCCAGCATGTCGGCGATGCTGCTGAACGTGCAGAAGGACTATGTGCACGAACAGGGCGCGTACTGGGTCCCCGCCCGGCTGGGCGGCAGCGCGCCGACCCTCGAGGAGGCGAATGCCCTCGACCTTGCCGAGGCCGAGGAGAAGGCCGCCCGTCGCGCGCAGAGCAGCGAATAGCACGCGGTAATAGTTCGAACTGAAAGAGGTGGCGGCGCGCGGGTCCGGACGATCCGTTGCGCTGCCACCTCTTTCAGTGGAACGCGGCTCCTTCCCGCCCTTGATGAGGAGGGTGAAGATCGGGAGGAGCCGCGGGCTTCCGGGTTATTCGACCGCGACCGCCGCCTTGCTGGTCATGGCCTCCGCGGCCGTGACCGCGTCCGCCGGTTCGGTTTTGGCGGCCGGCATGCTGACATGGTCCAGCACATAGGCGGTTTCGCTGTGCACGGCCAGGTCCAGGCCCATGGCCTCGCTCTCCGCATCGGCCCGGATGCCGCCGAAGCGCTCCATGACCTTGGCGATGCCGAGCGTCACCACGAAGGTGTAGGCGAGCACCGCGAGCACGGCGACCGTCTGCCGCCACAGCTGATCCAGTCCGCCGCCGTAGAACAGTCCGGCCACGGCATTGGGCGCCGAGCCGTCGGCCAGCAGCCCGATGAGCAGGGTGCCGATAATGCCGCCGGTCAGGTGGATGCCGACCACATCGAGCGAATCATCCAGTCCGAAGCGGTATTTCAGCGAGACGGCGAAGCAGCACGCCACACCGCAGACCGCGCCGACGATGAGCGCGCCCATGGGCGAGACCGCACCGCAGGCGGGGGTGATGCCGACCAGCGCCGCGATCAGGCCGGACGCGCCGCCGAGTGAGGTGGCATGCCCCTCCTTGAACTTCTCCACGACCAGCCAGCCGCAGATGCCCGCGCAGGAGGCGGCGAGGGTATTGAGCACCACCACGGATGCGGGGTTGCCCGAGGACAGTGCCGAGCCGCCGTTGAAGCCGAACCAGCCGCAGAACAGAATGCCCGCACCCAGCATGGTCAGTGGAATGCTGTGCGGCCGCGGCGAATTCGGGAACACCTTGCGCTTGCCGAGTACCAGCGCCAGTGCGAGCCCGGCGATGCCGGCATTGATGTGCACCGCCGTACCGCCGGCGAAGTCGATGGCCTTGAGCTTATTGGCGATCCAGCCGCCGTGTACCGAGCCGTCCTTGCTGTCGAAGGCGAAAACCCAGTGTGCCACCGGGAAATACACCAGCAGCGCCCAGATCCCGGCGAAGGTCATCCAGGAGCCGAACTTCATGCGGTCGGCCACCGCGCCCGCGATCAGCGCGACGGTCAGTGCGGCGAACAGCAATTGGAAGGCCGAGAAGATGGCCGGTGGTAGGCCGGGGGTGGCGGGTGCGTCGAGGAGTTTCGACGATCCGAAGTATTCCAGCGGATCACCCAGCAGGCCGAGGCCGCCGAGCGAGTTTCCGAAGGAGGCCGAGTAGCCGACGATGATCCACAGCACGCCCACTACCGCGAGCGCGCCGAAGACCATCATGGCCATGTTCAGTGTGTTCTTGACGCTGACCATGCCGCCGTAGAACAGCGCCAGTCCCGCCACCATGATCGACACGAGGGCGAAGGCGGCGAGCATCCACGCGGTGTCTGCCGCGGCTACTGCTTGTTCCATGTTTCACCTGACTTAGAAACGGATTCCATACCAACGGATGTCCTGAGGGGAATCACCGTTGCATGGGAGTAGACCATCGTGGATGTTGCGCCGTGGTACGTGACTGTGAAAGCTGCGTAAACCGAAGTGCTTCAGCGCGCCCCGTATGGTTTCATGACAATCAACAGTGATTCACTGTAGAAGACATGAGAGTTTCGAGCCGAGGGATGCCATATGACCGACACCGCCGAGTTCCTGATCATCGGAGGCGGCCTGGAAGGGCTCGCCATCGCCTGGTCCCTGGCCGAGCGCGGTGCCACCGATATCGTGCTGCTGGAACGGAATTCGCTCTGCTCGGGCATGACCGGCAAGTCCAGCGGCGTGGTCCGCTGCCACTACGGCGCACCCTCGCTGGCGGCCATGTCGTGGTGGTCGGTGCCGTTCTTCGAGAACGCGACCGAGATCCTCGGGGACGATCTGGGTTTCCGGCAGTGCGGGTACGCGGTCGGCGTCGGCGCGGACAATCTGGATCCGCTGAAGGCGAATGTGGCCATGCAGCAGGCGCTGGGCATCGAGGTGGATCTGCTCGCCCACGACGATATGGCCGCGCTGTGGCCCGGTTTGCGGGTCGACGATTTCGCCGCCTTCGCCTACGAACCCCGTGGTGGGCGGGGTGAGGCGTACCTGACCGGCATGGCGTTCGCCGCGGCGGCACGCGCACTGGGTGTGCGGATTCGCCAGCAGACACCCGTGGTCGAGCTGCTCACCGCGGCGGGCCGCGCTGGTGATTCCGCGGCGGGCAGCGCTGGTGATTCCGCGCCGGGCCGTGTGATCGGCGCGAAACTGGCCGACGGCACCGAGGTGCACGCGGGAACCGTGGTGCTGGCCGCCGGTCCGTGGACCCCCGCACTCGCCGCGACCGCCGGTGTGGACGTCCCCGTGAAAGCCCAGCGCGCCCAGCTGCTCATGATCGATCAGGGCGAACCGCTCCCGCAGGTCCCGGTGCTCTCCGATCTGGTGAGCCTGCAATACCTGTGCCGGGAGCCCAATGGTGAACTGCTGGCGGGCAATAGCGATCACGCCGTCCCCGAGTACCTCGATCCGGACGATTTCGTGAATCGCGCCGACGACTCCACCGTCGAAAAGGTGGTCGGCAGACTGGAACACCGACTCCCGCAGATGCCGGATCCGCGCATTACCGGCAGTTATGTCGGCGCGTACGACGTCACACCCGACTACAACCCGATCATCGGCCCCGCGCCGGCGCCGGGTCTGTTCCTGGCCACCGGATTCTCCGGCCACGGCTTCAAGATCTCCCCGGCGGTCGGCCGCCTGGTCGCGGATCTGCTGCTGCACAACGGAACCGAGCTCCCGAATGTCGAGGCCGCCGACTTCCGCTACGAGCGTTTCGCCGAAGGCCGCCCCCTGCTGAGTCCGCACCCCTATGTGGGCGCGGGCGAAATGCGCTGAACCTCAACCTCATCCGAACCCTGCTGCTTCAGGAGCCGATATGGCGACAGATACCACCGCCACCGTCACGCCGATCACCACCCACCGCACCCTGTCCGAACAGGCGCGTGCCACCGGTACCACCTTCATCCTGGCCGTCTTCACCACGCTGTCCGGCAAGCCGTGCGCGAAACTCGTTCCGGTACAGGCGGTCGGCCAGCTCGAGGCGGACGGTGTCGGCTTCGCCGGCTATGCGGCCGGCATGATGGGCCAGCAGCCGCGCGATTCGGATCTGGTCGCGATTCCGGACGCGTCCACCTTCATTCCGATTCCCTTCGTGCGCCCCGGCCTGGCCATGGTGCACTGCACGCCGCATGTGGAGGGCAAGCCGTGGCCGTTCGCGCCGCGGGTCATCCTGCAGCGCACCCTCGCTCGCGCCGCTGAACTCGGATACACCGTGAAGGTCGGCGCCGAGATCGAATACTTCCTGGTGGACAAGGGGCCGAACGGCCTGATCCCCGCCGATACCGCCGATGTCAGCCTGCAACCGTGTTACGACGCCCGCGATGTGACGCGCATGTACGACCATCTGGCCGAGGTGTCGGAGGCCATGAACACGCTCGGCTGGGGCAATTACGCCAGCGATCACGAGGATGGCAACGGGCAGTTCGAGCAGAATTTCGACTACGCCGAAGCCATGATCACGGCGGACCGGGTGATCACCGCCCGCTATCTGCTCTCGGTGATCGCCGAAAAGCGCGGTATGAAGGCGACTTTCATGCCGAAGCCGTTCACCGACCGCACCGGTACGGGCATGCACATGCACCTGTCGCTGTGGTCGGGCGATCATCCGCTCTTTCCGGATGCCGACGATCCGCGTGGGCTCGGATTGTCCTCCACCGCATACAGTTTCCTCGCGGGCATGCTCGATCACGCCTGCGCCCTGCAGGGGGTGATCGCCCCGACGGTCAACTCCTACAAGCGAACCGGCGCGACGAGCACCACCAGCGGCGCGACCTGGTCCCCGCGCTACGCCACCTACGGCGGCAATGACCGCACCCACTACCTGCGCGTACCCGATCAGCACCGGGTGGAACTGCGCGGCGCGGACGGCTCCGCCAACCCGTACCTGGCCATGGCGGCCTCCATCGCCGCCGGACTCGACGGCATAGACCGCGAACTCGACCCCGGCACACCTGGCGAGCAACGCGGCGACATGCTGCCGATGACCCTCATCCACGCCATGGACGCCATGGAATCGGACCCGGTGGTCACCGCCGCCCTCGATGTGGCCGGCCCCGGCGTCGCCGCCTACTTCGCCGAACGCAAGCGCGAAGAGTTCTTCACCTGGCACAACACGGTTTCCGACTGGGAGATCGACCAGTACCTCACGGCCTTCTGACCGGCCCTCGACCTCGAAAGGAAGGTGATCATCGATGTGCGGAATCGTCGGCCTGCACCTGCGCGACCCCGCTCTCTATCCACAGCTGGGCGCACTGCTCACCGGCATGCTGGACCAAATGTGTGACCGCGGACCGGATTCGGCCGGTATGGCCGTCTACGGCGACCCGGTGTGGTCGCCCGCCGGCACGGTCACGGTGTCCCTGCTCGACAGCCCCTTGCCCGCACCTGAGCTCGCCGAACAGCTCACTGCCGCAATGGGTCTGCCGGTGACCGCCCTGGATCTGGCTCCGACGATCGTGCTGCACGCCGAGATCCCGGAGAGTGATTCCGAGGCTCTGGTGCAGGCGGTCCGAACCGTCGCCCCGACCGCCCGCGTCATCGGATTCGGCCCAGGCCTCGCGGTCCTCAAAGGCATCGGCAATCCCACCGCGCTGGCGAACGGCTTCGGCCTCCCGCAGGCGCAGGGCTGGCAGGGTGTCGCGCATACCCGCATGGCCACCGAATCCGCCGTCACCGCCGAGGGTTCCCATCCGTTCTCGGTCGGCCCCGGACAGTGCCTGGTGCACAACGGTTCCTTCAGCAATCACATGAGCATCAAGCACGAATTGCAGCGCGCCGGAGTCGAATTCGACAGCGAGAACGATACCGAGGTGGGTGCGCGCTTCGTCGCGCAGCAGCTCGCGCAGGGTGCTGACCTGGAGAAGGCGCTGCTACTGCTCAATGAGGTCTTCGACGGCTTCTACACCCTGCTCGTGTCCACCAGCGATTCTTTCGCGGTGGTCCGCGATGCCATCGCCTGTAAGCCCGCCATCATCGCGGAAACCGATCGCTGGGTGGCCATGGCGTCGGAGTACCGCGCCCTCGCCGATCTCCCCGGCGTGGAACAGGCCCGAATCTTCGAACCCGAACCGGAAGAGGTGTACGTATGGCGGCGATCGTGAGTGAGCGCACCGTGCTCGATGTGGCCGAGTCCGGCACCCGCGCAGTGAATTCCGCGCTCGCGGCGGCGGATGTCCCGGCGGCGGTGACGCTGGCGAACCCGCGCGGCGCGCATGCCCTGGCCTGCGGATTGGACCGCGATATCGAGGTCACCGTCGAGGGTCATGTCGGGTACTACTGCGCCGGAATGAATCAGCACGCCACCGTGACCATCGATGGCAGCGCCGGTGTGGGTGTCGCGGAGAACATGATGTCCGGCACGGTCCGGGTGCGCGGCGATGCGTCGCAGTCCGCGGGCGCCACCGCGCACGGCGGACTGCTCGTCATCGAGGGCAATGCCGGTGCGCGCTGCGGTATTTCGATGAAGGGCGTGGATATCGTCGTCGGCGGCAGTATCGGTCATATGAGCGCCTTCATGGGCCAGGCCGGTCGCCTGGTCGTCCTCGGCAATGCCGGTGAGGCCCTGGGCGATTCCCTCTACGAGGCCCGAATCTACGTGCGCGGCACCGTCGCCTCCCTCGGCGCGGACTGCGTCCGCAAACCCATGCGCCCCGAACACCTCGCCGAACTCCGCGACCTGCTCACCACCGCCGGCTTCGACGCCGATCCGGCCGAGTTCACCCGCTACGGCTCTGCCCGCCAGCTCTATCACTTCCACGTAGACAACACCGCCGCCTACTGACCACCCCGCCCAGCCCCCAGAACATCCCGCATCCGCCCACCCCGCGCCCCACCGAACAGCCCGCACCCAGCCGAACAGCACGTATCAGCTCGGAACAGCGTCTATGTGGGCTGTTCGATTCAGGCAGAGGCTGTGCGTTCCCGGCCGCTTTTCTGTGGCGGCGGCGCCCCTCCGAACTTCTCGACAGGAGTCCGAATCCATGACTCGCCCGAATCCCGCGCTCCGCGAATCCGCGACGTTCGATCGTCGCGCCATTGCCGAGATCCAGCGCGCTGCTGATACCGGTATCTACGATATTCGCGGCTGGGGTGCGAAACGCCCACTACCGCACTTCGATGATCTGCTGTTCCTGGGCGCGTCCATGTCGCGCTATCCGCTCGAGGGGTATCGGGAACGCTGCGACACCGATGTGGTGCTCGGCGACCGGCATGCGAAACATCCACTGCACCTGGATATTCCGATCACCATCGCGGGTATGAGCTTCGGCGCGCTGTCGGGCCAGGCGAAGGAGGCGCTCGGCCGGGGCGCGAGCCTGGCCGGAACATCCACCACCACCGGTGACGGCGGTATGACCACCGAGGAGCGCGGGCAGTCCAAACATCTGGTGTACCAGTATCTTCCGTCCCGATACGGCATGAACCCCGATGACCTGCGCAAGGCCGATGCCATCGAGATCGTGCTCGGCCAGGGCGCGAAGCCGGGCGGCGGCGGCATGCTGCTGGGGCAGAAGATCAGCGCGCGGGTGGCCGGAATGCGCACGCTGCCCGAGGGTATCGATCAGCGCAGCGCCTGCCGCCATCCCGACTGGACCGGTCCGGACGATCTGGCCATCAAGATTCTCGAACTGCGGGAGATCACCCAGTGGGAGAAGCCGATCTACATCAAGATCGGCGCGACCCGCACCTACTACGACGTCAAGCTCGCGGTGAAGGCGGGCGCGGATGTGGTCGTGGTCGACGGCATGCAGGGTGGAACCGCCGCCACCCAGGACGTTTTCATCGAAAACGTCGGCATCCCCACCCTGGCCGCTATCCCCCAGGCCGTTCAGGCGTTGCAGGAGTTGGGTGTGCACCGCAAGGTCCAGCTCATCATCTCCGGCGGCATTCGCACCGGCGCCGATGTCGCCAAGGCCATGGCCCTCGGCGCGGACGCCGTCGCCATCGGCACCGCGGCCCTGATTGCCCTGGGCGACAACAGCCCCCGCTTCGCCGCGCAATACGAGGCGCTCGGCTCCGCCCCCGGCTTCTACGACGATTTCCAAGACGGCCGCGACCCAGCCGGCATCTCCACCCAGGACCCCGAACTCGCCAAAAACCTCGACCCCGTCGAAGGCGGCCGCCGCCTCGCCAACTACCTCCGAGTCCTCACCATGGAGGCCCAAACCCTCGCCCGAGCCTGCGGCAAATCCCACCTCCACAACCTCGAACCCGAAGACCTCGTAGCCCTCACCGTCGAAGCCGCCGCCATGGCCCGCGTCCCCCTGGCCGGCACCACCTGGATCCCCGGAGCGCTCGCATGACCCTGCCCGATACAACCATCTCCGCGGCGGTATTCGATCCGCTGTGGGAGGAGATTCTCGTGGTGGGGCGGGATGGCGGCACCGGGGGGTATCGGCGTTATGCCTGGTCGGATGCGGATCTCACACTGCGCGAATGGTTTCGGGGGTGCGCGGGTGCGCGGTCGATGGATGTGGAGGAGGACCGGAACGGGAATCTCTGGGCGTGGTGGTTGCCGCGTGATTGGGTGGGTGATCCGAAGGGGGCCTTTGTCACCGGCTCACACCTGGATTCGGTGCCGGACGGCGGAGCATTCGATGGTCCGCTGGGGATAGTCTCGGCGTTCGCGGCGGTGGATTTGCTCCGGGCGCGGGGTATCGAACCGTCGATTCCCATTGCGGTGGTGGCCTTCTCGGATGAGGAGGGCGCGCGATTCGGGGTGGCCTGCATCGGTTCGCAGTTGGCGACCGGTGCGCTGGCCCCGGAACGTGCGCTGGGTCTGCGCGATATCGACGGAATCACCCTGGCAGAGGCCCTGACTCGTGCGGGCCGCCGCCCGGATCAGCTCGGCGTGGATACCACCCTTACCGAGCGTGTCGGCGTCTTCATCGAGCTGCATATCGAGCAGGGTCGCGCCCTCGACCTGGTCGACAGCCCGCTGGCGCTCGCCTCGTCGATATGGCCGCACGGTCGCTGGGAATTCGATTTCACCGGCGAGGCCAATCACGCCGGCGCGACTCGCCTGGTCGACCGCCACGACCCCATGCTGGCCTTCGCCTCCACCGTGCACACGGCGCGCGCGGAGGCGGTAGCCCGTTCGGCCGTAGCGACTTTCGGCAAGGTGCTGGTCTCACCGAACGGCACCAATGCGATTCCTTCGCGGGTCCGCGCCTGGCTGGATGCGCGCGCCGCCGACCAATCGACCTTGGAGCTGATGGTCTCGCGCATCACCGCCGCCGCCCGTGGTCACGCCACCATCGGCGGTATCGATCTACAGGTGGTGGCCGAATCCATCACTCCCATAGTCGAATTCCCGCCCGGGCCGCGACAGCGCCTCGCGCGGACCCTCGCCCATCTCGGCGATATCCCCGTAATCCCCACGGCCGCAGGTCATGACGCGGGCATCCTCTCCGACAGCGTGCCCACCGCCATGCTCTTCGTCCGCAATCCGACCGGCGTCTCGCATTCCCCCGCCGAGCACGCCGATCCGGTGGATTGCCATGTGGGCGCGGCGGCTCTGGCGGATGTCATGGCGGCGTGGGTTGCGGCAGAACCGGCCTGAGCGGTCAAAGATCGACCCGCGCCGGCATTTATTGACTATCTGCCCCGATTTTTGACCGCTCAGGCCGGGCGGCTACTCCTCGCTGTGATTGTCGGGGTACGCGGTGATAGCCAGGAATCGAATCGGCAGCCGCACGAGATCATTCGGCCCGTGCGGCCCTTCACCGTCCAGCAGCAGCGCATCACCCGGCCGGAGCGTGTACTCGGAATCGCCGTGCCCGTAGACCATGACGCCCTCGAGCATGTAGAGCAGTTCGGTCCCCGCATGCTGGAACAGCGGAAATGTCTCACTGGCCTCGGTGAGCGTGACGAGCACCGGCTCCAGCCGCTTGTGCTGTCCCCGCAGTGCGCCGAGCAATTCGTAATGATGCCCCACCCGCGTACCGCGCCCGACGATCCGCGCACCGTTCCCGGCGGGGGTGAACACGGCTTCTCGCGCGGTATCCGCCCCCCGGAACAGTGAGGTCACCGGCACATCCAACCCCGAAGCCAGCCGCGCCAAAGTCGAGAGGCTGCACGAGGTCTGCGCATTCTCGATCTTCGAGAGCATGGCCTTGGATATCCCCACCTTGGCCGCCATATCCCCCACCGACAACCCACTGGCCAGCCGCAGCGCCCGCACCTGTTTCCCGATGATCCGCTCGAGATCCACCCCCGTAGGCGTATCAGCGGAAATCTCCCGCTGTACCGGGGCGGGATCTCCGTTGTCACGGTGTTCAACGCGGCCTGTCATACGCCGATCCTATCCCGAGTTTCCTACCAGTTGACGATGACTACCACACCCGAATCACCCCTGCTCAACTGGGGTCGGACCCCCGAACAGCAGACAGCCACACCGCCGCCGCAGCAGCGACCACAGTTGCCCCGGCAAACGCCGCAAGCCCGCCCCCCGCCACATAAACCCAGAGCAACCCCGCAACCGGCCCAGCCACCGCGGACTGCGCATCCAACAGCACCCGCCGCCCGACCCGCGACACCTTCACCACAGTCTCTGCCGCCCCCTCATCCGGCCGACTCGGATTATCGATGAGCCGCCCCACCGGCTCACTACTCCGCAACCGCCCCGAAGGAAACACCCGCACCCCCGCGACAGTCACCGTCCGCCCAGCCAACTCCGCATTCGACTGCGGCAACGCCACCAGCGAACCATCGAAATACACCGGCAACCACCGAGTCCGCCCCCCGGTAGTGAACTCCAACCACGACCGACTGACCAGCCGATGCTGCTGCCGCACCCGCCGCACCCCCACATCCCGGCACGCATTGCCCGACTTCGGCAACCCGACCGGCAGATACCCGAGCGCCCCAGCGAACTGAAAAGCGCTGTACCCCAGGATGATCAACACGACCGTCCCGAGCATCGCCACCTGCTCCGGATCGCCGAACGGCGCCCAAGCGAGGCAAATCGCCAGGGCGCCGATCGTCACGACTGCCGGATAGGTCAGGGGATGACCTGTCCGAGGGGTCACTTCAAGAAGCCGATTTTCGTGTAGTCGGGGGTGGCCAGGCCGAACGCACCCCAGTTGGCCAGGTCGATGCGTGCAGAATGGGTACCCGATGCCTGGTTGAGCATGACCGAATGCACCTCGGTCCAGATCATCTGATCAGCCTTGTTGGCGAGTTCGATGGCCTTGTCCGGGTCGAGCTCCGACAGCGTCTGGTCGATGACCGTATTGAGCTCGGGAGAGCCGATACGGGACTTGTTGCCCTGCCAGTTCTGCGGGTCGTAGTAGTACATCTGCCGCAGGACCTGCAGCGGCAGCACGCCGCCGGACAGCCCGTACTGGGCCAGATCGTAATTGCCCGGATCGATCAGATTCGTGAAAAGCCCGGTGCCCGGCGCAGTTTGGATGATGAGCTTGACGCCGATCTTCTGCAGGTCCTGCTGGATGATCTTGGCGGTGTCCACCCAGGAGTCCTGCTGGTACATGACGTCACGCAATTCCAGCTTGCGCCCGTCCTTTTCGCGGGTATCGCCCTTCATCACCCAGCCGAGCGCGTCGAGTTCCTTGCCGGCTGCGTCCAGGTCGAAGCCGACCACCGCCGAATTGTCCTGGTAGCCCTTCTGTCCCGCGATGTAGATGTGGTTGTTCAGCGGTTTGGGCTGATCCACGATGCCGTGCTGGAAGGTTTCGACGATGGTCTTGCGGTCGATGGCCTTGGCGATGGCCTGTCGTACCTTCACATCCTCGAGGATGGCGCCGGGTGCGCCGTTGAACGCGATGAGGCTGGTCGTCGGTTCGGAGGCCCGTCGGATCTCCACGCCCGGAGTGTTCTTGGCGCCGGTGACCGCCTCCAGCCCGGACATGTACGACTCGTCCAGCTCATTGTTCTGAATGGCAGGCAGGGTCGCGGTGTAATCCAGCACGCTGAAGGTGATGTTGTCCAGCTTCGGTACGTCACCCCACCATTTGGGGTTGCGGCTCAGGGTGATCCGATTCTGCGTGCGGTCGATATTCGAGATGATGAACGGCCCGGCGCTGACCGGCAGCGAATTGCGGGCCCAATCGTTGAACGCCTGAGGGGACTGGGTATCGGCCTTCGGATACAGGATTCCGAAGAGCCCCTTCCACTCTCCGTAGTTCTGCCGGAAGGTAACGACGGCCTGCCGATCATCGACGCCGCGCTCCACCTTGTCGACGTGGTCGTAACCGCCGCTCGAGGCGATCTGGTACGCGCTGTTGGTGCCGTTCAGCGCCTGCCACTCCGAACGCAGATCCTCCCAGGTGATGGGCGATCCGTCGGACCACACCGCCTTCGGGTTGATGGTGTAGGTGACAACCTGCTGCGGGCTGGTTCCGGTCAGTTGGATATCGGTGAAGTAGTCCTTGTCGACACTGAGTTCACCGGCGGCATCGGCGACGAAAGTCTGCGGCAATGTCGGGCTGACAACGCTATTGGCATCGGTGGTGTTGCCGTCGACGTGCAGGTTGTTGAACGACTCCGGGAAGGCGCTCAAGGCCAGCCGCAGATTGCCGCCGTCCTTCAGATCTTCCACCGGATGCGGATTGATGGCATTGACGCTGGTGAGATCGACCGAGCCGCTCTGCACGGTGCTGTTGGCACTACAGCCGGAGGCGATCAAGCCGAGCGCGACCACCGGGATCGCGAGTCGAATCGTGGTCGAACGTATCCGCATGGACCGCTCCTTTCGCCGGGGACGGCTCGTGGTGGTTATTTCAAGAACCCGATCGAGGTGTAGTCGTACGAGGCCAGCCCGGGCGAACCGTAGTTGGCCAGCTCGGACCGTACCCCGTAGTTTCCTTCGTTCTGCAGCAGCGGCAGCGAGTGGCCCTCTTCGAAGACCTTGCGATCCACCTGGTTCGCAAGCGCGATGGCCTGCTCCGGATCCAGCTCCGACAGGGTCTTGTCGATGAGGTCGTTCAGCTCCGGTGAGCCGATGCGCCCGTAATTGAGCTGCAGGTCATTGGGATACAGCCCGAAGATCTGCGGCAGGCTGTTGAAGACGAAAGCATCACCGGAGAGCGAGAACTGGCAGACGTCGAAGTCGCCGGGCTGAATGACATCGGTGAAGAAGCGCTGCGCCGGCCGGGTGTCGATGGTCAGCTCGACCCCGATCTTGCCCAGGTCTTGCTGGATCAGCTTGGCGATCTGCACCCAGGTGTCATCGTTGTAGAAGACGTCCCGGATCACGAGCTTCTTGCCGTCCTTGAACCTGTTGTTGCCCTGGCGTACCCAGCCGAGCGCGTCGAGTTCCTTTGCGGCGGCGTCCGGATCGAAGCCCAGGCTGTTGTCCTGATAGCCGTGCTGGCCGCGCAGGAACACATGACTGTTGAGCGGCTCCGGCTTCTGGACGAGGCCGTTCTGCATGGTGTCCGCAATGCGCTGCCGGTCGATGGCCTTCGAAATCGCCACGCGCAGACCGGCATCGGAGAGTATCGAGCCCGGCGCGCCGTTGAAGGCGAAGTAGCGCCACCGGTTCAGCGGCGCATTGCGGATCGACACATCGGGTACCCCGCGTAGATTCTGCAGGTCGTCCACGGTGCTGAGCAGCGCCGCGTCGAGTTCCTTGTTCTGGACCGCCTGGGTCCAGGCATTGCGGTCCAGCACGCGGATGGTGACGGTATCCAGCTTCGGGGTATCGCCCCACCACTTCGGATTTCGGCTCAGCACGATCAGTCCGCCGGAGCGGTCGATGGACTTCAGTACGAATGGTCCGGAGGACAGCCCGAGACCGTTCACCAGCGATTTATTGAACGCATCCGGATCGGCCGTGGCGGCCTTCGGGTACAGCATGGAATTGCCGGCGAACTGGCCGCGCCAGTCGGCGTACGGCTTGTCGAATGTGATCACGGCTTGCCGGTCGTCGACGCCGCGCTCCACCTTGGCCACTCGGTCGAAGCCGTTCGTAATGGCGATGAGGAAGTCTTTGTTCTTGCCGCCCAGCGCATTCGCCTGCGAGGCGAGGTCCGTCCAGGTGATCGGCGAACCGTCGGACCAGACCGCCTTCGGGTTGATGGTGTAGGTGACCACCTGCGGATTCGTGGCGGTGAGCTGCACATCGGTGAAGTAGTCGTGATTGACGGTGAGATTGCCCGCCGCATCGGTGTTGTAGGCGCGCGGCATCATGAACCTGATGATGTCCGCGTAATCGCCGTCATTGCCGTCGATCTGGAGCGTATTCCAGTTGACGGGTATCTCGGGCGTGGCCAGCCGCAGGTTGCCGCCGTCCTGGATGTCATCGCGCGGATGCGGATTGATATCCGAGGCGGTGCCGAGTACGGCAGACCCGGTCGGCGCGGTGGTGCCGCCGCTACAGCCCGCCAGCGCCAGCCCGGCCACCAATACCAGTGCGGCGCATACTCGTCCACTACGCATCGGACACTCTCCTATCGGGTCGTGGCCGGAACCGGCACCGCGTCGATCAGCGCGCGGGTGTACTCGTGTTCCGGGGCGGCGAAAATACGTTCCGCCGGACCGTATTCGACGATTTGCCCGCGATACATGACCGCGATGTCGTGCGCCAGATTACGCACCACCGACAGGTCGTGGGACACGAACAAATACGACAATCCACGTTCGGCCTGCAGGTCGCGCAAGAGGTTCAGGACGCCCGCCTGGATCGAAACATCCAGGGAGGACACGGGTTCGTCGAGGACCAGCAGTTCCGGATCCAGCGCCAGTGCGCGCGCGACATTGATGCGCTGCTTCTGGCCGCCGGAGAAATCCGCCGGGTAGCGGTCGGCGTGCTCGGGCCGCAATCCGACCAGTTCCAGCAGTTCCGGGGCCCGCCGATTGATTTCCTCGCGGGAGCGGCCGTTGATGCGCAGCGGTTCGGCGATGGCATCGGAGACCGGCAGCCGCGGGTCCAGCGAGGCCGAGGGATCTTGGAAGACGATCTGCATCTTGCGCCGGATCTCCCGGCGCTGCGGTGTGGTCAGCGTTGTCACATCGTGGCCGAGGATCTCGATGCTGCCGCTCTCCGGGCGCAGCAGATCCATGATCTGGGTGAGCGTGGTCGACTTGCCCGATCCGGATTCGCCGACCAGCGCCAGTGTCCGGCCCGCGCGCACTTCGAAGCTGATGCCGTCCACGGCCTTCACCTCGCCGGTCTTGCGGCGCAGCACTACGCCCCGGGTGATGGGGAAGGTCTTGCGCAGATCGGTCACCTTCAGCACCACCTGCGATGTGTCGACCTCAGCGATCTGCTCCGGCGCCTCGATCTCCTTGTGGTAGGCCGTGAATAGCTGCTCGGAGCTGATCTCCGAGGTGCGGATGCAGGCGGCGCGATGCCCGGGACCGGTGTCCTGCAGGGGTGGTTCGGCGGCCAGGCAGTCGTCGACGGCGACGGGGCAGCGTGGTGCGAACGTGCAGCCGGGCGGCAGCGCGTGCATGGCGGGCGGCGCGCCCACGATCGGAATCAGCGCGGTCCGTGCCGGACCGTCCATCCGCGGGATGGAGCCGAGCAGGCCCACCGTGTACGGCATCCGCGGCTCATGGAAAAGCTCTGTGGCCGGTGCGGTTTCGACGATCCGCCCGGCATACATGACCGCGACACGATCGGCCAGGGTGGCGGCGATGCCCATATCGTGGGTGATGAAAATGACGCCCGCGCCGGTGATGTCCCGAGCCTTGCGCAGCAGATTCAGGATCTGCGCCTGCACCGTCACATCGAGGGCGGTGGTGGGCTCGTCGCAGATGATGAGCTCGGGATCATTGGCGATGGCCATGGCGATGACCACGCGCTGCCGCATACCGCCGGAGAACTCGTGCGGGAACGATTTGGCCCGCACCTCCGGCTCGGGAATACCGACCAGCTCCAGCAGCTCGACGGCCTTGGCGGCGGCCTCGTGCTTGGTCATCTTGCGGTGTGCCAGTAGCGCTTCCGCGATCTGATCGCCGATGCGATAGACCGGCGTGAGCGCCGACAGCGGGTCCTGGAACACCATGGACACCCGGCTGCCGCGCAGTGTGGACATCTCTTTGTCGCCCAGCCCCAGCAGTTCTCGCCCGCGCAACCGGATCGACCCGTGCACCCGCGCCTGTTCGGGCAGCAGTCCCATGATCGCCATCGAGGACACCGACTTGCCGGAGCCGGACTCGCCGACGATGGCCAGTACTTCACCGTCATTGACGGCGAAGTTCACACCGCGAACGGCATCGACCCGCCCTTCCTCGCCCGGGAAGGACACGCGCAGGTCCCCGACCTCCAGCAGCGGCGCGGTGGTCGTTCGCCGCCGCTCTGCCGAATCGTCGCTCATGCTCTGCCCTTTCGGCATGCTCGGGGGCCCTGCGGCGGTTACGCGGGCTGCCTCCTCCGGGCCCTGACCGCTCATGCCGGCACCTTTCGCTTCTTACCCGACTTGGCCCGCGCCCGCTTCGCGCCCGGATCGAAGGCGTCCCGCAGCCCGTCTCCCATGAGGTTCGCGCACAGCACGATGGCGACCAGGAATCCGCCGGCGAACATGAACGTCCACGGGTAGGTCAGCGCCGACTTGCTGTAGGTGCCGATGAGCGAGCCCAGTGACACATCCGGCGGCTGCACGCCGAATCCGAGGAAGCTCAAACCGGTTTCGGCCATGACCGCGCCACCGACCGCGAGGGTGGTGTCGATGATCAGATAGGAGGCGATGTTCGGCACCACGTGCGTGGTGATCACCGACCAGGTGGAGGCCCCCATATACCGTGCGGCACGGACGAATTCGCGCTCGCGCAGGCTCATGGACAGCCCTCGGATGATGCGCGCGCTGATCATCCAGCCGAAGCCCGCGATGAGCAGCGTCAGCAGCACGATCGAGCCATTGCCCTTCGTCTTCGGCGCGAAGAGCGCGATCATGATGAAGCTGGGCACCACCAGCAGCAGATCGACCAGCCACATGATGGCCTTGTCGGTCCAGCCGCCGAGCAGTCCGGCCACCGAACCGGCGATGGTCGCGATGAAGGCGCCGATCAGGGCGGCGCCGAAGCCGATGATCAGCGACTTCTGCAGACCGCGCAGCGTCTGCGCGAGCACGTCCTCGCCGAGTGTGGTGGTGCCGAACCAGTGTTGCCCGTTCGGTGGCTGTAATTTCGCCGTGGGATCGATATCGGTATAGCTGTAGGACAGGAAGTGCGGCAGCGTGAACGCCACCACGAAAATCACCAGCAGCACCACCGTGGCGGTCACCGAGGTCTTGTTGCGCAGGAACCGCCGCCACACCAGCTTCCGTCGCCCGGTCGCCGCCTGCGGCGCACCCTGAACGATGATCTCGACGTCTGTCATCCGACACGCACCCTGGGATCGAGAATCGCGTACACGATGTCGGACAGCAGGCCGGACAGCAGCACCACCAGGCCGGCGAACACGGTCACTGTCAGCACGATATTGATGTCCTGGGCGTTGATGCCGTCCACCAGCCATTCGCCGACGCCGTGCCAGCCGAAGATCTTCTCGGTGAAGGTCGCGCCGGTGATGAGACCGCCCAGGCTGTACGCGAACAGCGTCGCCATGGGGATCAGGGCGGTGCGCAGTCCATGTTTGTAGAGGGCACGGCTGCGAGTCAGACCTTTGGCCCGGGCGGTGCGGATGAAATCGCTGCCCAGCACGTCGAGCATGGCATTGCGCTGATAGCGGCTGTACCCGGCCATCCCGCCCAGCGCCAGGCCCAGGGTCGGAATCACCATGTGCTGGGCGCGGTCCACGAACTGATTCCACAGCCCGTGCACCGCGGTCGCCGAGGTCTCACCGGTGTAGAGGAAGATCTGCTGCCCGGTGAGCAGATTGACCTCCAGCGCACCGTATTTCAACAATGTGGCGAGCAGGAACACCGGTGTGGACAGCAGTAGCAGCGACACGATGGTGCTGAAATAGTCGCTGAACTTGTACTGCCGGATGGCATTCGCCGCACCGATGAGCACACCCAGCACCGTGCCCACGATCGAACCGATGATGAGCAGTCGCAGGCTCACCCCGATGCGGCGCGGCAGCTCCTGACTGACGGGCTGCCCGGCGAGGGTCTTGCCGAAATCGCCGTGCACCACACCCCCGGCCCACGCCAGATAGCGCTGCGGGATGGGGTCGTTCAGGTGCAACTCGGCACGCTTCGAGTCGATGACCGACTGCGGCGGGCGCGGGTTGCGCTGCTCCAGATTGTCGAGCGGGGTGAAGGTGAGCGACGCCACCGTGAAGACCAGGAACGACGCGAGCACCAGCAAGACGACATAGTTCAGCGCGCGTCGCAGTAGAAAACCGGCCATCAGTCCCTCTCGGGTCGAGTTCTAGCCCAGATCATAGGGATACCTGTGGATAACTGTGCGTTGCGCGCACCGGGTGGCGGGTTACAACGGCGGCATCGGGCGGGTAACGGGTACGGCTGCGGGCAGGTAACAGGTGCAGCCAATGACGGGCAATTCGTGCACCGCGGGCGTTTCGGGCGCGGCTTTCAGGCAGGATGGATTAGGTGACTCTCTTCCACCTGCCCAAACCAAAGATGGTCGCCACCGATGTCGACGGCACACTCATCGACAACGGCGAGCAGGTGAGCCCGCGCACCAAAGCCGCGATCGACGCCCTCATCGCGGACGGCGTGCCGTTCGTGCTCGCCACCGGCCGCCCACCGCGCTGGATCGATCCGGTCGTCGACGGACTCGGGTACGCGCCGCTGTGCGTCTGCGGGAACGGGGCGGTCATCTACGACAGCGCCACCGACCGCATTCTGGCCAGCCGCACGCTCGATGTGGAGACGCTCTCGTGGGCCGCGGATCTGGCCGAGCGTCTGCTCCCGGGCTGCGGGCTGGCCGCGGAACGCGTCGGCGCCACCGCGCACGATGCCGCGACCCCGCAATTCGTCAGCTCGCCCGAGTACGAGCACGCGTGGCTGAATCCGGATGACACCGAGGTCTCGCGTGCCGAGGTGATCGCCGCGCCCGCCATCAAGATGCTCATCCGGCTGCCCGGCGCCTCCAGCGGGGATATGCGCGCGCTGCTCGAGCCGGCCCTGTCCGGGCGCGCCGACCTCACCTATTCGACGGACAACGGGCTGATCGAACTCTCCGCGCCCGGAGTCACCAAGGCGACGGGGCTGGCCTCCGTGGCGCAGCGGCTCGGTGTGCAGCACACGGCGCTGATCGCCTTCGGGGATATGCCGAACGACGTGCCCATGCTCAAGATGGCGGGTCACGGCGTGGCCATGGGCAACGCACATCCGGAAGCGATCGCCGCCGCCGACGAGGTCGCCGCCGCCAATCACGAGGACGGCGTGGCCCGCGTCCTCGAACGCTGGTGGTCCTGACAGCCTGATAGCAGAGGAGGCCGGTGCGATCATCGCACCGGCCTTCTCGTCTGTCGCTGAAAGCTACGGTCCCGCAGCCGGTTCCGGTATCGGAGCCGGAATCGGCGCGGCCTGCGGCGCATTCGTCAGCACCGCCGGAATCGGCGCGGGAATCGGATCCTGACCACCCGTGAAATTCTTCATCACCGTGGTCACCAGCCCCGTCAACTGACTGAAAATCAGTGAGCCGTTCTGGAAGTCGGTCCGGACCCCGTCCTCGACCGGGTACTCCCCGGTTGTCGGCAGCCCGAGAACCCCTGTGCCAGCGCCTAATTGCAGGAAGCGCTCCAGGATCTTCCCGACCACCGCGAAGACCTTGCCGTCCGGCGCAGAATACAGATTGCCGTTCACGAACTCGGCGTACTGCCCGCCGTCCGGAGTCGGCTTCGGCTCCGACTTCGCCTGTCCGAGTGGGCCGTTGGGGCCACCGGACGCGTCGTAGTACTTCGCCACCGGGCTCTTGTCGAGCATGCCCAGCAGCCTGGTGGTCAGATCCGCGAGCGATGCCAGATCCGCCTGATTGCTGTTCCCCGGCGCGGGATTCCCGGCATTCTGCTGCGGCCCGACGCGGGTGGGCTTGGTCGCCGGAGCGCTTGTCTTCCCCGTGACCGTCTCGGCGATCGAGCGCAGCCGGTCCATCAGGTCATAGGCGGCATCGCCCGGGCAGGTGGTATTGCCGACATCGCGGTGCGCGAAGATATTCGGCAGTTTCACCGCCTGGCCGAGGGGATAGCGGGTGTAATCGCTGCCCTCCGAATACATGGTGGTGGAACCCTCCGGGTCCACTCCCGCGATCTTCGAACGCCAGCCGATGAATTTGCCCATAGCCTGAATGGCATCCTCGGTCGGCGGTTCCGTCTCGTGATCGCCCATGAATGCCACGCCGGCGGTATTGATATTGAATCCGCCCGCATGCGCGCCCTCGACCGGACGATCGAGCCCGCCGTAACGACCCTCGAAGATCTGGCCGTACTTGTCGACGAGTGCGTTGTAGCCGATATCGCACCAGCCCAGCGTCTTTGCGTGATAGTTGTAAATGGAACGCACAATGCCCGCGGATTCCGAAGGCGTGTAATCGTTTCGGCCCGCGGTGTGGTGCACCGTAATGGCATTCACCGCATCGTCATAGGTCGGTTCCTCGCAGCGCAGCGATTCATCCGCACCCCATTGCGCGCGGCTGATCACCTTCGGCCCGCCGCCCGGCAGCGCGGCCGCCACCTGGGTGAGATTCTCATCGGCCGCCCCGCGACCCGGATCGATGAGAACCGCCGCGAGTTTCTCCAGATTGATCTGAGCGGGATCACCGGAGTGATCGGTGAATGGCGCGGGCTCCGGTCGGGCGGGCACCACCTGCGCGTCCGGCGCCGGCGCATTGGGAACCGGCTGTGCTGCGGGCGCATTCGGCGCATCCACCGCCTGCGCGGCATTCTTGCGTGTCACCAGGATCTGCACGGATTTGGTATTGCCGACGTAAATCGGTTCGGTGCCGGTGCGACCCGGCTTCTTGCCCGGCGTGTCGACGGGCTCGGTCGGATACCACGGTCCCCAGCCGCCGTCGGCGCGCTTGGCCCGGATGAGAGCGGTGGTGCCGAGCAGCTGCGGCGCGGTGAGCGCGACCATGCTGAACGGCGTGTCGCGGGTGAGTTCCTTGACCTGTGCGCCGACCTTGTCCGCCAGGTCACCGGGCACCGCGTTGGGTGCGAGCGCGGGGGTGCGGGGATCGGCCTTGATCTCGGGAATCGCGGGTGTTTCCGGCGCCGCGGCGGGCACTTCCGCATTCGGTGCGGCGGGATCGGCGGGCGCGGGTTCGCTGTTCGGAGCGGCAGGCGCCGCCGGCGCGGGGACCTCGGGTCCAGGTTCGGCGATGTATCCCGGTGCGGGGGAGAAGGGGCCGACGTGGGCGCCCGGTTTGACCGGTTGTCCCAGTCTCGGCAGCTGGATCTCGCTGGGTAGTCGAACACCCGGCGGCAGCGGCAATCCCTGCGGAATGGGGATCGACTTGGGTAGCGGCAGCATGCGCAGATCGGACAGGTGCAGATCCGGCAGATTGAGCCCCGTCAGCTCCCGGAGCGGCAGCACCAGATCGGGTGCGGTGGCGAGTGCGACCTCGGCCATTTCCGCTGGTATTGCTGCCAGGTTGCTTTCATCGGTGTTCCGGACGCCAGGGGGATCGCTGAGCGCCAAGATGCCGAACGGCGCAGTGATCGCCAGGATCGTGGCAACCGGTAGGACAAACGAGTGTTTCCTTCTGCGGTACGGCACGAGCAGCTCCCATTCCAGTTAAACCGTTGCGGATCGCCGGTGCCGAGGTTGCTTCTCGACGAACCAACGATCACACTAGTCCCAACTGTCACAATCCCTGAACGTGTGGTTGAGGATTAGCTTCGGGTAACTCGAATGTAGCTTCGGCTATCGACAGAACGGGTATGACATGCCGAACGGCCACCTACGCCAGCGGCGCAGACGCCAGCGTCTCGTCGCTTTGTCAGTCGCCGCCACCACCCTCGGCGGTACCGGCGCAGGCCTGATCTGGGCCTGGCCGAACAATGAGTACGAATTCACCGCCAGCCCCGGTCACGGGCGCGGTCTGAGCCAGAATGGCGCGTTCGATCGCGCCGTCGGCGGTTCGACCGCCGAAACGATTCTGGCCCACTACTACCCCGGCGCGAGTATCGCCGCCATCGGATCCACGCCGGTCCGAGTCCGCCTCATGGGGCTGGACGGCAAGAACCTCGACGTCGAATCGGAAACCGGACTCTATGTCGCCGGCCGCCGTGTCGTCCCCGGCCAGGCCGCACATCTCACCCCCACCGCCACCGGCGCGGACGTCACCATCACCCAGGGCTGCGACGGCGCGGTGCTGTGGCAGGGCTCCACCGACGACCCCTACGCCTACCCCCTGGAAACCGGCACCGACCGCCCCGCCGCCGAACACCTCGAACTCTGCGAGGGCCCCAACTACCGCGGCGTCCTGGGCGTGGCACTGGACGGCGACGCCCCCCGCGTCATCAACGAGGTCGATATCGAGGACTACCTCCTCGGCGTCGTCCCCGCCGAAATGGTCCCCGACTGGGCCAACCAGGGCGGCGCGGAAGCCCTACGCGCACAAGCGATCGCGGCCCGCTCCTACGCCCTCGCCGACCAGCGCTACTCCTACGCCCAAACCTGCGACACCACCGACTGCCAGGCCTACCCCGGCACGGACAAGGAAGACGACCGCACCGCGACCGCCGTCCACTCCACCGCCGGTCAGGTCCTGACCCACGACAACCACATCCTCCGCGCCGAATACTCCGCCGCCCCCGACGCCGGCACCCCCACCCTCGACGACCTCACCGTCGGCCCGGCCCTGAGCGAATTCCAATCCGCCCCAACCCTTCTGGACCCCACCACCCCAGACCTGACCTCCCCGGACCCCACCACCGCCGACGCCCCCACCCCGGCAGACCCGGTGACCCCCGCGGACCCGGCAACCCCCGCCGACCCCCAGGCCTCGGCCCCTACAGGCGCAGACCCCAACGCGCCCACCGTCTCCGACCCCGCCGCCCCGGCAAAACCCGCCCCCGCGAAACCGGCCCCGGCAAAGCCCAACCCCCGCACCCAAGTCGGCGTCCCCCTCCTCCCGGACCTCCTCCGAATCCTCCGCGAGGCCACCCAGCAGCCCCCGCCCGTCCCCGGCTCAACCCCCAAGCCGGGCACAACTCCGGGCGCAGCTGCCCTCAGCGCGGCATCCGCCCCGGTGCCGCCGCTCGCCACGATGCCCTATTCGAACCAGCACTGACGCAACCAATTTCGCAGATTTGCAGCATTGCCTTGTCAAGGTGCGGCAAGCGGGTCTGAAGGTCTCCGGCACCGAGTTCTGACGAGGTGCGTTGGGGCGGTGCTCCTTCCGGAGTGCCGCCCTCTTTGTCGTTCAGCCGAGGGAGGTGTCGCCGAGGGATTCGGAGAGGTGGCGGAGGAGGTTCACGATCTGGGTGCGGTCGGTGGGGGTCAGGGCTGCCAGTAGGCGTTGTTCGTTGGCTGTGTGGAGGGGGAGGAGGCGGTCGACTAGTTCGCGGCCTTCGGGGGTGAGGTTGACGCGGATGGCTCGGCGGTCGGTGGGGTCGGGGATGCGGGCTACCAGGCCCTTGGTGGTCAGGCGGTCTATGCGGTTGGTGATGGCGCCGGAGGTGAGCATGGCTGCTTTGTTCAATGCGCCTGCGGTGAGGCCGGTTTCGCCGGCGGAGCGGCGGAGGGTGGCGAGGACGTCGAATTCCCAGCGTTCGAGGTTGTGGGTGCGGAAGAAGTCGATCAACTCGCGGTCGAGGATCTGGGCCAGGCGGGTGATGCGAGCGACGATCTCCATGGGGGAGACGTCCACGTCGGGGCGGACTTCTCGCCAGGCGGCGGTGATCTGGTCTACGGCGTCGGGCACGCGGGCTCCTGTCGGGAAATAATCTCAACATTAAGATACTTGACGTTGAGGTATCTGCGTGATTTTATCTTAACGTTGAGATTATCAATGAGGAGCTAATGATGAACATCAGCACCCGCACCGGGGGATACGCCGGGACACTTGCTCTGACCGGGCTCGCGCCGCTGGTGTGGGGTTCCACCTACGCCGTCACCACCGAGTTCCTGCCGCCGGATCGGCCGATGTTCACGGCGCTCATGCGGACGCTGCCCGCGGGGCTGCTGTTGCTGGCCCTCACGCGGAAGGCGCCGCACGGCGAATGGGTCTGGAAGGCAGGGATTCTCGGCGCGCTGAACATGGGGGCGTTCATGCCGCTGCTGTTCCTCGCCGCGTATCGGCTGCCGGGTGGCGTGGCGGCGGTGCTCAGTTCCGCGTGGCCGCTGTTCGCGCTGCTGCTGGCGGCCATTGTGCTCGATGAGCGGTTGACCGTCCGGAAACTGCTTGCGGCGGTGATCGGTATCGGCGGGGTCGGGCTGGTGGTGCTGCGGGCGTCCGCCGCGCTTGACACGCTGGGTGTGATCGCCGGGCTCGGTGCCGCGGCGTCCATGTCGGCCGGTGTCATCATGACCAAACGCTGGGGTCGGCCGGAAGGCATTACGCCACTTGCCATGACGGGGTGGCAGCTCACCGCGGGCGGGCTGATGCTGGTGCCGATCGCACTCGGCATCGAGGGTGCGCCGCCGGCGCTGGACGGGCGGGCCGTCGGGGGTTACCTCTACCTCGGGCTCATCGGCACCGCGCTGGCCTACGCCATCTGGTTCCGTGGGCTGGCACGCGCCAATGCCACCTCGGTCGCCTTCCTCGGACTGTTGAGCCCGCTGTCGGCCGCGATTATCGGCTGGGCCGCGCTGGGCCAGTCGCTGACGCCGCTGCAGGTGCTCGGGATGGCAATTGCCTTGGGCGGCACGCTGCTCGGGCAGCTGGCGACCGCGCCGCGTAAGACAGCGCCCGCGCCGGAAACGGCCGTGGCCGTGTCCAACGCGGTCTGATACGCCCAACTCCCCGACACCGGACGCCCAAAACCCGATGTCCGCACCCATCGCCCGACGTCCGCACCCATCGCCCGACGTCCGCACCCGTTGCCCGACGCCCGTGCTCGACGACCGCGACCAATCCGCTGCCGAATTTGGTGGCAGCGGCATTCGCCATTCCTCGAAGGAGACCAGAAGCCATGCATATCACCGTTTTCGGAGCAACAGGCGATGTCGGCAGCCGGGTGATCACCGAAGCCCTGTGGCGCGGACATGATGTGCGAGCTGTCTCGCGTGACCCTAGTCGGATTCGCGGACTGCCCGACACCGTCGAAGTGCGCGCAGCCGATGCCTCGGATGCCGATCAAGTGGCGGCCGCAGTCGCAGGGAGCGACCTTGTGATCAGTGCGACGCGACCGGTGCCGGGCCAGGAGCACGAGCTCGCCGAGGTTGCGGCCGCGCTTCTGAAAGCGTTGGCGGACAGTGAGATTCGGCTGCTGGTGGTCGGCGGCGCGGGCAGCCTTCTCGTTCCGGGCACCGGCGCGATGCTCAGCGAGCAGCCGGGCTTCCCCGCTGAACTCCTGCCGATCGCCGACGCCTGCAATCAGCAGCTGGCGGTGTTCCACGAGTCCGAGCATGCGGTCGACTGGGCCTATCTCAGCCCGGCCGCGCTGCTGGAGCCCGGCGCGCGCACCGGCGTCTTCCGGCTCGGCACCGACGAACTCCTCGCCGATCACGAAGGCAATTCCGCCATTTCGATGGAGGACCTCGCCATCGTGCTGCTCGACGAGGCGGAACAACCCAAGCACCACCGGGCCCGTTTCACCGCTGGATACTGACCTGACAAAAATGGCGCGGGCTCCGAAAACTCCGGAGCCCGCGCCACTTTCAGGTCAAATTGATGTTCAGAACGGGTGGAACCCCGCACCCACGCCACCGTGCCGGTCGATATCCGCCAGCACCATCGTCATGGTCGTGGACAGCTCCGGCGCGTGGATCAGATCCCCGGCGCCGGTGCAGGCCGGCAGCTGGATATCGATCGGCCCGGCATCGAAATCCGTACCGGCGACGACCATTCCGACCAGGCGATCGCCCAGGATCACGGGCGCACCGGAGTCGCCGTGATTGGCGCAGACCTGGCTGCGGAACCAATTGCGATTGGTCTCCCACACCGGTCCACAGGTGTAACCGGTGGTGCGGCCGTTCTTGCACGCCATATCACCGATATTCGGGGGCGCCCCGATGCTGTTGATCACCGATTGCGCCACCTGCTTGGTCGGGGCGACCCGGCTGGCATCGAAATCGATGACGGACCAGTCGTTTCCGGCGCTCTTATTGGCGATCACGCCGATGCCGCCGCTGTGTGTGTACTCGGCGGCAATGCGCGCGCCGACCTCGCCGCAGTGCCCGGCGGTAATGCCGACCAGCTTGCCGTCGCGGTCGTAGCCGATGGTGGTGAGCGTGCAATCGGCGAGAGTTGTCGGATCGTCGAGCTGTTCGACGTAGATGCCCGAGCCGCCACCGAGTGTCACCACGGGCGCCGCGTCTGCGGTTCCGGTGAGCAGGAAGGTGGAACTCAGGGCAGTCGCGACAACGGCCGCCCAGGACAGAACTCGGGCGCGGCCCGTAACGAACATGGTGTTCCCCATCCCCCGGAAAAGAATCGAGCGGCGCGCTGAAAGCCGGTTCCGCCAGCGCGCGTGTGGATCGTGTCACGGGCTGTCTCACCGAAGCAAGTCGATTGACCAGTGACGGATTCGATGACCCATTCGCAGGCCGCGGGACCGGGCCCCGCGGGCTCCGACCGGCGCATAATGAATAGGCCTTGACCTTGACGCTACGTCAACTTGCATGCTGAATTCATCGAGGTCGAACACAGCGGGAAAGGACCGAACGTGGCAACCGAATGGTCGATCCAGGACCTGGCCAAAGCCGCCGGAACCACCAGCCGCACGCTGCGGCATTACGGTGAGCTCGGGCTGCTGGCGCCCACCCGGATCGGCGGCAACGGTTACCGCTACTACGACCAGAATTCCCTCGTACGGCTGCAGCGCATCCTTCTGCTGCGCGAACTCGGACTGGGCCTCCCGGCCATCGCCGAAGTTCTCGCGGGACAAAAGGACACCGCCGCCGCCCTGCGCACGCATCTGGAATTGCTGAAACACGAGCAGGACCGGATCGCGCGGCAGATCGCCTCGGTGCACACCACATTGCACAAGACGGAAGCGGGTGAATCACTCATGGCCGATGAGGTTTTCGACGGATTCGACAACAGTCAGTACAAAGACGAGGTCATCGAAAGATGGGGAAAGGACGCCTGGGAGAGCGGCGACCGCTGGTGGCGCACCATGAGCGAGGCCGATAAGAAGGCCCACTTCCAGGCCCACCTCGATATCGCCGCCGACTACGGCCGGGCACACGCCGCCGGACTCGCGGTCGGTGCCGACGAGGTGCAGTCCATCGTCCAGCGCCACTACGACTGGGTGACGCTCGGCTGGCAGGGCAAATGCCCGCCTGCGCAGTATTTCAAGAACCTCGGCGAAATGTACGTCGCCGACCCGCGCTTCGCGGCCAACTACGACAAGCACGGTGCCGGCACCACCGAATTCGTCCGCGACGCCATGAACGCGTACGCCGACACCCGGCTGTAGCAGGAGGAAATGCGTTGCAACGCAGAACGGCCCGAGCTTCAAGCTCGGGCCGTTGGTGTGTGGGCTATCGAATCAGGCTGCGCCGCACATGGACTGCATGACGCCGCGGAGGATCGGCATGCCGTAGGTGGTCGGGGCGAAGGCGAGGGTTTGGGCGATGCCCAGGGGGGTGGTGATGGTGGAGGCCACGCCGGTGAAGCCGGCGATGGTGTTGCCGACGGTCATGAGGAGGCTGGCGGTGTCCAGGGTCAGGGTGATCATGTCGAAGGCGTTCTCCACCTTCACATCCGACAGGGGCACCGTGTCCAGGCCCTTGCCCTCGTAGATGTCGAAGCCGAGGTTGGACAGGAAGGTCAGCGGGCCGTAGTCCATGGCGTTCACCAGGGGGCCGAGCTGCTCGATGCGGCGCATCAGCACCGAGTGCGCGACTCGGTTGTCATGCAGGAAGCCCTGCAGCGCATCGGCGTTCGCGTTCACCGCGGCCGGATCGACCGGGAGCCCGGCGGTGCGGGTGAGGAAGTTGCGGGTGCGCTCGACCAGGTCGGAGGTCTTCAGTTCGGCGAGCGGGGTGCAGGTGCCGTCCGCCTTGGTCAGCTGGTTCGCCAGATCCAGGAGCGGCTGCGGCACCGCCACATGCTCGTCCGGCAGTGGCTCCAATTGCAGTTTCTCGTACGCGGTGGGGGCGGTGCAGGTGCGGGCGAGCTGCGCCTGGATCGAACGGGCCAGTGATTTCACGCCGGTGAACATCGCGCCGACGATCGGCTTGAGAATAAAACCGACGGTCGGGATCAGGCTGAAGGCCAGCTGCGTCGGAATCTTCACGATGCGGGTGCCGAGAATGAACACCTCGATCACATCGGAGACGGTGATGGTGGACAGCGAGACGGTCTGGTCGATGCGGCCGGTGCGAATCGCATCCAGGTCGTTGACCAGGTAGGACACGATCGGATCGTCGAGGAATTCGAGTCGATCGCCGGTGCCGGTCGGGTCCATGGGCAGACCGCGCCGGTGCACGTGGACCTGTGCGACGGTCTGGCGGAAATCTTCCACCTGCTGATCGAACGCAGCCTGCTGACCTGCCGGAACAACGGTGCGAACGGCGGTGGCGGCATTGGTGACAATATCGTCGAAGGTTGCCGCGCCATTGCCGCACAGGCCGGCCGGATCGGCCACCTGGGTACTGGCGAGAGTGTCTTCATCGGCGTGCGCCGGGGCTGCGGTGGGAATCAGGGCGACGGTGCTCAGCACGGCCGCGAGTGTGAATGCGCCCACGAGTGGGGCGAAACGGGTTAACCGCATGGTGAGGGGTTGTCTTCCGGTCGGCGGGGAGGCACGGCCGCGTACTGCGCACGGCAACGATCTGGACGTTTGTTCAGCTCGTTGCGTTATGAAATACAGGCTGGATGACGGATCTGTCCCCAATTCGGTTAACTCTGAGCGAAATCCTGGCCGACAGCTCCCTCGCACGGGGGATGACGACCGCCGGTTCCGTCCGTAACCTGGATGCCCGAAAATCCCACCTACCGGAGCCCACGCGCGCCGATATCTTCTTCCACTACGCTGGGCTCCCGTGACCGTCGCATCCCCCTTCGATCTCATCGTCGTCGGCTCCGGCTTCTTCGGGCTGACCATCGCCGAACGCACCGCCAACCTGCTGGGTAAGCGGGTCCTGGTGGTCGACCGCCGCTACCACCTCGGTGGTAACGCGTACTCGGAGGCGGAGCCAGAGACCGGCATCGAAATCCACAAGTACGGTGCTCACCTTTTCCACACCTCGAACAAACGGGTGTGGGACTACGTGAACCAGTTCACCGAATTCACCGGCTACCAGCACCGCGTCTTCGCGCTGCACAAGGGCCAGGCCTACCAGTTCCCCATGGGGCTGGGCCTGGTGTCCCAATTCTTCGGCCGCTACTTCACGCCCGAGGAAGCCCGTGCACTGATCGCCGAGCAGTCCGCCGAAATCGACACCAAGGACGCGGCCAACTTCGAAGAGAAGGCCATCTCCCTGATCGGCCGCCCGCTCTACGAGGCGTTCATGCGCGACTACACCGCGAAGCAGTGGCAGACCGACCCGCGGGAACTGCCCGCAGGCAACATCACCCGCCTGCCGGTCCGCTACACCTTCGACAACCGCTACTTCAACGACACCTACGAGGGCCTGCCCAAGAACGGGTACACCGCGTGGCTGGCCAAGATGGCCGAGAGCGACCTCATCGAGGTGCGCGTGGACACCGACTGGTTCGACGTCCGCGACGAGCTCCGGGCGCAGAACCCGGACGCCCCGATCGTCTACACCGGTCCGCTGGACGCCTACTTCGACTACAAAGAAGGCGAACTCGGCTGGCGCACCATCGATTTCGAGACCGAAGTGCTGGAAACCGGTGACTACCAGGGCACCTCGGTCATGAACTACAACGATGCGGACGTGCCGTTCACCCGCATCATCGAGCCGCGCCACTTCCACCCCGAGCGCGACTACTACCCGAACGACAAGACGGTCATCATGCGCGAGTTCTCCCGCTCCGCCCAGACCGGCGACGAACCGTACTACCCGATCAACACCCCTGACGACCGCGCCAAGCTGCTCGCCTACCGCGAGCTCGCCAAGGCCGAAACCGCTTCGGCCAAGGTCCTTTTCGGTGGCCGTCTCGGCACCTACCAGTACCTGGACATGCATATGGCCATCGGCGCCGCGCTCAGCATGTTCGACAATGTGCTGCGCCCGCACCTGGAGTCCGGCGCCGCGCTGGTGGACACCGCCGAATGACCGCACAAGCCACGTTGGAAGACATGACGCCAGAAGAGTCTCACGGAGCGACCCGCGCCAAGTCCCTCCTGCAGCGCATCATCCTGCCCCGGCCGGGCGAGCCCCTCGACGTACGCAAGCTGTACCTCGAGGAGTCCGATACCAACGCCAAACGCGCGCACGCCACCTCGCGCACCTCGCTGTCCATCGGCGCGGAGTCCGAGGTGTCGTTCTGCACCTACTTCAATGCGGTCCCGGCCAGCTACTGGCGGCGCTGGAGCGTATTGCAGTCGATGGTGCTGCGGCTGGAACTCGCCGGCCACGGGCGCGTGGATGTGTATCGGTCCAAGGCCGACGGCTCGCGAATTCACGTGCAGGGCAACGAGTTCAGTGCGCCGGGCGAGGCACAGGACACCCTGGTCGAGTTCGAGGTGGATCTGGGCCCGTTCGAGGACGGCGGCTGGATCTGGTTCGACATCACCACCGACAGCGCGGTGCAGCTGCGCAGCGGCGGCTGGTACGCGCCGATCGAGGCGCCGGGTGAGGGCAGCATCGCCATCGGCATGCCGACCTTCAACCGCCCCACCGATGCGGTGAAAACCATTACCGCGCTGGGTAGCGACCCGTTGGTGCTGGAGAAGATCAAGGCCGTCATCATCCCCGACCAGGGCACTCGCAAGGTCGTGGACGAGCCGGGCTTCGCCGAAGCCGCACTGCCGCTGGGTGATCGCCTGGCCATCCACAACCAGCCCAATCTGGGTGGGTCCGGTGGATACAGCCGGGTCATGTACGAGGCGCTGAAGACGACCGATGCCGAGTTCATCGTCTACATGGACGATGACATCGAGATCGAACCCGACAGCATCCTGCGCGCACTCGCGTTCTCGCGCTTCGCCAAATCGCCCATCCTCACCGGTGGTCAGATGCTGAATCTGCAGGAGCGCTCGCATCTGCACACCATGGGCGAGATCGTGGACCGCTCCATCTTCATGTGGACCGCGCCCGCGAATGTCGAGTACGACCACGACTTCTCGAAGAATCCGCTCAGCGACCGCGACAACTCCAAGCTGCTGCACCGTCGCATCGATGTGGACTTCAACGGCTGGTGGACCTGCGTCATCCCGCGTCAGGTGGCCGAGGAGATCGGGCAGCCGCTGCCGCTGTTCCTCAAGTGGGACGACGTCGAATACGGTTTGCGCGCAAGGGATCACGGCTATCCGACCGTCACCCTGCCGGGTGCGGCCGTCTGGCACATGGCCTGGAGCGACAAGGACGACGCCATCGACTGGCAGGCGTACTTCCACCTGCGCAACCGCCTGGTGGTCGCCTCCCTGCACCTGCCCAACGACGGCCGGCCCATGGTGGTCAACACCATCAAGGCGACACTGAAACACCTGCTCTGCCTGGAGTATTCGACGGTGGCCATCCAGAACGAGGCCATTCGCGACTACCTGGCCGGACCGGACAAGCTCTTCGAGCTGCTGCCGACCGCGCTCGGCAAGGTGCACGCCATGCGCAAACAGTTCCCGGACGCCGTGGTGCTGCCGTCCTCCACCGAACTGCCGCTGCCCAGCCACGCCGAGGTGGGCGCGGTCGGCGAACCGTCGAACCCGCTGTCGAAAATCGCGCGGCTCGGCAGGGGTGTGGTGCACAACTTCCGCAAGGCCAACACCAAGCACCACGATGTCCCGCAGCTGAATGTGCCGACGCTGGATGCCCGCTGGTACCTGCTGTCACAGGTGGACGGCGTCACCGTCACCACCGCCGACGGCCGCGGTGTGGTCTACCGCAAGCGGGATCCGCGCAAGGCCGCCGAACTCTTCCGTGAGGCGCTGCGGTTGCGCAGGGAGCTGGCCGAGCGATTCCCCGAGGTGCGCGAGCAGTATCGTGCGGCGCATTCACATCTCACGAGCAAGGCGGCTTGGGAGAACACGTTTGGAATAAGCACCGCTGGAATAAGCACCGTTGGGATCACGAGCGACTCAGGGAATGAGAGCAAATGACCGCCAGTCAGTCGGCCACCGAGCCTGATCGTGGATTGCACGTCGTCCCCGAGACCCCCGTGACCACCCCGCCCGCCGAGGTGAAGATCCTCAATCTGGTGCAGGGCACCATCGGCCGGAATCCGGCCGTGGTCAAGGTCGCTCGCGGAATGTCGCATTTCGGCGATCATTCACTCGGCTGGGTCGGCATCGCGGCGGTGGGAGCGCTCGTCGACACACCGCGCCGCCGGGAGTGGGCCGGGGTCGCGGTCGGCGCGTTCGGGGCGCACGCCGCCTCCGTCGTGATCAAGAGAATCGTCCGCCGACCGCGCCCGAATGATCCATCGGTGCAGGTCAACGTGTCGACACCGGGCAAGCTCAGTTTCCCGTCCTCGCACGCGACCTCCACCACGGCGGCGGCGGTGTTGCTCGGCAGGCTCACCGGGTTACCCTTGCCCGCGGTGCTCGTCCCGCCGATGCTGCTTTCCCGGGTCGTCCTCGGGGTTCACTACCCATCCGACGTGCTCGCCGGTTCCGCGCTGGGCGCCGCATCAGCTGCTGTTGTGCTTGCCGCCGAAAAGAGACTCGCGAAGTGACCGCGCAGGAAGAAAGAGCCGTTGTTGACATGAGCGAAGAGCCGACCGGCGTTGACCTGGACGAAGGTGTCATCAAGGGCCCGCCGAAGACCCTGATCGGCGGTCTGGTCAAGGCCGTGCGCCCACGCCAGTGGGTCAAGAACGTGCTCGTACTGGCGGCGCCACTGGCAGCGGGCAAGGATGCCGCCGGCCATGTGGTTTTCACCGATATGTCGGTGCTCCTGCACGTCGGCGTCGCCTTCGTGGCGTTCTGCCTCGCGGCCTCGGGCATCTACCTGGTCAATGACGCGCTGGACGTGGAGGCCGACCGGGCCCACCCGACCAAGCGCTACCGGCCGATCGCCGCCGGTGTGGTCCCGGTGAACCTCGCCTACACACTGTCGCTCGTACTGCTGGTCGCCTCGCTCGCGCTGTCGTTCGTGGCGTCGTGGCACCTGGCCGTGGTGATGGCCGTGTACATCGGCATCCAGCTGGCCTACTGCTTCGGCCTCAAGCACCAGGCCGTGCTCGATATCTGCATCGTCTCCTCCGGCTTCCTGCTGCGCGCGGTCGCCGGTGGCGCCGCCGCCGATATCAAGCTGTCCCAGTGGTTCCTGCTCATCATGGCTTTCGGCTCGCTGTTCATGGCGGCCGGAAAGCGCTACGCCGAGTTGAAGATCGCGCTCGACACCGGCGCCAAGATTCGCAAGTCGCTGCAGTACTACACGGCCACCTACCTGCGTTTCGTCTGGACCCTGTCGGCCACCGCGGTGGTGGTCTTCTACGGGCTGTGGGCGTTCGAACAGGGCCGGATCAAGGACACCGACTGGTTCGCGATCTCGATGGTGCCCTTCACCATCGCGGTGCTGCGCTACGCGGTGGACGTCGACGGCGGTGAAGCCGGTGAACCCGAAGAGATCGCCCTGGGGGACCGGATCCTCCAGTTCCTCGCAATAGCCTGGATCGGAGCGGTAGGTGTCGCTGTCTATCTCACCTGACGTGGTAGAGGGAGAAGAGCGAGGGGAGGGCGCACCGACGGCACAGTTGCCGGTCGGCAGCGCCCATCGGCGTGCGGCAGATGTGTCCGCGCGCCGTTTCTCGCGACTATCTCGCACCGTCTTCATCGGTGGGATCGTGCTGACCGCGACCCTTTTCGCAGCCGGCGCCTGGCAGCGGCGATGGATCGCCGACGACGGGCTGATCGTGCTGCGCACGGTGCGAAACCTGCTGGCGGGCAACGGCCCGGTCTTCAATGCGGGCGAACGCGTCGAAACCAATACCAGTACGGCCTGGACCTACCTCGTGTGGTTCTTCAGCTGGCTGACCCAGCTGCGGCTGGAGTACGTGGTGCTCGGCATCGCGCTCACGCTGTCGGTGCTGGCCATCGTCTTCGCCATGCTCGGTTCGGCAAGGCTCTGGGGCGGAACGAAATCCGCGCTCCTGGTTCCCGCCGGTGCGCTGGTGTACATCGCCATGCCGCCTGCCCGTGACTACGCCACCTCCGGCCTGGAGAACTGCCTGGTCATCTGCTGGCTGGCAGTGCTGTGGTGGCTGCTGGTCCGCTGGAGTCAGGCCGAACGGGTGCGCCTGCCAGGCTTTTTCGGCCTGGTGTTCTTCGCCGGACTGGCCCCGCTGATCCGGCCGGAGATGACGCTGGTCGGTGCGCTCGCGCTGATCATGATCTTCTGCGCGCCGCTGCCGGAGACCCGGCTGCGGCCGCTGTTCTTCCGGATCGGCGTGGTGCTGGTGGCCGGGCTGGTTCCGGTCGCGTACCAGATCTGGCGCATGGGTTATTACGGTCTGCCGTACCCGAATACAGCGGTGGCCAAGGACGCCGGTGGCGCCAAATGGCATCAGGGCTTCATCTACCTGTGGAACTTCGTCGGCCCGTACTGGTTGTGGCTGCCGCTGCTGATCCTCGCGATCGCCGCGGTATTCGCGGTGCGGTCCGGCCACGCCGTCAAGGCGACCGGTCGGCATGTCCTCGGTGACGACGAGAGCATCGAGGTGCCGGACAGCAGCTGGCGCAACCGGATTCACCGGTTCAGCGTCCGGCTGCGCACTCCCGCAGCCGTCGCCGCGCTCATGGTCGGCAGCGGTCTGGTGCTCATCGTCTACGAGATCCGGGTCGGCGGCGACTTCATGCACGGCCGCATGCTGCTGCCGCAGCTGTTCTGCCTCATGCTGCCGGTGGCCGTGCTGCCGGTGCGGGTGCCGCAGAACATCTTCAGTGGTGAACGCGGCGGGCGCCGCATGGATTGGGCGCTCGCGGTGGTGCTGGCGGGCTTCGTCGGCACCGCGGGCTGGGCGCTGTTCGCGGCCAATACGACGGCCATCACGACCGGCACCAAGATCGCCTCGACCGGCATCGTGGACGAGCGGATCTACTACGTCCTCAATACCGGTCACGATCACCCGATCCTGGCCGAGGACTATCTGGACTATCCGCGCATGCGCGCCATGGTCCGCGATATCACCGACACCCCGGAAGGCGGCCTGCTGCTCAATTCGCCGTCCTTCATGTTCTGGTACGTCGCACCGCCGCCGGCGCCCATCCCCGACGGTGGCGCCGGACATACCGTCTTCTTCCTGAATCTTGGTATGACCAGCATGAACGTGCCGCTGGACGTGCGGGTCATCGATCAGATGGGCCTGGCGTATCCGCTTGCGGCGCATACCGACCGGCTCACCGACGGCCGCATCGGGCACGACAAGAATCTGTACCCGGACTGGGTCGTGGTGGACGCGGGCATGGTCGACAAGCATCCGTGGCTGCCCTGGTACATGGACGACAAGTGGGTGCAGCAGGCGCGAGTCGCGCTGTCCTGCCCGCAGACCCAGGATCTGCTGGCGTCCTCACGGTCGCCGCTGACCTTCGAGCGGTTCCGGCACAATGTGATGCAGTCACTGGACTTCTCCAAGTACCGGATCGATCGGGTGCCGAAGTACGAGATCGAACGGTGCGGGTTGGTCGATCCGTATCCGTCGGCTCCGGCAGTCCCGGTGCCACCCAAGTAGCGAGACAGTCTGTCCCCGGGACAATTCCGGGCAAATTTATCGAATCACCCACGGCGGCGATCCTTTAACACAGGGTCGCCGCCGTTGTGTCCGATTCGCAACCGAATAACGCACTCCCATCTCGGTTTGGTAACACCCAGGGGGTCGTTTAGCGATAGCATCCCTGGGTAGCCCGTCGCGGTCCATCTCGTATGTGTCGCAACGGTTGTCGCAATACACGGCCCGCGCCCTGGCATGGGCAGCCGGTCGTGCCGACGAAAGGCCGAACGAGACGTGCGAGGCTTGACGGTGGGTGGGGCGCAGGAGATTCGGGCCCGGGGCACAGGCGCCGGGCGCGAATGGTTGCGAAGATCAGCAGTGGGTCTGGCCGTGGCGGCCTTGCTACCGTTCGGTGCGTCGGTGGCAGCAGGTGGTCTCGGGTCCGGTGTCGCGCATGCCGCTTTCAATCCCGCGGGCATGGACTTCTACGTCGATTCGACTATGGGGCCCATCAAATCTCGGGTGTTCCGGGCGGCGGACGGCAATACCGACCGGGTGGTCTATCTGCTCGACGGTATGCGCGCCCGCGACGACGACAGCGGCTGGGAAATCGAGACCGGCGCGGCGCAGACCCTGATGGCCGCGAACATCAATGTGGTCATGCCGGTCGGCGGCATGTCCAGCTTCTATGCCGACTGGGCCTCGCCGAGCACCTTCCTCGGCATCCCCGCGGGCACGCTCGCGGGCTCGGGTTCCGGTGCCACCGAGGCGCTCGCGGGCGGGCCGGGCAAAACCTCCGCCTATATGTGGGAGACGTTCCTGACTCAGAACCTGCGTGATGCGCTGCGGGATCGCCTGGGCTTCAATGTGACTCACAACGGCGTTGTCGGTCTGTCCATGAGCGGCAGCGCCGCGATGGTGCTGGCGGCCTTCTATCCGAATCAGTTCTCGTATGCCGCATCGCTTTCCGGTGCGCTGAATTTGTCCATGCCGGGTATGCGGGATGCCGTCCGGGTCGCCATGCTGGATGCCGGCGGTTACAACATCGACGCGCTCGCCAAGGCCAAGGACGCGAAATGGCAGCATCTCGATCCGTTCACCTTCGCGCCGAAATTGAAGGCCAACAACACGCGTCTGTTCATTTCGGCGGGTAGTGGATTGCCATCCTCGGCCGATGCCATCAATGCCTCCACCGTCGAGGGCATGGGTATCGAGGCCATCGCGCTGGTGGGTACCAAATCCTTCCAGGCTCGGCTCTCCGGTCTCGGCGACAGCAATGTCACCTACGACTATCCGGCCGTCGGTGTGCACAACTGGAAGAACTGGGAGTCGGAGCTGAATCGACTCACCCCGGATTTGTCGGCGCACATTGGCTGACATAGTTGCCGGGTCACACCCGCAGGTGCCGCGCGGTATTCGTACCCCGTGGCTTTTGTGTCCATTTTTGTATCAACTACCTGGTCCGGGCCACAAAAGCTCGTACTAGTGGTCCCGATCACATATGTCTCTTTCCGATAACGCTCCGTTAGCCGTATACCGATAGGCTCCCCGAGACGCCCGCCGTGGCCCCGAGCACGCGGTTGAAACGAACGAACACGAAAGGCCTGATGATGCGAGGTGCGCAGGATAGACGTCGGAGATCGAGCGGCGGCTGGATGAGGAAGTCTGTCCTCGGCATGGCCTTGGCGCTACTGCTCCCGTTCGGGGCGTCGGTGGCAGGTGTGGCAGGGTCCGCGAACGCGGCGTTCAATCCGACCGCCATGGATTTCTGGGTCGATTCGTCCAGCGGTATGGGCCCGATCAAATCGCGCATCTTCCGGGCAGCGGACGGCAATACCGACCGCGTCGTCTACGCGCTCGACGGTATGCGCGCCCGTGACGACATCAGTGGCTGGGAAAACGACACCGATGTGGCCAACGCGCTGACCGCCGCGAACATCAATGTGGTCATGCCGGTCGGCGGCCAGTCCAGTTTCTACGCCGACTGGGCCGCGCCCAGCACCTTCCTCGGCGTTCCCGCCGGCACCGGCTCCGGCTCGCTGTCGTCCTCGGGCTCGGCGTCCGGTTCCTCCTCGGGCTCCGGCGGCCTGCAGATCATGGCCGGTGGTCCCGGCAAGAGCTTCCGCTACACGTGGGAGACCTTCCTGACCAAGGACCTGCGTAATGCGCTCAGCGCCCGCCTCGGTTTCAACCCGAACCGCAATGGTGTCTTCGGTCTGTCCATGGGTGGTTCGGCGGCGCTGACCCTGGCGGCCTACCACCCGGATCAGTTCAGCTTCGCGGGTTCGTTCTCCGGTTACCTGAACATCTCCGCCCCCGGTATGCGGGAGGCCATGCGCCTGGCCATGATCGACGCGGGCGGCTTCAATGTCGACTCCATGGCGCTGCCGTGGAGCCCGCAGTGGCTGCGCATGGACCCGTTCGTCTTCGCACCGCAACTCAAGGCCAACAACACCCGGCTCTGGATCTCCGCCGCCAGCGCCATCCCCGGCCCGGGCGATGTGACTTCGGTGATGTCGGTCCTGCAGGGCATGCCGCTGGAGGCGCTCGCGCTGGCCAACACCCGGGCCTTCCAGGTGCGTATGGCCGCCATCGGCGCCAACAATGTCGACTACGACTTCCCCGCGGCCGGTGTGCACAACTGGGCCAACTGGGCGGCCGAGGTCTACCGCATGGTTCCGGACCTGTCCGCCAATATCGGCTAGTGATCTTCGGGAGCTCTGCTCCCGAATCTCCGGCACGAAGGCCCCCACCCGTCTCGGGTGGGGGCCTTTTTCGTCTTGATTCCCAGCACCGGGGAGGAGCCACCGGTGCCTTCTCCGCTATTGCCCTACCGTGGATCTGCCGGGACCGCACTCGAATCCTTCTTCAGTCAGGATCGTTCTCGATGGAACAGATATCGGATGAATTACCCTGGCGCGGTTCGGCACTGGAGTTCACCGAACTCCATCGCGGTGGCTGGCGCCCGCTGCCGTTCAACGAGTTCGTGGTCAAGATTCACGGCCGCTGCAACCTGGCGTGCGATTACTGCTACATGTACGAGATGGCGGATCAGAGCTGGCGTTCGAAGCCGAAGTCGATGGGCCGTGAGATCTTCCTCGATGCCTGCCGGATGATCAGGGCGCACGCGGTCCGGTTCTCCCTGCCGCGGGTCGCTCTCGTTCTCCACGGTGGTGAGCCGCTGCTGGTCGGGACCGGTGATCTGGAGTTCTTCGCCCGTACCGCCCGTGAAGTGCTGGAGCCGGATGTCGAGGTGCGCTTGGGAATTCAGACCAACGGCGTCCTGATCGACGACGATGTGCTGCGGATCTGCGCTCGCTGGAACGTGCAGATCGGTGTCAGTCTCGACGGCGGCGAACAGGAGCATGACCGGCATCGGCTCGATCGTCAGGGCCGAGGCAGTTATGCCCGGGTCGCGGCCGGACTCGAGCGGCTGCTCTCCTCGCCGCAGCGCCATCTGTTCTCCGGCCTGCTGTGCACCGTAGACCTGGCGAACGATCCGGTGCGGACCTACGAGGCGCTGCTGCGCTTCCAGCCGCCCGCCCTCGATTTCCTGATGCCGCACGGTAATTGGACCGCACCACCGCCGGGGCGCACCCCGGATGCGACGGCGACGCCGTATGCCGACTGGCTGATTACGATCTTCGAGCGATGGTACGGAGCACCGGTGCGGGAGACCGGCGTACGGCTGTTCGGAAATATCATCGAGCTGCTGCTCGGTAGCCGGGTGGCTTCGGAAGTCGTTGGCCTGGAACCCATTCGCCTGGCCGTCGTCGAGACCGACGGCTCACTCGAACAGGTCGACGAGCTGAAGTCAGCCTTCGCCGGAGCCGCCCTGATCCCGGTCCGGGGTGCAGGCGATCCGCTCGACGAGGCGCTGCGGGATCCGTCGGTCATCGCCCGTCAGATCGGGACCGGAGCATTGTGCGAGACCTGTCTCGAGTGCCCGATCCACAGCGTCTGCGGCGGAGGGCATTACGTGCATCGCTACCGGGAGGGCAGCGGCTTTCGCAATCCCTCGGTGTACTGCGCCGATCTGTTGAAGCTCATCACGCATATCGAGTCGCGTGTGCGTGCTGATCTCGAATCAGCTCTCGCCGCAAGCACGGCAAATGCGATAGCCGCCACCACCGCGAACGCGACATCCGAGTAGCGCGGTATCCCCGCCCGCTGCCGAAGATCCAGAATCACAGGAGCTCGTCCATGTCCGGCGCCGCAGACCAGATCAACGACAGCACAGCGGATTTGGGCTCCGGTCCCGGATCGGAGACCGGTGTCGCGCAGCTGATCGAGGGCCTGGTTCTGATGCGAATGATCCTGTTGCGCAGGCTGATCACCACGGTCGACGCCGAAGCGGCCGCGCGGGCGGGATTGCGCGAGGCGTACCGGACGCTGGCCGAGCTGCAGACCGACCGCCCGGAGGTGGTCTCCTCGATGCTCACCTACCCGGCCACTGGTTCCTGGCTCGTTCGGGTCCTGCGCCGAGCTGCCGGGGCGGACGGCGATGCCGTTCCGCTGTGGGCCGACTGCGCCTATCTCGGCTGGCTGGCCGCGGCCGCGAGCATCACCTGCCGGGAGGAGGGAACGGCGCAGGTTGTCATCCGCAATGGCGTGATCATGCTGCCGACCTTCGGGCTGGCCCGGCTCGCCGCCCCCGAATACTCCGGACCCTGCGAGATCAGCTGGACCGCCGCCGGCGCAGTGCATTTCACCTGGTCGAGCGGGTCGGTCCGTATCATCTCCCGGGCCGGCGAGTCTCATGCGGACTGGCTGCCCCTGCGCTGGGTGCGCGGAGCCGATGACGAGGCGCGGGTGTGGCTCGACGACCTCGATCCGTTCCGCTCCCTGCCGCCCGGACAACCCGCACCGCCGCGACTGACCGCCGGCCAGGCCGGCCGGTGGCAGCGCACCTTCACGGACGCCTGGCGACTGTTGCGCAGTGACCACGCTCCCTACCTCGCGCCCATGCGGGGCTGCTTGACCAGCGTGGTTCCACTTAGCGTCGAGCCGCTGACGGCCAGCACCAGTCACACCGACTTCCACGGCGTCGGCTGTGTGTACACCACCGCCCCGGCTGATCCCTGCCAGTTGGCGCTGACCCTGATCCACGAGATCCAGCACACCAAGTTCGCCATGCTGACCGATCAGGCCGAGGTGTGCACCCCCGATCCGGCCTGCCGGTTCTATGCGCCCTGGCGTGACGATCCGCGGCCGATTCACGGTCTGCTGCACGGGATCTACGCCTTCTTCGGAGTCACCGACTTCTGGCGAGTGCACCGGCATTCGGCGTGCCATCAGTCCTTGCAGGCGCACACCGATTTCGAGCTGTGGCGGGTGCAGGTGGCCGGGGCGATCGCGCAAGCGCGAGAATCCGGTCTGCTCGGCGACGCCGGGCGACGGCTCCTGGATGCGCTCGCCGCGGCCATGATTCCCTGGGCGAGTGCGGATCTGCCACCCGAGGCCCGCCGCGCCGCGACCGAGGCCGCGGTGGGGCACCGGACGTTCTGGCAGGTACGCAATCTCGAACCCGATCCGGCCGGCATCGCGGACCTGGTGTCCCGCTGGGATGCCGGCCGCTCGGCAACCGGCGAGCTGCCGCGGTCCACCCTCGTCGATCAGCAGCGGATCCCGGATCAGCACCGGCGTCTTCCGCTGGCGGCCCGGCTCAAGACCCTCGATCCGCGTGCGGCGAAGGCGCTTTCGGACGACCGCCCGCCCGAGGGAGAACGGGCGTATCTGGCCGGCTATGCCACCGAGGCGCTCGCCCTGTACAGCCGGGAACTGCGCGCGGATCCGCTGCGACCGCAGGTGTGGGCCGGACTCAATCTGGCGGGCCGGAAGATATTCGGGGGCAACGGCTTCGAAATTCTGGACGAGCGTGCCGAGGTCGCGGCTCGGCTCTACGAGGCCGTGGGCCCGGATGCCGACATCGTGGAGCTGCTGCGCTGGCTGTCCGCGCCGATCACAGTCGGCGGATTCGAGCCAGCCATGCGGTGACGTCGATCAAACCGTCCTCCGGCCACCCCTTTTCGCGGGCCCGAGCGGCGATCGATTCGGTGATCCGTCCCCGATAGCGGGCCGGGCGAATCTCCTCGATATCCCAGTCGCCGGTGAATGCGCGGCGGATATCGGATTCACCGACGTGCGGTCCGAATGCCAGTATGTGCACCGTTCCCCCCGGCTTGCAGCCGGCGTGCAGACTACGGATATAAGCGAGGCGATGTTCGGGATCGAACGTATGAAACACGGCACTGTCCACAATGGTGTCGTACGCCGGTCCGCCGAGCCCGAGCGCATCGGCAACCGTGAATCGATCGGGCGAAATCCGATGGGCGACAGCATTACGACGAGCCTCGTCGATCGCCTGCGGTGATATATCGATGCCGTGCACGTCGTAGCCCAGCGCGACGAGATGAATTGTATTCTCGCCAGTGCCGCAACCGATATCGAGCACCGTACCGCTGATGCCTCCGGCGAGCTCCAATGCGACGATCTCGGGTTGTGGCCCGCCTATGACCCAAGGCGCAGAGTCGTTGCTGTACAGCGCATTCCAGTAGTCCACGGCTCCGACTATACGGTCGGCCGGGGACCGGGGGAGCGGCCTTCGATATGAAATATGTTCCAGTGCAGCACATTTTAGCGCTTCCCATCTTCGGGAGGTCCAGCGCGCGTTCCGTACGGCAGAATTAATTCTGCAATGCCGATGTCGCGTACCCGAAGGGTCCGATGCATCGGCGCACTCTGCACAAGGAGAAGCTCATGAGCCGTGACACTCTGACACTGGCCGATATCGAACTCGAAGGCATGTTGGAGAACGTGCCGCCCGCACTGCGCAGTGCTGTACTGCGCGCCTACGATTCGAACAATGAAAGCGTCGATCACGGAGCCTTCTGCTCCTTCATCGATGCCGATCTTGCCTGATAGTTGACGAACGCCCCGATTGCGGAGGGCGCGGTCGCCGAGCATCGAACTCCGCGTCATGGTCCGCGCGCACCAGCCGTGCAGCTCTTCGCGATCGTGGGTGTCGGCCACAGCTTTCGACGATATGAACACGCCCGCCCCTGCCCCGCGTACGCATGAACTCCTGGCCGCCTATTCCGACCTGCGGAGCGATAGAGGGCCTATCCATGCGCGAATCGTGGCCGACCTCGGGAACCGCCTGCTGTCCGGTTCCCCCTTTCCCGCTTATCAATCCATCACTCCGGGCCCGCTGCGGGCGCTGATATCCCTCGATGCGCCCCATGTGCCGTATCTCGAGGATCCGCGCCGGCTGCCACCACAGCACCGCTCCGAGCCGTGGCGTCTGCTGTGTGATCAGGTCGACGCGTGGAGCACGCTGCCGAGCGCCCAGCAGCTGCGGGTGGCGCAGGTTCTGGCCAAGCTGGGATTCTGGGAGCTCGTCCTCGCTCTCACGCCGGCCGACCCGGCCCCGGTCGGCGGCGCGAAGGCTCGCGCGCTGGCCTTTCTGCACGCCGCGGCGCTCTTCCGGCTCGATCCGCGGGACCCCGCCGGCAGCGCCCGCATGCGTGAGCTGGCCATCGCCAAAGCGTCGGATCAGGAGTTGACCCCGGCCGCTCGTCTCTCGGCCGCGCTGAATGTCGCGGTCCACCACGCGCGGGCGTCCGGGGAAATCGGAGCGGCGAAACGCTGGCAGGCGATCGCCGAGTCACTGGCATCGTCCGCACCCCCGAACAGTCTGAGCCTCCTGCTGCGCAGCGCGTACTGGCGCGGTCTCGGACTGATCCGGTTCGTGGAGGGTGACCACGGGGAGGTGGCCCGGATGATGGATCGATCCGAAGATCTCGCGCGCTGGGCCATGGGCGCGGCGGACGGATTCGAGCCGATCGCGGCGCTGGAGAATATGAACGCCGTGCTGGAGACCCGCGCCCGCGCCTGCTGGTCCGCCGGTGATCTGGACTCGGCCGAACGCTATTTCCGGCGGCACACCGACCACGACCCGTGGGACGCCAAAGCGCATGTGCGCCTCGCGGACTTCCTCTTCCGGACGGGAAGAATCGACGAGGCGCGCGAGGGTTATCGCCGGGCCGCCGTGCTCGGCGCGCCGTACACGGTCTACGCGCGGACCCGGCTGGCCCGGTAGGTCTCGGTCCGGACTCGCGGTAATCGGGCTCGCAAACACGCCGGGGCGATGCACCGACATTTGCCCGGTATCGAAGAAGATCAATCGAAGAAGACTGGTGTGCAAGCTCGGTTCTGCTCCAACGAGAGGGCTAGGTCGATGCGGGTTAGAGGCTTCAAAAGAATGGTCCTGGGCGTCGCCGCGACGCTCGTCCTGCCACTTGCTCTCACGGTGGTCGGAACCGGGCCTGCTACAGCGGCGTTCAACCCGGCGGCCTTCGACTTCTGGGTGGACTCACCGGTCATGGGTCCGATCAAGACGCGCGTCCTGCGTGCGGCGGACGGCAATACCGACCGGGTCGTCTATGCCCTCGATGGTCAGCGCGCCACCGAGATCTTGAACGGCTGGGAGAACGACACCAATGTCGCGGACGTCCTGGCCAGCTGGAATATCAATGTGGTCATGCCCGTCGGCGGTGAGTCCAGTTTCTATGCCGACTGGAATTCCCCGAGTTCGTTCTTCGGGGTCCCGGCGGGCGCGGGTTCGTCCGCGGCCAATACCGGTTCGGGCGCCACCGAGGCGCTCGGCGCCGGGCCCGGCAAGAGCTACCGGTACGACTGGGAAACCTTCCTGACGAACCAGTTGCGCTGGGCGCTGCGAGATCGCCTGGGGTTCAACCCCAATCGCAATGGCGTCTTCGGCCTGTCCATGGGCGGCAGTGCGGCACTGACCCTGGCCGCCTATCACCCGGATCAGTTCAGTTATGCCGGTTCCTTTTCCGGCTACCTGAACATCTCCGCGCCGGGTATGCGGGAGGCGATTCGGGTCGCCATGATCGACGCCGGTGGTTACAACGTGGATTCCATGGCCCCGCCCTGGGGTGACCGCTGGCTGCGCATGGATCCGTTCGTCTTCGCCCCCACCCTGGTCGGGAACAACACCCGGCTCTGGGTCGCGGCGGGCAGCGGTCTGCCCATGCAGCAGGATCTCGATATCCCACTCGGCGCGGCCACGGATCGCATCGTGCGGGGTTCGCCGCTGGAGGCGTTGGCGCTGGCCAATACTCGCGCCTTCCAGGTGCGCATGGACACGCTGGGCGCCCGGAACGTCACGTATTCGTTCCCGCCCGTCGGTCTGCACGCCTGGACCAACTGGCAGGACGAGGCGTATCGCATGATTCCGGACATGTCGGCAAATATCGGGTAAATCGACCGAATACGAAGGCCCCCGCCCGAACCGGGCGGGGGCCTTCGTATATCGGGCTTATCACAATTCGGCGTCCGAGGTGTTTTTCGAGCGATCGGCTCCGAATAAGGGCCTATAGAGAAGCGAGAGCGGCGACAGCTTCTGCATTTCAGTGGTGGTCAACGGTGACCACACTCGGAAAGGCGACACAGATGCGTTTCTCGATGGGTTCACTCCGCAGGGCCGGAGCCGGTCTGGCATTCGCCATGGTGTTGCCGTGGGCGGTGGCGGTAGGCGGGGGAGCGGCCCCGGCGGCAGCCGGATTCGATCCGGCCGGATCCGACTTCTGGGTCGATTCGAGTATGGGCCCGATCAAGTCGCGCATCTTCCGCGCACAGGACGGCAATACCCAGCGGGTGGTGTATGCGCTGGACGGTTTGCGGGCGCGTAATGACCTGTCCGGCTGGGAGATCGACACCGATGTCGAGCGGGCGCTCACCGCGTGGAACATCAATGTGGTCATGCCGATCGGCGGCCAGTCCAGTTTCTACTCCGACTGGGTGGCGCCCAGCAATACCAATGGGCAACCCGCGCCGTATGCCTGGGAAACCTTTCTGACCCGAGATCTGCGAAATGCGCTGGCCGGGCGGCTGGGCTTCAATCCGAACGGGAACGGTGTGTTCGGATTGTCCATGGGCGGTAGCGCGGCCCTGGTGCTCGCAGCGTATCACCCGGATCAGTTCCGTTATGCCGCATCGTATTCCGGTTATCTCAATATCTCCGCGCCCGGTATGCGCGAAGCGCTGCGGATGGCGCTGCTCGATGCCGGCGGCTTCAACATCGACTCCATGTGGGGACCGCCGTGGAGCGAATTGTGGCTTCGCAACGACCCTTTCGTGTTCGCACCACTGCTGCGGGCCAATGGCACCCGGCTGTGGATCTCCTCGGGTAACGGCCAACCGGGCCCGCGGGATGCGGTGAACTCCGCACTGGATGCCTTCAACCTGACGAATGCGGCCGGGCTGGAGACCATCGCACTCGCGAATACCCGTGCCTTCCAAGCGCGTATGGACTCGCTCGGTCCCGGCAATGCCGTCTTCGACTACACCCCGAACGGTGTGCACAGCTGGGGTTACTGGGCGGATCAGGTCTACAACATGCTTCCGGATCTGAGTGCGAACATCGGCTGACCGTAAGGGATTCTGCTGTTGCCGCGACATCACTGATGTTTCGCGATAAGGTCACCGCACGATTACGGTCGAAATTTAGCGTCACCTTGCCAACCGTGTGGAAGGTCGAATACCCTCCAGCGAGCGCATGTGACCAGACCGTGGTAGCGCATCGTTCACTTCGAAGGTCGGGATTCGCGGTGAACGCTGATCATGCACGCCTGCAACGGCATTGCCGTGCGCGCTGCGTGATAACAACTGAACTTATGCAGTAGAGAAGGAGCAGTATCCATGCGTTTCGGCAGGTCCGCCATGCCGGGTGGAGTCCGGTCAGGACGTAGTGCTCACCGTGGCTGGAGCGCACGACTTCTGGCTACAGGCGCTGCGGCACTGGCTATCCCGACCGCCGCGGCAGTGGCGGCTCCGACTATCGCCATCGCCGCTCCGATTGCCGGCCCGGTGCATCGCACCCCCGCCGGCGGTTACGACGAGCTGATGGTTCCGTCCAGTATGGGCCCGGTCAAGGTGCAGGTGCAGTGGGCGAAGAACGGTGGCGACAAGGCCATCTATCTGCTCGACGGCCTGCGCGCCCGCGATGACAAGAATGCCTGGTCGTTCGAGACGAACGCCCAGCAGCAGTTCGAGAACGACGATGTCACCCTGGTGATGCCGGTCGGCGGTCAGTCCAGCTGGTACGCGGACTGGGTCTCGGCGAGCAATACCAACGGTCAGAAGTACACCTACAAGTGGGAGACGTTCCTCACCAAGGAACTTCCCGATTTCCTTGCGGGCTACGGTGTTTCGCGTACCAACAATGCGGTGGTCGGTCTCTCGATGAGTGGCCCCGCCGCGCTGCGCATGGCCGCCTACCACCGCGATCAGTTCAAGCAGGCCTCCTCCTTCTCCGGTCCGCTGGACTGGAACGCACCGGGTATGCGTGAGGCCATGCGCGTCATGATGCTCGACGCCGGCCGCTTCAATGTGGACTCCATGGCCGCGCCGTGGAGCCCGGCCTGGCTGCGCATGGACCCGTCGGTGTTCGCGCCGCAGCTGAAGGGTCTGCCGATGTACATCTCGGCGGCCAGCGGTCTGCCCAGTGGCGCCGATGCGGCGTCGGGCGCCTTCAACACCATGAACGCCATGGGTATCGAGGCCATCGCGATGGTCACCACGCACCTGTTCCAGGCCCGGATGAATCAGCTGGGCTTCAAGAACAATGTGACCTACGACTACCCGGCGATCGGTGTGCACAACTGGAAGAACTGGGAGGCCGAGCTGTGGAAAGCACGCCCAGGCATCCTGGCAGCGCTGAATTCCTGATGCGGCACTGAATTCCTGATGTCGTAGGCCGCGCCTGCGCGACAGACGAAAAGAACCGGTCACCCCTGCGGGGTGGCCGGTTCTTCGCTCTGTCAGGGTTCGGAAGCCGATGGGGCGGAAGCGAACTAGGGTGGCACCTGTGGCAAGAGGTAGACGACGGAGACCCAGGTGGGGTGGGCTCGTGGCGCTTACGGCGGCTACGACGGTACTGCTGGGGGGTGGAACGGCATTCGCGGATCCGGGTGCGGCGCAGGTGCCGACGAAGTCCGCCATTCGAAATGTGGTGTGGCTGACCGACAGACGGGTCGCCCTGTGGATCGATTCACCGTCCATGGGCACGCAGATCCAGGTGCAGCTGTTGCTCGCGCGGGAATGGAACAGCAGACCGGATATGAAATTTCCGGCACTGTTCATGCTCGACGGCTTGCGGGCCACCGATCAGGAGAACGGCTGGACCAAAGACGCTGGCGCGCAGGCTTTCTACGCCGATAAAGACGTGACGGTCGTATTGCCGGTGGGCGGGCAGGCCGGTTTCTATACCGACTGGCTGCGACCGGACAACGGCAAGAACTACAAGTGGGAAACCTTTCTCACCAAGGAATTACCGCCACTGCTGGACAAGGACTGGCGCACCACGAACGTGCGCGGACTGGCGGGATTGTCCATGGGCGGCAGCGCGGCCATGACGCTCGCGGCGCGTAATCCGGGGTTCGTCCGCTACGCGGCTTCGTACTCCGGACTGCTCGCGACCACGACTCTCGGTATGCCGCAGGCGATCAAGTACGCCATGCACGATGCGGGCGGTTTCGACTCCGATGCCATGTGGGGTCCGCCCGCCGATGCGGAGTGGGGTGCCCACGATCCGTACGCGATAGCCGAGAAGCTCAGGGGTGTGAGCCTCTATGTCTCGAGCGGCAGCGGCCTGGCGGGCCGGTTCGACATCCCCGCCGGAATTCCCGGTGTGAGCACCAATTTCACCGGGATGGCGCTGGAGAGTCTCTCGCGTTTCTCCTCGACGCAGTTCGTGGCCAAGCTCGATAAGCTCAGCATTCCGGTGCAGGTGAATTACCGTCCGTCCGGCACGCATTCCTGGCCGTACTGGGATTTCGAGATGCGCCAGTCCTGGTCGCAGGCGGCGGCCGCGCTGGGGGTCGATACCGGCAAACCGGACTGTGCGGCCGGCGGCGCGATACTGCCTGTGGCGCAGGGGAAGACATGGCTGGGAGATTGCCTGACCCCGGAGATTCCGCTGACCGGCGGCGCGGCCCAGGATTTCCGCGGTGGCCGGGTGCTGTGGTCGCAGGCCGGCGGCGCGCATGCGGTGGGCGGAATGATCGGCGGCGCGTATGAAGGAGCGGCGGGACCCACTGGGGCGCTCGGATTTCCGATTAGCGACGAAACTCCCATTCCGGGCGGAGTGCAACAAAACTTCCAACACGGATCGATCGTCTTTCACGACGGGAAAGCCGAAATACACGCCAGCTGACTGGGATACCAGCCAGTTACCCTCCCCGCACCGCTAAAGTGCTCCTGTCCGTGACGCCGGTCACGTTTGGTGTCGTTCCCCCCTTGTGTGGTTCAGGAGCACATTCTGATGGCAGTCCAGGGTGCGTCATGCCCGCGTTCGGTTCGGAAAACTGTTTCGGCACACCGGATACCCGCCGCGCGGGGCGTCCGGGTGCCCGGCTGGCGCCGCCTGGTCGCGGCCGCGGTCGCGGCGGCCGCACTACCGGGAGTGGCTGTGCTGCCTGGAATGTCGGGACTTCCCGGCATTTCGGGAGCGGCGCAGGCCGCCCCGGTGTCCGGGCCGCTGCATCGTGCGCCCGCCGGCTCGGCGGAGCCCGCGGCTCCGGCGGCGCCGCCCGTCGTGCCCGCGGCCGCACCCGCACCCGCTGCCGCCCCCGCGGACGCACCAGTGCCCGCCGCCGAACCCGCGCCGCCGCCGCGCCCGCGTTTCGAAGAGCTCATGGTTCCCTCCAGCATGGGGCCGATCAAAGTGCAGGTGCAGTGGGCCGCCCGCGGCGGTGACGCCGCCCTGTACCTGCTCGACGGTCTGCGCGCGCGGGACGACTTCAATGCCTGGTCCTTCGAGACCAATGCCATGCAGCTCTTCGCCGATGACAATGTGACGCTGGTGATGCCGGTCGGCGGGCAATCGAGTTTCTACACCGATTGGCGTGCGCCCTCGAGCACCAACGGTCAGAAGTTCACCTATCGCTGGGAGACCTTCCTGACCCAGGAGCTGCCCGCCTTCCTGGAACCACTCGGGGTGTCCCGCAGCAAGAACGCGATCGCCGGACTCTCCATGGGCGGTTCGTCGGCACTGGCTCTCGCCGCCTACCACCGCGATATGTTCAAGCACGCCTCGTCCTTCTCCGGCTACCTGAACATTTCCGCGCCCGGTATGCGCGAGGCGATCCGGATCGCCATGCTGGATGCCGGTCGCTTCAATGTGGATTCGATGGCGTGGCCGTGGAGCCCGCAGTGGCTGCGGATGGATCCCTTCGTCTTCGCACCGCAATTGCGCGGCCTGCCCATGTACATCTCGGCGTCCTGGGGCGCACTGGGTGCGCACGACAATCCGGAGGCGGGGGCGTTCAACACCGTCAACGCGGTGGCGCTGGAGGCGCTCTCGATGGTCAACACCATCGCGTTCATGGGGCGAATGAATCAGCTCGGCATCGGTGCGCACTACAGCCTGCCGACCAAGGGCACCCATTCGTGGGGTTACTGGCAGGACCAGCTGACGAGTGCGCGTCCGGAGATCCTGGCCGCGCTCGGCGCGTAGCCGGTGACATTCCCGGAAAAGGAAACCGGTCGTTTGCTGTAGTGCACCCGTTTCCCGCGCGTCGCACCCCTGGAATTGGACTTTCAGGGGTACAACACTTGTGTGGTTGGAGTGGTTCGTGGGACGAAGCGGGCGCGCCGTCGCTGGGCGGCATGTGCTGCGGCAGTGGTATTTCCGCTGGCTGCGGGCACTTTCGCGGGAGTAGGCGGTTTTGCGGGCATAGCCCCCGCGGCCGCCGAACCCGATACGTCCGGCGCTGCGGCGACGGTCCAGAAGGCAGTGTGGCTGGGTGATCGCCGGGTGGCGCTGTGGGTGAACTCGCCCGCCTCCGGATCCCCGATCGAAGTGCAGCTGCTGCTGGCCCGGGACTGGCGTTCGCGTCCGGACGCGAAATTCCCGACCATGTACATGCTCGACGGTCTGCGCGCCACCGATGACGAGAACGGCTGGACGAAGGATGCGGGCGCGGCCGGCTTCTTCGCCGACAAGAACGTCACCGTGGTGCTGCCCGTCGGCGGCCAGTCCAGCTTCTACGCCGACTGGCTGCAACCGGATCAGGGCCACAACTACAAGTGGGAAACCTTCCTCACCAAGGAACTGCCCCCACTGCTCGAGAGTCAGTGGCGCGCCACGGATGTGCGTGCGGTATCCGGACTTTCGATGGGCGGCACGGCCGCCATGATGCTGGCCGCGCGCAATCCCGGCTGGGTCCGGCACGCGGCCTCCTACTCCGGCTTCCTCACCCTGACCACGCTCGGCATGCCGCAGATGGTCAATTTCGCCATGAAGGACGCGGGCGGATTCGATTCGAACGATATGTTCGGGCCGCCGACCAGTCCGGAATGGAAGGCACACGATCCGTACGAGCTGGCCGACAAGCTCAAGGGCATCGGCCTCTATGTCTCCAGCGGCAGCGGCACCGCGGGCGCGACCGATCCGCCCGGCGATATCCCCGGCCTCACCACGAATTACGCGGGTATGGGCCTGGAAGTGCTGTCGCGGTTGAGCTCTCAGAACTTCGTCACCAAACTCGGCAAGCTGAATATTCCGGTGCAGGTGAGCTACCGCCCCTCGGGCACGCACACCTGGCCGTACTGGGATTTCGAAATGCGGCAGTCCTGGCCGAATACGGCGGCCGCGCTCGGTGTGGACAACACCCCCAGCGGCTGCAAGCTCGGCGGCGCGATCGCCGGTGCGGCACAGGTCAACACCTGGCTCGGCGACTGCCTGACGCCGGAGTATCCGGTGACCGGCGGTGTGACGCAGGACTTCCGGGGCGGACAGGTGGCGTACTCGCCCGGCACCGGAGCGCAAGCGGTCGGCGGCGCGATCGCCGGTACTTTCGCAGGGCTCAATGGCGCGGCCGGCGGCATCGGCTTCCCGACCGCCGGAGACCAGGGACTGCCGGACGGCCGCGGGCGCTTCCAGCCGTTCCAGAACGGCCTGATCTATTGGACACCGCAGACCGGCGCCCAGATGGTGCGCGGCGCGATCCTCGACGAGTGGAGTAAAGGCGGCTTCGAACGCGGTCCGGCCGGCTACCCGAACGGACCCGAAACACGCACCCCGAACAAGGACGGCGTGGTGCAGAGCTTCGAGAACGGGCCCATCTACTTCAGCGCGAAGACCGGTGCGCACCAGCTGCAGGGCCTGATTCTCGGCAAGTACGCGCAAATCGGTTTCGAGAACAGTCCTTTCGGCTTCCCGACCGCCGCCGAGCAGCCGGTGCGTGATCTCGGCCGCTTCGTGAGCTTCGAGGGCGGCAATATCTATTGGAGTCCGCTGTCCGGCGCCTTCGGCGTGCGCTCGGGTCCGATCATGGACGCCTGGGGCGCACAGGGTTTCGAGAACGGCGGGCTCGGCTTCCCGATCAGTGACGAGGCCGCCACGCCCACCGGCGCGCAGCAGACCTTCCAGGGCGGCTCGATCATCGTGAACGACGGCAAGGCGCAGGCCTTCACGCTGGCCGGCCAGCCGATTGCCCTCCCGGGCGCTCCTGCGCCCGCGCCTGCCGCGGCTCCTGCGCCCGCGCCTGCCGCGGCACTCGCCCCCGCACCTCTACCGGCCGCTGCACCGGACCCCCAACCGGCCGCTCCGCCCGAGGAAATTTCGCCCCCGCTGATTCCGGCGCTGGGCCCGGAAGTCCGTCCCAACTGACTGAGAAGTGCATGAGGTTCGAAACGGAGCGGCGACGGCGGCGCGGGTTGCCGCTAGCCTGGGGGCGACCTTGTGCCCGCCAGACAGATCAAGGAAGCGAATAAATGCATCGGACCCGTGGAAAGGTTTTCGGCGTCGTTGTTGCTCTCGCCGCCGCCGGACTGCTTGCCGCCTGTGGCAACAACGATTCGACCGCGACGAGCACGCCCACGCTGGCTCCGACCACGAGCAAGACGTCTGCGGCTCCCACCACGACGGCCGGCGGGGACAGCAGCCCGACCGATCAGGCCGCGCCGCAGACCTCCTCGGACGCCACGACGCCCGAGCGCCCGGCGCCGGTGCCGAGCCAGTTCCTCACCACGCCGAGCGGTACGCCCCCGCTCACCGACCGTGACAAGACCTTCCTCGACGAGCTGAAGAAGCAGGGCATCACCCCCGCCGCCTCCGATATCGCGCTGACCGCCGGAAACCTGGTGTGCCAGGGCAAGTCCCAGGGCGCGACCGACGATCAGATCCTCACCTACGTCACCGCGATCGCCGGCTCCGATCCGTCCTTCGACCAGTCGAAGATGTCGGTCGAACAGGCGGGCAAGATCTACGTCGACGTCGCGACGAAGAGTTACTGCAACAAGTGACGACGCGACGCCGCTCCGGACGCCGGTCCAAGCCGGCGGGTTGCCTGCTGCTCATCGCCGCGATCGTGATCGTGATCATCGTGGCGCTGCTGCTCTGGTACCTGCTGGCGGGCCGGTTGCGGTTGCCGGGTCCCAAGCCGCCCGGGCCCAAGGAGCCGACCTCGCAGTCGGCCAACTGCCCGGACGTGCTCATGCTGGGCGTCCCGGGCACCTGGGAGTCGAGCAGCACCGACGATCCGTACAACCCGACCGCGAATCCGGCGTCGCTCATGCTGAACATCACCAATCCGGTGCGGGCGCAGTTCCCGAACAGCCGGGTCGAGGTCTACACGGTTCCCTACGTGGCGCAGTTCTCGAACCCGATCGCGTTGCCGCCGGACGGTCAGCAGTCCTACAACAACAGTCGTTCCGAGGGCACCCAGCGCGCCAACGAGAAGCTCACCGCGACCTATCACGACTGCCCGCTCACCAGCTATGTGATCGCGGGCTTCTCGCAGGGCGCGGTGATCGCCGGTGATGTGGCCGCGCAGATCGGTGCGGGCAAGGGACCGGTGCCCGCGAACAAGGTGCTGGGCGTGACCGTCATCGCCGACGGGCGTCGCGATCAGGGGCCGGGACAGGCCATCGAGATCGGGCAGCCGCCGGCCGGTGTGGGCGCGGAGGTCGCGTTGCGGGGCCTGAACGTGCCGGGCATCACCATGACCGGTCCGCGAGACGGCTTCGGCGACTTGGCGAATCGGACATTCACCATCTGCGCGCAGGGTGATCTCATCTGTGATTCCCCCAAGCAGGCGCTCAACCCGCTCAATATCCTCGGCAGTGTCGGCACCCTCGTGAAGGCGGCGGGCAACCCTGTCCACAGCCTCTACAACGGCTTTGTCGTGGACGACAGCGGCACCACAGCAACTCAGTGGACGGTCAGCTGGGCCAACGGCCTGATTGAGAAGGCTCCGCATCCCGCACACTCGTGAATTCCGACCGAGCCCCTAGTTTCGGGGTCTCGTTGTAGAGTGCTGCGAGGTTGTGGCCCCGGTTCGCTCGGTGTCCCAGCACCATCCGGACAGCCAGGAGCAGGTGTTCATGACAGCAGTCGCCGCACCCGCTCCGGGTGGTCGGCACATCCACCCGGACCACCCCCGGGAACCCCGGGTGCGGCAACTCACATCCTCGTCCCCCAGCGGGAGAGCTGCCCACCCAAAGCACCACATTCGCACCGGTGATCCCGTGGAAGCGAGTCTGGTGAGCTGGGATATGTTTAGCCGCTCCGGAGCATGGCAGGGTGGCTCCTCTGTAACATGACCCTGGTTTGAGTACATCTAGCCAATAGACGGTCACCGCGCAGACCGCAACAGAATTCTGCAGGTCGGCTTCGCGAGAAGCTCCCCGCGGGCGAAGAGTCGGGGCCTCACAGGTAACAGCGGCATCGTCGCCGCCCATGCCGCGTGTGCCTCGGAGGAGAAGAAGGAATGGACGAGACTTTCGACGATTACCTCGACGAAACGGGGAACATCACGATTCCCGAGGGGCGCACCCTCGTCGACTACGTCGAGAAGCACACCCACGGGAATGACGCCGATGATCTGGCTTACCGGTACATCGACTACTCACGCGAGAGCGACGGGGTCTACCAGGACCTCACGTGGAGTCAATTCGGCGTTCGGCTGCGCGCGGTAGCTGCACGACTTCAGCAGGTGACCAAGCGGGGTGATCGTGTCGCGATCCTGGCCCCGCAGGGGCTGGATTACGTCATCTCCTTCTTTGCCGCGATCTACGCGGGCACCATCTCGGTGCCCCTGTTCGATCCGGACGAGCCGGGCCACACCGATCGCCTGCACGCGGTGCTCGGTGACTGCACACCCGCGGCGATCCTGACGGCCAGCTCCTCGGCCGCCGGTGTTCGCCAGTTCTTCCGCGGGCTGCCCGCGGCGCAGCGGCCTCGCATCATCGCGGTGGACGCGATTCCCGACAGTGTCGGAGAGTCGTGGATCCGCCCCGATATCGCGGTCGACGATATCGCGTATCTGCAGTACACGTCGGGTTCGACACGCACCCCGGCGGGTGTCGAGATCACCCACCGCGGCGTCGGCACCAATGTGCTGCAGATGGTGAATGCGCTGGATCTGAACTGGAATTCGCGTGGCGTCACCTGGCTGCCGCTCTACCACGACATGGGTCTGCTGACGGTGATCCTGCCCGCCGTGGGCGGTAAGTACATCACCATCATGTCGCCGTCCGCGTTCGTGCGGCGGCCCTCGCGCTGGATCCAGGAACTGGCGGCCGTCTCCGACGGCGCCGGAACCTTCGCGGCCGCACCGAACTTCGCGTTCGAGCACGCCGCCGCGCGTGCCGTGCCGAAGAACGGCGAGTCGCTGGACCTCTCGAACGTGATCGGCCTGATCAACGGCTCGGAGCCGGTGACCACCGGTTCGATGAAGAAGTTCAACGAGGCGTTCGCGCCGTACGGCCTGCCCAAGACCGCGATCAAGCCCTGCTACGGCATGGCCGAGGCGACGCTGTTCGTCTCCGCCACCCGGCACGAGGACGAGGCGAAGGTCATCTACGTCGACCGCGTCGAGCTCAATGCCGGTCGCATCGTGAAGGTCGAGCAGGGCACGCCGGATTCCATCGCCCAGGTCTCCTGCGGCTATGTGGCGCTCTCGCAGTGGGGCGCCATCGTGGACCCCGAATCGGTCGATGCCCCGGAGGGCGCGACCGAACTGCCCGAGGGCCGGGTCGGCGAGATCTGGTTGCACGGCAACAATATCGGCATCGGCTACTGGGGCCGGGCCGAGGAGACCCAGAAGACCTTCCGCAACCGGATCGTCAACCGGGTCGCGGACGGCAGTCACGCCGAGGGTGTTCCGGCCGACGGCAATTGGCTGCGCACCGGCGATTACGGTGTGTACGTCGACGGCGAGCTCTACATCACCGGCCGCGTCAAGGATCTGGTGATCGTGGACGGCCGCAATCACTACCCGCAGGATCTGGAGTACTCCGCAGAGGAGGCCTCGAAGTCGCTGCGGCCCGGCTTCATCGCCGCGTTCTCGGTTCCGGCCAATCAGCTGCCCGCGGAAGTCTTCGAGTCGGACAGCCATTCGGGTCTGAAGTACGACGCGGACAATGGCTCCGAACAGCTGGTCATCGTGGCCGAGCGTGGCCCCGGCGCCGGCAAGGCCGATCCGGGTCCGATCACGGACGCGGTGCGTGGCGCGCTCTCGGCACGGCACGGTGTCACCGCACGGGACATCCTGCTCGTGACCGCGGGTTCGATCCCGCGCACCTCGAGCGGCAAGATCGCCCGTGCCGCCTGCAAGATGGCGTACCTGGACGGCACGCTGCGTGGTGGTTACACGCAGCAGGCCTTCCCCGATGCTCCTGACAAGGAGTGAGTCGGAGCATCTAACGTGGAGTGGCGCGGTCCGAACAGGTCCGCGCCATTCATGCATGAAGCGCCGCTCTCCACCGGAACGGCGAGAATCTCAATACTGCCGCGCACCGTACGCAGACAGGTAACTTGAGGAACTGATGGCTGAGAACGAGGGCACGTCCCCCACCCCGATGACCGATAACGCTCCGACGGCGTCCGATGCCGTCGCGAAACCGGAACCCACCGGCGCGAACATGTCCGTGGGCGAGCTGCGGGAGTGGCTGCGCCGCTGGGTCTCCGACGCGACCGGACAGGCGCTCGAGCAGATCACCGTGGACCGGCCGATGGAAGAATTCGGCCTGGCCTCGCGGGATGCGCTCGCGCTCGGCGGCGATATCGAGGATCTGACGGGGATCGTCCTCAACGCGACCATCGTGTACCAGCACCCGACGATCGCTTCGCTGGCGGAGCGAATCATCAACGGGGAACCTGATCTTCCGGCCGAATCGGCTGATGACTCGTTCTATACCGCGGGATTCACGCCGGGCGAGGCGCATGACATCGCCATTGTCGGCTTGGCCACGCGTTTGCCGGGTGCGGGCGATACGCCCGAATCCACCTGGGACTTCCTGATCAATCGCGGTGACGGCATCCGTGATCTACCGGAGGGCCGCTGGTCCGAGTTCATGAGCGACCCGCGGGCGGCCGAGGCCATCGCGAACGCGAACACCAAGGGCGGCTACCTCGATCAAGAGGTGATCAAGGGCTTCGACGCCGAATTCTTCGCGACCTCGCCGGTCGAGGTCGAGCGCATGGATCCGCAGCAGCGGCTCATCATGGAGCTCACCTGGGAAGCGTTGGAGCACGCCAGAATTCCGGCGAACACGCTGAAGGGCGAGCCGGTCGGCGTATTCGTCGGCTCGGCGGGCAATGAATTCATGCTGATCGCGGCGCTGGGCGTCGGCAGCACGGAAGGCGACGAGAAGACGCCGCTGTCCGCCGAGGCGTACGGCATCATGGGCAGCGTTTCGGCCATCATCCCGAACCGCACCTCCTACTTCTTCGACTTCCGCGGTCCGTCCGTGTCCATCGATACCGCATGCTCGTCCTCGCTGGTTGCCGTGCACGATGCGGTGCGCGCACTGCGTACCGGCGATGCCGATCTGGCGCTGGCCGGTGGCGTGAACATGCTGCTCGCGCCGATGGCGACGCTCGGTTTCGACGCCAATGGCGGTGTGGCCAAGGACGGTCACATCAAGGCGTTCTCCGCGGACGGCGACGGCATGGTCCGTGCGGAGGGCGGCGCGCTGGTGGTGCTCAAGCGCCTGGCCGACGCCGAACGCGACGGCGACAAGATCTACGCCGTCGTCAAGGGCTCCGCTGTCAACAACGACGGCCGCTCCAACGGCATGCTCGCGCCGAACCCCGATGCCCAGGCCGAGGTGCTGCGCCGCGCCTACCGGGATGCCGGAATCGCGCCGTCCACCGTGGATTACATCGAGGCGCACGGCACCGGCACGCTGATCGGCGACCCGATCGAAGCGGACGCGCTGGCGCGTGTGGTCGGCCGCGGTCGTGAGGACGACAAGCCCGCCCTGCTCGGTTCAGCCAAGACCAACTTCGGCCATCTCGAGGGTGGCGCGGGTGCGGCCGCGCTTGCCAAGGTCGTTATGGCGTTGCAGCACAACGTTATTCCGCCGAACCTCGGGTTCTCGGCGCCGAATCCGTATATTCCCTGGGACACCGCGCACCTGCAGGTTGTCGCCGAGCCCACCGAATTCCCGCGCTACAGCGGCACCGCCACCATCGGTGTATCCGGATTCGGTTTCGGTGGCACCAATGCGCACGTGGTCATTCAGGAGTACGTGCCCACGCCGGTCGCCCCGGAGGCTGTCGAAGCGAGCGCCGACCTCGATGACGAGGACACCGATGTGCTGGCCGAGGCCGAGCGCATCGTCACCGAGTCCGCGCCGGAAGCCGTTGCACCGGAACCGGAGTGGGTGAATCGTGAAGAGCCGCTGCCGCTGATCCTCCCGGTCTCGGCCTACCTGCCTTCGCGTCGTAAGCGTGCTGCGAAGGATCTGGCCGATTGGCTGGAATCGGAAGCGGGACAGGCGACTCCGCTCGTCGATGTGGCGCGTGCGCTGGCCAAGCGTAATCACGGCCGTTCGCGCGGTGTTGTCATCGCCAAGACGCATGAAGAGGCCACCGCAGGTCTGCGCGCCATTGCCGAGGGCAAGCCGGGCACCGGCGTCTTCACCGCCGATTCCCCTTCCGCGCGTGGCGCGCTGTGGGTGATGGCCGGTTTCGGTGCGCAGCACCGGAAGATGGGCAAGCAGCTCTACAACGAGAATACGATCTTCCGCAAGACCGTCGACCAGGTCGACGAGTACGTCATGGACGAGGCCGGGTACTCGGTCCGGGAGATCATCCTGGACGACGAGCAGGACTGGGATATCGGTACCGGCCAGGTCGGCACCTTCACCATCCAGCTGGGCCTGAACGCGATCCTGCGTGCGCACGGCGCACAGCCGGAGGGCGTGGTCGGCCATTCGCAGGGTGAGGTTGCGGGCGCGTACATTTCGGGCGGCCTGAACCTGGAGGACGCGGTGCGCGTCATCTGCGCGCGGTCGCGGCTCATGGCCGAGGGCGAGGCCATGATCACCGATGATCAGGTCCGCAATATGGCCCTCGTCGAGTACTCCACGGAGGCCATCCAGGAAGCCCTGGTGGACTTCCCGGACCTCGAGGTCGCCATCTACGCCGCGCCCACCAATACCGTGATCGGCGGCCCGCCGGATCAGGTGCACGCCATCGTGGCGCGCGCCGAGGCCGAGGGCAAGTTCGCGCGCGTGCTGCAGACCCGCGGCGCCGGCCACACCTCGCAGATGGATCCGCTGCTCGGCGAATTGGCTGCCGAGCTGGCCGGTTTGGAGCCGACGGTCCTCAAGCACGATCTGTACTCGACCGTCCGCAAGGACGGCGTGTTCCGGGCGGGTCACGCCGCGGTGCACGACGTGGACTACTGGGTCACCAATATGCGTGGCGCGGTGTACTTCACCAATGCCATTGCGCAGGCTGTGAATACCGGTATCACCACCTACCTGGAGCTGGCGCCGAACTCGGTGGCGCTCATGCAGGTCATGGGCACCACCTTCGCGGCCGGTGTGCACAATGCGGCGCTGATTCCGACGCTCAAGCGCAAGGAAGACGAATCCGCCGCGGTCATCTCGGCGCTCGCGCAGCTGTATGTGCAGGGCCACCGGGTGGACCTGTCCTCGCTGCTGCCCGACGGCGATTACGCACAGGTGCCGCGCACCGCGTTCCTGCGTAAGCAGTACTGGCCCAAGGTTTCGCTGTCCGCCGACTCCGGCAGCAGCCGGGCGCCGGGCTCGCATGTGGCGCTGCCGGACGGCCGCCACGTGTGGGAGGTGCAGGCGAATCTGGTCTCCGACCTCGGCGCGCTGGTGAATGCCGCTGCCGCACAGGTGCTTTCGGATGTCACGCTGGGCGCGTCCGTTGCGCACGGCGCGGTTCCGGCCGCCGGCACCCTCACCACCACGCTGACCCCGCATCCGGGTGGCGCGTCGGTATCGGTGCACGCCAAGGAGGGCAATGCCTTCCGGGCGCTGTTCGACGCCGTGGTCACCGCCGGTGCGCCGTTGCCGGAATCGGTTGTGGCACAGCCGGTTGCGGCTATCGCCGCGGCTCCGGCCGCTGCCGAGGTGGCCGAGGTGATCGGTGACCGCTGGAATCCCGAGGGCAGCCAGACCATCGAACAGCGCCTGGCGCTCATCGTCGCGGAGTCCATGGGCTACGCCGTCGAGGATCTGCCGATGGAGATCCCGCTCATGGAGCTGGGCCTCGATTCGCTGATGGCCATGCGCATCAAGAACCGCGTCGAATACGAATTCGACATCCCGCAGCTGCAGATCCAGGCGGTGCGCGATGCCAGCCTGCTCGAGGTCGGCAAGGTACTGCGCTACGCCATCGAGAACCGTGCGCAGCTGGCGGAACTGGCCGCGCGCCAGGCCGCGGGCGAGGACATCTCGATCGGCGGCGATATCGTCGCCGCGGCCCGCGCTGCCATGGCGGCGGGCACCGATCCGCTGGCTGCACTGCCCGGGGTGACCGAGAACGCGGTGCCGACCCTGGCCGATCGCCTGGATGTCGAGAACAGCGATGTGGTGGCGGAAGCCACCGAGATCGTGGCGGAAGCCGAAGCCTCCGAAGCGAATTCGTCGACCACCGAGGCCGACTTCGAGGACGCCCCGCCGGTTGCGGAGACCGATAAGGACAATGTTCCGCCGCGTAATGCGCCGGAGCGCCTCGCCTTCGCCACCTGGGCGCTGGTGACCGGAAAGTCGGCGGGCGGCATCTTCAACCCGCTGCCCACACTGGACGATGCGACCTTCGACAAGCTGGTGGCGCGCCTGTCGGAGCGAGCGAAGGCGCAGCTCGATCCCGCGGAGCTTCGGGCCTGCGAGACCATCGAGCAGATCTCTGACATCGTCGCGCGGTACCAGGAGAACGGTGACGATGTCGAAGGCTTCGTGCGCACGCTGCGCGGGAAGGAAGCCGGCTCGAATGCCATCCCGGTCTTCGTGTTCCATCCGTCGGGCGGTAACACCCTCGTTTACGAGCCGCTTCTGAAGCGTCTTCCGGCGGGGACCCCCATGTACGGTTTCGAACGCGTGGACGGTTCGATCGAAGAGCGTGCGCGCCAGTACATTCCGGAGATTCGCAAGCGGCAGCCAGAAGGCCCGTACGTGTTCTACGGCTGGTCGCTCGGTGCGGTGTTCTCACTGACGGTCGCGCAGATCATGCGGGCCGAGGGCGCGGACGTGCGTTTGGTCGGCCTGATCGATCTGGCTGTTCCCACTGAGCCGGAAAGCAACGATCCGCAGGAGCGGGTCGAGCGGATGAAGCGCTTCCAGGGTTTCGCGCAGAAGACCTACGGCTTCAACGGTGAGCTGGATCAGGAACAGCTGGAAGAGCTGGCCGCTGCCTCCGATCAGGAACAGATCGAGATCGTCTTCGAACTCATCAAGTTCGCCGGGGTCAAGATTCCGGGTGGTGTGCTCGAGCATCAGCGCACCTCGTGGATCGAAAGCCGTGAACTCCAGGCGGTGACCCCGTCGCGCTACGAAGGCGACGTGGTTCTCTACCTGGCCGATCGCTACCACGACGGAATGATCGAACTGGAACCGCGATTCGGCGAGCGTAAGCCGAATGGTGGCTGGGACGAGCACATTCCGAATCTGGAGATCGTCCACATCCCGGGCGATCACCTCCAGATCATCGACGAGCCCCGCATCGGAGTGATCGGCGCCGACCTCAGCAAGAAATTGTCCGAGATCGACACGCTTGCGAAATAGCCCCACTGCGAAACGGGTTCTGCGAAAGTAGGTTTCTGCCGAAGGGGAGGAGTCCAGTGAGCACTACCGCCGAGAAACTCGCAGACTTGCGACTGAAGCTGGAAGTCGCGAGGGAACCGGCGGGAGATGCGGGGGTCGCGAAGCGAGCCAAGAAGGGCATCCCTTCGGCTCGCGACCGCATCAAGATGCTGCTGGATCCGGGCACCTTCGTGGAAATCGGTGCGCTGGTGCGGAACCCGGGCGATCAGACGGCCCTCTACGGCGATGGCGTGGTCACCGGCCACGGCCTCGTCGAGGGGCGTCCGGTCGCGGTGTTCTCCCACGACCAGACCGTGTACGGCGGTTCGGTCGGGGAGGCCTTCGGGCGCAAGGTCGCCGGCATCATGGAGTTCGCGGCGAAGGTCGGCTGCCCCGTTGTCGGTATCAATGATTCCGGCGGCGCGCGGGTGCAGGAGGCGGTGACCTCACTGGCCTGGTACGCCGAACTGGGCCGTCGCCAGGAGCCGCTTTCCGGTCTGGTGCCGCAGATTTCGATGATCCTGGGCAAGTGCGCGGGCGGTGCGGTGTACGCCCCCATCAATACCGATGTCGTGGTGGCCACCGAAGAGGCCTATATGTTCGTCACCGGTCCCAAGGTGATTCGCGAGGTCACCGGTGAGGATGTCAGCCTCGAAGAGCTGGGCGGCGCGCACAGTCAAGCGCTGTACGGCAATATCCACCATGTCGCCAAAGATGAACTCGCGGCTTTCACTTGGGTTCGCGACTACCTCGGCTATCTGCCGTCCAGCTGCTCGGAGCTGCCGCCCATCGTGAACCCCGGCCTGGAGCCGGAGATCACCGATTCGGATCGCGAGCTGATCGACCTCGTCCCCGATGCCGACAATGCCGGCTACGACATGTACGAGGTGCTGATCCGCATCTTCGACGACGGCGACTTCCACGAATTCGGCCAGTCCGCGGGCAAGAACGTCATCTGCGGCTTCGCCCGGGTGGACGGCCGCACCGTCGGCGTCGTGGCGAACCAGCCACTGGTCTACGCCGGAGCCCTGGACGCCCGCGCCTCCGATAAGGCCGCGCACTTCGTCAGACTCTGCGACGCCTACGAAATCCCCCTGGTCTTCGTGGTGGACACCCCCGGCTTCCTACCCGGTGTCGAACAGGAGAAGATCGGCGTCATCAAACGCGGCGGCCGCTTCATCTTCTCCTTCGTGGAAGCCACCGTCCCGAAGGTGACGGTGGTGATTCGCAAGTCCTACGGCGGCGGCTATGCCGTCATGGGCTCCAAACAACTCGGCGCCGACGTCAACCTGGCCTGGCCCACCGCTCGCATCGCCGTCATGGGCGCGGAGAGCGCCGTAAGCCTCATCGGCGCAAAGTCTCTGGAGGCGGCCCCCGAAGCCGACCGAGCCGCCATGCGCCAGCAGATGATCGCCTTCTACAACGCCACCGTCGCCACCCCCTGGGTAGCAGCCGAACGCGGCTACATAGACGCGGTCATAGACCCCGCCACCACCCGCCTGGAAATCCGCAAGGCCCTCCACCTCCTCCGCGCCAAATCCGTCCCCCGCAACCCCCGCAAACACCACCTGCTGCCCCTCTGACACCTGTTCCGGCTGTTTCAGTCGAGGTGAAACACGGCTCGCCGATTGCTCGGAATCGGTCGGTCGGGTGGGGTGGATGTGAGAGCCTTCAGCTATGAGTAGCTCACCTAAGGCATTGCTCGAAGGCGGACCTGACGGGCTGGAACAGCGGATTGTGCCTATTACGCCGCCGGGGATCGAACTGCGGGTGGCGCACGGTGGGGGGTACGAAAGGTTCAAGGTGACGCCGCGGTGGGAGGACACACCGGAGGGCAGTTTGCCGGTCTACGAATGGGTTTCTCACACCGAACACTGAGATATTCGCAGTGCGATAACTAGGCCGGAGCGGCGCGACGGATGGGTAGTCGCGTCGGAACCGGGTCATGCGAGAGGAAGCCGGCGATCTGGGGGTAGATCTCGTTCGGCTTCTCCATGACCAGCAGGTGTGAGGTGCCGGGAACGATGGCGAGCTGGGAATCGGGGATCGCCCGGTAGAGGGCGAGGGTGTGTTCCAGGGAGACCGAATCGTCGTCGCTCGCCATGACGAGCGTGGGCGTCGAAATCGAATGCAGGTCCTCGGGGGTGAGGTCGGGCTGCGTCTCCCACATTTCGGCAAGTTTGCGCGCGACGATCGGGAAATGGTCTTCCCCGTCGGGGGATACCTCGCCGTAATTCGCGGCCAGATAGCGCAGTGTCTCCGGATCTTCGAAACCGTCGAGCACGCCGGGCAGAATGCCGTCGTAGTGGAAGTTTCCACTGATCAGCACGAGTTTGCGGACCAGGTCCGGACGCCGCAGCGCGACCAGCAGCGCGACATTCGCGCCATCGCTGTGGCCGATCAGATGCGTGGGTTCACCGACCACCTTCTCCAGGAAGGCGATGGTGTCCTCGGCCATCACGTCGTAGGACAGCGGTCCTTCGACATCGGGGGTGTGCCCGTGCCCGCGGCGATCGGTCTTGTACACCCGGAAGCGCCCGACCAGGGAGGGCATGGCCGGTGCGAACATTCGCGCATCGACGAAGGCGCCGTGCAGCAGCACCACCGATTCGCCGTCACCGTGGACGTCGTACCAGGTTGCTACGTCGCCGAGTTGAATGTTCACCATGACACCAGTCTCCCGGTTGACGTGGGTCACACCCACAACGGGTGGCAGGAACCGTGCGGCCGGGAGGAAACGGCAGCGGCCGCCGGCATGATGCCGACGGCCGCCGCAAGGTTCGATCAGTGCCTAGAACACCCGGAGCTTGCCCGGTGACCAGAACCCGGACCGGTTCGCGGTCCCGGTGTCCAGCTCGGCGGCCTTGGCCGGGTAGTACGGTTCGTACTTCTCCAGCGAGCCCCAGTCCCGTCCCCAGTTGTCCTTCAGATACGTCGGGATGGTCTTGGAGTCGGCCAGCATTTCGGTGAAGCCGAGCGGTCCGCCGTTCTCCTCGGCCTGCCAGGTGTCGGTGGAGCTGACCGCGAGCGGCCGGTCCGGCAGGATGCGGTAGTTCGGGACCTCGGCCACGCCGTAGCGGTGGTCGAAGGGCCGCTGGCACGGGAACTGCAGGCCGACCGCCCAGTCTTCCAGGATTGGCTGCTCGGAACCGAGGAAGCTGTTGAGCGACTGCACCTTCGGCACCCGCGGCGGGGTGAAGGCCAGCCACTGATCGCCGATCAGAATCGGGTCGATGGCGTGGATGCGGATCACGTCGGTGCCGCTGGGCAGTGCGTCCATCGGAACCCGCAGATTACGCCAGGACGGCGCCGGGCCGATATCGAACGGCCGGTAGTTGCCGGGCAGCTCGGAGACGCTGCCGTCCGGGTTCTGATGCCCGTACTCGACCAGCAGGGTCTGACCGTAGGTCATATTGCCGGTCTCGTCGTAGGACATGATGCGGCCCGCCGCCGAGATGACGATGAGCGGTGAATCAGGCGACCGCGCAGGCAGTTTGTACCAGCTGGAGATGAGGGTGGCGGGCTGCTGCACGCCGTCCTGCCAGCTGCCCATGACCGGTGTGGTGGCCGGGTCCAGGCCGTACGGCAGTGCCACGGTCGAGCCGTTGACGCCCTCGGCGCCCTTGCCGCCGCCGGTGCCGGCGTTCTGGCCCTTCTCGAAGGCGGGCCCGACGGTCTGGTTGGAGGTATTGCCGGTGCCCGGCTTCACCTCGACGCTGTCGGCGTCGATCTTGTCGGGAACGCCGTTGGGGGAGAAGCCGACCGGGTCGGCGCCGGCCAGCGGATCGCCGTTCAGCGGCGGATGCGCCGGATCGATGATCGGCTGCAGATTGCCGCCGTTCGGATTCGGTTCCACCAGAACGTCATTGGCGAGCCCGCAGCTCTTACCGGAGAGCGCGTCGAAGTTGGAGCGCGCCAGCGAGTACGCCGGGTACTGCGCGACCGCACCCTTGACCAGCGACAGCACCTCGAACGCCACCATGAGTGCGGCGACGACGGTCAGCGGGATGGCGGCGAAACGCCGAACCCGCCTGCCGCGCTGGGTCTTTCCGTTCTCCATGGGCTTGGCGTAGCCCTCGCGCAGCGATTGCCATCCGACCACCGCCAGCGCCAGCCCGAACAGCAGCAGAATGAGCGTATTGGCCTCGTGCCCGTGCAGCGAGACCCGCTTGTCGTACCACGGCACGCCGTAGCTGGACACGTACCAGTAGCCGTTGATGCCGGAGAACGCGAGCGCGAGCGTGAACATCAGCCCGGCGAGGAAGACCGACCGGTTCTTGCGCGATCGCAAGGCCGTGGCCGACACCGCGACCGCGGTCACCGCCGCCAGCGCGCCCGCGATGCCCGCATAGGACCCGAAGTGGTGCGTCCACTTGGTCGGGTTGAACATCATGAAGAAGATGGTTCCGAACACCACGCCCAGCAGTCGCCAGGTCGGCCCGGAGGCGATGCCCGGCACCTGCCGCCGCCGCAGCAGCACCAGCAGTGTGGTGATCAGGCACAGGATCATGACGAGGAAGGCGAACCGCCGCGCCAGCGAACCGTCCACGGTTTCCACGAACAGGTAGTAGTAGCGCAGGTAGTCCTCGTACCAGGCCAGATTGGGCCCGATGTTCTGGCGCACCCGATTGGCCTCCATGATTCCGGCGAAGGTCTGATCGCCGAAAACGACCGCCAATACCAGGAATCCGGCCGCGGCTATCGGCGCCAGCAGCGCGACGTCGCCGAACTGTTTGCGCCGCCGCACCACGATCTTGACCAGTGGGCGGATACCGGCGAGCAGCGCCGCCACGCACATGAGTCCGGTCGGGGCCGCCGCCAGTGTGAACGCCGCGACCAGTACCGCGACCGCCGCGGGCAGCAATCGTGAAGTGGCAATGGCCCTTTCGATGGAAACCCAGGTCAGCAGCGCGCCGAGCGCCACGATCGGCTCCGAGCGCAGGCCGTTGTTGTAGGGCAGCCAGAAGGCCAGGAACACCAGGCCGCCGGTCCACAGCGCCACCTTGGAGGTCGCGACCCCGCGCCCGAGCCGGGGCACCACCTCGCGGCTGATGACCAGCCAGCAGAGAATGCCGCACAGCAGCGCGGGAATTCGGACCCAGGGGCTCGCGGTGGAGATTTCGGCGAAGGCCTGGATGACGTAGTAGTACCAGCCGAACGGCGCCTCCGGCACGCCGAACCAGCGGAAGTAGTTGGCCATATAGCCCGCGTGCGGTGCGACCCGCACCATGGTGAGGATGTAGCCGTCGTCGGAGGTGTTGGCGCCCACGAAATGCCACAGCGTCAGCGTGCCGATAATGCCGCCGTCCGCCCAGGTCGGCTTCAGCCAGTGCCGCGGGAAGATGCGCCGGTGCCCGCGCCCGTCACTGGTGTCGAGCGCGGCGAGCGCGCCCATGGCCAGCAGTGTGAGCAGTGCGGCCGCGACCATGGCGACCCACTTGAGCACGGTCGGGCTGGAGGAGAACCGCGAGTCCACGTTCATGTGGAACGAAAGGCCCTGCGGTACGCCGCCTTTCATATCGGTGTAGACGCCGACCACCTGCGGCCGCAGATCGCCGAGCAGCTGCCCGTCGACCGGCGCGGTGACCATTTCGCGGCCGCCGTCCGCGTTGGTCTTCTCCACGCTGTGGGTGAGCCCGTCGAATTTCGCGTAGGTGCGCTTGTCGTCGGAGGTGATGACGATCTGCGAGCAGTCGCTCATCTCGGATCGCTGCGCCGACGCCACGACGGCATTGCGATCGAGCACGTCCACGGTCTCGCCGGACACCCGGACGAACAGCCCCTCCAGATCCGCGCCCTTGCCCTGCGGCGGCGCGGTGGCCAGCAGGATGCCGCCGCGCGGATCCAATTGCTGCACCGCACTACACGGAATGGTGGCCGAAAGATCGAGCGGCACCTGCGACATCAGCGGTGCGTCGACATTGCCCAGCGTCCCGCCCTGCGGCCAGTTCACCGCCGCCGTGGTCTGCACGACGGGCAGGAACGGCGTCGCCAGGGCGAACAGCGCTCCCAGCACACCGGCGACGATCGCGATCAACTTCGCGGTGCGATAGTCACGCGGCGTCGCCGTCGCAGTGGGCGGCGTTGGCGGTTTGCTCAGGACAGCGGAGGCGTCGGGCACGATTGCAGATCGTATAGCCCCGGACTGTGAGTGGCGCTGTTCACTCCGGCGGTGCGACACGTATGCCCGGTCTCAACGGGCTTGGACAGCAGACGAGCTCACGAAGCACGCTTCGTGAGCTCGTCGAGCACCCTGTCACCCCGGCATGCTTTCGGCCGGGATCCGCACTGCTACTTAGCCCGGATCGGCGCATCCTTCGCGAGACCCGAACGGGTCTGCGCCGTCACCGACAACTGCGCCGGCTTCGCGTCCGGGGCATACGGGCTGTACTTCTCCAGCGATCCCCAGTCCCGTCCCCAGTCGTGGTTCAGGTACGACGGAATGCTCTCCGACTTCAGCAGCAGCCCCGTCCAGCCGAGTGGCCCGCCGCCGATATCGTCCTGCCAGGCGTTCGAGGCGTCCGCGCCGACGCGGTCGGGCAGGATGCGCCAGTCCGGCACCTCGGCGACGCCGTCGTGGTGATCGAACGGCCGCTGGCACGGGAAGGCGAGTCCGACGTGCCAGTCCTCCAGCACCGGATCGGTATGGCCGACAAGGCTGTTCAGCGATTCCAGGCGGGGCAGCCGGGGCGGGGTGACGGCCAGCCACTGCTTGGGCGTGATGTCGGGGTCATTGGCGACCAGGCGAACGCTGTTGGCGCCCACGGGAATCTGGTCCAGCGGGACCCGCAGATTGCGCCAGGACGGGTTCGGCCCGATATCGGTGGGCCGGATGCGGCCCACATTCGTCATGCTGCCGTCGGCGGCGCGGGTGCCGTATTCGACGAACAGGTCCTGACCGTAGGTTTCCACACCGTCCTTGGTGAAGGAGCGGATGCGGCCGGCCGCGGTCACGATGAGCACCTTGTAGGCGGGATCATTGCGCACGCTGTCGGACAGATCGACCTTGTACCAGTTGGTGGTCAGCTTGGCCGGATTCTGCTCGTCGGCGGTGTAACTGCCCAGCACCGGTGTGCGCGCCGGGTCCAGTCCGAACGGCAGGGCGACGGTGCTGCCGTTGAGGCCGGCCTGTGCGTCGGTGCCGCCGCCGGTGCCCGCCCCGGTGGTGTTCGTGGTCTTGTTGCTGGAGTTCTTGCCCACCGAGTTGGCCCCGCCGCTGACCGTCTCCTCCGCATCGGCAGTGAGGTCGGTGGCGACGCCGTTGGCGGTGAATCCGGTGTTGTCCGCGGACAATCCGTCGGCGGCCGCGCCGGTCCACGGTTGCAGCAGTGAGTCGGCGGTATTCGTCTCCACCAGCACGTCATTGGCGAGTGCGCACGAATCCCCGGTCATCGCATCGAAATTCGATTTGGCGATGGAGTAGGCCGGGTACTGGGTGACGGCCGCCTTGGCGAGCGAGGCGACCTCGAAGAGCACCAGCAGCGCCGCCGCGATGGTGAGCGGCATGCTCGCGAACTTGTCGAAGGCGCGCACCGGCTTCGGATGGGTGAACGGTTCCCGATAGTGCTGGTACGCGGCAATGAGCAGGCACAGGATGGCCAGCCCCAGGAACAGCGTGGACAGACCCTTGCCCGCGATGAGCGGCGCCTTGTCGAACCACGGCACGCCGTAGCTGGACACATACCACCAGCCGTTGGGCCCGGTGAAGGTGATGGCCAGCAGGAAGAACACCGCCGCCGTGAACAGCGTGCGATTGCGTGGTGAGCGAATCCCGTTGACGCCCACCGCGACCGCGGCCAGTGCGGCCACCGATCCGGCGAGTCCGGCGTACACGCCGAAGTGGTGCGTCCACTTGGTGGGCGTGAACATCATCAGGAACAGCGACATGAAGACGATGCCGAGAATGCGCGCCGCCGGCCCGCGCGCGGTGCCCGGAATGCGACCGTTCTTGCGCAGCATGACCATGACGCAGACGAGCAGGCACAGCAGCATGGCGAGAATGCCGAACCGCCGGGCGAGCGAGCCGTCGGGGGAGAGCATGAGCAGCGAATCCCAGCGGGTGCGCTCGTCGAACCACGCCACATTCGGGCCGATGAGGGTGCGCACCCGCGTCGCCTCCATGACCGAGGCGAGCGTCTGATCGCCGAAAACGACCACCAGCACCAGGGTTCCGGCCGCGATGCCCGGCGCGAAGAGCGCGCCGTAGCGCAGCAGCGCCGACCCGGTGCCCTTGGCCTGCTTCAGGATCGCCAGCAGCACCGGCCGTGATCCGGCGATGAGCGCGGCGAGGCAGATGAGCCCGGTCGGACCGGCCGCCAGCGAGAACGCCGCGATGAGCACGGCGATCGCGGCGGGCAGCAGTCGCCCGGTGGCAATGGCGCGTTCGATGGAGCACCAGGTCAGCACCGCGCCCGCGGCAATGAGCGGTTCGGGCCGCAGGCCGTTGTCGTACGGCATCCAGGCTGCCAGGAAGACCAGTGCCGCAGTCCATATCGCGACATTGTCGCGCCGCACCCGGGCGCCGAGCCGGGGCAGTATCTCCCGGCTGATCACCAGCCAGCAGACGATTCCGGCCAGCAGCGAGGGCAGTCGTATCCACGGGCTGGAGTCGCTGATCCGGGTCATCCAGGACAGCACCTCGTACGGCCAGCCGAACGGCGCCTCGGCCACGCCGAACCAGCGGTAGTAGTTGGCCATGTAGCCCGAAACCTTCGAGGCCCGAGCCATATTCAGGATGTAGCCGTCATCGGAGGTGTTCGCGCCGATGAAGTGCCACACCACCAGCGTCCCCAGCACCGCCGCATCGGCGAGGCGGAAACGCCACCAGTGCGCGGGCAGGAATCGCCGTGCGCGCCGCCCGTCCCGATTGTCGAGCAGGTGCAGCATGTACATGGCGAGCAGCGTGCAGAGCACCGCGCCGATGGTCGCGCCGCGTTTGATCCAGCTCGGGCTGGAGGTGAAGCGCGCGTCGATATCGGCCGTCGCCACGGCGGTCCCGATCTGCTGCCGGTTCAGATCGGTGAACATGCCGACCACCTGCGGCCGGGTATCGCCGTTCACCTTGCCCGCGAACGGAGTTCCGTCCTGCCGGGTGACGCCGCTGAGCTGCACCTGGGTCGCGGTCGCATCCGAGTGCAGGACCAGCGATCCGCAACTCTGGACATCGGCGACCGGAACCGACAGCAAGGGGATGAGGCGCAACAGCACCGACAGCGTGCGCCCCTTCTCGGGCACATCCTCGACCTTGATGACCAGACCCTTGCTCACCGCCTGCCCCGAAGCTGCCGGGACGGTGGAGAAGAGCGTGCCGCTGGGCAGATCCGCCAGCACTTGGCAGGGCAGATTCACGTCCAGGGTGAGCGGCACGTACGACACCAGCGGCGCGGCGATGTTCGGCGTATCCCCCTGCGGCCAGTGCAGGGTGGGCCGGTCCTGTTTTACCGGCAGAATCGGCGTCAACACCGCCAGCAGAATTCCGAGAATTCCGGATACCACGGCAATGAGTCGGATTCGCTGAAACGCTCGGGTGTCTTCGCGCACGGTGTCCGATGCTATCCACCCCCGTCCCGGACATCCCCCGCGACTCGACCGCGCACCGGGTCGCCGTGCTCCCGGTGCTCGCGCCGTCGTGGTTCAGATGTCCGAACTGTCGCTGTTCAGGGGTCCGGAAGGGCGTGTTTCGACCGTATATTTCGAACTTGTGCTCCGCTTCCCCGGACATTCGGTCGATAATGTTGTTGGGCGACTGTATTTCCCGGGCGCCATCGACGTAGGTGTGGCGGTCATGACTGAACTGCGACCGGGCGAGGTTATCGCCGGATATGTCATTCAGCGGCGCATCGGGGCGGGCGGTTCGGGGACCGTCTATGTCGCCCGGCACCCCCGGCTACCCCGTCTGGCCGCACTCAAGGTGTTCAGCCGCGACGGTGTGAACGCCGATGCCGAGGAGTGGCGGCGCTTCGAACGCGAAGCCGATATCACCGCTCGCTTCGATCATCCGAATATCGTTGCGGTGTACGACCGCGGGCTCGACGAGGGCCGGCTCTGGATCGCCATGCAGTTCGTGGAGGGCGCCGATGCGGATGTGCTGCGCGGCACCGCCCCCGATCGCGCGCTGCGGATCGCGAGCGGAGTCTCCTCGGCCCTGGACTATTCGCACGGCAAAGGTGTGCTGCACCGTGATGTGAAGCCCTCGAACATTCTGCTTTCCCCGGCCGAGGACGGGCGGGTGGAGCGAGCCCTGCTGACGGACTTCGGCATTGCGCGCCTGCGGGACGAGTCGACCAGTCTCACGCGCACCGGAAGTGTCACCGCGACCTTCGCCTTCGCCTCGCCGGAACAGGTCTCCGGCGCCCCGCTGGATCCGCGCACGGATCAATACTCGCTGGCCTGCACGCTTTTCGTACTGCTCACCGGGCATCGGCCGTTCATGGCGAAGGATCTCGGGGGGTGGGTGATCGCACACACCCAGATTCCGCCGCTGCGGGTGACACAGGTCCGTCCGGACCTGCCCCGGAGTCTGGATTCGGTCTTCGATCGGGCACTGGCCAAGAATCCGGCGCAAAGGTTCGCCGGCTGTGCCGATTTCGTCGATGCGGCCTGGGAGGCGATGTCGGGTCCGGCGACCGTCGAGCACGTCCCGTATTTCACCGGGCCGCGGCCGATCACCACGCCGCCGGTGGACCCGGCGCGGCGGGCGGTCACCGAGCACGCCCGCGGAGCCTTCGACCCGTATCTCCCGGCGCCGGAACCGGTCCCGGCGCCGGTGACTCCGGTGCGGAACGAGGGACAGGGCCGGGTGCTGGCGGCGGTGCTGGCCGGCGCGGCCGCGGTAGTCCTGGCCGGGGGCGGCTTCGTGGTGGCCTACGAGCTGGAGAGTCACGGCAATTCCGGTGCGCCGGTGTCGGCTCCGGTGCAGACCATGGCTGCCGGGCCGGCCGCCGCGTCGGTGTTGACCGCGACCTCCGCCGCCGCAGCCGCGCCGCTGCCCGCGGGCAGTATTCCGGCGGGTTTCCTGGGCACCTGGGTGGGGACCAGCGATCAGAACGCCGACGACTACCGGCTCACCGTCCGCCAGGGTGAGGTGAATCAGGTGGTCGAGACCTCCACGATCTACCGCGGTGGAAATCTGGTCTGCGCCTTCGACTATCGGCTGGTCGGTGTCACGGCCGCCGATATCACCGTCGGCAACGGCGTGACCACGAGCGGGGGTTCACAGTGTTCGCCGCAGGCCACCCAGGTGCTGCGACTGTCGGCCGGACAGATCGTCCGGGATCTCGATGTCAGCGGCCACGTGACCTATACCCGCGTGAACTGACTCAGGCCGTGAACCGAATCAGGCCGAGACCAGTCCGCGCACGTCCCACAGCCAGACGCCGTCCACCTGCTGTGCGGGGAAGCCGAGCAGCTGATCCACGGTGAGCCGCAGCGCATCACCATTGTCGGTCGGCGGCAGCACCACCACATCGGCCTGCCAGTACCGCAGATCCGCGAGCGCCTGGGCGCGGGTGGCATCGTCGATCACCGGCACCTTGTTGGCCTGCTGCGCCTTGATGAGCAGACTGGCCGTGGGCCGGTCGTCGGGACCGTAGCGGCCCTTCTTCTCGGTGCCGGTGGGTCCGACGAAATAGCCTCCGGCAAGCGGGAATTGGAAGTCGGCATCGGTCTGCCAGCGCAGGGCGCGGGCGTCCGGCGGGGTGGGCGGCGGCGCGATGACCACCGAACCGTGCGAAACATACTGGCGCACAGTGCCGTCCGCGAAGAAGGCGGGCGTCGCCGGGCGCTGCACCACCGGCAGGATGGTCGGGGTGAGCGGCAGCAGTGCCAGCGTCAGCGCGCCGAACCAGGCCAGCGGCCGCCAATCCACGGCGGAGATGCGCCAGTAGTCCAGTGCGCGTTGGGTTCCCATGGCCAGAATGACGGCGATGGCCGGAATGGCGGCCATGGTGAACCGCGACTCCAGCACCGAATTCAGCAGCGGCACATTCTCCAGGTGCTTCCACGGCAGCGAGATTCCGGTGTTGTGCTTCCCGATCATCAGGTTCGCGCCCAGCGAGAGCACCGTGAAGGACACGATGATGAGGGCCGCGGCCCGCACCACGCGTTCGCGCCACAGGAATACCGCGGCCATGGCGACGAGCAGCAGCAGCGGCCAGCCGAAGTAGGAGTTCTCCTCGGTCGGATTGATGGCCACGTTCTGCCCGTGCTGGAACATGCCGCCCAGCGATTCGGACGGGAACTGGAACAGCGCTTTGAGATCGTTGTTCATCGGCCCGTGGTCGATGGACCGGTAGGACTGCGGCCCGAAGAACTGCCACCACAGCGGAATCTCGGTGAGCGCCACCGTGATCACGCCAGCCAGCAGCAGCGTCGGGGTGAGGGTGCGCAGCGCGCGCAGCCCGGCGCGCGGGGCGTGCAGATAATAGATGACCGCGTACAGGCCGAAGGCCAGCGCGAAGATGAGCAGCGGCTCCTCGCCGAGCGCGATCTGCAGCGAGATCAGCAGGCCGAGCACGAACGCATCGCGCAGTCGCCGCGCCTTCCGCGTCTCCAGCGGGCTCTGCGCATGCCGGACGATGCGGATCAACTGCAGCGCGATCAGCGGAAGCAGTGCCAGCAGTACGAAATTCGGGTGCGCGTTGGCGTGCGAGATCATGGCGGGCGCGAAGCCGCAGAACACACCGCCCACGGCCGCAGCGAATTTGGAGGTGACCAGCTCCCGCGAGAACAGCCAGTACCAGGCGAAGGCGGTGCCGAACAGACCCAGCGTGAGCACCAGAACGAAGGTGACGGTCGGTCCGAAGAGCAGGGTGACGGGGGTCAGCGGCACGCCGACGCCGAACATGGCGGTATTGGCCATCATGTTCACGCCGTCGGGATAGTTCTGCAGTCCGGTGCCGAGCGGATTCTGCAGATGCGCGACCTTGTGCGCCGTGACCGCGAAGAACCACTCCCACATGGTCTGGTCCTGGCCGCTCTTGATCAGATAGCCGCGATCGGTGTGCAGCCACTGGCCGGAGAGCACCAGCACGGCGAGGGAGAGGTAGCCGGTGGCGACGAACAGGTCGGCGCGAGCCAGTCGCAGGAGGCCCGCGACACGCTGTTGCCGGGTGCGCACCGGGGCAACCGTTTTCGGTACTGTCCGGTCGAGAACTGCGACCGCCGAGCCGTCTTCGTTGGTGCGGTCCGTATCCCACCCCTGTGCCACGCGATAACTCCTCTTGCCTCTCAATCAGCGGCCCACGCTACCGGGTTCGACTGAGATTGGACTGGCAAGTGGATGAGTTATCCCCAGATATGGGGCTTCATCCACAGGTTTAGGCCCATATCTGGGGATAAGTGACCCTTGTCTCGAGGTCTTATCGAGATGAGAAGTGAGCTGCACCACAATTCGAGTGCAGCTCACATAACTCTCAGTGCTGGGCCACCACGAGGGTGAAAGGCCCGATATCGGTCACCCGGAAGTGCGGGTCATCGAACAGCGCCCTGGGGAATGCCACGGTGTAGCGCTTCACGTTCGGATCGTTCGGATACACGTCCTCGGCGAGCCGCAGCGTGTACTCGCTACCGGATTTGCGGAACAGGAAGGCATCCGGGGCCCGCCACGGGCAGTGCGCCAGCGCGTCGATCAACTCCTGCGGCGACTTCAGGGTGCTCCACCGCTTGATCTCCGCCGCGCGCGGCTTGAAATCGGCCAGCGGATTCGCGTAATGCGAAGTGAGCGCCTGGAATCCGAAGTACGGGTAGATGGACAGGAAGCTGGTGTCCGCCGTCAGCACCACACTCTGATCCGGCGCCCGGCCGGTCTGCTCCCGCAGCGCCGCATCGATTTCCGCGTAGTGCGAGACGGCGGAAGGCGGCCGCGCATCCGCTCGCACGCCATTGCCATCGGTATCGGTGTAGGCCGTATTGATCTCCGTCGCCAGCACATTCGGAATGCCCTGGCTGAACGCCACCGCACCCGCCAGCGCCACCGCCGCACCGGCGAGCCGCACCCGCGACGGCTCGTTCAGCACCTGGTAGGCGGCCCGCAGACCCTCCGCGAAGCCGAACGCTCCGGCCGCCACCAGCAGGGTGTAAAGAATCGGTTCCAGCCGGAACGACAGCAGCGTGGTGCCCGCGGCGGTCGCCGCCATCGACAGCAGGCACCACAGATAGAGGGCGACCACACCGATCGCGAGTGCCTGTGCGCGCCGCGAACTTCCGGCCCGCAGCACCAGCCAGATCGTCCCGAGCAGGCAGAACGCGCCGAGCAGGGAGAAATCGAACATGGGCAGCGGCAGCTGCGAACCGGGTTCGGGCAGATAGTGCAGTGCGGTACCGGAACTGGCGGTGCCGCCGGTGAGCGTTTTCCACAGGTACGGCAGCCATACGGTCAGGGCCAGCAGTCCGGAGAGCACTCCGATGCTGATCAGCCGCAGCAGGATCGGCCACACCGCCTGCCGGATCCCCGGCACCGCACCCTGCTTGGAGCGTCGCGTAATGCCCCGTTCGCGCAGTGCGAGCCCGGCGGCGACCACACCCATCAGACAGACCGCGAACACGGCCACCAGGAAGTACAGCGTGTAGAAGGTCGCGGCGACGCCCAGGAACAGTCCGGTCCCCAGCACCGCGCCCCAGCCTCCGGCGGTCGACGCCGCGGGCTCGGCGGGCCGGTACAGGGCGCCCCACGCCAGCACCAGGACCGGCGCGATCAGCAGCACCAGCGGTGCGCTGTACGCCTCCGGCGAACCGTAGGCCAGCGTCACCGCGGTGGTGGCGGTCGCGACCGCGACGGCCCAATCCGCGCGAATCAGCTTGGACCACAGGACGAGTGCGAGCACCGCCGCCACCGCGATGCCGATGATCGCGAACGGTTTGAACGCCGCCCACCCCGCCATCCCCAGCAGATTCGCGAAGCGCCCGCCCATCCAGAACCAGCCGCCCGGATAGTAGGACGGCAGATCCGCGTAGTTCATATCCCGCAGTGCCGCACTATCGGTCAGCCGCGTCAGAAACTGCGTCCGGAATTCCTGATCCACCGACAGCCCGAGCAGATACAGCTTGGTGGCGGCGAGCGGCATACCCAGCGTCACCGTCACGAATGTCGAAATCCCCACCCAGGACAGCAGTTTCGCCACCCACGGCCACTTGTCCATCCGCAGCAGCACAATCGCCGCCACCAGCAGCGCCAGCGCGACCACCTGTCCCACGGTGGTCAGCGCCCGAGTCACATTGGAGGAGTTGAACGCCGGCCAGTGCACGGTCGAAAACGCCACCAGCCCGATACCGGCCACCGCAACGGCGACCACCCCGGCCAGCACGCCCTCCCCGGCCGCACCCCCGGCCCGCCGCACCAGCATCGCCCCCCGGCCGCCCGACTCCTCGCTCATACGCACTCCGCCTCCGGGTTCGCTCCATAGACCGCGCCTACCGCTGTGCCACCCTAACGACCTTCGCCTCCCCATGACCCGCCGCATGGCCGACCACCGTGGCCACCAGCGTCGATCTCCTCGCCGCCAGCCGCATCCATCGCACGGCCCGTTCCGTACCGCACAGCCTGCTGTCGTCTCGCACGGCACCTGTCCGTGCTGTGCGGCGGGAGGTACACGCTGTGGGATCCGGTCGATGGGTGTGGTGACTGCGTGGCGCTGCCTGGCAGAGCGAGACAGGCCACAACCCGCATCACGCAGCCCGGCTAGTGCATTGCACAGCACCTATCAGGGCTGTGCGGCGGAGGCACGCGCTGTGGGGATCCGGTTCATGCGTGTCGTGAGTGTGCGGGGCTCGGTAAACGAAACGAGCGGTGACCGTTGGTCACCGCTCGCTGTCGAATGCTGGGCTGCTCTAGACGGGCAGCTTGCGGAAGATCGGGCGCGGGACGTGGCGCAGGATCATCATGATGTAGCGGAAAGTGCCGGGGGCCCAGACGATTTCCTTGCCCTTTTCCGACGCCGCGACGGCCAGGGCCGCCACCTCTTCCTTGTCCACCGTGAGGGGCGCTTCCTTCACGTGGGCGGACATGCGGGTGCGGACCTGACCCGGGCGGATCACGGTGACGCGGGTGCCGTGCGGGCGCAGCGCCTCGCCGAGACCCAGGTAGAAGCCGTCCAGGCCGGCCTTGGTGGAGCCGTAGACGAAGTTGGAGCGGCGCACGCGCTCACCGGCGACCGAGCTCATGGCGATGATGCGGCCGTGGCCCTGCGCCTTCATCTTCTCGCCGATCAGCACGCCGACCGAGACGGCGGCGGTGTAGTTCAGCTCGCAGGCGATGACCGCCTTGCGCTGGTCCTGCCACAGCTCCTCGGCGTCGCCGAGCATGCCGAACGCGACAATGGCGATATCGACATCGCCGTGTCCCCACGCCTGGTCGATGACCTTGGGGTGCGAGTCCATCTCCAGCGCGTCGAAGTCGATGATCTCGACCTCGGAGGCGCCGGCCGCCTTCATGGTGGCGACCGCGTCCTCGCGCAGCGGATCACCGGGCAGCGCGGCCAGGATGATGCGCGCCGGACCCTTCTTCAGGTACTCCGAGCAGATCGCGAGACCGATCTCGGAAGTGCCGCCGAGCAGCAGAATGGACTGCGGATTGCCTACCGCGTTGATCACTGAAGCTCCAGCCTTCGGGCCATATCGGACATGAAAACGCCTGTGGGATCGACACTTCGGCGGATCTTGATCCACTCGTCGATCCGGGGGTACATCTTGTGGAAAGTCTCCGCGGTGGTCCGGGAATCCTTCGCGGTGTAGAGCCGGCCGCCGAATTCGGTGACGCGCCGGTCGAGATCGGTGACGAGCTCATTGAGACCCGCACGAATCGGGAAGTCTACGCAGATGTTCCAGCCCGGCATCGGGAAGCTCAACGGAGCCGGGTTACCCGCGCCGAACAGCTTGAAAACGTTCAGCGCCGAATAGTGCCCGGACGCCTGGATATCGATGATGATCTTCTTGAACTCATCGACGGCCTCGGTCGGCACCACGAACTGGTACTGCAGGAATCCGGCCGGACCGTAGGCCCGGTTCCACTCCGCGATCATGTCCAGCGGGTGGTAGAACTGCGTCAGATTCTGGATCTTGCCGGTGTAGTTGCCGCCCATGGCGTAGTACGCCTCGCCGACCGAGCCGAGGGTCAGCCGGTTGGCGGTGAAGCTCGGGAAGATATTCGGCACCGTGAGCAGCTGCGGCGCATCGAACTTCAGCGGATTGCGCTGCTTCTTGGCGGGCAGCTCGTCCAGCTTGGCCAGGCGGCCGCGAGTAATGGTGGCGCGCCCCAGCTTCGGCAGCGGGTTCATGACGTCGAACCACGCGCTCGAGTAGGTGTAATTGGCCTCGCTGCCATCGCTGTGCGCCGCGATGGTCTCGTCCAGCGTGCTGGTCTTCACGCCGTCATTGATGAAGTACGCCGTCTCCGTCGCCACCATTTCGATGGTCGCGCGCAGCACGATGCCGGTCAGCCCATTGCCGCCGACGGTGGCCCAGAACAGCTTCGCGTTCTTCTTCGGCCCGATGGTCTGCACCTTGCCGTCGGCAGTGAGCAGGTCGATGGACCGCACGTGATTGCCGAAAGAACCCTCGCTGTGATGGTTCTTACCGTGAATATCGGAGGCGATGGCGCCGCCGATGGTGACCTGGCGGGTACCGGGTAGGACCGGAACCCAGAGCCCGAACGGCAGGGCCGCCTTCATCAACTGGTCGAGGCTGACGCCGCCGTCCACATCGACCAGGCGGGAATCGCGGTCGATGCGGTGGATGCGGTTCAGCGCCGGCATATTGATGACGAGGCCGCCGGAGTTCTGCGCGTGGTCGCCGTACGAGCGGCCGAGGCCGCGCGCGATGACACCTCGGCGCAGATGCGCGGGCTTGGAGTCGTTGTCCTCCGCGACCAGGGCGACCGCCTTGGCGATCAGCTCCGGATCATTGGTCGACAGGACTTCCGACGTAGTGGCTGCGGTGCGACCCCATCCGGTCAGGCGGCGGGTCTGCGTAGGCAGTTCATAGGAACCGTTCGACGCTGCGTCCGCACCAGCGCTCGCCGATTCGGTATCGGGAGCGGCCGTGGTGGTGGTCTGAGCTTTCGTGGACATCGGGATAGAGGCTACAGGCATAACCGTCGCGAGGGTTGTGTCCTCGGTCGCGACCGATACCCTCATGCGTTGTGACCGCGGAACCCCATCTGCCCCTGCCTCCCGAGCTGCCCCTCGTCGACGAACCGGGTGGCACGGACGTCGATCTGAAGACCCAGATCATCCGGTTCGGGCTGACCGGCGGCCTCTCCGCGATCGTGGACTTCGGCCTCTACACCCTGCTGTTCAAGGTGTTCGGGCTGCCACTGCCGGTGGCGAAGTCGATCAGCTTCATCGCCGGCACCACCACGGCGTATCTGATCAATCGGCGCTGGACCTTCAAGGCCGAGCCCAATCGCAACCGCTTCATCGCGGTCATCCTGCTGTACGCGGTGACCTTCGCGCTGCAGGTCGGCATCAATCAGCTCTGCTACTACGCCCTGCCCGACCAGTGGTGGCGGATCGCACTGGCCTTCTGCATCGCGCAGGGCACCGCGACCGTGATCAATTTCATCGTGCAGCGCATGGTGATCTTCAAGATCAACTGACCGTATGGGACCGGCCCGCCGATGGCGGGCCGGTGCTGTCTCGAGGGTCGGTGCGTCAGTAGTCGACGAGGGCCTCGGCCTCGGCCTCGGCTTTCGCGCGGAAGTAGTCGCCGCCCTTGGCCCGGGTGTTGTCGGTGCCCCACTCGCGATCCTCGCGCTGTGCGGGGACCAGGTGCGGAATGTGCTTGCGGCAGTGGATATAGGCCTCCTCCACATCCACCACCACCCAGCGCTCCGGCTGGCGGCCGCGCGCATCGGGCGGTAGATCGGGGACGCAGCGGCGCATGAGGGCGTCGTCGACAATCCGGGCCGTGCCGTTGATGTGCAGGCCGATCAGGTCGTACACGAAGTCGATGAGCAGGATCCCGATATGCGGATTCTCCAGCATATTTCCGAGGCTGGCGTGCACGCCGTTGCCGCGATACTCCGGATACGTGATCGTGGAATCGTCTATGACGTGCAGGAATCCGGGCTTCCCTGCTCGAAAGCTGTTGTCGCACTCACCGTGTTTATCGGAGGTCGCGATGAAGGCCATGTCCATCCGGCGCAGGAAATCGATCATCTGGGTATTGAGTCGATTTCGTACTTGATCGGAATAGAAACGCTCCGCACGATCTCGGGTGCCGTAGCGTTCCTGCAGTTCCCGCTCGCCGTCGCTGCCGTTTCTGGTACCGGACATCACGGGCCCCCTTTGGTAGCTGAATACCGGATGGAAGAGGCTCGGCCACGAACTTCGGCCGTACGAAATCCTATACGGTTTAACTATTTTCATGTGGCGAATGACTGAACCGGCGTGTATGCCCTGCTCGGGCCGGGTCGACGGAAGCCGGAGAATCCTTCCTGGGCGAGGATCCTCCCGAATGAAAGTGTCCACAAGCGGTTTGCGCCGCTTAGCTGCGAGGATGCTGGACTGGGCTCGAGGGGATCGATGGTCGAGATCCCCAGGGCGCGCAGTGTTTTCGCAATCCTGATTTGTCCCTATTGCAGAGAATTGTCCGGTTATTGCCGAGCGTCATCCCCCTTGCATGAACCGCCCGGTCAGTTTTCAGGCGGGTGTCAAGGTGACCGGTACGCCATTGAAGACCGCATTCCCCGACGGTGCGTCCACCAGCGAATCATCGGTCAGCACATTGGCATTCACGCCCGCGTGCGTGCGCGCCACCGCCTGCTCACTGCCGGAGTGGCCCCAGCCGTGCGGCAGGCTCACCACCCCCGGCATGATGTCGTCGGTCGGCTCCAGATCCACCGTGAGCGTGCCCGCCGCCGACTTCACCACGGCATGTCCGTCCAGTCCCAGCCGTGCCACATCCTCGGGATGAATGTGCAGCGTGCACCGATTGGACCCGCCCATCAGCGGCCCGACATTGTGCAGCCAGCTGTTGTTGGAGCGCAGCTGCCGCCGCCCGACCAGCACCATCTCCGGCGCCGCCGCTGCCAGCCGTTCCCGCAGTCGCGCAACATCATCCAGCAGCGCCTGCGGTGCGAGCTCCACCGTCTTCGACGCCGTCCGCAGAATTCCGGGCAGGCTCGGCCGCAACGCCCCCAGATCGATCCCGTGCGGATTGTCCAGCAGCACTTGCAAATTCAGGCCGCCCGACAGTCGGTCCCCGTCGCCGCCGGCTGTGTCCCCCGCCTCATCTGCCAGTGGCTTCTCCTCGTCATCCCGGCGTGCTTGTGGCCGGGATCCACCAGTGGATCCCACCCATCCGTCCGCCGGAATGATGCGATCAGGATTCCACTCGCCATAGGCCCCCAGCCGCAGCATCAGGTCGATGCGCTGTTCGGTGGTGTTCGCGCCGATCAACTCCGCCCGGCGGTCCGCCAGCCCGGCCTTGTGCAGCATTCCGGCGATGATGAATTCATCCACCGCCGCAAGCGGATCGACACCGTCCTGCGGTTCCTGCCCGCTGACGGCCAGCGCCAGGCGCGCCAGGATCTCCGATTCGGCGAGGGCGCCGCCGAGCGGGACCAGCGGCCGGGAGTACCGCGCGTAGTTGTGCACCGCGAACTGCAGCAGCGCGAAATCGTAGTGCGGGGACTGCAGAATGCGCGGCGGCGGCAGGATGACATCGGCGTGCCGGGTGGTCTCGTTGAGATACCGATCGACGCTCACCATGAAGTCGAGCCCGGCGAAGGCCGCGTCCAGTCGAGTGCCGCTCGGGGCCGAGAGCACCGGGTTGCCCGCGACGGTCACCATGGCGCGGATCCGGCCCTCGCCCTCGGTGAGGATCTCGTCGGCGAGTGTGGCCACCGGGAATTCGCCCATGGCCTCGGGCAGTTCGCGCACCCGGCTGGTCCAGCGGCCGAGGCGGAACGGGCGGGTGCGCACGATGCCGAGGGTGGCGCCGGTGGCGAACATCGCGCCGCCGGGGGAGTCGAGATTGCCGGTCAGCACATTGACTACATCCACCAGCCACTGTGTGAGCGTGCCGAACTCCGCGGTGCAGGTGCCGATTCGCGCGTAGACGGCCGCGGTGGGCGCCGCCGCCAGCTCGCGCGCCAGCCGCAGCACGGTGTCGGCGGGCACTCCGGTGCGCTCGGCCACCACGGCGGCCGTGAAAGGCGCTGCCGCCGCGCGTACCTCCTCGAGCCCCTGCACCTCGATGCGCACGGAGGTGAGATTCTCCGCGAAAAGTGTGTTCACGATTCCGAACAGCAGGTAGGCGTCACTGCCGGGCCGGATGAACAGATGCTCGCTAGCGAGCTTGGCGGTGCGAGTGCGGCGCGGATCCACCACCACGAACCGTCCGCCCCGTTTCTTCAGCGCCTTCAAGCGGCCCGGGAAATCGGGTGCGGTGCACAGTGATCCATTGGATTCGAGCGGGTTCGCACCGAGCATGAGCAGATAGTCGGTGCGATCCAGATCGGGCACGGCCACCGTGAGCGGGTCGCCGAACAGCAGCCCGGAGGACACCTGCTTGGGCATCTGGTCGGCGGTGCTGGCGGAGAACAGGCTCCGGGTGGCGAGCGCGCGAATGAGGATCGGTACGTACAGCGCCCCGGCGACGGTATGGGCATTGGGATTTCCCAGGTACAACCCGACCGAATGGTTTCCGTGCGCGGCGGTGAGTTGCGGTAGCCGCTCGCGAATGACGCCGAAGGCCTCGTCCCAGCTCGCCTCCCGCCAGGTATCGGTGGCCCGGTCGCGAATCATGGGTGCGGTGAGGCGGTCCGGATCCTCGTCGAGATGTCCGAGCGTCGCGCCCTTGGGGCACAGGAAGCCGCGGCTGAACGGGTCCGCCTGATCGCCGCGAACGGCGGTGACATGGTCGGCGGCATCCAGGGTGAGCTCGAGTCCGCACACCGCCTCGCAGAGCGGGCAGGTGCGCGGCAGCGTCCGCGTGGCAGGTGCGGCAGCGGTTTCCGTGACGTGGGTCATACCTCATCATCGCCCGAATTCGGCAGTTCCGTACCGCCGTGTTCGGAAAACACCCGCTAGCTGGAGGCATATCGAGTATCGATCAAAAGGCAACGTTTGCCCCCGGGTACGCGAAAACCGCGGATGCCGGGGAGCATCCGCGGTTTCGGGGTTCTGGGCTATTCGCTAGCGGGAAGAGCGCCTGAATCGCTTCAAGAGGCGATACGGGCTACCTGCGGTCGCACGCCCTTGGCGGCGGCGCGAACGGCGGCGGAGATCGCCACCACCGGCGGGATCCAGCGCGCCTCGTGCGGAGCGACGCTCCAGCAGGCCGAGCCGTCGAACAGCTGGGTCGGCGGCAGCGGGATGCCCGCACCGTCGGTGTGCACGACCGCACCGGCCGCACGCAATGCCTCGAGGGCCAGGGCGGCCTTGCGAAGCCCGGTGACCAGGTGGATCTCGCGGCGCTCGGCGCCCGGGATCTCGATGATCGGTCCGGTCAGGTCATTGGCCCGAAGGAAGCGCCGTACGAAGGCGGCGGTGTCGCCGGTGACTTCGATACCCGACAGATTTTCGTCGGTGATCAGGCTGATTCCATTGGCCGTTTCGGCGACCGTCCATCCACGCTCGGTGTATTCCTGCGTGGAGGCGGCCAGTGCTGCCGCCATGGCGGAAGACGAAAACGTCGTGCGCACTGGTTTCTCCATTCCCCGGTAGATCTGCGTCCTGCTCTGTGCGAGGTATCGGAACCTCATGCCCGTTGCGTTACAAGCTCATTTTCTGGAGTCACTGTTCGAGCCTCCAAAAGAGACGCCTCGCCGTTGGAGCTGTCACCGACACGCCACTGTCATATCTGCGACATATCGGGCCTCGGGTGCTGCTGCCTGCGAAGACGGCGTCAAGGGCGGTATCGGTCCGGGCGGGCCGATTCTTACCGCGAAAGCCGGGAAGTGTTCTAGAACACACTGTTTCGAGCTGTCCCGGTGCGGGGATTGCGATGAGACTTCGCTTGGTCGAAAAGATCTGCGGGAGAGGAGATCGTCGGCATGGCCGATCAATCGAACGGGAACGCAGCGGAGCTGGCCGCGCTCGAGGCCGAGGAGTTCGAGGTCGGGCGGTGGGCGGCCCTGAAGGAATCCGCGACCCGGCGCCGGAACCGGCGGCTCGAAGCGGAGGCCGCGATCGAAGAGCAGCCGGTCGAACCCTTCACCAGCCCAAGCGCTTTCGGATCCTGGAGCGTGGAGGCGGCGAAGTCGCTGCTGGACCTGCAGTTCAAGCGCTCGGCCACCCGCACCCTGCTGCCGCTGGCCTATCTACTGGGCCTGGCAGGCGCTTTCGCCATTCCGGTCGTGGGAACCGTGCTGCTGTGGCGTGTTTCGGCATGGCTGGGCGTGGTTTTCGCGGTGGTGTTCGCGATCCCGCTGGCCCTGACGATCGCCGCGGTGGTGCGACTGCTGCTGGAGTTCGTGCTCAATGCTTCGCGGCTGGCCACCCGGGTGGAACACATCTCCGAGTTGGCCGATGACCTGTTCCAGGCGCTGTCGGATGTGGCCGAACCGGTCAATCAATTGTCGGAAGACGTTCGGGCCGTGCAGTTCTGGCGCTATCGAGGGCGGTCCTCGCGCAAATAATTGTGCGACAATGCGAGCGCATAACTCGTAAGGGGGAGGGATGGCACTACCACAGGGGATCACCGGATCCACCATGCCGCGGCGGCAACTGGGTCGTAACCTGCGTGACCTGCGTAATCGCGCGCGGATGACGACCCGGGTGGCAGCGCAGCGGCTGGAATGGTCCGAGGCCAAGATCTGGCGCATCGAAACCGGGCAGACCTCGTTGCGCAGCCTGGATGTCGAGGCCATGTGCCGCATCTACGGCGCTCCCGAGGAGGCTATCGAGCCGCTCACCGCCCTCGCCCGGGAAACCAAGGCCCGCGGCTGGTGGACCGAATTCGGCGATGTGATCGACGAGGGGTACGAGGTCTACATCGGCCTGGAGGAGGCCGCCGCCCGGCTCACCACCTACGAAAATGAGTTGGTGCCAGGGCTTTTGCAAACCGAGGCGTATATGCGCGCGGTGCTGGCCGGCGCCTATCCGGGCATTTCCGCCGAGCAGATGGACCGCCGCGTACGGGTCCGCACCGCCCGGCAATCGCTGCTCACCCGTGCTGAATCACCACTGCAGGTGGATGTGGTGATCTCCGAGGCGGTGCTCTGGCATCGCATCGGCGGTGACGAGGTGACCGTCGGCCAACTGGAGCGATTGCGCAAACTCGGCGAACTGTCGAATGTGCGGCTGCGCCTGCTGCCCGCGGACTGCGGCTACCACCACGGCATGGATGCCGGGCGTTTCGTACTGCTCGAATTTCCCACTGCCGCAAACGAAAACACCGAACCGCCGGTGGTCTACGTCGAATCCCTCACCGGAGCCTCGTATCTGGACAAGGAGCCCGATGTGGAGCGCTACCGCGAAGCCTTCGCGGCCTCGGCTTCCATTGCGGTGGACGCACTTCCGATGATCGATACGATCCGCGCCGCAGTCTGAGCGCTACGCCGTGTGATCTGACGGCTAGGCCGTGAGAACCGCCCCGTCATGCATGGCATGACGGGGCGGGCCGCGCTGCGCGGTGACCGTTCCGGTCGGTGTGCGGTGACCGTTCCGGTCAGTGCGTGGTGACCGTTCCGGTCAGTGCAGCGACTGTTCCAGTACTTCGCGGTGCGTCGGCGCGGCCGCGGAATGTAGTTCACGCCCCTTGTCGGTGAGGCAGACGAAGATGGCCCGCCGGTCCTCGGTACAGAGCGTGCGGTTGACGAGTCCGTCGCGTTCCAGCCTGGCCACGGCGCGGCTGAGCGCGCTCTGGCTGAGGTGGATGTCATTGGCGAGATCGCTCATCTTGTAGGTCTCGCCGCCGGCGTCGATGAGCCGGTCCAGGGTTTCGAATTCGCTGAGCCCGAGGTGGTGGCGGCCCTGCAGTTCCTTTTCGAGGGCGCAGGAGGTCGTCGCGTGCCTGGTCAGCAGATCGCGCCATTGGGCAACCAGGGCGTCAGGAACGACCTGCTCGACAGGCGCTGTCGGCTTCGGCATGCCCGCGATCTTAGCCCGCCACGGCAACCCATGCAACTGCATTAAATGTGTAGACAATAAATGCACACGCATGTACCGTCCTCTCTCGTGACTTCCACAGACACTCGCCCCGCAGTGAGCACCGCGGCCGACTCCTCCACACAGTGGACACCTCGGCTCTGGGGCATGCTCATCACCCTGTGCATCGTCCTGTTCCTCGACGGCCTCGATGTGTCGATGATCGGCGTCGCGCTCCCGTCCATCGGCACCGAACTCCACCTCGGAACCTCCACCCTGCAGTGGCTGGTCTCCGGTTATGTCCTCGGCTACGGCGGCCTGCTGCTGCTCGGCGGCCGCACCGCCGATCTGCTCGGCCGGCGCAAGGTCTTCCTGATCGCACTGGCCGTCTTCGCCATCGCGTCCCTGGGCGGCGGACTGGTCAGCTCCGCCGCGCTGCTGATCCTCACCCGTTTCGTCAAGGGCCTGGCCGCCGCGTTCACCGCGCCGACCGGACTGTCCATCATCACAACCAATTTCGCCGAAGGGCCCGCCCGCAACAAGGCGCTGTCCATCTACACCGTGTTCGGCGCCGGCGGCTACTCCATGGGCTTGCTGTTCGGCGGTCTGATGACCGGCTTCGGCTGGCGCTGGACCTTCCTGCTGCCCTTCCCGATCGCGATCGCCGCGCTGATCGCGGCCTTCTACCTGGTGCCCAAGGACAAGCCCGCCGAAGAGGGCGGTCACGATCTGCTGGGCGCGCTGCTGTCCACCGCGGGCATGCTGCTGCTGGTCTACACCGTGGTCTCGGCGCCGCAGGCCGGCTGGGCCTCGGCCCGCACCGTCCTGTCGTTCGTGGCGGCCGCCGCCCTGTTCGCCGGTTTCGTGGTGGTCGAGAAGCGGGTGCGCTACCCGCTTGTCCGCCTGGGCATTCTGAAGAAGCCGACCCTGTGGCGGGCCAGCCTGGCCATCATCGCGGTCGCCGGATCGTTCTTCAGCTGGCAGTTCATCACCACGCTGTACCTGCAGGACACGCTCGGCTGGACGCCGCTGCACCTGTCGCTGGCACTGCTGCCGGTCGGTGTGCTGGTCGTCGCCTCGGCCTTCATCTCGGACAAGCTGGTCGACCGCTTCGGCACCGGCCCGATCATCGCGGTCACCATGGTGATCATGGCCCTCGGCTACCTGATGTACCTGCGCCTGGACACCTCGCCCGCCTATCTGACGGTCCTGCTGCCCGCCGTCCTGCTGGTCGGCATCGGCTGGGTCGGCTTCCCCGCCATCAATATTCAGGCCACCAGCGGTATCGACGATGACGAGCAGGGCCTGGCGGCCGGCGTACTGCAGACCTCCATGCAGGTCGGCGCCGCCATCGTGCTCGCGGTGACCACCGCGATCATCTCCTCCGGTTCGCACACCGGCACCAGCCCGGCCGAGGCCCTCGACAACTACCGCCCCGGCCTCCAATTCGCCGCCGGCGTCGCCATTGTCGGCGCCCTGGTAGCCCTCACCGCCTTCCTCCCCAAACGCCGCGCCCGCAAGGCCGCGGCCGAGGAAGCCGAGGTCGCCCTGGTCGGCTGATCCGCACCGCCTGGTTTCGGCCGACAGGCACGCCGGGCCCCGCCCGCCGCTCACACGGGCAACCATCCGGCCACGGCAGAAAAGCGCTGGGGCGCACCGCGATTACGTGGTGCGCCCCAGTTGCGTATCGGGGAATGCTCGTCAGTGCGGGAGTTTCAGGTCCGCCAGGCAGGGCGCGGCAGCGTCCTTGGGGGAGCGGGTGAACGTCATCGGGTCACCATTGCGATCCACCGCGGGCCATTCGATACCGAGCTCCGGGTCGAAAGCGTCCAGGTCCCGGTCGAATTCGGGGGAGTACTCCAGTGAGCAGAGGTAGATGACGGTGGAGTCGTCCTCCAGGGACAGCAGTGCGTGCCCGAGACCCTCGGCGAGGAATACCGATTTACGCTCCACATCGTCGATGACGACGCTGTCCCACTGCCGGAACGTCGGCGAATCGGGCCGCAGGTCCACCACCACATCCAGGAACGCACCGCGCACGCAGGTCACGTATTTGGCCTGGCCGGGCGGGGTTTCGGTGTAGTGGATGCCGCGCAGCACACCGGCGGCCGAGGTGGAGGTGTTGACCTGGAGCAGGTCGAAGGGGCGCCCGACCGTCTTCTCGAACTCCGAGGATTTGAAGGTCTCGGCGAACACCCCGCGATCGTCGCCGTGCAGGCTGGGGGTGAACTCCCAGGCGCCCGGAATCGACAGTTCCCGAATCCGCATGCTCATTCGTCTCGTCCCTGTTCCAGCAGGCCCAGCAGGTAGGCGCCGTATCCGGAGCGCACCAGCGGTTCGGCTGCCGCCCGCAACTGTTCGTCGTCGATGAATCGCATCCGCCAGGCCACTTCCTCGGGCACGCCGATCTTCAGGCCCTGCCGTTCTTCGATGGTGCGCACGTAATTGGCCGCGGCCAGCAGCGAATCGAAGGTGCCGGTGTCGAGCCAGGCGGTGCCGCGGTGCAGCACCTCGACATTCAACCTGCCCTGTTCGAGGTACGCGCGGTTGATATCGGTGATCTCGTATTCGCCGCGGTCGGAGGGCTTCAGCTCGCGCGCGATCGCGAGGACGTCGTTGTCGTAGAAGTACAGCCCGGGAATCGCATAGCTGGAGCGCGGCGCCTTCGGCTTCTCCTCGATGGAAATGGCCTTGCCGTCGGCGAATTCGACTACGCCGTACGCGGTCGGGTCCGAGACCCGGTACGCGAAGACCGCACCGCCGTCGACCTCGGCGTAGCGGCGCAGATTGGTGCCCAGGCCCGGGCCGTGGAAGATGTTGTCGCCCAGCACCAGTGCCGCGGGCTCGGTGCCGATGTGGTCCGCGCCGAGCACGAAGGCCCGCGCCAGCCCATCCGGCTCCGGCTGCACCACATAGCTGAGGTTGAGCCCGAACTGGCTGCCGTCGCCCAGCAATCGGTGGAAGGCCGCCGAATCCTCGGGGGTGGTGATGACCAGGATGTCCCGGATGCCCGCCAGCATGAGGGTGGACAGCGGGTAGTACACCATCGGTTTGTCGTAGACGGGGACAAGTTGTTTGCTCACCCCGCGCGTTATCGGGTGCAAACGCGACCCGGTGCCGCCCGCCAGGATGATTCCACGCATGTCACAAGAGTCTGCCAGTTCGATCGCGAGCGAGAGCGGGGAGGTTCCGAGTGGACGGCGAAACGGTCACATGTGTTTACGGCCATACCGATCCGGCGATATCTGTTGCGTAGGTCACGTTCCCATGGTGTTCTGAAACAACGCTATGTGAGATGTCAGCGCCGACTCTCCCGCACCGGGTGCCGAGCCCTCCTTCGGTCACCGGACGAACGGCTCGGCGCGCCAACAACGAAGTAGGTGCGCAATGGCGACGACCCGCAACGTCCACTCCGCCGATCCGGTGATCAATCCCGACAGTGTCAGCGTCTACGCGCGCACCCTCGAGGCCGCCTGCCGAGCCACCATCCGCCCCGCCGGCGACATGATGACGCTCAGCGCGGGCGCCATGCCGGTGGTCAGCGGAGTCATCAACACCCTCGCCAAACTGCGCCCCGCCCCGCGCGGCGTGGAACGGGAGCAGGTGCGGCTCAACGGCTTCCGCATGGAGATCGTGCGGCCCGCCGGAGCGCGCAGCTCGATGAGCGAGGGCGTTGTCATGTACATGCACGGCGGCGGCTTCTTCCTCTGCGGCCTGGACACGCATCGGCCCGTGGTGGCCGCCATCGCCCGCCGCACCGGCATGCCGGTGGTGAGTGTCGAGTACCGGCAGCTGCCCGACACCGATATCTCGGGTTCGGTCACCGATTGCCTGACCGCCTACAAGTGGCTGCTCGGACACGGCGTGCCCGCTTCGCGCATCGTCTTCGCAGGCGACTCCGCCGGTGGCTATATGACTTTCGCGACCGCGCTGCGCGCTCGTGATGCCGGACTTCCGGTGCCCGCCGGTCTGGTCGGCCTGTGTCCCGCGCTGAATCTGGATTGCACAGAGAAGCGCGCGCATCCCAACTACCACCGTGATTCGCTGATTCCGTTGTCCGCCTTGGAATCGGTGGTCAAGCTCGGGGCCGAGGTGGACGGGCGGCTGGATCCGCAGCTCTCGCCGGTCAACAATGTGCTCGTCGGGCTGCCGCCCGCACTGCTGATCGTCGCCGAGGACGAGGTGCTGCGGCATGACAGCGAGCTCATGGCGCAGCGGCTGGCCGCCTCGGGAGTGCCTGCGACGCTGGAGATCTGGCGGGGCCAGGTGCACGCGTTCATGGCGATCTTCCCGAGCATGCCGGAGAGCCGGGCCGCACTGGCGCATGTCGCACAGTTCGTGCGCGAGCGTATCGAAGCAGGTCGGGTCGCCCGGATCGCGTAGCGGTTCCCGGCGGGCACAGCAGTTCCGAAAACGGGCGAACCCGCTCGACCATGGTGGTCGAGCGGGTTCGCTTGCGCCGGAACGCCGGACGCGTTCCGAATTACCGGCTGTATTACTTGGCCGGGGTGAAAGGCGCGTTGATGGTGGTGAAGTACTGCACCGCGGCCAGGATGGCGACCGGGGCGGTCACGAAGAGCTGACCGGCAAGGGTGCCCAGGAAGCCGATGGCAGCCATGCCGCCGAGGCAGCCGAGGACGGCGGCCGGGACGATCGGGCCGAAGAGGCCGACGATGGCCGCGGCAGCGGCACCGGCGCCGATGACGCCACCGATGACACAGCCGACAGCCGCGCCACTGATGCCACCGACGAGGGTGCCGATGGTGGCGCCGGTCGCGATGGTGTCCTTGAGGCGGTTCCAGGCAGCCTGCTCACGGTCGTACGGGGACTTCCACGGGGCGGTGTCCTGGAACGGCAGGTCGACCGGCTTGTAGACGGCGTGGTCCACGTCGAACTGCGGGGTCAGGGTGGCGACGTTGTCGCTGATCTGCGCAGCGATCGGGAACTGGAAGTCGTCGACACGGAAGCTCAGATCGGTGCCCGCGACGGTGGTGCCGTCGGCGGCCTTGATCTTGAACACACCGTTGTCGTTGACCAGCGAGCCGCCATCGGTCTTGATGATGGTGCTGGCGTCGGTGGTGGTGGCGGTGTAGTTGATCGGCGCGTTGGCGTCGGCAGCAGGCGCGGCGTTCACGGTGCCGGCGGTGACGCCCATGGCCGCGATCAGCAGCGCCGACGTGGCGGCGAATTTCCTCATCAGCATTTGTTGCAAACCTCATCGGAATAGCTCGGGGGGACACGGGAATACAAATCCAGGACAGCTAACGTGCGGTGAACCCACCGTGACCGTTCGTTCAAATTCCGTTCACCTCGGTGATCACGCGGTTCGTCAGGTTCTGGAAATCCCCTGCGTACGTATGGTTTTCAGGTCCGCTCCCCGACACCCAGTCCGTTACTGATCGGTCTGTTTGTGGTCAAGGTCACATCGAATGCTTGAAAACCGGAATGATCCTGACCGGAAATTCTCGAAGAGTCCACGAAATTGCAACTTTTCGGATGAAAGTACGAATATTGTTGGGATAACTTGTTTCCTTCTTGTAGCCGATTCCGCTCACAGGAAACTCACAGCGAGTGTGGGCCCGGCAACACGGAGTCCGCGCGGCGGCGGCAGACCAAGGCGACGTAGGGTTTTCGGTGTGCGAGTGCTCGTAACCGGAGGCGCCGGCTTCATCGGCGCGAACTTCGTTCATCAGACCGTGACCCGTCGTCCCGGCGTCCATGTCACCGTGCTGGACAAACTCACCTATGCGGGCAATCGCGCCTCACTGGCCGCCGTTGCCGACCGGATCGAGTTCGTACAGGGCGACATTGCCGATCCCGCGCTGGTCGACCGGCTTGTCGGCGGTGTGGACGCGGTGGTGCATTTCGCCGCCGAATCACACAATGACAATTCGCTCGCCGACCCCTGGCCATTTGTCCAGACCAATATCGTCGGTACGTATTCGCTACTGCAGGCGGTGCGCCGGCACGAGGTGCGCTACCACCACATCTCCACCGATGAGGTGTACGGCGATCTCGCACTGGATGATCCGACGGCGTTCACCGAGGTCACACCCTATAACCCGTCGAGTCCGTACTCGGCGAGCAAGGCCTCCAGCGATATGCTGGTCCGGGCCTGGGTGCGCTCCTTCGGGGTGCAGGCCACACTTTCCAACTGCTCCAACAACTATGGCCCGTACCAGCACGTCGAGAAATTCATCCCACGCCAGATCACCAATCTCATCGACGGTGTCCGTCCCCGGCTCTATGGCACCGGACATCAAGTGCGGGACTGGATCCACGTCGACGACCACAACAGCGCCGTATGGGAAATTCTGCAGCGCGGCCGAATCGGGCAGACGTACCTCATCGGCGCCGAGGGCGAACGTGACAACAAATCCGTTGTCGAGCTGATTCTGGAAGCCTTCGGCCGTGATCGTGACGACTTCGATCACGTCACCGATCGTCCCGGTCACGATCTCCGCTATGCCATCGATTCGACGCTGCTGCGCACCGAACTCGGCTGGCAGCCCGAATATTCGGACTTCCGTACCGGTTTGGCCGCGACCGTGCAGTGGTACCGCGACAATGAGGCCTGGTGGCGCCCGCAGAAAGACACCACCGAAACGGCCTACGCGGCCGCGGGAGAGAAAGTCCTGTAGCCCCGGAAAGGGCTCACTCAGGACGGGTGAGCCCACCCCAATCGTGCCGATACGCCGCCCAATCCGCTGGCGTCGCTGCGAAATCCACGTACAATGCCACCCCGAATGTCCGGCGGTCGAGCGCGGTGCGCCCCAAACCCAAACGGACACCGCGTATCGCACTCGCCACCGTCTCCGCCGCACCGTGGTGACCGAGATCGTCGGCCCAGAAGGCGGGCAGCCCCAGCAGCAGATCCACCTGCGGCGGCGTGACCTGCAACGCCAGCCGGGTCTGCTGTGCGACATAGCCGCCGTAGAGTGAGCCCGTCGGCATGGCGGTGTCGTAGGACATCATCGCGATCTGGTCTACGCGCCGCGCCACCGACGCGAAATAGGCTTGCGACCACCACTTTCCGTGATCGGCCAGCGCCAGGCCCAGCAGATGCAGACCCGGCAGCGGATCGATCACCGGTGCGGACACCGACAGCAGGGCCTGGCGGGCGGCGGTCACGGGACGCACCCGATCCAGCAGCGTCAGGAATCCGGCCGCACCCGAGCGCACCGGCTCCAGATCGAAATGGATGCCGTCGAATCCGAGATCCAGCACCTGGTTCGCGGCGGTGACCATATGGTCGCGGGTCGCGGCATCGTCGAGGTTCAGACCGTCGAATTCGGGGGCCAGCACATCGCCGAGCCAGGACTGCACCCGGATCCCGGGCAGCAGCCGATGCACCGTCTCGACGAACCAGCGGGCCTGTGGATACAGCTCCGGCGGCAGGGTGCCGTCATGCGCGAGCGGGCCGGTGTGGACGTAGAGGTCCTTGATTCCGGTGCCGGACAGCAGGACTCCGAGCTGGGCGACATCGGCCTCGGTCTTGCGGCCGTCCACCCAGGCGTGCCCCAGCCACACCGCGTCCCGGCCGCGCGTGCGCGCGGAGGCGGCGGGCGTGCCCGCATCCTGTAGCCGCAGATAGGCGGCCGCGGCGCCGATCGGTGTCAGCAGTGTGCACACGATGAGCAGCAGTGTCACCGAAATGCGCCGCCACCACCTGTGCCGGTGCGACCGGCCCTGCCCTGCGGCACGGGTGGCCGCGACGCGGCGTCGTAGCCACCCCTGTGTACCCACCTCCGCACACTACCGAGCGGGTCAGCCCCAGACGATGGTCGAATACTTGATCACCGCGGCGGCGAGCGCGACGGTGACGGCCACGACCACCGTGATGGCCGGACCCCTGGTCGGGATCCTGCCCGCGGAAGTGGTGAGGCGCAAAGGCATCCAGCGCAGCAGCACGGCCAGGAACAGCAGCGCCAGCGGCACGAAGTAGCGGCCCTGGACGCCGTCGATGATGAAGTAGCCGACCGGCGTGAATGACATGTACAGGGTCACGTAGATCATCGCGACGCTGGCGAGCATGGTGAGCAGCACCAGCCAGGTGCGCAGCCGGTCACCGGTCAGGCGGTCGGCGATGCCGAGGCTCACCACGAAGGCCAGCAGGCTGGCGCAGATGGTGAGTGCGGGGACGTCGATGTACGCGAAGCCGAGCTCACCGAAGAACTGGCTGAACCAGCGCTGATCGCGGCGGGCGATGCTGTCGCCGAACACCCGCAGGAAATGCCCTGGGTCGCTGAGGATTCCGTGCAGCTGGTCGCCGGGGCGGACGCTGCCCCACTGCTCCTGCGGGCGCATGAGGCTCATACCGTCACCGGTCGGTGCGGCGATCTTCATCCAGACGGCGAAGGCCACCGCACCGAGGCCCGCACCGGCCCACGGCAGGATGCGCTGCCAGACGGCCGGACGGTCGGCGCTGCCGAAACCGAAGCGCTGCGCGGGAATCAGCACGATGAGCATGGCCAGCAGTACATAGGTGGGCTTGCAGACCGGCAGCAGGATCGCCGCGGCCAGTGCCGCAACGGTTTCCGGCCGGGACAGGCGCTCGCCGAGGAACAGGCTCTTCACGATGAGCGCCGAAACCAGCAGTGCCAGTGCGTTGGTCACCGTATCGGCGGTGACCGTGCCCGCCTGGAACACCGCGATCGGCAGTACCGCCACCGTCAGCGCCAGCCACTGGATGCGGTGCCCGCGCAGGGCGCGCACCGCGAACGCGACGATCACGAGATAGGCGATGAGCCCGGCCCAGCGGGTCGCCAGCACCATGCCGCCGACATTGAAGTCGAAGGCCTCGGCCAGCCGAATGCCCGCCGCGGCAGGCAGATACGGGACGAGGGAGTAGGCGGCGGTATTGGTGAACCACACCTGCTTGGTCTGGGCCGAGACCGCCTTGTCGCCGAGTACGTCGTAGCCGTGCGGATCCTCGACCATCGGATCCTGCTCGTCGGGACTGTTGTTCACGTAATCGTTGTGCGCGTAGCCCATGAGAGCGTCCACGCTCGCGGGTACGTCGCCGCCCCAGGCGGGACCGCGGTCATCGTGGATCTTCTCCGGCAGGAATCCGCCGTGCGCCACCTGATAGGCCCGCCCGAACTGGGTGATCTCGTCATGCCCCCAGAACGGCGGCGTCAATACCGAGAACACCGCGCCGAACACCCCGGCCAGCAGCAGGAACACCAAAGTCGCGGTGCCGAAACGCTGTTCGATCCGGGCCGCGACCCGCCGCACACCGGTCTGCGGCTCGGGAACCGGCGCCGGTGCGATCTTCGTCGGCTGTGCGACGCCGGGCGCCTCCACGGCGTCGGCCGGCAACAGCTCGGCAGGCGTCTCGGGTACGAGGTCCGCGGGGACGACGGGGGTGGCGATCACGACCTCGGTGTCGGGCTGCGCCGCATCGGGTTCGAGATTGCCGTTATCGCTCACTTCGGTTGCCACAATGTCCGATTCTGCTGGACGGGTGGTGGGTGGGGCGGTAGGCGGGGGTGTTGCGTCCGGTTCGGTCCGGATCGTCATCGCCGGGTACCGCCTGAGCGTTCACCGGCGCATTCGTCCGCCCCGACGGCCGAATAGCGCAGGTACATCAGCCGCGCGGCCTCGTGCCGGGACCGGCGGATGCCGTCCAGCACCAGTCCGGCGGTCCAGGCGAGACTGCCCAGCAGCATCAGCGTGAAGCCCAGGAACAGCGTCGGAAAGCGCGGGACCGAATGGATTTCGTAGAACTGGATCACTATCGGCGTGATCAGGATGATCGAGATGATCCAGGCCAGGGTGCCGAACAGGCCGTAGAAGGCGACCGGGCGCTCGTGCCGGGCCAGGCCGATGATCAGCCGCAGGATCTTGAAGCCGTCGTGATAGGTGCGCAGCTTGGATTCGCTGCCCTCCGGCCGATCCTTGAAGCCGACCGGCACGGCCGTCTGCGGCACCCGCAGATGCAGCGTATGCACCGTCAACTCGGTCTCGATCTCGAATTCGCGCGATACGGCGGGGAAGCTCTTCACGAAACGCCGTGAGAAGACCCGGTATCCGCTCAGCATGTCCTCGACGTTCTCGCCGAACACCTGCGCGACCACGCCATTGAGCACCTTGTTGCCGGTCGCGTGGCCGGGCCGGTACGCCGACTCGCCCGCTAGTTCGCGGCGCACACCCAGGACATGGTCGTACGGTCCCGACAGCAGCGCCTCGATCAACCGCGGTGCGGCGGAGGCGTCGTAGGTGTCGTCGCCGTCGATCATCAAATAGACGTCGGCTTCGATATCGGCGAAGGCGCGGCGCACCACATTGCCTTTGCCCTTGCGATATTCGTGACGGACGATCGCGCCGGCCTCGCGCGCCCGCTCCGCGGTCGCGTCGGTGCTCAGGTTGTCGTAGACGTATACGACAATTCCCGGCACGGCAGCCTTGAGGTCGGTGACGACCTGTGCGACCGAGGCCTCTTCGTTGTGGCACGGAACCACTGCGGCAATTCGGAGCTCGGTGGGGTCCACCCGGTCAATCCTCGATGTGATCGGAAGGCGAATACGAACATCGGGGAGGGTACCCGAGATCGCTGCGGTACCGTCGCCGAGTGTCCAGCAGTGAGTCGACAGCCGTCGAGAACGACCCGCAGTCCTTCGTCGGCAAGGTGCGCGCGGCACTCAAGCAGGGCAGCGCCTTCCTGGTTGTCGGCGCACTCGGATTCGTGGTGGATGCGGGCACCTACAACCTGCTGGTGTTCTGGGGCGGGGAGGGCGTGCTGTTCCATCAGCCGCTGCTCGCCAAGATCATCGCCATCCTGGTGGCCACCGTCGTCACCTATTTCGGCAACAAATGGTGGACATTCGCGCACAAGAAGGGCGGCAGCCCGACCCGCGAATATGTCCTCTACGCGCTGTTCAATGTTGTCGCCATCGGCCTGCAACTGAGCTGCCTCGGGTTCTCCCGCTACGTACTGCACCTGTCTAGTCCGTTGGCGGACAACATCTCCGGCACCCTCATCGGGCAGATCGTGGCAGTAGTCTTCCGCTACTGGGCATATGACAAATTCGTCTTCACCGGCGCGCGCGAAGAAGCGCGTTAACGCGGGTTCGCGGTGCCGCCACCGGAGCTGATTGATATTGTCGGCGCGCCGAGCGGTGACAGTGGGTAGGCATCCCACGTCGTATGTTGCCGGTGTCTATTTTTTCGAGGGATGTCGAGGGATTTCATGGATGCGTCGGCTGGACAAGCCGTGACCGAAATCAGTGACCCGCAGACTGCCGGGGCCCCCGCGACTTTGCGCGCGGAGCACGTGGCTCCTGAGCGGCTGGTGCTGGCGCGTGGCCTGTTCACCGGACCGGCGCAGCGGATCAGCGATGAGCTGTACGCGGTCGTGAAGGGCGGCAAGGCACACCGCGAACGCTTCAGCCTGCGGCTGGAGAAGGGCGCGACGGCACACACCAATACCTACTTCGGGAGATTCGCCGCCAGCTACTGGCAGCGCTGGACCACCGTCACGGCGGTCCAGGTCGCCATGACCCTCGAGGTCGCGGGCCGCACCAAGGTGCGCCTGGCTGCGTCCGATATCGCCGGTCACCGGCGTGTTGTCGCCACCGCCGAAACCCGGGAGACCGGGCGGCTGGTGCTCAACACGGCACTCGATATGTTCATCGACGGCGGTGCGCTGTGGCTGGAGATCGACGCCATCGGCGGCGAGGTCACCATTACCGACCTGGAGTGGACCGCGCCCGCGCCGGAGACCGTGCGCCCGGTCGCCATTGCCATCTGCACGTTCAACCGCGCACCGGACTGCGCCGCCACCATGGCGGCGCTGGCCTCGGACGCGACCGTGCTGTCGTCCATCGATGCCGTGTACGTGGTCGATCAGGGCACCGATCTGGTGCAGGATCAGCCGGTGTTCGCCGAGACGGCACCCAAATTGGGTGACAAGCTGCGCTATATCCGGCAGCCGAATCTCGGTGGCGCGGGCGGTTTCACGCGCGGGCTGTACGAGGTGTCCGGCGCCAATCAGCACGCCGACGTCATCCTCATGGACGACGACATCCTGTGCGAACCGGAAACGGTGCTGCGGCTCAACGCCTTTGCGAATATGACCGTGGAGCCCACGCTGGTGGGCGCGCAGATGCTGTTCCTCTACAACCCCGACTACCTGAATGTCGGGGCGGAGGAGACGGATCTGGGCAGGCTGCGGCACGGGCAGAAGGTGTCCAAGGCGCTGCGCAACACCAGCATGCTCAAGAAGCATCAGGAACGCCGCGTGGACGCCGGCTACCAGGCCTGGTGGACCTGCCTCATCCCCGCCGAAGTGGTGGCCGAGATCGGCCTGCCGGTGCCCATCTTCTTCCAGTGGGACGACGTCGAATACGGCCTGCGCGCTCGCGAGCACGGCTTCCGCACCGTCACGCTGCCGAATGCGGCCGTCTGGCATGCCGACTTCTACTGGAAGGACTTCGACGACTGGGCGCGCTACTTCTCCTCGCGCAACTCGCTCATCGTGTCCTCCCTGCACACCGATCTGGATCCGAAAGCCGTTACCCGGCAACTCTTCCGGGAGATCAGCGAATACCTGGTCGGTATGCAGTACGGCCTGGCGCACACCACGCTGCAGGGCATCGAGGACTATCTGCGCGGCCCGAAGGCGCTGCAGGACGGCGGTATTGCGGCCCTGGCCGCCGCGCGCGGTTCGCGCGGCGACTACCCGGAGACCGTCAAGCATCCGGCGGCCACCGCGCCCGTCGTCAACGCACACGTGCAACAGCGCCGCGCCGGCGGTGAACCCAGCCGCCCGCTGCTGATCCTGTTCAAGCGCGCCCTGAACCAGTGGACCGGCCGCACCATCCACGGTGTTGTCGGCGTCACCCGCGAGGACGCGCACTGGTGGCACGTGGGTCTGTTCGACCACGTGGTCGTCACCGACGCCTCACAGTCCGGTGTACGAATTCGCCAGCGGGACAAGGAAACCGCGCGCCGTCTACTGGTGCGCGCCTACCGCGTCCTCAAGCGCCTCCGCACCGAACTCCCGGCCCTGCAACAGCAGTGGCGCAACGCCATGCCGGAACTCACCAGCCGCGAGAACTGGGAACGCCTCTACGGCATCGACCCCAAGTAAACCGACCTGAACGACCGAGCGGCCGCACCCACCAGAGGGTGCGGCCGCTTCGTCATTGCCGCCGAGTTCCCGGACCGAACAGACTGTGCGGCAATGACTCCGAATAGCGTGTGCGGCAATGCCGCCGCACAGCGTGTGCGGCTATGGCACCGAACGTCCTGTGCGGCAATGACTCCGAACAGCTGTGTGGCAATGCCGCAGCCCTCCTACGGGGGCGATATGGGCTGTTCGGCCGATTGCCGGTGGTCGGCCGACTGGCCGGTCGTGACGAGGCTGTTCAAGCGTGGGCGGTGAGCAGGGCGCGGGTGGCGGTGGCGAGGTCGGCCTCCAGCCACTCCGGTAGTTCCTTCGACTGGGCGTGGCGGCGCAGCGCGGAGTAGGGGAGATCCACGACCGCGCGGGTGACGGCGTCTATTTCGCGTTCGCCGGCCGCGCCGTAGATGCCGTGGGCGATGCGGTTCAGCAGTTGGAAGAGCGGAGTGTTCATCTCCGCGCGGCGTTCGCGGAATTGCGCGTCGGGGCCGTTGTCCAGCAGATCGCCGAGGCGCAGGTTCAGCATGAGGCGGGCATCGTCGGGGAATTCGCGGCCGAAAGCGAGGGCGGCGCTGGTGATGACGACGGCCGCCTCGATCGGATCAGCCACTTCGGTGGCGGTCAGCACCCCGGCTTGGAAGCGTTCCAGCGCACGCAGCCAGGTCGCGCTGAGCACCCCGTCCCGATTGCCGAAGCGGTGGTAGAGGGTGCCGACGGGCGCGCCACTGGCCTCGGCAATGGCGGCCACACCTGCCGCGCGGGGGCCGTCGCGCAGCACCAGGGTGCGGGCTGCGTCGAGGATCACGTCGGTGCTGTGCTTCCGGGGAGGTGCCATGAACTAGTACAGTCCTTCTATATGGAGCGTTTGCCCTATATCGATCAGCATTCCACATCAATCGCCGCCGATCGCACCCGGGCCTGGGCTGCCCTACTGCGCACGACCTGCAAGAACCCGGATGATCTCAGCACACTCGCACCCGGTTTCACGCTCGACGAGGCCGACCCGCCCGCCCGATTGTCCGCGATAGGCCGCCACCCCTTCTCCCGTTACCGCCTCACCTTCACCCTGGACGAGCTCGACCCGCACACCACCCGCCTGACCGCCCTGACTCACGCCGCGTTTCCCGGGCTGCACGGTGGGATCTACAAAGCTCTGGTGATCGGCACCGGCCTACACCGCCTGGTTGTCCGAGAAATGTTGCACCGCATAGCCGGAGCGGCGGAGGAGCGGTGATGACCGGGCCACGGTCGTGGATGCCCGGCCGATACTGGGGTGTCACGGCCGCCGAAGTCGGCATGGAATTGCCTTGTGACAGTGAACTTTCCGGCCGGACGGTGGTATGCGACCGAGCCGTCGATATCGCCGCCCCGCCAGAACTGGTATTCGCCTGGGTGTGCCAGCTGCGCGCAGCCCCGTACAGCTACGACCTACTGGACAATTTCGGCCACCGCAGCCCTGTAATCCGCGACCCGAAGCTCACCGAACTCGTTGCGGGCCAGCGTTTCATGAAGCTGTTCGCGCTCACCGGATACACCCCGGGCGAACAGATCACCCTCCGCGCCTCCGGTGTGGCAGTCACCTACGCCGTACACCCCGTCCCCGCCGCAGGCGCCAGTCGCCTGCACGCCCGAGTCCACTTCCGCGGCCCCCGATACCTTGTGGCCCCACTGGTATTCGGCGACTACCTCATGATGCGCAAACAACTCCTCACCCTGAGGAACCTGGCCGAGAGCGAAGCGCACCCTGCTCCGCCCGCAGATGCCGAACAGCCTGTGCCGCACTGACATCGAACAGCCCGCGTACCAGCCGCGCAGTGCCAATGCGGGTTGTTCGGTTTGCGACACGGACTGTGCGGCCGATGGCAGCGGCGCACCACACCCGCGCTGCATCGCACAGCCTGTGTGGCCGTCGCGCAGCGGCCGCACAGGCTGTGCGGTCAGTGGGCGGGTTGTGTGGTCGGAGGGAGGGCGGTCAGAGGAAAAGGTCGGTGGTGAGGGGGCCGTCGCCGGGGACTACGCGGTACTTGTCGAGGTCGGTGATGCCGTGGGCGGCAAGGACATCGTCGTCGAGGAAGAAATTGCCGGTGGTGTCCTTGGCGGGGGAGGTCAGGACCAGGTAGGCGGCGTCGGCGTAGATGTCGGGGGTGCGGGAGGAGGCGATCATGTCGTCGCCGCCGAGCAGGTTGCGGACGGCGGCGGTCGCGATGGTGGTGCGCGGCCAGAGTGAGTTCACGCCGATGCCGTATTTGCGCAGCTCTTCCGCCAAACCTAGTGTGGTCAGCGACATTCCGTACTTGGCGATGGTGTAGCCGAGTGAGGCGCCCGCCCACTTCGGGTCCAGGTTGAGCGGTGGCGACAGGGTGAGGATGTGCGGATTCCGGCCGGACTGCGCCGAATCCTTGAGTGCCGGAATGCTCAGCTTGGACAGCAGGAAGCTGCCGCGGGCATTGATGTCCTGCATGAGGTCGTACTTCTTCATGGGCAGGAATTCGGTGGGGGACAGGTCGATTGCCGATGCGTTGTTCACCACCAGGTCGATGCCGCCGAACCGCTCGATCGTCTGCTGGACCGCCTCGGCGACCGCGCCGTCATCGCGCACATCGCCGACGTACTTCAGTACCGAACCCCCGGCCTGCTCCAGCTCGGCCGCTGCGGTGTGGATGGTGCCGGGCAGTTTCGGGTTGGGCGTGTCGGTCTTGGCGATGAGGGTGATATTCGCCCCGTCCGCCGCCGCCCGGCGGGCGATCTCCAGGCCGATCCCGCGACTTCCGCCGGACATGATCATGGTCCGGCCCGCCAGCGGCTTCCGCGCTTCCGTCATGGTCAGCTCCTGTCTCCTGCTTCGCCCCGGTTCCGATAATCCGCGCGTCCATGCGCAGGCGGAGCGAAACCCCTGATTCGGACACTAGGGGAGATCGGAACGTTATGCAACGAGTTGCATAACACTCGCCGAGTGAATTCTTACCCGGGGGCCCGGCCCCCGGGCTTCATGGACTAGTGCTCGTCGAGGTGGGGCTATCCCTACCCCGCGGCACCTGCCACCGCTATCGGCGATTCGGGCGCGAGCCGGATCGGCGGGGCGGGCTTGCGTTCCTAGGCTCGAGGTGGCTGGAGAAACTGGCCTGAACAGGAGGAACGCCTTCTTATGAGCACACCTCGGGTGCGCCGGAGTCGCATTGCACTGGCCGGCGTCGGCCTTGCCGTGGTGCTCGCCTCGGCGGGCTGCACGAGTGCGGGAACGGCCTCGGAGCCCAGCAGTCCGGACCGGAACCGGGCCATCGCGGACGCGATGAACGCGGCGGTCAAGGCCGGATTTCCGGGCATTCAGGTGGTGATCACCCGGCCGGACGGGCAGCGCACCCTGACCGCGGGTGTGGGTGATATCGCGACCGGCGCACCCATCGCCGACGATTCGCGAGTCCGCATAGGCAGCAATACCAAGACCTTCGTCTCGGCGGTGGTGTTGCAGCTGGTCGCCGAGGGCGAGATCGAACTGGATGCCCCCGTCGAGCGCTATCTGCCGGGCGTGGTGCAGGGCAATGGCAATGACGGTAATCGAATCAGCGTGCGGCAGTTGCTGCAGCACACCAGCGGCCTGCCCGACTACCTCGCGAGCGGCGATCCCTCCCGCACGCCGGACCCGAATTCGCCGCAGCTGAAGGTGGATACGGAGGCCATGCGCACGAAGCACTTCGAAGCCGCCGATCTGGTGCGCATCGCCATGTCCATGCCGCCGCAATTCACCCCCGGCGCGAAAGCGGTGTACACCAACACCAATTACGTACTGCTCGGCATGCTCATCGAACGCATGACCGGCCGTCCCGCCGCAGACGAGATCACCAGCCGCATCATCGACCGGCTCGGCCTGCACGACACCTACTACCCGGCCTCGGGTGAATCCGTGATCCGCGGCGCCCACCCCGAGGGCTATCACGTAATCGACGGCAAGCGAGTCGATTTCACCGATCTTGATCCGTCCTGGGGCGGTACGGCCGGCGCCATGATCTCTACCGGAGCCGACCTCAACCGCTTCTTCACCGCACTGCTGAAGGGCGATCTGCTGCCCGCCGCCCAACTGGCGCAGATGAAGCAGACGGTCCCCTTCGACCGAATGCCCGGCGCGGGTTACGGACTGGGGCTCGTCCGCCAGTCCAGTCCGTGCGGCAAAGAGGTCTGGGGACACGGCGGCAGCATTCCGGGCTTCGAAACCCGCAATGGCGTCGCGACCGGCGGCGCGGCCGTCACGGTCACCGTGAACCAGCTGCCGACCGATGAGGCGACCTCCGCCGCCGTCACCAAGGTGCTCGATACCGCGCTCTGTGAAGGATGAGAGAACCAGCCATGCGCCGCACACACGCAATCGCCTTCGCCGCCCTCACCGTCGTCGCCGCGGCCACCGCGGTGACCAGCGTCGTGATCACCGATCGGGCGAGCGCCGACCCGTCCCCGACCGTCGGCCTGGATCGCTTCTACAGTCAGCGCCCCGAATGGAAACCCTGCGACGACCCGAGACTGGACGCCGCCAAGGCCCAGTGCGCCGATATCACCGTGCCACTGAATTACGCTGAGCCGCAGGGCAAGACGATTACCGTCGCGATCTCCCGCATCGCTGCCACCGACTCGGCGCAACGGCACGGCGTCATGCTCTCCAATTCCGGCGGCCCCGGCGGTTCGGGCCTGGACTTCATGGTGGACGTCGGTGCGGCCATGACCCCCGATGTCCGCGCCCGCTACGACCTCATCGGCATGGACCCGCGCGGTGTCGGCCGCTCGACCCCGGTGAACTGCAAGTGGCCTCGCGGCTTCGGCCTGCAATCGGCAGGCATCGATGCCAGGGCTTACGCCGAAACCGTTGCGACACAATCGGATCTCGCGCTGCGCTGCGCCACCACCGAGGGTGATTGGCTGCGGCACATCACAACCCGCAATACCGCCCGCGATATGGACGTCATTCGCGGCGCACTCGGCGAGGAGAAGGTCAGCTACTACGGCACCTCGTACGGCACCTACCTCGGCTCGGTCTTCACCCAGATGTTCCCTCAGCGCAGCGATCGCATCGTGCTGGACAGCGCGGTCGACCCTGCCCGCTACGGCGCGGTGCAGATGACCCAGGACATGGGTCCCGCGAACGAGGCCGCTCTCGACGACTGGGCCGACTGGACCGCTGCGCACGATGGCGATTACCACCTCGGCAGCACCCGGGATCAAGTGCGCGCCACCGTGGTCGATCTGATTCGCCGCGCGGCCGAAAAGCCGCTCCGGGTCGGTGAATTCGATGTCGATCAGCACGATCTGCCCATGCTGCTGTTCGCCGGACTGGACGATCCGCGGCAGCATCAGCAGGTCGCGGAACAGGTGCGACTGCTCGCCGACGCCGCCGACGGCCGCGCGGTACAGCCCGACGAAGGCACCACAAAAGCCCTCGCCTACATGGTGCGCGCCCTCCCGTCGGACGGTTCGGCGCAAATGGCGATCATGTGCGGTGACGTCGCAGTCCCCCGCGATCCGGCCTGGTACTGGCGCAATATCGAAGCGGCCCGCCCCACCCAGCCGGTCTTCGGCGCCTTCACCAACAACATCACCCCGTGTGCATTCTGGGCGCCTCCCATCGAAACGCCCACCGTGGTGAACAATTCGATCCCCACCCTGATCGTGCAATCCACCGGGGACACCCGCACCACCTACGCGAACGCCGAAGGCATGCACCGCGCCCTGACCGCCTCCCGCATGGTCACCCTCGACAACGTAGCCATCCACTGGATCTTCGGCCGCTACCCCAACACCTGCGTCTACTCCGCCGTCAACACCTACCTCAAAGACGGCACCCTCCCCACCACCGACCTCACCTGCCAAAAGGACTAGCCCCCTGGACAATCGATCACCAGGAACTGACGGCGGCATCATCCGAGAAACTCCCGCCACCAGTTCCTGGTGATCACTCGTCCAACCCGCACAGCGCCCATTCGGCGCTCGCTCCACCCATCGAGGTGGTCGAGAGAGTCTCGAGGGTGGGGTGATTCGCCGAGTGGGCTCTGATGGTGGGGGTTGGCGGCGTGTCGCCACCATCAGAGCCCGGTGATCGATTGACCAGGTGCTCAGCGCCCGAATTGGCTGCGCTCTCGGTACATTCGGCGCTGGTCCTTGTTGATTTGTTTCCAGGCGCGCTGGCGTTCGGCGCGCAGGCGGCTGTCGGAGCGGGCGGCCATCCAATCGTTTTCGCGGGTCAGTTTGCGGTAGCTGTCCAGCCGGCGCCGGGGGAGGGCGCCCGCTTCGATTGCGGCCAGCACCGCGCACCCCGGCTCCTGATTGTGGGAGCAGTCGGCGAAACGGCAACTGGTAGCCAAGGATTCGATATCGCTGAAGGTCCGCCCCAGTCCCTCGGCGGCTTCCCAGAGCCCGATGGAACGCAGGCCCGGGGTGTCGATGAGGGTTCCGCCCGTGGGGAGTGGACGGAGTTCCCGGTGCACCGTGGTGTGGCGGCCACGCTTATCGCCTTCGCGAACCGCGTTGGTGGCGAACACCTCCGCACCCAGGAGGGCATTGGCGAGTGTGGATTTGCCCGCACCGGAGGGGCCGAGCAGGGCGACGGTGCCCTCCAGGACGGCGATCAGCGCCTCCATGCCGAGACCGGTCGCGGCACTCACCGCGAGCACCGTGGCGCCGGGTGCGACGCCGCGCACCTCGTCGAGCGAAAGATCCGGAGCCAGTTCGGCTTTGGTCAGCACGACCACCGGTTGCGCTCCGGATTCCCAGGCCAGGGCGAGCATGCGCTCGATGCGCCCGAGATCCACATCCCCGTCACCGGGCGTGCAGATCAGCACGACGTCCACATTCGCGGCGAGGACCTGATCGGCCGCGCGGCCGCGGGAATCGGAGTGCCCCGACACCGCGGCTCGCACGATCGCGGTGCGCCGCGGCAGCAAGTGCCGCACCACCGCATTGTTCAGCATCCCGCGCGTGGCGGGCAGCTGCCCCGAATCACTGCCCAGGGCGACCCAGTCGCCCGTGCACAGGCCACTGACGTCGGAATCCGGGCGCGGGCAGCGAGCCCGCACGATAACGGCGGCAGTCTGATCGGGCAGCCGGGTGCCGGAAATGGGCACGGCCACATCGCATTCGCTGCGATCCATGCGGAGCACCCGCGCCGGAATCAGCGAATTGCCGAGCAGCGGAAGGTATTCGGCGGCCACGGAGGCGGTCCAGCCGTAGGGGGCGAGCAGGTCGAAATCGACCACAGACATGAGGGGAGAGTCCTTCGACGGGCCGAGCCCGTTCGAGGACTCAGCGCGGGAAATTCGAGGTGGGTACGCGCGGCGCGCCGGTTCGATCGAACGAACCTCGCGCGGGCACGACAATCCGTGCTGCAGTCACGTATTCCACCTCCTCAACTCTCCCTGGGCGACCACCGAAGCGATCGCGCGCCGAACAAGAACGGGACAACCCTGTCAGGCTGCCCGTATCGGCGCAATCGATTTTCCTACCAGCGCTTTTGCCGCCGTCAGGACGGAGTCTTGCCCGGTGCACTGGCCTCGGGCTTGCGGAACTGCTCGCGCCGCCCGAGCCGCTGCAGGCGCAGCCACTCCATGAATCCCTGCGGATCCTTCTGCTGCATCAGGAAGTACCACCCGAAGCGAGCCAGCTCCTGCGGCAACAGCTTTCGCATACCCGGCTGCGACATGAGGTACCCGCGATTGCGATAGGTGAAGTAGCGCTTCACCGGATCGTCCGGATACTGCGTGTGCATCCGCCCACCCAGAATCGGCTTGAACTCCTCCGACCCGTTCGGATGCAGGTAGGCGGTCTGCAGACAGGTGCCGAACGGCAGTCCGGAGCGCACCAGCCGGCGGTGCACCTCCACCTCGTCGCCGCGCACGAACAGCCGCAGATCGGGCACGCCGATAATGTCCACGGCCTGCGCGGACACCAGCGCGCCATTGAAGAGCGAGGCGATGCCCGGCAGGAAATCCTCGTCGCCGAGTTCGGACCGCAGCCGCCGCCACACCACGCCGCGGCGCAGCGGGAAGGCCAGCTTGTCCGGATCGTCGATATCGGCGACCACCGGCGACACCTCGACCAGCTGATGCCGCTTGGCGCAATCGAACAGCGTCGCAAGCACTTCCGGACCGTCCGGGCGGCCGTCGTCATCGGCCAGCCACACCCAGTCCGCGCCCATGCTCAGCGCGTGCAGCATGCCGAGCGCGAAACCGCCCGCGCCGCCGAGATTGTGCTCCGAACCCAGATAGGTGGATTCGATGGGCTGATTGCGCACCAGATCGCCGACCTCGGACTCGTTGCCGTTGTCGATGACAATGAGATGGTCGACCGGCCGCGTCTGGGTGGAGAGCACCTTCAGCGATTCGGCCAGCAGTTCCCGGCGCTTATGGGTGACGACAATGGCGACGATGCGGGCATCGTCCGCGAAGTTGGGGGTGGTCTGGTCCACCGGGCTCGATGGTCGCTCGCTGGGCTCGCTCATGCGGGATTCCGTTCCGGTTCACGTTCCAAATCCCGCAGCACCTGTGCCACGTGATCGCCCGCCTCCGGGCCTTCGTACGCGCGGACTACTTCTTCGATGCCGCCATGCATGCGTACCTGTCCATGATCGATCCACATAGCCGAATCGCACAGCTGGGCCAGAAATTCGTTGGAATGGCTGGCGAAAACCAGCAGACCGGACCGAGAGACCAATTCCTGCAGGCGAGTTCGCGCCTTCTTCATGAATTCCGCGTCGACCGCGCCGATGCCCTCGTCGAGCAGCAGGATCTCCGGATCGATGGAGGTGACCACGCCCATGGCCAGCCGCACCCGCATACCGGTGGAGTAGGTGCGCAGCGGCATCGCCAAATAGTCGCCCAATTCCGTGAATTCGGCGATCTCGTCGATCTTGGCGAGCATCTGCTTGCGCGTCTGCCCGAGGAACAGGCCGCGAATGACGATGTTGTCGTAGCCGGAGACCTCCGGGTCCATGCCGACACCGAGATCGAAGACCGGCGCCACTCGCCCGCGAATCCGCGCACTGCCGCGGGTCGGCTCGTAGATGCCCGAAAGCAGCCGCAGCAGTGTGGATTTGCCCGCGCCATTGTGTCCGACCAGGCCGACACGATCGCCTTCCTTCAGCGACAGCGTGATATCGCGCAGCGCCTCGACCACCACCACATCGGATTGGTTGCGCCCGATGGCGCCACCGGCCGACCCCAGCACCGCCTTCTTCAGCGATCGGGATTTGGCGTCGAAGATCGGGAACTCGACCCAGGCGTTCTGGGTTTCGATACTCACATTGTCGGTCATGAAGCCTTCACACCCAGTAGGGGACGCGGGAACGGAACTTCTTCATAGCCAGTATCGCGATGATCCAGCCCACGACGGTGATGGCCACCACGATCAGCCAGCTGTGCAGGTGGATCGGATCACCCAGCAGGGGTGCGCGCACGATTTCCAGGTAGTGGAAGGTGGGGATGATTTCCGCCAGCTTCGCACGATCGCTGGCCTGGCCGTTGAGGGCCGACGGCTTCCACATGACCGGAGTCAGCACGAACAGCATCATCGTGGTGCTACCCAGGATCGGCGCGAGATCGCGGTACCGGGTGCTGAAGATGCCGAACACGATCGTCACCCACAGCGCGTTCATGAACAGCAGCAGCAGTCCGGGAATCGCCAGCAGCACCGACCAGTGCAGATGCCGCCAGATGCTGAATGCGAGCAGCATCACCACATAGATGATCAGGTTGTGCGCGAAGAACAGGAACTGCCGCCACACCAAGCGGTACACGTGCACGCTCAGCGCCGACGGCAGCTGTTTGATCAGTCCCTCGTTGGCGATGAAGACATCCGAGCCCTCGAGAATGCTGGCATTGATCACATTCCAGACGATCAGGCCGACTGTCACATAGGGCAGGTACGAGCTCAGCGACTGCCCGAACAGGGTGGCGTACAGCAACCCCATCGCGGCGGCCTGCAAACCGGTGGCGATGGTGATCCAGAACGGACCGAGCACCGAGCGGCGATAGCGCTGCTTGATGTCCTGCCAGCCGAGCGCGAGCCACAGCTCACGCTGGGCGAATCCGTCGCGGAAGTCCTTCCAGGCTCGGCTGAAGGACTGAGAGTCCGACACTAGCGGCACCGGTTCATTGTCCAGGCGCGCTTCGATCGTCGCCGAGTCGGGGGGAGCAGCAGCAGGCACAGCACCCGACCCTAGCTCAGTACCTTTTGCCTCCGCTTCGCTACGGCGGGGTTCGCGGTCCGGAACGAGGCGGGCCGCGAACTTGCAGCGCTTCCGATTCTTCGCCGTCGAGAAGCTGTTTCGGGCAGGGGCCGAGTTCCTCAGAGGTACTGGCCGCCGCCTGCTGAACCGTGGCCGCGCGGATCGGCGGTGGTCGAGCCCGGGGGGAGCTGCCGCATTTGTTCGAGCTGGGCGCGGGCGGCCATCTGCTGTGCGAACAGGGCGGTCTGGATGCCGTGGAAGAGGCCTTCGAGCCAGCCGACCAGCTGCGCCTGGGCAATGCGCAATTCCGCGTCGGAGGGAATGACGTCATCGCTGAAGGGCAGGGCGAGGCGCTCGAGCTCTTCGCGGAGTTCGGGGGCGAGGCCCTGTTCGAGTTCGCGAATGGAGGTGCGGTGGATGTCACGCAGGCGGGTGCGGCTGGCGTCGTCCAGTGGTGCGTGCCGAACTTCCTCCAGCAGCTGTTTGATCATGGTGCCGATGCGCATGACCTTTGCGGGCTGTTCCACCATGTCGGCCAACGACTCTTCCTGCTCGACCGATTCGTCGGAATTAGCCGCACCGACAACCTGTCCGGTGAACTCGGTGGCCTCGCCGCCGACCTGCACGGCAGCGGGAATCATCAGCGGCTTGCCCTCGGGGCCGAACACGACAATGGATTCCGGCGCCCCATCCGATTGCGTCATGCCTCCATCATGTCCCGTCACCGCCGACGGCGCTAAGCGGCACCCACCCAAACCACACACACCGTTACGCCGACTTGCCCTCTGCCTTTAGAGTGGCCAGCATGACTTACGACGTCGCGCGGGTTCGGGGCCTCATACCTGGCCTGGGCGACGGCTGGATCCACCTGGACCCGCAATCAGGCATGCTGGTTCCGGATTCGGTATCGCGCGCCGTATCAACGGGTTTCCGGACCTCCGCCTTCACGCATACCAATCGGCACGGCGCGGCCAAGCGCAGCGCCGCCATTCTGGAGGCCGCCCGCGAGGCGGTCGCGGATCTGGTCGGCGGCGATCCGGCGGGCGTGGTGCTCGGCCCGGATCGGGCGGTACTGCTCGCCTGGCTGGCCGAATCGCTCAGCTCCCGGCTGGGTCTGGGCACCGGGATCGTGCTGTCGCGCCTGGATGACGAGGCGAATGTCGCGCCCTGGCTGCGCATCGCGAATCGCTATGGCGCACATGTGCGCTGGGCCGAGGTGGAGATCGAGACCTGCGAAATGCCGGCCTGGCAGTTCGAGGAACTCATCGGCCCCACCGCCCGATTGGTGGCATTGACGGCCGCCTCGCCCATTGTCGGCTCCGCACCCGCCGTGCGGGTGGCCGCCGATCGGGTGCACGAGGTCGGCGGTCTGCTGGTCGCCGACTGCTTCGGCGCGGCGCCCTACGCGCTCATCGATATCGACGAACTCAATGCCGATGTGATCGCGCTGAGCGCACCCGCCTGGGGTGGCCCGCAGATCGGCGCGCTGGTCTTCCGCGATCCCGCGTTCCTGGACCGCATTCCGTCCATGTCGCTGAATCCGTATGCCAAGGGGGCCGAACGTCTCGAGGTCGGCGGCCACCAGTACGCGCTGCTGGCGGGGCTCGCCACCTCCATCGACTTCCTGGCCGGACTCGACGAACGCGCCACCGGCACCCGCCGCGAACGCCTCGAAATGTCCATCACCTCACTGCAGGACTATCACGATCAGCTCTTCGAACATCTGATGTCGGTCCTCGACCAGATCCCGAATTTGACCGTGATCGGGCGGGCCTCCACCCGCATTCCGACGGTGAGTTTCACCATCTCCGGAATGCAGGCCGAGAAGGTCTCCGCCAAGCTGGCCGACGCGCGCATCGGCACGCTCAGCGGCTCGCACGGCGGCAGCCGGCTGCTCGATGCGCTCGGCGTCAATGACGAGGGCGGGGCCGTCACCATCGGCCTCGCGCCCTACACCACCAAATTCGAGATCGATCAGCTCGGCCGCGCGCTCACCGCGCTCGATACCTGACCAGCTCGATACCCAGCTATTCGATCCGCAGAATGACTTTGCCGACCGTATCGGCGGAGTCCAGCAGCCGGTGCGCCTGTGCCGCATCGGAAATGGGCAGCTCGGCCGACACCACCGGAACCACGGTGCCCTCGGCGATCAGCGGCCACAGGTGCTTGCGCAACTCGGCAATGATCTCGCCCTTCGAGCCGGGGCCGTGCGCCGGGCGGCGGCGCAGATTGGTGGCATGAATGGTGCCGCGTTTGCCCAACAGCGCAGCGAGATTCAGTTCGGCCTTCACCCCGCCCTGCATACCGATGATGACCAACTGCCCGTCCTCGGCGAGCGCCGCCACATTGCGTTCCAGGTAGGCCGCGCCCATATTGTCGAAAATGATGTCCGCGCCGGGGTATTCGCTCTGCAGCACGGTCACGAAATCCTGCTCGCGATAATTGATCAGCACCGTCGCGCCCAGTTCCCGGCAGCGCTCCAGTTTCGCATCGGATCCGGCGGTCACCGCGACCCGGGCGCCCAGCGCCCGGCCCACCTGAATGGCGTGCGTGCCGATTCCGCTACCGCCGCCGTGAATCAGCAGCAAATTCCCGCTGTGCAGCCCCGCCCGCATCACCAGATTCGACCAGACCGTGGCAGCGACCTCCGGAAGCGCCGCTGCCGCAGCCACATCCAGGCCCTCGGGCACCGGCAGCACCTGCGTTTCCGGCACCAGCACCCGCTCGGCATAGCCACCGCCGGAGAGCAGCGCGCAGACCTGATCGCCCTGCTGCCAATCCCGCACCCCGGGGCCGACCGCCGCGATCACACCGGAACATTCCAGGCCGAGCGTCTCGCTCGCACCGGGCGGCGGGGGATAGAAGCCCTGACGCTGCATCAGATCCGCGCGGTTGACCCCCGCGGCCGTCACCTCGATCACTACTTCGCCCGGTCCGGGCGCGGGCAGGTCCGGCACCTGCGCCCATTTCATGACATCGGGCTCACCGAATCCGTCGAGTGTCACCGCATACATGAAACCGAGCGTACGGCTCGTTCCGAACGATTACTGTCAGGCCAGGCTCGGCGGGGACACAGCATCCTGTCAGCTTCTCCGGTCATCGTGGAGTGACCACTTCGAAAAGGGAGAAACCATGATCGGCATACTGACCGCCGTGGGCGCGCTGACCATCTTCACCGCAATGGCGATTTCCGGCTTTGTCGCGGCCGAGTCGCCGCGTGCGCTGGTGCGTGTCCGCAACCGCTGAACCGCATCGATTCCGGCGTAAGTTACGCACCGGGAAAGAACTTCCGACCCCGCCCGGACCCTGGGTGTTGGTACTAGCGTTTGCCGAATGAGCAGTTTCGTCGATTTCCAGAACGAGATCTACCTTTCCGGACTCGCAGGCATCGTCCCTTCGCTACCGATGACGGCGGCGGGACTCGAAGCCCGCGCCCGGGAAGAACTGGAACCGGCGGCCTTCGCCTATGTGGCGGGCAGCGCCTCGGCCGAACGCACCGCGGCAGCCAATCTGCACGCCTTCGAGAAATACCGGCTCATGCCCCGCATGCTGCGCGGCACCAGCGGCCCCGGCGCCCGCGATCTGTCGGTGGAGGTGCTCGGAACCCATTTGGCCGCACCCGTTCTCACCGCGCCCATCGGTGTCCTCGGCCTGCTGCACGAGCGCGGCGAGACCGTGGTCGCCGAGGTCACCCGGGAACTCGGCATCGGCATGGTGCTCTCCACCGCGGGCTCCTCCACCATCGAAGAGGCCGGCGCCCTGGCCGGTGACTGGTGGTATCAGCTGTACTGGCCCAACGATCCGGAATTGGCCCGCTCCTTTGTCGAGCGCGCCGAAAAGGCCGGCGCCAAAGCCATTGTCGTCACCATCGATACGCCCGCTCTGGGTTGGCGGCCACGGGATCTGGCGCTGGGGCACCTGCCGTTCCTGCACGGCAAGGGCATGGCCAATTACCTGTCCGATCCGGTCTTTCGCGCGAAACTCGCGGTGCCGCCGGAGCAGAGCGAGGAGGCCATGCAGGCGGCCGTCCTCACCTGGCTCGGGCTTTTCGGCAATCACGGCCTGCGGCCCGCCGATATCGCGCGACTGCGGGACTGGACCGAATTGCCCATTGCCGTCAAGGGTGTCGTGCACCCCGATGACGCGCGCCAATGTGTGGACGCGGGCGCGGATGCGGTGATCGTGAGCAATCACGGCGGCCGTCAGGTGGACGGCGCCATCGCCGCGCTCGACGCCCTGCCGACCATTGTCGCGACCGTCGGTGATCGCGCCGATGTGCTCTTCGATTCCGGCATTCGCACCGGCTCCGACATCATGATCGCGCTCTCGCTCGGCGCCAAGGCCGTCCTGTACGGCCGCCCCTGGGCCTACGGTCTGGGCCTGGCCGGCCGCGACGGCGTCCGCCACGCCCTGCGCACCCTGCTCGCGGATTTCGATGCGGCCATGGGACTTTCGGGCTGCACCACCCTCGACGACCTGAGCCGCACCATGATCTCCTCCTACCGGATCTGAATCCCGGTGACACGCGGCCCCGATGGGAATGTGTCGTCATGGGGCCGTGCGCAGCCACGGCGCGGTACCGGCCAATACAATGAAACCGTGGCAGTCGGAACCGAGGGCCCGGCGGTCGAACCGAAATGGCTCACTCCGCAGCAGCAACGCGCGTGGCGGGCCTATATGGACGGCTCCCAGCGCCTGATGGCCGACCTCAATCGACAATTGCAGCGCGACAGCGCACTTTCTTTCGCGGACTATCGCATTCTCGTGAAACTTTCCGAGGCGCCCGGCCGGTCCCTGCGCATGAGCGATCTCGCCGATGGCGTGTTCTCCTCCCGCAGCCGCCTCACCCACCAGATCCGCCGCCTCGAAGGTCAGCGCGTGGTCCGGCGGATACCCGCCGAGGACGACGGCCGCGGTGTACTGGCCCAGCTCACCGATGAGGGCATGCGCCGGCTGCGGGCCGCCGCACCCGGTCACGTGGCCGCCGTCCGCCGCTACTTCGTCGAGCTGTTCACCCCGCAGCAACTCGCCACGCTGGCGGCCGCCATGGAACTGGTCAACCTCGCGTCCGACCAACGCTCCGACTAGCCCCGGCGGGCGCATCCGCTACCATCAGTCCCCTGGAAGCGTGGCAGAGCGGCCGAATGCATCCGCCTTGAAAGCGGACGTCGTGAGAGCGACCGGGGGTTCAAATCCCTCCGCTTCCGCTGGAAAACCAGAGGTGGGCACCGGCTTTCGAGCCGGTGCCCACCGCTGTAAGCAGGGCTTTCCCGTCGAGTGTGGCGCGACTCACCGTTGGCGGAGACTCGCGCGGAGGGTCACCTCGTCGCTGTCGCCTTCTGGCAGGATCGCTGCTGTGGATCGCCGCCGTCGAGTACGGCGTCGCCTTGCCGGCGCCTTGGCCAGCGCCGCACTGTTCGCCGGTGCGGCGGTGCTGACACCTTCGCTCGCTCTCGCGCAGCCGCCGGTCGACTCCGGCTCCAATGAGGAGTCGCCGCCCGCGGTCGATCCCGTACATCCGATGCACGCGGCTATCTCGCACATCGAGAATGTGGGTGACCGCCTGCTGCGCGTCTCGGTCCTCTCACCCGCCATGGGCCGCGTCGTGGATGTCCAGGTGCTGGTGCCCGCCGACCGCGGCACCCCCCGCCCCACGCTCTACATGCTCGACGGCCGCAGCGCCGCACCCGATGTGAACAACTGGGCCGTCAAAGGCGGCGCCCTGAACTTCTTCGCCGACAAGTACGTGAATGTGGTCTTCACCCTCGGCGGCCCCGCCAGCTACTACACCGACTGGCTGCACGCCGATCCCAAGCTCGGCACCAACCGCTGGGAAACCTTCCTCACCCGGGAACTGCCGCCGCTGCTCGATGCGCGCTTCGAAGGCAATGGCATGAACGGCCTTACGGGCGTCTCGATGGGCGCTGAGGCCGCGATGATGCTCGCCGTGCGTCATCCGGACCTCTACCGGGCGATCGGGGCGCACAGCGGCTGCTACGCAATGAGTTCCGATTTCGGCCAGGCCCAGGCGCGCGCGGTGATCGGCACCTTCGGCGGAGATCCGGACAATATGTTCGGGCCGTCCGACAATCCGCAGTGGGCCGAACACGATGTGGTCGATCACGCGGAAGCGTTGCGCGGCAAGGCCATCTACCTGTCCTCCGGCAGCGGTGTCCCCGGGGAGCACGACGGTCCCGGGAATCCGGACGCGCGCAGCGCCATTCTGTTCGGCGGACCGCTCGAGGCAGGGGCGGATATGTGCACCCGCCAGCTCTCCGATCGCCTCGGGCAGCTCGGCATCCCGGCGGTGGTGGACCGCCGCCTCACCGGGACGCACTCGTGGCCCTACTGGGCCGACGAATTACCGCGCTCCTGGCAGACCCTCGCCGACGGACTCGGAATCGGCTGAGGCGCGAAATCGACTGTGGCCCAGCCGGGAAGCGGACTGTGGCCGGGTACCGGAAGCGGGTGGTGGCTCAGCCCAGGAAGCGGGCGACGGTCTCCGGCGCGGTGGCGAAGCTCAGGAACAGATCGTTCTCGTGCGGGTCGCCCGCGGTGACCCGCACCCCGTCGGCGCCGTAGGGGCGGATGAGCACGCCCGCCTCGGCACTCGCCTCGCCGTACTCGGCGCTGCGGGCGCCCAGCGGCAGCCAGACGAAGTTCGACGAACTGACCGGCACCTGGTAACCCACCGCGAGCAGCGCGTCCCGTATGCGATCACGTTCCGCCACAACGGCATCCGTGCGCTCCAGCAGTTCGTGCCGCGCCTCCAGGGAGGCGATGGCCGCCGCCTGCGCCACTCGGTTCACGCTGAACGGAATATGCACCTTCATGAGGGCGGTGATGACCTCCGGTGCGCCGACCGCGTAGCCGACGCGGAGTCCGGCCAGCCCGTACGCCTTCGAGAAGGTGCGCAGCACAAGCACATTCGGGCGATCGCGGCCCAGCTCGACGCCGTTGGGCTGATCGTCGAGGCGCATGTACTCGTAGTAGGCCTCGTCCAGCACCACAAGGACGTCCGCGGGCACGGCATCCAGGAAGCGGGTGATGGCCGCCGCCCCGAGCGCGGTACCGGTCGGATTGTTCGGATTGCAGACGATCACCACGCGGGTATTCGGCGTCACCGCCGCCGCGAGGGCGTCCAGATCGTGGGCGTACTCGCCGTCCAGCGGCACCTGCACGGCCTTGGCCCCGGCCACCTGGGCGACGATCGGGTACGCCTCGAACGAGCGCCAGGCGAAAAGCACCTCATCTGTGGGCGCCAGGCAGGTGATCTGCACCAGCTCCTGGCAGATCGCGACACTTCCGCACCCGGCCGCCACGTTCGCCACCTCGACGCCGTGGAATTCCGCGATGGCGGTGCGCAATTCGAGCGCCGAATTATCCGGATACCGGTTCACCTGCTCCGCGGCCTCGGCAATGGCCTTGGCTACCGAAGGTAGCGGCGGGAAGGTGGTCTCATTGCTGGCCAGCTTCACCACGCCGGGCTGGGTGCGGCCGGCCACGTAGGCCGGGATGACATCGAGGTCCGGACGGATGTGCGCGCTCACAGCTCCAGCCTATGTCCCGGCCCGTCGAGCCCCTTCGGTGGTGCCGTACCCGGAAAATCTCCGGGGCGACGGCCTCCCGCAAACATTAATCCCGAAGTTACCTTGCGCAACTACTCTGGCTGCATGGCGGGCATTTTCCGAGATCTTGCGCCTGTGCACGAGAAGACAAAGGTTCCTCTCATAGTGATCGAACCGGACGGTCACGCACGCGGCGGCATCGTGGTGTTGCACGAATCACGCGAATTCACCGACCCACTGCTGGAACTCATGCGGTCACTGGCCGACGACGGCTGGACCGTGGTCGCCCCCGACCTGTTCCACCGGGCCAACGGCGTGGTTCCCGACAAAGTGTTCGGCGCGGATCTTTTCGAAGACTTCGACGCCTGTTTCGACTGGCTGACCGGTCGCGGCGTCTTCCGCGACTGCGTCGGCGTGCTCGGCTTCGACTCCGCGGGCACCGCGGCGGCCCTGGTGGCCACCGATCGCCGGATCGGTGCGGCGGTCAGCGTGGCCGCGCCCGGCATCGACACCGCGCTCACCCCACAGGCCGTCGCGCTCATCGCCGCCGCCCCCGATCTGAAAGCGCCCTGGCTGGGCCTGTTCGGTGCGGACGATCCGCGCACCCCGCCCGACCACATCGACCGCCTGCGTGATGCCGCGGCCCGCGCCGTCGTCGCCACCCTGGTGGTCAGTTACCCCGGGCTGCACCACCGCCCGGACCACCCCGGCTTCGAACCGGCCGACCTCGATGACGCCTTCACCCTCGACGCGCGCACCCGGATCTTCGATTGGTTCGACAGTCACCTACGTTGACCAGCCGTTTTGTCTAATGGTCGACTGCTGTGTAATCTTTCATCCCGGCGGTTCGAAAGGACCGGCGCCCTCGTAAGAGAAGGCTCCAGGAGGCGTGCCAGAGCGGCCGAATGGGACTCACTGCTAATGAGTTGTCCCTTCACGGGGACCGGAGGTTCAAATCCTCTCGCCTCCGCCAAGCCCGGTTCACCGGGCTGCAAGACCCCAGCTCGCTGGGTAAATAAATTAATAGCCATGCGCCCGTAGCTCAACGGATAGAGCATCTGACTACGGATCAGAAGGTTAGGGGTTCGAATCCCTTCGGGCGCACAAAAACACAGAAACCCCTCCGCACTGCGGAGGGGTTTCTGGCGTTCTCGGCCAGGCTGCGAGTCGGGCGTCCCCGAACCCGCAGCGAGCCGGGCGTCCCCGGCTCGATCAGGCCTTGCGGTACTTCGGTGCTCTCCCTCCGGTGGCCGAATTCGATTCGGCTGCCGGAAGAATCATTCATCCCGAGGGATCAGGGCAGGACCTGCGGAATGACCTGCGGGGCAAGCGCGCCGACGAGCATGCCGACCAGGGCCAGCTGCAGCGCGGGGCCGACGGCGCAGAGCGGGATGAGGGGAATGCCGATAATGGTGACGGCGCAGACGACGGCTCCGGTCACGCCGCCGATGATGCCGCCCAGGGCCGCACCGTTGGCCAGCGGATCATGGTTGGCCGCATCCGGATTGGTGGCGATGTTCTGCGGACCCGGCGCGCTCACGGCCTCGGCCTCGGCAGCGACGGGCTGAGCGACATCCGGGGCGGCGGGCTGGGCGATGGCGGCCGCGGGCTGAATCGCGATCGGGGCTTCCGGAGTCACGGCCATCTGGACGACGGCGGCCGACTGCGGGGCGAGATCGGGGGCAGTGGCGGAAGCCGTTCCCGCGCTCGCGAAGGTCGCGGCGACGGCGAGCGGCAAAGCCGCAATGAGAGCCTTGCGACCGAAATTGGACATGGTCTTGCGCATGATTGTTTCCTTAACCCCCGCCGCACGCTCAAATTAGTTGGCGTGCAGAACGTTTCGCGTTGCGAATGACAACGATCAAGTTCTATATGATCGCGGTCGCCGAATCAAGTCCGGGTCCCGTTATTCGTATCGGGCGCAATTGTGTTCGACGACACCGTAACTCGGTGCTATTTCCACCGATCGGGGTCGGCATAAGAAGAAAGCCTGTCCGCTCGGTGCGGACAGGCTTTCCGATTCAGGGGTTGCGGCACAGGCGAATCCGCGCGCCGCTCACTTCCAGGCGGCGAGATCCGGGAGATCGCCGGTGAGATCGGCACCGGGGGAACGGCCGACGAGCCAGGCGGCAAGCGCGGTGGCCGGGCCGGTGATCGTGGCGCCCGGCGTGCCGACGGCGCCGGACCAGCCGGTATCGGTGGCCGTGACGGTGAAACCGGGGCCCTGCTCCTTGGCGGCGAGATCGGCAACGGCCTGGGGCAGCAGGCGATCCACGAAGGCGCTGCTCCAATCCGCCGGGGTGTAACCGGTATTCAGATCCACATGGTGAATCTCCACCTCCACCAGGCGCATCCACACCACGCGGGTGGCGGCCATCTCGCCGCCCTGGCGATTGCGGACGACGGCCTGCCAGCTCTCCTGCGGCATCACCCGGGCCAGCGCCAGCCAGCGTTCGGAGGCGGCCGTGAGGTCCTCCAGCTGCTCGTGCAGGGCGCGCGGCGCACCCGTCTCGATATCGGCGTCACGCAGGAACGCGCTTGCGTACTGCGGGGTTTCGATGCCGGTGCGGGCCCACAGCAGCAGATTGACGAGACTGTCGGCATTGCGGGACAGATGTGCCAGCACATGGCCGCGGCTCCAGCCGGGCAGTAGCGAAGGCTCCACCATATCGGTGTCGTGCAGGGCCGAGACGGCGCCGAGCAGGCGGGCGGTCGCGGCGGCGACAGTATCGAGCTGCGTGGGGATCGCGGTGAGTTCCGGTGCGTCGCTGGTCACCACTCGACCCTACCCAGCGGTGCCGCGATCGCGTTCGGCCACAACGATTTGCACCGCGAGCACGATCAGCCACAGCGACATGGCGCCCACCTGGATGCGCTGCGCGATTCCGAGACCGTAATTGCCGGGCAGATTGTCGGCGATCATCATCCACGCCGTCACCACCGCACCGACGATCAGAATCCACAGCCCGGTGTGCCGCAGAATCGGCCAGCGCCGGTATTTGAACGCCGCCACACTGAACGCGACCATCGCGATATAGATGGAGAACACCGCCAGCGTGCTGGTGAGCGCGTGGATCTGATGCAACTGCGGGAACAGCCCGGTATCGGAATACACGTGCTTGTTCGGATCCGGTTGCGAGAGCGAGAATTGCGCATCCGCGATGGTCGAGATGCCGAAACACATGAGCGCAATCCAGCCGATGTTCGAATACCGGCGGCGCGAGAACAAGAGCAGTCCGCTGATGCCGGCCACCGCCAGCATGGTGCCCGAGACGGTATCGCCGGTGGTGAACACCCAGCGGAACGGTGCGCCCTTCTCGGCGAGCTGGCTCAGGAAGGTATTGGTCGGATCGCTGGGGATGGGTAGCAGGAACTCCAGCACCCAGGAGGAGTAGCCCAGCCCCGCGAGAGCGATCAGGAGGGCGATCAACCAGCGGAGCATCCGCTTCCAGCGCGGCGTCGGCGGCGACTCGTCCGGAGTCGCTGCCGCCTGTTGCTGCTCGGTTGGCATCATCGCCGTACTCGCTTTCGCCGGCCTCGCTCGCTCTCGCAGTTCAGCTGTCCGGACTGGTCGGACGGTCCGGTGATCAGTCCATTGTCGCGCATCAGCTCGGTCGATCCTCACGCTGTCCGCATCAAACTTCGCATCACCAGGTCGGCAGCCGAATCGGGCGATTCGTGCTCCCAGACCCGCACCACCGTCCAGCCCGCCTGCGCCAATCGCGCATCGGTATCCCGATCCCGTGCCACATTCCCGGCCAATTTCTCCGCCCACCACTGCGCATTGTTCTTCGGCGCGGTGGCGTGTTCGGGGCAGCTGTGCCAGAAGCACCCGTCCACGTACACCGCCACCTTCCGCCGCGGAAAAACGATGTCGGCCCGCCTGCGCAGCTTCGGCAGGGGCGCCCTATCGATGAAGAACCGCGCACCCCGCCTGTGCAATTCCCGGCGCAGCGCCAATTCCGGCGCGGTATTCACCCTGCGCTGCTTCGCCATCCGGGCACTGGTCGCCGCATCGGTCGCGGGGCGCTGGGCGGAGGAGGTCACCTTTACGGCTTACCACCGTGTCCGTGGACAGGGCATTGCCCCCGGTGGGAGTAGCTTCGGGGCCCGGTGGGAGGACGTCAGGCGGCTTCGCGCGGAAAGCCGCCCATGCGGTCGAGGTGGTTCTCCATATCCTCGATGAAGCCCGGCGGAAATCGCAGCGTGCCCATGCTGGTGCGGCGCAGAAATCCGGCGGTGGCGCGGGCGGACAGCAGGCGGACATCGTCGAGGAACCAGCGCAGATCCTCGTACGGCGCGTGAACGGGCCAGGTGGACACCGGAACTCGGTAGACCACGCCGTCGCGCCCCCAGGCGGCGGCGGGCCAGGCGCGGCGGGTGTGCGGTTCGCCCTCCTCGAAGGGGTCGTCGACGGCCTCGGCCAGCCGGCCGCCGACCCAGGACGCCATGCGCACGCTCACCGCATTGCCGACCAGCTTCCAGCGATGGCCCGGCCGCACCCCCGGAACGTCGAGAGCCGGTGTGGTCCAATCCCGATCGAAGCCCTGCAGGCGTTCGGCATCGGTGATGCCGGGCGTGACGATCTCGCCGGAGGGCAGGCGCACCGCCGGGGGACTGGCAATGCCCAGGGCCGAACCGCCCTTCACGGTCGGCACCGCGTTCACCGCCCAGCCCAGGCCGCGGGTGCCCTCGGTCCAGTAGAAGCCGCACGGATCGTGCTCGGGATCGCCGACCGTGCGCGGGCCGGCATCCGCGCCGAAGAGCACCGGGCGCGGATCCTCGGTGCGCGAGGCCAGCATGAGCACCCGCTGCCGGCGCTGTGGCAGCCCGAACGCCTGCGCGTCGACCACCCGGTATGCCCACAGGTAGCCGAGCTCCTCCAGCGCGCTCGTAATGTGCCGCATGGCCGCCCCGCCGCCCAGCTGCAGCATGAACGGCACGTTCTCCATCAGCAGCCAGCGCGGGCCGCGTTTGCGGCGCACCAGCCGGAACACCTCGTCCACCAAACCCGAACGGGCACCGGTGATTCCGGCCGTCCGGCCCGCCTGCGACAGGTCCTGGCACGGGAACCCGGCCGCGACCAACTCCGTCCCCGCGGGCAGTGACCGCAAGCGCTTCACATCCGAATGCAACTCGACATCGGGAAAGTGCGCCGCCAGCACCCCCTGTGCGCCCGCATCGATCTCACACAGCAACTCGCTGCGCCACCCGTGCGCCGAAAGTCCGAGCTCCAGCCCGCCGATCCCGGCGAACAGCCCGACCATCCGCGCGCCAGTCACACCGATTCCTTTCAACCACGAGTTCCCCAAACACCCGCGACTACGTTACTCGAGTCCCGCGAACCCACCCACGTTCAACACCGGGCATAACCGGCGAGCTAGCACGCCGAGCCCCGCCGACCGGGCAATCACGCCCGCGACACGCCGATAAACCTGACAGCGGCCCGCGCGGCCCACAGTGCTTCCGCTCGCAACGGAACTGCTCACGCGAAGATCGCGGTGAGCACCTGGGCGGTGACCGCGCGACGGGGTCGCCGACCAGGAAGAAGGTGGCAGCGCAGGGCAGTGAGGACCGGACGCCTGATGACCCGGGCACTGTGATGACATCGCCCCGGAGGCGCGTCGGCTGGCGCCTGCCCGTGCAGTTGCGGGCGCGTGGCCGCGTGGGTCGCGGGGCCGGAACGCGCTGCACGTACGGTTATAGCGTGACGGAGAGTGGGAGCGAGGACTCTAGACCGGCGGTGTCGAAGTGGCCGTCGATACTGACCTGGCGTGCGCACAATTCGTCGCGCATGGAGTCGGCGCGGGTGGTGCTCAGCGGCAACCGGATTCGCGCGGCCGGACGCATCATTGCCGGTGAGTGTGCGGATCATCCGGCGTTCAGCGCGTCGTACGACCTGGTCACCGATGAGAACGGGGTGACGCGGCGGCTGTCGCTGCGCAGCACCCTGGCCACCGGGGAACGGCATGCCTCCATTGCCCGGGACGAAGAGAACTACTGGCTCATCGATGCCGGCGGGACGCATGTGCGCTCTACCTTCGGCGGCGCCCTCGACGTCGACGTGGTGCTGAGCCCCTTCTTCAACACCCTGCCCATCCGCCGCTACGGCCTGGCGCACGCCAGCGGGGACGTCACCGTCCCGGTCGTCTACGTCCGCCTCCCCGACCTGCTCGTGCAGGAGGCCAGCGTCACCTACAGCAGCGGAGCCGACGGCATCCACGTCCTCTCCCCGGTCTCCACCGCCACCGTCACCGTCGACGACGACGGCTTCCTCCTCGATTACCCGGGCCTCGCCGAACGCATCTGATCACCCGTGTCACCCGGCGCGTTTGTGGCCGGGATCCACCGCGACGGGCTGATCAGCGCCCGGTGTTCATCTCAGCCATAAACGCACCGGGATGACGGGGTGGGCACGGGATGACGGGGTCGGTCAGGCGAGGGATTCGATTACTCCGCCGCGGCGGCCGGCGTCGGCGAGCCGGGCGAGCCAATCCTGGTCTCCGGGGCGGATTTCGGTGATGGCCCAGCGCTCGTTGTCGTCGAAGTCGACTCGGGCGTCGTGGCCGGCGTCGGCGAGTTGGCCGATGGTGCCGCCCGATCGGAGGGTGTCGCGGGCGCCCTCCAGGACGCGCAGGGCGTCTTCCAGGACCTCCAGCAGGGCGGCCGAATTGGGGTCGCAGATGGCCCGGACCAGGTCGGGCGCGGTGGCGGCGACACGGGTGCCGTCGCGGAAGGAGCCCGCCGCCAGGCCGAGCGCCAGCGGTCCGCCGCCGCCGCCCTGGATGGCGAGGGCCTCCGCGAAGACGTGCGGCAGATGCGAGATGCGCGCGACCGCGCGATCGTGCTCCTCGCTGCGCACGGGCACCACCACGGATCCGCAGTCCAGCGCGAGCCGCGCCACCCGCTCCCAGGCGCCCGCGTGCGTGCCCGGATCCACGCTCACCGCCCAGGCGGCCCGCTGGAACAGGTCGGGAGTGGATGCGGCCCAACCGGACTCGCTGGTCCCCGCCATCGGATGCCCGCCCACGTACCGCCCGCCGAGCTCGTGCCGCCGCACGGCCGCCGCAACCGGGGCCTTCACACTCACCACATCGGTGAGCGCGCAGTCCGGTGCGAAGGACTTCACATCCGACAGGATGGTGTCCAGCGCGGGCATGGGCACCCCGACCACAATCAGCGCGTCGGTCTCGGCGGCACGCCGCAGCATCGGTTCGATTGCGCTGGTCACATCGAAGTCGTCGGCCCGTGCGGCCTCGGCGCCCGCCTCCGACCGGTTGTACCCCCACACGTCGTAACCGGCCGCGGCGGCGGCGCGCAGCACCGATCCGCCGATCAACCCGGCGCCGAGGACACAGACAGCTGTTTGCGAATGGCCGCTCATGCCATCAGATTCGCATACGACTTCAACATTTACCCCGAAGCGGACTACCGTTGCGCCCATGGCAGCACAGCGCTCGAGCACGAACAGGGCGGCGTCGGATGAGTACGACGACGTGGAAGGGTTCGCAGTGGCGGTTGTCCGCGAAGAAGCCGACTGGAAATGCACTCCGCTGAGTGCGGAGGCCCTCTCCAGTCTGTCCGCGGCCGAGGCCGAATTGCGTGAGCTGCGAGCTTCCGGCGCCGTTTTCGGTCTGCTCGATATCGACGACGAGTTCTTCATCATCCTCCGTCCGGGCCCGACCGGCAGCAGAATCCTCCTCTCGGATGCGACTGCCGCCGTCGACTACGACATCGCCGCCGATGTGCTCGAGGAATTGAACGTCGAGATTCCGGATATCGATCCGGACGATCTCGACGACGTCGAGCCCTGGGAAGAGGGTGACCTGGGCGTTCTTTCCGACCTCGGTCTCCCCGAACCGGTCCTCAGCGTCATCCTGGCCGAAACCGACCTCTATCCCGACGAACAGCTCGGCATGATCGCCCAGCGACTCGGCTTCGCCAATGAGTTCTCGGCGGTGCTCGACAAACTCCCGCGCTGATCCCGGCCGGGATGAGCCGTCACAACGCGTCCACCGGCGCTACCGGGCCCTTGCGGCCGGGTAGCGCCGTATCGCTGTCCGGGGCAGACTCCGGCCTGGTCTCCGGCGCGGACTCCGTGCCGCTCTCCGATGAGGCGATGATCCGTGCGGCCATCGAAGCCGCACAGCTGGCCGACCCCCGCGACGTCCCCGTCGGCGCGGTGGTCTTCGACAGCTCCGGCCGTGAACTGGCCCGCGCCGCCAATGCCCGCGAGGCCCTCGGCGACCCGACCGCACACGCCGAGGTCCTCGCCCTGCGCGCGGCGGCCCGGGTCATGGGCGACGGCTGGCGCCTGGAACACGCGACCCTCGCCGTCACCCTGGAACCGTGCACCATGTGCGCCGGCGCCCTGGTCCTGTCCCGCGTGGGCAAACTCGTCTTCGGCGCCTGGGAACCGAAAACCGGTGCCGTCGGCTCACTCTGGGACGTGGTCCGTGACCGACGTCTCAATCACCGCCCCCAGGTCCGCGGCGGCGTCCTCGAATCCGACTGCGCCGCACTCCTGGACACTTTCTTCCGCACCCAGCGCCCCTGACCCCCTCCCCAGCCGATTTCGGGATTGGGCGGGTGCTGCGGTAATGTCACCGGCGGTGGCGTGTCCGAGCGGCCTAAGGAGCACGCCTCGAAAGCGTGTGAGGGGTAACCCCCCTCCGAGGGTTCAAATCCCTCCGCCACCGCTGAGAAGCCCCGCAACAGGGAAACCTGTTGCGGGGCTTTTTCTTTGGAGTCACCCGGACTCTTCGAAAGTCGCCCGGAACGCACTCGGCCCCCACTCGAATCGAGTGGGGGCCGAGCGCTGTGGCAGGTCAGACTGCGGCCGGTTCCTTGTCCAGCACCGGGGCGGAGCCCTTGAGGGCTGCGAGCTTGGTGCCCTCGACGTCGATGTCGGGGAGGATGCGGTCGAGCCACTTGGGGATCCACCAGGCCCACTTGCCGAGCAGGACCAGCAGGGACGGGATCAGGACCATGCGGACCACGAAGGCGTCGAGCAGGACGCCCGCGGCCATGGCGAAGCCCATGGACTTGGCCACCACGTTCGGGTCCAGCATGAAGGCGCTGAAGACCGAGATCATGATGACGGCGGCGGAGGTCACGACGCGGGCGCCGTGGTGGTAGCCGCTGATCATGGCCTGCTTGGCGGATTTGCCGTGCACGTATTCCTCACGCATGCGGGTCACCAGGAAGACCTGGTAATCCATGGCGAGACCGAATACCAAGCCGATCAACATGATTGGCAGGAATGACACCAGCGGATGCGGATCGACCAGGCCGAACTTGCCCTCCTGGAAGATGAGCACCGTCGCGCCGAAGGTCGCCGCCATGGAGAGCAGGAAGCCGAGCGCGGCGGTCAGCGGTACCAGGATCGACCGGAACACCAGCACCAGCAGCAGGAAGGCCGCGCCCGCCACGATCGCCAGGTAGGGCACGATCTTGCTGAGCAGGCCCGCCGAGACGTCGGCGTAGATCGCGGTCGTGCCGGTGATGCCGTATTCCATGCCGTAGCGGTTGTTGAATTCCGATTCGGCATTGCGGGCGTTCTTGACCAGATCCTTGGTGACCTTGTCGTTCGGCCCGGCCTTGGGCACACCGGTGAAGAGCGCGGCCTCGCCGTCCTTACTGGTCTGCGCGACGGTCAGGTAGTCCATGCCGTCGGCGTGGGCCACCTTGTCGCGCAGCGCATTCAGGGCTTCCGTGCGCTGATCGGCCGGCGTCTTGCTCATATCGACGGCGAACATCAGGGTGCCGTTGGAACCCTCACCGAAGCCGGCGGTCTGCAGTTCGTACGCCTTGTAGAGGTAGGTGTCCTTCGGCATGGAATCGCCGCCGGGCAGGCCCAGCTGCATACCGGCCGCGGGTGCGGCCAGCAGACCGAGCAGGACCACCGAGATCGCGAGGGTCAGCGCCGGCGCCTTGCCGATGAGATTGGCGAAGCGCATGCCGTTGGTGACGGAGTTCTCGTCCTCGGGATCGTGCCGTGCGACACCGGGCAGCTTCGGCTTGAACAGGAAGCGGCCGAAGGCGCCCATGAGCGCGGGCATCAGCGTGATGGCCACCAGCACGGCCATGAAGGCCGCGACGGCGCCGAAAATACCCATGTAGGTGAGGAAGCTGACGCCGACGAAGCTCAGTCCGGCCAGCGCGATGATGACCGTCAGACCCGCGAAGATGACCGCGGATCCGGCGGTGCCGACCGCGGTGCCCGCCGCCTCTTCCGGCGAATTCGACACTGTCAGTTCATGTTTGTATCGCGAGACGATGAACATGGCGTAGTCGATGGACAGCGCCAGGCCGATCATCGAGGCCAGCACCGGCGTGAAGGTCGGCACGGTCAGCCAGTGGGTGCCGAACATGATGATGGAGATGGCGGTGCCCACACCGACGAGCGCGGTGAGAATCGGCACGAACGCCGCGACGACCGCGCCGAAGCCGACCATCATGACGACCAGCGCCACCGCGATGCCGATCATTTCCGAGCTGCCCGAGGAGCCGCCCGGATCCTGTGCGATGGAACCGCTCATCTCGACGGTGAACCCGGCTGCGCGCGCGTCATCGCCGATGCCGTACGCCGCTTTCCGGTTGTCGGCGGTGATATCCGCGAACTTCGCGATATTGAACTTCGCCTTGACCATGGCGACCGAATCGGGCGCGGTCTTGTTCAGCACGTTCAGCGGCGCGCTACTGCAGGACCCGGAGAAGTCCGGGGAGTTGCGCACGGCCGGGTCGGCGGACAGGCAGTCGATCTTGGACGCGTCACCGATCTTCTTGGTGAGGTCGATCGGGTCGGCCGCCGGGACGGACTTGTCGATGATGTCGAGCCCGTTGAGCTTGTCGACGAACGCCTGCAGGGTCTGCGCGTTCTTCGGGTCGGTGAGTTTCTCACCGGCCGGTGCGCCGATCACGTAGGTGCCGGTGACCGCATTGGGGTCGAAATCGTTCGAGGCGCCCGGGAAGTGCTTGTCGAGGATTTCGGTCGCCCGCTCGGACGGCAGCCCGGGCATGGTGAAACTGTCCTGGAAGGGTTTGGCTAGTGAGCCGCCGACGCCGCCGATGAGGATCAGCGAGATCAGCCAGACACCGATAATGAGCCATTTTCGGCGGAAGGCGAACTTTCCCCACCGATAGAGGTAAACGGACACGAGGACTCTCCTGGCGATGGTTTCGGGGCGATGGTTGTTTTGAAACTCCACAAGTGCGTGTGAGCGCGTAGACAGCCCTGCCGCGGGAGCTTTCAGCTCCTCGCCTTCACGTCATACTTCTGCCTACCGTGCGGTAGGTAGACTACCCAGGGAATAAGCGGAGGAACAACCTCGACTTGATCGGCGTGACTCGCGCTGCGAGGCGTGGTGAGAGGATGGACCCATGGTGGGCCGAGGTGCTGCAGGAACTGTTGTCGCAGGTAGAAGCACGAAAGACGCGATCCGGGACGCCGCGATTCAGTTATTTACCAGCAAAGGCTTTGAACAGAGCAGCCTACGCGAGGTTGCCGATGCGGTGGGAATCACAAAAGCCTCGCTCTACTATCACTATGCCTCGAAGGTCGATCTGCTCGTGGCGATAATCGAGCCGATGTTCGACGACCTGCGTTCGACGGTGGAGAGCCTCGACGAAATTCCGCATTCGCCGCAGACCGTGCGCGAGGTGCTGACCGATCACCTGCGCTCCATTCTGGGCCATCGGGCCGCCGGAACGCTATGCATGCGTGACACGGTCGCAATAGTCAATGCGCTCGGCGATCGGTATCCGGATTTGATCCAGCTGAGCCGCCGCATGAATACCTGGCTCGCGGGCCCGGGAGCCAGCGATGAGGAAATACTGCGCGCTGCCGCCGCCATGCAGGTCCTGGGCGCGGCGCTGATGTCCAAGGAGAGTGTGCCCAACGCCCCCGAGGAGCTCATCGAGGGCGTACTGCTGGAAGCCGCACTCGGCGTCCTGAATCCGGATCGGTAGCACTGGCGCATATCGGTGCGATGACCTTGCCGAACCGGGTAATAAGGACAGCAACGGTGGCGCGATAGGGTTTCCATTCGCCACCCACGAACTCAGGAGTGACCCTTGCACATCACCGCGAAGGTCGATTACGCGGTGCGCACCCTCGTGGAAATCGCGAAGGCGCAATCGGATTCGGTCAAGGCCGATGCCATCTCGAGTGCGCAGGACATTCCGCCGAAGGTGCTCGAGTCGGTGGTGGCGGACCTGCGGCGCGGAAAACTCGTCACCAGTCGCCGCGGTCCGGACGGCGGATACCGCCTGGCTCGCCCGGCCGGCGAGATCAGCATTGCCGATGTGATTCGCGCCGTGGAGGGTCCGCTCGCCTCGGTGCGCGGGCAGCGCCCCGAGGATGTGGAGTACGCCGGCGCCGCGGAACCGCTGCAGCGGGTGTGGATCGGCCTGCGCGTGAATATCCGCGCGGTGCTCGAGCGGGTGACGGTCGCCGATATCGCCAATGATCTCCTGCCGTCCTTCCTGGACGAGCTGCTGCACGATCCGGACGCCTGGACACGGCGCTCGCGCGGCACCGGCGGCCCGGTCTCCACCCAGTGGCAGGACCTGGACCAACCGAACATCTGATGTGACCTGGGCGATGTCGGACGAGCCGAAAAACCTCGCGCCCGTCCTCCCGCGATGGCGGTAACCTGCCAACATCATGTTGATTCGACTTCTGCGCACCTTCCTGGCGCCCTACCGCAAGCAGCTGGCGGGGGTGGTCGTGCTTCAGCTGATCTCGGTCATCGCCATGCTCTACCTGCCGACCCTCAACGCCGACATCATCGACAACGGCGTCACCAAGGGGGATATCGGCTACATCTGGAGCACCGGCCTGATGATGCTCGCCGTGACCGGCGTGCAGATCGTCGCCCAGTCCGTCTCCGTATATCTGGGCGCGCAGGCGGCCATGGGCGCGGGCCGCGATATGCGTGCGGGTCTGCTGCACCGGGTCGGCGGCTTCTCCGCCCGTGAGGTGGGTGTGTTCGGCGCTCCGTCGCTGATCACCCGCAATACCAATGACGTGCAGCAGGTGCAGCTGCTGGTGCTGATGAGCGCGACCATCCTGGTGATGGCCCCGATCATGTGCGTGGGCGGCATTGTGATGGCGCTGCGTGAGGGCGCCGGGCTGTCCTGGCTGCTGCTCATCGCCGTGCCGGCGCTGGCGCTGGCGATGGGTTTCATCATCACCCGCATGGTGCCCGGCTTCCGGCGCATGCAGACGCGCATCGATGCGGTGAACCGCGTTCTGCGCGAACAGATCACGGGTATCCGCGTGGTCCGCGCCTTCGTGCGCGAGCGGCAGGAGACCTGGCGCTTCGGTGTCGCCAACAAGGATCTGACCGAGCAGTCGCTGTATGTCGGCCGCTATATGGCGATGATGTTCCCGCTGGTCATGCTGATCTCGAATGTGACCATGGTGGGCGTGATCTGGTTCGGCGGCCACGAGATCAATGACGGGACGCTGCAGATCGGTTCGCTGACCGCGATGCTGGCGTACATCATGCAGATCCTGACGGCGGTCATGATGGCCTCCTTCCTGGCCATGATGGCGCCGCGCGCCGCGGTATCGGCCGAGCGCATCGGCGGCGTGCTGGAGACCGAGTCCTCGGTGCAGCCGCCGCAGCATCCGCAGCCGTTCCAGGGTGATCCCGGGGCGGTCGATTTCGCCTTCGCGGAATTCAAGTTCCCGGGCGCGGAAAAGGCTGTGCTGCGGTCGATTCGGTTCCAGGTGCGGCCGGGCACCACCACCGCGATCGTCGGTGCGACGGGTGCGGGCAAGACCACGCTGATCAATCTGATTCCGCGGCTCATCGATGTCACCGACGGCGCGGTGCTGGTGGGCGGCACCGATGTGCGGAATATCGATCTGGAGCTGCTGCGCGATCAGATCGGCCTGGTCCCGCAGAAGGGCTACCTGTTCTCCGGCACCATCGCCTCGAATCTGCGCTACGGCAAGCCGGACGCGACGGATGAGGAACTGTGGCACGCGCTGGAGATAGCGCAGGCCGCGGACTTCGTCCGGGAAATGGGGCAGGGGCTGGAAACCCCTGTGGCACAGGGCGGTACGACCGTATCGGGTGGTCAGCGACAGCGGCTGGCCATTGCCCGGGCGGTGGTGCGCAGGCCGCGCATCTACCTGTTCGACGACTGCTTCTCCGCGCTCGACGTCTCGACCGATGTGCGGGTGCGGGACGCGCTGCGCCCGGAAACTCGTGATGCGGCGGTAATCATTGTGGCGCAGCGGATTTCGACCATCCGCGAGGCCGATCAGATCGTGGTGCTCGAGGACGGCGCAATGGCGGGCATCGGCACGCACGAACAACTCCTGCAGGACTGCAACGAGTACAAGGAAATTGTCGAGTCGCAGTTCAGTGCGGAGGAGGTCCGATGAGGCCCGGAGCGGTCAATCCTGGTGCGCCGGACGCCAAAGCGAAATCCTTCGGCCCGTCGCTGAAGCGCCTGCTGCATCGGCTCGCGCCCGAACGCCTATACCTATCCATTGTTTTCGTGCTGGCCGTGGCCTCGGTGGTGCTCAATACGCTGGGCCCGCAGATTCTCGGCAATGCCACCAACCTCATCTTCGACGGTGTGGTCGGCAAACAGCTGCCCGCGGGCATGAGCAAGGACCAGGCGGTCGAGCAGCTGCGCGTCGGCGGCGACTCCACCTTCGCCGACATGCTCGCCAGCATGAACGTGATTCCCGGTACGGGCGTGGACTTCTCGGCCGTCGGCCATGTGCTGTCCATCGTGCTGGCGCTCTACATCAGCGCCGCGGTATTCGGCTGGCTGCAGGCGTTCCTGCTGAACGTCGTCATCAACCGGACCATCAAGCGGCTGCGCAATGAGATCGAGGAGAAGATCCATCGCCTGCCGCTGAGCTATTTCGATTCGGCGCCGCGCGGTGACGTGCTCTCCCGCGTCACCAATGACGTCGACAATATGGCGCAGTCGCTGAACCAGACCATGAGCCAGCTGCTCATCTCCGCGCTGTCGGTGATCGGCATTCTGATCATGATGTTCTGGATCTCGCCGCTGCTGGCGGTGATCGCACTGCTCACCGTGCCGCTGGCGATCATTGTCACCGCGACGATCGCCAAGCGTTCCAAACCGCACTTCGTGGATCAGTGGAAGCTGACCGGCCAGGTCAATGCCCAGGTCGAGGAGGCCTTCACCGGGCACGAGGTGGTGAGCGCCTTCGGCCGCGTGCGCGAGGTCGGCGAGCGTTTCGACGAGACCAACGGCAAGCTCTACAACGCGTCGTTCAAGTCGCAGTTCATCTCCGGCCTGATCATGCCCGCCATCATGTTCCTCGGAAACCTGAACTACGTGCTGATCGCCGTGGTCGGTGGTTTGCGCGTGGCGTCCGGCAATCTGTCCCTCGGTGAGGTGCAGGCGTTCATCCAGTACTCGCGTGGTTTCACCCAGCCGCTCACCCAGATCGGCTCGATGATCAACCTGCTGCAGTCCGGCGTGGCCTCGGCCGAGCGGATCTTCGAGATTCTCGACGCCGATGAGCAGGTGCCCGATCCGCAGGTCGAGGATTCGCGGCCGCTGGATCGCGGGCGGGTGGCCTTCGAGAACGTCTCCTTCCGCTACGAGCCGGAGACCCCGATCATCGACGATCTGTCGCTGGTCGCGGAGCCCGGGCATGTGGTGGCCATCGTCGGGCCGACCGGTGCGGGCAAGACCACGCTGGTCAATCTGCTCATGCGTTTCTACGAGGTGGATTCCGGCGCGATCACCATCGACGAGGTGGACATCACCCGAATCTCGCGTGATCGCCTGCGTTCTCGCATCGGCATGGTGCTGCAGGACACCTGGCTCTTCGGCGGCACCATTCGGGAGAACATCGCCTACGGCAATCCGAATGCCTCCGAGGACGACATCATCGCCGCCGCGCGGGCCGCGTACGTGGACCGCTTCGTGCACGCACTGCCGAACGGCTACGAGACCATGATCGATGAGGAGGGCTCCGGCGTCAGCGCCGGTGAGAAGCAGCTCATCACCATCGCGCGCGCCTTCCTGGCCAAGCCGTCCATCCTGATCCTGGACGAGGCCACCAGCTCGGTCGATACCCGCACCGAACTGCTGGTGCAGCACGCCATGGCGGCGCTGCGCCGGGACCGCACGAGTTTTGTTATCGCGCACCGTCTTTCGACGATCCGCGATGCCGACCTGATCGTGGTCATGGAGAAGGGCAAGATCGTCGAGACCGGTACGCACGAGCGCCTGCTCGCCCACCGCGGCGCCTACTACCGCCTCTACCAGGCGCAATTCGCCGCCGCCATCGAAGACGACGACCAGCCCGACGCCATCGAGCTGAGTAAGTCCAGCACCTAGTTCCCGTCATCCCGGCATGCTTTCGGCCGGGATCCACACGCCTGGTTGATCAGCCGGTGGTGTGGATCCCGGCCAAAAACGCACCGGGATGACGAGGTGGGTGCGGCTGCGGACCGCCGGGTTCGGGCTGCGAGGATGGGCGGCGTGTCTGCTCCCGAATTCTCCTTCAAGGTCGGTACTCGGCTCGATGGCCACCACGGCCGGTCCGGGCTGATCAGCACCCCGCACGGGGAGATCGCCACGCCCGCGTTCATCCCGGTCGGGACCAAGGCGACCGTGAAAGCGGTGCTGCCGGAGACCATGAAGGAACTGGGTTCGCAGGCGCTGCTGTCCAATGCCTATCACCTGTATCTGCAGCCGGGTTCCGACGTCATCGACGAGGCGGGCGGCCTGTCGAAGTTCATGAACTGGCCCGGGCCGACCTTCACCGACAGCGGCGGCTTCCAGGTCATGTCGCTGGGCGTGGGTTTCAAGAAGGTGCTCGCCATGGAGTCCGTGGGCGTGCAGAACGATCAGGTGATCGCCAAGGGCAAGGAGCGCCTCGCCCATGTGGACGATGACGGCGTCACCTTCCGCTCCCATCTGGACGGCTCGAAGCACCGCTTCACCCCCGAGGTGTCCATGGGCATTCAGCATCAGCTCGGCGCGGACATCATGTTCGCGTTCGACGAGCTGACCACGCTCATGAATACCCGTGGCTACCAGGAGGAGTCGCTCGAGCGCACCCGGCGCTGGGCGCAACGCTGCATCGACGAGCACGAACGCCTGACCATCGCGCGTGCGCACCGCCCGTATCAGGCGCTGTTCGGCGTCATCCAGGGCGCGCAGTACGAAGACCTGCGCCGCAAGGCATGTCGTGATCTGGAAGCGCTGCGCGGCAGTGCCGGAACGGAATTCGACGGGTACGGCATCGGCGGCGCGCTGGAGAAGCACAATCTGGGCACCATCGTCGGGTGGTGCTGTGATGAACTGCCGGAACACAAGCCGCGCCATATGCTCGGCATCAGTGAGCCGGAGGATATGTTCACCGCGGTCGAGAACGGCGCGGACACCTTCGACTGCGTGAACCCGTCGCGGGTGGCGCGCAATGGCGCCATCTACGTGGAGCCGGGCCGATTCAATATCAACACCGCGCGCTTCAAACGCGATTTCACGCCGATCGACGAGACCTGCGACTGCTACACCTGCGCCAACTACACCCGTGCCTACCTGCATCACCTGTTCAAGGCCAAGGAGATGCTGGCCTCCACGCTGTGCACAATCCACAACGAGCGCTTCACCGTTCGCCTGGTGGACCGCATTCGGGAGAGCATCGACGGCGGGTACTTCCAGGACTACAAAACCGAATTCCTCGGCCAGTGGCGCGGCCGCCTCAAAGCCCCCGAAGACGTCTGAGAGCCGGGATCCACAGCAGCGCAATAGATCCCGGCCGATGTGTGGTTCTACTCGTAGATCGCCGCGCGCTCACGCGGTGCGTAGGTGGGTTCGCGCTTCTTGAGGAATGCGATGCAGCGGTAGCTGATCGGCAGGATCATCATCTCGACGCCGGTCTTCCAGACGAAGCCGACGATCACGTAGTTGATGTAATCGCCCCAGGTGCTGATGCCGATGGCCGTCGCGGCGATGGAGCAGAACACCAGCGTGTCGCCGATCTCGCCGGCCACGGTGGAACCGAGCAGCCGTGCCCACAGGTGCTTCTCCTTGGTGCGCTCCTTGATGAGCACCAGGGTCACCGAATTGAGGAACTGTCCGACGACGTACCCGGACACTCCGGCGAGCGCCAGCTGCGGTGTCTTGCTCAGCGCCACGCGGAACGAGTCGGTGCTGTCGCCGAGCGAGCCGGCGGGCATCTCGATGGCGATCCAGAAGCAGGCGATCATCAGCACCAACATGGCGAAGCCGTAGTAGACGGCCCGGCGGGTGGCGCGGAAGCCGTAGACCTCGCTGAGGATGTCGCCGATCACGTACGCGAGCGGGAACAGGAAGAACGCACCGTCCAGGGTCAGCGGCAGGATGGTGACCGGGCCGACGGACAGGTGGTTGTGGGTGAAGAATTGCACGCCCTTGGTGGCGCAGATATTGGAGATCAGCAGAACCGCCGTGAAGATCACGACCACCTGCGTGTAGTAGCCCCCCGCGGCCGTCGCAAATGCTGCGTGCTCCGGCGCGGGGCTTCCAGATCGGTCCGAATCGACCGTTTTCGTATCGCTCACGCGGAGAAGTATCCCCGGAATGATCGATGGGTATGGGCTGGTGGGGTGCCTTAGGCTGAACCTCATGACGCAATCCGGGGATTCCGACGAGTGGTGGAAGCAGTACGGGGGTGAGGGCGCCGCGCCCGAGACCCCGTCTTCCGCGCCGCAGCAGGCGACGCCGCCACCGTTCGGGTACTCCTCCGCTCCGAATCCACAGCAATCGCCGCTGACTCCGCCGCCGCAGTCGCAGTATCCGAATTATCCTCCGCCGCAGCCGAATCCGGCCGCGGGCTATCAACAGCCGGGTTCCGGCGGTTATCCACAGGCCACACCGGGCGGCTATCCACAGCCCCCGCAGGCGCCGGGACAACCTCCGTACGGTTATCAGCCCGGATATCAGCCGTACGGTTATCAACAGCCGTCGTCGAATACCAACGGTCTGGCCATTGCCGCGCTGATCGTCTCGATCGTCGGCGTGCCGCTGGCCTTCTTCTGCTTCCTGCTGCCGATCGCGCCCCTGATCGGGCTGATTCTCGGCGTGGTCGCGCTGAACCAGGTGAAGAACTCCGGTCAGCAGGGACGCGGGCTGGCGCTGGGCGGTATCTGGATCGGCGCGGCCGGGATCGCGATCAGCATCCTGTTCCTAGCGCTATTCATCGGCGGGATTGTGAGCTCGCCCTCCACCTGAGCCGAATTCACCGCCCCGGCAAGCGAATTCACCGTCCGGGCAAAGCAAAGCGGGTGCGCCTCCGATGAGGAGGCACACCCGCTTCTATCGTTCGGGGCAGCGTCAGTTGGTCTTGATGACCTGGGTGCCGCCGGCGAACTTGTCGTGCCAGCCCTGCTTGTTCGGGTCCTGCTCGATGGTGACCGCGATGTAGATCGCGAGGCCGATGCTGACCAGGGTGCCGAGGCACGGGATGAACTGGATCGCGACGAACAGGTTGCGCTTGGCCGAGGTGACCGGATCCAGCGGTGCGCCGCCGGGGCCGAGGACCCGCAGGCCGAGGATCTTCTTGCCGAGGGTCTGGCCGCCCTGCTGCGTCTCCATGAAGACGAAGTAGCCGAAGGTGATGAGCGGCAACAGAATGTCCCACACCAGCACGATCGAGTTGGGCAGCAGGACGTACACGATCGCGCCCACGATGCCGAAGATCAGGCCGTCGATGAAGCGGGCCGCGAAGCGCAGCCACAGGTCACCGGGCTGCGAGCCGCCGCCCCCGCCGCCGAACCCGGGAGGCTGCTGGCCGTACGGCTGGTACGGCTGCTGGCCGGGGTAGCTCGGCTGCTGGCCGAACTGCGGCTGCTGGTTGTAGGGATCGGACTGGCCGAACTGCGGCGGCTGCTGGCCGTAGCCCGGCTGCTGCGGCTGACCGTAGGGATCGGACGGCGGCTGCTGGCCGTAAGGCTGCTGCGGCTGCTGTCCGTACGGATCCGACGGGGGCTGCTGCCCGTACGGCTGCTGGGGCTGCTGGCCGTAAGGCTGCTGCTGGCCCTGCGGGTACGGCTGCCCATACGGCTGGCCGCCCTGCGGATACTGGTTGGGGTCGTACCCACCGCTTGTCATTGTCTGTGCCGTCCTCGTCGAATTCGTTCGGGGTCTGGTCGAGTGCGTACGTTACGGACCCGAACTGGGTTGCAACAAGCCGTTCGGGTCGAGTGTCCACGGTTCTTGTGGCAGCCGCTCGGGGCGAAATTGCTTAAGCAGCTGCGCAATTGTGGTTGCGGTGGGATAACCCAATGAGGTTGCGAGCGCATTCAGTATCTGGTCGGGGGTCTCGCCGAGTGCGATTCTATCGCGCAGGGTGACCGCGCCGTCGCGTTTGGCGAGCCGTTGCCCGGCGGTATTGAGTACCAGCGGTACATGTGCGTACTGCGGTATCGGCAGCCTGAGCAGGGTGGCGAGATAGACCTGACGTGGGGTGGAAGCCAGCAGATCGTCGCCGCGCACCACCTGATCGATGCCCTGGTCGGCGTCGTCCACGACGACGGCCAGGTTGTAGGCGGGCGAACCGTCGCCGCGCCGCAGCACCAGATCGTCGACGGCGCCGCGGTAGCTGCCGAGCAACTCGTCGGTGATGACCAGTTCGGTGATATCGGCCCGCAGTCGTAATGCCGCTGGTCGGCCCGCGGCGCGTTGTTCCGCTCGTTCGGCGTCGGTGAGCGCGCGGCAGGTACCCGGATAGGCGCCCATCGGTCCGTGCGGCGCGGTCACCGCCTGCTGTATTTCCCTGCGGGTGCAGAAGCATTCGTAGGTGCGCCCGGCCGCGGTCAGCGCGGCGATGGCAGCGTCGTAGAGCGGCAGGCGCTGCGACTGCCACACCACCGGCGGCTCCCAGTCCAGTCCGAGCGCGGCGAGATCCGCCGACTGTCGTTCCGCCGCACCGGGTTTCACTCGATCCAGATCCTCCATCCGGAGCCGGAAACCACGGCCGGTGGAGCGTGCGAACAGCCATGCCAGCAGTGCCGTGCGGAGATTCCCCAGGTGCAGGTCACCTGAGGGACTGGGTGCGAATCTTCCGAATCCGGACACGGTCGTCCATGCTAGGCGCAACCTTCGCAAACTTCGCGGCACTTTCGGTCATTCGCACTCTTGCGGGTGCACACAAACGATGCGAAGTAGCAGTTGCCGTGTGTATTCAGCGAAGCCGCAGGCGGGGGCTCAGGTCGTCGTCCGTCAGCGGCTTTTCCTGGTCCAGAGCAGCGAGTATGGCGTTCGCGCGGGCGATGAGACCGGGGGTGTCGATACCGTACGGGGGCGGTCCGAAGGCGGTGAGACGGTGAATCGCGCGTTCCAGAAGTGTGCGAGCGCCCTTGGAATTTCCGCGTTGAATGTGGGTCAGGCCAACGGCGTACTGGGCCAGTCCCTGCCACAGCATCCGCTCGGCGAACGGCCCCTGCTTCCAGGCCGCCTCCAACACCTCGTGGGCGTTGAAGGGGAGACCGTCGTCGAGTAGGCGCTGTGCGTAGTCGAGGGTCTCGTCGGGCTCCAGCTGGAGATCATCGGGGATGCGTGGCACCCCGATGCTGCCGAAGGGCAGGGGACGGCCGAAGCGATCACGCGGCCGGGCATTCCGCGCCCGCCCGTCGTCGTCGCGGTCGCGAGCGCTCTCGTCCTGCGTGGGGTCGGCCATGAAGTCCATCTTCCCGGATACCGCGCCCGGCGTCCGACCAGGAGTTAGCCAAAAGGTCCGCAAACAAACCGACAACTTTATTGCGATCTTTATCATTCATGCGTTTCGAGAGGCGGCTATCTTTAGGCTAATAATTAGCTGGCTATCCTTGCTATGTATTTGCTGATTGAAAACGAAAGAATGCGATCTCCTAATGACGAACCCTGCTAGGGTTTAGCCCGGGAACGGCCACCGGGGGTGCATTCCCACCGTGAAGTGCAGAGAGCAGGTTGTACGGAGAGGTTGCGTGCAACCTCGGGCGTACAAGGGATTCGCGAATCTCCATGGATCCCATTGCCACCAAGATCGATGCCAGCAAGATCTCACGCTTGACGCAACGAAGGAGCTACAACCGTGAATGCGGATTACACAGGCGCCGTCTGGCGCAAGAGCAAACATAGCGGACCCAATGGCAACTGCGTAGAGGTGGCTTTCCTCGTAGATGGCAATGTCGGGGTTCGCGACAGCAAGGAACGCGGCCACGGGCCGAGCCTGGCTTTCACTCCGGGTGAGTGGGACGCATTCCTCGCCGGTGTTTCGGACGGCGAGTTCAACCGGGCCTGAGCCGGCCCTTGATCGAGAAAAACAAAGCCCCGAGTCGTCGACTCGGGGCTTTTTCGCACGTGGTGGATGCGGCTCACCTGTGCGGCAGCGGGTTTCAGTGGCCGTCGCTCCCGTTCCCGCCGTGCTGCACCCGCCGCAGCACCGCCAGCTGTGCGTGCTCGGCCTCGTGCTCCACCGCCGCGTTCGTATCCCGCTCCTCCGCCGGATCGGCGCGGAAGAAGCCGCCGGTGCCCGGCCGCCCGGCAATGCCGAGCTGGTTCATCTTGCGGGGCACCGTCGCGCCCTGGTATTCGAGCGGTACCGGATGCCCGTGCGCGTCCACCGGTCCGAGCGGTTGATGCAGCTCGATGTACTCACCGTGTGGAAGTCGCCGCACCACACCGGTTTCGATGCCGTGCTCGAGCACCGCGCGGTCACCCCGCTGCAGGCCCAGGCAGAGCCGGTAGGCGGCGAAGTAGGCCAGCGGCGGCATGATCAGCAGCCCGATGCGGAAGATCCAGGTGGTGGCATTGAGCGAGATGTGGAAGTTCAGCGCGATGATGTCATTGACGCAGGCCAGGGTGAGCACCAGATAGAAGGTCAGCGACATGGCGCCGATCGCGGTGCGCACCGGCACATCTCGCGGTCGCTGCAGCAGATTGTGCCGGGCGCGATCGCCGGTCAGGCGTTTCTCGATCCACGGATAGCCGATGAGCAGGCCGAAGATGACCGGCATGGCGATCGCGACGGAGAAGGCGCCGGGCACCATATGGCCGAACAGGTGCAGCTCCCAGGCCGGGAAGAGGCGCAGGAAGCCGTCGGTCCACATCATGTAGAAGTCCGGCTGGGTGCCGGCGGAGACCTGAGAGGGGTTGTAGGGCCCCAGATTCCAGATCGGATTGATCTGCAGCAGCCCGCCCATGAGGGCCAGCACCGCCAGCGTGAAGGCGAAGAACGCGCCCTGGTCCAGGGAGAACACCGGCACGATGCGGGTGCCGACCACATTGCGCTCACTACGCCCGGGGCCCGGATACTGCGTGTGCTTCTGGTACCAGACCAGGGCGATATGAGCGGCGATGAGCGCCAGCATGATTCCGGGGATCAGCAGCACGTGCGCGATGTACAGGCGCGGAATGATGATGGTGCCCGGGAAGTCGCCGCCGAACATGAGCCACTGCAGCCAGGTGCCGATGACGGGAGCGCTCATGGTGATGCCCGCGAAGGCGGCCCGAAGTCCGGTGCCGGAGAGCAGATCGTCGGGCAGCGAGTAGCCGAAGAAGCCCTCGAACATGGCCAGGATCAGCAGCACCGAGCCGATCACCCAGTTGGCCTCGCGGGGTTTGCGGAATGCGCCGGTGAAGAAGACGCGGCACAGGTGGATGATCATGGAGGCGCTGAAAAGCAGTGCGGCCCAATGATGTACCTGGCGCACGAACAGTCCGCCGCGGACGTCGAAGGAGATGCCGAGCGACGATTCGTAGGCGCGCGACATGGTGACGCCGCGCAGCGGCTGATAGTCCCCGTTGTAGACCACGTCCTTCATGGACGGATCGAAGTACAAGGTCAAATACACGCCGGAGAGCAGCAGAATGATGAAGCTGTAGAGCGCGATTTCACCGAGCAGGAACGACCAATGGGTCGGAAAGACTTTATTGATGGACCTTTTGAGGAATGCGGCGGCTTGATACCGCTCATCCGCTGCGTCGGCCTGTTCGGCCAGACGATTACGAGTTGCCATTTGCGGTCACCCGCCCCCGAAGAGATGGTAAGGCTTCTACTACACACGGTAGCACCCAGACGGGTTGGCCTGTAGCGGCTTTCGATAGGCTCCGGGAGTGAATTCCCTGGCGCCCCGGGACGCCACCATGTATTGGTTGTCCGCCCGCACCCGCAACGACCTCTTCCTGCTCTACTGCTTCGCGGACACCGGCAGGTCCGCGGCACGCCTCCGGGCGGAAGTGGCCGTCCGGGTTGCCGGTATTCCGGATTTGCTGGTGCGCGTGCTGGATACTCCTGCAAACATTGCGTATCCGATTTGGGCGAATTGTGAATTCACACCGGACCAGTTCATCGACCACCAGTTGCCGGACGCCACCTGGGCCGACGTGACGAGCGCCCTGGGTGACCTGCTCGGCACCGGAGTCCGAGCCGCGCACCGCCCCTGGCGGTTGCACACCTTCCGGGGCGTCACCGGCGCACCGGGCTTCGCTCCCGGCGAGCCCGCTCTCGTAGTGGTCCTGCAACTTTCGCACGCCCTGGCCGACGGCCGCCGCGCCGCCGCCCTCGCCCGTGCGCTGTTCGACGAGCCCGCCACCACCGATTCCGAGTCCGCGTCGGGCCGTGAGCTCGAGATCTCCGCTGCGCCGGGCGGATTCGATGCGGCCTCGCTCGCGCGGGCCGCACCGGCAGGCATCGGTGCCGCGGTGGCAGGCATCAGCGGTGCGCTGGAGGGCGTGGCGCGGCGGGCCGTGCGCCGGGTCGTTCCCAGCGGCGCGATCGCGGGTGTGCCGATCGACGGCTGGACGGCCACCGCCGCGGCGCTGCCGACCGTGCCTATCGATATGGCGCGCACCGTGATTCGCGGGGTGGCCGCATTTCGTGCGGAGCGGCGGCTGGCCGAGCTCGCCGCGGCCGGCGCGGTGCCGCCGCCCGCGCCGGGCGCACCGCCGAATCTCCTGAACGGCGGGGGCTCCTCCCCGAGTGCGCACGCGGCACGCATGCTCGTCCACGATGCCGAGGCCCTGCGGGTCCCCGGCTACACCGTGACCGTGGTGGCGGCGACCGCCATCTCGCTTGCCCTGCAGCGCTATCTCGCGCAGCGCACCGAGTCCGTCGGCGAGCGAACTGAGTCCGTCGGCGAGCGCACTGAGCCTGCTGGGACGCTGCTGGCCCAGATTCCGATGGCTGTTGCCGGGCCGGGCCCGGCCCGCAACAGCTACTCCGATCTCTCCGTGGATCTGGCGGTGCACGAACCGATGCTGTCGCGCCGCGCGGACCTGATCGCGGCCGAGCTGGCGGTCCGCAGGGAGCGCGCGCAACATCCACTGCAGGAGGCTCGCTCGCGGGTAGCCGACGCCATGCCCGCCCGGGTGCTGCACGGTGACGTGACTCACTATCCGATCGGGTCTCTCCCCGAACGAGTTTCGGGTCACACGGTGCTGTCCAGCGTCCACCGCGGCCCGGCCGACCTGTCCTTCGGCGCTGGCCGGGTGCGCTTCACCGCGGGCTTCCCGGGCCTCGGCTCGGTCATGCACCTGACCCACGGCGTCCACGGCCTCGGCGACACCGTGACGATCTCCGTGCACGCCGACCCGGCAGTGCTGCCAGACCTCGACCGATACGCCGAACTACTGAATACGGCACTGTCAGAGGTCACTTCCGCACTACGGGAGTCCGCGCCCGAAGGGCCGGGCGAGGGGCACCGACCTGCACAATGACGAAGGCCCCGCCCGGACTGGGTCCGGGCGGGGCCTTCGTGAGCGGAGGATAGGGGATTTGAACCCCTGAGGGCGTTAACCCAACCCGCGTTCCAGGCGAGCGCCATAGGCCACTAGGCGAATCCTCCGTCGAGCAATATACCGGCTGCCCCCCTGCCGAAAGCAAATCGCGGACTTCCGCGGTCGTTTCCGGCCGGCCCGATTACTTCTTCTTCAGCCCGTCGAGGACCTTCTGCACCTGCTGCTTGGCGACCGTGGCGACGTCGTCCTTGGAGACCGGTTCGCCGGAGGCGCGGTTGAGGCTGATCTCCACCTTGACCGAGACATTGCTGTCCTTGACCGCGACCGTGTAGTCCAGATCGTTGAACGAGGAGTAGTCACGGGTCTCGGCGTGCCAGTAGCCCGCGGAGCCGATGCCGGTGACGTCACCCGAGGTGCGGCCGGAGCCGGTGGTTCCGGTGTCGTACTGCTTCCACGAGTCGTACTGCGGGCCGCCGTACGCACCGGTGAACTCCACATCGAGGGCGATGCGCGCGGTATTGGTCTGGTACTTGTCGGTGGCGGAGGCACTGTAGTAATCGGCATTGCAGCTCGCGCGGCCGCCGGTGTAGTCGCTCGCCTTGGTCTCGGAGTGCTCCGGCGTGCTCTTCTGGGTGCTCGACCACTTGGCGAGTGCGGTCGGGTCGATCAGGCTGCAGGAGTTGGTGACCGTGTCCATGGAGTAGTTGCCGTCCATGTTCTTCTTCTTGTCGTCACCCAGCGGACTGATCGGCTTGTCCTTGCTGGTGAGCGCCAGGGCGCCGATGCCGATGCCGACGATCACGACCAGGCCCACCACACCGCCGATGATCCACGGCGTCTTGTTGCCGCCGCCGGGCGGACGCGGCGGAGTCCCGTAGTTGTAGCCGCCGTTCATCGGGGCCGGGCCGGGCTGCTGCTGCATATAAGGCTGCTGGCCGGGGTAGTTGTTCACCGGCGGCGGCATCTGCTGATGTGGCTGTGACATCTGCGGCGGCAGCTGCTGCTGCGGCGGAAAGGGCTGTGCCTGCGGCGTATACGGCATCCCCGCGGTGCCGTAGTTGAGCATGGTCGGATCGGCGCCGGTGACCGGCTGACCCGCCTCGGCTCCGGTGGGCGGGGTGGCCCACCACTGCGCGGTTTCCTGGTGGTTGGCGGGGTCCTGAGGGCCGCCCGGTCCTGGGTTGTTGCTTGTCACTACTGGTTTCCCCTCCGGTAACGAGCGGGTGCCCCCGCGATGTCGGTTGGATCGTAACGACCCCGTGCGGCAAGAGCATCGCTGAGCCGCTACACTGGCCGACGGATCCAGCGCGGCGCGCATCCTGTGAACTCCCCCAGGGCCGGAAGGCAGCAAGGGTCAATGGGCTCTGCCGGGTGCGCTGGGTCCTCTCTAATTTCTCCAGGTGTGCGGGCTGATATTTAGCTCCCCAGGGTGAGGTCCTACCAAGTAACGTGATCGCTGGGTCCGCCGCCATGCGCGCGGGACCCGCATACATTGCCCCTAGCCCCTGGAAAGGCTGTCTGATGCCCCGGCAAACGCAGATCGGTTTGATGAGCCATGCGGAGCTCGTGTCCGAACACGAATCGCAGACCGCGAACTACGCGAAGCTCCGGACCGAGAAGCTGACGCTGGACATTACGCGCGGAAAACCCGCGCCCGAGCAGCTGGATCTGTCACTGGACCTGCTCACGCTGCCGGGCGATGGCGATTACCGCGACGGCAATGGCACCGATGTGCGCAATTACGGTGGCCTGCACGGCTTGCCGGAGCTGCGTGCCATCTTCGGCGAGCTGCTCGGCATTCCGGTCTCGAACCTGCTGGCCGGCAACAATGCCAGCCTGGAGCTCATGCACGACGTGATCGTGTTCTCCATGCTGCACGGCGCGGTCGATTCGGAGCGGCGCTGGGTGGACGAGCCCGTCCTCAAGTTCCTTTGTCCCGCACCGGGTTACGACCGGCACTTCGCCATCACCGAATCGCTCGGCTTCGAGATGATCCCGATCCCGATGGGCCACGACGGCCCGGACGTGCACGCCATCGCGGAGCTGGTGGCCTCGGACGCGAGCATCAAGGGCATCTGGGCGGTGCCGAACTACTCGAACCCGACCGGTGTCACCTTCTCCGAAGCCGTGACGCGGGAACTGGTTTCGATGCCGACCGCCGCACCGGACTTCCGCCTGTTCTGGGACAACGCCTATGCCGTGCATCCGCTGACCGATACCGCCGATCCGGTGCTCGATGTGCTGGGTCTGGCCGCCGCGGCCGGAAACCCCAACCGCCCCTACGTTTTCGCCTCCACCTCGAAGATCACCTTCGCGGGTTCGGGCGTGAGCTTCTTCGGGTCCGCCACCGCCAATCTGGAGTGGTACCTGAGCCATGCGGGCAAGAAGAGCATCGGCCCGGACAAGGTGAACCAGCTGCGCCATCTGCGCTTCTTCAAGGATGCCGAGGGTGTGCGCACCCATATGCAGAAGCACCGCGCCATCCTGGAGCCGAAATTCAAACTGGTGCTGCGGATCCTGGAGGACCGGCTGGGCGCGTCCAAGGTGGCGTCCTGGACCGAGCCCAAGGGCGGCTACTTCATCAGCCTGGATGTGCTGGAGGGCACCGCGACCCGCGTGGTCGCACTGGCCAAGGAGGCGGGCATCGCCCTGACCCCGGCCGGTTCGTCCTACCCGTACGGAAAGGACCTGGAGGACAAGAACATTCGCCTCGCCCCCAGCTTCCCGTCCCTCGGTGAACTGGAGAAGGCCATGGACGGCGTCGCCACCTGCGTTCTGCTCGCGGCGACGGAAAAGTTCCTGGGCGCGTAGCGAATAAGAAGGCGCGCACCGGAATCCGGTGCGCGCGAAGATGATTCGAACCACAGGGCACACACCCTCGGGTGCGTGCCCTGTGTTGTCAGCTGGGTTTGTGGGCCAGTACCGCGAAGATGGTGACCGAGAGGTGGATATCGCCGGTTGCCGCACCGGCTTCCAGGTCGGCGATGAGTTGATCGCGCTGCGGGACGGTGATGGAGCCGCGCGCGACGGACATGTCCGCGATGCGGGCGACCAGTGCGCCGGCGCCGATGCCGCCGTCCTGGATGAGGGCGTGCGAGCCGATATCGTCCACAACCAGTCCGGCCTGGGTGAGCTGTCCGGCCAGTCGCCGTCCGGCGAAGGGGTTGGTGGTGCGGGCGATCATGGTCTCGATGACCTCGTGCACCACGTTCCGGTCACCCGGGTGGACGACGGCGGTGCCCCAGTCGCTGTCCAGGACGACCACTCGCCCGCCCGGCTTCAGCACGCGGGCGATCTCCGCGGCGGCTCGGGCCGGGCTGGTCAGGTGCTGGAAGACGCGTTCGCACAGGGCGACATCGAAGGTGTCGCTGCCGAAGGGCAGGCCGTAGGCGTCCCCGGAGGCGAACTTCGCGGCCGAACCGCTCTGCGCGGCGCGGCGTTCGGCGGCGGCACGCAGACCGGGGTCGGGTTCGACGCCGATCGCGGTGCCGTCCGGTCCGACCAGATCGGCGAAGGTGAAGACCTCGGACCCGGTGCCGGACCCGATGTCGACGGCGCTTTCGCCGGCCTGGGTGGCCAGCGCTTCGTGCGCCCAGTTCCGCAGCCGCCGGATTCCCGGTAGCGCGGCCTGCAGATCTTGGACATCGACCAGTTGATCCTGGCCGTCGCTGTCGAATCGGTCCGGACGTAAGCCGGCCCCGGTGCCATCGTGCGGCTCGGTTCCCACTGTAGAAATAGCCATGGTGTCGGGCATGCCGCCGAGCCTAGTCGTGACCGGCGTCACCGCAAGGCAGGGCCGCGGCGGCCGGGCGATCGGTCCGGATTCCGGGCGGGGTGGGATGATCTGACGATGGTGAGCCGCAAACTGTGCCTCGCGCAGGACCCCGAGGCGGACAAGCTGTTGTCGGACGACGACTTCGCGCTGCTGACCGGCATGCTGCTGGACCAGCAGTTTCCCATGGAGCACGCCTTCCGTGGCCCGCAGAAGCTGGCCGATCGGATGGGCGGCTTCGATATCCGGCGGATCGCCGATACCGATCCGGCGGAATTCGAGGAGCTGGCCTCCACCCCGCCCGCCATCCACCGCTACGGCCGTTCCATGGGCCGCCGGGTGCAGGAGCTGGCGCATTTCATCGTCGAGAACTACGACGGCAAGACCTCGGGTCTGTGGACCCGGGGTGATCCGGACGGCAAGGAAATCCTGAAGCGCCTCAAGGCGCTGCCCGGCTTCGGTGATCAGAAGGCCCGAATCTTCCTGGCCCTGCTGGGCAAACAGGGCGGCCTCACCGCCGGCGGCTGGCGCGAAGCCGCGGGCGCCTACGGCGAAGACGGCTCCCGGCGCTCCGTCGCGGACGTGACCGACGCCGAAACCCTCACGCAGGTAAGGGAATTCAAGAAGCAGGCGAAGGCCGCCGCCAAGAAGGCCTGACCCGCCCGGAACTGTTCCGCGAGTAGCGATTACGTGCCGGGTAATGGATGTGATTACGCCCGCCCGCCAGAATCAAGGTGGTTTTTAACCTCCAGCGAAATCGCTGGTTGCTTGATGCTTGCCGCTATCAGTTCGTTTCAGGCAGTGGCGAGGAAGCAGTACCAAATGAAGATGAGGGAATTAACCGGGATCGCGGCACTTGCGATCGCGGCATCAGTGGCACCGTTGGCGACGGCCGGAGCAGCTCCGGCCGCACCGGACAACGGTGTAATCAATTACTCGGCAACAAGTTCCGACAAGGACACCGTCATCTCCACCGACGCGGGTTCGCTGGCGGTCGAGAACGGCGTGTTCAAGATCAAGGCGGCCAATGGGACAACGGTCGCCGGCACCGAATTGAGCTTCCGGGTAGACGATTTCGTCTTCCCGATCGCGGCGGATATCAAGGACCATACTGCGACCCTGACACCGCAGTTCGACACCGAGCACGCCGTATACAAGCCCGTCGCACTGCCTTTCGAGAATTCGGCGCCGTGGAAGTCGGACTACGACCGTGAACAGGCGGCGTGGGGCCGGCTCCGGGATACCGTCGGCGTGGGCGCCACCATCGGCACCGCGGTCGGTGGCATCGGCGGCGCGGCAGTGGGTTGCGTCATCGGCGGCGTTATCGGCGCCGGCGCAGCGGCCGCCGCGATTATCGGCCTGTTCGGTCCGATCGTTCCGGCCGCCGTGGTGGGCTGCCTCGGCGGTATTGCCGCCATCGGTTTCCTCGGCACCCTGGCGGGTCAGTTGCTGATTACCGCACCGGTCGCGATTCTCGCCGCGGTGCAGTACTTCAGCACGATCACCGAGCCTTCGATCAATCAGCCGCCCGCGAAATAACTGACTGACTCACAGGTGCCGCACAGATATTCACTGCTGCGGCACCTTCGAGTCATCTTTTGTTCTCGTCATGCAGCTTCGATCTTGGAGTTCCCCCTACGGATCGCCTGATGAGGAAAACCGAACATATGTTGTCGAAGAAATTCGCCGCTGCTGCGGCGTTGATGATCGCTGCCCTGGGCGTAACCGCTGGTACCGCGGGCGCAGCCCCGGAAGCCGCTGATGCAAGCGCCATCAACTACACCTCCACCACCACCGAGACCAGCACGATCATCAAGACCGATGGTGGTTCGCTGGTCAACGACAACGGTGTGTTCAAGATCAAGGCTGCCAACGGCACCACCGTTGCCGGCACCGATCTGAGCTTCCGTGTCGATGACTTCACGTTCCCGATCGCCGCGGAGATCAAGGACAATGTCGCGACGCTGACCCCGCAGTTCGATGTGGAGCACGCGGTCTACCAGCCGGTCGCCCTGCCTTTCGAGGACACCGCGCCCTGGAAGACCCCGTACGACCGTGAGCAGGCCGCCTGGAACCGCATGAAGGACACCATCTCCACCGGTGCCACCATCGGCACCCTGGTCGGTGGCGTCGGCGGCGCGGCTGTCGGCTGTGTCATCGGTGGCGTTGTCGGCGCCGGTGCCGCTGCTGCGGCCATCGTCGGCCTGTTCGGCCCGATCGTTCCGGCCGCTGTGCTCGGCTGCCTCGGTGGCATGGCTGCCATCGGCTTCCTGGGCACCCTCGCGGGGCAGTTGCTGGTGACCGCTCCGGTCGCGATTCTGGCTGCCGCGCAGTACTTCACGACCATCAACGCTCCCTTCAACGTGGCTCCCGCCAAGTAGCCACGCGCGCTGCGGAGACGCAGTCACAGCTTGCAGGGACACAGCCCCCGTCCGGACTCCGGACGGGGGCCGTCCCCGTGTCACGAGTTCGAATCAAGCCGGTTTTAAGGGTCCCGTTCATCTGGATTTTGCTCGATGCTTGCCGACGCACTGCACAAAGTAGATGAGGGAAGCAGTACATGAAAATGAAGAAATTCGCCGCTATTGCGGCGCTGGTGACCGCTGCGCTGGGCGTGACCGCGGGAACTGTCAATGCTGCCCCCGAGTCTCCTTCGGGCGCCATTGATTACACCGCCACCACCACCGACACCAGCACCATCATCAAGACCGACGCCGGTTCGCTGGTCAACGACAACGGTGTGTTCAAAATCAAGGCCGCCGACGGCACCACCGTCGCGGGCACCGATCTGAGCTTCCGTGTCGACGACTTCCAGTTCCCGATCGCCGCGGAGATCAAGGACAACGTCGCGACGCTGACCCCGCAGTTCGATGTGGACCACGCTGTCTACAAGCCGGTCGACCTGCCGTTCCAGGACACCGCGCCGTGGAAGACTCCGTACGACCGTGAGCAGGCCGCCTGGAATCGCCTCAAGGACACCATCGCGACCGGCGCCACCATCGGCACCCTGGTCGGTGGCATCAGCGGTGCGGCCATCGGTTGCGTCATCGGTGGCGTTGTCGGCGCAGGTGCTGCCGCTGCCGCGATCGTCGGCCTGTTCGGCCCGATCGTTCCGGCCGCTGTTCTCGGCTGCCTCGGTGGCATGGCTGCCATCGGATTCCTGGGCACCCTTGCCGGTCAGCTGCTCGTGACCGCCCCGGTCGCCATCCTGGCTGCCGTGCAGTACTTCACGACGATCAACGCGCCGTTCAACGGGGCCAAGTAAACAGACACGCGATTCGGAGCGCGTCCGGCGCACCGAATTCCGGCGAACCCGCTCGACCACCATGGTCGGGCGGGTTCGCCCGTTTTGGGATCGTGGTGAATTCAAACCTGTTGGGGGAGTGAGCCCGGTGGTGGAGTGTGGTGATGGGCGAGCTGACCTCGATACGCGGCGGCGGAGCCGCACTGACTTCAACCGATGGCGCTGACCTGCGAAAAACCTTCGCGCACTTCCCGAGTGGGGTGGTGGCGGTGTGCGCGCAGATCGGCGGTGAGGCATACGGGATGGTGGTGAGCACCTTTGTCCCGGTATCCCTGGATCCACCGCTGGTATCGCTGTGCGTGCAGTACTCCTCGGAGACCTGGCCGCGCCTGGAGAAGGCCAGCCGGCTCGGATTGAGTTTGCTCGGCGGACATCAGGAGGCGGCGGCCCGCAGTCTGAGTTCGCGGAAGGGCGATCGCTTCCGGGATGTGGATCTGCGCACCGGCAACGGCAATGCCGCCTTCATCGGCGGAGCCGCCGCCTGGCTGGAGGCTTCGATATACGAGCAGGTCGCCGCGGGTGATCACGCCGTGGTCCTGTTGCGCGTGCACCGGATCAGCGCGCATTCCGATGCCGAGCCACTCGTGTTCCACCGCAGTGGTTTTCGCGGACTGCACGATGCCGTGCCGCCGGGTATCAGTGAAGCCGCGAGCTGAGTACCGATCCTCATTGAACTCACGCTGATCCGGACCGGCGACACTCGCTGCCCCGGCTCGTAGCGTCATCCTCACCATCCAGAGCGACCGAGAGACCTGGCTCGTAGACGTCGCAGCAACCCCCCGCCCGCGGGTGCGGGTGCTACCGCCGGGACCGATGGAGGACGAATCCATATGAGCACCCTGGCTGCCCGACCCGGATCCCGGGAGGCGACCGCAGCGGACGACGGCGAACTGACCGTCGCCCGGACCTGGCATCCGTGGCGTTGGGTGACCGGTGCCATCGCGCTGCTGCTGGTCGCGCAGTTCGCACACGGTCTGATCACCAATCCGGGCTGGGACTGGTCCACCTTCGCGCAGTACATCACCGCCTCGTCCGTGCTGGCGGCGCTGAAGGTGACGCTGGAGCTGACCTTCTGGGGCACACTGCTCGGCTTCTTCATCGGTATCTGGCTGGCGATCGGCCGGTTGTCGAAAAACCCGGTGCTGCAGGTGATTTCCTGGACATACATCTGGGCATTCCGTTCGATCCCGCTGATCGTGCAACTGCTGTTCTGGTTCAATCTCGCCTACCTCTACAAGACGGTGTCGCTGGGTATTCCCTTCGGACCGGAGTTCCTGCACGCCGATACGAACAATGTGCTGAGCGGATTCACCGCCGCCGTCATCGGTTTGGCGCTGCATCAGGCGGCGTACTCCGCGGAAATCATTCGCGCGGGCATTATTTCGGTCGATCAGGGGCAGTGGGAGGCCGCGAAATCGCTGGGTCTCCCGTGGCGGCGCCAGTTCTTCCAGGTGATCGTCCCCCAGGCGATGCGCGGCATTCTGCCGAATGCCGCCAATGAGGTGATCAGTCTTTTCAAGGGCACCTCGATCGTCTCGACCATGGCCATCGCCGAACTCTTCTATCAGGTGCAGGTGATATTCGGCCGCAACGGCCGGGTGGTGCCGCTGCTGATGGTGGCGACGGTCTGGTACATCGTGCTGACCACGCTGCTGAATATCGCGCAGTACTACATCGAGCGGCACTTCGCGAAAGGCAGTGTGCGATGAGCGAGTACGCGGTCGAATTACGCAGTGTCCGCAAGTCTTTCGGAACACACCAGGTGCTGGCCGGTATTGATCTGACAGTGCGCCCCGGTGAGGTCACCGTGATTCTCGGCCCGTCCGGATCGGGCAAATCCACGCTTTTGCGCACCATCAATCATCTGGAGAAGGTGGACGCCGGGACCGTCCGGGTCGGCGGTGAGCTGGTCGGTTACCGGCGGCGCGGCAATAAGCTGCACGAGCTGCCCGAGCGCGAGATTCTGCGCCAGCGGGCGCGTATCGGATTCGTCTTCCAGAACTTCAATCTCTTTCCGCACCTGACGGTTCGGGACAATGTGGCGCTCGCGCCCATCGGTGCGCTGCGGCGCCCGCGGGCCGAAGCTCGGGCCGAGGCGCTGGAGTGGCTGGACCGGGTCGGCCTGGCGGACAAGGCCGATGAGTATCCGCGCCGGCTCTCCGGCGGTCAGCAGCAGCGGGTCGCGATCGCCCGCGCGCTGGCGCTGCGCCCCGAGGTGGTGCTGTTCGACGAGCCCACCTCCGCACTGGATCCGCAGCTGGTCGGCGAGGTCCTCGATGTCATCCGGGAGCTGGCGCGCGGTGGTTCCACCCTGGTGATCGTCACCCATGAGCTCGGTTTCGCCCGTGAGGTCGCCGACACCGTGGTGCTGCTGGAGGCCGGGCAGATCGTCGAACAGGGACCGCCCTGTCAGGTTTTCGACGCCCCGGCGCATTCGCGCACCAAAGCCTTTCTCGCGCACGCGCTCTGACGCGTCCCTCCCCTGAGGATCCTCATGTCTCTGTCCAGCCGTCGCAGACGGATCAGCACCGCTCTCGCCGTCGCCATCCTCGGCCTCTTCGTCGGCGGCTGCGGCAGCGGTGACGGCGGTTCCGACAGTGTGCGCACGGTGAACGGTCAGGTCTACGACCTGTCGCCGGAGCAGGCCACCCGGGTGCACGCCGACAAGGTGGACGCCATCGCCGCACTGGTACCGCAGGCCATTCGCGACCGCGGCACGCTGATCGTGACCGGCGCCGCCACCTCCGCGCCGCCGCTGCGCTTCCATGCCACCGACGATCGCACCATCGTCGGCTCCGAGGTCGACTTCGCGACCCTGTTCGCCGACATTCTCGGGCTGAAAGTCGATCTGCGCGCGGCGGATTGGACGCAGAACTTCGTGAAGGTCGACTCCGGTGAGGTGGACGCCTTCATCTCCAATGTCACCGTCACCGAGGAGCGCAAGGAGAAGTACGACTTCGCCACCTACCGCCTCGACAATCTCGCGCTGGAGGTGCCCAACGGCGCGAACTGGACCTACACCGACCGGAAGTCGCTGGCGGGCAAGAAGATCGGCGTGCAGTCGGGCACGAATCAGGAGCAGGTGCTGGTGTCCTGGAACGAGGCGAATATCGCCGCGGGGCTGCCCAAGATCGATATCACCTACTACCAGCAGTCCACCGACTACTACCTGGCGCTCGCCTCCGGCCGACTGGACGGCCTGCTCGGACCCAATCCCGCGGCGCAGTACCACTCCGCCACCGCCGGTCAGACCAAGGTGGTCGCCACCTTCTCCGGCGCTGGCGATGCCCTGCAAGCCGAGATCGGTGTGCTCACCAAGAAGGACAACGGCCTGGTCGGCGCGTTCCAGAAAGCCGTGCAGTACGCCATCGACCACGGCACGTACCAGAAGGTCATCGACCGCTGGGGCCTGAAGAGCGAAGTGGTCCAGCAGTCCCGCATCAACCCGCCCGGCCTGCCGAAGCCGAAGCCATGACCTCCCGCCCCCATCCACTGCCAGTGCGCGCACCCCTACTGCGCCTTCATATTCCGAGCCGTCCGCTCGGCGACCATCGCTACCCCTCCGGAGAACCTCAGTGCTGAAGTCCCCAAAGATGCGCCCGCTAGCCCTGGCCGGCGCTGTAGCCGCCACCCTCAGCCTCGCGGCGTGTGGTGGATCGGACAGCAGTACGGCCGGTGCGCCGTCCGGCCCGCCGCAGACCGGCGGCACCCTGCGCTACGGGCTTTCGCTGGCCCCGACCTGCTCCGATCCGGCGCAGTCGGCCACCAACCAGACCATCTATGTGGACCGGCAGATAGTGGATTCGCTGGTCGATCAAGATCCGGCCACCGGGCAGATCAAGCCGTGGCTGGCCGATACCTGGTTCGTCAGCGCGGATGCCAAATCCTTCAGCTTCCATCTGAAGGACGGCATCACCTTCAGTGACGGCACCCCGCTCACGGCGGATTCGGTGCGCAAGAACTTCGATTCCATTGTCGCCTTGGGCGGTGCGAAGGCCCCGCTGGGCGCCAGCTATCTGGCCGGGTACGCGGGCAGTACGGTGGTGGACCCGCATACGGTCCGGGTGAACTTCGATACGCCGAATGCGCAGTTCCTGCAGGCGACGTCGACCCCGCAGCTCGGCATCCAGTCCGATGCCACGGTGGCGAAGTCGGCGGATGATCGCTGCCTCGGGACCAATATCGGTTCCGGCCCGTTCACCTACGCCGACTGGAAGCAGAACGCCTCGGCCACGCTCGCCAAGCGGACCGGATACACCTGGGGTTCAGCGGTTTTCACGAACACCGGCGAGGCCCACCTGGACAAGATCGTCTTCACCGTCGTCCCGGAAGCCGGGGTGCGCACCGGCAGTCTTGCCTCCGGGCAGCTGGACGCCATCAGTGACGCACTGCCGCAGGATGTTTCGCAGATCGAGGGCGGCGGTGGCCGGGTGCAGTTCACCGTCAACCCGGGCGTCTCCTTCGGCCTGCAGGCCAATGTGACGCGCGGTGCGCTGCGTGATCCGGCGGTGCGGGCGGCGCTGCTGACCGCCATCAACCGCAAGGAGCTGGTGGACACCGTCCTCGGCCCGCAGTTCAAGCCGGCGACCAGCGTGCTGGCCTCCACCACTCCGGGTTACGTGGATCTTTCGGCCCGGGTGAAGTTCGATCAGGATGCCGCCAAGCGGGTTCTCGACCAGGCCGGGTGGGTGCCGGGCGCGGATGGTATTCGGGTCAAGGACGGCCAGCGGCTGACGGCGGGCGTGCTTTTCGCCCCGGTATTCGCCGGTAACCAGGCCATTCTGGAGCTGACCCAGCAGCAGCTGCGCGCCATCGGTTTCGACCTGCGGCTGGAACCGGCCTCGGTGGCGGAGTCGACGGTCCGGCAGAACAATAAGGACTTCGACTTCGACTACTACAACTCCACCCGCGCCGACGGCGATATTCTGCGCACCACCTTCGCCTTCGATCAGCGCAATCTGAACGCCCGCCCGGATGCCGACAAGCTGGATGCGCTGCTGAGCCAGCAGCTTTCGACCACCGACCCGGCCGCCCGCGCCCGGACCATCGGTGATGCGCAGAGCGCCGTACTGGACGACGGCCTGTGGATTCCCACCATCGAGCTGTCGCAGGCCATCGGTATCGGCAAGGGTGTGGCCGATGTGAAGTTCGAGGCGTCCGCGCGGCTGCAGTTCCACGACACCTGGCTGAAGCGGTAATCGGATGCGCCGGTATGTGATCGGACGGGTGCTGCAGGCGGTGGGCGTGCTGTGGGCGGCGTTCACGCTGTCCTTCGCGGTGCTCTACCTGCTGCCCGGCGATCCGGCGGAGATGGCCGCGAACGCCGCCACCGGTACACCGGTGGATGCCCATGCGATTGCCGAGATGCGGGCCAGGTACGGCCTGGATCAACCGCTGTGGGAACAGTATTGGACGGCGCTCACCCATGCGGTGCGCGGCGATCTCGGGCATTCCATCAATTCCGGTCAGACCGTCACCGGCGCGCTCGCCCAGGCCCTGCCCACCACCTTGGAGCTGGCGGTGCTGGCGCTCGTGCTGGCACTGCTGGGCGGCGCGGCGCTCGCGCTGGCGGCGGCGTACACCCGGCGCTCCTGGCTGCGCAATCTACTCACCGCACTGCCGCCCATCGGGGCGTCGATGCCGCAGTTCTGGGTGGGATTGCTGCTGCTGCAACTGTTCTCGTTCCGGTTGAAGCTGGTGCCCGCCTTCGGCGGTACCGGTTTCAGCGGAACCATACTGCCGGCGGTCACCCTCGCGCTGCCGGTCGGCGCGGTCATCGCCCAGGTGCTGTACGCCAGCCTCAGTGCCACCTGGCGGCAGCCGTTCGTGGAGGTGGCCTTCGCCAAGGGCGCCTCGCGGTGGTGGGTGCAGCTGCGCCATGTGCTGCGCCCGGCGACTGCGCCCGCGCTGACCGTGGCGGGCCTGTGGGTCGGCACCATCCTCGCGGGTTCGGTGGTCACCGAGACCGTGTTCTCCCGCCCCGGCATCGGCCGCCTCACCCAGGAATCGGTGCTGTACCAGGACATTCCGGTGGTGCAGGGCATCGTCGTGTTCGCCTCGCTGGTCTTCGTCACGGTCAATCTGCTCATCGATCTCGCGTATCCACTACTCGATCCCCGCGTGGCCCAGCGCGGCTCGAGGAAGGAGCACTCCCATGCCTGAGACCCTCGACCTCTTCGCCGCCTGCACCCCCGCCCTCGCGATAGCCACCGTCGTCGCCACCCTCCTCACCGTCGCCCTCGTGATCCTCACCGCCGGTAGCCGCACCCTCGTCATCCCGGCACGCTTGTTGGCCGGGATCCACAGCGTTGCAGTCGAACCAGGTGCATCCCGGCCAAAAGCACGCCGGGATTACGGTGTGGATTCGCGGTGGGGTGCGAGGCTGCGGGTGATAACGCTGTCGCATGCGATGCTCGATCCGGGGTTCGCGTATTGGTTCGTCGATGACGAGGCCTCCGATGTCTGAGGCCGTCGCGGTGCGCGAAAGTCCCACGGTGCCTTCCGTTCCGGTGCGGCAGGTGTGGGAGTGGGTGCGCGGGAATTACGGATTGCTCATCGCGGGTGCGGTGCTGCTGGTGGTGCTGGGCTGGGTGGTGCTGCCCGGGGTGTTCGCCAGCGGTGACCCGCTGCACGGTGTGCCCGCGCAGAAGCTGCGCGGGCCGAGCGCGCAGCACTGGTTCGGCACCGACAATCTGGGTCGCGATGTGTACACACGGGTGGTGCACGGCGCGGGACTCTCGATCAGCGCCACCCTCTTCGCGGTGGTGCTCGGCCTGGTGGTGGGTTCGCTGCTCGGTCTGGTGGCCGGTGCGTCCGGCGGCGTGGTCGACAGCGCGATCATGCGCGCCGCCGATGTCCTGCTGTCGATTCCGGATCTGCTGGTATCGCTGGCCTTGATCACCGTGCTCGGCATGGGTACCCGCAATGTGGCCATCGCCGTGGGTGTTTCGCTCATCGCCCGCTTCGCCCGCGTCATGCGCGGCGAGGTGCTGCGGGTGCGGCGCGCCCCGTACGTGGAGGCCGCCTTCGCCTCCGGTGTCCGCTGGCACACGGTGCTGCTGCGGCACATACTCCGCAATGCGTACGGCCCGGTGGCCGCGCTCGCGGTCATCGACTTCGGCATGGCCGTCCTGTTCGTCGCCTCGCTGAGCTTCCTGGGCTACGGCGCGGTGCCGCCCACACCCGAGTGGGGCTCGATGGTGTCGGAGGGCCGGAACTTCCTGGCCATCGCCTGGTGGCTCACCACGCTCCCGGGTCTGGTGATCATCGCCCTGGTCCTGGCCACCCAGCGTTTCGCGCGTGCTCTGCAGAAGGACACCCTCCGATGAGCGAATCACTGTTGAGCATTGCCGACCTGCGGGTGGAGTATCAGGGCAGCACCGGCACCACCGCGGCGGTCCGTGGCGTCTCGCTGGAGGTCAGCGCCGGAGAGACCCTGGCGCTGGTCGGCGAATCCGGTTCCGGGAAGTCCACTCTCGCGCATGCGGTGATCGGGCTGCTGAACGGTGGCGTGATCACCGGCGGTGAGATCACCTTCGCCGGGGAGCGCATCGAACGGGCCGCGCAGCGGACGCTGCAGCGTATTCGCGGTGCGCGCATCGGCCTGGTGCCGCAGGACCCCGGAACCTCGCTGAATCCGGTGCTGCGCATCGGCGATCAGGTCGGGGAGGTGCTGCGCATCCACGGCCGGGCGGATCGGCGCACCGCGCAGCTCGAGGCCGTGCGGATGCTGGCGGAGGCCGGGCTGGACCGCCCGGAATTGCGTGCGCGGCAGTATCCCCAGGATCTCTCCGGCGGCCAGCGGCAGCGCGTGCTCATCGGCATCGCCCTCGCCTGCACGCCCGAGCTGGTCATCGCGGACGAGCCGACCAGTGCCCTCGATGTCACCGTGCAGCGCCGGATTCTCGATCATCTGGCCGCTCGTACCCGGGAATCCGGCACCGCGGTCCTGTTGATCACCCATGATCTCGGCGTGGCGGCCGAACGCGCCGATCGCATCGCCGTCATGCAGCAGGGCCGCATTGTCGAAAGCGGTCCTACCGCACAGGTTCTCGGTGATCCACAGCACGAATACACGCAGCGGCTCATCGCCGCCGCGCCCAGCCTGGACACCGCCCTGCCGGTGCGCCGGGATATCGGCTCCGCGCCGCCGCTGCTGTCCGCGACCGGACTGCGCAAGGTTTTCCACATTGCACGGGGAGAATCCGTCACAGCTGTGGATAACATTTCGCTGGCGGTCGCACGCGGTGAAACCCTCGCGGTCGTAGGCGAATCCGGATCCGGGAAGTCGACCACCGCGCGTATTGTCGCCCGGCTCACCGAACCCGATGCGGGGACCGTCACCTTCGACGGTCAGGACATCAGCGGACTGCGCGGTGCGCGGCTGCGTGAGTTCCGCCGCCGCATCCAGGTGGTCTACCAGAACCCGTACGTCTCGCTGAACCCGAAGCTGACCGTCGCCAAGATTGTCGGGGAACCGCTGCAGGCCTTCGGAATCGGCGACCGCGCGACCCGCCGCACGAACGTCACCGAACTGCTCGACCAGGTCGCACTGCCCAGCGCCTACCTCGACCGCCGTCCCGCTGAACTCTCCGGCGGCCAGCGGCAGCGGGTGGCGATCGCACGGGCCCTGGCGCTGCGCCCGGACCTGCTGGTCCTCGACGAACCCGTTTCCGCACTGGATGTTTCGGTGCAGGCCCAGATTCTGGAGCTGCTCGAGCTGCTGCAGGCCGAGCTGAATCTCGCCTATCTGTTCATCTCCCACGATCTGGCCGTGGTCCGGCGGCTCGCGGATCGCGTCGCCGTCATGCGCCAGGGCTCGATTGTCGAAACAGCCTCCACCGCCGAGCTTTTCGATCGTCCACAGCACGAATACACGCGTGAACTCCTGGCTGCCGTGCCCGGCGTGGTTCCCGCTCCTCTGGAAAGGACAGCGTGATGCCGTACTCCCCACCGCTGCTGCTGGGCCTGGAACTGTCCGGTACCGGCGCGCATCCCGCCTCCTGGCGGCGGGCCGATTCGCGGGCCGAGGAGCTGTTCACCGGTGCGTACTGGGTCGATGCCCTGCGGGCCGCCGAGAACGCCGGTATCGATCTCGCCTTCCTGCCCGACTCGTTCACCCTGCAGGCCCCCGGCGCCGCGGTCGGCCGCCTGGATGCCGTGGCCATCGCCGCCCGCGCCGCCGCGGTCACCAACCGCATCGGCCTGGTGCCGCAGGCCTCGGTCACCCACACCGAGCCCTTCCACCTGTCCAAGGCCATTGCCAGCCTGGATTTCGCCAGCCACGGCCGGGCCGGCTGGGAGGTCGGCGTCTCCGGGGCGGGCGAGGCGAAGCTGTTCGGCCGCAAGCCGGAACAGGGTTCGCACTCCCGCTGGTTCGAGGCGGACGAGGCCGTGGAGGTGGTGTCGCGACTGTGGGACAGCTGGGCGGACGATGCCGAGATCCGGGATGTCGCCACCGGCCGCTTCATCGATCGGGACCGGCTGCACTACATCGATTTCACCGGTGACAATTTCGCGGTGAAGGGCCCCTCCATCACACCGCGCCCGCCGCAGGGCCAGCCGCTGGTCACCATTCGCGCTGACGAACCGCACAGTGCCCGCGTCGCTGTGCACCGTGCCGATCTCATTCGCATCGCCGCCCGCGATCTGGAGACCGCCGCCGCCACCCGTTCGGAGCTGCGGGCCGCCGTGGCCGCCGCCGGGCGGGACCCGAATCAGGTTCGGGTGCTGCTGGATATCGACATCCACCTGGCGGCCACCGCCGATGATGCCGCGATCGATGTCGCACAGCTGGAGGACTGGACGCCCACCGGAGTTCCTCGAACGGTCTTCCACATCGGCACGCCCGCCGAACTGCGCGAGCTGCTCACCGAGGTCGAAACCGAGTGTGCCGCAGACGGAGTGGTGCTACGCCCGCTCGCGCTCACCGCCGCGCTGCCCTACCTCGCCGCCGTCGCGCCCACCCTGCGTGCGCGGCTCGGCCTCCCGCGCACCGCCAATCGCTACGCCAGCGCCTGAGGAGAGCCATGCCGGAACATCCGATACGCAAGCAGATTCACCTCGCCGCGCACTTCCCGGGCGTCAACCACAACACGGTCTGGTCCGATCCCGGCTCGGGCAGTCAGATCGACTTCGACTCCTTCGTGCATCTGGCGCGCACCGCCGAGCGCGGACTATTCGATTTCTTCTTCCTGGCCGAGGGCCTGCGACTGCGCGAGCACCGGGGTCGCATCCACGACCTGGATGTGGTGGGCCGCCCCGACACCTTCACGGTGCTGGACGCGCTCGCCGCCGTCACCACGCATCTAGGGCTGGCGGGCACCATCAACACCACCTACAACGAACCGTTCGAGCTGGCAAAGCAATTCGCGACTCTGGATCACCTCTCCGGCGGCCGTGCGGCGTGGAATGCGGTCACTTCGTCGGATGCCTTCACCGGCGCGAACTTCCGGCGCGGCGGGTATCTGGAGCACGCCAAGCGATACACCCGCGCCAATGAGGTCGTGAATGCCACCCGCGCGCTCTGGGACAGCTGGCCCGCCGATGCGCTCGTCGTCGACCGTGAGCGCGGGGTATTCGCGCAACCCGTGCCGACCGTGCGTTTCGAAAGCGACCAGTTCGATATCGACGGCGAATTCGTGCTGCCCCGCAGTCCGCAGGGCTATCCGGTGCAGATCCAGGCCGGCGATTCCGATGAGGGCCGCGAATTCGCCGCCGCCAAGGCCGATGTCGTCTTCAGCGCGCACGGTGAACTCGAGGACGGGCAGCGCTTCTACCTCGACGTCAAGGACCGGCTCGCCAAGTACGGCCGCGCCCGTGACGATCTGAAGATCCTGCCCGCGGCGGGATTCGTGCTCGGCGACACCCCGGAGGAGGCGGTGGCCAATGCCCGCCGCATTCGCCGCCAGCAGGTCAGCGGGCCGACGGCCATCGCCTTCCTGGAACAGGTGTGGGGTCGCGATCTGTCCGCGTACGACCCGGACGGCCCGCTGCCCGATATCGATCCGGTCGACAATCCGGATATCACCCGCGGCCGGGTGCGGCACGCCAAGGACCCGCGTGCGGTCGCCGAAGCCTGGCGGGCCAAGGCGCAGGCGGAGCAGCTCAGCATTCGCGATCTGATCATCGAAACCACTGCGCGCCAGCAGTTCATCGGCACGCCCCGCGAGGTGGCGGCCGCCATCGACCAGCACGTCCAGAGCGATGCCGCCGACGGCTTCGTGCTGGTTCCGCATCTCACCCCCACCGGCCTCGACGAATTCGTCGACAAGGTGATTCCGGAACTTCAGGAGCTCGGCAGCTTCCGCACCGAGTACACCGGTTCGACCCTGCGCGACCACCTCGGTCTGCGCCATCCGCACCACCGCACCGAAGGAGTACGTGCATCATGACCGCGACCGTCACCGAATTCGAACAGCAGTGGGCCACTTGGCGTTCCGAACGCGACGCCTGGGCGCGGCAGCCACTGGGCTGGTTGAGCCTGACCGGCCTGCACTGGCTCGGCGAGACCGAGGAGACCGTCGAGGGGCTGCCCGGCCGCTGGCGCGCCGACCGGGAGAACGTCTATGTGACAGCGGAATCCGCGGTATCGGACACCGCCGAACTCGCTACCCTGCGGCTCGGCGGCGCGGTACTGCTGGGGACGACCGTGCTCACCCCCGGCGAAGGCGCACCCGGGCTGGAGGTGCGCACCGGCGCCCGGCTCATCGAGGTCATCCGCCGCAGCGGCAAATTCGCGCTGCGCGTGCATGATCCGGCCGCGCCCACCCTGGCCGCCTTCACCGAGATCCCGGCCTACCGGCCCGATCCGCGCTGGGTGGTGACCGGCCGTTTCGAACCGTTCGAGGTGGCGCGCGTGGTCACCACCGGGGCGGTGGTGCCCGGCCTCGAGCACCACCATGTCGCCACCGGCACAGTCACTTTCGAACTCGCGGGCAGCGAGCACCGGCTCGTCGTGTTCGGCAATCAGACCCTCGGCCTGCACCTGCTCATCACCGACGGCACCAGCGGCGTCACCACCTACGGCGGCGCGCGGCGGGTGGATCTCTCGCGTCCCGCGCCCGACGGCACGCTGATCATCGATTTCAACCGAACCCTCAATCTGCCCTGCGCCTTCACCGATTACGCCACCTGCCCGATCGCACCGGCCGAGAACCGGTTGCGGGTGGATATCGAAGCAGGCGAGCAGGATCCGCGACGGGAGCAGCTGTCATGACAATTCCACTATCGGTCCTGGACCTTTCGCCCATCAGCACCGGTTCCGATGCCCGGCAGGCGCTGCGCAATACCATCGATCTGGCGCGCCAGGCCGAACGCTGGGGCTACAACCGGTTCTGGATCGCCGAACACCACTTCGTCTCCGTGGCCAGTTCCGCGCCGACCACCCTGATCGGCCTGATCGCGGCCGCCACCGAATCCATTCGGGTGGGCACCGCGGCAGTGCAACTCGGGCACCACACCTCGGTCTCGGTGGTGGAGGCGTTCGGCACCGTCGATGCGCTCTATCCGGGTCGTCTCGATCTGGGTCTGGGTCGCTCCGGGCACCGCGGTGACCAATTGCGCTCCGCCGGTGTGCCGCCGGTGCCCAACCCTGATCGGCCGATCCAGGTCCGCGACGGGGTGGTGCTGCCGCCGCCGTTCAGACCCGGACAGCTGCTCGACACCACCCGTATCGCAGCGGGTTTGGAGGCGCTGAACCTGCCCGGTGCGCAACCGCTGCCCTATTCACAGCAGGTACAGCAGATCCGCGATCTGCTGGAGGGCACCTACACCGGCAGCGATGGGGTGCCGCTGCACGCCTTCCCCGGCGAGGGCGCGGAGGTGCAGCTGTGGCTGTTCGGCAGCAGCGGCGGCGAAAGCGCCCAGCTGGCCGGACAATCGGGGCTGCCGTTCGCCGCCAACTATCACGTCTCGCCCGGCACCATCGTGGAGACGGTGGAGGCGTACCGTGCGGCCTTCCGGCCCTCGGCCCGCTACGCCCGCCCCTATCTGGTGGTGTCGGCGGATGTGGTGGTGGCGGAGGATGATGCGACGGCCCAGCGCCTGGCCTCCAGCTACGGCCACTGGGTGTACAGCATTCGCAGCGGCGCCGGTGCGGCCGAATACCTCGACCCCGCCGCCGCACCGCCGCTCACCGGTCCGCAGCGCCGCCTGGTCGACGACCGCGTCACCACCCAGTTCGTCGGTTCGGCCGCCTCGGTCGCGGAGCGGCTGCGTGCACTGCAACAGCTCACCGGCGCAGACGAACTCGTGATCACCAGCGTCACCCACGATCACGAGGATCGACTGAACTCGCACCGCCTGCTCGCCCGCGAATGGGGACTGTCGCACATTCGCGCGGCCTGAGATCTCTCCGCCGCTCGCCGAGGAAGGGGACTCCGCAGGCGAGTGGAGGGAGAAGCCGCATCTGCGCCAATGGGCCGACCGTAGATGCGGCACAGGATCGGGCCCGGGCCGTGGACCGCCCGGGCCCGATCCGCCATATCCGGCGAACGCTATCCCGTTGTGCCGGTCACGAAATCGTCATGATGCGGCCCGTTGAATACCTCCCATGAAGAAAACACTCACCATCGCCGCCCTCGCTCTCGCCGCCGCCGGTCTGGGCGCCGGACCGGCCAATGCCGAGACGCTGCAGGTCGATGGCAGCTACGCCTCCGCCGCAGGCTGTGATGCGGACGGCTCCAACGGCAGCTTCCACGCCAACGGTGTACAGCTGCGCGGCGAAGACGGCTGGCAGTACCGCTGCGACCAGGGCAGCGACGGCCAGTGGTACATGACCATCTTCCGCTGACCTGAAACACGCAGTGGGTTGAAGCACGGAATGGCCCGGCCGACGTAGCGGCCGGGCCATTTCCGTATTCAGGACTCCGTCATCCCGGCATGCTTGTGGCAGGGATCCAGACCCTCAGGCGTACAAGAACTTTCAGCGCCCGGTGCGGGTGGCGCGGCGCATGGCCGAGACCGGATCGGCGTAGAAGACGCTGAGCGAGGTCACGGCGGCGGCGAACTCCTGCACCCGGCCGCCGAAGCGGCTGATGCGCAGATCGGCCGCGGGCAGCGTGGTGCTCTCGGCGAAAGCCTTTGCCACCCGGTCCATTCCGGGGCGGTAGCCGGTGAAGGCCTGGCCGCCCAGCACCACTCGATCCGGATTGAACATATCCCGCACCAGTGCCGCGGTGCGGCCGAGGATTTCGGCGCGCTCGAGCAGCAGATCGCGCGCCGCGACCGAACCGCCGTCGGCGGCGCGGTACAGATCGGTGATAACCGGGCGGCGCGGGGCCTCCGGCTTGGGCAGTACACCCTGGCGCACCGCACGCTCCAGGAAGAAGCGCTCACCGATGGTGGCCTCCAAGCAGCCGCGCCGGCCGCAGGTGCAATCGGCATCCGAGCCGGTCGGCAGGTGCGCGATGGAGCCGGGGCCATTGGCGGGGGTGTGCACCCGATCGTGCAGTGTCACTGCGATACCCGCGGTTTCGCGAGCGTAGATGTAGAGGCTGCTGCCCGGGCGCGGTCCCTCGCCCGGCTCCCGGCCGGCGAGCAGCAGTTCGGAGGCCGCCATCGCCTCGACATGCGCCGAGACCGATACCGGCAGATCGAGAATGCTGCTGAAGACGGCGGCGACGGGCGCGGCCTGCCAGCCGAGCCGCGGGTGATCGACGACCCCGGCCGCCGGATCCACCCGGCCGGCCAGCGCCACACCGGTCCACAGCGGACGGCGGCGCGGCAGTCGATCCAGGAAGGCCTTGGCGCTGCGCGCCACTATGGTCAGCGCCGCGTCCTGACCTGTTTGGGGAGTGGCGATTTCGAGTCCGCCGAGAATCTTGCCGGACAGATCCGCGGCCACGATGCGGGTGAGGGTGGAGCCGATGTGCACACCCACGGTGACAAACGAATCGGTGTCGACCTCGAAGGGCACGCGGGGACGGCCGACCGCGCCGGAGGCGGTGAGATCGGCGCGCTCGCGCAGCAGTCCGACCGAAAGCAGCGCCGACACTTGGCGATTCACGGTGGCAATGCTGAGGCCGGTGGACTGTGCGGCGATATCGCGGAAGATCGGACCGCGGGCGGCGGCACGCAGTACGGCGGCCGCCGGGTTATCGGTGATCCGCAGCTCCGGCGGCACCGCGGGCCGGGCCGGAGCCAGGCGCGCGGTGGTGACGGAAGCGGAATGGGTGCGTTCGAGCGTGGGGCTGGTCATTTCGAAGTCCTCGCTGCAGTCCCGTGTACAGCCGACGGGACGGATGCCTAGATGAAAAATTCAGCGGGGGCAGCGAGGATGCCCGGACTCGAGTGAATCGGGGAATCAGTACTCGGCTGCGCGACGGCAGGGACAACACAGTTCCCGCTGCCGTGGCAGCCGTACACCCAGCGCAACGGTCACATACGTGACGTGCGCGGCATGGGGACGGCTTGCAGACATGCATTCAAGTTAACACTGCACTCGAGCTGAACGGAATCCATCTGTCCACATCTCGAGAAATGAGTGGCAGCTCACTCGATACCACTCCACTCCTCGGTACGTACCCGCACACGCATTCCGATCAGCGTGATTACAAGTCACAGCCCAGGTCGGCGGGGTGGCGCAATAGCCGAAATCCCGCCCATCTCGGCTGGCGGGGCCGCTCGGCAGGCGGCGCATAACGCGTGGGGCAGATGACCGTCCGCACGCACTCTCGCGGTGGTCGGCCGCATCGCCTCTACAGTCTGTAGCCGCAGGTCAAAGGCGGAAAGGAGATGAAGTGTCGCCGGAACCAGTACCGCTGCGCCGGGCCGATCGAGCCCGCCAGGTCGCCGATATCGTGCGCCAGCAGATTCACGCCGGAGCATTCGACAGCGCACTGCCGTCGGAGCCGGAGCTGGCCGCCGAATTCACCGTCTCCCGCAATACCGTTCGCGATGCGCTGGCACTGCTCAAGGACGAGGGCCTGATCGAGCGCGCACCCAAGATCGGCACCCATGTGGCGCGGCGCAAATACGACCACGGGCTGGATGCGCTGCTCGGCCTGAAAGAGACATTGCGCGGGCACGGCGAGGTGCGCAATGAGGTGCGCACCGCCACCCGGGTGAACCCGCCGCCGGCCGTAGCCCGCAAATTGCAGCTGGAGCCCGGACAGCACGCCGTATATATCGAGCGGCTCCGGTACTTCGGCGATCTGCCGCTCAGCCTGGACCTCACCTATCTCGTTCCCGATATCGGCGATGAGGTCATCACCCGCGATCTCGAGACGAACGACGTGTTCGCGCTCATCGAACAGATCAGCGGCGGCCCGCTCGGCGCGGCCGACCTCGCCCTGGAAGCCATTACCGCCGACGCGCATTCGGCCGCCACCCTGCAATTGCCCGAGGGCGGCGCCGTGCTGTTGCTGGAGCGCCTGACCAAGCTCGAGGACGGCCGCCCGGTCGACCTCGAATACATCCGGATGCGCGGCGACCGGATCACCATGCGCGGCAGCCTCACCCGGCCGCCCGAAGGCACCGACGCTCTCCTCAGAGCAGAGACATGGAGGCTGATCTGAATGGCTCTCGTCAATCAGCGCACCGATGTTCCCGTGACCATCGACGAATCCCTCTGCATTCAGGGCTGCACGCTCTGCGTGGAGATCTGCCCGCTCGATTCACTGGCGATCAATCCCGAGAACGGCAAGGCCTTCATGCACGTGGACGAGTGCTGGTACTGCGGCCCGTGCGCGGCCCGCTGTCCCACCGGCGCGGTCACCGTCAATATGCCCTATCTGCTGCGCTGAAGGATCCTCTCCATGAAGTACCGCACTGCCCGCCTGGCTGCGGTGGCACTGGCCGCTGCCCTCTCGTTCACCGTCTCCGGTTGCTCGCTCGATTCGAGCGGCGGCGGCAATACCGTGAAGCTGGTCATCGGCTACCAGTCCAAGACGATCAATACCGTCACCGCCGGAACCCTGTTGAAGGCCAAGGGATTCCTGGAGCAGCGGCTGAACGATCTGACCGCGCACGGCGGCCCGAAGTATCAGGTGGAGTGGCAGGACTACGACACCGGCGCACCGATCACCGCACAGATGGTGGCGGAGAAGATCGATATCGGCTCCATGGGCGACTATCCGCTGCTCATCAACGGTTCTCGCACCCAGGCCAATGAGCGAGCGAAGACCGAACTGGTCTCCATCACCGGATACAACCCCAAGGGCGCGTTGAACATGGTGGTGGTCGCGCCGGATTCGAAGGCGCAATCGATCAAGGACCTGGCCGGGCAGAAGGTGTCGACCAGCGTCGGCTCCGCCGGGCACGGCACGCTGGTGCAGGCGCTGGGCCGGGCGGGCATCGACCCCAAGTCCGGGGTGGAGGTGCTCAACCAGCAGCCGCAGATCGGCTCCTCGGCGCTGGAATCCGGTCAGGTGGCGGCACTTTCGCAGTTCGTCGCCTGGCCCGGCCTGCTGGTCTTCCAGAACAAGGCCAAACTGCTCTACGACGGCGCGGAGCTGAACGTACCCACCTTCCACGGCGTGGTGGCCCGCCGCGACTACGCGAAACAGCACCCGGAGGTGCTCGATGCCTTCCTGCGCGCACAGTTGGACGCGACCGACTTCATTCACCAGCAGCCCCTGGCGGCGGCCAAGATCGTCGCGGACAACTCCGGGCTGGCCCAGGAGGTCGTGTACCTCTACAACGGGCCGGGCGGAACCTCCTTCGACGCCACGCTGAAGCCGAGCCTGCTCGACGCCTTCAAAGGCGATGTGCCGTACCTGAAGTCGATCGGCGACTTCGCCGATCTGGATATCGACAAGTTCGTCGATGACACCGCGCTGCGCCAGGCCTTCCAGGAATCCGGCGCGAATTACGATGCGACACTGGGCAATAACGCCAACCCCGCGCTCATCTCCGGCACCGACCCGGTGAGCAACCGCCCCGCGTCCAATCCGGCACTGGCCGGCGAGATCTGGTTCACCGGATCGGACGCCACCCAGCCCGCCGCCGACCCCACCAGCCTGCTGCGCGCCATCAAACAGGCACGCGCCCAGGGCAAAACAGTCCGCGCTGCGTACATCCCGGACGCCGAGCTCGGCACCCGCTGGTTCGCCGACAAATCCCTCTGGGTCCGAGACGGCGAAACCTACCTCCCGTTCACCACTCCGGCCGCGGCCCAGCGCTACCTGGCCGCGCATCCGTCGGGTATGACGGTCTCGTACGACCAGGCGGTCAGCGAGGTCCGGCAATGACCGCCCCCACCATCCTGGCGCGATCAACCCCCGTCATCCCGGCGCGCTTTTGGCCGGGATCCACGGAAACCCGCTGGCCCGCTACCCGTGTGGAGCCCGGCCAAAAGCATGCCGGGATGACGAGGGTGCGGGGCCACGCTGGAAATGCGGGGGTTGGGCGATGAGTACGTCAACCGCGGTTCGGGTCGATATCGGTGCGGCAGTGGGGGAGCGGGCGGCTGTTGCGAGTAGTCCGCACCGGGCCCAGGGTGCGTGGCGCTCTCGGCTGGTTCGACTCACCTCGGTGGCTGTGGCCATCGGGGCCTGGCAGTTCCTGACCGCCAATCACATTCGGGCGTGGGTGCGGTTCGATACGTTGCCCACCGTCACGCAGATCGTGCAGGCGTTCCGGCATCAGCTGGGGACCGACACCTTCTATCTGGATCTCGGGCAGTCGTTGATTCGGATTCTCACCGGGTTCGGCCTGGCCGCCGTGCTGGGCGTGACAACCGGTGTGGCGCTGGGGCGTTCGCGGTGGTTCGCGGATATCGTCGGGCCGCTCACCGAGCTCGCGCGGCCGATTCCGGCCATCGCGGTGGTCCCCGTGGCGATTCTGCTGTTTCCCGACGATGAGGCGGGGATCGTGTTCATCACATTCCTCGCGGCCTTCTTCCCGGTCATGGTGTCCACGCGGCATGCGGTGCGGGCGCTCCCGACCATTTGGGAGGACTCGGTGCGCACGCTCGGTGGCAGTCGCTGGGATGTGCTGCTGCGAGTTGTGCTGCCGGGCAGTCTTCCCGGAGTTTTCAGCGGGCTTTCGGTCGGCATCGGGGTGGCCTGGATCTGCGTGGTCTCCGCGGAGATGATCTCCGGACGACTCGGCGTGGGCTATCGGACCTGGCAGGCGTACACCATCGTCGATTATCCGGGCGTCTTCGTCGGCATCATCACCATCGGTGTGCTGGGATACGGCACCTCCGCCGCCGTCGAGCTCATCGGCCGCCGTGTCACGCACTGGCTGCCGCGCGTACCGGAGGTGGCGAAATGAGCGGCATCGGCATGAGCCTGCGGCTGGATCGAATCGACCTGTCCTACACCGGAACACCGGTCATCGCCGACCTGTCCCTGGAGGTGCGGCCGGGGGAGATCCTCATCCTCACAGGCCCGTCGGGCTGTGGAAAGTCCACGGTGCTGCGCGCATTCGCCGGACTGCTGCGACCGGACGCCGGTCAGGTGCTGGCCGACAGTACACAGGTCGCCGGAACCTCCCGGGATCGCGCGGTCGTATTCCAGGACAATGCGCTGCTGCCCTGGCGCACCGTGCGATCGAATATCGAACTGGCCCTGAAACTCCGGGGTGAACCTCGAGCGGGCCGAAAAGCTCTGGCGGAGCGCTGGATCGAAGAGATCGGCCTCACCGGATTCGCCGACTTCCTGCCCAAGAGCCTTTCCGGCGGCATGCGGCAGCGCGTGCAGCTCGCGCGTGGCCTGGCGGGGGCACCGCGCTCGGTCCTTATGGACGAACCGTTCGGCGCACTCGACTCCCAGACCCGGGCCACCATGCAGCGCCTGCTTGTCGACACCTGGCAGACCCACCCGACCACCATCGTCTTCGTCACCCACGATGTGGACGAGGCACTGCTGCTCGGCGACCGGGTCGCCGTCCTCGGCCGCGCCGGCGAACCGCTGCGCGCCCTGCTCGAGGTGCCGCAACCGCGCGCGGTGGGCGTCGACCGCTCGCAGCTGCGCGCCGAAATCATTACCGCCCTGGATCACTCGGGCGATCTCGCCGCCCTCTGACGGCGCCGATCCCCGACCGATTCCCGACCGAATGTTGGTGTGCTGATGGAGATTCCCGATCTGGCCGAGACCACCCGTCTCGACTGCGATGTGCTCGTCATCGGCGGCGGCACCGCCGGCACCATGGCCGCGCTCACCGCCGCCGAACAGGGCGCGAACGTCCTGCTGCTGGAGAAGGCCCATGTGCGGCACTCCGGTGCGCTCGCCATGGGCATGGACGGCGTCAACAATGCCGTCATCCCCGGTAAGGCCGAGCCCGAGGACTACGTCGCCGAGATCACCCGCGCCAATGACGGAATCGTCAACCAGCGCACCATCTATCAGACCGCGACCCGCGGTTTCGCCATGGTGCAGCGGCTCGAACGCTACGGCGTGAAGTTCGAGAAGGACGCCTACGGCGAGTACGCGGTGCGGCGCGTGCACCGCTCCGGCTCGTATGTGCTGCCCATGCCGGAGGGCAAGGACGTCAAGAAGGCGCTGTATCGCGTACTGCGGCAACGCAAGATGCGCGAGAAGATCCAGATCGAGAACCGGCTCATGCCGGTGCGCGTCCTCACCGAGAACGGCCGCGCGGTCGGCGCCGCCGCATTGAACACGCGCACAGGCGAATTCGTCACGGTGGCGGCGAAAGCGGTCATTCTGGCGACCGGGCCCTGCGGCCGACTCGGCCTGCCCGCCTCCGGATACCTCTACGGCACCTACGAGAACCCCACCAATGCGGGCGACGGCTACGCCATGGCCTACCACGCCGGTGCGGAGCTTTCGGGCATCGAATGCTTCCAGATCAACCCGCTCATCAAGGATTACAACGGCCCGGCCTGCGCCTATGTCGCCAATCCGTTCGGCGGCTATCAGGTCAACGCGCTCGGTGAACGCTTCGTCGACTCCGACTACTGGTCCGGCCAGATGATGTCGGAGGTGAAGCGGGAGATCGAATCCGCGCGCGGGCCCATCTATCTCAAGGTCTCACACCTGCCGACCGAGACCCTGGACGCGCTCGAAGGCATTCTGCACACCACCGAACGGCCCACGCGCGGCACCTTCCACGCCAATCGCGGGCACGACTACCGGACGCACGATATCGAGATGCACATCTCCGAAATCGGTTTGTGCAGTGGTCATTCCGCCTCCGGCGTATGGGTCGACGAGAATGCACGCACGACGGTTCCCGGTCTCTACGCCGCCGGTGACCTGGCCTGCGTACCGCACAACTACATGATCGGCGCCTTCGTCTACGGCGACCTGGCGGGCGCGCACGCCGCGAGCACCCTCGCCGGCACCCCGGCCCCGGGGGATCTTCCCGCCGACCAGATCGCCGCCGCACACGAACTCGTCTACCAGCCGCTGCGCAATCCGGACGGCCCGCCGCAGCAGCAGGTGGAATACAAGCTGCGCCGCTTCGTCAATGACTATGTGGCCCCGCCCAAGACGGCCACCAAGCTGTCGCTGGCCATCGAAACCTTCGACCGCATGCTCGACGACCTGAACGCCATGGGCGCGCAGACCCCGCACGAACTCATGCGCTGCGCCGAGGTCAGCTTCATTCGCGACTGCGCCGAGATGGCGGCCCGCTCCTCGCTCACCCGCACCGAATCGCGCTGGGGGCTGTACCACGAGCGCGCCGATCTGCCCGAGCGCGACGATGTCGAATGGCGGTACCACCTCAACCTGCGCAAGAACGCGGACAGCGAGATGGAATTCCTGAAGCGGCCGGTCGCACCGTATTTCGTGCCGGTGCCCGGACTCGACGATCTGCCCTCCGCCGATGACACCGTCATCCCGGTGACACAGCCCGCACTCGTCGGCAGTCCGCCCAACCTGAATGCCGCGCCCGCGAGTGCCGGTACGGCCGCGCCCGTCCCCGGCAAGACTCCCGTCGCGCCGCGTATTGCCCTGCTGCTCAGTCTGGATGCGCCGTCTGTCGCCGAACTCGCGTCGTTCCTGGAAGATCCGGACCCGCAGGTGCGCGCCACCGCGATATCGGTACTCACCGAGGGCACCCCGGACGGCTTCGGCGACCGCCTCATTGCCGCGCTCGCCGATTCCGAGGTGACGGTGCGCAGTTCGGCCATAGCCGGACTACGCGAACTGGTGGAGATCCTGCCGGGAGCCGAGGACCTCGCCACGCACGCCGATTCCCCCGATCCGGCCGTGCGCGCCGCGGTGATCGATCTACTGCGCGCGCTGCACGCGGGTTCGGTCGAACTGTTCACCAAGGCCGCAGTGGACGGTGACCACCGCGTTCGCATCGAAGCGGTCAACGGGCTGGTCTCCCTGGACGAGTGGTCCGCACTGGCCACCGCCGCGCACGATGAGAACCGCGAGGTCCGCATCGCCGCCGCACGTGGTCTGGCCACCGTCGGCCTCGGCGGTATCGAGGCGGTCCGTGCCCTCATCCCGGACCGCGACCCGCTGGTGCGCGCCGCCGCCCTCACCGCACTCGCCCGGCTCGGCAATGCCGAGGACACCCCCACACTGTCCGCAGCACTGAGGGATTCGGCCTGGCAGGTCCGTGAAGGCGCTGCCCGGGGCCTGCCCTCGGCGGGCCCCGATCTGGCCGCAGAACCGCTACAGGCCGCCCTCGCCGACGTTCATCCGGACGTCCGCAAGGCTGCCGTCCTCACCCTCAGCAGCTGGCCCGAATCCGCAACCGCCCGCATCACCCTGGAATCGGCCCTGGAAGACACCGATGCCGACGTCCGCGCCTACGCCCGCCGCGCCCTGGCGGTCCACGCCGGAACCTGACCGAGCCGCCCGTCATCCCGGCCTGCTTTCGGCCGGGATCCACACCGGCCGAAGGACTCAGTTGAACAGATGCTCCAACTCCGTAATGAAGTAGGGGAAGTGGGCGGCGAAGCGGTGCAGGTCGCGGTCGCCTTCGAAGCCGCCGAACCAGTAGAGGCCGGGGGTGCCGTCGGCGGTGGGGTCCAGTTCGCGGAAGGTGCGCACCCACTGGTCGGTGCGCCGCCCGGCCACCATGAAGGGCAGGGCGCGGGAGAACACCATCTCCTGATCCGGTGCGGGAATCTGCTGCGGCACAACCGCATCCAGACCGCGCAGCATCGCCTGCACCCGGCCGGTCAGCTCCCGGCCCAGTGCCGTACGGGACGGGAGATAGCGGGGGAGCAGCAGGGCGGCCACGCCGGCGAGCGCGAGCGCCACGCCGATCAGCGCATGCCCCGGGCCCAGCGCCAGTCCGATGGTGGTGGCCACACCGGCGACGATCAGCGCGACGCCCAGCCAGAATTCGAAACCGCGCCGGGTGCGATCGATGAAAGCCCCACGCGCCGTGGCATCGTCGATGAGCGCCTTGCGCACCGCGGTCGCGGGCACCTTGCCGCTGAGCTCCGACAGCAGCACCGAATCCGTGCCCTCGGGCAGCAGCACCGAGTACACCGTCCGCTCGTAAGCGGTCAGCTGCTCATCCGCCGGGTTCATCCGAGTGATCCGCCAGGCCGAATCACCTACGGCCGCAATCCAGACATAGCTGCGAACCGCCAGGTCCACCACGGTCGCCGCCATATCGGGGGCGTCCACATGGCCGTCCACCAGCAGTCCGGCGGTCCCGGGCAGTACCGCGTCCGGTGAGGTGAACTCCACCCGATTGCCCTCGCGCAGCAGCGGATCGAGCGTTTCGGTTCCGCCCGGCGTCGTGCGCCGTGCCCACACCACATATCCGGCGGCGGCCGCCAGCGCCGCCAGCAGCACCGCGAATGCCGCCAGCACCGGACCGGTCACCGAAAACGGGCCGGGCGCATTGTCATCGGCGATATCGGCATTCGCCTTCACCGTGCCCGCCGGCACCTGCAGCGTCACATCGATGACATCGCCCTTGTGCAGGTCGGTCTTGTCGAGATGCGCGACGCCGTCCGGCTCGACCCGAATATCCGCGCAGTCCTCCGGCTTTCCGGGCGGGCCGATGGTGCACTTGGTGACGCCCATCCGGAAATCGGGACTGGTCACGGTGACGCTGATGGTCGCCACATCGGTATTCAGCACGCCGGTCCAGTGGAACAGCTGTGCGCCGGTGGTCTCGGTGACCGTGTTGTGCACCGTGTACTTGAACGTCACCTGCCCCGGCCGGGCATCGAGGGTGAACCGGTCGTCCGCGACAGCCGCATCACCGTCGCCGTCGGCCTTGATATCGGTGACCTGGAAATTGCGCTGCACCGCATCGGTGACCTGCACTCGCAGCGGCAGCACCTGCCGGAACTCGCTGCCCGCAGGCACTTCCACGGTTTCGGTGACGCGCAGCAGACCGTCGTCGCCGAGATCGACATCGGCGGTGATCCGCACACCGTCGCTGGGCTGCGCATGTGCGGCAGGCGCGATTACTCCTGCCAGAGCGAGCAGCAGCGCGACGAGAGCGCCCCCCCGAAAAATCTGCATGGAAGGTTACTTTAGACAGCTTGCTATTCTTCCTCAGCGGCTGTCGGATATCGCAGAGAACGAGGGGGTGCGGGGGATGACTCGCCCACCGTCCGGATACGGACCGATTCCCCCCGGGGGTTGGCCGCCCCAACCCGACCCGCGACGCCCTCAGCAACCCGGATATCCTGGACAACCCGGACAGCCGCCGGGGCAGCCGATGCAGCCGTCCGGACCCACCGCACCGCCCACTGGATTTCCGGCACAGCCCGGCTATCCACAGCAGCGTCCGGTTTATCCACAGCGACAAGGGTTTCCGCCGCAGCAGGGCTACGGTCCGCCGCCCGGATACCGTCCGCCCGGCTACGGCCAGTCGATGCCACCCGCCTACCGGCAGCCCCTGCCCCCGCCCACCGCGGGCTTCCAGATCGGCATGCCCCCACCGCAGCGCCCCGCGCCGCCGCGCCGCGGCCGCTGGGGCGCACTGGTTGTCATCTTCGTGCTGCTGGTGACCGCCGCCCTGGTGCGCACCGCCGTCTCCCACGGCCTGAACCACCTCGGCGCCGGTAGCCCCGGTGACAAGGTGCAGACCACCTATACGAACTCACCCGACGACAACGCCGGTGTCCCCAAGACCTCGGACAATCCGCTGGTCACCGATGACAGCTACACGCTCATCCCCGAACGCTGCAACTACTCGCCGTGGGGCACCCAGGTCGACACCGCACGCAAGTTCTTCGAAACTGCCGCAAGCTGTCTCGCCGAAGCCTGGAAGCCGCTCTTCGACGACATCAAGCTGCCGTTCGTACCGCCCAAACTGAATGTCTCGGCGACCACCAGCGGTATCACCACCCTGTGCACCGGCAACAGCACCAACTTCGCCGCCTTCTACTGCTCGGCCGACCAGACCATCTACATGCCGGTCAGCCAGCTGCAGACCGATATCTACAAGGACAACTGGGTGGTCTACCTGTCGGTGTTCGCGCACGAATACGGACATCACGTACAGGCGGAATCCGGCATCCTCGGCAAGGTGCATCAGGAGCGCCGTGACGCGGGAGCCACCAGCGCCACCGGCCTCGAGCTCTCGCGCCGAACCGAATTGCAGGCCAACTGCTTCGACGGCATGTTCCTGGCGTCCTCGAACAACGGCGGCTCACTGACCTCCGCGCAGGCCGGTGTGGCCCGCAACGATATGTTCCACCGCGGCGACGCTCCCGGCGATATGCGCGACCACGGGACCTCGAACAACGGCGGTACCTGGTGGTCGCTCGGCTACGACAAAAACCGTACGGCGCAATGCAATACGTTCGGCGCGGCGGCGAACAAGGTGAATTGACCCGAACATCGAAATCGGCCGGGGTGGCGAATCATTCGCCACCCCGGCCGATTTCGTAAAACTCAGTGCCCGAACACGATTCAGTGCCCGAACGGTCCGTCCCCGAGGCGGCGCGGTGCGCCGTGCCCGTGCACACCCTCGGCGTACGCGGTCTCCGCGTGCAGTGCGAAGTCGATGCCGCCGATCTCGTCCTCGCGGCTGACCCGGAAGCCGATGGTCCTGTCGATCAGCTTGCCGAGCGCGAAGGTCACGCCGAAGGCGAAGGCCGCCACCACGATCACGCCCACCGCCTGCTTGCCCAGCTGGCCGAGCCCGCCGCCGTAGAGCAGGCCCTGCGGGCCGTTGTCACCGGTCATCGCCCGATTGGCCAGGAAGCCGATGAGCAGGGTGCCGACAATGCCGCCGACGAAGTGCACGCCGACCACATCGAGTGAATCGTCGTAGCCGCCCTTGAACTTCCAGCCCACCGCGAACGAACACACCAGGCCCGCAACCAGACCCACGATCAGCGCGCCCATGGTGTTGGTGTAGCCGCAGGACGGGGTGATGGCGACCAGACCGGCCACCGCACCCGAGGCCGCACCGAAGGTGGTCGGCTTACCGTCGCGAATCTGCTCGACGATCAGCCAGCCCAGCATGCCGAGGCAGCCCGCGACCAGTGTGTTCAGGAAGACCGCTGCCGCAGTGCCATTGGCGGCCAGCGCCGAACCGGCATTGAATCCGAACCAGCCGAACCAGAGCAGGCCCGCGCCCAGCAGCACGAAGGGCAGATTGTGCGGGCGCATGGCATCCATCTTGAAGCCGACCCGCGGACCCAGCACCAGCGCCAGTGCGAGCGCCGAAGCGCCCGAGGCGATCTCGACCACCAGGCCGCCCGCGAAGTCCAGGGTGCCCAGCGAGGCCAGCCAGCCGTCCGGAGTCCACACCCAGTGCGCGATGGGTGCGTACACGATGAGCGCCCAGACCGGTACGAAGATCATCCACGCCGAGAACTTGGCGCGATCGGCGATGGCGCCGCTGACGAGGGCGACGGTGAGAATGGCGAAGGTCAGCTGGAAGGTGACGAACAGCAACTCCGGAATTCCGCTCGCGGCATGCACGGTCTTCGGGTCGATTCCCGAAAGTCCGATATGTCCGAGATTTCCGATAAGCCCGCCACCGGCATCATCACCGAAGGCGAGGCTGTACCCCGCAATCAGCCATGCCACCGTCACCAGCGGAATGGAAATGAAGCTCATCATGAGCATATTGAGCACACCGCTGGAGCGCACCATGCCGCCGTAGAAGATGGCCAGCCCCGGCGTCATGAGCAGCACCATGGCCGTGGCTGCGAGCAGCCAGGCCGTGGCCGCCGGGTCGATGGTCGTGGTCATGGAGTAACTCCCTTCGCGCGTTATCGCGTTGCAGGGAAGTTACCGAATCCTCACGTTTCGGCGCTGTTACGAAAATGAGGAATCGGATACCTGTCCGTAACAGCGTCAGCTATTGCGTTCCCGGCCTTTGCGGGCAAGCACGCGCATTCCACGCGGTCCCGGCACGGGCAGATCCTCCTCGAGCGCCATCCACTCGGCCGTGGTCAGCCATCGCTGCTGGGCCCGGGCATCGGCTGTGTCATTGAACACCCGCCGCCCGCGATCGTCGCGCAGCTCGTAGGCCAGCACCGACCAGCGCGGCGGCCGCCCGTTCTCCGCCACTTGATCTCGCAGATATGCCGTGACCAGGGCGCCGAGCGTATTCACCGGGCGCAGCGAAACCCGATTGCCGTACCGCGCGGCATGGAAACGCCTTCCGGCGCACAGGGATCGGGGTGTCGCGCTGTAGGCGATCCAGCCGGCGCGCTGCGCCCGCTCGATCAGCCACAGATGTTTGACCGCGGCGGGCGGGATATCGCCGACCCGATCGCGGATGAGGTCGAAGACCGGTTCCGACAGCAGGATGTCGCGCCGGGTCGGCCCGGTGCCGTGCGCGGTCCAGTACTCGTCGGTGAGCTTGGCCAGCACCCGGCCGAAATCCTCGACGCTGCGCTGTGCGCGGCGGCCCAGGCGTTCGATGCGCTCGGCCTCGGCGCGCATATCGTTCTGCACGATGAGGGTCTGGATGGCCGCCAGCGTCGGCACCTGGCCGCGCTGTAGCAGCTCCAGAATGGCGCCCGCTGTTGCCGGATCGGCCGCTGCCGATACCGGTAGCGAAGCGCGCTTGATGTCGTAGTTCTCTGGGCTGATGGCTCGACTGAGCAATCCGACCGCGGCGAGATCGCCGGCGAATTCGGTGCTGGAGAGCCAGGCTTCTGCAATGTCGTCGTGCGACGGCACGGGGAGTTCCTCCGGAAAATTTGGTTGTGCCCCGGTCGGGATGAGGGACCGGCCGGGGCCACCAACCTGATGAAGGTTTGGCTACCGAAGTTGCCGAGTTCCACGGTAGCCAAACGATTGCGATCTTGCTGCATCGGTTGATGTGATCGTTATGTCCGGTCTGCCGAGTTGAAACCGAATGCGCATCCGTAAACGGTGATCTTGGGTGGAGGCCGCGTCCGGCTATCGCCTCAGGAGGACGCGCTAAGAATTTGCTCGCTTGGACAACCAATACCGAGTTCAGTCCGGTCGGTATCGAACAGGCGCGCGGATTGCATGTGACATACGCCATAGTTTGACGCGCCGAGGTGCGGTAAACGCGAGCCGAGCGGCACTAATCGGACGGACCGGCAGCCACGCAGGCAGCGAATCGTCCGATGTCGGAGGTACTCGGTACCCTCAGAAGCCGTGGCTCTGTACCGGAAGTACCGACCGGCAACGTTCGCTGAAGTGGTGGGGCAGGAGCACGTCACCGAGCCCCTGAGTACCGCGCTCGACACCGGGCGGATCAGTCATGCCTACCTGTTCTCCGGACCGCGCGGATGTGGCAAGACCTCCTCCGCGCGCATCCTGGCGCGCTCGCTCAACTGTGTGGAGGGTCCGACCTCCACGCCGTGCGGGGTCTGCCACTCCTGTGTCGCGCTGGGCCCCGGCGGGTCCGGCAATCTCGATGTCATCGAGCTCGACGCGGCCAGCCACGGTGGTGTCGACGACACCCGGGAACTGCGCGATCGCGCCTTCTACGCCCCGGCCGAATCCCGGTATCGCGTCTTCATCGTCGATGAGGCGCACATGGTGACCACCGCGGGCTTCAACGCACTGCTCAAGATTGTCGAAGAGCCGCCCGCCCACCTGATCTTCGTCTTCGCCACCACCGAGCCGGAGAAGGTCCTCCCGACCATTCGCTCCCGCACGCACCACTACCCGTTCCGGCTGCTGCCGCCCGCCACCATGCGCGGGCTGCTCGGCAAGATCTGCGACCAGGAGAACGTCCAGGTCGAAGAGTCCGTGTACCCCTTGGTGATTCGGGCCGGCGGCGGCTCACCGCGCGACAGTCTCAGCGTCCTCGACCAGCTGCTCGCGGGTGCGGGTCCCGAAGGCGTCACCTACCCCCGGGCCGTCTCGCTGCTCGGCGTCACCGACGTGGCACTGATCGATAACGCGGTCGAGGCTCTCGCGACCTCCGACGGCGCGGCCCTGTTCGGCACCATCGATCACGTCGTCGAGGCCGGCCACGACCCCCGCCGCTTCGCCACCGACCTGCTCGAACGCCTCCGCGACCTCATCCTCATGCGCGCCGTCCCCGATGCCGTCGAACGCAACCTCGTCACCGGCCCCGGCGACGTCCTCGACCGCATGCACGACCAGGCCCAGCGCATCGGCCCCGCCACCCTCACCCGCTACGCCGAACTCCTGCACGAGGGCCTCGGCGATATGCGCGGCGCCACCGCCCCCCGCCTGCTCCTCGAGGTCGTAGCGGCCCGCATGCTCCTCCCCGCCGCCACCGACACCGAGGTAGCGACCCTCCAGCGCCTGGAAACCCTCGAACGCCGCATGGCAGGCGGCGCCCTCCCCGCGGCCGCCCCCACCGGCAACTCGACCCCCGCCGCCCGCCCGGCTGCGGCCCCGGCCTCCCAAGCTCCCTCGCCCGCACCGCCTTCCGGCGAACCCCGCCGCCGAGGCGCCGAAGCCCTCGCCGCCCTCCGCGGCAATCGCGGTGAAACCCCCACTGCCCCAACCCCTCCCCAGCAGTCCGCTATGCCGAGCCAGGCTCCGCGGACGGCCCCACCTGCCGCCGCGCCGCGCCAGGACCCGCAGGCCTCCCAGCCCGCTCCGGCTCGCCCTGCGGTGGACTCGCCCACCGCACAGTCCGTGCAGTCCCCGCAGGCCGTCCGGCCCGCGACGGCTGCGGCACAACCTTCGGCCCAGCCCGTCACGGCTCCGCCGGCGGCTCCGCAAGCGGTCAGGCCCATCGTGCCTGCTCAGGACGAGTCCGCTCAGCCCGCCGCGCCCGCGTCGAAGCCCGAGGTGGGCAGTGGTGCGAGGGTCGCAGCAGACGCTGCTGCGACCCTGTCCCAGGGTGATTCGCCGCAGCCTGCCCAACGGGTCGCGGTTCGTCCGCCCGAAATGAGTGCCGCCCGCGTCCCGGTCGGCGACGCCGCCCCGGCGAGCATCGCCACCCCGTCCGCGGAAACGCTTGCCCAGCAGCCTGTTTCCGCGCCGCCCGCCGAGGTCGTGGTGCAGGCCGCAATGGCCGAGAGTGCCGCACAGGAATCGGTTTCCGCCGCCCCGAGCACACGCACGGCCGATTCCGCCGATGCGACGCAGGCCGCCGATTCCGCTGCGCAGGCCACCAGGCCTCCGGCCGAAATCTCTGCGCAGCAGCCTGTTTCCGCGCCGCCCGCCGAGGCTGTGGCGCCGGTCGCGACGGCCGAGAGCGTCACGCGGAGCGCTCGCACGGCTGATTCCGCCGATTCGGCGCATATCGCCGGTTCCGCCGCACAGGCAGAAGCGCCTGCCCAGCAGCCTGTTTCGGCGCCGCCTGCGACTGTGGTGGCTCAAGCAGCGCTTGCCGATGATGCGTCGGCGCTGTCCGCTCCTGCGCTGGAAGTGAAATCGGCTGCGGGGGAGTCCGATTCGGCCGCCGAGTCGGTGCCGGATGCAGGGCGCGGTGTGGCGATGACAGTTGTCGATGTTTCGGTGGATCCGGTTCAGACAGCGCTGGGGGTGGAGCCCGCCGAGGTGACGCGGGGCTCCGGGGCCGCTGAGGACGACGCTCCGGGGTTTGCGTTCTCGGTTCAGGCTGAGGGCGGTCCCGCGTTCGAAGATGTGCCGTTGTTCGATGCAGCCGATATTGCGCAGGCGCAAGACAGTGCCGCCTCGGCGGCTGTGTCTCCGGTGGAGCAGGCAGTGGGAGCCGAGCCCGTCGCAGTCGTGAATTCCGCTGCGGCCGGTGCTGATTCGGGCGCTGAGATTTTCGATATGGCGCCGGCGCTGGACTCCGAGCCGGTGAGTGCGGCTGACGCCGGTGCTGAGGCGGCGGTTTCCGCGCCGGTGGAAGAGGTTGCGCCGGTTGTGGATGCGCCCGCGGCGGCGGAGGTTGTGCCTGCGGGGCTTGACGGTGATGAGCTGCTGCGGGAGATCGAGGGGGCCTGGGCCGATATTCGGGCCAAGGTGCGGGAGTTCGGGGCCACGGTGCAGGCGATGCTGTCCGGGGCTTCGGTGTCTCGGATCGATGGGCAGCTGATCGTTTTCGCGCATCCCAATGAGATGTTGGCGCAGCGGCTGGCGCAGCCGCAGAACGTGCAGGCGGTGCGGTCGGCGGTACAGGCCGTGCTCGGGCGCGATCATGACGTGAAGTGGGAGGTCGGGGGCGCGGGTGCGCCCGCGGCCGCGAAGAGTGCGGGGAAGGGACCGGCCGCGGGCGGGGATACCGCACCGAAGAAGGCGGCGGCGAAGTTCTCGCGGCCCAGCCAGTCCAAGAGCGCGACGGCGAGTGCCGGTGCGGCGACGGTCGTCACGGATGGGACGGACTGGGGCAACGGCCCGACCGGAGGTGGCGCAGTTGCGACGGCCGCGGTGAGCCCGCCCCCGGTGGTGGAGGTGTCGGCCCCCGCCGAACCGCGGGTCTTCGAGCGTCCCGCCGCGCCCCGGAATACCCCGCCGGAAGACGATATTCCGCTGCCGGACGGCCCGGACCTTCCGGACGACCCGGGGCCCGCGGACTACTCGCCAGTAGGTTATGACAGCGTCCCACCTGCTATTACGCCGGAGGACGAGCGCGAGATGATGGCGGAGGCAGCCGTGCCGGTGCCCCCGGAGGAGCGCCGCGACCCTGATGATGTGGCCTTGGAACTCCTGCGCGCCGAATTGGGGGCTACTCCGCTGGAGGGTTGACAGTTGCCCTGTGAGACGCATTAAGTTAACCGGAGTTCGCATTGGGCGGTACTATGATCGGGTGGCCGTGAGTATCGGTTCGGCGAAGTTCTAAGGTATGCCCAGGCGTACGGGCTATCTGCGAGCGCGTCGGTCGGCTCGTGAGGCTGTTTGTACAGCGTCAGACGGTTGGTCGAGAGGCTGACCGGCGAGGTTATGGCTACGTGCTGACCGCACAACGCGGTGTCGGCGCACCTTAAGGAAGGAAAAACTCCGATATGACCACAGAGGCCTACATTTACGAGGCCATCCGCACCCCGCGCGGCCGCAACAAGAAGGGGTCGCTGCACTCGGTCAAGCCGATCGATCTGACCACCGGTCTGGTCGAAGAGCTGCGGAAGCGCTTCCCGAACCTCGATGAGGATCGGATCTCGGACATCATCCTGGGTGTCGTCTCCCCCGTGGGTGACCAGGGTGCCGATATCGCCCGCACCACGGTGCTCACCGCCAAGCTGCCCGACACCGTCGGCGGCATTCAGATCAACCGCTTCTGCGCCTCCGGCCTCGAGGCCGTGAACCTGGCTGCCCAGAAGGTCCGCTCCGGCTTCGATGACCTGGTCATCGCCGGCGGCGTCGAGTCCATGTCCCGCGTGCCGATGGGCTCCGACGGCGGCGCCATGTTCATGGACCCGGCCACCAGCTTCGACTCCTACATTGTCCCGCAGGGCATTTCGGCCGACCTCATCGCCACCATCGAGGGCTTCACCCGCGATGACGTCGATGCCTACGCCGTCCGCTCGCAGGACCGCGCTGCCGACGCCTGGAAGAACGGTTACTTCAACGGCTCCGTCGTTCCGGTCAAGGACATCAACGGCCTGACCGTGCTGGACAACGACGAGCACATGCGTCCCGGCACCACCGCCGCCGACCTGGGCAAGCTGAACCCGGCCTTCGCCGGCATCGGCGAGATGGGCGGCTTCGACGCCGTCGCCATGCAGCGCTACACCTACGTCGAGGCCATCAACCACGTGCACCACGGTGGCAACTCCTCCGGCATCGTCGACGGCGCCGCGCTGGTGCTCGTCGGCTCCGAAGAGGCCGGCGCCGCTTCGGGTCTGACCCCGCGTGCCCGCGTCGTCGCGACCGCCACCTCGGGTGCGGACGCCACGATCATGCTGACCGGCCCGACCCCGGCCGCCTTCAAGGCGCTCGCCAAGGCCGGCCTGACGGTCGACGACATCGACCTGTTCGAGATCAACGAGGCCTTCGCCTCCGTCGTCCTGAAGTTCCAGAAGGACCTGGCGATCCCGGACGAGAAGCTGAACGTCAACGGTGGCGCGATCGCGATGGGCCACCCGCTGGGTGCCACCGGCGCCATGATCACCGGCACCATGGTCGACGAGCTGCACCGTCGCAACGCCCGTTACGCACTGGTCACCCTGTGCATCGGCGGCGGCATGGGCGTCGCCACCATCATCGAGCGCGTCTAACGCCCACCGACTTTTCTCGAGGAGAACCAAACACAATGACTGAGAACATGATCGGCTGGGAAAAGGACGCCGACGGCATCGTCGTGCTGACCATGGACGACCCCAACCAGGGCGCCAATACGATGAACCAGCTGTACAAGGACTCCATGAAGGCGACCGTCGATCGCCTGGAGGCCGAGAAGGACGACATCACCGGTGTTGTCATCACCTCCGCGAAGAAGACCTTCTTCGCCGGCGGCGACCTCAAGAACATGATGAAGACCACGCCGGAGAACGCGGCGGACATCATGGAGGAGCTCACCAGCATCAAGGGCGACCTGCGTCGTCTCGAGCAGCTGGGCAAGCCGGTCGTCTCCGCGATCAACGGTGCTGCCCTCGGCGGCGGCCTGGAGATCACCCTCGCGACCCACTACCGCATTGCCGCCGACGTCAAGGGCGTGCAGCTGGGCCTGCCCGAGGTTTCCCTCGGCCTGCTCCCGGCCGGTGGCGGCGTCACCCGCATCACCCGCATGCTGGGCATTGCCAACGGCCTCATGGGTGTTCTGTTGCAGGGCAACAAGTTCACCCCGGCCAAGGCCAAGGCCACCGGCATCATCAACGAGGTTGTCGGCTCGATCGAAGAGCTGATCCCGGCCGCCAAGGCATGGATCAAGGCCAACCCGGACAAGGGCGTGCAGCCCTGGGATGTCAAGGGCTACAAGATCCCCGGCGGCACCCCGTCCACCCCGGCGCTCGCCGCCAACCTGCCGGCCTTCCCGGCCAACCTGCGCAAGCAGATCAAGGGCCAGAACATGCCGGCGCCGCGCGCCATCATGTCGGCCGCGGTCGAGGGCGCCCAGGTCGATTTCGACAATGCGTCGCTGATCGAGTCGCGCTACTTCGTCTCGCTGCTGACCGGCCCGGTCGCGAAGAACATGATCCAGGCGTTCTTCTTCGATCTGCAGTCGATCAACAACGGCGGTTCGCGTCCCAAGGACGTGCCGAAGCGTGAGATCAAGAAGATCGGCGTCGTCGGCGCGGGCATGATGGGCGCGGGCATCGCGTACGTCTCCGCCAAGGCCGGTTACACCGTTGTGCTCAAGGACGTCACCATCGAGGCGGCCGAGCGCGGCAAGAACTACTCCGAGAAGATCGAGGCGAAGGCGCTCTCGCGTGGCAAGACCACCGAGGAGAAGTCCAAGGAGCTGCTGGCCCGGATCACCCCGACCGCCGATGCCGCCGATTTCGCCGGCGTCGACTTCGTGATCGAGGCCGTCTTCGAGAAGCCCGAGCTCAAGAACGCGGTCTTCCAGGAGATCGAGGACATCGTCGATCCCGACGCGCTGCTGGGCTCGAACACCTCGACCCTGCCGATCACCCTGCTGGCCAATGGTGTGAAGCGGTCCGAGGACTTCATCGGCATCCACTTCTTCTCCCCCGTGGACAAGATGCCGCTGGTCGAGATCATCCGCGGCGAGAAGACCTCGGACGAGGCGCTGGCCCGGGTGTACGACTACACCCTCGCGATCCGCAAGACCCCGATCGTGGTCAACGACAGCCGCGGCTTCTTCACCTCGCGCGTGATCGGCACCTTCATCAATGAAGCGATCATGATGCTCCAGGAGAACATCGATCCCGCGACCATCGAGCAGGCCGGTCTGCAGGCCGGTTACCCGGCGGCGCCGCTGAAGCTGAGCGATGAGCTCAACTTCGAGACGATGAACAAGATCTTCAAGGAGACCAAGGCCGCCGCCGAGGCCGAGGGCAAGGTCATCTCGGCCGCCTCGCTCGCGTCGGGCAATGTCATCGACACGATGATCGACAAGTTCGATCGCAAGGGCAAGCTCGGCGGCGCCGGCTTCTACAACTATGTCGACGGCAAGACCGCCGGCATCTGGGAGGGCCTGCGCGAGGCCTTCGGTTCCAAGCGTGAACTGCCCGAGGGCGTTTCGCTGCAGGACCTGAAGGACCGCATGCTCTTCATCGAGGCCATCGAGACCCAGAAGTGCTTCGACGAGGGTGTGCTGACCACCACCGCCGACGCCAATATCGGCTCGATCTTCGGTATCGGTTACCCGGCCTGGACCGGTGGCGTGCACCAGTTCGTCGTCGGCTACCCGGGCGGCACCGCCGGCTTCGTGGCTCGCGCCGATGAGCTGGCCGCCAAGTTCGGTGAGCGCTTCGAGGTTCCGGCTTCGCTGCGTAAGTAGTACGAGCGCTGCCACCGCCCCCAGGGGCGGTGACACGCCTTGATTCGAGCAGGGCCCGGGTTGCGGAATCGCGATCCGGGCCCTGTCGTTTGTATAGGTATGGGCGTGAGCAGTCGGGAGCGTGGCGTGCGGGCGATTACCGCACACTTCGGTGCATCTCGCGCTACGTTTGGAATATGCGCGGGTAGAACACCGGAATCGCCCGCGGGTTCGGGGCGCGCTCGTAATGGCGGGAGGTGGGCGAGATGAAACCACAGCCGCATCCGGAAGGCTCTCGGGGCGACTCTACTCGCCCCGAATCTGCCACGCAGGCATACGTTCCCATCAGCATTGTCGATGAACTCGAGGCCATGGGGCTGGTCGCGGCCGAGGAGGTCGGGCGCGGCGGGTTCGGGGTGGTTTTCCGGTGTACACAGGCCGTTCTGGACCGCATTGTCGCGGTGAAGGTGCTCTCGACCGAGATCGACGACGAGAGCCGGGAGCGCTTCCTGCGCGAGGAGCACGCCATGGGGCGGCTCTCCGGGCATCCGAATATCGTCGACATCCTGCAGGTCGACGTGACCGCGAGCGGCCGGCCCTACATTGTGATGCCGTATGCGACGCACGGGTCGCTGGAACAGCTGGTGCGCGACAATGGCCCGCTCACCTGGTCCGATTCCCTGCGGGTCGGGGTGAAGCTGGCGGGGGCCATCGAGACCGCCCACCGCGCCGAGGTCCTGCATCGCGATGTGAAACCCGCCAATGTGCTGTTGAGCCGATACGGCGAACCGCAGCTCACCGACTTCGGAATAGCCCGCATCCCAGGCGGTTTCCGCACTTCCACAAGTTTGATCACCGGATCGCCCGCCTTCACCGCGCCCGAGGTCCTCAAGGGTGACGAGCCGACGGTGCGCTCGGATGTGTACGGTCTCGGCTCCACCCTGTTCGCCCTGCTGACCGGCCATGCCGCCTACGAGAGGCAGGCGGGGGAGAAGGTGATCGCGCAGTTCCTGCGCATTACCAGCCAGCCGGTACCGGATCTGCGGGAGCTGGAGATTCCACCGGCGGTGGCGGCCGCCATCGAGGCGGCCATGTCGCCCGATCCGCGCGACCGGCCCGAGACGGCGGTGGAATTCGGGGAACTGCTGCGTACGGCCCAGGCCGAGAACGGGCAGGTGCCGGACGAAATGGCGCTGCTGGACGGCGCGGTGGAGATCGAATCCAGCGATGGTGCGGAATCCGGTGCCACCCAGCAGTATTCGCGGCAACGCCCGGGACCGGTGGTGAGCTCCCCGCGCAATCGCTCACTGATACTGGGGCGGGGGACGCCGAGCGGCAAGTTCCCGCTCCTGGGCGGAGTGAGTACGCCGACCGGAAATACGCTGCCGCCCACGGCAACTACAAAATTCCGCCCGCCGACACCCGCGCGCGAGCCGGTATCGCGGCCGCGCCTGCTGGAACCGCTGCGGGCCGGGGGACGGCGGCGGCTCGCAATCATTCACGGTCCGGCGGGATTCGGTAAGAGCACCCTGGCGGCACAGTGGTGCGCCGAGCTCACCGATCGCGGAGTCGCGGTGGCCTGGATCGGCATCGATCGCGACGACGACAATGAGGTGTGGCTGCTGGCCCACATCATCGCGGCCATTCGCCGGGTGCGGCCGGAGCTCGGGGCCGGGCTGGAGCAGGTGCTGGAGGAGCGCCCGGCCGAGGCGGTGCCGTATGCGGTGTCCGCGCTCATCGACGAGGTGCATGCCGGGGGCAAATCCATTGTCGTGGTGGTGGACGACTGGCATCGTGTCACCGATACCGGTGCGCATCGCGTGATGGATTCGCTGCTCGACAATGGTTGCCACCATTTGCGTTTTGTCGTCACCAGCCGTGAGCGGGCCGGATTGCCGCTGAGCCGCCTGCAGGTGGCCGACGAGCTCGTCGAGATCGGTTGTGAGCAGCTGAGTCTCACAGAAGAGGAGACCCGGCAGATCCTGGTGGATCGCACCGGCTTGCAGCTCACCGACCGGCAGATCGAACAGATATACAGCGCTACCGACGGCTGGCCCGCCGCCATTCAATTGGCCGGGCTCTCGCTGCGCGCCCGGGAATCGGACGCGGACAAGCTGATCTCCCGAATATCCGGTGACAACAAGGCGATTCGCGAATACCTCGCCGAGAACGTGCTGGACAGCCTGGAACCGCGCATGCTCGACTTCCTCACCGGAATCTCGGTACCGGAGCGGGTGAACGCCTCACTGGCGGAGGCGCTGACCGGAATCGCCGAGGCCGCCGACCTACTCGATCAGGCCGAACAGCGGGAGTTGTTCCTGCACCGGCTCTCCGAGGATTCCGCCTGGTATCGCATGCAGCCCATGGTGGCGGAGCATCTGCGGGCCCGCTTGGAGCGCGCCCACCCCGGTCAGGTGAAAGCGCTGCACCGCAAGGCTTCCCGCTGGTTCGCCGAACATCAGCTGCTGCGGCAGTCGGTCGATCACGCGCTGGCCGCCACCGATTTCAAGTTCGCCCTGGATCTGGTCGAGAACGGCGGCATGGATCTGATCGACCGCTCCCGGCTGGCGACCCTGTTCGGCACGGTGTCGAAACTTCCTGTGCAGCAGGTGACTTCGCGCAGCAAGCTATTGATGGCGCTGGCGCGGGCCAATGTGAATCTGCAGCAGTCCGGCGCCGCGCGCACCGCACTGGGCCGGCTCTCCAGCATGCTGGCGCGCAGCTCGCCCACCGATGCGGACGCGGTGAATCAGCGCTGCCAAGCGGCGGTGCTGGCCGCCGCCGATCAGGTGGCGCGGGACCGCACCGACGGTGTGCTGGACAAGCTCACCGACTGTCTGGAGCTGGCCGACGAGCTCCCGGCCTGGACGGTCTCCACCGCCGCGAATCTGGTGTCGTTCGTGCGGCTCTGCGATTTCGACTTCGACGGTGCGCGCGGTATGCAGGAGTGGGCCGAGCCCTATCACCAGCGTTCCGCCGATCCGCTGGGCGAGGTGTTCGGCCTGTGCAGTCAGGGTGATGCCGCCTATGAGCAGCTCGATATCGCCACCGCCACAGCATGTTTCGAGCAGGCATGGCAGACGGCACGGGATCGCTCCGGCCCGCGCTCGGACTCGGTGCGGGTGGCGGCGGCACTGCTGGGCGAATTGGCTTATCGCCGTGGCGATCTGGAGAGCGCGGAGCGACTGCTGGATCAGAGTCATCAGCTGGTCACCCATGTCGGGCCGGTCGACTTCCTGGTCAGCATCTTCGTGATCGGCGCGCGGGTGAAGGCGGCGCACGGTGATCTCGATACCGCCGCCGCCCGGCTGGACGAGGGTGCGCGGATCGCCGTGGATCGCAAGCTCGTCCGCCTCGCCGCGCACATCCGGGCCGAGCGGCTGCGGCTGGGCCTGCCGTCCGATCAATTGACCGCCGGTCTGATCACCGACCCCATGGTCCGTTCCGTCCGGCATCTCACGGGTGCGTCCGCGCTGGCCTCCGAGGCCGAGGAGATCGCCGTCATCCGCGCTCTGCTGGCCCGCCACTATCGCGGGGACGACCTCGGCGGCACCGATGCGCTCGCACCCCTCGGCACGGACGACACCGCCGTCAAACGGGCTCGTGTGCTGCATGCCCGGATACGCGAGAAGAATCGCCCCCGGGCCGAACTCGACGCGGCGCTGCTGCTCACCGAATGCCTGTCCGCTTCCGGATGGGTCGGTGAGTCCATAGGCGTGCTGACGCCCGTGGTGATCCGCTGTGCCGAACTGGGCTGGACGCGTCCGCTGCTGGACGCCGGGCCGGGCGTACAGGGCATCCTGCGCACCATGCGCAGCCAACTCTCGCTGGTCGATACCGGTGACGCTCCGGAGCTGCCCCGCGCCTTCCTCGACGCCCTACTCTGAGCAAGCCGGGATTCACAGTTACGTGATCGATCCTCCCTCGAAACACCCCTGAATTACGAGTGTTCATGCGGTCGCCAGGTTTCATTGAGGTCGTTCACAGGGTTTCTCGAGGAAAGTCATCGACAATCGCCGACGTGCTATCCACCCGAGTGCTGTCGCAGACCCCACCCCTGGCTCCGCCTCCAGCGCCGCACGCGCCGGTGAATACAGGGCATCAGGGGTTCGAGTTCCATCACGGGCTTTCGCTGCTGAACGGCTGGGTCCCGCAGGTAGCGGCGTTCCTGGCGGTATTCGCTCTGATCGTGGCGCTGGCGCGGTTCAACCGGCGCTGGTGGCTGGTGGGATTGCCGATCTGTCTGGCCGTCGGGGTTGCCGTCGCCTGGGGCTCCTGGATGTACATGAATGACGAAGGGCTGGCATCGGATCCGGCTCCGATGCTGCTGTGGGTCTGCATCGGCATGATCGCGGCGGCACTCGGCGCGATCGTGGTGGGTTTCCGCCGCGGTCCGTGGTGGCAGACGGTCGCCGCGGTGCTGGCGGTGCCGTTCGCACTCGTGAACGCGCTGATCGTGCTGGACCAGTGGGTCGGTTACTACCCGACCGTGCAGTCGGCGTGGGCCGCGGTGACCGCCGAGCCGCTGCCGCATCAGACGAGCCTGGCCTCCCTCGCGAGTCTGCGGAATACGAATGTCGGCACGGGTCGCATTGTCCCGGTGGATATTCCGGAGACCGGCAGCCACTTCAAGCACCGCACCGAGTACGTCTACCTGCCCCCGGCCTGGTTCGCCGGTGACAAGCCGCCCGCACTTCCGGTGATCATGATGATCGGCGGTGAGTTCAACACTCCGAAGGATTGGGTGAACAGCGGCCAGATCATGCCCGCGGTGGACGATTTCGCGGCGAACAACAACGGCCAGGCGCCGGTGCTCGTGTTCGTCGATTCCGGCGGCAGTTTCAACAATGACACCGAATGCGTGAACGGCACCCGCGGCGATACGGCCGATCACCTGACCAAGGATGTGCCCGACTATGTGGAGTCGACCTTCGGCGTCTCCAGCGATCCGGCCAAGTGGGCGGCGGTCGGCTGGTCCATGGGCGGCACCTGCGCGGTGGATCTCGCGGTCATGCACCCGGAGCTGCTGAACACCTTCGTCGATATCGCCGGTGACCTGGGCCCGACCGCGGGCACCAAGGAGCAGACCATTCGGCGGCTGTACGGCGGAAATGCCGATGCCTGGGCACAATTCGATCCGCAGACGGTCATGGCCAAGCACGGGCCGTACTCCGATATGGTCGGCGTCTTCGACGATCTGACCCCGCCGAAGCGGCAGGCGGAGATGTACCAGAAGTACTCCCAGATGCGCGGCCCCGCCAAGGATGACGACAATGCCGGACTGGGCGGGCACGACGGCGTCATGGACACCGGTGAGGTCGGCGCGGCGGACACCCTCTGCGGCGACGGTCGCAAGGTGAATATGACGTGCTGGGTGAACACCGCGGAGGGTGGTCACACCTGGCAGTTCGCATCGTCCGCCTTCACCTCGTCGCTGCCGTGGCTGACGGCTCGCCTCGGACTGCCGGTGCAGAACCAGTCCTGAGCGAAACAGGCTGCGGGCCTGAGCGAAACAAGCGAAATGCCCCGGGCGGATACCCGGGGCATTTCGATTTCAGGTGTGGCTCAGCCGATTTCAGCCGTTTCGGCTCAGGGCTTCCACCACGGCCGCAGCGGCACCGTCCAGGCCTGATCGTCACCGAGCTTCACGCCCAGCACCTGATGCAGCTGCACCACATTCTTCTCGAAGCCGAGCTGACAGCCGGCCATGTACAGCCCCCACACCTTGGCGGTGCCCTCGCCGACCTCGTCGACGCAGGCCTCCCAGTTCTTCACCAGGTTGTCGCACCATTCGGCGAGGGTGAGCGCGTAGTGCTGGCGCAGGTTCTCCTCGTGCAGCACCTCGAGTCCCACGTTCTGGATCTCGGAGATGATGCGCCCGGAGCCGGCGAGCTCACCGTCGGGGAACACGTAGCGGTCGATGAAGTCGCCCGCCCGGGTGGTGTGCTTATTGTCCGGCCGGGTGATGGTGTGATTGAGGAAGGTGCCGCCGACCCGGAGCTTGGACTGCATGTACTCGAAGTAGGCGGGGTAGTTCTGCACCCCGATGTGCTCGGTGAGGCCGATGGAGGAGACGGCGTCGAATTCGTCTTCGGCCACATCGCGGTAGTCGGAGTGGCGCACCTCGGCGAGCTCGGACAGGCCCTCCTCGGCGATCTTCTGCTGCGCCCATTCGGCCTGTTCGGCCGAGAGCGTGGCGCCGATGACCTTGATCCCGCGCTTGGCCGCGTACCGCACCATGCCGCCCCAGCCGCAGCCGATATCGAGCAGCCGGTCGCCGGGCTTCAGGTTCAGCTTGTCGAAGACCAGCCGGTACTTGTTCTCCTGCGCCTGCTCGAGGGTCCAGGACTCGTCCTCGTACACCGCGCAGGTGTAGGTCATGGAGGTGCCGAGGACGTGCTCGTAGAAGGTGTTCGAGACGTCGTAGTGGTGGTGGATCGCCTCGGCGTCACGAGTCTTGCTGTGCCGCAGGCCTTCCAGCGCGATGCGGCGCCAGCGCGGCAGCGTCTCCTGCGGCGGCGGGGCCACCGGCTTGAGCAGCTCCCAGCCGAGCGAGCGCGCGATGGCGACCAGCTGCATGGCGGTGGGCCGGCGGAACTTCAAGCCCGCCATGGCCTTCAGGAGTTCGTACGGGTCGCCCGCGTGCACGCCGTGCGCGATCATATCGCCGGAGATGTAGGCGCGGGCCATACCCAGATCACCGGGTGCGTTGGCTACGTAGTTCACGCCGCGGGGATGGATGATCTCCAGGCCGAATTCCGAGTCCTCGGGACCGGTGCTGCTGCCGTCGTACGCGGTGAAGCGAATCGGCACCGGGCCGTCGATGAGGGTCTCGAAGATCTCGGCAATGGTGAGCTTCGTTCCGAGCTCGGCGAATACGTCGGAACGATCCTTGAACGTGGTCACTTGCGTTGCACCGCCTTCGAATACAGATCCAGTAAACGAGAATCCGGGTCGTAGGTTCGTTTGAGATTCCGGTACGTGTCGCCGCCGTAGTAGAGGTCGGCGAACTCGTCCAGTTCGTAGTAGGAGTCCGAGTACAGCGACTTGTGGCCGTCGAGAGCGGACACCTCGTGTTCGATGGCGCGATTGGCCGCGCCCTCCGGCTGCCCCGCGGTGGTCGGCACGGCAGACCAGAAGCCGATGTTCACATAGGTGCGATCGGGTTCCAGCGGATAGAGCGGCCAGGGGCGTTCCGGGCCACCCTCCGCGAGCGGAATATTGGCAGGGCCCCGTAAACGCAACGGGCACAACCAGATCGGCTCGATCGGGATCTCGCGCAGGAACCAGTGCAGGAATTCCGCGGTGCGCTCGATGGGCACCTCGATGTCCTGCACCACCCGTTCGCGCGGCAGATTGCCCTGGCGGGCCTCGAGCCGGTCGCCGATGCCGTACTTCTGGTCGAGGGCGATGAGCTTCCAGTAGAAGCTGCTGCGCCGGTACTGCTTCGGCCAGATCTTGCGGATCTTCGGGTTCTGGGCGCCGAACGCGCGCGAGCACCAGAACCAGTCGGTGTCCCAGCGCCACAGATAATCCGCGATGGTGAGCCGGTCGCGTTTGGGCTCGGCCGAATCGTGCTGGATGGACCGGTAGAAGATGCCCTGATCGGTGTAATCGCTGACCGGACCGGTTTCGGCGGTCTGCCGGCCCAGCACCAGATAGCTCTCGTCGGCGGTGAATACCGCGCCGTCGAGGTAGTCGACCTGCTCGTCGGCGTACGAGCGGTCCGCGATGATCTGCGCCATGGTTGTTTCCAGCTCCCGCAGATCATGAAACCGTATGTGCCGCAGTGCCACATACGGTTCGACCACTTCGAGCTGAATTTTCAGGCGGGTGGAGTAGCCCAGCGTCCCGTAGGAGTTCGGGAACCCCCGGAACAGATCGGCGTACTTCCCGTCGGGGGTGGCGGTGACGATCTCGCCCGCCCCGGTGAGCACGTCGATCTCCAGCACCGACTCGTGCGGCAGGCCATTGCGGAAGGAGGTGGACTCGATCCCCAGTCCGGTCACCGCCCCGCCGAGGGTGATGGTCTTGAGCTGCGGCACCACCAGCGGCGCCAGGCCGTACTGCAGGGTGACGGCGACCAGATCCTCATAGGTGGTCATGCCCGCCACATCGGCGGTCCGCGCCTGCGGATCCACCGCTATGACCTGCGTCAATCCGGAAACGTCCAGGCCCGGCGCGGTGCTCTTCGCGCGCGCCCGGAACAGATTGGACGTCTTTTTGGCCAGGCGAACGTTCGCATCGGGCGGAATGGCGCGATACGACGCGAGCAGTCGATCGACCCCAGCCTGATGCGCTGCGAACCCTGATTCCTGCGCGGCCGTTGCGCGGCCGGCCTTCCCCAACAGACTCACTGCCACCCCCGGAACGCTAGCCTGCACGGACCGCTCAGGCCAGCAGGAGGACACCGGCGGGCCGGTTTTTCACGCACAGTTTTCCAATGCCACGGCTGTTGCTACCTGCCGCACTCCGAGTCTATTCCCGGTTGCCCGGTGATTATTATTACCTCAGCTAATGATTAGGTTCGCGTACCGCCGCTGCCCCGTCGGGCGCTGGTCTCGGAGCAGGGCTCGAGGAAGTGATCCGGCGTAACATGACCGGGCGGCACAGGGCACACGGAAACATAAGGAGCACATGGTGGGACAGGTCAGCGCCTCCAGTTCGGTCGTCGTAACGGCAGATCCGACGCGCACTCTCGATGCGATCGCGGATTACGAGTCGGTGCGGCCTCGCATTCTCTCTTCGCACTACCGGGACTACAAGGTGGTTGAGGGCGGCAAGGGTGCCGGCACTGTAGTTGATTGGACGCTGGACGCCACCGAGAAGCGGTCACGCAATGTGCACGCGACCATCTCGGTCTCCGATTCCATGGTGACGGAACGGGATTCGAACTCCTCCATGGTCACCACCTGGACGGTCACCCCGCAGGGTGAGGGCTCGCTGGTCACCACCCGCACCAGCTGGAAGGGCGCCGGCGGGATCGGCGGCATCTTCGAGGGGATCTTCGCGCCGCTCGGCCTGAAGAAGATTCAGGCCGAGGTGCTCGAAAACCTCAAGCGGGAACTCGCTTAATCGGCCGCTTTCTCCACAGCGATATCGAACAGGTTGCCCTCGGGGTCGGCGAAGGTCGACCACCGCACGCCGTACTCGTCGAAATCGGCGATGTGCTTGGCGCCGAGGGCAACCGCACGTTCGTGTGACTCGGGCAGATCGTTCGCGGTCAGATCCAGATGCACCACATTCTTGCCCGGCGTCTTGTCCGGGACCTGGACGAACATGAGTGTCGGAGTGAATCCGGTGCTCTCGCCGACCGTGGCGAAGTGCTCGTTGCCGCCCGGATCGACGGTGCGCTCCAGCAGCTGCGCCCAGAATCCGGCCAGTTCGGCGGCATTCGCGCTGTCGACGGTGATGTTGGCGATCTTCAATGCCATAGCGGTGTCTCCTGTTCAGAGCCGGCCGATGGGCCAGCAGATTTCGGTGAGGTAGTCGGCCGGTTCGGCATCGCCGGGACCGACCAGGTAGAGCTCGCGAATGGGTTCCGCGAGCGCGGTGTCGTGTTCGGCCACATGGGTACCGAGTGCGCCGTAGGTGCGGTCGAAGTCGGTGAACGGGCCGTGATGGACGGCGACGGCGAAGCGGCGGGCGGGCATATCGACCACCGTGCTGATGATTTCGGCACTGCCGCCGAGCGTCCCGGTGATGCCGCCGAGTGTCGCGAAACGCTCCCGGTCCGCCGGTGCGATCGGCACGAAGGCCACCACCTCGCCGAAGTCCTCCTCGAAGAACTCCAGCGCATAGGTCGCCCCGCCGGGTCCGTCCGGCTGTACGCCCGCGATCTCCAGCGCCTGGTACAGCGCGGGGAAGGCGCTCTCGCACCACACGTCGATCGCGTCCCGGGTCACCTTCTCGGTGATGGCGAGCGCGGGATAGCTTGGGAGCGAACGATATTCGATCCGCAACCGAACCTCGCTCGGCGGCAGCAGCAGTGCGCGCAGCGAAGCCACCACATCGCGGGTACGCAGCAGCTCCGCCTCCATGCGCGCCAGATGCGCCCGCAGCGCGGCATCGCGTGCCTCCCGATCCGGTGCGGCCAGTACCGCTTTGATCTCCGGCACCGGCATGTTCAGCTCGCGTAGCCGCCGGATCAGATGCGCCTGCTCCACCTGATCGGTCGAATAGAAGCGGTAGCCGGAGCTGATATCCACTGCGGTCGGCTCCAGGAGCTCGATCTCGTGGTAGTACCGCAGCGCCTTCACGCTGAGATGGCTGAGCCGGGAGAACTCCCCGATCGGGACCGTCGCTGTCATGCCTTCAGCGAACACTCTCCTACCGGGGGAGAGTCAAGACTCGCCGCGCACGGCGACGACTAGGCTGGTGCCGATCGCTTACTAGAGAAGCGCAGGCCCCGCAGAGAGGACGCACCGTGCAACCCGGTGGAGAGTTCGATATCCAGCAGTTGATGGCCCAGGCCCAGCAGATGCAGCAGGCCGTGATGGCCGCACAGCAGGAGATCGCGGAGTCCGAGGTGGACGGCGAGGCGGGCGGTGGCCTGGTGCGCGCCAGGATTCGCGCCACCGGCGAGGTGCTGTCGCTGACCATCGACCCGAAGGTGGTCGATCCGGCGGATGTCGAGACGCTGCAGGACCTGGTCATCGGCGCGCTCAATGACGCCATGGACAATGCGCAGCAGCTGGCCGCCGATCGGCTGGGCCCGCTGGCCGGCGGTCTCGGCGGCGGCGGCGCACTTCCCGGGTTCTGATTCGGGCAGCCGTGTTCTGATCGACGTCGGGGCAAGCCACAGAGAGGTGTGAAGGCGTGTACGAGGGTCCGGTTCAGGATCTCATCGACGAGCTGGGCAAGCTGCCGGGCGTCGGGCCGAAGAGCGCACAGCGCATTGCTTTTCATTTCCTCGCGGTGGAGCCGCCCGAGATCGACCGCCTGCAGGCGGCGCTGCAGAAGGTGCGCGACGGCGTGCGGTTCTGCGCCGTCTGCGGCACCGTCTCCGATGGGGAGCTGTGCCGTATCTGCGCCGATCCGCGTCGCGACCGCACCATGATCTGCGTGGTCGAGGAGCCCAAGGACGTGCAGGCCATCGAGCGCACCCGCGAATTCCGCGGCCGCTATCACGTACTCGGCGGCGCGCTCGATCCACTGTCGGGTGTGGGCCCGGATCAATTGCGCATCCGGGAACTGTTGACGCGCATCGGCAATCAGGACGACGGCGTCGATGTCAGCGAGGTCATCATCGCCACCGACCCCAATACCGAGGGCGAGGCGACAGCCACCTACCTGGTGCGCATGCTCCGGGATTTCCCCGGCCTCAGCGTCACCCGGCTCGCCTCCGGTCTGCCCATGGGCGGCGACCTCGAATTCGCCGACGAATTAACCCTCGGCCGAGCCCTTTCCGGCCGCCGAGTTCTCTAGGCGCCGGACGTCCGGGGAGGCGGAGCCCCCAGGTGTCTCCCCGTCTTGGGGTTCCAGGGGCGTAGCCCCTGAGAGCTATCGAGAGTTGATCACGTCCACACGGGCGGTGCGAGTGCCGCCGGGTGCGGGCACGGGATGTGCTGGCTGTTGCGAGGTACGTCGGCGCCCGCGCCGGTGGCGTGCAATGCGACCACCGCGGCCAGGGCGGCGGCGATTCCGGCCAGGACGGCCAGACTCTTGCGCAACCTCGGGGTGGTGGCTTTTCGTCGGCGTAGCTTCATACGTTCTCTCCTCGCTCCGGGTGAGTTACGAGAACAAGCAGCGTGAAACTTCATGCGGCACGAGACAGCGTGCTACCGCATCGGTGCGTTGTTGCATTAGTGAAAGGCTAGCGTTCCTACACCCGTGCAGACTGGACGGTACGGGTGTAGGAATCCGAATCGAGATGCGGTTGTTACTGCATTGTTCGCGTCCGCTATTGCTCGCGTCCGCTCAGAAGGTGAGGCGCTGCCAATCGAGGACGCCGAAGTTCGAGCGATCATCCAGGGTCCAGGACCAGATCAGGTCGGCCACGGTGTGCGGATCATCGATGCGCACGGTGAAATGCCGGTCCGGCGAACCGTCCCGGTATTCGACGTCGTAGCGCCCGTCCTCGTGCCGGTAGATCTGGATATAGACCTGTTCGGCGCTCTCGACGATCAGGTACGGGCCGGGCGCACTCAGCTCCGGCACCCACCGATGCGCCAGTGCGCTTGTGAGATAAGGGAATTCGCCCGCGCCGCCGTGTGAGACCGTGACCGGCACGGAACCGGCCGGATCGATGATCCAGGCCAGCTGCGGATCGTAGACGGCGTAGCCGCGCGGCGTCGCCAGCTCGAACAGCAGGGCGCGCACATGCCCGATGGCGTCATAGGGGCTGGACACGAACAGTGCGGCGCCGATCGCGCCGTCGACGGCGTCGGCGCTCAGGAACCGATCGTCTTCGGGCAGCTCCGCATTGCGCTTGTCGAGCTCGGCGGCCATCTCGGCGACCGGGTTCGCAGCGGGTTCACCGTCCTGCGCGGTCAGATACGCATCGACGTCGGCGGGCGTCGCGGCAGCGCCGGAGGGCAGCAGAACGTAGTCGTAGCTCACCTGACCAGGCTAGTAGCCGACCGGGGAGGGGCCGCAGCGAGCCCGGCGCCGGACCCGAAACCCGGTGGTGCGCCGGTCAACCCGCCAGGGGACGTCGGGCCATACCGGGCCTGACCAGGTCTTGCGCGCATTCGCAGCCGCCCGCCACATCGGAGCAGTCGGCGCGGAAGGGGTGGCGTAGCCGATCGGTATCGGCGCACGCCCAATCCGTGCACTCGGCGGAACCGTCGGCATGCGCGATCAGTGTCCCGTGACAGTGATCGAGGGCCGATACGCAGAGCGAGCAGGTTGCGTGGCTCATAAAACCTCCTTCGATCGTCGCTGTAAATCCAAGCACTCGGGTGTGACAACTGTGGGAGGTCGCCGCGTGTCGTCCGATCTGTCGGGAATAAGCCCGCGTGTCAGGGCACTGGCGTGGTGAACTTGATTATGGGGATTCGTGTTTCCCTCGAACATCGCACGACGTATACCTTCGACCGCCCCGTGCAGATTCATCCGCACGTGGTTCGTTTGCGGCCTGCGCCGCATACGCGCACGGCCATCGAGGCGTACTCCATGCGGGTCGAGCCTGCCGATCACTGGGTCAACTGGCAGCAGGACGCCTTCGGGAATTTCCTTGCGCGCCTGGTCTTCCACGAACCCGCGACCGAACTCTCGGTGGTGATCGGCCTGGTCGCCGATATGGCCACGATCAATCCGTTCGACTTCTTCATCGAGGAGTACGCCGAGCACTTCCCGTTCACCTACGCGCCGGAGCTGGCCGCCGATCTGGAGCCGTACCTGCGGCCGGTGGACGAGCATCGAACCGGTTCCGGGCCGGGCGAATCGGTGCGCGACTGGGTGCGGCGGAACACACCGCGCGATCGGCCGCGCACCATCGAATTCCTGATCGCCCTGAATCAGGCGCTGCGCCAGGACGTCGACTACACCATCCGGCTGGAACCGGGCGTGCAGACGCCCGATCACACGTTGCGCGCCGCGCTCGGCTCGTGCCGGGATTCGGCCTGGCTGCTGGTGTCCATCCTGCGTGAGTTCGGGCTGGCAGCCCGCTTCGTCTCGGGCTATCTCATCCAACTGGCACAGGATGTTCCGTCACTGGACGGTCCTTCGGGACCGCCCGCCGATTTCACCGATCTGCACGCCTGGACCGAGGTGTATCTGCCCGGTGCGGGCTGGATCGGATTGGATCCCACCTCCGGTCTCTTCGCGGGAGAAGGTCATATCCCGCTCGCCGCGACCCCGCACCCGGTGTCCTCCGCGCCGATCACCGGCGCCACCGATCCGGTCAATGCCACGCTCGATTTCTCCAATACCGTGCGGCGGATCCACGAGGATCCGCGAGTCACGCTGCCCTACAGCGATATCCAGTGGAATCGGATCACCGCCACCGGCGCGGCCATCGATTCGCGCACCAAGGCGGCAGGCATCGGACTCACCATGGGTGGTGAGCCCACCTTCGTCTCCATCGACGATCAGACCGGTGCGGAATGGACCACCGACGCGGACGGCCCGCACAAGCGCCAGCGCGCCGCCGACCTCGCACAGCGCCTGCGCCGCATCTACGCCCCGCGCGGCCTCGTGCAATACCGCCAGGGCAAGTGGTATCCGGGAGAACCCCTGCCGCGCTGGGAAATCGCCACCCTCTGGCGCGCCGACGGCGAAGCCCTCTGGCTCAACCCCGAACTCCTCGCCGACCCCTGGCTGCCCACCGCCGCCCCACCGCGGGCCGTGCCGCCAGGCCGGTCTCCCGCCGCGCCCCAGGACATTGCCCGCGAGCGGCCGGACGATACCGGCGGCGAGCAGCGCAAAGACGTTGGCGGCGAACAGTATGAGAGCGCAGGCCATCGGCAACCGGTGGAGGCGGAGGGCGAACGAGCCGAAGGCGGCGAGCAGCGCGGCGATATCGGCGGCGAACCGGACAGCGAACAGCGCGGCGAAATCGGTGGTGAACTGGACAATAGTGAGCAGCGCGGCGAAATCGGTGGTGAGCAGCACGGGGATGTCGGCGAGCCGGGTGGCGGACAGCCCGTAGTCGGGGGCAGCCGCGAAAGTTATTCGACTGCGGAGCATTCCGCTTCGACGGTGAGTCAGCAGCAGCGGGCTGGTGCTGCGGTCGGGGAGGATGCTGCGGTTTCCGGGCTGCCGTGGCAGGCGGATGCGGCTGCGGCGCGTCTGTTGTTGAGCGAGGTGGCGGACGGACTGGGGTTGCCGCATACGCAGATTCGGCCCGCGTTCGAGGATCCGCTGCTGCGGATGGCGGCGAAAGCGCGTGCGCCGGAGGGGGAACCGGTCGAGTCGGGCGAGGATCTCGCGCCGGAGCAGGATTCGGTGCAGGCGCGCAAGGAGTTGCTGGCCCGGCTCGATGCCGCGGTCACCGAGCCTGTCGCCTATGTGCTCCCGCTGTATCGGCGGGCGGACGAATCCGGGTGGGCGAGTTCGGATTGGCGGCTGCGGCGCGGTCGAATCATGTTGACGGAGGGCGATTCTCCGGCCGGACTGCGGTTGCCGCTCAATGCCATCTCCTGGCATGAGCCGCCGATTCCGTTCGAGGTGGACCCGGTGGTACCGCGCCCGCAGCCGCTCGCCGCGTATGAACCGCCCGCCGTGATCGAACCCGCCGATCGGGCGCCGATCACCGCGCTGGTGGTCGAGGTGCGGGACGGCCGGCTGTGCGTATTCCTGCCGCCCGTCGAGGAATTGGAAGCCTTCTTCGATCTGGTGTGCCGGGTGGAGGCGGCCGTGGTCGCGGTGGGTCAGCCGATCGTGCTGGAGGGTTATGCGCCGCCGGTCGACACCCGGCTGCACAGCCTGTCCATCACGCCGGATCCGGGCGTGATCGAGGTCAATATCCAGCCGACCGGCAGCTTCGCAGAGCAGTCCCGTCTGCTCGAAACCCTGTACGAGCAGGCGAGATTGGCGCGTCTGAGCACCGAGACCTTCGATATCGACGGTACGCACAGCGGCACCGGCGGCGGCAATCACATCACGCTGGGCGGTCGCACCCCGGCGCAGTCACCGCTGCTGCGCCGCCCTGATCTGCTGGTCTCCATGCTCACCTACTGGCAGCGCCACCCGGCACTGTCCTACCTGTTCTCCGGTCGCTTCATCGGCCCGACCTCGCAGGCGCCGCGGGCGGACGAATCGCGTCCGGACTCCCTCTACGACCTGGAGATAGCGTTCGCGGAGATCGCTCGGCTGTCACAGCGCAACACCGCTGGAAGCGGTTCGGCCACAGCTGGATTCGGCTCGGCCACCGGCGGCTCGATGGTGGCTGCGAGCGGTTCGGCCGCCGGCGGCGCAGGGACCGGCGTCCACGGCTCGACCGCCGGCACGCACGGCTCGACCGCCGGCACGCACGGCTCGACCGCCGGCGTGCACGGCTCGACCGCCGGCACGCACGGCTCGACCGCAGGTGCGCGCGGCTCGGGCGGCGGCGGTGAAAGCGCCGCCGCCCCATGGATGGTGGATCGCGCCCTGCGGCATCTGCTGACCGATCTCACCGGCAATACCCACCGCGCCGAATTCTGCATCGACAAGCTGTACAGCCCGGACTCCGCGCGCGGGCGGCTCGGATTGGTGGAATTGCGCGGCTTCGAGATGCCGCCGCACTTCCGCATGGCCATGGTGCAGTCGCTGCTGGTGCGGGCGCTGGTGCTGCGGTTCTGGGAGCGGCCGTATACCGCGCCGCTACTGCGGCACGGGGCGAATTTGCACGGCCGATATCTGCTGCCGCACTTCCTGATCGCCGATATGTCCGAGGTCGCGGCCGATCTGCGCGCGCACGGCATCGATTTCGATATCAGCTGGCTGGATCCGTTCACCGAATTCCGTTTCCCGCGCATCGGCACGGTGGTACACGGGGGTATGGAGCTCGAACTGCGCGGCGCCATCGAACCGTGGAACACGCTGGGGGAGCAGACCACGCTCTCCGGCACCGCTCGCTATGTGGACTCCTCGGTGGAGCGCCTGCAGCTGCGGGTCGTCGGCGGCGATCGCGGCCGATACCTGATCACCTGCAATGGTTTTCCGGTACCGCTGCTGGCCACCGACAAAGCGGATGTGCAGGTGGCGGGCGTGCGCTTCCGGGCCTGGCAGCCGCCGAACTCGCTGCACCCGTCGATCACGGTGGATGCGCCGCTGGTCTTCGATGTGATCGATCTGGAGGCGGGGGTATCCCTGGGCGGGTGCACCTATTACGTATCGCATCCCGGCGGCATGTTCTATCCGTCGCCGCCGGTGAATGCGATGGTGGCGCAATCTCGGCGCAATCGTCGGTTCGAACCGAACGGCCACACCCCCGGCCCGGTCGATATCGCGGATCTGCGCGCCAAATCGGCCATCCAGGCCACCGATGTCGGTGCGCCTGGGATCCTCGATCTACGCCGGGCACGCACGGTGTGGGGCATGACCGGCGACCGGTAGGCACACCCTGGGAAGTGGTAGCGGTGACAGTGTTCGACACGACGCCACCCGATGACGCCACGGCCGGCGGGCCCCACGGCTGGGGCGCCCCGGCCGGTGCGGGGGTGGCCGGCGAGTATGCGAAATACCGTGCGGCGGCGGCCGATACCGGTGCTTTCGACGCCTGCGGGCTGCCCACGGACGGCTACTACGACGAACTGGTGAACGGCGGCGGACGGCTGCGCCCGATCTGGTCCGAACTCTCCACCGACTTCCTGGAGCAGGGTCGCGACGGGCTGCACGCACTCGATTCCCGGGTGCGGCGGCTGATCGAGGACGACGGCATCACCTACACCGAGCTCGGCGCCACCGCGAACGAGCCCGCCGCACCGCGACTCTGGCGGCTCGACCCGATTCCGCTGCTGCTGTCCGCCGAGGACTGGACCACCCTGGAGGCGGGCGTGGCACAGCGCTCGCGACTGCTGGATGCCGTGCTGACCGATGTGTACGGAGCGCGCCGCACCCTCACCGCGGGACTGCTCCCGCCGCAGGTGGTGTTCGGGTGCGGCGGGTATATGCGTGCCGCGCACGGGATTTCGCTGCCCGGACGGCATCAGCTGTTTCTGCACGCCTGCGATATCAGCCGCTGGAGCGATGGGCAGTTCCGGGTGCTGTCGGACTGGGCGCAGGCGCCGTCCGGCGCGGGTTATGCGATCGCGGATCGGCGCGTGGTGGCCTCGGCCATTCCGGAGGCCTTCGAACTGGCCAGTCCGCTGCCGATCACGCCGTTCGTGCGCGCCATGCGGCTCATGCTCGTGGAGGCCGCGCCGCACGCTGCCGACGAGGAACCGGTGGTCGTGGTGCTGAGCCCGGGGCCGCAGTCCGAAACCGCCTTCGATCAGGCATATCTCGCGTCGGTACTGGGTTTCCCGCTGGTGGAGAACGCCGATCTGGTGGTGCGGGACGGACGGCTGTGGATGCGTTCGCTCGGTACGCTCAAACAGGTCGATGTGGTGCTGCGCCGGGTGGACGCCGAATTCTCCGATCCGCTGGATCTGCGGCCGGATTCGCGCCTGGGCGTGGTGGGTCTGGTGGAGGTGCTGCGCCGGGGCGCGGTCACGGTGGTGAATACGCTCGGCAGCGGACTGCTGGAGAGCCCCGCTCTCGCCGCGTTCCTGCCGCAACTCTCGCGTGCGCTGCTGGATGAGGAGCTGAAACTTCCGAGCATCGAAACCTACTGGGGTGGAGACGATTCCGCGCGCTCGCAGCTCATCGCCCAATTGCCGCGCCTGATTCTGCGCTCCACCGTCGACGGCACCACGGTTTTCGGGCACCTGCTCACGGCGGCACAGCGCGCCGAGTGGCGAGCCCGCATCAACGCCGAAGGCTGGAAGTGGGTGGGCCGCGAGCCCGCCCGCTTCTCGGTGGCTCCCGCCGTCTCCGGTTCCGGGGATCTGCACGCGGCCCCCGTCGCCGTCCGGCTCTTCTCGCTGGCCGGCCGGGTCGGATACCGCGTCATGGCAGGCGGACTCGGCCAATTGCATCAGCGCACCGGCCCCGACGGCATGATCGGCGAAGCGGCCGCCAAGGACATCTGGGTCCGTGCCCTTCCCGCCGACGTCCCCGCCGTCGATGTCCTGGAGGAGCGCGAACGCCGCGCCCCGGCCGCCCCCGCCCTGGACGTCATCAGTTCTCCCCGCGTCCTCAACGACCTCTTCTGGATGGGCCGCTACAGCGAACGCGCCGAATCCACCGTCCGCCTCCTCGGCGCCACCCACGACCGTCACCAGGACTACCGCTACCGCCCCTGGATGGAAGGCGCCGAAGCCATGCCCATCCTGGTAGCCGCCCTCGGCCACATGACCGGCACCACCCCGCCCCTCCCCAGAACCTCTGCAGCCCAGCAGGAATCACTCCCGGAGAATCCGGAACCGATTGCGGAGCAGACCGGTTCGTGGCAACGACAAAGCGCAACCGGGCAGTCGCAGGGCTCGGGCGGCCAGTCGCAGAGCTCCGGCGGCCAGTCGCAGGGTTCGGCGGGGCAGTCGCAGGGTTCGGGAAGGCAGTCGCAGGGCTCGGGAAGGCAGTCGCAGGGCGCGGGTGGTCAATCGCAAGGACCGGGTGGGCAGCAGCAGGGCTCGGGTGGACTGCGGCCGAGCCGGCGGGAGTATTCCGATCAGCCGACAATGCCGATCGCATTGCCGGGGGCTTCGCGGCGGGACCATGCGTATCTGGTGTCGTTGACGGTGGATCGGGAGTTGCCGGGGTCGCTGGCCTATGCGGTGGAGCGGTACGGGCAGGCGGCGCGGGCGGTGCGCGATCAGCTTTCGCCGGATACCTGGATGGTGCTGGGCTCGCTCGACCGGGCGCTGTCGGAATACCGTGGGACGCGCGGGGATCGGGGAGCGGCGCTGTCTGCGGTGCATTCGCGGGCCCTGGCCGCGCTGCTGTCGCTGTCGGGCATCGACGCGGAATCGACTGTGCGCGATACCGGTTGGCATGTGATGGATATCGGACGGCGGATCGAACGGGGACTCGCCCTGTCATCGCTGCTCGCGGCCGCCCTCACCGACACCTATCCGGAGCCGATCGGCCGGGTGGTCGTCGACGCGGTGCTGCAGGCGACCGTGTCCGCGGTGAGTTATCGCCGCCGCCACCGGGATTCGGTGCGATTGTCCGCTGTTGCGGGCTTGCTGCTGTTCGATTCGAGCAATCCGCGCTCGCTCGCCTATCAGCTCGAGCGTCTCGAAGCCGATTTCCTTGCGCTGCCCGCGGCCTCCGGATCCTCACGCCCGCAACGCCTGTTGACCGATGCTCAGCGCATGCTGCGCCGGGTCGATCCCGCCGATCTGGAGATCGTCGACGCCACCGGCTGCTACACCGAACTCGCCGAACTGCTCGACGGCGTTCACCTGCGGCTGCGCAAGATATCCGAATCCTTCGAGACCACAAGGCTTTCGGTGCCACGTGAAACACAGCCGCTGTGGGGCACCACCCGGGTGGTGGGGTGAGGGTGCGCCGCTATCGGGTATTGCATCGCACGATCTACGTGTACTCGGACGTGGTCTCCAGTTCGTACGGTCGCGCCTATCTGACGCCCCGTGAATTTCCCGGTCAGCGCCTGCTGTCGCACGACGTCCGGATCGATCCGGTGCCTTCGGACCGTTCGGTCGGCGCGGATGTGTACGGCAATACCACCCTGTATTTCCATGTCACCGCCGAACATCGCCGCCTGGAGGTGACCGGTGAATCGATGGTGGAGGTGAGCAGCCGGCTCCCGCCGCCGGACTCCGTCCCGTGGGAGCAGGCCCGCCCCGGCATCGAAAACGGCCCGCTCGCGGTGGAATTCACCATGGATCTGAATCCGCCGGAGCTCAATCCCGAGATCGCCGCCTATGCCGCCGAATCGTTCCCGCCGGGTCGCCCGCTACTCGAGGCGGTCACCGAGCTGACGGATCGCATCTACACCGACTTCACCTACAAATCCGGTTCCACCACCGTGAGCACCCGCGTCGCCGATGTCTTCATCGCCCGCAAGGGCGTCTGCCAGGATTTCGCCCGCCTCGCCATCGCCTGCCTGCGCTCGCAGGGCCTGGCCGCCCGCTACGTCTCCGGCTATCTGGCTACCAACCCGCCACCCGGCAAGCCCCGCCTGATCGGCGCGGACGCCACGCACGCCTGGGCGGCGGTATGGCTGCCCGGCGGTTCCGGCCACTGGATCGATTTCGACCCCACCAACAATAAATTCGCCGACGAGCGCTACGTGACCCTGGCCTGGGGCCGCGACTACGCAGACGTGCCGCCGGTGCGCGGCATCATCTACACCGACGCGAAGGAGAGCACCATTACCGTGTCCGTCGACGTCGCTCCAGTCGAGGTGTGAGCTATGCGTGATTTCAACTGCCCCCGATGCGGCCAGCGCCTAGCCTTCGAGAACTCGCTGTGCCTGAGTTGCCGCAGCCCACTCGGTTTCAGTCTGGCCGAGCGAACGCTCCTGGTGCTGGCGAGTGAATCCGCTCCCGCGAACGGCGGCACCGTGGCTGCCTCGGAGTTCCGATTGTGCTCCAACCAGCATGTTGCGCAATGCAATTGGCTGGTCAAGGCCGGGCCCGGCACGGTGCTGTGCGAATCCTGCCGCCTCACCCGCACCCGCCCCGCCGATCAGGACGACAAATGGCTGGCGGCGTTCGCCGAGGCCGAGACCGCCAAGCGCCGCCTGGTCCTGGAGCTCACCGAACTCGGCCTGCCCATTGTGGACCGGGTCGCCGATCCGGAGTCCGGCCTCGCCTTCGACCTGCTGGCCAGTGCCGAGGAACCGGTCATGACCGGCCACGACAATGGCGTCATCACCCTCGATCTGGCCGAGAGCGACGATGTGCACCGCGAGCAACTCCGCATCGAGATGGACGAGCCGTACCGCACCCTGCTCGGCCACTTCCGCCACGAGATCGGCCACTACTACTTCCCGGTCCTGGTCGCAGGCGCCGACCTGGATCGCTCCCGCGCCCTGTTCGGCGACCCCTTCGCCGACTATCAGGAGGCGCTGGACCGGCACTACTCCGAGGGTCCGCCGCGCGGCTGGGAGTCCAGTCACGTCTCCTCGTACGCCACCATGCATCCGGCCGAGGACTGGGCCGAAACCTTCGCCCACTACCTGCACATCCGGGACACCCTCGATACCGCCGCGGCTTTCGGTTTCGCCCCGGCAGGCGCGACCCTGGACCGTCCGCAGCTGGGCGAGGCCGGTTTCGACCGCATCACCGAACTGTGGCTGCCGCTGACCTGGGCGCTCAATATGGTCAACCGGTCCATGGGACACCCCGATCTGTATCCGTTCGTGCTGGCCGGGCCGGTGCTCGACAAGATGCGATTCATCCATGAACTCTGCGCGCGTCCGGCAGATAGCTAGCCGGGCTTCCGGGCACTCATTGCCGCCCTGTAAACTCGTGATCATCATGCAGCGGGCAAGCCTTCTCCTCGGCCGCCGCGACGGGGTCTGATACGGACCGGCGCCCGTCGCGGGTGCTAGTCGTGCCGGTCTACCCCAACCCTGGGATCCAGCCACACTCTCGGAGATAATCGCCATGTCACCCGCTGATGCTTTCGTTTCCGGCTCTCGCACGATCAATGTGCCGAGCAAGCCCGCTCCTGCCGACCAGCCTGCCTGGAATACGCAGAAGAACTCCTCCATGCCGACCTTCCGGTACCGGCCGTTCGCCGAGGAGGTCGAGCCGATCACGCTGCCCGACCGCACCTGGCCGAACAAGATCATCGACCGCGCGCCGTCCTGGTGCGCCGTGGATCTGCGCGACGGCAATCAGGCGCTGATCGACCCGATGAGCCCGGCGCGCAAGCGGCGCATGTTCGATCTGCTGGTCCGTATGGGCTACAAGGAGATCGAGGTCGGGTTCCCCGCGGCCAGCCAGACCGATTTCGACTTCGTCCGCGAGATCATCGAGGACGGCGCGATTCCGGACGATGTCACCATTCAGGTGCTGACGCAGTCCCGCGCCGAGCTGATCGAGCGCACCTTCGAGGCCTGCAACGGCGCCCCGCAGGCCATCGTGCACTTCTACAACTCGACCTCGATCCTGCAGCGCCGCGTGGTCTTCCGCGCGGACCGCGAGGCCGTGAAGAAGATCGCCACCGACGCCGCGTCGCTGTGCCTGGAGATCGAGAAGAAGTATCCGGACACCAATTGGCGCTACGAGTACAGCCCGGAGTCCTACACCGGCACCGAGCTGGATTACGCACTGGACGTGTGTGATTCGGTCTCCGCGATCATCGCGCCGACCCCCGAGAAGCCGCTGATCATCAACCTGCCGGCGACCGTGGAGATGGCGACCCCGAACGTCTACGCCGATTCCATCGAGTGGATGAGCCGCAATCTGGCTCGCCGCGATTCCATCGTGCTGTCGCTGCATCCGCACAATGACCGCGGCACCGCCGTGGCCGCCGCCGAACTGGGTTACCAGGCCGGCGCGGATCGCATCGAGGGCTGCCTGTTCGGCAATGGTGAGCGCACCGGCAATGTCTGCCTGGTGACGCTGGGGATGAATCTGTTCTCGCGCGGTGTGGATCCGCAGATCGACTTCAGCAATATCGACGAGATCCGCCGCACGGTCGAATACTGCAACCAGCTGCCGGTGGCCGAGCGCCACCCGTACGGCGGCGATCTGGTCTACACCGCGTTCTCCGGATCGCATCAGGACGCCATCAACAAGGGCCTGGACGCCATGAAGACCGCCGCCGACGCCGCGGATTCCGATGTGGCCGATATGACCTGGGCGGTCCCGTACCTGCCCATCGATCCGAAGGATGTCGGCCGCACGTACGAGGCTGTCATCCGGGTGAATTCGCAGTCCGGCAAGGGCGGGGTCGCCTACATCATGAAGACCGATCACGGGCTGGTGCTGCCGCGCCGCCTGCAGATCGAGTTCTCGCAGGCCGTGCAGAAGATCACCGACGGTGAGGGCGGCGAGGTCACCCCGAAGGAGATGTGGGATGTCTTCTCCGAGGAGTACCTGACCCCGATCCTGCCGCTGGAGCGCATCCGCCAGAAGGTCACCGCCTCCGAATTGGACGGCGGCGTCGATCACATCGAGGCCGTGGTCAAGGTGGACGGCGTGGAACAGGCCATCGCCGGTGAGGGCAACGGCCCGCTCGCCTCGTTCGTGGATGCGCTGGCGACCATCGGTTACGACGTGCGCGTGCTGGATTACAGCGAGCACGCCATGTCCTCCGGTGACGACGCCCAGGCCGCGGCCTACGTCGAATGCGCGATCGGCGACAAGGTGACCTGGGGCGTGGGCATCGCCACCTCGATCACCACCGCTTCCTTGCGTGCCGTGGTTTCCGCGGTAAACCGCGCAGCCCGCGAGAGCTGAGCAGAGCTACACGACGAGCCCGCTCCGGATTGTCCGGGCGGGCTCGTCGAATTTCCGGGCCGATCGGCCCGGGGGAGGGCGAGCGCGCCTGCGGGCCAAAGCTTTTCATAGCCGATTCGCATGATCACTTCGATGAACTCTCGGTTGCGGCGCAGTTGCGGAGGGGTGCGAAGGTTTACCAGGCCCGGGTATGGGCCGGTCGGCAATGCTAGCGTTGGATTGCATTAGCGCCGAGCTCTCTGTTCGAGCTGTCGAGCAGATGGGGGACACGTGACCACGAACGATCAGAATTCGAAGTCGAAGCCCGCGCCGGGCACGACCGGGGATGGCGACGACGTCAAGGACGACGCCGCATCCGCCGGGGCTGCGCCGGAGCCGGGTAAGGGCGCCGCGGAGTCGCCGGGCGAGGGTGAGCAGCCGGGGTCGGGGTTCTTCCCGCCGGTTCCCGACTCGATCGAGCAGACCACCGCCTTCCCGGCCGAGGGCGGGCAGTTCGCGCAGCCGTACGGCCAGGGGCAGCCGAACCCGTTCGCGCCGCAGGGCCCTGGTGACGGGCCGAATCCCTTTGCGCCCGGCGGGTTCCCGCCCGCGGGGCCGTACGGTGCTCCGGGTCCGTTCGCGGGCGGTCCGAACGGACCGTTCGAGGGGCAGGGTCCGTTCGCCGGACCAGGGCCCAACGGTCCGGGTGGGCCGTACCAGCAGGGGTTCCAGAACTCCGGCAATCATCAGATGCCGGATGCCGGGCAGTTCGCGCCGCCGCCGAATCCCGGTGCGCCGGGTGCGTTCCCGCCGCCCGAGGGCACCTACGGCGAGGTCCGCGACAACACTCCGTACGGTGAGATCCGGCAGGAAATCGGCAGCGACGGCATGGTTCGCCGAGTGTTTCCCGATCAGCCCGCGCCGCCGGAGCCGGGTGCGCCCGGTCCGGGCGGAGCGCCCGGGCAGTTCGGTGGACCGGGGCAGCAGTTCGCGCCGGGCAATGATCAGCCGGGTGGGCCTATCTACAGCTGGTCCCCGCCGCCCGCGCAGCAGCAGCCGATGCAGCAGGGCGGTCAGCCGCCGATGCCGCCGGGTGGCTATCCGCCGCAGGGCTGGAACGGTCAGCCGCCGCAGGGCTTTCCGATGCAGCAGGGCGGTTTTCAGCAGCCGCCGCCTCCGGGGCATTCGGTCAATGATCTGAACCTGTTGAAGCGGGCGCGCCGGGCGCCGCGCAGCGGGTGGCGCCGGGCCGTGCACAAGGCCTCCGGCGGTGTGATCAACCCGGGTGAGTCGCCCGCGGATGTGGTGCACGCGCAGCTGGTGGATCGGGTCAATCAGCCGGTGCGCGGTGATTACCGCATTGCGATCCTGTCGCTCAAGGGCGGTGTCGGAAAGACCACCACCACAGTCGGTCTCGGTTCCACCTTCGCTTCCGAGCGCGGTGACCGGGTCATTGCCATCGACGCCAATCCGGACCTGGGCACCCTGGCCCACCGGGTGCCGCGGCAGACCCGCTCCACGGTGCGGAACCTGCTGGAGGACAACCACATCTCCCGCTACTCCGATGTGCGCGCCCACACCTCGCAGGCGCCCAGTCGCCTGGAAGTGCTTGCCAGTGAGCAGGATCCGGCGGTTTCGGAGGCGTTCAGCGAGGCCGACTACCGCAAGGCCATCGGCATCCTGCAGCAGTTCTACAACATCATCCTCACCGACTGCGGTACCGGACTGATGCATTCGGCCATGTCGGGCGTGCTCGATATGGCGAGCTCGCTGGTGCTGGTGACCTCGCCCGCCATCGACGGCGCGCGCAGCGCCTCGGCCACCCTGGACTGGCTCGATCACCACGGCTACCACAAGCTGGTGGAACGAACCGTGGTGGTGGTCAACGCTTCTCGCAAGGGTTCCTCGACCGTGGACCTGGATCAGCTCCGCAAGCTCTTCCTGGACCGCACCCGCGCCGTCCAGGTGGTGCCCTTCGACGATCACCTCGCCGAAGGCGCGGAGATCGACCTCGAACTGGTCGGCAAACCCACCCGCCAGGCCCTCCTCGAGCTGGCCGCCATGGTCGCCGACGACTTCGGCTACCACGCCAACCGTCAGAGTCAGCCCCCGCACCAGCAGCGCTGACCCGAACCCCCACCCCCCCGCAACACAAACCAACGCCCCGCGGCAACAAGCCGCGGGGCGTTGGCTGTTCAGCATGCACCATCCCATCCCGGCGCATACTCCCTCCGTCATCCCCGGTGCATACTCCCTCCGTCATCCCGGCATGCTTCTGGCCGGGATCCACACCCGCAGCTGCCAAGTCGGCGTGCCGCGCGGGAAAATCGCATCGAACAGCCGTGACTCGGCGGGACAGCCGCCATCGGGGCTGTGCGGCGAGGGCACGGGCTATGTGGTCGTGCGGGGTGGGTCAGGCGTGGACGAGGGGGGAGAGGGCGCGGCCGGCCAGTTCTACGGTGCCGGGCTCGTGGCCGCCGGTGACGAGGTTGACGATGAGGCCGTCGATGCCGTGGTCGAGGACTCGGGTTTGGAACTGTTCGGCGATCTCGTCGGGCGTGCCGACGAATTGGCGGTCGGCGGGGGACTGGCGCAGAGCCTCGGCGGGCAGGGAGGACAGGTCGGCAATGCCTTGGCGGGCAAGCAGATCGGCTTGGATCTTGCGGGCGCGGTCGCCGTCCTCATCGACGATGACGAAGGCCAGGAAGCTGGTTTCCAGCGTCTTCGGATCGCGGCCGGCCTCGTCGAGGCGGGCGTGCAGGGCCTCGAGTTTGCGGGGGATCTCGGAGGCGTTGCAGATGATATTGAGGTGATCGGCGAAGCGGGCGGCCAGGGCGAAGGTCTTCTTCTCGCCGCCACCGCCGAGCATGATCGGCAGGTCGTCGCGGACGCGGGGCTCGTTCATGGCGTCCTTGGTGTGGTACCACTTGCCGTCGAAGGTGGAATGCTCGCCGCGCAGCATCGGCGTGATGATTTCGAGGGCTTCCTCCAGGCGTTCGAAACGCTCGGTGAAGGTCCCGAATTCGAAGCCGTAGGCCTGGTGCTCCAGCTCGAACCAGCCCGCGCCGATGCCGAGCACGGCCCGGCCGCGGCTCACCACGTCCAGGGTGGTGACGGTCTTGGCGGTGAGTGCCGGATTGCGGTAGGTATTGCCGGTCACCAAGGCGGACAACTGGATTCGCTCGGTGGAGGCCGCCAGACCGGACAGCGCGGTGTACGCCTCCAGCATGGGCTCGCTGGGCGCGCCGATCAGTGGCAGCTGATAGAAGTGGTCCATGACGAAGGCGGCGTCGAATCCCGCGGCCTCCGCCTCGCGCGCCTGCGCGACAACCGCCGGGAACAGGTCGCGCCCCGGCACTCCGTAGCTGAAGTTTGGCATTTGGTATCCGAGACGAATGCTCATGCGGTCAACGCTATGACCTGGAGTGCACTCCAAGTCAAGAGCTGCGGCGGTATGGCGCGGCGGGTGGTGTGGCCGGCGGTGCCCCCGCGCGCGGGCGGGTGCCGGAGCTACGGCCGGACTGCGCCGCCACGGCGGCCCATCGCAGCGAATGATCCAGTCGCGCAGTTACTTTTGCTGATCGTCCGGCCCTGTGGCCCTGCGGGCGGCGGCCTGGAATGCGGCCAGCACCGTGGCCACCGCGGGACGCTTCTCGGCGTGCGGGCGGGTGGCCAGGTCGTAGAGGCGGGCGGCGCGGACGCCGGCCAGGCGGAGCATGACCACGTCCGGGTGGCGCACCGCGTGCCGGGGCATGAGGGCGATGCCGTAGCCCGAGGCGACCAGCGCTTCGATCACGGTGAAGTCGTTGAGCCGCTGGGCAATTCGGGGTTGCACACCGGTGACGGTGGCAATGGAGCGCAGCACGTCGTCGACCGGGAATCCGCCGCGCACACTCAGCCAGGTCTCGTCGGCGAGTTCGGCGGGCACCACCGCGCCGTGTCCGGCCAGTCGATGATTCGGCCCGACCACCACGTCGATCGGCTCCCGCATGAGCACCCGCGAGGCCACCCGCGGCCCGCCGATCGATGCCGCCCGTTCGTCACGGTGGGTGAGCACCACGTCGTAATCGGCCAGCAATCGCGGCACTTCGACCGCCGGCACATCCTCGTCCCGAGCCACCATCTCCACTCCGCTGCTGGCCAATTCGGCCAGCACCCGCGGCAGCAACAGCGCAGCCCCCGACGGGAACAGCGCCACCCGCACCTCCCCCCGCGGCGACCCGCGATAGGACGCCATCTCCGCCGCCGCCTTGTCCATGGCCGCCAGCACCTCATCCGCCCGCACCACCAGCGCCCGCCCCGCATCGGTCAACCGCACCCGCCGCCCATCCGGCTCCAGCAGCGCCACCCCCGCCTCCCGTGCCAGCACCTTCAACTGCTGCGACACCGCCGACGGCGTCATCGACAAGGCCGCCGCCACCGCCGCCACCGTCCCCCGATCCGCCAACTCCCGCAAAACCCGCAACCGCTCGATCGCCATCCCCGTACCGCCGCGACTCTGGGCGAGCTCCGAATCATCCACGCGCACTGTGCCTTCCGATCCCTTGCTGGATCCTCTGCTCGCGTCGGGCGGGTGGGAAGCGCTGCCGGTCACGGCACCCGAAGCCGGGCCACCTCGCAGCGTGCCGGTATCGGAAGACTCGCTGTCGGTCTCAGCGTGGGACGTTTCGGTCGTGTCATGCTCGTCGTCGCCGAGGGGGGCCGCCTCACCGCGCCCGGGGCGTGTGCGCGCGCTCGATGCTCTCGGCCTGCGGGTGGCGGAAGTGGACGGCTCGAGGGCGGTGTCCGCTCTGCCGCCGTCGGTGGTCGCGCCGCGAGTGCTGTGGCCGGCGGGCGCCGGGGTGATTCGGCGGGGCCGGGCAGGGGTGCGCGGGGCGGGGTCGGGAATCGACTGGGTGGTTGTGGCGGGGTCGGGTGGGAGGGCGGCGGTGGGTGGTTGGATGCGGCGTGGGGGTGGGACGGTGCGCGGTGGGTGGGGTGTGGGGTCTTCGGGGTGGGGCATAGGTAAGTTTTACTACATTGTTGGTGTGGATATATTCGATTGTTCTTACCTATTGGCGGCCGCACTATTCGGGGTATGACCAATCGTGATCGGGTGCTCGGGCTGGGCGTTGTGGTGCTGTGGGGACTGAATTTTCTGGCTATTCGGGTGGGGCTCGACCACTTTCCGCCGTTCTTCTTCGCGGGGTTGCGGTTCGCGGTGATCGCGGTGCCGGTGCTGATTTTCGTGCCGCGGCCGCAGGTGCCGTGGCGGTGGCTGCTGCTGTACGGCGTGGGATTCGGGATTCTGCAATTCGCATTCCTGTTCACGGCCATGCGGGAGGGCATGCCGACGGGGCTGTCGTCGCTGGTGTTGCAGTCGTCGGCGCCGTTCACGGTGCTACTGGGCGCGGTGTTCCTGCGGGAGCGGCTGCGCGGCATCCAGCTGGCCGGTATCGCGGTCGCCCTGGCGGGGATGGGGGTGATCGGCTGGGACCGGTCGCACCATGCCGCGCTGCTGCCGGTGCTGCTGACCCTGGCGGCCGGGCTGGGCTGGGCGTTCGGCAATCTCGGATCGCGGTTGGCCGCAGCCGAATCCGCGGGGCCTGCGGTGAATCCGCTGCATCTCACGCTGTGGATGGCGGTGGTGCCGCCGCTGCCGATGTTCGCGCTCTCGGCGCTCACCGAGGGCCCGGCCACCGGTTGGCACGATCTGGCCGCGTCCTTCTCGAGGAGCGGCTGGCCCGCCTTCGCCGCACTGGCCTACATCGTGCTGCTCGGCACGATCGCGGGCTCGGGGTTGTGGACGTATCTGATGAGCCGCTACCCGGCGAGCACGGTGGCGCCACTGTCGCTGGGTGTGCCGGTGGTGGGCATCGCGGCCTCCTGGGCGTTCCTGCACGAGACGCCGTCGGCGCTGTCGCTTGTGGGTGCGGCGATTGTCATCGCAGGCGCGTTCACAGCAACCTCGGCCGGGCGTCGAACGGTCTCGACTCCCAGCTCGGAGCCCCGGTCGGTGCCGGTGGAACCCGCCCCCCGGCTCGTCGAGGCCTAGCGAACGGTCGGCATCCTCGCAAAATCCGCAGACTCCCGGTACGAAAAAACCGACCCTACGGACCCGCTGCCGGTTCCTGCTGCCTAGGATTCCCCCAGGCGTGGGAGGTAGGGAATGGCTGGACAGCGTATGTCCGTCACACGGCGAACGGTGCTGCGTGGCGCCGTCGCGGCCGGTGCGTTGGCCGGGGCGGCCGCAACACTGCGCCCCACCGCCGCGGTCGCCGATCCGGGTCGTCGAGTGGTGGTGCTCGGCGGCGGTGTCGCCGGTCTGACCGCCGCGCACGAACTGGCCGAGCGCGGCTTCGACGTGACCGTGTACGAGCGTCGCGCGCTGGGCGGGAAAGCGCGCAGCATCGCGGTGCCCGGCACCGGCCGCGACGGCCGCCCGGAACTGTGGGGCGAGCACGGCTTCCGCTTCTTCCCCGGCTTCTACAAGCACATCCCCGACACCATGCGGCGAATCCCGTTCGCGGGCAATGCGAACGGCGTGTGGGACAACCTGGTCGCGGCTCCCGAGGCGCGTTTCTCCCGGCAGAACGCCCCGGACACCATCATTCCGATGGGCCGAGCCGGGAAACCGTGGGCCACCCCGGACGATTTCCGGGAGACCGTCGGTTCGGCCATCAGCACCAGCACCAAGATGACCGACGCCGATGCCCTGTACTTCGCCAACCGCCTGCTGGTCTTCAATACCAGCTGCGATGCCCGCCGCTACGGGCAGTGGGACAAGGTGGCGTGGCGCGAATACGTCGGCGCGGGAAGGCGTTCCACCGAATTCCGGATGCTGCTCTCGCGCACGCTGACCACCCTGCTGGTGGCCGCCAAGGATGATCTGGCCAGCACGCTCACCATCGGCAATATGGGTGAGCAGTTCCTCGGCAATCCGCTCGAGGTCGGCAATGACGGCGCCCTGGACCGGCTGCTGAACGGCGCCACCAATGAGGCCTGGATCAATCCGTGGGTGGCGCGGCTGCGTGAGTTGGGCGTGAAGTTCGTCAGCGCCGAGGTGCGCGGCCTCGAAGTCGCGGACGGGCGGATCTCCGCCGCCCGCATTGTCGACGCCTCGGGCGCGGCGCAGCAGGTCGAGGCAGACTACTTCGTGACCGCGCTCTCCACCGAGGTGGCCCGCACCCTGTGGACGCCCGAAATCCTCGCGCTGCGACCGGATTTGGCCGGTATGAGCCAGCTCATGGTGGATTGGATGACCGGCATCCAGTTCTTCATGCGCACCCAGACCGATATCGCGCGTGGTCACGTCGCCTATGTGGATTCCCCGTGGTCGCTGACTTCCATTGCGCAGAACCAGTTCTGGAACCGCACCCCGCTGCCCGGCTTCGGCGACGGATCGGTGCAGGACTGCCTGTCGGTCGACATCTCCGACTGGAACACCCCGGGCATGCTGTACGGCAAACCTGCCAAAGAGTGCTCGCCCGACGAGATTTCGCGTGAGGTGTGGGCGCAGCTCAAGGCGCATCTCAATGACGAGCACGTGCTGCTGCGCGATGAGGACCTGCACTCCTGGTTCCTGGACACCGGCATCACCTGGGATGCGGCGCAGCACCGCAATGCCAATGCCGATCCGCTGCTGATCAATACCGCGGGATCGTGGGCGCTGCGCCCGGTATCGCATACCGCCGGTCTCGAAAACCTGTTCCTGGCAGGCGATTACGTGCGCACCAATGTGGACCTGGCCACCATGGAGGGCGCCTCGGAGGCGGCGCGCACCGCGGTCAACGCGATACTGGACGTGAGCGGTTCGAATGCCCCGCGCTGTCAGCTGTTCACCCTGTACCGGGCCACCGAGCTGGAACCATTCCGGCAGCTGGACATCGGGCGGTACGCGGCGGGGCAGTCGAACCTGTTCGACGCACCGCTCTAGCGAGATTCCGCACAAACCACTGGCACCGCACGGTGGCGCAAGCGTTCAATCGAGTCATGAGCGAGATCACCGATCCGGCTGAACTGCGGGAACTGCTGGGCGCGCCGACTCCCCGCGCCATCGCCAAGGAGCGGGTCGCACTGCATCCGCGGGACCGGGAGTGGATCGCGAACTCCCCGTTCGTGGTGCTGTCCACCAGCGACGCGGACGGCAACTGCGACGCCTCGCCCAAGGGTGATCCGGCCGGTTTCGTGCGAGTGCTGGACGATACGACCATTGCCATTCCGGAGCGCCCGGGCAATCGCCGCGCGGACGGCTACCTCAATATTCTGGCCAATCCGCATGTGGGCGTGCTCTTCCTGATTCCGGGGCGCGGTGAGACGCTGCGGGTCAACGGCCGCGCGCGCCTGGTGCGCGACGCACCGTATTTCGACGACATGGTGGTGCGCGGGCATCGGCCCATCCTCGCCATCGAGGTGGCGGTCGAGCAGATCTTCCTGCACTGCGCCAAGGCATTCCTGCGCAGCGGGCTGTGGAAGCCGGAGCAGTGGCCGGCCGACACCCTGCCCTCGCAGGCGCGACTGGTCAAGGAATTGCAGCCGGACAGCACCGAGACGCTGGAGCAATTGGAGAAGCACTACTCGCACACGTACGAGGAGTTGCTCTACAAATCCTGAGTGCTGCACTGCGCAAGTCCTGAGGGCGGCGCGCCGACGGTACGCGGTGGAACGCCGGGTGCGGCGCAGCTCACGCCGAATCCGGCGATACCGCCTGCGCAGCAACCGGGTCGCACCAATAAACTCGCGGCGTGGCAGACATCTCGGTACGCGGCAAGCTGGCGTTGCGCGCAGCAACGGCGGCCTCATGGGCTTCGCAGCAGGCCGGGCGCGGTAAGGGATCGATGATCGGCGGCCTGATCGCGCTGAAGATCGACCCGACGATCATGACTCAGCTGGGTCGTGGCCGCCGCACGGTGCTGGTGACCGGCACCAATGGCAAGTCCACCACCACGCGCATGACCACCGCCGCGCTGCAGACGCTCGGTGCGGTCGCGACGCAGGCGGACGGCGCGAATATGGATGCCGGAATCGTGGCCGCGCTCACCGCGAATCGGACCGCGGAGCTGGCGGCGATCGAGGTGGACGAGCTGCATCTGCCGCATGTGGCCGATGCGCTGGATCCGGCCGTTGTCGTACTGCTCAATCTTTCCCGGGACCAGCTGGACCGGGTCGGCGAGATCAATATGATCGAACGCCGCCTGCGCGCCGGTATGGCCCGGCATCCGGACACCGTGCTCATCGCCAACTGTGACGATGTGCTGGTGACCTCGATCGCCTACGACCATCCCAATGTGGTGTGGGTGTCGGCGGGCAGCGGGTGGTCGGTGGACGCCACGAGTTGCCCGCGCAGTGGTGAGCCCATCATGTGGGAGGGCGCGCACTGGTACAGCACCGGAACGGATTTCAAGCGCCCCGAGCCGCAGTGGACGGTGGACGAGCACACGCTGTACGGGCCCGGCGGGCTGGAATTGCCGCTCACGCTTGCCCTTCCGGGCCGCGCCAACCGGGGCAACGCCGCCCAGGCGGTGGCCGCGGCCGTGGCGATGGGCGCTGATGCCGCCGCCGCGGCGAAGGCCACCGGGACCGTGGACGAGATCGCGGGGCGCTATCGCACCGTCGAGGTCGACGGCCGCACCGCACGCCTGCTGCTGGCCAAGAATCCGGCCGGTTGGCAGGAGGCGCTGTCCATGATCGACCCTGCCGCAACGGGTTTGGTGATCGCCGTGAATGGCCAGGTGCCCGACGGCGAGGATCTGTCCTGGCTGTGGGATGTGCGTTTCGAGCACTTCGAGGGCACCCAGGTGGTCGCCGCCGGCGAGCGCGCCACCGATCTCGCGGTGCGCCTGACCTATGCCGGGGTGGAGCACACCACGGTCGCGGATCCCTTGCGCGCCATCGCATCCTGTCCGCCGGGGCAGGTGGAAGTACTCGCCAATTACACGGCATTCCGTGACCTGAACCGCGATCTCGAAGTGAAGGCGAAGGCCCGCGCATGAGTGAATCGACCGTACGCATCGGCCTGGTGCTGCCGGATGTCATGGGCACCTACGGCGACGGCGGCAATGCGCTGGTGCTGCGCCAGCGCCTGCGCATGCGCGGCCACGACGCCGAGATCGTCGAAATCACGCTGGCCGACCCGGTTCCCGACTCGCTGGACCTCTACACCCTCGGCGGTGCGGAGGATTCCGCGCAGCGCCTGGCCACCCGCCACCTGCAGAAGTACCCCGGCATGCAGCAGGCCGCCCAGCGTGGTGCGCCGATCCTGGCCATCTGCGCCGCCATCCAGGTGCTCGGCCACTGGTACGAAACCTCCTCGGGTGAGCGCGTGGACGGCGTCGGCCTCTTCGACGTCACCACCTCCCCCCAGGACAAGCGCGCCATCGGCGAGGTGGCCACCCAGCCCCTGCTCCCCGGCCTCACCCAACCCCTCACCGGCTTCGAAAACCACCGCGGCGGAACCAAACTCGGCGGCGACGCCACCGCTCTCGCCCGCGTCACCAAGGGTGTGGGCAACGGCGTCGGCGACGGCTCGGAGGGCGTGGTCCAGGGCTCCGTCCTCGGCACCTACATGCACGGCCCCGCCCTGGCCCGCAACCCCGAACTCGCCGACTACCTCCTGGCCCGCGCCCTCGGCGTCGATTCCCTTCCCCCCCTTGCCCTCCCGGAAGTAGACCAACTCCGCCGCGAGCGCCTCCGCGCCTGACCCGCCCGGTCCATCCCGACCGAACAGACCGTCTCCGAACAGCGCAGCTTGTATACGCGCTGTGCGGTCGGGACGTGCGCTGTGTGGTCGCGACGGAACAGTTCATCTTGACGGAACAGCTTGTGTCTGAACTGCGCAGATCGTGTCTGAACTGCGCAGATCGCTTATGCGCTGTGCCGTTCAGGCACGGGCTGCGTCGTTTCTGACGGCGGTTGCCTAGCACGGTTCGCTCGCGACACATAGCAGACACGCATGACCGGTCGGTCTGGTGTTGCCGAATGTGTTGTTGTCAAGGCGACCGGCCGGTAGTGTCGCGCGCGGCCTACTTGATGAGGGAGGTGGCCGCTTGCGCAGGCGCGCCGTGTTGAAGGCTGCCGGATTGGCGGCTTTGCTGGCGGGCGCGGGATCGGGTGCCGCTGTGCGCGGCGCCGGTGTCGCGTCGGCAAATCCGTTGTGGAACGCGCTGTTTCAGGCGTGGGTGCCCGAGATCTTCGCGCCACTGGCGGATCCGCCGGAACACTCCGAGGCCATTGTCATCGGTTCCGGATTCGGGGCGGCCGTGACGGCGCTGCGACTGGCCGAGGCCGGGGTGCAGAACACGGTGCTGGAGCGCGGCTCGCGGTGGCCGAACGATCCCGAGCGGGAGATCTTCACCGGCGACGATCTGCCGGACGGGCGCGGCTTCTGGCATCGCACCAGCTTCACCGGCGTCACCAAGGTGCCCATGCCGTTCAGTGATTTCGGCGGCGTCCTGGACGTCACCGAATTCGCCGGCATCGACGTGTGGCGCGGTGCGGCGGTCGGCGGTGGGTCGATCGTCTTCACCGGCGCGATGGTGGCCCCGCCGAAGCATCTGTTCGACTCGGTATTCGGCGGCATCGTCGACTACGACGAACTCGACCGCGTCTACTACCCGCGCGTGCGGGACATGCTGCGGCTGAGCACCATGCCGCCCGATATCTACAACTCGGTGCCGTTCACCCACTCCCGGGTATGGGACCAGCAGGTCCGGGCCGCGGGTTATGAACCGCAGGCCAATGATTCGATCTTCAACTGGGATGTGCTGCGCGCCGAACTGGCGGGCAATTCGCGTGCCTCGGCGACCGCCGCACGCAGCAATCTCGGCAATTCCAATGGCGCCAAGTTCGATCTGAACCAGAACTATCTGCGCTACGCCGAAGGCACCGGACGCTCGGCGATCTTCCCCGGGCACCGGGTGGACGCCATCGCCCAGGACGCCAATGGCAAATACGTGGTCTCGGTGACCAAGCTGGCGCCCACCGGCCAGGTGCTCGCCACCCGCACCCTCACCTGTGACCGCCTGTTCCTGGGCGCGGGCTCGGTCGGCACCTCCGAACTGCTGGTGCGGGCCCAGGCCACCGGCGCGCTGCCGCGGCTGAACGAGCATATCGGCGACGGCTGGGGCACCAATGGCGATGTGGTGCTCGCCCGCGCCGAGAGCTCACTGGCGGGTGTCGGCAGCGGTGTGCCCAGCGCCAGCCGCATCGCCGACGAATCCGGTATGCCCCTGACCCTCGAAAATTGGTATGTGCCAGGCATTCCGGTGGATACCGGCGCCATCGCCTCGCTCGGTATCGCGCTGGATCCGACCCGCGCCCGCTTCGGCTACGACGCCGCCCGCAATACGGTCGGCCTGTCCTGGCCGCGCGGCGCACAGGACGCGGTGGTCGGCGCCTGCCGCGCGGTCGATCACCGGATCGCCGAGCGCGCCGGCTCGATCGTCGATTACACCCCGATCGGCTACGACGCCAATGCGGCCTTCACCGCACACCCGCTCGGCGGCGCGGTGCTCGGGCAGGCGACCGATGCGAACGGGCGCGTGATCGGCCATCCGGGTCTCTACGTCATGGACGGCGCCGCCATCCCCGGCAGCACGGCCACGGTGAACCCGTCGCTCACGATCACCGCACTCGCGGAACGCAATATCGAAGCGATCATTCGCGCGGGCCGATAGCCGGACCGCGGGCTGCGGTGTTGCCGGGCGGTTTCAGCCGGGCCAATTACGCTGGCGGAGGCCATTCGATGAGGAAGGGGTCCGCGTGATCGAGGTCAGTGAACCGGAGGCGGAGGAATTCCCGCACAAGCCGCCCGCCCTGTGGACGGATCTCTTCATGCTCGCCCTGGCGGTGGTGTCGGTCGCGCTGGTCACCTGGGTGACGTTCTTCCCGGTGGCCGAGGACACCTACCGGACGATCCGGTACATCGACTACAGCATCTGCGCGGTCTTCGCGATCGAGTTCCTCTGGCGCTGGCGGCACGAGGGCTGGAGTTGGACGTTCCCGTTCATCTACTGGTACGAGGTGCTGGGCATGATCCCGGTGACCAGCCCGTTCTTCCGCGGCTTCCGTTTGCTGCGGGTGGTGGCGATCGCGGTCCGGGTGGCCCGGGTGGCCGATCGCGCCTTCGGTGACCGGGTCACGGCGGCGGTGGTGAACCGGTTCGTCGGCACCATCGTCGATATCGTCAAGCGCCCTGTCACCATCGCCGTCCTGGACGAGGTCGGCGATGTGCTGCGCACCGGCCACTACACCCAGAACATCGCGAATGCGCTGGAGGAGAACCGGACCGAGATCAATCAGATGATGCTGGATCTCATTCAGCGCGATCCCCAGCTGGGCCGGGTGCGGTACTTCCCGTTCCACGAGGAGATCATTCACGGCATCACCGATGCCAGCTTCCGCATCATTCTGCAGGTGCTCGCCGATCCCCGGACCGACGAGTTGGTAGCTGATGCGTTGCGGGAGAACGTTAATCAGATGCGCGCCGCGGTGCACGCCGGAGTGCGGGTGCCGGAGTCGGTGAACAACCGGCTCCCGCAGTGACTCTCAGTCCTCGGACGATTCGCCGTGCCTGATGCGCTCCCGCTTCTGCGCGTACGCCACCACCTCCCAGAGGATGAGTGCGAGCAAAACCACGCACAGCATCCCCAGTGACCCCAGCGCCGGTAGCGCGGTGGCGGGCCAGATGAGCGCCAGCAGCGCCACAGCCGCCACCAGACGCGGTATGAGCACTTTGTGTGTCGCGGAGTACCGGAAACCCACCAGGGCGATCAGATAGGCCACCACGCCGCCGTAGAGGGCGTACAGCGGTATGCCGTACAGCGCATCGCTCAGTGAATGTCCCTGTGCCCCGCCCACATAGCCGAGCACCTTCTTCAAACCGAGGGACATGGCGACGATTCCGGCGATCATCGGAAAGTGCCAGTACGTGTAGCAACCGCGCGCGATCTGCACCCGCCGCTCTCCGGTGGCGTGCTCGAGCTCATGCTCGACCACCAGCGACGCCACATCGAAGTACGCCCACCACAGCAGCCCCGAAACCGCCAGCCCGAGCATCGATCCCAGCGTGATCGCCCAGGAGATGGGCAGTCCGGCCACGCCCACGCCGATCGAGACGATGGATTCGCCCAGCGCGATAATGATGATCAGCCCGTACCGCTCGGCGAAATGCTTGGCGGAGTTGAGCCGCCACTCGTTGCCGGAGAACGCCGTCCACAGCATGTCCCAGGCGAGCGCCCCCAGCCACAGTCCGATCTGCGCGCCGCCGTTGTAGTGCGCGCCGAGCAGCAGCAGTGCGCCGCCGACGGTGAGAGATCCACTTGCCCAGCGCACCACCTGTCCGCGCAGCTGCTCGTCCTCGGCGCTGGCCAGCCAGAACACCCACAGGTGAATCAGTCGCGCCACCAGATAGGCGATGACGAAGACCAGCGGCCCGTACCAGCCGCCCGGAAGATCGTGGAACGCTTCGGGAATGGTGAGCGCGATCAGGAACGACGCGCCCATGGCCACGAACATGGCGACCCGGGCAATGCCCTCATCGGCCTTGACCACATTGCCGAGCCACGAGTAGCCGATCCACATCCACCACAGCAGCATGAGAATGACCAGTGCCCGCAGCAGATTCACCGCGGTGGTCTCATGGGCGGCGAGATCGGTGACCATGGTGAAGGCGAAGACGATCACCAGGTCGAAGAACAATTCGAGTTGAGTGACCGAGCCGTCCTCGGCCACGATGGTCATTCGGGATCGTTGCGCACCGGGCATGGCGGACATATTGCAGGGTCCGGGGCGCGAAAGACAGTGTCAGCGACGCGTGTTCGCGCTCGGCATGATCACAGCCACGGTGACGTCGGCATCAGGGTCACGTGACACGAGGAACGGTGTCACGCCCGAGTAGCGGCGGCACGCGAAATGTCAGGCGGTCCCGAAGCCCGGTTCGAAGCTGCCGCCGTAGTGCAGTGGCGGCGTGTAGGGCGCGGGCTCGTAGCCGGCCTGCTCGGCGTAGGGCTGTTCGTCGGCCTCGGCGAGTCCCTCGATGCCGGTGACGGTCTCGACGAAGGCGATGAAATTCTCGATGGTGGTCTCGCCCTCGCGGCGCGCGCTGCGCTTGAGCAGCATGCCCGGCGCGGGAATCGGCAGATAGACCTCGGTGTGGTACCAGATCTCGGTATAGCCGTCCTCGGTCTCGGCGAGGTCGAACCAGCCCTGGCCGCCGGCCCCGGCGCTGCTCTCGGACACCTTCCAGGCGACCCGGTCCTCGGTGCAGGTGTATTCCACGACCTGCCGGTCGGGCCGTCCCATCAGATTCGCCGAGACGTACACCTTCTTCGGGCGGCCCAGGGTGTCGCGAGTGGCGACGCGGACGTCCTGATGTGCGGGGGACCAGTCGGGGAGTTGCTCGACCATGAGCAACGCCTCCATCACTTGATCGGGATCGATGTCGATGATGAAGCGGTGATCAGTCTTAGTGCGCATACCTACCCTCCAGCTTGGGCACCGATTGTGACCAGCGTCGCTCGCGGAGTCAACTGTGTCGCATACCGATCGGTCCTGTCCGCTCGGCCGTATTTGCGAATTTCACTGGCGGGCAACGTAATCGGAACGTACTCGTGAGTAAGTTCCGCTTCACTATTTAGTGACGGCTGTCACATGCCGATTCGCTCCTCGGGAATCGCGCGTTCGGCCGCCATGCGGCGCTCTGCTCCGCGGTGAAAATGCCGGGCAGTGTGAGCCGTTCGACGATCGGGCGATCGAGCGCGAGATAGCGGCTTCCGGTCGCGGTTCCAGCTGTGCGAGATAGCCGGTGCGGAAGCTGGTGATGCGCTCGGCCGTGTCACTCATCGGTTCGGCGATGGTCTCGCGGGTGCGCTCAGGCGTTTTCCCGCAGGATTGCGGTGACGTGCAGCGACGTCTCGTGCAGCCGGTTGAAGATATCGAGCAGCAGGTGCAGTTGCTCCTCGGTGTAGCCGGCCGTGATCTTGCCGAATTCGCGCGCCAAAACCTCGTAGTGCGGGGCGATTTCGTCGATGCGGTCCTGGACGGCGGTAATGATCACCCGCCGCCGGTCCTGCTCATCGTGTTCCCGGCGCACGTAGCCGGCTTTCAATAGCCGGTCGATCATCCGGGTGATCGCGCCCGTGGTGAGCCCGGTGCGCTGTGCGAGTTCGCCCGCGGTGGCCGCGCCGCCCATTCGCAGCAGATTGAGGCAGCGCAGGTCCGTCACGTGCAGGCCGAGGCGATCGGCCATGGCTCCGTGCAGCATGACCGCATCGGTGGCGCTGCGCTGGGCGGCGAGGGTGAGGTCGGCCGCCAACTCCTGTTTCTTCGTCATCGCTTGACAGCATAGTCTTACCCGAGCATTATCTTACTCAATCAACTACTGATTGATTCAGGGGATATGCCATGACGACCACACAGCGCACCGACGAAGCCGCCATCCGACACCTGTTCGACAGCACGATCAGCGCCTGGGAGGCCGGCGATGCGCGGGCGTACGCGGCGGCCTTCGCTCCCGACGCCGACTACGTGACCTGGTTCGGCCAGCACCTGAAGGGGCGAGCGGCCATCGAGGCCGCGCATGCGCCACTGTTTGCCAAATACCTGAAGGGGACGCGCACCGACGGCGAGATCACCTCGCTGCGCTTCGTCACCCCGGATGTGGCCGTGGTGCACGGCATGGGCGCGGTCGTGAAGGGCAAGCGCCGCCGCAATCGTTTCAATACCAAGGTCAACGTCTACGTCGTGGTGCGGACCGACGGCGAATGGTTGTTCGCGGCCTTCCACAACACGAAATACAGCTGGTTGTTCAATACCCTTATCGCCGGGCACGATTCGGCCCCGGCGCAGGCCGAGGCGGCTTAGCTGGCGGGCTGCTGGACGCCGCAGCCGGGAGGTGGCCGGAAATCTCGTGGCCTGGGTCGGTAATGTTGTGGGTCGATAGCAGCATTGTCGATCTTGGAGGATTTCCGTAGTGGCTCTCGTCGTACAGAAGTACGGAGGATCCTCGGTCGCCACCGCCGAGCGCATCCGTCGCGTCGCCGAGCGCATTGTCGAGACCAAGAAGCAGGGCCACGACGTGGTCGTGGTCTGCTCGGCCATGGGTGACACCACCGATGAGCTGATGGATCTGGCACAGCAGGTTTCCCCCGCGCCGCCCGCACGTGAAATGGACATGCTGCTCACCTCGGGTGAGCGCATCTCCAATTCGCTGGTGGCCATGGCCATTCACTCGCTCGGCGCGGAGGCCCGCTCGTTCACCGGTTCGCAGGCCGGCGTGATCACGACCGGCAGGCACGGAAACGCGAAGATCATCGATGTGGCTCCGGGGAGAGTGCAGAACGCGCTCGCCGAGGGCACCATCGTGCTGGTCGCGGGTTTCCAGGGTGTCAGTCAGGACAGTAAGGACGTCACCACGCTGGGCCGTGGCGGCTCCGATACCACCGCCGTCGCCCTGGCCGCGGCCTTGAACGCCGACGTCTGCGAGATCTACACCGATGTGGACGGCGTCTTCAGCGCCGATCCGCGCATTGTCGCCGACGCGCAGAAGCTCGACACCATTTGCTACGAGGAAATGCTCGAGCTGGCCGCCTGTGGCGCCAAAGTTCTGATGCTGCGCTGCGTCGAGTACGCGCGCCGCTACAACGTGCCGGTCCATGTGCGCTCGTCGTACACGGACAAAGAGGGCACCATGATTTCCGGATCGATGGAGGACATCCCGTTGGAGCAGGCAATTCTCACGGGCGTCGCGCACGACCGCAGCGAAGCCAAGGTGACCGTCGTCGGCATTCCGGACGAGCCGGGCTACGCCGCCAAGGTCTTCCGAGCCGTTGCCGATGCCGAGATCAATATCGACATGGTGCTGCAGAACGTCTCGAAGGTGGAGACGGGCAAGACCGACATCACCTTCACCCTGCCCAAGCTGGACGGACCGCGCGCCGTGGAACTGCTCAGCAAGCAGCAGGGCGAGATCGGCTTCTCCCGGGTGGTCTACGACGATCACGTCGGCAAGGTGTCGCTGGTCGGCGCGGGCATGAAGTCGCACCCGGGTGTCACCGCCACGTTCTGCGAGGCGCTCGCCGAGGCGCGCATCAATATCGATCTCATCTCCACCTCGGAGATCCGAATCTCGGTGCTGGTCAAGGACAATGACCTGGACGAGGCCGTGCAGGTGCTGCACAAGGCCTTCGATCTGGGCGGGTCCGAGGTGGCAGTCGTACACGGCGGAACGGGGCGCTAGATCATGGGTGTGCGTGTAGGTGTTGTCGGCGCGACCGGGCAGGTCGGCGCCGTCATGCGAAAGCTGCTGGAAGAGCGCAACTTCCCGGCCGACGAGGTGCGATTCTTCGCGTCCGCGCGTTCGGCCGGTAAGAAGCTGCCGTTCCGCGGCGGCGAGATCGTGGTCGAGGACACCGAGACCGCCGATCCGACCGGACTGGATATCGCGCTGTTCTCGGCCGGGGCCACCATGTCCCGGGTGCAGGCGCCGCGCTTCGCCGCAGCCGGGGTCACCGTCATCGACAATTCGTCGGCCTGGCGCAAGGACCCCGAGGTGCCGCTGGTGGTCTCCGAGGTGAACCCGGAGGCGACCCGCAACCTGGTCAAGGGCATTATCGCCAACCCGAACTGCACCACCATGGCCGCCATGCCGGTGCTGAAGGTGCTGCACGACGAGGCCGGCCTGCGCCGCCTCATCGTCTCCAGCTACCAGGCCGTCTCCGGCAGTGGCCTGGCCGGTGTCGAGGAACTGGTCTCCCAGCTGCGCGCGGTGATCGGCGATGCCGAGAAGCTGGTGCACGACGGTTCCGCCGTGGATTTCCCGGCTCCGGTCAAATACGTTGCCCCCATTGCCTTCGACGTGATCCCGCTCGCGGGCGCGCTGGTCGATGACGGCTCCGAGGAGACCGACGAAGATCAGAAGCTGCGCAATGAGTCGCGCAAGATTCTGGGCCTGCCCGATCTGCTGGTGAGCGGCACCTGCGTGCGTGTTCCGGTGCTCACCGGCCACTCGCTCTCCATCAATGCCGAATTCGATCGGCCGATTTCGGTGGAGACCGCCAAGAAGCTGCTGTCCAGCGCACCCGGCGTACAGCTGGTTGAGGTGCCGACCCCGCTCGCGGCGGCCGGTATCGACGACTCTCTGGTCGGCCGCATCCGCCAGGATCCGGGCGTTCCGGACGGCCGGGGGCTGGCGCTGTTCATCTCGGGCGACAACCTTCGCAAGGGCGCTGCCCTCAATACGATTCAGATCGCCGAGGTTCTGCTCGCCGACCGCTGAGTCGAGAGCACCGAGTCGGCACCATCGGGCCGTTCGATCCACTCGGATCGGGCGGCCCGATTTTTTCTGTCATTTTCAGTCTTCCCAGAGTTCGGCACAGGGGAGTGGCCGAAGTTCGCATACTGCGGAACCATCGATCGTGACCGTCGCACTATCCACAGTCACTTCAATGCCATGCGGGCGCAGATGCGCCGCGAGTCGTTCGGCAATTGTGCTCCCGGCGCGATAGTCGAGCACCATGCCGCCCGGAAAGCGCAGGCGCACATGAACTTCGCGCGTTTCGGGTGCGATGGTCATGGGGCACCTCTTGTCGTCGGATTTGGTGCGACGTCTCACTGATCAACGTTAAACACAGAAAAATTGCGGTGCAATAAGAAAAATACATGTTCCATACTGTGCGCCGTAAGCTCGCCCGGTCTGGAATCCTTGTCCGCAGATCGCATCGGGAAGGAGAAGGGCATGGTAGGCATCGGCGAAACAAGCGGGCGGTGACGACCGGGAAAGCCGATCAGGCAGAAGGAGTTTGACCCGGTGGCCGAAAGTACCCTAGGGGCACGGGTAGCGGAGTTGCGCCGGCGGCGGGGACTATCGCAGAAAGAACTGGGCGCCGCCATCAGGCGTTCGGAAAGTTGGGTGTCGCAGGTCGAACGGGATGTACTGCCGGTCGAAAGACTATCGGTACTCCAGCGACTGGCCGACGTCCTCGGCGTAGCAGTGCGAGACCTGAGACCCGAGGCGGCCGAACCGATGGCCGCCGACCGCGGTGACGGACATCGTGCCGGATCCGCCGTTTTCGACAAACTGCGATTACTGCTCACCGGGCATCCCGCCTTGGAGCAACTACTCGGTGACGAGGCCGATCGCGAGTCGGCCGATGAGTTACCGGCACTACAGGAACGAGTGGATCTGGCCTGGCAGCTGGCGCACGAGTCACGGCTCGTGGAAGTCGGCAGCAGTCTGCTGGAATTGATCCCGGATCTCGAACACGCGGCGCGGAGCACCTCCGTGAAGCGGCCGGAGGTGCTGACACTGCTGTCACGCGCCTATCAGGTGGCCGCCACCGCATTCACCCGGCAGGAGGAGGTCGACGCGGCCTGGGTCGCGGCGGACAGAGCGCTGACGGCGGCGGAGGAATCCGGTGACGCGCTCAGCGTGGTAGCCGGAACTTATCGCATGGCACAGGCTTTCCTGCGCCTGCAACGGCTCGAACAGGCGCAGCAGGCGGCTCGCGTGTCGGTGACGGCACTCGCGCCGCAGGTCCACGGTGACGAAGAGCTGGTGCGTCCGGAAGTGTTGTCGCTCTACGGTTCTCTCCAGCTCATGCTGGCGGTGATCGCGGCGACGGACGGAAATCGGACGGCGGCCCGCACGGGTCTGGCCGCGGCGCGCAGAGCCGCGGAGCGACTGGGCGAGGGCCGCAATGATTTCGACACCGAATTCGGTCCGACCAGTGTGGCCGTGCACGCGGTCGCGGTGGCGGTCGAATTGGGTGATGCCGGTGAGGCTCTCGACACCGCGGGCACCGTGGACGCCTCGGTGCTCTCACCGGAACGGCAGGCTCGCTTCCTGGTCGATGTGGCCCGCGCACACGCGCAGCGCCGCCAGGCGGCCGAAGCATTGGAGGCGCTGCTCAATGCCGAGCGACTGGCTCCGGAGCTGGTGCATCACGACCATCGGTCCCGGGAGGTGGTGCGGGATCTCCTGCAGTTCGCCGGCCGTCGACCGGCCGATGAACTGCGCGAGCTCGCGGCCCGCGCAGCCGTGACGCCTTGAGTCGGTTGCTGTTCGATTGAGTGACAATGCCGTCACTCCCCGACAGGCACCGTGGGTTCGGGGACCCACGGATGCCGGTGCGCAGCAGTGCGGAATCAGCGGATACCCGGAGTGCGGGGATCCGAGCCGAGGCATGCCAGCAGCAGACAGCCCGGCGGCTCATCGCTGAACGGCGGTGCCAGCGGAGTATTCAAGCAGGACAGCACACTACAGCCGGGGTAGGCGTCCGGGCCGAGGCCGAAGACCGCCAGCGCGATATCGGTGTCGAAGTACTTGGAGGGGTCCAGCCGCAGCGGTGACTCCATATACGGACCCGGATCCGGTATCGGAGCGTCCTGGAATGCGGCGAAGAGGCGACGGAAGAATTCGTGCGAGACCTCGCCCGCGTACTGCAGAATTCCGCTGAGGCCCTGCGTGGTGTGGGTGCCGAAGACACCGGTCCACACCACCATGAGATCCAGGCTGGGTATGACGAACACATGCTGCAGCCCGAGGCCGGACATGGAATAGGTGTCGGCGGGCAGGAATTCGGGATTCTCCGCACAGCCCGGCCCGAGCCAGAACAGGTACCCGTAGCACTGGTTGGTCGCCGAGGGTGTGGTGGCTTTCTGCAGGTACTCGCGGGAAACGACCTGTCTGCCCTGCCATTCGCCGTGCTCGGCGGTCAGCATGCCGAGTCTGGCGAGATCGACCGGGGGAATCATGAGATGCGCGTATCCGTAGGTGTGCCCGGAGCGGTCCTTCGCCCAGTAGTAGTCGCCGCGCTGAATACCGAGGGGATCGAAGAGTTCCCGCTGGGCGAACTCCTGCAGGGGTTCGCCGACGGCCAGTTCGATCACGTAGGAGAGCACGTCCACATTGCGCTGGCTGTACTGGAATTCGGTGCCCGGCGGATTGTCGAACGGGACGCCCATCGCCTGCACCGCACTGAACGGATCGATGGGGACGACCCCGGTGATGCCCTCGGTGACCAGGCCGATGCGCAGCCCCGAGGTCTCGGTGAGCAGATCCTGCACCGTGATCGCCCGGTGCTGCGGATCGCCGATTCCGGCGGGAAGATAGCGGTCGATGGGGGCGTCGATATCGAGTTTGCCCTGATCCCAGGCAATTCCGGCGAGTAGCGACACCACACTTTTGGTGACGCTCCAGACATTCCACGGGACGCGATCGGTGGTGTTGTTCGTCGGGCCTTCGCCGATCAGGCAATTGTGCCGGAAAATCTGCACATTCAACCGATTTCGGTCGGCGGCGAACTGGAGTGCGTCGGCCACCCGCGCGCTGTCCAGTCCCGTCTGTTCCGGGGCCGCGCGTTCGAATTCCCGCCCGGCCGGTTCATTGCAACGCAATTGGTCCGGCGTCGCGTGTGCGACACCGGAACTGAAAACTACGCTGCCTATCGCCAATGCCACCGCTACCGCGCTGGCCAACCCCCTGCGCTTGCGAAACATATATTTCAGGCTAGCTCCACAGCCCGGCTACCTGCGTGGAATTCGCGTTCACCGCGTGGCGAATTACCGCGCGCCATAGGCGAACACGCCGAAATGGTTATCGTGGTGCGAATTCGCAATTCCCCTGAACAGCACTGTGCTTGAACAGCAAAACGCCGCCAGGCGGGGGGATGCCTGGCGGCGGTCGCCCGCGGCGCTGCCGCGAAGTGACGTCGACACCCAACAAGCGCCTCTCGGCGGGTGGTCGCTCGTAGCGACGGAGGGTGAGGCCCGGGGCTGTTAACGATGCCGACAGTGGTGATCAACCGACCAGGTTGTGGTTCTATTCCAGCGCAACCGCTGTGACGTGCGTAACCTTGGCGCTTTCGGGGCCGCTCATCGGGAAATGAGCGGTGCGCGCTGTCGGCGTGAGCGTTTAGCATTCGGCACAACAGTCCGTACTTTGTCTGGGGGAGCATTGACCGACGATCCGGTGATCACCGAACTCCTGACCGTGCTCGCGCAGCATCCGGAGTTGCTCCCCCTCCGCACCCGGGTGATCGAGCTGCTCGCCGACCGCGGCCGCTACGCCGAGGCCCTGACGCACTGTGCCACCGCGCTCGGGCAGGACCCCGGCAATGCGGCGACCATGGCGCTCCTGCAGCGCTGCACCGCCGCCCTGGCCGCCGGTGCGGCAGCGGCGCCGCAGCTCACGCCGCCGGCGGAACCCGATGCCGCCACGCCGGTCGAACCGGCCGATACGCCGAAGTCCGCGCGCGGCAACGGTTTCGACTGGGATGCGGCGGAACGCGAGGTCGGCGACATTATCAAACCGGCCTTCGTGGACGACGACAGCGAACCGCTGGTGGTCACCGAGGGCGATGTCGGCATGTTCGAGAAGCCGAAGGTGGCGCTCTCCGATGTGGGCGGTATGGAGGCCGTCAAGAAGCAGCTGGACCTGTCGCTGCTGGGCCCGCTGCGCAATCCGGAACTGGCGCGCGCGTTCGGCACCAGCGCGCGCGGTGGCCTGCTGCTGTACGGGCCGCCCGGGTGCGGCAAGACCTTCATCGCCGCCGCGGTGGCGGGGGAGCTGGGCGCGAACTTCTATCCGATCGAGATCGCCGAGATCCTCGATATCCATTTGGGTGCGAGTGAACGCAACCTGCATCAGATCTTCGAGGTGGCGCGCCGCAATGCGCCGTGTGTGCTGTTCATCGACGAGATCGACGCGCTCGGCTACAAGCGCAGCCAGATGTCCGGTTCGGCGGGCCTGCGCACCGTGGTGAATCAGCTGCTCACCGAAATGGATTCGGCCACCGGCAATAACGAGGGCGTCTACATCCTCGGCGCCACCAATCATCCGTGGGATATCGATGTCGCGCTGCGCCGGCCCGGCCGCTTCGACCGCATGGTGCTGGTGACCCTGCCCGATCCGGAGGCCCGGGTCTCGATCCTGCGTCACCATCTGAAGGACCGCCCCATCGAGGGCATCGATCTCAAGGCCATTGCCAAGCGCACCGAATCCTTCTCGGGCGCGGACCTCGCGCACGTCTGCACCTCCGCCACCCAGCTCGCCATGGCGGACTCGCTGCGCACCGGCACCGTGCGCCCGGTCCGTATGGCCGATATCGATCAGGCGCTCACCCAGATCCGCCCCAGCACCGGCGCCTGGTTCGAATCCGCCCGCAATGTGGTCGAATTCGCCAATAACGACGGCACCTACGATGAGCTCGCCGCCTACATGAAGCGCATGAAGGTGCGGTGAGCGCGGAGCTCGACCGCGCCCGAATCCTCGTCGGCCTCAACCGTTTCGAGGCCGCCCGGGAGGAGCTGGCCCGGGCGCTGGCGGCGACGCCGGACGATGCCGAGGCGCTGACGCTGCTGGCGGTGGCGAGTCTCGGCCTGCGCGATCGTCGCGAGGCGGTCGCGCAGAGTACGGCGGCCCTGCGCGCGAATCCGGAATCCCAGTGGGCTTTGCGGGTATTGGCCCTGTCGAGTGTCGGATTGGCGGAGTCCGTTCGCGTAACAGACCGCGTGCAATGGCGCACCCTGCGCGAGCAAGCACGCGATGCGGCCCGGCGCGCTACGCAACTCGGTCCGTACGAACCACAGAATTATCGAGTGCTGGCCATAGTTCTGGAGTCCGCGGACCGCGATGCGGCGGTGCGCGCCCTGGCCCGCGCCATCGAACTCGCACCCGAGAATGCGGCCCTGCGGGTGCTGCACGCGGGCATGCTGCGCCGCACTCCCGGCGACACCAGGAAACAGTCGGAAGCGGCAGCGCGGGAGGCGCTTCGCATCGACCCGGAGAATGTCGACGCCCTGGAAGAGTTGGCGCTCAACGACATGATCTCCGGCCGGGTCCGCCCCGCCCGGCGCACTCTGCTCCGCGTCGCCGAATTGGACCCGTCTCGCGGCGACAGCGTTCGTGCGCGGCTGGCCACGCTCCGCAGCGGCGTGGTGTTCAGAATCGCGGCAACGCTGCTCCGCCGCTCCCGGACGTGGCCGGATCGCCCGGTCCGCCCGCCCCGCCCGCTCCCGCGGCGCCGCACCATCTTCGCGGTCACGGTCGGCGGCTTCTTCACCATCCGCCTATTGCTGTACGCCGCAGGCTGTTCCCCCGATTCCACCCCGGAAGCCCCTGTCCCACCCCCGACGTTCATGCCCACAATCGATCCGTGGCCGACGCTCGACAGCCCCTGGTTCACACTGCCGCCCGAGCCGGCCCCGCCTTCGGCGCATCCCTGAATTCAGGTGTACCGCCGCATTATTCGTTTCGTGAGATTTTTGGGGGATAGACGCCGATAGGCCGCGATGACCATTGTGGTAACGGCTGAACGATCGAGGTTTTGCTCGTGGAAAGGTTTTCGGGGGATGGACGGCAGAATTGCGAAGGCTCGCGTTTTGATGGAGTTGGGCCGGTTCGCGGGGGCGCGGGAGCTGCTGGGGGAGGTGCTGGCCGGGGATCCGGAAAACGCGGTGGCGCTTGCGGATATGGCCGAGGTGGCGTTTCGGCTGCGGGAGTACGGGCGGGCGCTGGAGTTCAGTGCGGCGGCGCTGCGGCGGACTCCGGAGGACACCTTCGTCTGGCGGGTGCGGGCGCTGGCGGAGCTGGCCTTGGCGCGGGACGCGAGCTTGGGGCCGGTGGTGGTGCGTGAGCATCGGGCCGCCGCGGTGGCGGCGGCACGGCGGGCAGTGGAGATCGACCCCGAAAATGCCGACAATCTGCGCATTCTCGCTGCCACGCTGCGGGACGAGGATCCGGTGGCGGCCCTGCAGAAGCTGGCCGCGGCGCTGGAGGTCGATCCCGACAATGTGGGGGTGTACCTGCTGCGCGGGCTGATTCTGCGGCGGAATCTGCGCGGGCCCGATTCGCTGCGGCTGGCGGAGGAGGCCTTTCGCGCGGTACTGCGCCTGGATCCGGAGAATGCGGAGGCGCTGTACGAGCTGGCGCTCATCGATCTGGAACGCGGCAATCGCGCTGCGGGAGAAGAACAATTGCGACGGGTGGCGCGATTGGATCCGGAGTACGGCGACGCCGTCCGCGAGAATCTGGAATGGCTGGCCAGAGAGGATGATCGCCTCGCGGCCGCTGCCCGGGCAACCGCCGAAACCACCCGTCCGGCCGGGCGCGACTACGGTCCGTCATCCACGGTTGCGGCGCGGCCGGCCGGTAAACCGCTGCGGGGGCGCAGGTACGGCTGGGCGATCGCGGCCCTGGTGTTCCTCATCGTCCGGCTGGCCGCGGCCGGTGTCGCCCATGATTCGGGGAGCCGATCCACCACGCCGTCCCGGCTCCCGTCGAATTATCTGCAATCCCAGATTCGCATCCCGTCTTTTCCGAACTGGCCCCGGCAGACCTTTCAGGTGCCGCCGATATCACAGCCGAAACCGAGCTCCTGACAATTGCCGTATGTTCGCTATGGAGAGTTTCAGAAGAACGGAACGTTGTACCCATGGCAGAAAAACAGCTCGACATGGAGATATTCGAATCCGCGATCGCTCTGGCGGTACGCGCGCCTTCGGTGCACAACACGCAGCCGTGGCGCTGGCGCCTCGCCGGAGGCGGTATCGACCTGCACGCCGACCGAACCCGTCAGCTGAATGTGTCCGACCCCACCCAGCGTGAATTGCTCTTGAGTTGCGGGGCTGCGTTGCATCATCTGCGAGTGGCATTGGCCGTGCACGGTATGGCCGCCGATGTCACCCATCTGCCGGACCCGGCGGATCCGGATCACCTCGCGCACATCGCGGTCACTCCGCAGCAGCCCACCGGTGCCGATATCGATCTCGCCGCCGCGGTCCTGCACCGCCAGTCGGATCGGCGGCGCTACGGTTCCCGCCCGGTCCACAGCCGTCACCTGCGTCAGGTCGCCGTCGGCGCCGCGGGCTTCGGCGCGGTGGCCCGCGAGGTTCCGCCCACACTGCGCGCGACCCTGGCCCGCACCACCCGCATCGCCGCCGATCGGCACGCCGCAAACCTCGACTACCTCGGCGAACTATCCGCCTGGAGTGGCCGGACCGGTGCGAATGACGGTGTCCCCGCGCGCAATTCCGCGTACATTCCGCCCTCCGACGAGATTCGGCAGCGGAAATTCGTGCAGCCCATGCTCACCGATCCGGCCCCGGCCCCGGATGCCTCGGCATGGCTGGTCCTGTGCACCCCCGCCGACGACCGCCGCGCCCAGCTGCGTGCCGGTGAGGCCGCCAGCGCGCTGCTGCTGACCGCGACGGAGCTCGGCCTGTCCACCTGCCTGCAGACCGAGCCGATCGAAATGCCGGATCTGCGTGCCGCCATCCGTGCCGAGGTGCTTTTCGACTGCGCGTATCCGCAGACCCTCGTGCGCCTGGGCTGGCCCTCGCCCGCCGCCGCGCCGCTCCCGCTGGCCCCGCGCCGCGAGCCCGCCGACGTGATCGACGGCTACGCCGCGGCCTGCTGACGAACCTTTCATCTACACCCGCCGAACCTCTGCCGGTACCCGTGCCTTTTCTTGACTTATTCCAGAAACGGGGGCAGTGTGGAGGGCATGCACTCCGGTTATGACGCTCGGGAGCGGCTGCGGGCAGTGGGCCTGCGGGTCACCGCTCCCCGGGTCGCGGTACTGGATGCGGTGGCCCTGGCCCCGCATTCCGATACCGACGGGGTGGCTGCGAAGGTGCGGGAGACGCTCGGATCGGTCTCCACCCAGGCCGTGTACGACGTATTGAAGGCCTGTGTGGGCGCCGGACTGCTGCGGCGGATCGAGCCCGCGGGCTCACCGGCGCTGTACGAGGCGCGCACCGGGGACAACCACCACCATCTGGTGTGCAGGAAGTGCGGGACAGTCGTCGATATCGACTGTGTCGCCGGCGCGGCGCCCTGTCTGGAACCCGATCAAGCCCACGGTTTCACCATTGATGAAGCCGAGGTCGTGTTCTGGGGGCTGTGCCCCGAATGTGGCCCACAGTCGTCCTAACACCTCGAGGAGGCTTTCGAATGACCAAGCCGACCACCACCAATACCGGCACCCCGGTCGTGAGTGACAACGAATCGCTCACCGCCGGCACCCAGGGCCCGATCCTGCTGCACGACCACTATCTGATCGAGAAGCTGGCCCAGTTCAACCGGGAACGCGTCCCGGAGCGCATCGTGCATGCCAAGGGCGCGGGCGCCTTCGGCGAACTGGTGGTCACCAATGACGTCAGCCGCTTCACCAAGGCGAAGCTGTTCCAGCCCGGCGCCCGCACCGAATCGCTGGTGCGTTTCTCCACCGTCGCCGGTGAGCAGGGCAGCCCCGACACCTGGCGTGACCCGCGCGGATTCGCGATGAAGTTCTACACCGAGGACGGCAATTACGACCTCGTCGGTAATAACACCCCGGTCTTCTTCATCAAGGATCCGATCAAGTTCCCGGACTTCATCCGATCCCAGAAACGCCTGCCCGGCAACGGACTTCGCGATCACAATATGCAGTGGGACTTCTGGACCCTGCGCCCGGAGACCGCGCACCAGGTGACCTGGCTGATGGGCGATCGCGGTGTGCCCAAGTCCTACCGGCATATGAATGGGTACGGCTCGCACACCTATCAGTGGATAAACGCCGCGGGCGAACGCTTCTGGGTGAAGTACCACTTCAAGACCGATCAGGGTGTGGAGAGCCTCACCCAGGCCGAGGCGGATACCCGCGCGGGCACCGATCCCGACTTCCATCGCCAGGATCTGTGGGAGTCCATCGAGCGCGGCGACTTCCCGAGCTGGACGGTGAACGTACAGGTCATGCCGGTCGCGGACGCCGAGGGCTACCGCTTCAATCCGTTCGATCTGACCAAGGTGTGGTCGCACAAGGACTACCCGCTGATCGAGGTCGGCAAGTGGACGCTCAATCGCAATCCGGGCAATTACTTCGTCGAGATCGAGCAGGCCGCCTTCGAACCGTCGAATGTGGTTCCGGGCATCGGTTTCTCGCCCGACAAGATGCTGCTGGGCCGCGTGTTCGCCTATGCCGACGCGCACCGCTACCGCATCGGCGCCAACTACGCGCAGCTGCCGCCGAACCGGGCCAAGGCCGCGGAGGTGAACTCCTACTCCAAGGAGGGCGCCATGCGGTACGAGTACAACGGCGCGGATGTGCCTGTGTACGCACCGAATTCGTACGGCGGACCGCATGCGGACCCGTCGCTGGCGCCCGACGGCGGCCTGTGGGACTTCGAGCCCACCATGGTGCACGCCGGATACATCGAGCACGCCGAGGACGGCGATTTCACGCAGCCGGGCACGCTGGTGCGCGAGGTGCTGAACGATGATCAGCGAGATCGCCTGGTGGGCAATGTGGTCGGGCATGTGCTCGACGGGGTGCAGGAGCCGGTGCTGAGCCGCGTCTTCGAGTACTGGAAGAACATCGATTCCGAGATCGGCAAGCGCATCGAAGAGGGTGTGCGCGCCGGGCTCAACGGCAAGTGAGCCGCAGCTAGTCGAAAGTCACGGGCCCGCATGGTGATTCGTCGCCATGCGGGCCTTTGTGCGCGCTACGCGCCATGGATGATCGAGTCGGTGAGGCGATCGGCGGTAGCGCGGTCGAGCGGGGCGTGGCCGAGTATGAAGCGGTACCAGAAGACGCCGTAGAACTGATCCACCATGAGATCGAGGTCGGCCCCGGCGGGCAGTTCGCCACGCTGCTGTCCGCGAATGAGTATGTCGTGCACGGTCGTTCGCCGCTGGGCAGTGAAAGCGCGCATGAGTTCGGCCAGGTGCGGATCGCGTGCGGCCTCGCGGGCCACGGTGCGCAGTGCGGGGCCGGTCGGTTTCCGCTGTGCGCCCGTGAAGGTGGCCTCGACGACGGTGCGCAGATCCTCCCGCATCGATCCGCTGTCGGGTGCCGGAACGTCGATCGTGGCCCGCTCGAGCAGTGCGTCGAGCAGCAGTGCGCCCTTCGACGGCCACCACCGGTACACGGTCTGCTTCCCGACCCCCGCCGCCTTGGCGATGGCGTCGATGGTGATGGGTGCGCCGTCCGATTCGGCGAGCAGTCGCAGGGCGGTATCCAGGATGGCCTGGTGCGTTGCCTCATTGCGCCGCCTGCCCGTGTGCGGCCGCTCCGGATTGGGCTGTGCCCCGGTTGATTTCACGCTCCACCTCCTGTGATTCAACTCACTGCTTTGTCGAGACTAAAAGTCTCGATAGCACTGTTATCAAGACTGTAGGTCTCGTAAGGATAGAGCGGGACAACAGCGAGAGAGGCGTCAGACATGACCACCAATGATTCAGCCACCGTGCAGCGCGTCGTCGTCATGGGCGGCAGCTCCGGTATCGGCGAGGCCACCGCCACCGCTTTCGCCGCCGGCAATGCCGAGGTCGTGATCACCGGCCGCACCCAGGACAGGATCGATGCGGCCCTGGCCCGGATCGGCGGCAAGAGCACCGGCTTCCGCATGGATGCCACCGATCAGGCCGATATCGAGGCCTTCTTCGCGCAGTCCGGCCCGATCGACCACCTGGTCATCGCGGTCAGCGGGGCGGCGGGCAGCGGTCCCTTCGCGGAACTGAACCTCGATGATCTGGCCGCGGGCTTCGATCAGAAGTTCTGGGCCCAGGTCCGCATCCTCAAAGCCGCACTGCCGCACCTGAACCCGACCGGCTCGGTCACCCTGATCACCGCCGGTTCGTCCCGCGCCGCCTTCCCCGGTACGGTCGGCCTGGCCGCGATCAACGGCGCCCTCGACGCCATGGTCCCGCCGCTGGCCGTGGAGCTCGCGCCGGTGCGCGTCAATGCCGTCTCGCCCGGCGTCATCGACACCCCGTGGTGGGATCGCGTCCCGGCCGCCCAGCGCCAGGCCCTCTTCGACGGCATGGTCGCCACCACCCCGGTCGGCCGCGTCGGCCGCCCCGAGGATATCGCCCGCGCCGTCCACATGCTCGCCACCAACGGCTTCATCACCGGCGTGGTCCTGGACGCCAACGGCGGCACCAACCTCCCCACCGGCCGCTGATCGCACACTCCGCCAGCTGCTGACCTGGTCAACTCCCGATCACCGACCAGGTCACCGAGCTGATCAACGACCAGGTCGCACAAGTAGTTTGGTGACATGCTCGACCCCCAGGCGCCGAACCCGGACACGCCATCAGATCCGCCCCGTCATTCCGGCGTGCTTTCGGCCGGAATCCACGAAACCCTGTTGAGGCTCCGCCTGCGTGGATCCCGGCCAAAAGTGTGCCGGGATGACGAGGGGCGGTCTCGGGATGACGAGGGTCGGTCTCGGGATGGCGGGGGGAATGGTTCCGGCACGCTCGGCGATCACAGCGCCGTCGCGGATTCTGCTGTGGCGGTGGAGGTTACGGTGCCGCGGCGGGCTACCTGGTTCGAATGTTTCGGGGATCTGGTGTTCGTGGCCGCTATCGGGCAGGTGACGCATCGGGTGGGGGCGCATCCGGATGGAGGGTCGGTGGCCGCGGCGGCGGGGTTGTTCGTGCCGCTGTGGTGGGCGTGGGTTTTGTATGCGGTGCATGCGAATCGGGCCGATCGCGATTCGAATCCGCATCGGCTGCTGACCACCGCCGGGCTGGCGGGGATCGTGGGTATGGCGGTGTTCGCGGGCGGGGTCGGGCGCGGGTCGGATGCCGATGCGGGGTTCGTGATCGCGTATCTGGTGGCGCGGGCCGGTGTGGCGGCGCTGTACGGGTGGGATTCGCGCCGGGATGCGGCGCTGCGGCCGGTATTCCGTTCCTTCACACTGGGTTCGGCGGCGAGCGCCGTATTGTGGCTCGGCGGACTGGTTTTCGAGGCCGGGGCGCTGCGCTACGGCATCTGGGCGGCCGCCATGCTCTTCGAATTGGCGCTGCCGCTGCTGGCCGGCCGGCGGCTGGCCCGGGTCTCGCAGGAGACCGAACATCTGCAGGAGCGCTTCGGGCTCTTCACGATCATCGTGCTCGGCGAATCGGTGCTCGGTTTCACCAATGGCCTGGCGGCGGCCCGCACCGCGAGCTGGGCCGGGGTGACGGCGGTGGCCGCCTTCGCGCTCACCGCCGGGCTGTGGTGGTCGTACTTCAATGGCGGCAAAATGCGGCCGAACGCGCACGCCCAGCTGGCCCGGACCGGAAAGCTGCTGCACATCTACGTTTTCGGGCATCTGCCGCTGCTGCTGGGCCTGGCCCTGACCGGTGCGTCGATGGGTATCGCGGTGTCCGGCGGCGGTTCCCATCTGAACCGCACCGCCGCCGCGTGCATTGTCGGCGGCGTGGCGGTCTATCTGCTCTCGGTGGCGATGATTCGCTCCGCCTTCACCGGCTTCGGGGAGGGTGTGGTGGTGATCCGGGTGGTCACCGCGGCGCTCGCCCTGGCTTCGCTCCCGCTCGCAACCCATGTTCCGGTTGCGGCATTGCTGACCGCGCTGGCGGTGCTGCTTGCCGTCTCGGTCATGGTGGAAGCCCCGTTCCATCGCCGTCGAATGGCCATCGCCGCAGCGTGATTCAGCGCTTCCCGCGCAGCTCCGGGTCGAGTCCGTCGAGGATGCAGCCGATCTGGATATCGAACTGCTTGCGCTGCAGTTCATTCATGTCCAGATTCGGATCGGCGGTGATTTCTCCGAAGCTGGTGTAGCGCCGGTGCAGTGTGGGGTACGGGCGGGCGGCGATCTCGGCGGCGGGCCAGAGCTTGCGGTACCACTCGATCTCGGTGAGTCCGCTGCGCCGGAAGGTGTTCCGGCTCGCGGCCTCACTCAGGGCGATGCCCATGACGAACGAGAAGATCACCGTCACCGCGGTATCGGCCTCGGCCGGTTCGAATCCGGAGCCTTCGAGCAGGCTGAGGAAGGATTCGTTGAGCCGCAACATACTCGGCGCCAGATACATCAGGCCGATCTCGCCGAGCACCGATGCCAGCCAGGGATGGCGCAGCATCAGGTCGTGCAGTTCGTGGGTGAAGGCCAGAATGGGCGGCCGCCAGCCGTCCGGCCCGGCCACCGGCGGCGTCAGCTCACTGAACACGGCATCGGTGACGAGCTCCATGAGCTCGTCCTTATTGGCCACATGCGTATAGAGCGAGGTCGCCCCCGCGCCGAGCCGCGCGCCGAGTTTGCGGAAGCTCAGCGCCTCGATGCCCTCGGAGTCGAGTAGGGCGAGCGCCTCGGACACGATCTGCTCCCGGCTGAGTGCGGGTTGCTCGCGCCGGCGCCGCTGTGGTTCGCGCGTCCACACCGACTGGATCTGCTGTTCTGCCTCGCCCATGACGTCTTCTCCTTTGTCAGCCGTCAGCATATCGCCTGCTAGAACGCTGTTCGAAACTCGGGACGCTGTTCGGTATTGCGAACAGTGTACGTAAACCGTACAGTGTTCGACAACACCGAACACTGTACGGAGAGAACGTTCCGAAGGGGATCGAAATGACTGCCAACACATCGGCCGCGACGGCGGATTCGCCAGCGGCCCAGCGCAATCCGAAGCGCTGGCTCATCCTGATCGTGCTCTGCCTGAGCTCGCTGGTGCTGGTCATCGACAATATGGTCCTGAATGTGGCGATCCCGGAGATCTCCACCGATCTCGGCGCCACCGGCCAGGACATCCAGTGGGTGATCGACTCCTACATCCTGGTCTTCGCCGGCCTGCTGCTCACCTCGGGCAGTCTCTCGGACCGGTTCGGCCGCAGGCTGGTGATGGTGCTGGGCCTGATCCTCTTCGGCGCGGCCTCACTGCTCGCCGCGTACGCCACCACCCCGGAAATGCTCATCGCCGGGCGCGTGATCATGGGTGTCGGCGGCGCGCTCATCATGCCGAGCACGCTGTCGATTCTGATCACGGTCTTCGATGAGCAGGAGCGCCCCAGGGCGATTGCCTCGTGGAGCGCGGTCGCCATGATCGGCATGGTCGGCGGCCCGGTCATGGGCGGCGTACTGCTCAACCACTTCTGGTGGGGTTCGGTCTTCCTGCTCAATGTCCCGATCGCCGTGGTCGCCATTGTCGCCGCGCTGGCGCTGATGCCGGAGTCGAAGGGCCCGTGGACCGCGCCGGATCTGCCGGGCATGGTGCTCTCGATCGTCGGCACCACCGCGCTGGTGTGGACCATTATCGAATTCCCGGGTCATGGCCTCGCCGAGGTCTGGCCGTCGCTGCTGGTCGCGGTCATCGGCTTCACCGCCTTCGTGATTCGTGAGCTGAAGGCCGAGCATCCGATGGTTCCGCTGCACCTGTTCCGCAATCGCGTCTTCACCGGTTCCAGCTTCTCCCTGGTGCTGGTCACCTTCGCCAATGCCGGTCTGCTGCTGGTCCTCACCCAGTACCTGCAGTTCGTGCTGGACTACTCGCCGATCAAGACCGCGGTCGCCTTCACCCCGATGGCGCTGACCGCGCTGGTGTTCAACATGATCGGCGCCGGTCTGGTGGGCAAGCTGGGCGTCCGCAGCGTCACCATCGGCGGCCTGCTGGTACTGGCGGCCGGAACCGGAGTGCTCTGCACGCTGACCGCGGACTCCGGATTCTGGCTCCCCGCAACGGCTATGGCACTGGTGGGTGCGGGCGCGGGTCTGGCCATGCCGGCCGCGATCGGTGCGCTCATGGGCGCGGTGCCGCCGGAGCAGGCCGGTGTCGGCTCCGCGCTGAACGACACGATCCAGCAGACCGGCGGGGCCCTGGGTGTGGCGATTCTGGGTGCGGTGCTGGCGAGCACTTACACCGATTCGATGCCGGATTCGGCTCCGGAGGCGGCCCGCGCGAACATCGCCCCCGCCGTCATGAGCGGTAACGGCGAACTGATCGGCGCGGCGCGGGAGGCGTTCACCACCGCCATGTCGCACACCTTCGCCGCCGGTGCGGCGGCCGTCCTGACCGCGTGCGTGGTCGCCTTCTTCCTGATGCGAGGTGCGAAAGCGGCTGGCGCGGAGCAGGTTTCGGCCGAGGTGTTAGACGCAAGCGAGTTGGCCGACGCTCACGAGTACGCACAGTAGGGACTCCGTGCGGGAGAATCCCCCGTCATCCCGGTGCGCTTTTTGGCCGGGATCCACAGGAGCCGATGTATTGCGGCCGGTGTGGATCCCGGCCAAAAGCATGCCGGGATGACGAGGAGATCAGGGCAGCAACTGCTCGATTCGGGTGGTGCAGAAGCCGGTGATATTCATTTCCGGCGGTAATTGGATCCGATTCGCCATGCGCAGCAGGGGAACCGACAGCAGCACGGCCGCCAGGATCTCGTTGAACACCAGGTTGCGGACCGGCATTCCGGTGCGCTTCTCGTAGTACGCGATGGTCTCCTCGCGGGTCGGCGTTCCGGGCAGCGGCGCATGACCCTCGAATTCGCTACTGGCCCAGTCCAGGAACAGCAGCCAGCCCAGATCGGCCTCGTGATCGCCGAGATACGCGATCTCCCAATCCAGCACGCCACTGACCTGGAAGTCCTTGTCGTACAGAATGTTCGACATGCGGGCATCGCCCCAGCAGAGTGTGGTGTGCTCCGGCACGTAGCTGTTGTCCCGCAGGTAGGCCAGCGCCCGCTCATAGGTCTCGGGCAGTGCTCCCTCGGTGGCCCAGCGCAGTGCCGAATCCAGATAGTTGACGATCTGCTCGACCGGCCCGCTGCCGTGCTTCGGCATCGCCAGGAAATCGAGATCCAGTGCGCGCCAATCCAGCCGGTGGATATCGGCGATGGTGTCGACGCATCCCCACCACATGCGCTCGCGCTGCTCGGGTGTGGCCTCGAAGTAATTGCCCGCCGAATGGTACGAGGGGTAATCACTGGGCGCCTGGCCCGTGAGCCGGTTCATCACGAAGTACGGACTGCCGAGGGTTTCGCCCTCCCGGTCCAGCCACAGCGGTGTGGCGACCGGAATATCGGTAGCTGCCAGCCGCTTCATGACCAGCACCTGCCGCAGCAGGTCGTAGTCGGGGAACAGCGACATCTCCGGCGGTCGCCGGAAAACCAGGGGCAGCGCGCCGCTTTCGTCTTCGACCTCGAAAAGGAAGGTCTCGGTGGCGAATCCGCGATCGGTGCGATTGAAATTGCGAACTCGGGCCGCGCCGGATACCGGGAAGTTCTGGTGCACAGCGGGTTCCAGTGCCGCTGCCAGCCGCTCTGCTGACAGTCGCTCGGTGCTCAAGGTCAGTACCCCTTGTATCCGTAGCGCTCGTTGCGGCCCATGAAGACCATTTCGACGAGCCCGTAGCCGACCTTGCCCTCGGTTTCGACCTTGCAGAAGGTCTCGCTGAGCATGCTGGCCTGCTTCAGGTCGGCGGTGTCGGTGAGGTCGGCGACAAAGCTGTCGCTCCAGTCCTCGCCCTTCCACAGGCCGGAGGCGTACCCGCGGTAGAAGTCGTAACCGGCGATGCCGGGCCAGAAGTCGCCGACCGGGGTGATGGTGAATTCCCGGGTCTTGCCGAGGGCGTCGACGATAGTGAAGGTGCCGCCGCTGACAATGCGGAAATCGTCGCGGAAGGTCAGATCGTGGCCGGCGTCGCGGACCGGCTGTGGCTCGGTATCGGAGCCGAGCGGCGAGAGAATATTGCCCTCGAAGTGCCAGCGGGCGCCCTCGGGCGTCTCGCGCTGCGCGAAATGCACCAGCTCATCCTCGAATTGGAAGATGCCCATGTAGTAGAGGACGCCGTCCGGGATCTCGTTCGGCTGCAGTGTTCCGGCGCCCTCGTTGATGGCGCCGCCGCCACCGCCGTGCCGGGTGCCCCAGGAGTGATCGCGGCCGAACCACCAGTCCGCGGGATCGATCTCGATGCGCTCGCCGTCGTACTCCAGCCAGCCGGAGACGCGGCCGTTCTGGTAGTACCGCCGGGCATCCTCGCGGACGCGGCCGCGGGTGCGGAAGAAGGCGGGCTCCTGCTCGTAAGCCGGGAACTGCGCATCGAATTCGAGCTGCAGTTTGATGCCGTGCTCATTGTCGGCGAGGGTGGCGCGCACCTTCCGCAGCGGCTCGATGATCTCGTAGGTGAACGGCCCGACCTGCCAGGAGCCGATCCCGTCGTAGCGGGCGTCGATCTGCCGGGACATGCGGATGGTGTGCGCCTTGTCGCCGATGGTGATCATGGCGTAGGCGTCGATCAGGTTCCGGTTGGGGTAGCGCGCCATGCCGGTCATCACGCTCACCCGGCGGGTTTTGTCGAAGCCGTACATGACCACCCGCTCGGTCCAGCGCAGATCGCTCTGCTGGACGTGGTCGAAGGTGGTGGGCAGCTGGTGGCAGAGCAGTTCGTCCTGGGGGGTGAGCATCGGCGGGTGCCTCTCGGTGCATGTGGCCGCGGCCACACAATTAGAATACGAGGTGCAGCGTATTTGAAACCTGTTCTGGATGTAACCTCATCCGCAGATTTTCTTTTCGACCCCGATGGGAGAGTTCCGGTGAGCGCACCCCCAGGCACGCGTCTCGGTCCGGGCCGCCCACGTGACCCGCAGCTGGACGCGCAGGTGCTCGGCGCGACACTGGAACTGCTGGTGGGGGAGGGTTATCAGGCCACCACGATTGCGGCGGTGGCCAGGCGGGCGGGTGTGGTCACCACCTCGATCTATCGGCGCTGGCCGAGTAAGCGGGCCCTGGTCGAGGACGCCATCTTCGGTCTGGAGGCGTTCGAACACCCGATCCCGAGCGGTGATCTGCGCGCGGATCTGCTGGCGTGGACCCGCCTGTTCCTGGCCGCGTCAGCGCATCCGGCCGCGCGTTCGGCCATACCGGGTCTGCTCTCGGAGTATCACGACGATCATGACAGCTACCGCCGCCTGCTGGATCGCGGCGAACTGCCCACCCGGGAGGTGCTGCGGGAGCTGCTGGCCGGTGCGGTGGCCGACGGCCAGGCCGCCCCGGATTGCGACGGCGACGCCGTCTTCGAACTATTGCGCGGCGCGACCCTGTTCCGGGCGCTCACGCACGGCACCGACGGTGCCGAGGATTTCTGCCGCCAGATAGCCGATGCCCTGCTCGCGGTGGCGGCGACGCCCGCAGCGCGCTCCTGAGCGCGGCCCGGTCAGTGAATGAGGCCGAACCAGTAGATCAGGCAGGCCAATACGAGGACGACCACTGTTTCCATCGTCTGATCCAATCTCCTTGGCGCACTTACTACCTATCATGCCAGTAGCTCGCGCAGGAAGAACCCGCCGGACCCGACACCCCTCGTGGACGGGTCCGGCGGGATCTTCCCCGTCCTGTCGCCCCCTTCGCGACAGGACAGCCTTTTTCTATGTGAACCAGCTGGTTGGATTGCTGGAGCACGATCCGGCACCCCTCGTGGCCGGACCGTGCCCCGGCGTTCCCGCCCCGCCGGTTGTGGTCTGTGTGCCGGAACTGCTCCGGCGTTGTGACAAACAATGCTCGGCCGCGCTTGGCACGGCCTTAAAAAGATCTTGCAGAGTGAAAAGCGCTGGTAGTGGCTCTTTTTCGCTACTCCGGTTCGACCAGGATCAGCACCACCCGGCGCTGCCCGCTGAACCAGGTGAGCGGGCGATCGGGATCCAGCACGGCGATCACCTCCGGAATGGCCGAGGCGACCTGCTCGGCTCGGACCACGCAGATATGGCAGTCCGGCAGCAGCGTCGGCGCCCGGCGGCCCTGGCCGGATCCGCCGTCCAGCACCACGGTGGCCGAATCCGCCACGGCGGCAGCACAACTGGTGACCACGGCATCGATTCGATCCAGCTCGAGCGGGGTCAGCTCGGGTTCGTCGGCGACCAGGCGATTGCCGGGGGTCGCCACCCACTCGGCGAGCCAGGATGCGGGCACGCCGTCCGGAGCGACGACACTGTGCGCACCGTGCCGGATCAGTGCCCCCGTCACGGTCGCCGGTAGTTCGTCGGCCGTCACCCGATGTATCTCTGCGCCATGGTGTTTCGAGCGTTCGACGAACAGTGACAGCACGGCGGTTCGATCATGCGGCTCGATGCCCGGCGCATGCCGCAGATACTCGCGCGGGACGGCCGTCGCGTGCCGGTCGGTGCGCAGGGCCGCCCGGACCAGCTCATCGGCGAGCGCACGGGTGCCGGCATTGTCGACCAGGACGAGATGGAACTCGCTCGGTCCGTCGCCGTCGATGACTCCGGTCCAGGTGGAGATGCAGCGTGGCATGCGTTCGCCGCCACCGGCAAGGAGTTCCAGGACCACCTCGAGGTCGCGCCAGGTCGGCACGATCCGATCGATGCCGGCCACCGAGATGAGGGTTCGCGGCAGTGTCAGGCACCTGCGGCCGGCGCCTTCGGATTCCACGATGATCGCCGTGCCGCTTTCGGACACAATGAAATTCGCGCCCGTGACGGCGACCTCCGCGCGCAGTAGTCTCTCGCGCAGTGCCGGATCAGTGCCATCGACAGCGGCGAGATCGTTTCCGCACGTGGTGATTCCGGCGGCAGCGAGGGCATCGCCGAGTCCGATCTCGGTGGTGAGCGCGGAATCGGCCCGGATGATCTCGGACGCGCCGGTGCCCTGAACGAGCTCGAGCACGATCCGATTCGCGGCGGCGGCGTCGGAGGCCCGGTGCACCACCCCGCCCGCCGCTCGCACCATCGATTCCAATTGCAGCAGATAGGAATCCAGGTGGCGCAGTACCTGATGCTCGATCGCGGCCGCGCTGTCGCACAGCTGCTCGCGGTCGGGTCGTTCGGCGGCGAGGGGGTGGCGTTTCCTGCGGTTGGTGCGGCTGGCGGAGAGTGCAGTGCGCATGCGGCTCCTTCGGAGACGTCAGGTGCGGATCTCGCGGCCCACCTTCAGGGTGTAGGCCAGTGCCGCGGCAGCGGTGAGAGCGAGCAGCAGGTATCCGATCGTGTAATTGCCCCGGGAGGAGTAGACCAATCCCATGATCAGTGGCGGGAAATAACCGCCGAGTCCGCCGGCCGCGCCGACCAGACCGGTCACCGTGCCGACCTTCGCCGGATCGACGAGCTCGGCGATGAGTGCGAAGACCCCACCCGTGCCGAGGCCGAGGAAGTAAGCCATCAGCACCATGCTCACGCCGGCCGGAAACTCCTGTGGCGGATCGAAACTCAGTACCACGGCCATGACGGCCGCGCCGCCGAACGCGGTGGTCAGCACATTGACCGGGCCGACCTTGTCGGAGAGGATGCCGCCGAGCGGTCGCGCGAGCACGCCCGCGATGGAGAACCCGGCGGTGCGCAATCCCGCATCGGACTGCGCGAATTCGTACACATTGCGCAGCACGGTCGGCAGATAGGTGGAGAAGGCCACGAACCCGCCGAACGCCACCGCGTACAGCAGCGCGCCCTGCCAGGTGGCCTTGAGCTTCAGTGCGTCCCGGATGCGCGGCAGTGCGGGTTCGGTCGCCGGGGTCCACTTCGGTGAGTTGCGGCTGAACATCAGCATGATCACGCCCATGATCGCCAGTGCGACCGCCATCAGCACATGGGTCTGTGCGCGGCCGAGGTGATCGACCAGGCGCGGGGTGAGCAGTGCCGACAGTGCGGTGCCGCCCATGCCCGCACCGAACACGCCGGTGGCGAAGCCGCGCCGGGACGGTTCGTACCAGGCGTTCACGAAGGGCACGCCGACCGCGAACGAGGTGCCCGCGATACCCAGGAAGAAGCCCCAGAAGATCAGCGCGCCATAGGAATTCGACCAGCCGACGAACAGGGTGGGGATGATCGAGACGAAGCAGATGACGGCGAACATGAGCCGCCCGCCGAACTTGTCGGCGAGCACACCCGCCGGAATTCGGCCGAGCGATCCGACCAGTACGGGGGTGGCCACCAGCATGGAGGTCTGACCGGGCGAGAGACCCAAATCGTCTGTGTAGCTGCTTGATAGCGGACCAATGAGGTTCCAGGCCCAGAAGGTCAGCGCGAAAGCCAGTGTAGCGAGCGTCAGATTTCTCGCATTCATACCGTTTGTCTAGCAGAAACGCCGCTTGAAGTGACTAAATTAGGCCAATTCGGCGCGCCTGGTTGGCACTGGGCGGGGGGCCCGCACTATGGCTGCTGTCAAGTTGCGGAATGCTCAGGAGGCACATGTGAAATTGTGGCGATCTCGCTGGTGGCGGGCGGCGCTGCTGCCCGCTTTAGTGGGTGCGACCGCGGTGTCGGGGCCGATGGCCCAGGCCGATGCCAATTCCGATTACCCACTGATCATCGATGTCAGTACGCCGGCGGACGGGCAGTGCGCCGGCACGAAGGGAGCCGAACATACTGGGCTGCACGGCACCACGGCCGTGTACATCCCGCCGGGCGTGCCCGCCCACTCCGATGTGGAGTGGCGAATCCTGGGTGGCGGGCAGCCGATTCGCAGCGGCATCGCACCGGTCAACAGCGATGTGGTGACGGTGGGATTCGATATCTCGCAGGACGAGCTACCCGCGGACGGCCGGCTTCGCGTGGATGCTCGCTCCCGGATTCCCGGTGGTGCGGTCAGCGGCTACGGCAAGCCGTGGAATCTGCGCGTGAGCCGGGATTGCCGTCCGCTGCACGTGGTTTCGGTCGGTGATTCGGTGACCTGGGGACAGGGGCTGGATCTGGATCGCAAGTTCGGTGACCTCACCACCGAAACGCTCGGCACGCAGACCGGCCGGGTCACCCGGCTACACGACTATTCGGTCTCCGGGGCGGCGCTGGACGCACCGGGTCTGCACGCCGACAACGCACACTGTCCGGCCGCGAATGCCGGCGGCGGTGAACTACCCGATGTGTTCTGCCAATTGGAGGAAGCGGGCGGCGAGGCCCGAGACCGCGGCTATCAGGTGGACCTGGTCCTGCTGGACGGCTGCATCAATGATCTGGATCCGATCTTCGGGATCCCCGTCGGACTCACGCCGGGCAGTCAGGATCTGACCGCCGCGGTGCGCCGCGAATGCGGGGGTGCGGGAGCCGAACCGGTCAATCCGGCCGCGAATGTGCCGTACTTCAGCAGCAGCAAGCTGGGTTACGGCGGCCGGGGCATGCAGGACGCCATCGAGAAGGCCCATGCGCTGCCCGGCAGTCCGAAAGTGCTGGTGTCCAACTACTTCTACGGAGATGCCGCGCCGGGCACCCCGCAGGGTGTGCAGCAGCGCTGGTCGGAATTCGTGCGGACCTCGGCGGAGGCGTTCCGCACGGCCGCGGATCGCGCCAATACCGCCGCCGGGGAGACCTTCGCGGTGGCCGCGGACGGCCTGTTCGGTCAGGACGGCGGAGCGGTCGGCAATGATTCCAAGCTGTGGATGAATCCGCTGGGCGACGAGGAGATCTCGCTGCGGCTGCTGGCCTGTCCGCCGCACAGTGATCAGGCGCCGCAGTGCGGGAAGGCGGTGGCCGGGCACGCCGATGTCGAAGGTGCGCGGCAGTACGCGAAAACCTTCCTGCTGAATCCGAGAGTCCGCGAATGGTTCGGCGGCGGTGGGCCTCTCGGTGACGGCTTCACCGTCTCCCGCACCGCCGGTCCGTCCGGGTCCACGGTGGATTTCGACGCCACCCCGGCGGGCGGTGCGATTCGCCAGTACGAGTGGTACTTCGGCGATGGGGCGCACCTGACCACGAACGGTCCGGCCACCTCGCACGCCTACGCCGATTCCGGGCCGAACCTGCCGCGCCTGGTGGTCACGGATATGACCGGTCGCCGCAGCATGTACGAGCTGAACGAACCGATCGTCATCGGCTGAGGTTCTTCTCGGCCGGGTGACAACAGCACTCCGCCCCGGGACCTGAGGGGTCGGGTCCCGGGGCGGAGTGCTGTCAACGCTTTACGCGCCGATGAACTCGGCGGCCTTCTCGCCGATCATGTAGCTCGGGGCATTGGTATTGCCGCCGGTGATGCTGGGCATGATCGAGGCGTCGGCCACGCGCAGGCCCTCGATGCCGTGCACCTTGAGCGTCGGGTCGACGACCGCGCGCTCGTCCACGCCCATGCGGCAGGTGCCGACCGGGTGGTAGATGGAGTGCACGCGATTGGGGAGCTCCGCGCGCAGTGCGTTCTCGTCCTGCAGTGCGGGTCCGGGGGCGAGCTCCTCGGTCCAGTCGTCGGCAATGCTCTTGTGCGCCATGATCTCCCGGATCATCCGAATGCCCTCGATGAGGAATTCGGTGTCCCGCGGGTCGCTCAGGTAGCCCGGGTCGATGAGCGGGGAGGCGAACGGGTCGCTGGAGGCCAGCGTCATCTCGCCGCGGCTCTTCGGGTAGATGAGGCTCGGGAAGATGGTGAAGCCGGGACGGCGATCGACCAGGTGCAGCTTGTCCTCGTCCTGGTTGGGGATCGGGTAGCTCCACGGCAGGGTGTGGATCTGCAAGTCCGGGTAGTCGCCCTCGGCGAACTTGGTCTTGACGAAGCCGCACGCCTCGAACACGGTGCGTCCCATCCAGGAGCTGCCCGGGCGGAGCATCTCCTGCATGATGCCGCTGGCGAAGTGGGTCGGAATGCCGCGGTGGATGGCCTTCTTCGAGATGAAGGTCATCGGCACGAAGAGATGGTCGTGCAGGTTCTGCCCGACCGGCAGATCGGCGACCACGTCGATGCCGTGTTCGCGCAGGTGCGCGGCCGGGCCGATGCCCGAGAGCATGAGCAGCTGCGGCGAGCCGATGACGCCGCCGGAGACGATGACCTCCTTGGCGGCGCGCACGATGCGGCGGGTGCCGTTCTTCTCGGCGATCTCGACGCCGGTGGCGCGGCCGTTCTCGATGACGACCCGGGTGGCGTGCACATGGGTGAGCACGGTCAGGTTCGAGTTCGGCATATCGGTGATGTAGCCGCGCGAAGAGCTGTACCGCAGACCGTCTTTGACGCTCTGCTGGAAGATCGAGATGCCTTCCTGCGATTCGCCGTTGTAGTCCTCGATGATCGGCGCGCCGGTGACGGCGGAGGCGGCGACCATGAACTGCTGGGCGATCGGCGTCAGGTTCTGCTGCCGGGTGACCTCGATGGGTCCGCCCGTGCCGCGCAGTTCGGTCGCGCCGTCCTGCCAGTTCTCCAGGCGCTTGTAGGCGGGGACGACCTCGTCGTAGCTCCACCCGGTATTGCCCTCGGCGGCCCAGGAGTCGTAGTTGGCCTTGTTGCCGCGCACGTAGAGCATGCCGTTGACCGAGCTGGATCCACCGAGCACCTTGCCGCGCGTCATGGGGATCAGGCGGTCGTTGGCGTGCTTCTGCGGGGTGGAGAACTGTTTCCACGTCACGCGCTTCTTCAGCTGCGGGACGGTGTGCACCATGCTGATCGCGCCCGGCATGGTGACCATGCGGGTGTTGTCCTTGCGGCCGGCCTCCAACAGGATCACGCTGGCGCCGCGCTCGGCGAGACGTCCTGCCACGATGGCGCCCGCACTACCAGCGCCGACGACTACGTAGTCGGCTGCTGTTGCGGCGTCCGCGGAGCGCGGAGAAGCGGTCATGTTCGTTACCTCATCCTCGAGTGTGCCTGGGGTCACTGTAGAACAGGTTCTAGTCTGCCCGCACGGTGGACATGATGTCCAGTCATAAGATCGACTTCAAGGGGTAGGGGGTACCGAGTGAGTCACGAGCGGCCATGTTCTAGAAATGCCCAGCGGTAACTGTATGGGCGGAGGGCGGCCGAGGCGCGATCACGCCATCGAAACCGGGGTTACCGTGCCGGGTGACGTGGTTCAATCGTCGTGAAACACGTTCCAGTTTCGAGATCATAGCGGCTAGCTGCCGTAGGAGGAACAGTGTCTGTTCCGTCATTACCGGCCGGATTCGATTTCACCGATCCGGGACTCTGGGCCGATCGCAGTCCCGTCGAGGAGTTCGCCGCTCTCCGGCGCACGGCACCCGTCTGGTGGAATGCGCAGACTCCCGAACAGGCCGCACCGTTCGATGACGGCGGCTTCTGGGCAATTACCCGGCACGAGGACGTCAAGGAGATATCCCGCAGACCGGAGATCTGGTCGTCGCACGAAAAGGGCGCGATCATCCGAATGCCTGCCGATTCGCTACCGGAACAGCTGGAGCTGTCACGAAATGCGTTGCTGATCAATATGGATCCGCCGAAACACACCAAGATTCGGCGGATCATCTCGCAGGGATTCACCCCGCGCGCGGTGGAAGCCCTGCGCAAGACGCTCACCATGCGCGCGAAAGCCATTGTCGCCGAGGCGAAGGCCGCCGGCGGTGGCGATTTCGTGCAGCAGGTGGCGTCCGAACTGCCGCTGCAGGCCATCGCCGAGTTGCTCGGAGTGCCGCAGGACGATCGGCACAAGCTGTTCACCTGGTCCAATCAGCTGCTGAGCTATGACGATCCCGAGTTCGCCGGCGCGAATATGACCGCCAATGCCGAACTGCTCGGATACGCCTACAACCTGGCCGAACAGCGGCGCGCCTGTCCGGCCGCGGATATCGTGACGCAGCTGGTGACCGCCGATGTCGACGGTGAGGCGCTGGGCAGTGACGAATTCGGCTTCTTCGTCATCCTGCTGTCGGTGGCGGGCAATGAAACCACCCGCAATGCCATCACGCACGGCATGAAGGCATTCGTGGACAATCCGGAGCAGTGGCAGCTGTATCGGGAGCGGCGGCCGCGGACCGCGCCGGACGAAATCGTGCGCTGGGCGACACCGGTGACGTCTTTCCAGCGAACCGCGCTGTGCGACACCGAAATCGGCGGGCAGAAGATTCGCGAAGGCGATCGGGTGGGGTTGTTCTACAGCTCCGCCAACTTCGATGACGAGGTATTCACCGATCCGTTCTCGTTCGACGTACTGCGCGATCCCAATCCGCATGTCGGGTTCGGCGGCACCGGTACGCACTTCTGCGTCGGCGCGAATCTGGCGCGACTCGAGATCGACCTCATGTTCAATGCGATCGCCGATGCCATGCCCGATCTCGCCGAGGTGGCACCGCCGGAGCGATTGCGGGCGGGCTGGATCAACGGCATCAAGCACTGGCAGGTCCGATACGCCTGAACCGGACGTCCGGTATTCGTGCACCCGGGCGTGACGTGGGTGAACGGTGGCGTCCACGAACTCGTTCTATATTCGTGGACGTGACCTCAATTCGCGAAATCCCGCTCCAGACGCTCACCGACAAGCCCACCACGCTGGCCGAACTGGCCGGGGACAAGGTGGTGCTGCTGGTCAATGTCGCCTCCAAATGCGGACTCACCCCGCAGTACACCGGCCTGGTGGAACTGCAGCAGACCTACGGCGCGCGCGGCTTCAGCGTGGTCGGCGCCCCGTGCAACCAGTTCATGGGCCAGGAGCCCGGCACCTCCGAGGAGATCGCCGAATTCTGCTCCACCACGTACGGGGTCGACTTCCCGCTGCTGGAGAAGCTCGAGGTGAACGGCGAGGGCGCGCACCCGCTGTACCGGGAGCTGACCCAGGTGGCCGACGCCGAAGGCGCCGCCGGCGATGTCCAGTGGAACTTCGAGAAGTTCCTCATCGGCCGCGACGGCACGGTGCTCGCCCGTATCCGCCCCCGCACCGAGCCCACCGACGAGTCGGTAACCAGCGCAATCGAAGCCGCGCTCTAGTCATTGCGGTGTGGATCCCGGCCAAAAGCGCGCCGGGATGACGAGACGAAGTGCGCCGGGATGACGAGCCCCGCCCTCGCGGACGGCGCCCCCGTCATCCCGGCATGCTTTTGGCCGGGATCCACACCTACCGGCTACATGCGCCGTCGCCGGTAGCGGACCGCGCACGGCTGCTGCAGTTGCACGACCATCTTCGAGTGGTCGTTGCGGTAGGTGTCCGACGGCTGGGCGAGCTCGAATTCCCAGTCGCGCAAGAGGATCGAGAAGATCGCCTTCAGTTGCATGAGGGCGAAGGCTGCTCCCACACAGCGGTGGCGCCCCGCGCCGAAGGGGATCCAGGTCCAGCGGTTCAACAGATCGGCTTGATTCGGGTCCAAGTAGCGGCCGGGGTCGAAGCGGCCGGGGTCGGGGAAGTCCTCCGGAATGCGGTTGGAGACAGCGGGTGTCGCGGCCACCAGGTCGCCGGGGGCGATGGTGTGGCCGCAGACGTCGAATTCGTCGCGGGCCACGCGCATCAGCACGATGAGCGGCGGGTGCAGGCGCAGTACCTCCTTGAGCACCGCCTCCAGCTGTGGAATCTGGCGTAGCGCATGGAAACTCACGTCCGCGCCGTCGGCGTAGAGCTCGTCCAGTTCGGTGACGACGCGCCGCATCACCTCCGGATTGCGGAGCAGTTCGATGATCGTCCAGGCGGCGGTGCCCGAGGTGGTGTGATGCCCCGCGAACATCATGGAGATGAAGACGCCGGTGATCTCGCTGGGTGAGAAGCGGGGGTTGCCCTGCTCGTCCTGGATCGAGATCAGCACATCCAGCATGTCCCGATCGTCTTTGCCGGTGGGCGGATTCGCGAGCCGGCCCGCCATGATGTGCCGCACCAGCTTCACCAGTTGCCAGCGGGCTTCGTCGCGGCGGCGGAAGCTTTCGATGGGTGCGTCCGGGTCGACGTAGCAGTAGGCGTCGGTCCCGCGTTCCAGCTCGTGATAGAGGTGTGCGAAGCGCTGGTCGAGCTCTTCGCGGAATTTGACGCCGATGAGGCAGGCCGACGAGGTATAGATGGTCAGCTCGGCGAAGAATTCGAGCAGATCGATTTCGCCTGCGGTGCCCCATGATTCGAGCATGCGGTGCACTTCGCGGGCGATCGTGGTGGCATGACCGCGCATCTGATCGCCGCGCAGCGCCTGATTGTGCAGCATTTCCTTACGGCGTTCCGGCGGGGCGTCGAAGACCACGCCGGCACCGAAGATGGGCTTCATGAACGGGTAGGCGGCGGCCTGATCCAGGTCCTCATCGCTCGCGCGGAAGAAGAATTCGTTGGCCTGCGCACCGGTCAGCAGAATGACATCGCGCTGGGCCAGCCGGAAGGCGCCGATCTCACCGCATTCGGCGCGGACCCGCGTCATGAGGGCGATGGGGTCGGTGCGGAATTCCTCGAGGTGGCCGTGCTCGTGTTCGCCGCCCGATACCTGCCGTGGTCTGGTCGGCGTCATCGGAAACCTCCCGCAGTGCAGCAGACAGCTGTCTGGACGGTACTACGGGAGTGTGTGCCCGGCAGCCGAATCCGCGGATTCCGGAAGACCTCAGTCGCGCAGTGCGAGCAGCGCGGATTTCTCCAGGCGGTCGGCGATTTCGGCATACGACGCGTACCCCATACCGGCGCGCACCAGTGCGCCCGCGTACAGCAGTTCGAGCGTCTCCACGAGGTCCAGATCCGCCTCCGCGCCGAGGGCGTCGATGAGCCGCTGGCGAATCTCGCTGCCGATGCGCAACCGCAGATGCGCCACATCCGGATCGGTGCCCAGTAGAGCACTCGTCACCGCGCCCGCGAGCGCCGGTTCGTCGGCCACGAGCATGGCGGTCTGCCGCAGCACCGCGAGCACCCGCTCATTGCTGTCGAGGCCCTCGTTGTCCGGGGCGGGCGTGGCGGCCAGCCGCCGCCAGAACAGCTCCGCGACCAGATGCTCCTTCGAGGAGAAATAGGTGTACGCGGTGGCGGTGCCGACTCCGGCGGAGGCCGCGACCATGCGCACCGTCAGCCCCGCGAAACCCTCCCTGGACAGCACTTCCATCGCCGCCGTGGTGAGCCGATCGACGGTGTCGGCCTGCTTCTCGGTGAGCCGGCGGCGGGTGGCCTCCATGCTCACCGTGGGGCGTTCGGAAAGGGAATCAGACACGTGTCCGGATGCTACTATGGGCCCGGTCTCCGGGCAACTCGCCGATGTGCAATGTGCATCAATGCGTGCGCCCCAGAAAGGTTTTCGTATGACGCAGGCCGAGATTTCCGCCGACACCCGCGCTTTGTTCGAACTCGCCGAGCAAACCACCGGATTCATGCCGCCGGAAGAGGGTCGCGCACTCTACGAAGCCGCGCTCACGTACGCGGGCGACGGCACCATTCTGGAGATCGGCACCTACTGCGGCAAATCCGCCATCTACCTGGGTGCGGCCGCGCGCGAAACCGGAGCGACGGTCTTCACTGTCGATCACCATGGCGGCTCGGAGGAACACCAACCGGGCTGGGAGTACCACGACACCAGTCTGGTCGACCCCGAGACCGGAGTTTTCGACACCGTAACCACATTCCGCCGCAGCATAGTTCGCGCAGGCCTGGCCGAAACCGTGATCGCGATCATCGGCACCTCCGCCGCCGCAGCCCGCATCTGGCGCACACCCCTGCGCCTGCTGTTCATCGACGGCGGCCACACCGAGGAAGCCGCACAGCGCGACTACGACAACTGGGCCCACTGGGTCGCAGGCGGCGGCCTCCTGGCCATCCACGATGTCTTCCCCGACCCCGCCGACGGCGGTCAGGCCCCGTACAACATCTACCGCCGAGCAATGGACAGCGGAAAGTTCCGCGAGCTTTCCGTGACAGGTTCGCTGCGGATTCTTCAGCGCAATGCCGCGTGCAACTGAACAAGGCAAAAGAGACAAGACAAAGACGCCTGGACAAGAAGAGCAAGACATAAGAACAAGGCGAAAGATAAAACCCGAATATTCTGAATAGCCTTATATCACAACGGAATTCGCCTTTCCGGGTCTGTTTTCCGGAGGTAGAATAGAGGCATGGAATCAGGGGGAGAAACCGCAATCGCGACCGGTGTAGCCGCACTGGTCGCGGCGGTCGATTCCCTCACCGCGTTGCCGTTGATTCCGGCGTCGGACACCGACATTGTGGCGTTGATGCAGCAGATCGAAACCTGCACCCGCCGGTTGGCGTCGGTGCAACGGGATGTGATCGTGCAAGCCTGCGCCCGGTCGCTGCCCGCTCTCAACGGTTCCGGTAGTCCGGCCCTGTATTTGCAATCGGTGCTGCACATTTCGCACGGGGATGCGATCAACCGGTGGCGCACCGCTGAGGATCTGGCGGTGTGGCATCGGGTCGGTGACGAGCCCGGCGCGGCCCCGGTGCTGCCGAACGCCGCCCAGGCTCTCGATGAGGGGGCGATCTCTCTCGATCATGTGCGGGTGATCCGGCAGGTGATGAACCGGTTGCCCGGCAAGGTCGCTCCCGAGGCCCGTGCTTACGCCGAACAACAACTCGCCCGGCAGGCCCGTGCCTTGGATCCGACGCATTTGCCGAGGATCGGGGAGATGATCCTGGGCTACCTCGACCCCGACGGCAAACTCACCGAAGACGCTGACCGGCAGAACCAGCGCAGCGCGGTTCTGAGCCCGCAACGCTACGACCTGATGTCCACCCTCACCGTCGAGCTCACCCCCGACGCCCGTGCGGCGTTCGATGCGGTCATGGCCAAGCTGGCGCGCCCCGGTATGTGCAACCCGGCCGACAAGGAAAGCCCATGGGCCGAGGATGAGGACCACCCGGTGCCCCGGGAGGTGCTGGAAGCCTGCGCGGCCCGTGACCAGCGCAGCAAGGCCCAACGCCAGCACGATGCGTTGCTGGCGGTGTTGCACCCGGATTTCAACCCCGCCAAGCTCGGCTCCCATCGCGGCCTGCCGGTCTCCACGATCATGACGATGAGCATTGACGACGTCGAACGTGCCTCGGGGGTGGCGACTTTGGCGACCGGTGGGCAGATCCCGGTCGAGAACGCCCTCCAGTTGATGGCCCGCGACTCCAAGACCTTCGTGCTCGTGAAGAACAAGAACGGCATGCCCCTGCACATCGGGGAAATCCGGTTGGCGAACCCGGCACAACGGCTGGCATTGATCGCCACCGAACGCGGGTGCACCCGCCCCGGCTGCTCGGCTCCGGCGAGTATGGCCGCAGCCCATCATGTGACCGAGTTCAGCAAGGGCGGCCCGACCGACATCGAAAACCTCACTCTGGCATGCGATCACTGCCACGCCCTGGTCAAGGACGGGCCACGCGGGTGGAAGACCATCAAACTCGGTGAGGATTCGGATTTCCCGGGTCGGACGGCGTGGATCGCTCCGGCGCATGTGGATCCGTCCCGGACGCCGCGGGTCAATCACTTGCATCACCCGGCCGAGTTGTTGACCGAGGTTCCGCCGTCGTTGCGGCCGCGCAGGGTCTGTCGTGCCTCGGGGTTGTCCCCGGTTCGGTACCGGGTGCTGCGCCGGGCCGCCATACCCCCACCGCGACAATAGGTTTCCCGCCCCTGGTGTCACCGACAGGATCATCCTGTCGGTGCTAGAGGTCGTTGCCGGACAGGGTGTTTCGGATTCGTGTTCTTCGATCCCTTGTTTCCAGGCGTCCTTGTTCTTGAATCTTTGGTCTTTTCGTCTTGTGTCTCTGAAACCGGACCACAGCCGGTCGACCCCGCCGGTACCGCAGGTATCTCCTTGGTCCGGAAGGTAAATCGGGTACCCCACCCGGCGTCACCAGCACGGCCATCTCGGGCCCTGCCCGCACCCAGGGACCCACCACCGCCTCTCGGCGCAAGCAACCCAGGTGCACCGACGGTTTCTATACCGAAACCGTCGGTGCACCTGGGTTGGTTGTCTCAGAACTGGAGA
>NZ_JBEXOK010000007.1:0-585266 GCF_040611495.1 Nocardia sp. NPDC006630
CCCGGTAACGGGTGCAGGTGACCTGTACTAATAGGCCGAGGACTTACCAACAAAGAAGCTACGCGTCCACTGTGCGGTATCTGAAACAACACACAACCTTGTTGTGTGGGATGTTTCGGGGACCAAGTCCCCGAACCCCTATTGATGGGTGTTCGAGGCCTCGGCCCGCGAATCATCCCGTTACGCAACGGGTGTGACAGTTTCATAGAGTTACGGCGGCTATAGCGGTGGGGAAACGCCCGGTCCCATTCCGAACCCGGAAGCTAAGGCCACCTGCGCCGATGGTACTGCACTCGACAGGGTGTGGGAGAGTAGGACACCGCCGGAACATCCTTCACGAAAGGGGACCCACATGTTGGGTCCCCTTTCGTCGTTTTAGACCCGGTGCCGCCTGGACGCTCAGCGGCGCGTGATTGAATTTGTGGTGGCGGGCTGTGCCGCCAACCCTCACGCGCGCCAGCGCCGCGGGCCGGGTACCGCAGGCAAACTATAGAGAGGGATCACCGTGGCGGAGCAGAGCGACGACCGTAAACCTTTCCGCCGTAGCGGCGGATCCGGTGAGGGCAGCAGCAGCCGGCCGGCGCGCGACAATAGTTCGGGCGATCGGCGTGACCAGGGCAAGTCGGGCTTCAATCGAAGCAGCAGCGGCGGCGGTGGTTTCAATCGTGACGGCGGGCGGGACGCCGGGCGCGGTAGCGCGGGTCGTGGCGACAGCGACCGCGGTAGCTCCAATCGGAGTGAAGGCAGCCGAGGTGGCAGCTTCAACCGAGAGGGCGGCCGCGATAACGCAGGCACCCGTGACAGTGGCAGCGCCGGCTTCGGCCGTGGCGGCTCCAATCGTGAGAACCAGGGTCGCGACGGCGGCCGCAGCGGTTTCGGGCGTGGCGAGAGCCGGGACAGCAATTCCGGCAGTCGCGGTGGATTCAACCGCAGCAGTGATAACCGGAGCAGTGACAGCCGCGGTGGCGACAGCCGTGGCGGCTTCAACCGCGACAGCAATAGCGGTGAGCGCGGTGGATTCAACCGCGGCAGTGCGAGCGGCGGCGGTTTCAATCGCAGCAGCGACAGCCGTGGCAGCGATAGCCGCGGTGGCGACAACCGTAGCGGTGGGTTCAACCGTGGCGGCGAAGGCCGTGACAATGACCGCGGCGGATTCCGCCGGTCCGGTGAAAGCGCTGGTAGTGACCGTGGCGGGTTCAACCGTGGTGGCGATAGCCGCGGTGGGGACAGCCGGGGCGGCTTCAACCGCGATAGCAATAGTGGTGGGTTCAACCGCAGCAGCGACAGCCGTGGTGGCGAGCGCGGTGGATTCAACCGCAGTGAAAGCCGTGACAGTGATCGCGGCGGTTTCAACCGTGGCGGCGCGAGCGGTGGCGGCTTCAATCGCAGCAGCGACAACCGTGGCAGCGATAGCCGCGGTGGCGACAACCGTAGCGGTGGGTTCAACCGTGGCGGCGATAGCCGTGGCAGTGACAGCCGGGGCGATAGCCGCGGTGGCGATCGTGGCGGTTTCAACCGCGGTGGCGATAACCGCAGCAGTGACAGCCGTGGTGGCGATCGTGGTGGCTTCAATCGCGATAGCAGTAGCGGTGATCGCGGTGGCTTCAATCGTGGTGGCGATAGCCGCGGTGGGGACAGCCGTGGCGGGTTCAACCGCGATAGCAATAGCGGTGGTGGATTCAACCGTGGCAGCGATAGCCGCGGCAGTGACAGCCGTGGTGGCGATCGTGGTGGCTTCAATCGCGATAGCAGTAGCGGTGAGCGTGGTGGTTTCAATCGTGGCGAGCGTCGCGAAGGCGATCGTGATGAGCGAAAGACCTTCGGCCGCAGTGGTTTCAGTGGCGACCGGCCGAGCTCGGGTGGCGGCTTCAATCGTGACCGTGCCGACCGCCCGGACCGTGACCGCGCCGATCGGCCCGCTCGTGACCGCGCTGACCGCCCGGATCGGGATCGTGCGGAGCGTCCGGATCGCGATCGTTCCGAGCGTCCCGCCCGTGACGATGCGGCGCGTCCCGACCGCAGCGAGCGTCCTGCCCGCGTAGAGCGCCCGGAACGTTCCGATCGCCCCGAGCGTTCGTCCTTCGCCGGTCGTGACGATTCGTCCGACCGTCGTCGTGGCGGCGAGGGTGCGCGCTTCGGCGGCGATTCCCGTGGTGGCGAACGCCGTGCGAGTCGCCCGGATGAGCCGGAGTTGCCGGAGGAGGTACAGGCCTCGGATCTCGAGCCCGCGGTGCGCCGCGATCTGCTGAGCCTGGACAAGACCAATGCCGATTCCGTGGCCCGGCACCTCATCATGGTGGCGCAGCTGCTGGATGAGGATCCGGAGCTGGCTCTCGAGCATGCTCGTGCGGCCCGTCAGCGTGCCGGTCGTATTGCGGTGGTGCGTGAGACCAATGGTGTCGCGGCCTACCACGCCGGTGAATGGGCGGAGGCGCTGTCCGAGCTGCGTACTGCGCGACGCATGTCCGGCGGCGCCGGTCTGCTCGCGGTCATGGCCGATTGCGAGCGCGGCCTCGGCCGTCCCGAGCGTGCCATCGAACTGGGCCGCAGCGATGAGGCCCGCCTGCTGAAGGGCGACGAGGCCACCGAGCTGCGCATTGTGGTTGCCGGCGCCCGCATGGATCTCGGTCAGTACGACCAGGCCGTGGTGAGCCTGCAGACCGCGGAACTGGATCCGTCCAAGACGGGTTCGGCTTCGGCGCGCCTGTTCTACGCCTATGCCGAGGCCCTGCTGGCCGCCGGTCGGGCGGAGGAATCGCTGACCTGGTTCATGAACGCCGCGTCCGCTGATACCGAGGGTGAGACCGACGCCGAGGACCGCGCTGCGGATCTGGCCGAGGGTGGATCCGGCCATTCGGAGTGGACCACCGCGGTGGCCGACGGCGCCGAATCCGGCGAGGACGACGAGTCGGACTGGACCGCTGCCGTGAACGACGGCACCGAGGACGACGAAGACGCGGATGCCGAAGACGACGAGGACGACTTCGCGGAAGCGGACGACTTCGACGACGAGGATGACGACGACTCGGACGTGGTGCCGGCCGCCGCCGCATCGACCGACAAGTCGGCCAGCGCTGACAAGTCGGCCAGCGTCGCCGAGACCGCCAGCGTCGACGAGACCGATAGCGCCGCCGAGGCCGAAAAGCCCAGCGGCACTGAGCCGGTCGCCGAATCCGCCACCGCGACCCCGGTCGACACCGAGGCCGCGGACAAGGCCGAGGACGGCGACAGAAAGAAGTAGTCGGCCGTATGCGAGATCTGGTCGTGGCATCGACCTAGTAGGCTGGCCGTCCCCGTAAGGGGCGGCCAGCCGATCGGTTTCGGGCGAAGAAGTGTGAGAGGGGCGTCGTTATGCGGCTACGGGATCGGTTCGGCGCACTGCTGCTGGATCTGGATGGCACCCTGTATCGCGGGCACGAGGTGATTCCCGGTGCGCCGGAAGCGCTTTCGGGTGCACCGGAGCAGCGCCTGGCCTATGTCACCAATAATGCCAGTCGTTCCGCCGCCGCCGTGGTGGTGCATCTGCGCGAAATCGGTTTCACCGCAGGCGAAGACGATGTTGTCACCAGCGCGCAGGCCGCCGCGCATCTGCTCGCGGCCCGTCTCGAGCCGGGTGCGTCGGTACTGGTGGTCGGCACCGATGATCTCGCGGCCGAGGTGACTGCCGTTGGCCTGCAGCCGGTTCGCCGCTTCAACGGTGTCGCCCCCGCCGCCGTGGTGCAGGGGCACTCTCCGGAGACGGCCTGGCCGGATCTGGCCGAGGCCGCGTACGCCTTGCGCGCCGGCGCGCTCTGGGTGGCCGCGAATACCGATGCGACACTGCCCAATGAGCGTGGTCTGGCTCCCGGCAACGGTTCCATGGTCGCCGCCCTGCGCACCGCCTCCGGCCTCGAACCCATTGTGGCGGGCAAGCCCTACGCGCCCCTGCTCGAGGATGCCCTCGCCCGGGTCGGCACCCGGGAGGCCCTGGTGGTCGGTGACCGCCTCGACACCGATATCGACGGCGCCCACACTGTCGGCCTCGAATCCTTCCTGGTTCTCACCGGTGTGAGCACCCTCTCGGACCTCCGCACCCAGCCCCCCGGCCGCCTCCCCACCTACATCGCGGAATCCCTTGACGCGCTGAATCATCCGGTCGCCGATACCGCCCCCATTGCCCCCGGCGACGGCGATATCGCCGATGTCATCGGAGCTCTTCTGCAGAAGAATCCCGGCCGCGCAATCGCCGTCGCGGCCCCGCCCGCCTCTGAGGAGTGAATTCCCCGGTCCGATATTCCGGCGATCTGAGCACGCTGCCGGACTCTCGCGGCCACGGCGACACCCTCATGCACTGGATTCGAAACGAGGCCGTCGACCTGGAATGCGAAGCGGTGCAACTGAATTCCGGCGTGTCCCTGGAACGGGCCCCGGCGCACCGCCTCTACATTCGACAGCACCTGGCTATCACTGCACACCACTTCACCCTCGGATTGTGAACTGCTACTCGGGCTTCCGGGCTTCGAACAGCGTCCGCGAGGAGTGAGCGACAAACGGTCCCTCGGCGGTGATCTGCTGATGGAGATCGCGCAGGCGGTCCCGGTATTCCGCCACGGTGAAGCCGGGGACCATCCAGATGACTTTACGAAGGAAGTAGACGACCGCGCCGATATCGTTGAAGCGCATGGGGAGTCGTTCGGTGTGACATTGGACGATATCCAGCCCGGCGGCGCGGGCCGCGGCGGACTCGGTTGAGGGGTCTCGGCCCTTACGGGCCTGCGGCTGCGGCCCGAGGAAGTATTCGACTAGCTCGAACACGCTGGCCGGGCCCACATGCTGCGCGAAGTAGGTTCCGTCCGGTTGCAGCACGCGTGCGATCTCATCCCACCAGAGGGTTGCCGGATGACGGCTGGTGACCAGGTCGAAGGCCGCATCGGCGAAGGGGAGTGGTGGTTCGTCCGGATCGGCGACCACCACCGCGCCGCGCGGGTGCAGCAGCCGGGTGGCCTTGGCCAGATTCGGCGGCCATGATTCGGTGGCGACCATGGTCGGCGGGAAGTGCGCGGCCTCGGCCAGCACCTCACCGCCGCCGGTCTGAATATCCAGCGCCGCCTGTGCGCTCGCCAGTCGCTGTGCCTGCTGCCGCTGATACCCCCAGGACGGCCGCTGTTCGCTGGCGCGCCCGTCCAGCCAGGAGAAGTCCCAGCCGGCTACCGACACGGCGTCGGCTTCGTCGACGAGGTCTTCGAAGTTGCGATCCATTTGCCCGATTCTGCCAGGGCCGTCCACCGGATTTCCGTATCGCGCGGCCACCCGCGGCGGAGTCGATCGGACACACGAGCCGAACCTTCGCGGCCTGGATACTGTTCGAATGCAAGTTCGGGTAGCGTTGTCGCCACCATGAGTACGCCCACGCCCCACCCGCCGTTTCCCTCCCCGGGACCCCGTCCGGGGATGCCGCTGCCGGGGCAGCATGTGCCAGGTGCGACCCAGGAGTTCGCTGATCCGGCGCGAGTGCGCGCGGATGTCGACGCGCTGCTGACCGAATTGTCGGCGGGCGCCCGGGATTCGGCCTCCGACGGCACGGATATGGTGCGCCGCGCGCGCATTCTGGAGCAGGCGCACGAGGTGCTCGTGCAGGCCCTGGCAACGGTGGACAAGATCTAGGGTGGCCAGACGCGCACGGGTGGACGCCGAACTGGTTCGCCGCGGGTTGGCGCGGTCGCGGGAACACGCGGTCGAGCTGATCGACGCGGGCCGTGTCCTCATCAATGGAACCGTTGCCACCAAACCCGCCACCGGTGTGGAGACCGGCGCTCCGCTGCTGGTGCGCGATGAGCCGAACGAGGTGCAGTGGGCCTCGCGCGGCGCGCACAAACTGCTCGGCGCGCTGACGGCCTTCGGAGCCGAGGGCGTCTCGGTCGAGAACAAGCGCTGCCTCGATGCCGGCGCGTCCACCGGTGGCTTCACCGATGTGCTGCTGTCCAAGGGCGCCAAGGAAGTGGTGGCCGCGGATGTCGGCTACGGGCAACTGATCTGGCGTCTGCAGAACGATGATCGCGTGCTGGTGCACGATCGCACCAATGTGCGCGCGCTGACTCCCGAACTCATCGGCGGCACAGTCGAATTGGTGGTCGCCGACCTGTCGTTCATCTCCCTGGCCCTGGTCTTGCCCGCGCTGGCCGCATGCTGCGCGCCGGGCGCGGATCTGCTGCCCATGGTGAAACCGCAGTTCGAGGTCGGTAAGGATCGCCTCGGATCCGGTGGCGTGGTGCGGGATCCGGCGCTGCGGGCCGAAACGGTGCGCGAGGTGGCGGGCGCCGCCGCGAAGCTGGGCCTGCGGACCCGCGGTGTGGTGGCGAGCCCGCTGCCGGGTCCGTCCGGGAATGTCGAGTATTTCCTGTGGTTGCGTAAGGATGGAGTGTCGGACCCGAGCGATACGGTGTCCGCTGCGAGCTCTGCGTCCGCCGTTTACAGTGCGGAGGAGCAGGCTCGGGTAGCGGCATTGATCGAGCGGGCGGTGGAGGAGGGACCACAGTGAATTCGCGGGAGACCGGGCGGGAGATCCTGCTGGTCGCGCATCCGGGTCGCACCGAGATCACCGAAACCGCGCATCGGGTGGCCAAGATCTTCGATGAGGCGGGCATCGGCTTGCGCGTGCTCGAGGACGAGGCATACAGCACCCGTTTCGATCTCGACACGCCCAGCGAGGCCGTCGGCTATCCGGTGCGCATCATGCCGCACGGCCCGGATGCGGGTGTCGGCTGCGAGATGGTGCTCGCGCTCGGTGGTGACGGCACCTTCCTGCGCGCCGCCGAATTGGCGCGTGATGCGTCGGTGCCGGTGCTGGGAATCAATCTGGGCCGCATCGGCTTTCTGACCGAGGCCGAGGCCGAACATCTGGATGAGGCGCTGTCGCAGGTGGTTCGGCGCGATTACACGCTCGAGCAGCGCATGACCATCGATGTCAGCGTGCGCGTGGACGATGTGATCGTCGAGCGCGGCTGGGCCTTGAACGAGGCCAGTATCGAAAACGCCGCGCGCATGGGCGTTCTCGAATTGGTGCTCGAGGTGGACGGTCGCCCGGTGTCGGCCTTCGGCTGTGATGGGGTGCTGATCGCCACGCCGACCGGTTCGACGGCCTATGCTTTCTCCGCCGGCGGTCCGGTGGTGTGGCCGGAACTCGAAGCGCTGCTGGTGATTCCGAGCAATGCCCATGCGCTGTTCGCGCGTCCGCTGGTCACCAGTCCGGCGTCGCGGATCGCCGTGGAAACCGTTGCCACCGGCCATGATGCCATTGTTTTCCTCGACGGCCGACGCACCCTCGCACTGCCGCGGGGCGGCCGGGTCGAGGCGGTCCGCGGGGCCGAGCCGGTGCGCTACGTGCGGTTGGATTCCGCACCGTTCGCCGACCGGATGGTGCGCAAGTTCCAGTTGCCCGTGACAGGCTGGCGAGGCCGCCCGACTGCGCGGTCAGGCGCGGAGGCGGCAGCCCGTGTAACCACGGAGCGTCCGAGTGCAGGCGAGATAGATAACCGCCGAACGGAGAGCACGAGTGCTGACAGAGATCAGGATTGACGGGCTGGGCGTAATTTCCACCGCCACCGCGCAATTCCATGAGGGTTTGACCGTTTTGACCGGTGAGACCGGTGCGGGCAAGACGATGGTGGTGACGAGCCTGCACCTGCTCAGTGGGGCCCGCGCCGATCCGGGGCGGGTGCGCCTGGGCGCCTCCCGCGCGGTGGTCGAAGGCCGCTTCACCGTGGACGATGTCCACGAGGGGGCCATCACCGAGGTCGAGGAGGTGCTCGAATCCTCCGGCGCCGAACGCGATGACGACGGCAGCATCATCGCCGTCCGCACGGTGGGCAGTGACGGCCGGTCCCGCGCGCATCTGGGTGGCCGCGGCGTCCCCGCCTCGGTGCTCTCGGATTTCACGACACCGCTGCTGACGGTGCACGGCCAGAATGATCAGCTGCGCCTGCAGCGACCGGATCAGCAATTGCACGCACTCGATCAGTTCGCCGGCGATTCGGTTGCCGGACTGCTGAAGAAGTATCAGAAGGTACGCCGGGTCTGGCTGGACGCCCGCAATCAATTGGTCGAGCGCACCGCCCGCAGTCGTGAATTGGCGCTCGAGGCCGATCATCTGACCCAGTCGCTGAACGAAATCGATGCCATCGCACCGGAACCCGGTGAGGACGAGCGCCTCGTCGCCGAGGTGCACCGGCTCTCGGATCTGGATTCGCTGCGTGAGGCGGCGTCGACGGCGCACGATGCGCTCGCCGGTCCCTCGGACACGCCCGGTGAGGGTTCGGGTGCGCTGGATCTGCTCGGCACCGCCCGCGCGCGCATGGAAGCCGCCGATGATCCGGCCCTCGTGGGCCTGGCTCCCCGTCTGGGCGAGGCCATTTCGGTGGTGGTGGATCTGACCACCGAACTCAGCTCCTATCTTTCGGATCTGCCGTCCGATCCCGGCGCGCTCGATTCCATGCTCACCCGGCAGGCCGAACTGAAGACGCTCACCAGGAAGTACGCGCCGGATATCGACGGTGTCATCAAGTGGGCCGATGAATCCCGCCTGCGCCTGGCCTCTCTCGACGTTTCCGAGGAGGCCCTGGCCGCGCTGGCCGCGGAGGTCGAAACCGCGGCGGTCAAGGTGCGTGAGGCCGCCCGCAAACTCACCGCCGCTCGCAGTAAGGCCGCAGGCAAGCTGGCCACCGCCGTCAGCACCGAGCTCGGCGGCCTGGCCATGGGCCGGGCGCGGCTGGAGGTCATTGTGCAGCCGGTGCCCGCCGGAGTGCAGGATTCCGCCCCGCTCACCCTCGACGGCAAGGAATTGCACGCCGGTTCGACCGGTGTGGACGAGGCCGAATTCCGGCTCGCCGCGCATTCGGGCGCACAGCCACTTCCCTTGAGCAAGAGCGCTTCCGGCGGTGAGCTCTCCCGCATCATGCTCGCCCTGGAAGTGGTCCTGGCCAGCTCCGAACACGGCACCACCATGGTTTTCGATGAGGTGGACGCCGGCGTCGGTGGCCGCGCGGCCGTCGAAATCGGCCGCCGCCTGGCCCGATTGGCCCGCACCCACCAGGTCATCGTGGTCACCCACCTGCCGCAGGTGGCCGCCTTCGCCGATACCCACCTGGTCGTCGACAAGGTGGATGACGGCAAGGGCGTCAATTCCGGCGTTCGTTCCCTCACCCGTGATGAACGGGTCGTCGAATTGGCCCGCATGCTGGCCGGTCTCGACGACACCGAAACCGGTCGCGCACACGCCTGGGAGCTACTGACCACGGCGGACGCCGAAAAGGTCACCGCCGCCAGCTGATCCAAGAACCAGCAGCGAAACACCGAGGGCCCGCGGAGATTATCCGCGGGCCCTCGGTGCATGAACTATGCGAAGCGTCCTACTTGACGGCCTTGCGGGCGCCGCCGAGGAAGGCATTGATCAGACCCTTGAGTCCGACCTCGAGGGCCTTGGCCGGAACGGGCAGGCTCGGCTCGGACTCCATGGTGTAGACCACCCGGGTGCCGCCGGGTGCGTCGGCGAAGGTGATGGTGCCGACGTGGCGCTTGACCGGGGCGCCCTTGATGACGCGGTAGACCATGCGCTCACCGGGGACCAGTTCGGTGGTCTCCTCGGTGATGCCGAGGCCGGCGAGGCCGATCTTGTACTGGGCGCCGACCCCGGAGGGGCTGCCGACGCCCGGCTTCACCAGGGAAATCTGAACGGGCAGATAGGAGTTGAGGGCGTCTCGATCGCTGAAAAGCTTGTAGACGACATCGCGCGGGGCGGACAGGACAGTATCGACGGTGGTGCTGGCCATAACGGTGGGTCTCCTCTCGAACCGTAGTGCGGAGCTTAGCCTTACCGATGGGTAAGAAGACAGTCCCGTCTGGGACATTCCGTCGCAGTTATCAAGTGGCGAATGCTGACGGACCGGCGCGCCTCCACCAATGGTTGAGACTTTCCGGTAAAGATCGATCGTTATGAAGATGCCGGCCCTGTTGACGCGTAGCACCGAAACGCTCCCCGGAATTGTCGGGATGGCCCGGGTCGACCGCAATACCAGGCGTCTGCTGCAGCGCGTGGGACCGGGTGATGTGGTCGTCCTGGACGAAATGGATCTGGATCGGCTCACCGCCGACCGGCTCGTCGAGGCCGGCGTGGCCGCGGTCGTGAACGCCTCGCCGTCCATCTCCGGCCGCTACCCGAACCTGGGGCCGGAGGTGCTGGTGGCCAATGGAATTCTGCTGCTGGACACGCTCAGCTCCGATGTTTTCAAGAAGATCAAGGACGGCGCCAAGGTCCGCATCGACGGCAGTGTCATCTACGCCGACAAGCTGACCAAGAAGGAGCCGGACGCCCTCGTCGAAGGCATCGAGCTCACCGAGTCGAGCATTTCCGAGCGCATGATCGAGGCCCGCAACGGCCTGGCCGATCATCTGGAAGCGTTCGCGGGCAACACCATCGAGTTCATCCGCACCGAGAGTTCCTTGCTCATCGACGGAATCGGGGTGCCCGAGGTCGCGATCGACATGAAGAAGCGGCATGTCGTGGTTGTCGCAGACGGTCCCGAGCATGTGGCTGACCTCAAGCGCATCAAGCCGTTCATCAAGGAGTACGCGCCGATCCTGATCGGCGTCGGCCGCGGCGCGGATACCCTGACCCGCCACGGCTATCGCCCCGACCTCATCGTCGGCGATCCGGAGGAGATCACCGCAACCACGCTCAAGTGTGGTGCGGAGGTGATCCTGCCGGCCGATACCGACGGGCACGCAAAGGGTTTGGATCGCATCCAGGATCTGGGCATCGGCGCGACCACCTTCCCGTCCTCGGGCGCGCCCGCCGATCTGGCGCTGCTGCTGGCCGATCATCACGGCGCGACGCTGATCGTCACCGTGGGCGCCGCGGCTTCGCTCGACGACTTCTTCGACCGCGGCCGCCGCGATTCCAATCCGGCCACCTTCCTGACCCGTTTGAAAATGGGCACCAAGCTCATGGACGCGAATGCCGTTGCGGCGCTGTACCGGCACCGCGGATCCGGCTGGGCGCTGGCACTGGTCGTGATGGCCGCGCTGGTGGCGCTGATCGTGGTGCTGCTGGCTACGAATATGGGGGGTGAGGCGGCGACCTGGTTCACCGAAACCTGGCATCGCGGCTCGCACTGGTTACAGGTTCAGCTCGATCAGCACAGGTAGGGGACAAGTGATTTCCTTTCGCCACCACGCCGTTTCGATCGCCGCCATCTTCCTGGCCCTCGCGGTCGGCGTGGTGCTCGGCACCCGCACGCACAGCGACGGGTTGTTTCCGGGCACGGGGAACCGGCAGCAGGTGGACTCGCTGACGGCTGAGAACAGCAGGCTCACAGAGCAATTGAAGGCCGCCGACAGTTTCCTGTCCGATGCGGCGGGCAAGGTGCTCGCGAACAGCCTCGCCACCAAGAGCGTGCTGCTGTTCACCACACCCGATTCCGACAGCGCCGATGCCGATGCCGTCGCCGCGGCGCTCACCACCGCGGGCGCGGCGGTCACCGGCCGCGTCGCGCTGACAGGGGCTTTCACCGACTCCTCGGAGAGCGATCGGCTGCGCACCGCGCTGACCAATGTTGTTCCCGCCGGCGCCCAGCTCAAGATCGACGCCGCGGATCAGGGCAGCCTGGCCGGGGATCTGCTGGGTCAGGTGCTGCTCACCGATCCGGCCAATAATCAGCCGCGCGGTACCGAGCAGGAACGCGGGCTGGCACTGGAGACCCTGCGCGGCGGCGGGTTCCTGACTTTCGCCGATGTGAAGCCCGCACAGCTGGCCGTCGTGGTGGCCGGTGACGGCGCGCGATCCGGCGAGAACAATCGCGGCACCATCATCGCCAGGTTCGCCGCGGCATTGCGCGCACACGGCGCCGGGGTGGTGCTGGCGGGTCGCTACGGGGCGGCCGAGGGGCCCGGTCCGATCGCCGTGGCGCGCTCGGAAGCGCCGCTGGCAACAATCACCACCGTGGACAATGTGGACCACGAGATCGGCCGCATCACGACCGTGCTCGGGCTCACTGAGCAGCTGAACGGCGGCACCGGGCGATACGGTACGGGTGACAAGGCGACCTCGCTCACAGTCGCCGCCATGCCGCACTGACCCATCGAGCCAATCACGGGCAATTTCCGGAGTATCGGATCGGCGCGGACTCGCGTGGCATTCGATCGGCATCCCGAATCCGTGTTACCGTGAAGTCCCGTGGGTCAATCACGGATTCCGGCGCGCGCGGCCACGAAACACATCTTCGTCAGCGGTGGTGTCGCCTCTTCACTCGGCAAGGGTCTGACCGCCTCCAGCCTCGGTCAGCTGCTCACGTCACGCGGTTTGCGTGTCACGATGCAGAAGTTGGATCCGTACTTGAACGTCGATCCCGGCACCATGAACCCTTTCCAGCACGGAGAGGTGTTCGTGACCGAGGACGGCGCGGAGACGGACCTCGACGTGGGTCATTACGAACGGTTCCTCGACCGCGATCTCTCCGGGATCGCGAATGTCACTACCGGCCAGATCTATTCGACGGTCATCGCCAAGGAACGTCGTGGCGAGTACCTCGGTGACACCGTGCAGGTCATCCCGCACATCACCGATGAGATCAAGAATCGCATCCAGGCCATGGCCGGACCGGATCTGCACGGGCAGATTCCGGATGTCGTCATCACCGAAATCGGTGGCACCGTCGGCGATATCGAATCGCAGCCTTTCCTCGAGGCGGCGCGGCAGATTCGGCACGACGTGGGTCGCGACAACTGCTTCTTCCTGCACGTCTCGCTGGTGCCCTACCTGGGCCCCTCGGGCGAGCTCAAGACGAAGCCGACCCAGCACTCGGTGGCGGCGCTGCGCAATATCGGTATCCAGCCCGATGCGCTGATTCTGCGTTGCGACCGTGAGGTGCCGCAGCCGCTCAAGAACAAGATCGCGCTCATGTGCGACGTGGAGGTGGATGCCTGCATCTCGACTCCCGACGCGCCGTCGATCTACGACATTCCGAAGGTGCTGCACCGCGAGGGCCTGGACGCGTACGTGGTGCGCCGCCTGGGCCTGCCTTTCCGCGATGTGGACTGGACGGTATGGGGTGGCCTGCTGGATCGGGTGCACAACCCGCGCGAGCACGTCACCGTCGCGCTGGTCGGCAAGTACGTCGATCTGCCGGACGCCTACCTCTCGGTCACCGAGGCGCTGCGTGCGGGCGGTTTCGCCGCACACGCCAAGGTGAACATCCGCTGGGTGCAGTCCGACGAGTGCGAGACCGAGGCCGGCGCCCGGGCGCATCTGCACGATGTGCACGCGGTACTGGTGCCCGGCGGCTTCGGCATCCGCGGCATCGAGGGCAAGGTCGGTGCGATCAAGTACGCACGCACCCACGGCATTCCGCTGCTGGGTCTGTGCCTGGGCATGCAGTGCATGGTGATCGAGGCGGCGCGTTCGGTGGGTCTCACCGATGCCAACTCGACCGAATTCGAGCCGGACGTCAAGTATCCGGTCATCTCCACCATGGCCGATCAGCAGCAGGCCGTGGCCGGTGAGGCCGATCTCGGCGGCACCATGCGACTGGGCGCCTATCCGGCGATCCTGGAAGCGGGTTCGGTGGTGGCGCAGGCCTACGGCGAGACCGAGGTTTCCGAGCGGCACCGGCATCGCTACGAGGTCAACAACACCTACCGCGACAAGATCGCCAAGAGCGGGCTGAAGTTCAGCGGTACCTCCCCGGACGGCAAGCTGGTCGAATTCGTGGAGTTGCCGCAGTCCAAGCATCCGTTCTTCGTCGCCACCCAGGCGCATCCGGAGCTCAAGTCGCGTCCGACGCGTCCGCATCCGCTGTTCGCGGCGCTGATCGGGGCGGCTCTGAAATACAAGCTGGCCGAACAGCTTCCGGTGGATGTCCCGGCCGAGGCCGAGCCCGCCGACGGCGAGAAAGTGACCAGCTGACACTGGCGTGAGCAATGCCCGGGCGGCCCGGCAGCGCATGTCCTCCCGAGTTCGGGAGACCTGCACTGCCGGGCCGTCGGCATTGCGGCGGCCGGTCGCCGGATAGGGTTGCTGCATGGCTGAATCCGCGCCCGGAACGCATGAATTCGACACCGTCTCGAGTCGCACCGTGTATTCGGGTGCGATCCTGGCCCTGCGGCTGGATCAGGTGGTCATGCCCGGCGGCAAGGTCGCCGAGCGCGAAGTGATCGAACACCATGCCGCCGTTGCCGTCGCGGCGGTGGACGAGGACGACAATCTGGTGCTCATCAACCAGTACCGGCATCCGATCGGGCGGCGACTACTGGAGCTGCCCGCCGGATTGCTCGACAAACTGGGGGAGGACCCCCTCGAAGCCGCCAAGCGCGAACTGGCCGAGGAGACCGGGCTGGCCGCACGCGAATGGTCGGTGCTGGTCGATATCGCACTGTCCCCGGGCTTCACCGATGAGGCGCTGCGCATCTACCTGGCCTCCGGAATCTACGAAACCGAGCAGCCCGAACCGGAATTGGAAGAGGCCGACCTGCAGGTGCTGCGGGTGCCGCTGGCCGAAGCGATGCGGGCCGCACTCGCCGGTGAGATCACCAATGCGACAGCCGTCGCAGGTGTGACAGCGCTGATCGCCGCGCGTGCGAGTGGTGCCGAGCTGCGCCCGGCAGACGCGCCCTGGCCGGGCATGCCCACCGCCTTCCTGGAACGCAAAGCGGCCCAGCGCGACTGATCTCGTCATCCCGAGGGCCCGGGCAAATCGGACGCGCGGGATTCGCGGTAGCGGTTGCCTGTCGGTGACTGCTGCCATGATGTGCACGTGCTGAGCCGCCAGATCGACGTCTACCTGGATCATTTGACGGTGGAGCGCGGGTCGGCACGGAATACGCTCAGCGCCTACCGTCGTGATCTGAGCCGCTATCGCGGCTTCCTGGACGGCCGGGGGATCGATACCCTGGCACGGGTTTCCGAGACCGATATCTCCGATTTCATGGTGTCCCTGCGCGCCGGCGACGCCGAGCATCCGGCGCTGGCGGCCAGTTCCGCCTCGCGGGCCCTGGTCGCGGTGCGTGGCCTGCACAAATTCTCCGCGGCCGAGGGGGTGACCGATGCCGATGTCGCCCATCCGGTGAAGCCGCCCAGTCCCGCCCGTCGATTACCCAAAGCGCTCCCGTACGACCAGATTTCACGATTGCTCGACGCGGCGGGCGGGGATGCCGCCGACGGCCCGCGCGGTCTGCGTGATCGCGCGCTGCTGGAATTGCTCTATTCCACCGGTGCGCGCATCTCCGAGATCATCGGCCTGGACGTCGACGATATCGATGCCGCCGATCGTGCTGTGGTGTTGCGCGGCAAGGGTGGTAAGCAGCGCATGGTGCCCATCGGCCGTCCCGCGCTCGCCGCTGTCGACACCTATCTGGTGCGCGGCCGTCCCGCACTTTCGGTGCGCGGCAAGGGAAACAGCGCCCTGTTCCTCAATCATCGCGGCGGCCGGCTCTCGCGTCAGTCCGCCTGGCAGGTGCTGCACACCGCCGCCGAGCGGGCCGGTATCGCGGCGCACGTTTCCCCTCATACGCTGCGACATTCGTTCGCCACGCATCTGCTGGACGGTGGCGCGGATGTACGTGTGGTGCAGGAGTTACTCGGTCATGCCTCGGTAACCACCACGCAGATCTACACTCTGGTGACCGTCGGCACGTTGCACGAGGTATGGGCGACAGCCCATCCGCGGGCCCGCTAGCCAGCCTGAAGTGCAGGTTTAGGGTGCGTGTCCGAACGTGGGTCTGGTACTGGCAGACGGTAGCGTCTATCAGTGAACCGGCCGCACACGCGGCCGGGCGCGCCGTCCACCGGCACATTCGGTCGGGCGGAGCAAGGGCAGGAACGTCGAAGGAGTAGCGGACGTGACGAAAGCCGGTGGTGCGGGCCAGCGGATCGAGACCGCCGCGCAAACCCTGTGGGAGGCGCCCGATGTGGACGCCGGCGCGGAACTCGGTCCCACTGGGCGACCGCTGCGCGATATCCCCGATCCGAACCCGGTCGATCACACCGGCGACGCTCTGATCGTGGCCATGTGCAATCAGAAGGGCGGCGTCGGCAAGACCACCTCGACCATCAATCTCGGTGCGGCACTGGCCGAACACGGGCGCAAGGTGCTGCTGGTGGATCTCGATCCGCAGGGCGCGCTGTCCGCGGGACTCGGTGTGGCGCATCATGATCTCGATATGACCGTGCACAACCTGCTGGTCGGGCCGGGCAAGGTCAGTGTCGATCAGGTGCTGATGAACACCAAGGTCGAGGGTATGGACCTGCTGCCCAGCAATATCGACCTGTCGGCGGCGGAGATTCAGCTCGTCAACGAGGTCGGCCGCGAGCACACGCTCGGCCGTGCGCTGGCGCCGCTGCGCAATCGCTACGACTACATCCTCATCGACTGCCAGCCGTCGCTGGGTCTGCTCACGGTGAACGCGCTCGCGTGCGCGGACGGTGTGATCATTCCCATGGAGTGCGAATACTTTTCGCTACGTGGGCTAGCGCTGCTCAATGACACCGTGGAGAAGGTCCGGGACCGGTTGAATCCGGCGCTCACCCTGTACGGCATCGTGGTCACCATGTTCGATGCCCGCCTGCTGCATTCGCGTCAGGTCATGACGCGTGTGGTCGAAGTGTTCGGTGATCTGGTGTACGACACGGTGATTTCGCGGACCGTGCGATTCCCGGATGCCAGTGTCGCGGGTGAGCCCATTACCACCTGGGCGCCGAAATCCGGTGGTGCGGAGGCGTATCGGGCTATGGCGCGGGAAGTCATTCACCGGTCGGGCCGTTGAACGATTCGCCCGACCGCACGACCGCGCACTCTCCGGCGGACGTGGATACTCCTTTGCCCGATGCACCCGTGGATATGCCCGAGGCACTCGTGGATTCGCCCGAGACGCCTGCGGGGGATGGCGGCATCGTCGCCGATATCGTGGCGATCGAGGAAATCGTCGCCGCGCCTATCGCTGAAATCCCTGCGGATACCGGCAATTCAGACAAAAAGGTCGGCTTTCATCTGCAGCTGACCAACTTTCAGGGACCCTTCGATCTGCTGTTGCAGCTCATCAGTTCCCGGCGGCTGGATGTCACCGAGGTGGCGCTGCACAAGGTGACCGATGAATTCATCGCCTACACCAAGGCTTTGACCGCGAGCATGTCCGAGGAGACGGGCCTGCGCGCGGACAAGATCCTCGACCAGACCACCGAATTCCTGGTTGTCGCCGCGACCCTGCTGGATCTGAAAACCGCGCGATTGCTGCCGTCCGGTGAGGTCACCGACGAGGAAGATCTGGAATTGCTCTCCGCGCGCGACCTGCTTTTCGCGCGGCTGCTGCAGTATCGCGCGTTCAAGCAGGTGGCGGAGCTGCTGGGCGAGCTCGAGGCGGCTGCGCTGCAACGGTATCCGCGCGCGGTGTCGCTCGAGGAGCGCTACCTGGCGCTGCTGCCGGACGTTACGCTGGGAGTGGATGCCGCGGGATTCGCGGAGGTCGCCGCGGCGGCGTTCACCCCGCGCCCGATCCCCACGGTGGGCCTGGATCACCTGCACAATCACGCCATTTCGGTCGCCGAACAGGCGGCGCTGGTGCTGGAGATGCTGAAGAGCCGTGGTGTCGGCGGCTGGACCACCTTCGGGGAGATCTGCGCCGACTGCGAGGTGGCGGTGCAGATCGTCGCCCGCTTCCTGGCGTTGCTCGAGCTCTATCGCGGCAAAACGATCGAGTTCGACCAGCCCGATCCGCTGGGCCCGCTCCGCGTGAGCTGGCTCGGCGAGCTCGCCGACCAACCGGCGGAGCCGGTAACCATCGAGGAGGACTACGGGTGACCGAGGCAGAGCAGTTCGAGCCGGGCGGGGTCGTGTCCGATATCGCGCCCAGCGTGGGCGAGGCGGCCGACCTCGGCGCGACGGCCGAGTCGCTCGAAGCGGAGTTCGGCACGGGTGCGGTGGACGCCGAGCCCGGCCCGGTGGCCGGAGAATTCGGGCAGACGCGGCTGGATATCGGGGATGTGGTCGAGGACTTCGATCCGGGTGCGCTGGACGAGGAGGAGTTCCGGTCGGCGCTCGAGGCGATGCTGCTGGTGGTCGACGCGCCCGCGCCGGTCGACCTGCTCGCAAATGCGGTGAACGACACACCTGTGCGGGTCGAGCGGGCATTGCGCGAGATGTCGGCCGAATTGAGCGCCCGCCGCAGTGGCATGGATCTCAGATTTGTGGGTGACGGGTGGCGTTATTACACGCGGACGGAGTTCGCACCCTACGTGGAACGTATGCTGTTGGACGGCGCACGCACAAAACTCACTCGCGCTGCTTTGGAAACCCTGGCGGTGATCGCCTATCGTCAACCGGTTACCCGGGCCCGAGTGAGTGCGGTGCGCGGAGTGAATATCGACGGCGTGATCAGGACCCTGCTGGCGCGGGGACTGCTCACGGAGGCCGGAACGGACGCGGAGACGAACGGCACCCTGTACGTCACCACCGAGCTGTTCTTGGAACGGATCGGGCTCGCGTCACTGTCGGATCTGCCGGCGTTGGCGCCGCTGCTCCCGGGCGTCGACCTGATCGATGAGATCAACGAGAGCCTGGACACCGACCCCCGGTACACCAGGCTGAAAAAACCGGCCGAGGCGGATATCAACCTCGGCACCGAAGACTGAAATTAGGACAACGTGAATACTCCCGCTCGCCGAGATGGCACACCGGAACGTAGTAAACGTGGATTCGAATCGCCCCGGGGCGATTCGCAGGCCGCCCGAGGCCGGACCGACAGGTCCGCGCAATCACGGGGTGGCGATTCATATGGAAGTGGCAATTCGCGCGGTGGCAGCTCCGCCCCGCGCACCGGATCACGCGGAGACTCGCAGTCGTGGGGTGGCGGCTCGTCTCGCGGAGGATCCTCGGACAGCTCGCGCGGGGGTTCCCGCGGCGGCTCCGGATCGTATGAGGGCTCGCGCGGCGGCTCCGGTTCGTACGAATCGCGTGGCGGCTCGGGTTACCAGGGCTCACGGGGCGGTTCGTCCGATTCCCGTGGCGGCTCGGGCTACCAGGGCTCGCGCGGTGGTTCCTCCGATTCCCGTGGTGGCTCCGGTTACCAGGGCTCTCGCGGTGGATCATCTGACTCGCGTGGTGGTTCGGGTTACCAGGGTTCGCGTGGTGGTTCGTCCGATTCGCGCGGTAGCTCGGGTTACCAAGGCTCGCGCGGAGATTCGCGTTCCTTCGGTGGCGGCGACTCCCGTGGCGGCTCCGGCTACCAGGGTTCGCGTAGTGGTTCGTCCGATTCCCGTGGTGGCTCGGGTTACCAAGGCTCGCGCGGAGATTCGCGTGGTGGCTCCGGTTCGTACGACTCGCGCGGTGGTTCGTCTGACTCGCGTGGCGGCTCCGGTTACCAGGGCTCGCGTGGTGGTTCGTCCGATTCGCGTGGTGCTTCGGCTCCCCGTGGTGCGGCGCCTCGCGGCGGACGCCCGATGGCTCCGAGCACCTCTCCCGCGCCCAAGAAGGCCAAGGTTCATCGGCCTTCGCCCGCGGTCGCGGTGATGCTCAGCAATGCCAAGCCCGCCAAGCATCAGAATGTCGACCCGGCGGAGACCGCGGGTCCGAAGAAGCTGCCGTGGGGCGAGGGTGAGCGTCTGCAGAAGGTGCTGGCCAAGGCCGGTGTCGCTTCGCGGCGCGTGGCCGAGGACATGATCGATGCGGGTCGCATCGAGGTCGACGGCAAGATCGTGAAAGAGCAGGGTCTGCGGATCGATCCGGAGAACGCGATCGTTCGTGTTGACGGTGTGCGTGTTGTCGTGCGCGATGAGCAGGTCTACCTCGCGCTGAACAAGCCCAAGGGCTGGCAGTCCACCATGTCCGACGAGATGGGCCGCCCGTGTGTCGGCGATATCGTCTCCGAGCGGATCGCGGCCGGCCAGCGGCTCTTCCATGTCGGCCGGCTCGACGCCGATACAGAGGGTCTGCTGCTGCTCACCAATGACGGCGATCTGGCGCACCGCCTGATGCATCCGTCCTTCGAGGTCTCCAAGACTTACCTCGCCACGGTCAACGGCGAGATCAACAACCGCAATGTCGCCAAGGTGCTGCGGGACGGCGTCGAACTCGACGACGGTCCGGCCAAGGTCGACAAGTTCCAGGTGCTCGAGGTCGGCCAGGGCAAGTCGCTGGTCAAGCTCGTGCTGCATGAGGGTCGCAAGCACATTGTGCGTCGCCTGCTGGCCGAGGTCGGCTATCCGGTGACCGCGCTGGTGCGCACCCATGTCGGTCCGGTCGCCCTGGGCGATCAGCGGCCGGGTGCCTTGCGTGTTCTGGGCCGTGACGAAATCGGGAAGCTCTACGAGGCGGTGTCGTTGTGAACGGTGTGGGAAGTGTGAAAGATCGGCTTGCCGGGCTCACCGGTTCCTCATCGCTGGTCGTCGCCATGGATGGTCCGTCCGGTACCGGCAAGTCGAGTGTCTCGCGGAAGCTGGCCGCCCGGCTGGACGCCGCCTACCTCGACACCGGCGCCATGTACCGGGTGGCGACGCTGCGCGTGCTGCGCAGCGGCGTCGATCTGGACGATGCCGGGGCCATTGTGGCGGCCGTCAAGGAATTGCCGCTGACCATCGGCACCGATCCGAGCCGTGAGCTGATCCTGCTCGACGGTGAGGATGTGTCGGAGGAGATTCGCGGCAATGCGGTGACCAAGGCCGTGTCCGCGGTGTCGGCCGTGTCCGAGGTGCGCGATCAGTTGGTCGCGCTGCAGCGCGGTATCGCGACGACCGCGGGCCGGATCGTGGTCGAGGGCCGCGATATCGGCACCGTGGTGCTGACCGACGCCGATGTGAAGATCTATCTGACCGCGTCCGCCGAGGCGCGGGCCGAGCGCCGCAATGTGCAGAACATTGCCGAGGGCCGCGGCGACGATTTCCAGGCGGTGCTCGCCGATGTGCAGCGCCGCGACAACCTCGACTCCACCCGCAAGGTGTCGCCGCTGCGTCCCGCCGAGGACGCGATTCTGGTCGACACCAGCGAGCTGAACAAGGACGAGGTTATTGACGAGCTGTATCGCGTTGTGCGGCAGCAGATTTCGGCAGGAGGCGCGCAGTGACGCAGGACACCTTCGCCGGTGACGGCATTTGGTCGGATGAAGCCGATTGGGAGATTGCCGAACTCGAGGGCGAGCAGGCGGCGGAAAACCTGCCCATGCCGACGCTGGCCATTGTCGGCCGGCCGAACGTGGGCAAATCGACTCTGGTGAACCGCATTCTGGGCCGCCGTGAAGCGGTGGTCGAGGATGTCCCCGGTGTGACCCGGGACCGTATTTCGTACGAGGCCAACTGGGCCGGACGGCGTTTCCTGGTGCAGGACACCGGCGGCTGGGAGCCCGACGCCAAGGGTCTGCAGCAGGCCGTGGCCCGGCAGGCCGAGGTCGCCATGCAGACCGCTGATGCCATCGTGCTGGTCGTGGATGCCACCGTAGGCGCCACCGCGACCGATGAAGCGGTGGCGAAGGTGCTGCGGCGCAGTAAGACTCCGGTCATCCTGGTCGCCAACAAGGTCGACAACGGCAAGGTCGAATCGGATGCGGCCATGCTGTGGTCGCTCGGTTTGGGCGAGCCCAAGATGGTTTCGGCGACCCACGGTCGCGGTACCGGTGATCTGCTCGACGAAATTCTCATCCAGCTGCCCGAAACTCCCCGTGAGGGAACAGGTCTGGTCGGCGGCCCGCGTCGTGTCGCACTGGTCGGAAAGCCGAACGTCGGCAAATCCAGTCTGATCAACAAGCTTTCGGGCGTGGAGCGGTCGGTCGTGCACGATGTGGCCGGCACCACCGTCGACCCGGTCGACTCGCTGGTCCAATTGGGCGGCAAGCCTTGGCGTTTCGTCGACACCGCCGGTCTGCGGCGCAAGGTCGGCAATGCCAGCGGCACCGAGTTCTATGCCTCGCTGCGTACCAAGTCGGCCATCGAGGCCGCCGAGGTCGCGGTCATCCTCATCGATGCCTCGCAGCCGATCACCGAGCAGGATCTGCGTGTCATCACCATGATCTCGGAGACCGGCCGGGCCCTGGTGATCGCCTACAACAAGTGGGATCTGGTCGACGAGGATCGTCGCGAGCAGCTGGAACGCGAAATCGATCGGGAAATGGTGCAGGTCCGCTGGGCACAGCGGGTGAACATCTCGGCCAGCACCGGCCGCGCCGTGCAAAAGCTCGTTCCCGCAATGGAAACCGCCCTGGATTCCTGGGACAAGCGCATCTCCACCGGCCGCCTGAACAACTGGCTCAAGGAAGTAGTGGCCGCCACCCCGCCCCCCATGCGCGGCGGCCGCCTCCCCCGAGTCATGTTCGCCACCCAGGCCTCCACACGTCCCCCGACGTTCGTCCTCTTCACCACGGGCTTCCTCGAGGCCGGCTACCGCCGATTCATCGAGCGCAAACTCCGCGAAGAGTTCAACTTCGACGGTTCGCCGGTCCAGGTGAACGTCCGCGTCCGCGAAAAGCGCGACCGCAAGAAGTAACCGCTCCACCGAAAGGCCCCCGGCATTGCGCCGGGGGCCTTTCGCATGTTCGATGACCTGTTCACCGGATCTGAGAGTTTGTCCGGCGCCGCCGAACGGAACAGCACGTCTCTGAGTCGAACAACCCTTACATCGGTTGTCCCGTTTGGAGACGTGCTGTGTGGTGCGAATGCTGTTGTGGCAGATACGGGTCGGGGTATGTGCGACCTCGTGCGAGGGGGGTCAGTTGGTGGGTGTCGAGGTGAATTTGGTGATGAAGTGTTCGTAGCCGTCCAGGAGGCGGTCCAGGGAGAAGCGGAAATCGGCTTCTTCCCAGTGCATGTCGTCATCGTCGAAGGCTCGGTGGGAGAGGGCGCTGGTGATGGCGGGGTAGCGGGCGGGGTCGAGGACCTGGGCGAGGATGGCGGCGTAGTCGGTGTCGTCTTCGGATCGTTGGACGGTGTCCTTGAGGAAGCGGGCGCGGCCGATGACGTACAGCGAAAGGTTCGTCACCATTTGCAATTTGACGGGCTCGGGGAGGGGGGCGTCGGCCATTGCGGTGAGGCCGGCTTCGAGCCAGTCCATATTCTTCGGGCCCAGCGGGGGAGCGCTGATCGGGATGTCGAGCCACCAGGGGTGGACGCGGATGGCACGGAACTCGCCCCAGGCCCAGGCTTCGAGCCCGGCGCGCCAGCCGGCATCGGCCGGTAGCGCGGGGGGTGCGCCGACGAGGCGGTCGAGCAGGAGCTCGACGAGGGTCTCCTTGCTGTCCACGTAGCGGTAGAGGGACATGGTGGTGAAGCCGAGTTGTTTGGCGACGCGGCTCATCGAGAGTGCGGCGTAGCCCTCGGCATCGGCAACGGCGATCGCGGCCTCGAGGATCTCGTCCAGGCTCATACCGCGTTTCGGGCCGCGGCTGCCGGGATCGTCGAGGTCCCACAGCAGTCTGACCAATTTGGGCAGGGCCTGCTCCTCGGGCGTCTCCATGCGACCTCCTGTCTTCGTTGTCTCCACACATCTTGCGTCATCCAAGAAACTGTGTAGCCTATAAACAGAGTGTACGACATAAACAGTTTCTGATCGGGGACCCCATGACATCCACCAGCCTCCGGCCCGCCATCGAAGTGTCCGGGCTGACCAAATCCTTCGGGCAGCACCCGGTGCTGCGCGGTATCGATCTGAAAGTCCCTGCCGGAACAGTCTTTTCGCTGCTCGGGCCGAACGGCGCGGGTAAGACCACCATGGTCCGGATTCTCGCCACCCTGGGCAGGCCCGACAGCGGCGAGATCCGGGTCGGCGGCCACGATCCGGTGCGCGAGCCCGATGCGGTGCGCGCGATCATCGGGGTGACGGGGCAGTCGTCCGCGGTCGATCCGATCCTGACGGGGGAGGAGAATCTGCGACTCGTGGGCCGGCTGCTGCATCTCGGGGCGGCCGAAACCGCAAAGCGCACAACACGATTGCTCAAGCAGTTCGATCTGGTCGAGGCCGCGCGCAAGCGCACCGGCTCCTACTCCGGCGGTATGGTGCGCCGGCTCGATCTGGCCATGAGCCTGATGGGCGAGCCGACCATCGTCTTCCTCGACGAGCCGACCACCGGGCTCGATCCGCGCAGCCGCCGCGAGCTGTGGTCGGTCATCCGCGGTCTGGTCAGCGACGGTGTGACCATTCTGCTCACCACCCAGTACCTGGAGGAGGCCGACCAGCTCGCGGACCGCATCGCGGTGCTCGACGACGGCCGGATCGTGGCCGAGGGCACCGCCGATGAATTGAAGCGGCTCGCTCCCGGCGGTCACATCCGCCTGAGCTTCGCCGACGAGCAGGGTCTGGCGGCGGCCGCGCGAGCGGTTCCCGCCGCAGAGATCGATGCCGAACAGCTGGTGCTGGCGGTGCCCTCGGATGGCAGTGTCGGTGATATCCGCAGGCTGCTAGATCGTTTCGACGATCATGATCTCACCATCGGCCAATTGGCCATTCACACACCGGATCTCGACGATGTCTTCTTCGCGCTGACCGGCAATTCCTCGAAAGGCGCACAGCTGTGAGCACTTTGGTTCGCGCGGCCCAGGATTCGACCACCATGGTCGGCCGCAATCTCCGGCATACGCTCCGCAGTCCGGACACCATGATCATGACTTTCTTGATCCCGCTGATGATCCTGCTGATGTTCGTCTACGTCTTCGGTGGCGCGATCAATGTCAGCGGCGCGTATATCGACTATGTGGTGCCCGGAATCATCCTGCTGTGCGCGGGTTTCGGCTCCGCGTCCACCGCGGTCGGCGTCTCCACCGATATGCACAATGGCATTGTCGATCGGTTCCGCACCATGGCGGTCTCGCGCTCCTCGATGCTCACCGGGCACGTGATCGAAAGCGTACTGCGCAATCTGATCACCACCGGCCTGGTGATCGTGGTCGCGGTAGCCCTGGGCTTCCGGCCCACCGGCGACCCGATGCGCTGGCTCGGCGTGCTCGGAGTGCTCGCGCTGTACATTCTGGCGCTGTCCTGGCTGGCGGCCGCACTGGGCTTGCTCGCGCCGAATCCGGAGGCGGCCAATGGATTCACCTTCAGCTTCATGTTCCTGCCTTACGTCAGTAGCGCTTTCGTGCCGGTGCACACCCTGCCGACCTGGCTGCGCGGTTTCGCCGAACATCAGCCCGTCACCTCCGTCACCGAAACCGTCCGCGGCCTGCTCATGGGCACACCGATCGGTGACAATGCCCTGACAGCCGTAATCTGGTGCGCCGGAATCGGTCTGGTGGGTTACCTGGCGGCCGGCGCGCTCTACCGCCGCCGCGGCATGAACTGAATCGAGGAACGCGACCGCATCCATCGGAGGGGTCCGGGACATCCGGACCCCTCCGATATTCGTCTACACGGATATGCGCATCTAACGATGAGTTGCGGGCCCGTCAACCCGGGGGAGCTCCTTACGTCAGGTGCTTGTGCGCCCAGTTGCATTGCAACACAAGATCATCGCCACGACGCAATGAGTCAGAGCGAATGTGCATCTTAGGGTCGAGGTACCCACCTTCGCTGGAATCACGCCGGGGATGTTGGGTTTCGCACACTTCCTAACAAGCAATTGCTTGGGTTGATAACCTCGAAAGGGCAGGAGGACGGTGACGGGCACAGGTCGCAACGTTGCGACGCACACGCACTGCCAAACTGGATCGCTCTACGCGACCGTCGGGACTATCAATGGGGATGTGGGCCGGGGGCAATTGAATTCGGCTCGACGTCGCTCGATCAGCGTCAGTGTGTGTAGTCGCGTGCCGCCCGTCTCCGGCAAGGCAATACGACAGGAACACACCCATGAGAAATACGACGGTACTTCCCGACCCGAACCACCCGCTGCTTCCGGTGGCCCGGGCCTACACCAGTTACTTCACGCCGAAGGTGACCGGCATCGAGAATCTGCCGGCATCCGGACCGGCGCTCGTGATCGGCAATCACTCGTCGATCTACTGGGCGCCCGAGGTGTGGATCACCTTCATGGCCGCCCTGGACCGCCGGCCGAATGAGCCCACCTACGGTGTGGCGCATGAAATCCTTTTGCGCGCACCGGGTCTCGGTGACACGCTGCGCACGTTCGGTGTGATTCCGGCTTCACAGGAGGCGGCCACGAACGGGCTCAAGGACGGCGGCGCGGTCATGGTCTATCCGGGCGGGGACTGGGAGGCGTGCCGCCCCTGGACCGATCGCGGCAAGGTGGATTTCGCCGGCCGCAAGGGCTTCATTCGGCTGGCGCTCAAAATGGGCGTGCCGGTGATCCCGGCGGTCGCCAACGGCGGCCACGATTCGATCTTCGTACTGAGTCGCGGTGAGCGCACCGCCAAACTGCTCGGGCTGGACAAACTGGTGCGCGCCAAGGTGTTTCCGTACACCGTCGGCCTGCCCTTCGGAGTGGCGCCGATTCTGCCGCAGATCCCGCTGCCCTCGCATGTGGACGTGAGCTTCCTGCCCGCGCTGGATTGGTCGACGCAGCCGGGTGATCCGGAGGATACGGATCTGGTCGAGGGCTGCTACGAGGAGACCCTCTCGACCATGCAGACCGAACTCGACCGGCTCCGGGCCGCGACACCCAATCCGGTGCTGACCGGAGTGAAGAACCATGTGGCAGGCCTGCCGGGCCCGCTGTCCGGGCTGGCGAATCTGTTCTAGCCACAGCACGCAACTGTTCTGGCAACAGCACGGTACGCGGTGCGAATTCGGCTCTCGGAGAACTGCTCCGGGAGCCGAATCCATGGTGGGCACCGGCGTGCATCCCCGGTCGTTGCGCCGGCATGTGGTTAACTCGCGACAATCGTAAGTGCCCGGCCACCGATCCCATTCGGGCGCGTGCCGCTGTGGTCGGCGTACCGCACGGACCGGGAGGCTGGAACTGATGGTGCGTCTTGTTCATTCGGTGCTGCCCGCGCTGGCGACCGTCGGTGCGCTGGCCGCGATCGCGGTGGTGCCCGCGGTACTGAACGCCGTGGTGCCGACCCGGGAAACCGATGTCGCCGCCGGCACCCACATCACGCTGACCGCCACCGGATTCGGCTCGCTGGACGCGAACGCGGATCCGAACAATGCCGTCACCTTCGCGGTCCCACAGGCCATGCGCCGCATTGCCACCGGCGACGAGTCCAGGGCGCTGTTCCGCTCCGAGGATGGTGAGACGCGCCTCGGCCTCTCTGCGGTCTACGGCATCACCGACTTCGATATCGCGGGCCCGCGGATGCTGCTGCCGATCCGCGCGAGTGATCCGAAGGCGCATTTCGACGGCGGCACCGTCGATGCGGGTTCCTTTCACGGACTGCTGTGTGTGCTGCCCAAGGTGACGGGCGGGGTGTGCGCGGTGGCCAACAGCGGTGGTGTCGGAGTGACGATCACCGTCAGCGGTTCGACCCCCGAAGCGGGTCGCGCGCTCATCCAGGCCGTCCTCGAATCGAGCCGGGCGGTGCAGTCATGAGGTGGTTCCAGCCGCGCTCGGCCCTGTTCTGGGTGTACTGCTGTGCGGTGGTTCTCGGGCCGGTGTGGTTCGTGCTCCAGGCGGCGGGCCTGTTCTGGTTCGGCGGCACACCGGCATTGGCGGCATTGCCGATCACCGCGCTGACGCTGTTCGTTTTCGGGGCGATCCTGTTCGCGCTGGACCCGTTTCGGGCTCGCCGCAGACTGGTCGCGCCGATTGTCATGGGATTCCTCTGGGGTGTCACCGTCTGGCCCGGCATGGCGCTGTGGGCCAATGACAATGTGACCACGGTGATCGCGAATCTGGCGGGGGACCGGTTCGCGATCAGCTGGCAGTCCGCCATCGCCGCGCCCATCGACGAGGAGTTCATCAAGGTCATCGGTATCGCGGTGGTCGCGGTGCTGTTCCGTCCGCTGCTGAGTCGTCCGATACACGGTCTGCTGATCGGCGGCTTCGTGGGTCTGGGCGCGCAGATCGCCGAGGATGTGCTCTACAGCGCGCAGACCGCGCTGGCCGCACCGCAGGAGCCGGTGGCCGATGTCCTCATCGTGGCGGTGCTGCGGCTGCTCACCGCCTTGACCTCGCACTGGGCGATGTCGGCGCTCGCCGGTGTCGGCGTGGTGCTGCTGCTCATCCGGACCGATCGTTCCTGGGGCTGGCGGGTGGGCGTTTTCGCGCTCTTCTACGGCCTGGCCGTCGCCATGCACGCCATCTTCGACGCGCCGCGGTCGCACGGTCCCGCCCTGGTGGTGCTGGCGCTGCCGGTCGTGGTCGATCTCATCATTTTCGGCCTGGCCTACCGCTGGGTGCTGGGCACCGAACGGAAATGGCTGCGCACCACCATTTCTCAGCCGATCGCCCGCACCCTGGGCGCGGAACCTCAGCTGGCGCAGCTGCTTACCCGCCGCAGTCGGCGGAAAGCTCGTGCCGGTCTTCGGTATTCGATGCGGATGACTCGTCCGCAGGCTCGTCGGTTCGAGCGCGATCTGATCGATCGGGTCACGGCGCTGTCGGATTATCGGCCGCCCGCGAATCCGGTCTGGAACTATCAGCAAACCCCGCCGCGCTGACGTCGCGAGGGCCGCTACCACCCGGTGTGGAAAATCACGAGCGTGCCGGTTGCCTGCTAGTAGTGCACTGAACGCTAGCTTGGTTGCTATGAGTGACGGCAATTCGCTACCCGATCCGCCGGGGTCCGATCATGCGCAGGAGCTACTGGACAGACGTCAGCAAGCCCTGTGCAACTACCTGGCGGCCAGTGGTGATGTCGCGGCCAGCCGCATTCGCGCCAATCTCGGCGGGTGGCGGCGCTGGTTGCACCGGTTACCGGGTGCGCCGATCGCCAATGCGTCGGGTCGCCGCGATGTGCTGCTGCGCGAGCTGGCCCAGCACGGGGTGGGTGCGGACGATCGCCGCTGGGGCGTGCTGTCCGGCGGCTATCTGCGCAGCCGTGATGCCGTGGTCGGCCTGGAATCCACCCTCGCCGAGCTCACCGCCGAGTACGAGCCGACCGCACCGCACTGGGTCCGGCAACTGCGGGTGATCACCGACAACAGCGCGGATGCGCGTCCCCTGGCCGCGCTCGGCGACCGGATCGCCGTCTCGGATCTCACCGAGCAGCTGCTCGCCGTGACCCGCGCCGCCCCCGATGACGGCGCGAGAACACGACTGGCCGACCATCTGCCCGGCGTACTGCGCCCCCTGCCGTCGGATATCGAAACCCTGCGCCGCAGTGACCATCTCGTCGACGTGGTGTTCGACGTCTACGCCGACACCATCAAACTCGACAACATCACGGTCAATCCCGAACTGCGCGGCACCGGCCTGGGCACCGCGACGCTACAGCACCTGTGCCGCGCCGCCGACGCCCATCACCTGTACATCGTCGGCCAGCTGGTCCCCACCTACCGTGATGACGATTCGGCCGTTCCCCGGCTCGCGGCCTGGTGCCGGCAGCACGGGTTTGTCGTCAATGAGCGCCTGGGCGGCCGCATTTCGCGCACTCCCGCCAGCGTGTCCTCGTAACCGCTCTCAGCGCGCCTCGATGCCTTGCCGAGGACAACGCTCCCGATGGTCGGCACCGGAATGGCCGCCGCCCTGTGATTCCCGATTATTTCGCTCTTGCCCGAAACATGGCCTCGGCGTGTGTAAGCGGCATCACCCATTTCGGGTGACCCGGGCGTGCAGTATTTGACGGACATGGACACACCAAGATCAAACGGATTCACTGTCATAGCACTCCCATCCGGTAAATTCGCCCATGCAGCTGCGTTGGCGAAGTATCGGCTCTCGGTGCAGGAGGCACGGTGACAATTCCGTTGGTTCGGCCGTCTGGCGTTCCGATTCCGGCTTTTCCAACGATTTCCCGGCCGACTCTGGAGAAACGTCTCGATAGTGCTGTGGATACGGCCAATACGAGTGTGCTGTTGATTTGCGCGCCCGCCGGTAGCGGCAAGTCCGTACTGCTGGCGGACTGGCTCGAGCACCGCGACGGCGGCCAGTATCCCCGCACCGGAGTCGCCTGGTGCACGGTCACCGATGAGATGAACGAGGGCACCGCCTTCTGGGCCGCGCTGCGCCGCGCGCTCGGCGTCACTCTCACCGACGCGCCCCGCCGCATGATGCCCGCCACGCAGATCTCCGATGCTGTCGCACTGGGCGCGGCGCTGGCCAGTCATGCCGCCCCGACGGTGCTGGTGATCGACGATGCGCATCTGCTCACCGATGCGCAGGTGCTCGCGGGACTCGAACACTTCCTGCAGAATTCGCCGCTGACCGTGACCACGATCATTTCCGGCCGGGTCGCGCCGCCGCTGCGCTGGCATTCGCTCGATCTGCGCGGCGGCCTGACCCGGCTCGGCTTCGGCGATCTCACCCTGACCACCGGCCAGATCGCCGAGCTGTGCGGGCAGCACGGCTGCCGTCTCACCGATGCCGAACTCGCGATCGTGCAGGAGCTGACCGAGGGCTGGCCCGCGCTGGTCCGGATCGTCGCCAGTCAGCTCGCCGACCATCCGGACGAGCAGGGCGCCGCGCTCACCGCGCTGGCCCGCGCACCGCATGCCGTATCCGATTATCTGGCCGATGAATTCATCACCGATCTTCCGGTGCATCTGCGAATGTTCCTGACCTACACCAGCATTCTCGACACCTTCACCGAATCGCTGGCCGACGCACTGGTCGGCGACGGCGCCGAGCATGCGATGCACGAGCTCGGGCGTCTGGAATTCCCGCTCACCAGCATGCTGAGCGACGGCGAGCAGTGGTTCGAATATCACCCGATCCTGCGCTGCCACTTTCGCGCCGAGGCGTATCGGCTGGGCCGGGAGAACCGCTCGGAGCTGCATATTCGGGCCGCCGACTGGTTCCGGGACATGGGCATGCGGTCGCAGGCGCTGCATCAGCTGCTCGAGGTGCCCGATCGCGGCGCGCTGACCGAGTTCCTGTCGGACGCGGGTATGGCCATGGTGCTCGACGGTGACGGCGCCGACCTTTTCGGACAGCTGCAGCGCTCCCAGCCCGCGCTCGCGGACGATCCGTTCCTGTGGCTGCTGCGGGTGGTGACCGCGCTGGCCGACGGCGATACCGCCGATGCGCCGGCCTATCTCGCGGTCGCCCGGGCCCGCGGTGAGCAGTGCGAATCCTTCGTGCCCGCCTCCTGGCTCGATTCGCTCACCTTGGCGATCACCGCCGATATCGCGGTATCGGGTGGTATCGGCCTGGGCGACTTCGCGATTCCCGAATCGATTCCCTCCACCGGCCAGGCGGATATCGACTGCTATGCGGCCATTCAGACCGCGACCGCGCTGGTCGCTCGCGGTGAGGTGGAGCGCGGCGAGCAGTTGCTGAAATCCGGTCTGGCCCTTGCCGAGCATGCCGGGCGACCGCGCCTGGCCATTCACGCGGTGACCCGGCTGGCCCTGGCAGCCGGTGTGGTCGGCGCGGTCACCAGCATGCGGGAGCGGGCCGAACGCAGTCTCGCCATTGCCACCGCGCACGACGTACCGCTGAGCGCCGACACCACGCAGGCCATGACGTTGGCAGCGCTGGGCGCGTATCTGCATGGCGAGGAACCGAATCCGGACTACATCGCCGCCGCGCTGGCCGGTCACGCCCGCCGGGACGGTTCGATCGGCCCGGTCGGCGGCTGCCATGCGCAGGTGGTCGGGCTGCTGCTGCAGTTCGAGCGCGCCGCCGACAAGGGCGCCGCGGCCGAGGCCGTGCGGCACGGTCTGCTCGAACTGCTGGTCAAACATCCGGCGCCGGTGACCAGCAGCGGCCTGATCCCGCACGCGGTTTGGGTGATGCTGCGGGTACACGAGCCGCACGGCGCGCTGCTATTGGTCGAGCGGGCGCGCGCCGCCATCGGCGACACCCCGGAGATCACGGTGGCCCGGGCCGCCCTGGCGCAGGCCGCCGGTCGGCCGATCACCGCACGGGCGCTGCTGGATCCGCTGCTCGCGACCGCGGACAGCCTGCACCCCGTCACCGCGATTACCGGATGGTTGCTGAATGCCCTGTCGCAGCAGGATTCGAGTACGCCGGCAAAGGTGCACAGCAGTATCGAGAAAGCGCTGCGAACCGCCGCGCCGGAGCGAATTCTGCGCCCCTTCTTCGATATTCCGCACGCCGTCGATCTGCTCGATACGTATGCGGGCCGATTCGGCAACTACGACGCCTTCGCCGAGCTGATTCGCCGGCACCCCAATTCCCGGCAGCGGGCCTCGAATCCGCCGCTCACCGATACCGAGATGGTGGTGTTGGAGCAGCTGCCGTCCGGTCGCACCGCACCGCAGATCGCCGCCGACCCGGGGGTGTCCATCAATACCGTGAAAACTCATCTGCACGGTATCTATTCGACGTTGGACGCCAATTCGCGACTGGGCGCGATGGATCGCGCCCGGCATGCGGGATGGCTCTGATCCAGGCGCTTCCGGCCGGTGGTTCGGTGGATGATCCGGTGGTGTGCTGCCAATAGGCGGGGCACCACCAGGTACACCGCGCTGGGAACGACGACCGCGGTGAGCACGAGTGCCCGCAGCACCGGCGGCCAGGTCGTACTGAACGGCGCCATGAGCGTCATGCCCACGGCGACCATCGGGAAGATGGCCAGCCAGGTGATCATGGCTCGAACGTGCACCGACGGGGTGGGTCCAACAGTCATTTCGACTCCGTTCGAAGTGTTGATTGCGCACGGGCGCAGGTCTTCTCATGGTGGTGGGTCGGCACCCGTCCCGACTTCCACCGACGTCCGGACGCCGGGGAGAGGGGGCGGGTTGCCGCCCTGGGCCCGCATCGATCATCGGCGACGCGCGGTCCGCGGGTCAATCCTCGGGTTGGCTTGGCATTCCCCAAGATCGGGCTTGGGAGGGGCGGGCTCTACGGTGGCAGATGTGCGCATGACCTTCGATGATCTGCGGGTGTTCGTGGCCGTCTGCCAGGCGGGCAGCCTCAGCGCGGTCGCGCGCGAGCTGTCCTGCTCCCAATCCGCGGTGAGTCAGCATGTGAAGCGGCTCGAACAGGCCACCGGCGTAAGGCTTTTGGAACGGGGACTGCACGGCGTGACGCCCACGCCGGAGGGGCTGGTGCTGCAAGCGGCGGCCAGCGACGGGATCGCCGGACTGGATTCGGCCCTGCGGCAGCTCGGCGAATCCGCCCGCGGTGAGGCCGGATCGGTGCGGGTCACCACGGGTGCGACGACGATCCGGCACTTCATGTCGGATGCGATCATCGATTTCCGGCAGCGCTTTCCGCGGGCGACACTGGATTTCCGCACGATCATCTCCAGCCGCAGCTGTTTCGATTGGCTCACCGAGGGCACGGTCGATCTGGCCTGGGTGACGATTCACGGATCGGTGCACGGCATCGAACAGCGGCCCGTCATGGAGCTGCCCTGGGTGCTGGCCGTTCGCAAGGACGATCCGCTCGCCGGCCGATGTTCGATCCTGCCCGCCGATCTCGCCGATATCCGCCACATCCGGCTGCCCGACAATTCCGCGTCCCGCATCCACCTCGATGCCGCGCTGACTCGGCTGGGCGTCCGGCTCACCTCGGAAACCGGTGTCACCGACTGGAATACCGCAGTGCTGCTCGCCGAACTCGGTGTCGGGCATGCCGTGGTGCCCGATCTCCCGTATGCCGCCGGAGCATCGACGACCCCGCTGCGCTTTCTGCCGCTGCCGTACATCCCGCCGCTGCCGGTCGGGTGGGCGGTCCGGCGCTGGGAAGCGCTCACTCCGTTGGCGCGCGCCTTCGCCGATATGGTCGATCACCAGTGCCGGACCTATCAGCGCGACCGCGCCCGGTGAGGCGGTTCGGTCCAGGACGGTGGGAACCAGTGCGACCGCACGGTACCGATCGGCAGTGCCCGCTGATCCGGCTCAGTCCGCGCTGATCGCCGGGTACTCAGCAGAAGGTGATGACGGTGCGGTTCTCTATGGAGACGCGGGCTGCCTCGAAGAGGAGTAGCCACGTCTCCTTCTCGCGGTACAGCGGGCTGTCGTCGTCGAATTCTTCACATAGTCGGTCGATTTCGGTTTGAGACAACTCGCCGTCGATGAGTGTGATGCCGAGATATGGTGCGACATAGACGAGTTCACGCAGCAGTGCATTGCTCGATCCGACCATGCCACCGGGTAGACCCGAATCGTCTTCAGGGAAGAGAACTTCCGTGAAATCGACCGGTACGTAATAGCCTTCGCAGTCCGAGTGGCAGAGCAGATGCGACTCGAACATGTAGGTGAGCTGATCGACCGCCGGATCGTCGGCGGGATTCTCGTCGGCGGCGACCGGTGTCAGCGCCTCATCGGGCTTCTCGTGCGCCCGCGCGTACGCGCGCCGCAGATAGTGCACGAAGCTGTAGGGAACACCGCCCAGCCGACTCCGCATGCTCGCGGCCCCACGCACCTCCGACTCGGTGTGTGCCGGAAGTCCTTCCCCGGCAAGCAGATCATTGATCGCAGCGAACTGTTCGCGCAGATATTCGAGGTGCTCGGGGTCGTCACCGTCCTTCAGCGCATCAGCGAGTACGTGCGTTGCCACAGCCAGCCCCATGCGCACGAGGCTAGCGCGCCCGGGTGGGTGCCGCCAATGCTCGATATCGAAGCCGTGCTGCGTGATTGGGTCATGCGCCGCCGCCCGGGTAACCCCGTGGATAATGCACTGGTGAGCAGCGCGCGACGGATCTCGGTGGTGGGCACCTCCGGTTCGGGAAAGAGTTCACTGGCGCGGCGAATTTCGCTGCGGCTCGGAATTCCGCATATCGAATTGGATGCCATTTTCCATCAGGCCGGTTGGACACAGCTGCCCGACAAGGAATTCCGGGCCGCGGTCACCGAGTTGATCGCGCAGCCCGCCTGGGTGGCGGACGGCAACTATCGCAGCAAGGTCGGCGACCTGGTCTGGGCCCGTGCGGACATCGTGATCTGGTTCGATCTGCCGCGCCCACTGGTGATGGCGCAGATCGTCAAGCGGACTCTGGGCCGTGCGTTGGCCAGGCGCGAACTGTGGAACGGGAATCGGGAACGCTGGACCAATTTGTTCTCGCTCGATCCGGAGCAGTCGGTGATCGTGTGGGCGTGGACAACTCACGCCAAGAATCGCGCGCAGTATCTGACGGCGCAGGTTGATCCGGCGTATGGGCACATCGAATTCGTCCGAGTGCGCTCCCATCGGGAAGCGGCCGCGTTTGTGGCCGGACTCGACGTGCACCGCAAACCGGCTTGACCGCTCAGGCCGGTCGGCCGCTCTGCTGCGAGGCGGTGGCACGGTCGAGCCACTCCGACATCAGCGCGCGCTCGGTCGCGGTGAGCATCGGCAGTTCCGGCACCACAGTGCGGAAGGCGACCGCCGCCGCTGCCGGGCTGTCCTCGGCGAGTGCGGGCGCATCGGTGAGGATCGACCGCATCACCGCGTCGAACATGGCGTCCGCGAGATCGGGATCCCGATCCTGCTCCGGCATGGACAGCAGTGTGAGAACCGTGCCCGTGCCCGCGGCGCGAATCAGCTCCACCGCGCGGCGCTCGGGCACTCGAAGCCGGCCGATCGCCGCCACCCGATGCACCCGTGCGCGCAGCACCGCCACACCCGCGGTATTGGCCGCGGACGTTCCGGCATTGCGGGCCGGATCATTGATCAGCCCGAACAGCGCCGCATTGGCCAGCCCGAAGCCGATATGCGTGTCCCAGCCCGCGCGCAGCGCCACGACCGGGTCGCTGTCGTCCTCGGCGAGCTTCTTTCCGGCGATATAGGCGGCGAAGACATGCTCGGTGACGGCATCGAGCAGCCCGTCCTTATCGCCGAACAGCCGATAGATCGTCGGCGCCTGCACACCGGCCGCCTGGGCGACGGCGCGTGTGGTGACAGCGGCCGCACCGTGCTCGCTGATGAGCTGCGCCGCGACCTCCACGAGCTGTGCGCGCGTCTCGTCCCTGCTGCTACCGGCTGTTTTGGCGTCCGACATATAACAACGATAACGCATCGTCGTTATCACCGATTTATCAGTGATAACGTAAAGATGGTTCCAGTGATAACAGTTGAAGGAAGCGGATTATGATCATCGTTACCGGTGCCACGGGCACCCTCGGCTCACAGATCGTCGAGCAGTTGCTCGCGCGGATTCCGGCGGACCGCGTCGGTGTCAGCGTTCGCGATACCGCCCGCGCCGCGGACCTCGCCGCACGTGGTGTGCGCGTGCGGCAGGGCGACTTCGCCGACCCGGATTCCCTTGCGTCGGCATTCGAGGGCGCGACGCAGGTGCTACTCGTCTCGTCCAATGAATCCGGCACTTCCGCCGTCGCTCAGCACACCGCGGCGATCGACGCCGCACGCGCCGCGGGCACCGAGCGCATCCTCTACACGAGTCACCAAGGCGCAGCGGCTGATTCGCTCTTCGCCCTCATGCCCGACCACGCCGCCACCGAGCGCTACCTGGCCGAAACCGGCACCCCCTACACGTCGCTCCGCAACGGTTTCTACGCCAGCACCGTCCCCCTGTTGCTGGGCCGCGCCCTCGAAACCGGCGAACTCGCCGCCCCCGCCGACGGACCGGTCTCCTGGACCGCCCACCGCGACCTCGCCGCGGCCACCGCCCGCATCCTCACCGAAGAACCCCGATTCGACGGCCCGACTCCACCACTGACCGCACCGAATGCCCTGGACCTCAAAGACATTGCCGAAATCCTCACCGACCTCACCGGCCGTCCCATCCGCCGGGTTGTGATGGGCGACGAGAAGTGGGTGGCCGGTTTGATCGAACACGGCGTTCCCGCACCGCAGGCGGCAATGTTGCTGGGCATGTTCCATGCCTCCCGAAACGGCGAATTCACCACCACCGGAGCAACTCTCAGCAGCCTCCTGGACCGCACCCCCACCCCGCTGCGCACGCTCCTCGCCGGACTCATCCCCTCGAACTGACCCGTACCTCCATGCCTGTCGCCAGTGTCTGCGCCTGGACCGCCCGTCCGGTCATAGCCAAACCGAATTTTATGAAACATCTGTCTTCCAGAAGTTTGCTGGGCTAGGTTCACGGCTACGCCGGACAATCGGCGGAGGAGATAGCGGAGGACATCGTGGAATTTCTTGGCTCTGTCGCCGGGCTCGCCCAAATGATCATCGGCACCATTCTCGCCAACACCGGATCAGGTGGTTCCGGCTCCGGCTGGTGAGCTCGGGCGGATCGGCTCGCTGCTCGCGAGCCGATCACCCACTACTGCCGCGTCGAGTTCGAAACGGCGGGAGCGGCCTCGGACATGTTCAGCTGCACCAGCATTGCGCCGATCAGCATGATCGCCACCCCGACGATCTGCATCGGCCCGAGTGACTGGCCGAGCAGTAGCCAGGCCAGCGCCGCGGCGACCAGCGGTTCCACCACGGCCAGTACGCTGGCCGGCGCCGAGGGGAGATCGCGCAGGGCACGCAGCCCGGCCAGGTAGGGCAGCACGGTGCCGGCCACCGCCAGTATCAGTAGCACCAGCCAGACCGGCGTTCGCAGATCACCCAGTACGGCCGGCGCGGAAAGCAGGGCTGCCGGCAGCGTCCAAGGCGGGGCGAAAACCGCCACCACCACTGCGCCGATGGCCAAGCCGGCAGCGGTCAGGCCGATCGGGTCGTGCCTGCTCGCACCGTGTTCGCCCAGCAGGAAGTACCCGGCCGAGCAGATCGCCGAGCCCAGACCGGCGGCAATGCCGAGCAGGTCCAACCGGGCGCCCTGCCAGATCTGTGCGACAAGGGCCAATCCGACCACGGCGAATCCGATGCCCAGCCACACCCTCCCGGGCAGCCGAGTGCGCCGCACCACCTGCACCCAGAGCGCTACCAACGCCGGCGCAAGATTGACCAGCACCATCGCCACCCCGACCGGAACCCGTGCCACCGCAACGAAGAACAGCAGTTGCACACCTGCGACGCCGAGAATCCCGTAGCCGAGCAGCAGCCACAGATCGGCACGGCGGAAGCGCAGCGCCCGCGGCCGCACCACCGCGACGAGCGGCACCAGCAGTCCAGCCGCCAACGCGATCCGCGCCGAAGTCACCGCCGCCGGAGGCCAGCCCGCCACCATCACCGCCTTGGCCAACGGCCCGGAACCGGCGAACAACACCCACGAGGTCAGACTCCACCCGATCGCCCGGCTTCGGATCGATATCCGCCCAGCCGTTTCCATCCTCGCCACCGTTGCAGTGTGACCACGTGATCATGGACCGCACCACCGGATTTCCCAACGGCTGGCAGGTCACCAACGTCCGTGAGGTTCGTGACCGCCCACGCCGCATGGCCCTCTCCGACAATTGAAACGACGCTCACCAGGAACTGAGGGCGGCAAACGTCGAGCAGGTCCCGCCACCAGTTCCTTGTCGGCGCTACTTTCACGTCACCGCCATTGGCGGGTACGCGGGATTTGGTTTTGCGTGACACCACGAGCCTCGTCGCTGGTTCGGCGCGGCGATGTGTAGTGCGAATCCACTGGTGCCGTGCGGTTCTCGGCCCGGTGGTGCTTCGGCCTGGCCTGGGTGTCCCCTGCCTCCAGGTCTTTGCCGAGCCTTGATGACACGGGCGCGCACCGGTCCGTCGTGGTGACCGCTCGTAGCGATTGCCGGGGGCTGATCTGCGGCTGGAATCCAAGGTCGCCTGATATTAGGGAATCGGCCGCGGGTCCCGCCGGCTTCGGTCGAGTTCGCCATCTGGACTCTTTTTGGAGGGCAAGCCCGGTCATGCGTCTTCGGCGTTGGCGAATTCTGCCGTTGGCCGCCTGGATAGCGAGCGTGGCGCTGCGGGGGCAATCAGGCTGGGTGTAATTGGAAGTGGTGTCGTTGGACGCCGCTGCGGACGTGATGTAGTCGGGACCGAGTTATCAGGGAAGACGTTGAGAGTTCAGATCATCAGCGCATTGCTTCTGTGCGTCCCTATCGGTATGCGCACCTTCACGCTGTCGGCTTCACCGCGACGGACGACTCGTGAACATCGTAAAAGTGTCGCGATTCTTGCATATAAAAATCATGCGGAAGGAGGGCAAATTTTGCTTCGTCGAACGTTTCCATATTATGATCGATGACATACATATCGGGTTGTCCGTTCGAATCGAAAAATTTTCGTGGCTCCCCGGTGGTCTTGTTGGGGTACGTGTTGAACTTCTCGAAGATTCCCGGATCGGTTTTAGCATAGTCGGCTACTATATGCGCGTCGTCCACGTACGAATCGTACGGGGGCGTAACGGGAGGTCCTGCCGTCGTACTGTTCACCTGGTCCGGCGATGCCCCGGTCGAGCAGGCGGCTGCCGAGAACACCGCAGCAAGCGCCACCGCGAGTATCGATACCGCCTTGACGGAAATCCGTATCATTTCGGTCCATCCTCCTGGGGAATAATGCCCAGGTTGGTCAGTCCAGCGCGTTGTTGAGTGTAATATTCGTCAAAAAGTTCCCAGCCGATTATATTCTTCTTTGCGTCATTGAAAGCACTCTGATTCTTCTCGATGACGTCCATATTAGGTTGGCCTTTGGAGTCAAAGAATTGGTGGGTGCGCCCGTCGTATTCGTGGTTGTTGAATTGTTCGAAGGTGCCGGCGTGGAACGAGTTGAAGCCGTTGATGATGTTGGCGTCTTGCCGGAAGGTGTTGTTCGCGTCGACATGTGTGGCCGATGCGAGGTCACTGTTCCAGTGTGTTGCGGTCTGGTCAATGCCGTATATGTCAGGTTGGGGAATATCAGCTTTGATGATGGGGTCGAGGATCCAGGCCGCGGTGGACACGACACCACCTTCCGTTCCCGCAAGACCGGCACCGTTCAAGATTCCGGTGGCAATGTCAGCGATTTCCGCCTTCCGGTTATACGCCGAGGTGGCGGCATCGCCGGTGTTCTCGTGATCATCCTTGATCAGGGTCGATAGTTCGTCGGTGAGGCCGTTCTTCATGGCCCCGGTGAGCTGTCCCTGCTCGTAGTCCGCGTGGTCGTGGTGCCCCGTGCCGTAGGCAGAGTCGAGTTGTCCGGCCAGATGGGCGGCGGCGGAATTGAATTCAGTGGCGGCTTTCGGATCGGAGTCGATCACCTTGAACAGATTCGACAGGTCACCGGGGGTGTGGGGGATTTGCTCGCCATTGGCAGCGGGGCTGGGGTCGCTGCTGCTGGCGGTGTCGAGGTGACCGCAGTAATGGTTGACGAGCAGGTCGGTGTCACTGACTCCGGAGAGGTTGGGGAGGTAAGGCTCCAACGATTTGGCCACGACCTGGCTGAGGCCCGGGTTGAGTTCGCCGAAGGACACGTGGCCGGGGTAGCCGGGCACATTGTGGGACAGGGTGGCCTGGTTGTGAGCGATGACGGTCGCCAACGATTGGGCTGACTCGCCAGCGCGTTGCTGCAAGAACTGGTTCGACGATCCGGCGTCGTCGCCGATCCAGGAGACCAGTTTCTGGGCACCGGTCTGGTCCGTATTCCACTGGTGGTCAAGGATATCGAGCACATGACTGTTGGCGTCGTAATGCCCGCCGGGAGTGCAGGTGACGTCCATGACCCCGTTGGGGTTGGTAAGGGCGTCACGGACGGCGGTGTGGTCGCCCGCGGCGTCGCCCAGGAACCTGTCGGCGAGCTTGCTGGTATCGGAGTTCTTGTCGGTGTCCAGGGCAGCGAGTTCGGCCCCCTGCTTGATCAGCGCGCGGTTGATGTCGCTGCCCTGAATGGTGTTGTCGCCCTTGCTCATCAGATCGGCGAGCGCGCCGAACTGCTTATTCCCCTTGCTCAAAGTGGAGACCACGGCAGGATTCGTGTCTCCTCCGTTTGCCAGTGCTTCCGGGCTCATCAGCCCGCTCGGATTGCTCTGCAACCAAAGTTGAACGTTGTCGGGCAGACGCTTCATACCGCCGGTATCGGTGCCCATGGGTTGGCCGTCGAGCCCGGCGGCGTGGACCTGAGGGTTGGAGATGATGCGGAAATCGTTCGCGATCCCCGCTTGCACCACCGACGGCTCGTTGCCGGGCAACCCACTGCCGAGCTTGTCGATGTCGTCGGGAGACATGCCGTTCATGCCCTGGGTGAACGCATCCAGATACGCGAACTGGGGCAGGTTGACAGTTTTATCGGTGTCCGGGGACTTGGTGCCCTCGGGCGTGTCACCGTCGAGTGTCTTGTGGGCGTCCTGCGACAACGTAGTGGCCATGCGTAGTCGCTCGACGGTGGCCGGGTCGGCGGTGCCGTTCTTCAACGCTTGCAGGTCCTTGCGGGCCTGATCGGCGGTAAGCGCGTCGAGCGGATTGGTCGCTACCAGTTGGGCTTTGGTCGGAGCCATGCCCGAGATCGAGTTGATCGCGTCCAGAATCTTCGGGGCCCAGGTGTCCATCGCCTCGCCGATCGAACGAGCCAGGCCCTGCAGGCTGGCGGTGTCGTTGTCGGCATCGTTCTTGTCGTTGTCGCTCGGCTTGCTGGATTTAGCGTTGTTCGGGGCGGTGACGGTGAAGTCCTCGGCCACCGACCAACCCGCGCCCATACGGTTGATCCTGGACTGAATCTCGCCGATCGGATAGTCGATCGCGCCCTCGGCACCTTGTAACGCAGTGGCGAAGTCGTCGTAGGCGGTCGCCACCGCACGCTGCTGTGACTTCTCCCGATCCGCCCGTCCAAGTGCACCGTCGTGGGCCGCGCCCGACCAGTCCAGGCCGTCGATGGTCCGGTTCAGGGTGTCAGCCTGGGTGTCGATAGCGTCGCGGATCTTGCCCGCATCGCCCGCGATCTGCCCGAGTGACCCGGTCTTCCAGCTCATCACCTGCGACTTGGTCGGAGTACCCACCTCAGCTGCCACTCGCGTTCAGATCGGTTAGCGCGGCGAACTGCCCAGCCAGTTCCTGATCGGTGTCGTGGAAGGTGGCCGCGGCATTCTCAAGCAGGCTCGCAAAACCCGCATACCGAGAACCGAGCACCGTCATGGCCTGCTTGCTCGCGTCGTCGGCATCCATCGCCAGTAGGGACCCGCCGAGCGCAGCAGCAATCTTCGACCCCTTCAGTGCATCCACCCCGCGCTGCGCATTGAGAGGCGGAACACCGCGGCGTCTTTCACCGCCTCACCGAGCTCGCCGATGGCCACGGCCGCGTTCGTCAGCGAATCCGGATCGATCTTCATTCCCCACCCCGAAATTCCCCGGATGCCCCACGCACCACGTGTAATACGCAAGTTAATCATTCGGTGAACGCTGTGCAACTCCGGAAATGCCTGACTCTGGTTTGCACTGCCACTCAGCCAGCGCCAGCCGCCCGGCGCACCTCGCACCGAATCCTGTTCGGCACGAAGAGTTTTCAAAGCAATTTTCAGTCCCGCTATCGTGCGGTCGATCACCCGCAAGTCATCGGCGTCACCCACACCGGTCAACACCTCCGTGCGCCGATCGGTTTCGGCGTCGAGATTCCCCGCCGTCGTCTCGATGCGGTGCTGCAACCCCGCGATGCGCTCGGCATTGTCGTTCCCGCGGTCGAGCTGGGCCAGGATCTCCGGGTTCTCGTACTCGGCGATCACCTGCTGCGCGACGAACATCTCCGGCACGCCCGCGTCCCGGAACACCCGCCCGCACCCACACGCCACCTTCGCCGCATCCTTGGCCACGCACCCATAACGGCGCTGGGAGATCGTGCCTGCTTTGCGCTGGCGTTGCAGCAGCGACCCGACCATCCAACTGGCGCAGTACTGACCCGCTGCCTCGGTGCCCTCACCCCAGGTGCCGCCGCATTAGGCCAACCCAGTCAGCCAGTACTCGCCGTTGCGCTGGCGGGGACGCTCCGGGTCCTTCAAACGACGGTGCGCGGTCAACGCCGCCCGCACCGGCTGGCCGGTCTGCTCTACTGCGATCTGGACCAGATGCCGGTAGCCGAACGCAATCTGGCCAGGATGATCTTTCTCGACGCCGACCGCTTCGAGCTGTATGCCGATCGATCCTCGCGCACCGCCGACAGCGTGGCCCACCTGCGCCATGCCGCGGGGGAGTTCCCCGATGACCCGGAGCTGGCCGCGCTCATCGGTGAACTGTCCATCGGCAGCCGCCGGTTCAGCGAACTGTGGGCCGCCGCCGAGGTCAGCGTGCGCGGCCATGGGGCGCAACGCTTTCGGCATCCGATGGTCGGCGTGATCACCCTGCATCAGGAGCGGTTCATGCTGCCGGACGGCTCCGGCCACGAGCTGATCAGCTTGGCTCCGGAACCGGGCAGCATCGATGAGGACAATCTCCGGTTGCTCGCCAACCTGGGTGCGGACGACCCGGGCGCCTCGCGGAGGTAATTCACGGGTGCAGCGCCTCTGCGGCGGGCGCATCAGTGCAGCGGAAAACCTTGGGCCGTAAGCTGATCGCGCAGCCGGTCGCGTCCCTTGAGGGCGGCGGCCGAGCCGAGCCGGGACAGCACCCGGTCGGTCCAGGAGTGGTCGAGCTGCTGTTCGGCGTAGAACTCCGCGATGCGCGTTTCGTACTCCGCCACGTGCGCGCTCTGCCCGCTCGCATCGTAGGTTTCCTCGTGCAGCACCGCGGCCTGCGGGAGGCGCGGCTTGACGCGGGCGTCCTCGGTCGGATCCGGAATGCCGACCACCAGGCCGAACACCGCGAAAACCCCCGGCGGCAAGGCCAATTCGGCTGCTACCTGATCGGGATTGTTGCGGATCGCGCCGATGTATACGGTGCCCAGTCCCAGCGATTCCGCCGCCACGACCGCATTCTGTGCCGCCAGCGCCGCATCGATGAACGCGACATAGCTCGACTCGAGATAATCGGCCCCGTCCAGCGGAACCGCACGCTCGGCCGCCAGCCCGCGCAATCGCGCCAGATCGGCCGTCCACACCAGCAGGACCGGAGCCTGCCGAATGTGTTCCTGATCGCCCGCGAGTTCCGCGAGCCGCGCCTTCCGGTCCGGATCGCGGACCGCGATCACGCTCCACACCTGAAGATTCGAGGAGGTCGGTGCGGACTGCGCCGACGAAACAAGCAGTCGGAGTACATCATCCGGCACCGGATCACTCAGATACCGGCGCACCGACCGATGCTCGTGCAGCACCTGCAGCACCGGATTCCACAGCGCGGGCGCAGTCGGCGCCGGGTCGCGGTAGCGCTGAGCCACCACCTGATCAGGGGAGGACGCGATCTGGGTCATACCCCCATCGTCGCCGCCCCGCCCCGCCCAGTCAGGTATTGCCCGCACCTCGAGCCGAACCCCCAGACACCGAATACCCTCAGGCCGGCCACCCGCCTCCCACCCCGTGCGGCACAAACTGCTCTCCCTCGAGCCGGAAATGCAACTGCGGACCACGCTCCTGCGGCGTCCACCCCGCCCGCAGCGCCTCCGCCACAGCCCTGGCCACCAGCCCGGGCGTAATCACCGACCCATCATCCACCCCAACCACCACCCGCTGCCCATTCACATCCTCGGCCTCGATCACAAACCGCAAATTGGGCAGATCACTAGACGAAACAACCCATCGATACCGCTCCCCATCCAAGGCAAGCACCCGAGTTCCCTTACGTGGCAATGTCACCCACCCATACAACACGGTCCCACCCCCGCCCTGCACCCGTTTTTTGTAAGGTCCCCTGCCACAAATGACGGCCGATACGACGTGTCATCGAGCACTCATACCGGCAGGTGCATCGGGTGGGATGACCCACCGCGAGAAGGTCTGCTCGGGCGAGACGGTAATGACATCAGCGACCGCAAGTAGCGCAGAGGGCGGATACCCGTCGAAATGCTCGAGCCCCGGGATGACCACCGCTTCGGCATCGATGGTGCGGACAACATCGATCACCCGCTGCATCGGATCATCGGTGCGTTCACTGAATACGATGGTCTTCGCCAGCACATACCCGAGTCGCCTTGCGAGGCTACGGATTTGAATCTCATCCCAGGGCTGGCGCGAGCGGGAGATGTCCGAGCGCAGATAGCCGATGGCAGTGGGTATTTCGAGCACGATCACCACCCCCTGGCAACAGGCAGGAACGTGCGATCGGCCGCTAGCCGTGCCTGAAGGTCAGCGACGGAGGTTCCGGCGTAGTGGCGTGGCTGGTATAGGTTGTGGCGCAAGGCTAGCCCGGTCGTGAGCATGATCGTAATGAGTGTCAGAGCGACGACATATTCCATTTCCCGATTCCTCCCGGCCTCGACGGTCATCGTCCGCACCAGGCGAGTGGTGCTGTCGATGACGCTAGAGCCGTGGTCGGGAGGTAACCCGGTCTCAGAGACCGGGTTGCCGTGCGGACCGGGTCAGGTATCCATGTTCAGGCGGTCGGCCAGGGCAGCAGCTTGAGTTCGATTCGTCGAGCGTGCGCTGTGCAGCAGGCGCCTCACCATTTCCTGCGCTGCGGGGCAGTGATCGAGGTCCTCGGGTGCTACTCGCTCGGCATCGAGCAGGTGCAGGAGCGTTCCGGTTTCCTCGCGGCGGAGCTCGTAGGCCCGGGCCAGGTCGAGGGCAAAGGTGAAACGCCTTTCTACCGAAGGGCATTCGGTGACATCGAGCTGATCCGCGATGCGTAGCGCTTCGATCGCGTCGCCTGCCTGAAGTTCGATCGCCATCGCGTGCAGCTCGACATTGAGCGGGCTGAACATGGTGTGCCCAACGTTGCCCGCCTGTTGTGAGCGCACCGCGATCGGATGCACGGTGCTCAGGCGGTCTCGCGCTTCCCACAGCCGACCCGCCCGTGCTTCGGCAACTGCCGCAACAAGTTGCAGGGCACCGGTCATTGCGATCGCGGCGGGGGTTGGGCCGCCTTCGGCGATCACACTGTCAGCCGCGAGCGTCGTGAGTTCGATCGCCGCCTCGTGCTCACCTGCCATTAATAGCGTGTGCCCGAGATTCCACCGCGCAACCGCAAGGCGAATGGGGTCGTCAGCGTCCTCGGCTGAGCGTAAACCGCGGTCTGCCACCAAGAACGACAGATCGGTGCGGTCCACTCGTCGTGTGACGGTGCGTAGCAAGCCGTAGAGGTCGCTCGCGACAGTAGCTATCTGCCTGCGTTGGTGACCTCGTCGGAGGCTACGGAGTGTCGCTTCGGTGTCACGGATCAATATGGGCAGCGTCGGCAACAGACCGCTGTAGCGGTGACGGCTGGCCTGCCAAGTCTTCCAGGCATGATCGATACGGTCGGCCAACTCGTCGATAGCGACGGGATCACCGCCGCCGGACATCAGCGCCAATGCGAGACGGTCGCCACTTCCGGATACCAGCCTCGTTGTGTCCGAGGGTGTGTCGCCGAGTAGCGCACCCGGTCCTACGCGTAGAGCCGCTGCCAGAGCTTGAATCACAGTCGCGCTCGGCATCTTTCGGCCGCGCTCGACCTGTCCGAGGTAATCGGTACTGATGCCCGCCAATCCGGCGACTACTGATTGCGTACGGCCGCTCCGCTCACGATGCAGCCGAATCCGCGCGCCGATATCGTCATTGGGCCGTGACGCCATGACCATGTGAGCCAGAGTAGAACCGGAGGTGCGAATTCGGATGGTATCGGCACAGAACAACGGGGTACTGGTGCTCTGGGACATAGACCATACGTTGATCGAGACGCGCGGTGTCGGCCGTGCGGCCTTCGCGGATGCGTTCGAGCAGGTCACCGGGTGCGTTCTCCGGCAGATGCCGCACATCACCGGTCGCACCGAGCCCGATATCTACGTGGCGACGGCCGCGCTTCACGAAATATCGGAACCGCCGCCCTTCCCGGTCTTCGCCGATGCTCTCGTAGCTGCCTATTCCGTGCGGCGAGACCAATTGCGCCAGCAGGGCCGTACCTTGCCGGGTGCAGAGAACGTGCTGACGTATCTGGCTGCTCTCCCCGATATACGGCAGTCCGTACTGACGGGCAATACCCGGGCGGTCGCACGGTTGAAACTCGAAATCTTCGGCCTCCAAAGCTATCTCGACCTCGAGAACGGCGCTTACGGTGACGACGACGCACACCGACCGGCACTCGTCGCCATCGCACAGTCCCGCGCATCGGCGCAGAACCCCAACGGCTATGGCCACTGGAACACCATTCTCATCGGCGACAGCCCCGGCGATATCGAAACCGCACGGCAGGGCGGAGCCCGCGTCATCGCCGTCGCTGCGGGCGGAACGCCGGCACCGAGCCTGGACGATGCCGATATCGTTCTCGACGACCTAACCGATGCGCCCGCACTCGCGGAAGCGATTCGCGCCCTGGCGAAGCCTTAGACGCCGTGGACCATCGAGGTATGAGTACCAACCTCATCCCTGGGCTGCGATTCGAGCGCTACAGCTCCGCGCAGGCGCGCGGGATCCGCGACACTGTCGAAAGTGTCTACCGCCGCGCGTATGTCGACCAGATTGCCATGACCTGATCGCAGCGCCCGTGCTCGCGGAAGCGATTCGCGCCCTGGCGAAGCGATAGCTACCCGCAGGCGATCGGGCTGGCAAACGGCGCGTCCCTGCGCGTCACGCGACGAGGCTGATGGTTCTTCGGGGTGGGGGAGGCCGGCTGTTCTTCGGGTAGGGGAGAGTGGCCGGGCGTGGGGTGATCGGTCCATTCATTGCCGTTCAGTGTCGAACGTGGCTCATTGTTCGCTGGGTCGAAGCTACGATGGCCGGATGCCTAGGGTGGATCTTCGATGAGCGTCGCAGTTGCCCTGTTCACGAGGGATTTGCGGGTCCGGGACAATCCGGTGTTGGCGGCGGCCTGTCGCGCCGATGCGGTGGTGCCGCTGTTTGTTTTCGACGACCGGATTCTCGAGCGGGCGTCGCTGTCGGCGAATCGAATTCGGTTCCTGTTGGCGGCGCTCGGTGAGCTCGATGCTGAGTTGCGGGCCGTCGGGGGGCGGCTTGTGGTGCGGCGGGGCGATATCGCGGAGCAGGTAGCGGAGGTGGTTGCCGAGACCGGCGCGACGGAGGTGCATATCGCCTCGGATGTGAGCGGATACAGCACCGAGCGCGCCGTGCGGCTTCGGGAGCGATTGGGGCACAATGAGTGTCGGCTGACGGTGCATTCCGGATCGGTCAGCGTCGTCGACCCTCCGGATCTGCGCCCGGCGACCGGGCGGGATCACTTCGCGGTTTTCACGCCGTACTTCCGTCGCTGGCTGGAGACCCCGCTGCGCAGTGCGGTGGCACGGCCCGCCGGGCTGACGGTGCCGGATATCGCCGGTGCGGAGCTGCCCGATCTCACCGCTCTGACTTCGGCGGAGAGCTCACCGAACCTGGCCGTGGGAGGCGAGACCACCGGACGAAAGCTGCTGCGCGACTGGCTTTCCGGACCCATCGGGGAATACGCCTCCGCCAGTGACGATCTGGCTGCCGACGCCACCTCCCGGCTGGCGTCCTACCTGCACTTCGGCTGCCTGTCACCCACCGAAATGGTCCGGCGCACCGACCTGTCCACCCCCGGCGGCTACGCGTTCGCCCGCCAATTGGCCTGGCGCGACTTCAACAATCAGATCCTGGCCGCCCGGCCCGAGGTCGCCACCCAGGACTATCGCCCCCGCCCCACACCCTGGCGCAATGATCCGCAAGCCGCCGCGGCCTGGTGCGCCGGCCGCACCGGATATCCGGTCATCGACGCGGGTATGCGCCAACTCCTGGCCGAAGGCTGGATGCCGGGCCGCGCCCGCCTGATCGCGGCGAGCTTCCTGAGTAAATCCCTCGGCATCGACTGGCGTATCGGCGCAGCCCATTTCCAGCGCTGGCTCGTCGACGGTGATGTCGCCAACAACCAGCTCAACTGGCAGTGGGCCGCGGGCACCGGCACCGACTCCCGCCCCAACCGAGTCCTGAACCCCATCCGCCAGGCCGACCGCTTCGACCCCGACGGCGCCTACGCCCGCCGCTGGCTCCCCGAACTCGCCCACCTCCCCGGCGCCGACATCCACAAACCCTGGCGAGCCCCGCTCCTCGCCCCGGACTACCCGCCCCCGCTCATCGAATGCAACGGCATGTGACGAACTGCGTTGCGGCTATTGCCAGAACCCCTCGTGCGCGCCCGCCGCCTCGTCCTCCAGCATCGGCCCGTGCACCTCGATGCGGCGCTGGCCGCGCGCGAAAACCTCACGGCAGGGGAGCGCGAACGTGGGGTTTTCCGGATTGTCCCCGGTGAGTCCGAGCAGCTTCTCCTCGGACAGGGCGTACACAACCCGTCCGATACCGGTCCAGTAAATGGCCCCCGCGCACATGACGCAGGGTTCGGCGCTCGTGTACAAGGTGGCGCGCGCGAGTTCGGCTGCCGTGAGGTGCTTTACCGCCTCCGCAGCTGCGGAGAGCTCGGCATGCTGGGTCGGATCCCCCTCCGGCGGCGCGGAATTATTACCCCGCCGCGCGACGATCACCCCGTTCTCGTCGGCCACGAGCGCACCGAACGGATGGCGCCCCCGCTCGCGAGAGGCGAACGATTCTGCGATCGCCGTGCGCAGCAGCGCGAGATCACCGTCCGGCAATTCGCCGGTGGAGCCCGGACCGGGCTGAGTACTTGCCGTCATGGCAGTCATCTTTCAGGACCTCTCTCTGGTCAGGTCGGCGCGCCGCGCGAAGAGTTCTTCGGCGGCATTCTGGGCTCGTGTCCGAATAGCCTGGGTGTCGACGGTCAGCACTTTCCCGTCATCGACGACCAGGCGACCGTCGACATACACCTGCGACACATCAGCGGCGGATGCCGAGAACACCAGGTGCGCCACCGCATTGAAGTCGTCACCGTGCAGCAGCGGCGTCGTGTGCAGGGCGCGCAGATCCACCAGCACAATGTCGGCCTTCTTGCCGGGCTCGAGTGATCCGGTCTCGCGGTCGAGCCCCAGGGCGCGTGCGCCGTCGATGGTCGCCATGGTCAACATGTCCCACGGGTCGCCGGTCGTCGGATCGAGGGTGGTGACCTTCTGCAGCAGCGACGCGAATTTCATCTCCTCGAGCAGATCCAGATTATTGTTCTCCTTCTCACCGTCACTGCCCAGCCCGACGGTGATTCCCTTGTCGCGCATGGCGATTACCGGCGCTGGCCCGGAGGACAGCTTCATATTCGAGCACGGGCAGTGCGCCACACTGGTCCCGGTCTGCGCGAGGATTTCCATCTCCCGCTCATCCACCCAGACGCAGTGCGCCACCACGGTGCGCGGGCCGAGAATGCCACGGTGCAGAAACTCTTCGATCGGCCGCCGCCCGAATCTGCGCACCGATTCCTCGACTTCGGACGCGGTCTCCGAGGAGTGCGTGTGCAGTCCGGTGTCGAACTCCTCGGCGAGTGCGGCCGCAGCGGTGAAAGCCTCAGGGCTGCAATAGAACAGGTGCTCGAGCCCGACCCAGGAGCGAACCCGGTCATCGGCGTAGGTGCGATAGTTCTCGAGCAGTGCGCGATTGCTGGCGAGGGTTTCGAAGTAGTCGTACCCCGGCAGATCGGCGACGTACGGGACGAGCGTGGCACGCAGTCCCACCGCCTCAGCGGCGTGCGCGGAACCCTCCATATAACGCCACATATCCATCACCGAGGTGGTGCCGCCGCGCAGCGCTTCGGTGTAGCACAGCAGCGACGCCGCCTCGGCGATATCAGGCGTCAGCGCGCGATGCGCGGGATCGACGTAGTCGCGCAGCCAATCCCACAGCGACTTGGATTCGGCGGTCCCACGCAGCAGGCCGGAGTGCAGGTGGCAGTTGTGCAGACCGGGAATGACCGCGTGATCGGTGGCATCGACGACAATCGCGTCGGCGGCCGCGGCGTCGAGTTGCGCCACGGTTCCGACAGCGATGACGCGGCCGTTCTCGATCAGCACCGAGCCGGGATCGAAGACCGTTCTGTCTCCGGCACAGGGGATGACGATGCCATTGCGAATCAGGGTGCGAGGCGAAATCATGCGGTGACCCTTTCCTGGTCGAGCGCGGTGACCGCGATATAGGCGAGAACGGCGACAGTGCAGCCGATGACATGTCCGAGCCCGGCGATATCCGGATGCGCTGCCGCGATCGGCCCGGTGTACACGCTCTGGCTCATGAACGGGATCGACGCCACGACGCCGAGCACGGTGGCCGGCAGCCCCCAGCCGAAACGCCGCCGCCGATCGGACAATTCGGCAGCCGTGGCGACCGTCCCGCCGCGCCGGAAGAATGCGGTGACGGTCACCGCCGCCCACGGCGCGAGCCAGTAGCTGGTGATCAGCAGGAAGTTCTGGAACGTCGTGACGAAGTCGTGCTGCCCCGCCCACCAGGCCAGCACCGATCCGATCAGGCACACCAGCACCACCGACACCCAGCGCGGTATGCGCACCCCGGCGGCGAGGGCGGCCATCGATCCGGAATACAGGTCCAGCACTGTGGAAGCGAGGGTCGACAGCAGCAGCGATACCAGGACGACGGTGCCGAGGACCGAGGGCAGGAATTGCCGGACCATGGAACTGGGATCGGCGACCTCGGCAACGGTGCCGAGCGCCGCCCCGAGTCCGCCGATCCATACCCCGGAGACAATGGAACCGCCTGCGGCAGCAGCGAATACGCGCCGGCCGCTGGTGCCTGCGGGGAGGTACCGGCTGTAGTCGGAGGCGTACGCCGACCAGCCCAGTCCCCGCGCACCGGTGACGGACACCGTCAACAGGAATGCTCCGACGACGCTCCCCGCAGGATGGGCGGCAGTGGTCAGACTGACCTGCCCGACCGCATACGCGGTGACCACGGCGAAGACACAGACCAATCCGGAGGCGAGCCACTTCTCCATGGCGTGGATCAGGCGGTAGCCGATGAGCGGCACGATCAACTGCGCGAGCACCATGATCAGCAGCGACGGCGTGAACCCGATATCGAACAGATCGCGCAGGATGAAGATCCCCAGCGTGGTGTCGACCACGTACCAGCCGATCCCGCCCACCGCGGTGGAGACGACCGCGGGCAGATTCCCGAACCAGCCGAACGGCCCCCGGGTCTGAATCAATTGCGGCAGACCGGTGGCCGGGCCCCGAGTGGACAGCACCCCGACCAGCACCGAGCTGATCAGCGTGCCCAGCACGATGGCCAGCAGGGCGGGCACCAGATCCAGCCCGAACACCGCGGTGGACAGCGCGCCCACCGACAGCGTCGCGAACTGGGTGTTCGCGCCGAACCACAGCGTGAACAACGACCTCGGCCCGCCGTGCCGGAGCTCCGGCGGAATGGGTTCGACCCCGAGAACTTCTATGCCGTAGGGATTTTCCCGTGCGGTCGTGACGACCTCATCGGCAGCGGACATTGGTGACTCCTACGAGCGACAAGCAGGCGGATTCCGGCGTGAGCGGCGTTTCCGGGGGACTGGCGAGATCTGCGTTGATCGGGCGACTGCTTCAGTCAAGCCGTCTGCCAGGCGGTTTCATCAGCACGCCGCTGTACGAACTCGCGCTGCCGCAGCGGTGCGGAGTTTGTAGAATCCTCCGAACATCGAGTCATCGGTGTGCACATCGCTGTAACACTCGATCCCACTCGGAGGTGAGGACGATGCCGCCGCTGCTGGTATCGGAGCTGCTCGACCGTCCCGACCTCGGTCTGGAACTGCTGAGCCACAGTCCGCCCGATCGCATCGTCCGCGGCGTCTACACCACCGATCTGCCCGATCCGGTCGGCTACCTCGCAGGCGGAGAACTGGTGCTCACCAGTGCCGGCTGGTATCGGACCGAATCCGATGCGGAGGTCTTCTGCGCCGCGCTCGCCGGGGCGGGATCAGCGGCGCTGGTGGTCGGCACCGCGATCGTCGGCCGCGTCCCGCAGGCGATTCGCGATGCGGCCCAACGACATCGACTCACCCTGTGCACCGTGCGCGATGACGTCTCGTACGCCACCATCACCGCCGCCGTCCATTCCGCGATCACCGGTACCCCCGGCAGTGGGCTGCACCGGGAGCTGCTCGCGAGCCTGGCGGCAGGAGAGGGACCCGAGGGTCTGGTCTCGGCCCTGCGGCGCGCGACGCGGCTCGACTGCGCCCTGCTCTCGGCGACCGGGTTGATCATGGGTGGCCCGCTGCCGGAGCCCGAGGCCGGCCGACTCGACCGCGCCTTCCGGAATGCCTTGGCGGAGGCCGTATTTCCGAGCGTTCAGGTGGTGGGCCAGAGCACCGCATCGCTACATCCCGTGCAGTCGCCGATCGCACGGCGTCCGCCGGTCGGGTATCTGGTGACCACGGGTGACTACCGCGACCGGGAACCGTGGATCGTCGACGCCATCACCCAGGTGTGCGCACTCTGGGCGATGAGCGAAGCCGCACGACAGGAACGCAGACTCATCGAGGAGCGGTTCCTGCGTGAATCGCTGACCTTTCTCGGCACCGGCGACGACGGCGCCGCCGAAGCGCGGCTGCGCAGTCTGGGGCTCGATCCGGACCGCCCGATCGCCGCTGTCGTGGCCAGCGCCGCCGATACCCGCTACGGTGCCGAACTCGCCGCGGTCGTCCTCGGCGATATCGTGCGCACCCGGCCGGGATCGACGGAGCCGATCGGCACCGAGTCCGGGTACCTCGTCCTGACCCCGGTCGAATCCGACACGGCGGGAAAGGAATTGATCGATGTGGTGCGCCAGGCCGCCGAACGGCTGCGACCACTCGTCGGCCGCGGCCGAGTGGTTACGGGCATCGGCCACGGTGCGACCGGCATAACGGCCCTGCGCCGTTCGCTGCACGAAGCCCGCCACGCACACCGCACCGCCATGCTGTCCAAGGACTGGTTCTCCGCCGCGACCAGCGCCGAACTGTCCTCACACCTGCTCCTGCTGGCCTCGGTTCCCGACGATGTGCGAATCCTGTTCCGGCAGCGCCTGATCGGACCACTCGAGGAATACGACCGCGAGCGCGGCGCCGACCTGGTGGCCACCCTCACCGCATTCCTGGACGCCTCCGGATCCTGGAGCCGCTGCGCCGCCCAACTGCACGTCCACGTCAACACCCTGCGCTACCGCATCGGCCGCATAGAACAATTGACCGGCCACAGCCTGGCCGGCCTCAACGACCGCGTCGACTTCCACCTCGCCCTGTCGATCGGCTGAGGGCGTGAGCCGGGGCGGGCACCGCACACAGTGCTATCCGCTGAACAGCACCGCGGCAAGCGCGATCGCGCCGGGCAGCGCCTGAACGAGCAGGATGCGGCGGCTGGCTGTGGCGCCGCCGTACAGGCCCGCCACCACAACGCAGGCGGTGAAGAAGATCTGGGCATCGTGGCCCACCGGATCCGAGGCGATCAGGCCCCAGATCAGACCGGCGGCGAGGAAGCCGTTGTATAGGCCCTGGTTGGCCGCGAGAACCTTTGTCTGCTCGGCGAATTCGGCCGTGCTGCCGAAGGAGGCGCGGACGCGGGGTGTGGTCCAGAGGAACATTTCCATGACCATGATGTAGACGTGCAGTGCGGCCAGCAGGCCGACGAGAATTTCAGCGACGACCCGCATGATCACCCTTTCGCCTGTGCCCCGAACAACTCGGCGCCTGCCCGGAAGTCATGACGTGGACAGCTTGCTGAGGATATCGGGATGGTCGGTGAGATATCGATCGAATGTGGTCGGCAGGTGCCCGGTGATCGCCTGCACTGTGTCCGATACGGCAGCCAATTCGCCGGTGGCGATGGCCTCGTAGGAGGTGACCCAGCCCGCGACCATCCACTCGGGTGCGCCGTATCCGGCCCGGCTCGCATACGCCTCGGGAATCGATTCCGGCTCATAGGTGATGGTCCGGCCGGTGTGCCTGCTGAGAATGCCGGCGACCTCGGCGAGCGTCAGGGCCTGCGGTCCGGTGACATCGCGGACTTCACCGGGCAGCAGCGTGCCGTCGAGCAGTACGGCGGTCGCGACCTCCGCGATGTCCTCGTGCGCGACGGCGGCGACCCGCCCGGTACCGGCCGGTCCGCGAATCACCCCGGTCTCCGGATCGGCCAGCCCGGGCAGATGCAGCTGATAGTTGTTGTCCCGCAAGACCGTGAACTCCACACCCGTCTGCCGGATGTGCTGCTCGGTGTACCAGTGATCGCGCGCGAACGTGAAGGTCGCCTCCGGCGCCGCACCCTGGAACGAGATGTAGACGATGCGCCGCACCCCCGCCGTGACTGCGGCATCGATGGCGGTGGTGTGCTCGGCCACCCGCAGCTCACTCTCCATGGCCGACACCAGCAGCAGCGTGTCCACCCCGGCGGTCGCCGCCTCGAACAGCTGCCCGTCGCCGTATTCCGCATACCGCACGTCGGCATCGGGAACCGGCAACTCCTTGCGCGGACTGCGCGCGATCAAGCGCAGATCCGCGCCCGCCTCGGAGAGCCGCTGCGCCACCATCGATCCCAGCTTGCCGGTGCACCCGGTAACCCCGATGGTCGTCACGATCGAGCCTCTCCGAGCCAGGTGAGGGCGGCGGTGGTCATGGCCGTGACCCCGACCTTGATCGCCGGATCCACGACGGGAGCGTAACCCGCCGTATGCGGCCCCGGAACAGTCTTCAGATCGAGCTTCCCGCCGATGAGGTCATGCAGGATCTGCACCGGATCGGAACCGCCGAACACCGCCGGATCGAGAACGCCGAACATCCAGTAGCACAGCGGAACTCCGGCCGCGGTCGCGAAATTTCCGGCATCCTCGCTGCCGGTGATCCGGCCGGGATCGAACACCTTGTCATTGCCGAACACCGCACCGAACGCGCCGAGCGTGCGCTGCATCGCATCGGCGTCATTGACCATGACCGGGAAGGCATCGATGACCGAGGTGTCCGGCGCCCACTGCGCACCGGCCGCCGCCGCCTCGGCCCGCACGATCCGGTCCACGGCCGCGAGCACCCGCATGCGCACCTCCGGCGTGAACGTGCGGATATTGAGTTGCAGCTCAGCGTCGTCGGGAATGATGTTGTCCTTGGTCCCGGCCCGCATCGCCCCGACCGTCACCACCGCGGCCTCATCGGCCGCGATCTCGCGGGAAACGATGGTCTGCAGGCGCATGACCGTGGCCGCCGCCATCACCACCGGATCGACCGTGGCCTCGGGGCGGGAACCGTGCCCGCCGTGCCCGTGCATCACGATGCGCAGCGCATCGGTGGCCGCCGCCGCGATACCGCTGTGCCCGCCGATCAGGCCCACCGGAACCGGGGCCGTGTGCTGTGCGAGCACGATATCGGGAGTACCGAAGCGGGCGAAGAGATCGTCGTCGATCATTCCCTGGGCGCCCCGGCCGGTCTCCTCGGCCGGCTGGAAAACCGCCAGCAGTGTTCCCGACCAGGACGCCCGGGCGTCGCCGAGCAGTTTCAGCGCGCCCAGCAGACAGGTGGCGTGCATATCGTGGCCGCAGGCGTGCATCACCCCGTCGATGCGCGACTGATACGGCAGTCCGGTCGCCTCCTGGATGGGCAGGGCGTCGAAGTCCGCCCGCACCAGCACCGTCGGCCCCGGGCCGTTCGCCAGCACCGCCACCACGCCGGTGCCGCCGATCTCGGTGGTCACCTGGTACCCGAGCGCCGTCGCCTGCCGCGCCACCTGATCGGCGGTGCGGAACTCGACTCCGGACAGTTCGGGATGCGCGTGCAGATCGCGATAGAAATCGGCCAACTCGCCGCGGATCGAATCCAGCCCCGCCAGTGCGGAGGTAATGGTCTGAATGGACGTCAAATTCGCTCCTAGCAGTCGTTTCCGTCAGTTTCGGTGCGAAGGTTCACGCCTGTATATCACCGCGCGCTGCGGACGTATGCAGGGCGCTCCGCCTCGCGATGATCCTGAAACCCTCGGCTACGGTCGAGGGGCCGCGACGTATGTCATCGGCTTCGATTACCGATCATGTGAGGACTTCTGATGCCGCGGGAGTTGGCCGACCTGTCGTTCGCACGCCACCTGGTGGAGCACGACGAGATCGGGATGGAGGGGGAGTACGACTGTGCGCTCTTCGACGGGCTGCAACTGGATGAGGTGCAGGCCCGGGGCGCGCAATTCACCGAATGCGCGATAACGGCCGGCACGGTGTCCGGGGGGACCATGCGGCACGCTCGCTTCAATGATGTGTGGATCCACGGCACCCAGTGGATCCGTACCGACCTGTCGGATAGTTCTTGGCTGGATACCGAATTGGTGATGAATGCCTTCTCGGGTGTCGAGGCATTCGGGGCACGGCTGCGCCGGGTCCGGTTCTACAACTGCAAATTCGATTCGGTGAACCTGCGCGGCGCCCATCTCAACGATGTGTCCTTCGTCGATTGTGTACTGCGGCATATCGATATCAGTGAGGCGAAACTGACCTCCGTCAGCTTCCCGGGTTCGGAGGTGCAGGCGCTGTCCATGCGTAAAGCCGAGCTGAAGAAGGTTGATCTGCGCAGCGCGCGCTACCTCAATGTCTCCGATGGCGTCGAAGCGCTCGCGGGCGCGACAATCACCTCGACGCAACTCCTCGATCTCGCCCCCACCTTCGCCGCCGCGATCGGCATCGTGGTCAAAGACTAGGCGGCCCGCCCGCGGCACGGCGAAGATAACGGCGGGGAAGCACAGTCGAAACATCTCCGAAATGAACTGTGCCAAGGGCGATCTCGTTGTCAGGGTATGAAGAAATACCCTCTGATGGCACACCGGTTGCGCAACGGTGCCCGCACCACCGCAGCCGTTTTCGCGCTCGTCGGCGCTTTTGTAATCGTTCCGGCTACGCTGGCGCCGGCCCTGGCGAACGCCTCGTCCAACACCGTGGGGAACGGCCCCCCGAGCAATGGCGCCACCTTCGGGAACGGCCCCGCGACCAATGGCACCACCTTCGGGAACGGCCCTGCGAGCAATGGCGCCACCTTCGGCAATGCGAATATTCAAGCGCCCGACAGTCAGCCGAACTACAGCAGCCACTGTGACCTGCACCCGGCGCCGCACACCGCCTACGCCGTTCGCTGCTGAGGCTCAGGCCTTTCCGCTGGTATCCCGGCCGGCATCCAATGAGGAGTTCAGCGCCATCAGGCGTTTGATGTCATCGCCGTGCTCGTGCAGAAACTCCTGCCGAGCCGGCCCGCGCCGGAACATGATGAACGCCCGCCCGGACTCCAATTGCCATGTGTACCAGAATAAATAGGGGATCGTGAGCACGAAGTTCACCACACCCCACACTCGCCACACATCATTGTTGAACCAGCCGTCGGACGGCATCACCTTCGGGAAGATGTTGTAGATGGCGATGGTCAGCATCAGCACCGGCAGCGTATAGATGCGGGCCATGATGTAGAGCTCCGGCCGCCCCTTGACCAGCGGATAGATCTCGGCGACAGCCAGAATGCAGATACTGGCGGCGAAATGCTCCTCCTGTGGCGGATAACCGCCGAAGGTGAAGCAGAGATTCCAGGTGGTGTACAGGAAGTTCCACGCCATCGTGGTGTAGGCGACCAGCTCCGCATTACGTCCGGGCAGCACCGCCCAGAAGCGCGGGCTGTAGGGAATGGTGAGGCACAGTCCCACGCCCACAGCCGCATTCCAGAGATTGTCGAGCTGAAAATCCCGGAGTGTGGCCTCGGCAATATTCAAGAACAGAATCGCGTACGGGAACCACAGAAAGCGCGGATTGCGCAGTAGTTCCCATACGCGCCCCTCCCGCTGCTCGGCCACCGCGATGCGCATGGCCCCGACCACGGTCAGCGGAATGAGCACAGAAAGGATCTTCGCCCACGAGAACCAGTTGATCAGCCCGATATCGCGGCCCGGGCCCCAGATCCACAGTGGAAAAGTCAGCAGCGACAGACCCCAGAGCCACATGGAGGCTCGGGTGTGTGTTCGCATGTATTCGACTATCAGCCACAGGATTCCGCAGAAGATGAGCATCGACAGTGCGGTAACCCAGGTGAAGGGCGCCGGATTTCCCGTCACCGCTTCCGACGCCGCACTGAACATGTCGAATACCGCCTTCCGACCTCGTCCGGACCGATCTGTGTGTCATCTTGAATGACTCGGACCCGGATCGGTCCAGGGCGCGCCGCCGCGGTGGGCTGCTACACGCCGTATCCGCCGTCGATATCCAATTTCTGGCCGCTGATGAAATCCGCGCGATCGGAGGCGAGGAAACATACCGCTTCGGCAATGTCCTCGGCATCGCCGAAGCGCCGGAGCGGAATATTGGCCCGGGTGATATCGAGCGCGTTCTGGTCGAGATCACCGGATTTGATGAGCCGATCGGCCATACCGTCGGTGGTCATGCCCGGGCCGACACAATTGGCGCGAATGCCGAAGCGGCCCTCCTCGGCCGCGATACCGCGGATCAGGGCCTCGACCGCCGCCTTGGGTGCACTCGAGAGCCCGTCCCGAATCGGGAAGCGGGTGGTGGCCGCGGTGGTGATCGCGACGATATTGCCCTCGCAGGCGCGCAGATGGGGGAGCGCGGCGTGGGCGGCATGGAAGAAGCCCACCGCATCGTCGATCATCTGAGACTTGAAGTCCTCCGGCGTGATTCGGCTCAGATGCCGCATCGGAATATGCGGTCCGGCGGCATAGACGAGCGTGTGGATGCCACCGGAATCGGCGGCCACCTGCGCGACCACCTCGGCGGTCTGCGCCGCATCGGTGAGGTCGAGTTGCCATGCTGCGGCCGTGCGGCCCGAGGCCTTGGCCTGCTCCAGCAGTGGATCGAGCTTGCCGGCCGATCGGAAGTAGGTCAGCGCGACATTGCTGCCGCGTTCGATGAGCATGCGCGCCGTGACCAGTCCCAGGCCGCCACTGGCGCCGAGCACCAGTGCGGCCCCGGTGCGATGACCGAAGTCGTCCATCTACTTCCTTCGGTGCGGGCCGCGCTCGGTGGCGCGGCGAGTATGTGGATCGAACCTCATTGGTAGTCCATTCCCTCGAAACAAGCAAGTGCTTGGTCGGTTAGCGGTCGCTCAGGAGCGATCCTTCGGGCGGGCCCGCAGGTGCGCGCGTTCCCCCTGTTTGCCGAACAGGCTGAGGAATTCGACCGATTCGCCCTCATCCGCCGGGCCGAACCAGTGTGGTTCCCGGGTATCGAATTCGGCCGCCTCGCCTGGATTCATCACAAAATCGTGCTCGCCCAGCACAACTCGCAGCCGGCCGTTGAGAACGTAGAGCCACTCGTAACCCTCATGGGTCCGCGGATCCGGTTCATTGCGGCTGTTCGCCGGAATCACCAGCTTGAAGGCCTGGATGCCCCCGGCCCGGCGGGTGAGCGGAACCATGGTCATGCCGCCGCGGCTGACCGGGCGCAGATGAATCCGCGGATCGCCGGTGGGCGGCGCGCCGACGAGCTCATCGAGGGTGACGCCGTGCGCCTTGGCGAGCGGCAGCAGCAATTCCAGTGTCGGCCGCCGCACCCCCGATTCCAGCCGTGACAGCGTGCTGACCGAGATACCGGTCGTCTTCGACAGCTCGGCGAGCGTCGTCTCGCGTTGTCGTCGCAGGTCACGCAGCCGTGGTCCCACTGCGTCGAGCGCTTGGTCGAGTTCTTCGTCCATCCTCCGAGTTTGCCGTATCAGCAACTTTTCTTGCCGAAATTGTGGGTGTTCTCGCATGGTCGTCGTCAAGGAGGTGGTCACTGATGACGGATCAGTTGGCAAACAGTTATGACGTGGTGGTGGTCGGCGGCGGCGCGGCCGGATTGAACGGGGCGCTCATGCTCGCGCGCGCCCGGCGCTCGGTGGTGGTGATCGATGCGGGCCATCCGCGTAATGCCCCCGCCGACGGTGTGCACGGGCTGCTGGCCCGCGAGGGCATATCCCCGAAGGAACTGGTCGAGCGCGGCCGGGCCGAGGTGCGGCAGTTCGGCGGCCAGGTGGTGGCGGGCACGGTGGCCACCGCGTCGCAGGACGGTACCGGATTCACCGTGACGCTCACCGACGGCCGGACCGTTCGGGCGCGGCGATTGCTGGTGACCACGGGCCTGGTCGACGAATTGCCGAATATCCCTGGGCTGCAGAGCCGTTGGGGCCACGATGTGGTCCACTGCCCGTACTGCCACGGCTGGGAGGTGCGCGATCAGGCCATCGGCGTGCTGGCGAGCGGTCCGATGTCGGTGCATCAGGCCCTGCTGTTCCGGCAGTGGAGTCCGGATATCACCTACTTCGCGCATACCTCCGCACCGCTGACCGAGGAGCAGGCCGAACAGTTCGCCGCCCGCGACATCCGGGTGGTGACCGGCGAGGTGACCGCGGTGGAGATCGCCGGGGATCGGCTTGCGGGACTGCGACTTTCCGATGGCACCGTGGTCGAACGCGAGGCGGTGGTGGTCGGATCGCGCATGGTCGCGGACGCGAGTTTCCTTGCGCCGCTGGGACTCCTGCCCAAGGAGCATCCCTCGGGTATGGGTGAGTACCTCCCGAGCGACCCCACCGGCCGCGCCGATGTGCCCGGAGTGTGGTTGGCGGGCAATGTCACCGATCTGTCCGCGCAGGTCGGCGCGGCAGCCGCGGCGGGAGCCGCCGCCGGTGCGCAGATCAACTTCGACCTGGTCGACGAGGAGACCCGGGCCGCCGTCGAGGCCTATCGCGCGGGAGTCCCGCTGACCTGATTCGCGAACGCGTCGAGAACGGCGAAGGTGGCGTCCGGCTGTTCCATATGCGGCAGATGCCCTGCCTCGCTGATGATTTCGAGCCGCGCATTGCCGAAGGCGGCGGCATAGGCCGCGCCGTACGCCGGCGTGACGACCCGGTCGCTCGCGCCCCACACCAGCAGGGCGGGGACCGTGACGCCGGACAGTCGCTCCAGCAGTGACGGGTCGTGCATGTACGGATCACTCGCGAAATGCCGCAGTGCGACCATATTCGCCTGTCGCACAGCCAGTTGCGCGGCCGGAACATCGGCCGGGTCCTGATAGAAGCGATCCGGATCGTGATAGGAGTACTCCGCGATCGCGCGGGCATCGAGCGCGAAGAAATCGGGCATCGGCGCCTCGTCGATCCACACACCGGTGGCATCGATCAGGACCACCCGGCCCACGGTGCCCGTGCGATCCTGCGCGGCCATCTCGGCCGCGATCCAGCCGCCGACGGAGGAGCCGATGACGAGCACCTCGTGCAATTCGCGCTCGCGCAGCAGGGTCAGATACGCGGCGGCGAGGTCGGCGATGGTGTCGATCTCGTCCGGTCGCGCAGTGCCGTTCCATCCGGGCAGGGTGGCGGTCAGCACGTGCGAGGTGCGGGCGAAGTGTTCGGCGATACCGGCCACGCTGAACGTCCCCGCGCCGCCGTGCAGCACCAGAACGGCCGGTCCGCTGCCTGATTCGGTAATGGTCAGAGAGGTCATGGGAGCGCCTTCGATCGATGACTAAATATGTTGATATAAACAAGCTTAGTCATACTGCTATCGTTCTGTCCATGCCGAGTGACCTGCAAGCTCTGGGAAGGGCCGTCAAACAAGCCCAGTACCGCCACCATCGCGCACTGGACCGTGCGCTCGCCGGTGTCGGCGCGACCCTGGCGCAGTGGGATGCCTTGCGCGCCATAGCCCGTGACCCCGGCTCCAGTGCACGCGCCCTGGCCGAGGAAACCTTCCAGAGCGAACAGGCCTTCGGCACTCTCGCCAATCGCTTGGCGGCGCGCGGCCTCATCGACCGCGCTTCCGGCCACGGCCGCACCATCGAACACCGCCTCACCGCCACCGGCGCCCAGGTCCTGGCCGCCGGAAACCGGGTCGCCGACGAGGTCCTCGCCGATTCCTTCGCCGATCTGTCCGCGGCCGAACGCACCACGTTGCTGAATCTGCTACTGCGGGTGGGTATTTCAACCGAATAGCGCGGCTCGGACCCCGACCGGTTCGGTCACGGAATGCTCTGCCGGTTCGGTCACGGAATGATCGAAAACACCGGGGAGGTGCTGCGCTGCCCCTGCCTTCATGCAAGGCTGTAACCGCTCGACCTTCTCGAGAGCGGAAAGCAGGTTCTATCCATGCAATTCCGAAGTAGAGCACGCGGTGTCCTCGCGGCAGTGGCCCTGGCACTCGGTGTCGCGGTCGGTGCGGCTCCGGCGCACGCCGACCCGCTGCCGACGGTTGTTCTCGTGCACGGCGCATTCGCCGACACCACCAGCTGGGACGGTGTGGCCGCGAAATTGCGCGATGACGGCTATCAGGTGGTGGTCCCGGACAATCCGCTGCGCGGCCCGGCCTTCGACGCGGCCGCGGTGCAGCGCACCCTCGACACCATCGCCGGCCCGGTGGTCCTGGTCGGTCATTCGTACGGCGGCACGGTCATCACCCAGATCCACGACCCCAAGGTCGAATCACTGGTCTACGTGGCCGCTTTCGCCCCCGTCCAGGGTGAGGTCGCCTTCCAGGCCTTGGATCCCCTCCGATTCCCCGGCAGCCAGCTGCTGCCACCGGCCCTGCAACTGCGCGTCGTCGATGATCCCAACGGCATCGCCGGTCACAATCTCGACGGCTACGTCGCCCCCGACCTGTTCAATTCGGTCTTCGCGCAAGACGTCAGCCCCGCGACCGCAGCCGTCATGATCGCCCACCAGCATTCCCTCGCCGTCTCCGCGAATATCGAACCCTCCGCGGCCCCCGCCTGGGCGAGCACACCGAGCTGGTACATCGTCTCGGCGCAGGACCACGTGATCCCGCCCGCCTCCCAGCGCTTCATGGCCTCCCGCATGAACGCCCACACCACCGAACTCGACGCCTCCCACGCCTCCCTGGTGTCGCACCCCCTCGAGGTCGCGGCAGTAGTGGAGTCCGCCGCCGGTCACTGATCGGGGCGCCCGCGACCGGCCTGCACGGTCGGAAGTCGGTACGACTCGGCGATCTCTTGTGTCGCGCTCCGGCTTCCGCCCGCTCACGCTGGGCGCCGCGTCAGTGCGCCGTGGTGGCAGCCCGCCTCCACGCTGAATTGCGAAGCAGGCGTAGGCCGTTGAGGCCGACGATGACGGTCGATCCTTCGTGACCCGCCACGCCCAGCGGCAGTGGCAGGTGCCCGGCGAGGTCCCACGTCACGAGAATCGCGATGAATGTCGCGGCGATGATCAGATTGGCGACCACGACGCGGTGCGCTCGCCGTGACAGGGCGATGACAGTGGGAATCGCGCTGAGGTCGTCACGAACCACGACGGCGTCGGCGGTCTGCAGGGTCAGGTCGGATCCTGCTCTGCCCATGGCGATTCCGGTGTGCGCGGTGGCCAGTGCGGGCGCGTCGTTGATGCCGTCACCGACCATCGTCACGTGCGCACCCTGAGCCTCGAGCTCGAGTACCGCGGCGACTTTGTCCTCGGGCAGCAGTCCTGCGCGCACATCGGTGATACCGACCTGATCGGCCAGCCGCAGCGCAGTGGCGCGGTTGTCGCCGGTGAGCAATACCGGTGCGGCGCCGGTCAATTCGGTGAGAGCGGTGACCGTGGCGGCCGCCTCGGGTCGCATCTGGTCGGTAATGCCCAGTACGGCAACAGGGGTCCGATCACACTGCACGAGCACCGCGGTCCGCCCGCTCTGCTGCAGGTCCTCGGCAACGGCCATCGCGGACTGTGCTGTCGCATCCAAAAGTGCCGTCGGTGAGCCGACCTGCACGAAATGACCGTCGACCAGCGCGGAGACGCCTCGGCCGGGCAGAGCGGCGAATTCCTCGGCAGCCGGCAGTGCCAATCCGCGCGCCCGGGCGGCTCGGACCACCGCCGCGGCCAGCGGGTGCTCGCTCGCATGCTCGGCGCCGGCGGCCAACCGCAGGATCTGCTCCTCGCTGAACGGGCTACCGGGCAGCGTGCGGATATCGGCCAGTTCTGGGGTGCCCCGGGTCAGCGTGCCGGTCTTGTCGAACGCGACTCGTGTCGTGGCGCCGAGCTGTTCCATCACCACCGCCGATTTCACGAGCACCCCGTGCCGCCCCGCGGTGGCGATCGCGGCCAGCAGCGGCGGCATCGTGGCAAGCACGACCGCGCACGGCGAGGCCACGATCATGAACGTCATCGCGCGCAGCAGCGCGGTTCGCAACGCATCGCCGAACAGCAGCGGAACCACGAATACCGCGAGCGTGGCGGCGACCATGCCGAGGGAGTAGCGCTGTTCGACCTTTTCGATGAACAGCTGGGTCGCGGCCTTGGTGCGACCGGCCTCCTCGACGAGTCCGGCAATGCGCGCCACCACCGAATCCTCGGCGCGGCGATCCACCCGCACCCGCAGCACGCCGGTGCCATTGAGGGTTCCGGCGAACACCTCGTCACCGGCGGTCTTGTCCACCGGCAGCGGTTCGCCGGTGATGGTGGCCTGATCCACCTCGCTCGCCCCGCCGACCACACTGCCGTCGGCGGCGATGCGGTCGCCGGGGCGGACCAGGATCACATCACCGACCGTGAGATCGATCGCCCGCACGGTCTGTTCGGCACCGTCCACGCTGAGCCGGGTCGCGGTATCGGGGGCGAGGTCCAGCAGTCCGCGCACGGAGTCCTCGGTGCGGGCGGTGGCGAGGGCTTCCAGCGCGCCGGAGGTGGCGAAGATGACGATCAGCAGTCCACCGTCGAGCACCTGCCCGATCGCTGCCGCCCCGAGGGCGGCGACGACCATCAGCAAATCGACGTCCAGGGTCTTCTCGCGCAGTGCCCGGAGCCCGGCCAGCCCGGGTTCCCAGCCGCCGGTGACGTAGCAGGCCAGGTACAGCGCCCACCACAGCCACGTCGGCCCGCCCAGCTGCTGTGCGGCGAGCCCCAGGAGGAAGAGCGCCGATGCCGCTGCCGCCCAGCGCATTTCGGGCAGTGCGAACAATCGTATCCGTCGCACCGGCGCGACCGCCGGTGCGACGGTGTGGCGGGTGGGCGTGGCTGTGGACGAGACCACGGGAAGACCTCCAGGGGGACGAGAAAGCCACCCGAGAATAACAGATCATATGAAGAGGTCTTCATAAATGCCTGTGAGATAGACTGCACGTTCATGGGACACGGGGTAGAGGGCCGCGATCGGCCGGTGGCGCGCCTCGACGCGGAATCGGCTGCGCACGTGGCGACTACATTGCAGGCGTTGGCCACCCCGAGCCGCCTGCTCATCCTGAGCGAACTGCGGCAGGGCCCGCGGCCGGTCTCCGAATTGGCCGAGTCCGTCGGTATGGAGCAGTCGGCCGTCTCGCATCAATTGCGATTGCTGCGAAATCTGGGTCTGGTCACGGGTACTCGCGCGGGCCGCAGCATCGTCTACAGCCTGTACGACAATCACGTCGCGCAGCTCCTGGACGAGGCGGTCTATCACAGCGAACATCTGCGGCTCGGGCTGACCGAGCGGCCCGAGGTCGCAGGCTGAGATCAGTCCTGCAGCACTTCTTCGCGGAGGTGATTGAGCGTTTTCGCCAGGATGCGCGAGACGTGCATCTGGGAGATGCCCAGGTGATCGGCGATCTGCTTCTGGGTCTTCGATTCGAAGAAGCGCATGATCAGCAGTTCGCGTTCGCGGCGGGGGAGTTGGCGCAGATGCGGGCGGACCGCCAGCTGCTGTTCGACGAGGTTGTAGCCGGGGTCGGTATCGCCGAGGGAGGCGGCGGCAGGCATGGGGGAGTACTCGCCGTCATCGTTGATCATCGCGTCGAGTGGGGACGACTGGTAGCCATTGGCGGCGACCAGGGCGTGGGTGACGTCCAGGAGGCCGACTTCGAGTTCGTCGGCGACCTCGCGGGCGTTGGGCATGCGGCCGAGTCGCTGTGCGAGGGTTTCGACCGCGCTCGCCAGACGTGGTTGAATCTCCTTGGTACGGCGGGGAACTCGCACCGCCCAGGTGTGATCGCGAAAGTGGCGGCGCACCTCGCCCATAATGGTGGGGACGGCGAAGGACAGAAAAGGTGCGCCCCGGGAGATTTCGAACCGGTCCACCGCCTGGATCAAGCCGACGCGAGCCACCTGCTGTAAATCCTCGAAAGCCTCACCGCGCCCGGAGTATCGGCGCGCGATGTGATCCGCGAGCGGCAGGCAGCGCTCGATCACTCGCTCGCGCAGCACTTCTCGTTTCGGATCTTTGGATTCGACGGCGACCGCAAGTTCCTCGAAGGCCGGCTCGATATTGTCGTAGCTGTCTTCAATCATCGGTATCACTCCGGTCATCGGGTACCCGTGGCACGCCGGCACTAAACCGCGACCGACTGAAGATCGGCTGAAGGTTGCCCTCCGCGGGGACACAAATGCCCGCTCACAGGCCGATACTCGGCTGATGGGGTCGCAATCGGTGCAGTGGATGCAATGCGCCCGAGTGCTGCGGCGCGCGGGCTTCGGCGCGACCGGATCGGAGATCGACGCCGCGCATACGCTGCCTGTCGCCGACTATCTCCGCGCGCAGCTGGACGGGTCCGCCGATCCCGGTGCGGGACTGACCCCGCTGCCGGTCTTCACCGAACCGGTGCGCCCGGGCAGGGACGCTGCCACCGATGTCCGCAAGCGCTATCAGAGCGACCTCACCGGCCAGCTGCAAACCCTGACCGGCTGGTGGGTGCGCCGCATGGCGACCGCGCAGCGGCCGCTGCCGGAGAAGCTGACGCTACTGTGGCACAACCACTTCGCGACCTCTGCGAGCAAGGTGCGCAGTGCCACCGAGATGGCAGGGCAGAACGAGACGTTACGCCGGCTGGGCGCGGGCGATTTCGGCACGCTGGCCTACGCGATGCTCACCGATCCGGCCATGCTGCGCTGGCTCGACGGCATCGCCAATACCGCGAAAGCGCCCAATGAGAACCTGTCTCGGGAATTCATGGAGCTGTTCGCCCTCGGGCACGGCAACGGGTACAGCGAGACCGATGTCCGCGAGGGCGCCCGCGCCCTGACCGGCTGGACGATTGCCGCGGACGGTTCGGCCCGGCTCGATCCGAAGCGCCATGACACCGGCTCGAAAACGGTGCTGGGCGTGACGGGTTCGCTCGATGCGCGGGAATTCTGTACCGCGGTGCTCGCGCGTCCCGAGTCCGCGAGGTTCGTGGCGGGCCGAATGTGGCAGCAGCTGGCCGCCGGCGCGCCCCCTTCGGCAGCCGCGCTCGACCGGCTGACGGCCGCCTATGGACCCGGCCGCGATATCACCCGGCTGGTGGTCGCCGTCCTCACCGATGCCGAATTCCTCAGTGGCACCGGCACTGTCGTACAGGGACCGGTGGAATGGCTGGTCGGTGCCGTCCGGGCCCTCGCCGTACCCGTGGGCACTGACGCCCAGGTCAAGACACAGGTGAACGTGCTGCGCACGCTCGGGCAGGTGCCCTTCTATCCCCCCTCGGTGGGCGGCTGGTCCAGCGGCCAGGCGTGGCTGTCCACCGCGGCCGCGCAAACCCGCCTGCGCGCGGCCACCGGACTGGCGCAGAAAGCCGATCTGAGCTGGCTTTCCGGGACCGGCGCCACCGACCGCATCGATGCCGTCGGCCATCGGCTCGGCATCGGCCACTGGTCCGACCGCAGCGCCGCGGTGCTGGCCTCGGTGCACGGTGATCCGATCCGGCTGACGGCCATTGCCCTGAACACTCCCGAATATCTGACCAGCTGAGCGGAAAGGCATTGCCCCATGCCGGAATTCAACCGCCGGAACTTCCTCGTCGGCAGCAGTGTGCTCGGCGCTCTCGGCGTCCTGGGCGCCGCCGGCGTGACCTGGGACGAACTGCACCATCGTGCGGCCACGACACCGCTTGCGGCGGGCTCGGGGGTACTGGTGCTGCTGACCCTCTACGGCGGCAACGACGGTATCAATACGGTAATACCGTACGCGGACAGCGCATATCACGCCGCCCGCCCGGAGCTGTCCTATCAGCCGGAGGAGGTGCTCCGGCTGGACGAGCAGCTCGGGCTCAATCCCGCCATGAAGGGTTTCGCACAGCTGTGGCAGCAGCGCGATCTGGCCATTGTTCGTGGCGTCGGCTATCCGCGACCCGATCACAGCCACTTCCGGTCGATGGATATCTGGCAGACCGCCGCACCGGATGAGCCGGTCAATTCCGGGTGGATCGGCCGCTGGCTGGATGCCACCGGCGGTGATCCCATTCGCGCGGTCAGTATCGGACCGGTGCTGCCGCAGCTGGCGATCGGCGCGAAATACACTGCCGCAGCCCTGGATCCGGCCTCCGCACCGCTGTCGGCCGAGATGGCGGCCGCGCTGAGCGGGCTGGCGACGGTGGATCCGCACGACAGTGCGGCGCAGGCGCTGGTGTGTGCCGGCTATGGTGCGGACGAGGCTGTGCTGCAGGCATTCTCGACGATCGAGCCGCCCGCGAAATCGCCGGACAATCCGCTGCAGGCTCAACTCGATCTGGTCGGCACCTGCATCAAAGCCGGTGTCCCGACCCAGGTCTACTCGGTCAGCCTGGGCGGCTTCGACACCCACGCCGACGAACGCCGCACCCAGCAGCAATTACTGGGCCGCTTGGATACGGCGGTCTCCGGTTTCCTCGCGGATATGGCCACCCATCCGCGTGGTCGTGACGTAGTTCTGTTGGCCTACAGCGAATTCGGACGCCGGGTCGCCGCCAATGCCTCGCAGGGCACCGACCATGGCACGGCGGGACCGGTATTCGTCGCCGGCGCCCCGATCCGGGGTGGATTCTATGGCGACGAACCCGGTCTCACCGACCTCGACAATGGCGATCTGAAGACCACCGTCGATTTCCGCGACGTCTACCACGAGCTATTGCACAGGGTGGTTGCGACGGACCCCGGTCCGGCTGTCGGCCAGGGCCGTCGCGATATCGGGCTGATCGCGTGAAAAGACCTGGTCACCGGTAGTAGGTGGGCCCACCCATGGAGGCGGTGAAGATTGCCGTGCGGTGGAAGGACGCCCGCATGTTGTGGCGCTCGGCCGCGGTCAGGGTGTGCCGGGCCTTCATGCGCCGGGCCGAATCGCCCAGGATGGAAAGAACGGTGAGCTGACGCGGGGATACGGTGAAGGTCATGACTTTCTCCTTACGGAAAGTCAGCCGCCGCAAGCTGTTTCGCGGCAGGCTGGGAACGAGTGGTGGTTCGCCGAACTCGGATACGGACTATCGCCGGACTTCATATCGTCCCTTCACCTCCTTGCCGCCGGGGCGCACGAGGGCGCCTGGAAAAACGGGTCAACCGCACTCGTGCAGGGGAGTAGGCCACAGCCGAACGGCGTGGCCGGCACCCCTCTCGTCAGAGCTTCGGCACTGAACGACGTATCCCCGAGCGGGGAAGCCACTTTGGATCGACCCTTAATCCGGGATGATCTGTCCTAACCCTGGGCGTCTCTCGACGTCGTCGGATCAGTGGCCTGTGTTCGAACAGGAGCCTCGCCTAGCGAGGTGCTGACCTGGCAATACTGGACCGGGACGGACCGGTTGTCAAGCCGCGACCCGCCGCCGGCGCGGCCCGTCGCGGCGTACCGCGCGCACCGCCATGACGCCGCCGGCGACGAGTGCCGCGCTGATCGCGACGAAGACGACCTGCGGCCGGTCCAGGGTGTTGTCGCCGGCTACGAGGTACCACGCGATATTGATCAGCCAATGCCCGATCGAGGCGATCAGGACCCGCTGGCGAACGCTGCCATTGCCCAGGTACCCGAGCAGTACCGAGAAGGACATGGCCGCCACGACGAAGGAAATGGCGGATATGAAGCCCGCGGCGAAGGCCTGGACGTGCCAGAGCGCCCAGATCGCCCCGGTGAGGGCCACGGCGGCGAGCCGGCGCACGCGCGACTCCAGGAGCGGCTGCAGCAGCCCGCGCCAGCCGATCTCCTCGCCGCACGCCCCGATGAGCTGCAGCACCACGAATACCGCGAAGGGTGTGGCCGCGACCGCGGCGGGCCCGACCATGGGGTGCCCGGACCAGGCCATCCCCGCGTCGCCCAGCACCCAGATCGCGACGCACGCCACGAGAATCGACAGCAGATCGATTCGCACCCGCCGCCAGGGGATTTCGGCGGGCAGCAGCCGAGTGATGCTCTTGCGGAAGGACAACCAGGTGATCAGCGCTCCGATGGCGGGGGCGAACTGCACCAGTGACAGCACCGCCGCATCGATCCCGCTGACCGATTGCACGGCAAGCAATCCCGCTGATGCGACGAGTGTGACCGCGATATAGAGCGTGACGACAGGCCACAATCGTGCCTGGACCGCCTGCGGGGTACTCGTCTCGGGCGCGGCTTCCATCTCGGAATCCTTGCATGAATGTGGGCACTCCCGCCGAGCGCGGAGCAGACTCGGGTGCGGTGCGTCGTAATGGCGTGCCGGTTCGCGCGGCCGGTAGCCTGGGCAATGAAATCCCCGCCCGCAGGTTCGCCAAGCGATGTCCGCAAGCGTGAGGAGCTCGACGCATGACGCAGTTGACCGGCGCAGCCAGTGATACCTCGGCCGATAATATCGGCGGGCAGGGCGGCGAGACGCTCGCTCCGCAGCCCTATCGGCTCGGGGAGGTGGCCGGGCCGCTCGAACGCGACGAATTGGTGACGATCGACGCGTGGTGGCGAGCGGCGAACTATCTCGCGGTCGGGCAGATCTACCTGATGGCCAATCCGCTGCTGCGAGAGCCGCTCGTGCCGGAGCAGATCAAGCCGCGCCTGCTGGGACATTTCGGCACTGTGCCCGGGCTGAATCTTGTTTGGGTGCACGCGAATCGAGCGATTCTGGCGCGAGATCTGAATGCCGTGTTCGTCGCGGGCCCGGGGCACGGTGGGCCGGGGCCCAATGCGTGCGCCTGGCTGGAGGGCACGTATTCCGAGCTGTACAGCCATATTCCGCGTGATGGCGACGGCATGGCCGCGCTGTTCGCCCAGTTCTCGTTCCCGGGCGGCGTGCCCAGTCACTGCGCGCCCGAGACACCCGGTTCCTTCCATGAGGGCGGCGAACTGGGCTACTCACTACTGCATGCTTTCGGTGCGGCACTGGACAATCCGAGCCTCACGGTCTTCTGCGTGATCGGTGACGGTGAAGCCGAAACTGGTCCGCTGGCCGGCAGTTGGCATGCGAACAAGTTCATCAATCCGGCGCGGGACGGTGCGGTGGTGCCGATCCTGGCGCTGAACCAGTACAAGATCGCGAATCCGACCATTCTGGCGCGTATTCCGGAGTCCGAACTGATCTCGCTGCTGCGCGGCTACGGCTACGAGCCGGTCATCGTCTCCGGCAGCGATCCGGCGACGGTGCATCAGGATATGGCGGCCGCCATGGACGGCTGCCTCGACCGGATCGCCGCCATTCAGCAGGCCGCCCGCGGCGGTGACGGTGCACGCGCGATCTGGCCGATGATCGTGCTGCGCACCCCGAAGGGCTGGACCTGTCCGCCCGTGGTCGACGGTGAGCGGGTCGAGGGCACCTTCCGTGCGCATCAGGTGCCGCTGCCCGCCGCCCGCACCGATGCGAAACACCGTGCGGTGCTGGAACAGTGGCTCGAATCGTACCGGCCCGGTGAGCTCTTCGACGAGGCCGGACAGCCGGTCGCGGAACTGCAGCGCCTGGTGCCGGTCGGGGACCGCCGCATGAGCGCCAATCCGGTGAGCAATGGCGGCATGCTGGTGCGTGATCTGCGGCTGCCGGACTGGCGTGACTACGGCGTGGAGGTGCCCGGACCGGGTGCGACCATGCATGAGGCGACCCAGGTGCTGGGTACGTGGCTGCGCGATGTCACCGCCGGTAACCCGGACAACTTCCTCACCTTCGCGCCCGATGAACTCGCCAGTAATCGACTGCAGGACATCCTCACCGTGACCGGCCGCGACTGGCAGGCCGAAATCGGTGAGTACGACGTGAAATTGGATCGCAAGGGCCGCGTCATCGAGGTGCTGTCCGAGCATATGTGCGAGGGCCTGCTGGAGGGCTATCTGCTCACCGGGCGGCACGGCGTCTTCACCTGCTACGAGGCCTTCATCCACATTATCGACGCCATGTTCAACCAGCACGCCAAATGGCTCGACGCCAGTGCGGCGGTGGCCTGGCGGCGGCCCATTCCGAGCCTCAATTACCTGCTGTCGTCGCATGTCTGGCGTCAGGACCACAATGGCTTCACCCATCAGGACCCCGGCTTCCTGGATGTGGTGCTGAACAAATCGCCCGAAATCGTGCGCGTGTATCTGCCGCCGGACGCCAATACCCTGCTCTCGACCTACGACCACTGCCTGCGCTCGCGCCACTACGTCAATGTGGTGGTCGCGGGCAAACAGCCTCAGGCCGACTGGCTTTCGGTGGAGGAGGCCGCCGCGCACTGCGCTCGAGGCGCGGGCATCTGGGAGTGGGCGGGCCACAACGACGATATCGGCACCACCCCCGATGTGGTGCTGGCCTGCGCCGGTGACGTGCCCACGCTGGAGACCCTCGCCGCCGCTGCCATACTGCGGGAACGGTTGCCGGAGTTGCGGATTCGCGTGATCAATATCGTGGACCTGATGCGGTTGCAGCCGCAGGACGAACACCCGCACGGCCTGTCGGACAGCCTCTTCGACACTATGTTCACCACCGACCGCCCCGTCATCTTCGCCTTCCACGGCTATCCGTGGCTCATTCACCGTCTGACCTACCGCCGTGCCAACCATTCCGGTCTGCATGTGCGCGGTTTCAAGGAGAAGGGCACCACCACAACGCCTTTCGATATGGTGATGCTCAATGACATGGACCGGTTTCACCTGGTCATGGATGTCATCGATCGGGTGCCGGGGCTCGGGACCAGGGCGGCCGGTCTCCGTCAGGAGATGGTCGACGCGCGCTGGACCGCGCGGGCCTGGACCCGCGAACACGGTGCGGACATTCCGGAGGTCGCCGACTGGACCTGGCCCTACCCGAGTAAGTAGCGCTAGTGAACTAACTGTCCTACGCTGTACCGATGACGGAATGGCGGCCCACGGCATGCATCCTGTGCGAGTGCAACTGCGGCATTCAGGTGCTGCTCGGGCCGGACGGCCGGTCCTTCGAGAAGATCCGCGGCGATAAGCTGCATCCCGCCTCGGCGGGGTACACCTGCAACAAGGCGCTGCGGCTGGACCACTATCAGAACGGGCGCACGGGGCGGATCACCGCTCCGCTGCGCCGCCGGGCCGATGGTGAGTTCGAGGAAATCGACTGGGATACCGCGATTTCCGAGATCACCGCGCGGCTGCGGGAGGTCGGGCTCCGCTACGGCGGCGAATCGATCTTCTATTACGGCGGTGGCGGCCAGGGCAATCATCTGGGCGGGGCGTACGCGCCCGCCACCATGGCCGCCTTCGGGATGAAGTACCGGTCGAGCGCGCTGGCGCAGGAGAAGACCGGCGACTTCTGGGTGGGCGCGCGCATGTTCGGGCATCCGGTGCGTGCCGATGTCGAGCATGCCGAGGTGGCGTTCTTCATCGGCAAGAATCCCTATCAGTCGCACGGATTTCCGCGCGCCCGCACGGTGCTCAAGGAGATTGCGCGGGATCCGGAGCGGTCGATGATCGTGCTCGATCCGGTCCGCACCGAGACGGCGGAACTCGCCGACTTCCATCTGCAATTGCGGCCGGGCACCGACGTCTATCTGCTGTCGGCGATGGCGGCAATCCTGCTGCGCGACAATCTGATCGAGATCGACTGGCTGGCCGAGCACGCCGAGGGTCTCGACGAGGTGGTCGCGGTGCTGCGCGGGGTGCCCATCGAGAAGTACTGCGCCATAGCCGATGTCGAGATCGATCTGGTGGTGGCCGCGACACATCGGCTGGCGCGGGCGAAATCGGTGGCCGCGCTGGAGGATCTCGGCGTGCAGATGAACCGGTACTCCACCGTCGTCAGCTATCTGGAGAAGCTGGTGTGGCTGCTCACCGGCAATCTGGCCAAGCCCGGAACCCAGTACGCGTTCACCGGTATGGCCGCCATCGGGCACGACCGGGGGCATCCGGCGGGGGAGTGGCCCAAGAGTCCGGTGGTCGGCGCGCCCATTATCAGCGGCCTGATACCGGCCAATGTGATCACCGAGGAGATCCTCACCGATCATCCGGCCCGCTACCGCGCCATGTTCATCGAGAGCAGCAATCCCGTGCACTCCCTGGCGGATTCGGCCCGCATGCGGGCGGCGCTGGAGGCGCTGGAGCTGGTGGTGGTCATCGATGTGGCGATGACCGAGACCGCGCGCCTGGCCGACTATGTGCTGCCCGCGGCGACCCAGTTCGAGAAGTACGAGGCGACGTTCTTCAACTTCGACTTCCCGCGCAATATCTTCCACCTCCGCCACCCGGTGCTGCCCGCGCCCGACGGGGTGCTGTCGGAGCCGGAGATCCACGCCCGCCTGGTCGAGGCGTCCGGCGCGCTCACCGAGGACGATTACGCGCCGCTGCGGGCTGCGCTCGCGGAGGGGCGGCAGGCGTTCGCCATGGCCTTCCTCGGGGTGCTCGCCGATCGCGCCAAGTCGAAACTCGCTCCCGTACTGCTGTATCGGACGCTCGGCCCGACGCTGCCGAATGGTGCGGCAGCGGCCGCCCTGCTCTGGGCGGCGGCCTACAACTGTGCGCGCAAGTTCCCCGAGAGTGTCGAACGCGCCGGATACGGCACCGGATTGGAAGCGGGGGAGCGACTCTTCGAAGCCATTCTCGAGGGTGAGCACGGCGTCGTCATCACCGAGGACGATTACGAGGAGACCTGGAAGCGGCTGCGCGACAACAAGGTACAGCTGAGCATCGCGGAACTGCTGCAGGTGGTGGCCACACTGCCCGAACCGGAGTCTGTCGGCGGGCAGTGGCCCTTTGTGCTCTCCGCCGGAGAGCGCCGGGCCTTCACCGCGAACACCATCGTCCGAGATCCCCTGTGGCGCAAGCGTGATAGCGGCGGAACCCTGCGCCTCAGCGTCATCGACGCCGACCGGCTCGGCCTGGCCGCCGGCGATCTGGTGCGTGTCAGCACCCGGCGCGGCAGTGTCGAGGTGCCGGTGGAGCCCACCGACCGCATGCGCTCCGGACACCTCTCGCTGCCCAATGGCTTCGGGCTCTCGGTCACCGATGCCACCGGTGCCCAGGTCACCACCGGCGTCGCACCCAATGAACTGACCGAATTCGACTCCCGCGACGAATGGGTCGGCACCCCGTGGCACAAGTACGTCCCCGCTCGCCTGGATACCGTGGTCGCATGAAACGGACGACTTTCGCGAACTGGCCGTGCACCGTAGCCCGCACCGTAGACCTCATCGGTGACTGGTGGACGCCCCTGGTCCTGCGCGAGGCGTTCTACGGCGCCAAGCGCTTCGACGATTTCGAGCGCACCCTGGGCCTGAGCCGCAATGTCCTCACCCAGCGCCTGACCCGCCTGGTCGAAGAAGACCTCATGGAAAAGGTCCCCTACCAGACCCGCCCACCCCGTCACGAGTACCACCTCACCCCCAAGGGCCGTGACTTCTTCCCGGTCATCGCCGCCATGATGCACTGGGGCGACACCTGGCTCTCCCCCGAAGCCGGCCCCCCGATCACCCTCCACCACAACACCTGCCACCACGACACCCACGCCGAAGTAGTCTGCGCCCACTGCCGCACCCCCCTCCACCACACCGACGTCTCCGTCCACCTGGGCCCCGGCTTCCCCGCCCGCCACCGCGAAACCGCCCTGGCCACAGGCAGATTCAGCACACCCGACGCGGCGGATAGTTCCGGCGGAGCGAGTAGTTCCAGCAACAACGACTCGTAGTGACGAGCCTTGCAGCTCAACGTATCCCACCTCCCGATCGACCCGTGAGCGACAGACCTGTCCGACAGCACCGAGAACGGCGATACCGGCAATGTCGACGTCGAACTCACCGACGGCACCATGAATCACACCGTGTGGCACAAGACCGACGGGGTGTGGCCGGTGGACCGCTCGGCGAGCTGACTTCACAGATGGTCGTGGAGGAACCGAGCCTTCCTGACTACTCGGCGCCGCGGCTGGTGAAGTCGAAGGATCCGCTGTCGATCGTGCCGTCGGCGTTGACCCGATAGTTGGTCGGGTTGTTCTGCACGACGCCGTCGGGGGACACCGTGGCCAGTCATCGGCAAGCCGCACAAGCCTGTTCCGTCGAGGGGATGCCAACCGGCAGCTCGGGGCCGTGCCTCCACTATGTCGTTGTCCAGCCGCGGATCGCGGCGACGAACTCCTCGGGTGCGTCGGACTCCACGTAGATGCCCGAACCCTCAACGATCACGGTTTTGTGGTCCGGGAACGTCGCTTCGAGCCGTTCGCGCTCCTGGGGGCGGAAGGCGAAGTCGGCGTCGCCCCACACGATCAACGTCGGGAGGTGGGCGATGTCGGTGAGGCCGGCTTCGACCTCGGCGAAAAAGGCCCGGCTGCCGAGGATCCGGCCGGGGAGCACCGCGCAGGCCTGGCGGCGCTCGGGCGTATCGAGCGCCCGTCGGTAGTGGGTCATCTCGGCCGCGGTCGGCTTCCGGCGTCGATGGCCGATGGGGATGAACGCATTGACGATCAGGTTGAGCCGCCGGACCAGGAAGCGCATCGGAAGCCCGCCGACGATGCGCGAGAAGGATTCGAAGTGCATGTCGCCGTTGACCGGCCATGCCCACGTGTTGGCGAGCACCAATCGGTCGAAAACCTTCGGCCGCCGCTGCGCGACCGCCAGGCCGATGGCGCCGCCCCAATCCTGCCCGACCAGAGTGACACCCTCGAGACCCAGCGTATCGACGAACCTGGTCACCACATCGGCGTGCTCTTCGGGCAGGTAGCGGTAGCCGGGCTGGGCCGTCGACAGCCCGAAACCAGGGTAATCCAGTGCGACACAACGGAATTCGCCGCGCAGCGCACTGATCGCATCGCGCCAGAGGAAAGACCAGGTCGGATTGCCGTGCAGGAGCAGCAGTGTCGGACCCGACCCCTCGTCGACGTAGTGCACGGTGTGCCCGTCGATATCGACGAAACGGCTCTCGAACGGGAACAGGTCGTCATCGACCCAGGCGGGTCGAACACTGCTGGTGATATCGGCCATGGCGGACCCCTCCGAGCTCAGTGTCAAGGTACGATTGAGAAACTCAAGTCTACTTTAAAATATCAAGTGATCGTGGGAAAATGATGCGTAGCTACGGCCAGTACTGCGGGCTCGCCCGATCTCTCGAGGTCGTCGGCGACCGCTGGAACCTGCTCATCGTCCGCCAGCTCCTCATCGCCCCCGCCCGCTACCGAGACCTGATCGACGGTCTGCCCGGCATCGCGACCAATCTGCTCGCCGACCGGCTCCGCGACCTCGAGACCTCCGGTGTGATCGAGCGGCGACTAGCGGGCGCAGGCAGTGTGGTGGAATACGCCCTGACACCGTGGGGCGCCGAGCTACGCCGGCCGATCGAGAGCCTGATCCGCTGGTCCACCCCCCTGATGCTCCGCGGCCCCGAGGGCGACTCCTTCCGCCCCGAATGGCTCGCCCTCGCGGTACCGGCTCTGCTCGACACCCGGGTCGAGGTCCGCCCCTCGGCGGCGATCGGCCTCGAGATCGGCGGCCCGCCCCTCCAACTCCGCTCCACGCCTTCCGGATTCGCGGTCGGACCGCATGACGGCCGCGCCCTCGATGCCACCGTCCGCGCCGACCCCGCCTGCATCCTCGGCCTCGCTGCCGGCGCCCTCGCCCTCGGCGACGCCCGCGCCCTCGGACTGGTCGAAATCGACGGCGCCGAGTCCGTTGTCCGCACCGTCTTCGCCGCCTGACCGGGCCGCTCAGCCCGGCGCGTGGTGGCGGCAGCGCGTCCCGACATCGGATCTGAAATGCCGCACGAGGACGTCAGGTCTTGGCGCTCAGCGTCTTTCGGTCACCACTACAGGAGATTGTGGGTGACGAGGCGGGTGAGGCAGGTGTCGACTGCGTCGGCGGCGGAGTCGGGGCCCTCGCCGGCTGCCCATCGTTCGGTGGCGAGGCGTACGGCGGTATTGGCCATGGCGGCGGTGAGAGCGACGTCGAGGTCGTCGGTGGGGCGGCCGCTGCGGGCGGCGATGATGGGGATGAGGCGAGTTTCGCAATCCTGTTGCACGCGTAGCCAAGTGGCGCGGAGAGCGGGGAGTTCGGTGGCGGCGCGCAGCAGGGGGCGCAGGAGGGTTTCGGCGATGCCTTCTCGCGCCAGTGCGGCGGCGGTGGCGGTGCGGTAGGAGCGGCTCAGGGCCTCGCGCAGGGGGAGGTCGGGCGGGCAGTTGGCCAGTTCGGCGGCCCAGGCTTGGGTTCCGGTCGACAGTAGGGGGGCGACGACGTCTTCCTTGCCGGGAAAGTAGCGGTAGAAGGTGCGCAGGCCCATGCCCGCTGCTGCGGCGATATCGTCGACTGTTGTTGCGGTGTAACCATTTTCGGCGAAGAGCTGGGCGGCGACCAGCGCCACTTCGCGGCGGGTGGCCGCGCGGCGGGTCTCGCTGAGTGTCGGACGGCCGGGGCCGGGCGCGGGACGGTTTCGCTCGCTGATCACAGGCGTACTCTACCGGGCTCGGAACATTTAATGGCGCAACATGTCATTTATGGCATATCGTGTCAGGAACACCCCCGATGCCGAGGAGCAGACCCATGAACCGACTCGAGAAGCGCCGCATCCTGGTGACCGGCGCCGGATCCGGCATCGGTCAGGCCACCGTCCTTCGCCTGCTCTCCGAAGGCGCGCTCGTGGTCGGCGCCGACGTGAACGTCGAGGGTCTGGCGCTGACCCGCAAGCATGCGGCCGTCGCGGGTACCGATACCCGCCTGACCACGCTCGAAATGAACATCGGCGAGGAAGCCAATGTCATCGCGGGCGTCAAGAGCGCGATCGAATCGCTGGGCGGACTGGACTCGCTGGTCAATGCGGCGGGCATTCTGCGCGCGGCGCACACCCACGAGACCTCGCTCGAGCTGTGGAACCAGATCATCAATGTGAACCTCACCGGTACCTTCCTGGTCATCCGGGAGGCGCTGCCCGCACTGCTGGCCAATTCGAGCAGCACCATCGTGAACTTCAGCTCCACTTCGGCCAGTTTCGCGCACCCCTACATGGCGGCGTACTCCGCGAGCAAGGGCGGCATTCAGAGCCTGACCCACGGGCTGGCACTGGAGTACGGCAAGCAGGGCCTGCGCGCGGTCAGCGTCGCCCCCGGCGGCATCAAGTCCGGCATCACCGACGCGACCCTGGGCTACCTGCCGGCAGACTCCGACTGGTCCTTTCTCCAGCGTCTGATTGCCATTGTCCCGCAGGACAACCCGGAGGAACTGGCCGGACCCGAGAACGTGGCCGGTGTCATCGCCATGCTCGTCTCGGACGACGGTCGCTTCATCAGCGGCACCGAAATCCGCATCGACGGCGCCGCCCACACCTAGACCACGAAACCCGCCAGGTCGAGTCCTGAGCTAAGTCGGCCCTCGCGGAAACCGCGAGGGCCGAACACTTTTCGACGAATGTGCGAATGCGCGAACTACCGCGCATCGACGCTGCCGGTGACCGCCCAGGCTGCCTCGATCATCCGGAAGATCTCGTTCACCGTGGCTTCCGGGTCCGGTGACTCACGACCCAATGAATAGGCGTCGATCACGAATCTGGCGATCGTCCGGCAGGCCGTTGCGGGGGGCGGCTGGTCGAGATCGGCGGCGATAGCGGCCGCCAGCGCCTCCGCGTGCCGCAGGCGGACCGACCCGTCGTACTGCCGCAGAGCGGGTGAGCTGTCGATCATATGCCAGATCGGGGCGGCCTCCGGCGCCGCGCAGTGCCGGACCATGGCCTGGATCTCGTTGCGCAGCGCGGGGATCAGCGGTTCGTGCGGTGCCCGGTCGGTGACCGCGTGCGTGAGCCGGGATTCGAAGTCCTCGTCATGCTCGAACACCAGGGCCTCTTTCGAGGGAAAGTGCGCGAAGAGCGTGGTGACGGCCACGTCAGCCTCGGTGGCCACCTCGCGGATTCCCACGGCGTCGTACCCGTGTTCCAGGAACAGCCGCCGGGCGGCCGCTGCGATCTTCCCGCGGGTCGCGGCCTTCTTTCGCTCCCGGCGTCCGGTCGGCACGTCCACGCCGCCGATGCTATCAGATACGAATATGCATCAATCATGAAACACTATCCGTTGCAAAACACTAACGGTTAGCGTTATATTGGAGGCATGAGAGCGATACGCTTCGCCGAATTCGGCAGCCCGGATGTGCTGGAACTGACTGAGGTGGCCGAGCCCCATGCCGGTCCTGGCCAAGTGCGCATCGCCGTGCGCGCGGTGGGGGTGAATCCGCACGATTGGCGGGTTCGCGAGGGGCAGTTTCAACGAGTCCACCCGCTCCGGCTGCCAGTCGGCCTCGGGCAGGACGCCGCAGGCGTGGTGGACGAAATCGGTGACGGTGTCACCGATTTCGAGATCGGTGAGCATGTATTCGGCCGAGGTTCGAACACGTACGCGGAGCACGCCGTGCTCTCCAGTTGGGCGCGCCTGCCCGAGGAGCTCACCTTCGCCGAGGCCGCCGGGTACCCCTCGGTGGTCGAGACCGCTCTGCGGATCATTCGAATGGTCGGTGTCCAATCCGGGCAAACACTGCTGGTCAGCGGTGCAGCCGGTGGGGTCGGGTCGACGGTATTGCAGATCGCCCGCGACCGGGGGATCACGGTGATCGGCACCGCCGGGGCCGCGAACCAGGACTACCTGCGAAGCCTCGGCGCGATCGCCACCACGTACGGCCCGGGCTGGGTCGAGCGCATACGCGAGTTCGGTCGCATCGACGCTGCCCTGGACCTCAACGGCACCGGCGTCCTGCGCGGACTCCTGGACCTGACCGGAGACCCGGACAAGGTCGTCACCATCGCCGACCTCGAGGCGCCGATGCTCGGCATCCGATTCGCCGGCGTCGCCGGAAGCATGCCCGACGCACTCGCCACAGCCGTCGACCTCGTTCAACGCGGCAAGCTCCGCATCCCGGTCGACCGGTCATACCCGCTCGCCGCAGCCGCCGCGGCGCACGCGGACAGCCAAGCTGGACACACCCGCGGGCGCCGCGTCCTGCTCGTCTGACGCACACGAAGCGGTCAGCGCCGCACCGCGGAAGATCCACGGACCGTGGGGATCTGGTGCCCAGGGAGACCGTTGTGTGGGCCGCGGCCGGCGAGATCCCGTGGCCGAGCCGGAACGCGCGGTCGGCCGGCCATACGCTTCAGGGGAGTCCGCCGGTGCGCAGTCACGCAGGGTATTCCGCGTGGATGTCGCCGCCGAAGAGTTTCCAGTAGAAGGCGTTCATCTTCGCGGCGGCGGGTGCATGCCGGGTCAGGATCGCAGCCACTTCCGGGTGCACGTCGTGCGGGATATCGCCTGCAGCGCAACGAATGACGTACTCGTTGCGTGCCGAGGGTCCGCCGTTGGGCGATGTCGGTATGCCACAGACGTCGGTAACCAGCCAGTTGACCAATCGCATCGCGGCGTAGTCGGCGTCATGGGTGATGTGTTGTTCGGCGAAGTCGCGCTCGGCGGCTGACAGGTCGAATCGCGGCGATGTGGCCAGCCCGAAGTCGCAGAGATAGATCCGGGTCCCGTCGGTGCGCATGTTCTCGAAGTGCCCGTCCATGTGCAGCAACTCCCGATCCCGCAGAAACGCCACGATCTCCGACAACTGCCGCTCGAGTGCGGATGCCTTGCCAATTGGGTTCTCGCACAGCAGGTCCGCCATCGAGTACGGGACGTACTCGCAGAACAGCACAAGGCTGCACGATGCGGCGGCCAGCGCTTCGAGCCGGGTCCGCACCGCCGAGGAGCCGCCCTGGGCGGTGACGACGGTGTCGATGTCGGCGTGTTCGGCTGCGATCGGCGACCGGCCGGGTAGTACCCGCCAGTGGAAGAGGATAGGGAACGCCTGCGTCTCGCCGCACAGCACGGCTTCGGTGACGATATTGTTCGCCGCCAGCTCGCGCCATGCGTTGAAACTTGGGCCGCCGATACCGTATTGGCAGAACACCGGCAGGTCGAACAGGTTCGCGGTGGCGCCTTGGTTGGCGACCTCCCGGTCGGTCAGTGGTATCCGCTTGGCGAACACCGGTACGCCGTCTACGACGAGGACCGCCGCGTCACCGCCCACACCCACGTTCACGACGCGACCGCTGCCTATCAACTCAGCGAGCTCGATATCGCTGCGGGAGGCCAGGATTGCCGAGAGTCGTTGGTGGCAAGCAATTCTGGCAGCTGTCATCGCACGATTCTGTCACCGCACAGATGATTCACCACAGGTTCGGTTGGCTCGCAGGAGTCTACGGTGCGAGTTCCTCGTTGCCGATGGCATCCTGGATCGCGTCGATCTGGTTCTGAACCACCTCGGCGCGAGCCACCAGTTCGACGCGATCGGGCTCGGTGAGGCTCTCGGCGTCGAGCTTCTGGTAGACGCACGAGAGTGCGGACCGTAGGTCCTCGAGCTGGGTACCGGATTCCATGAGAGCTCACCCTACGGACCGAACTCTGCGGCGCGCGGCGGAAGGTGTCTGCGTGGTCGGACGGTGAGCCACCGACTGCGTCTCAGTGGTGGGTTCGGTGGTCGGCACGGATGTGACGGCGGCGGCCCGAATCTAGCGTTATGAGCATGGAAATCAACGTAAACACCAGCACCGACATCAACATTCAGCTCGAGGTGGCCGACCCCCGGGCCGCTGCCGCGATCTACGACGCCGCGTTCGGGCTGGGGGAGCGGCTCGGGTTCCGGGCTTCCCCGGCGCCCACGACCGGTTTCCGCGGATTCATCTTGTCCCTGGTGGTGTCACAGCCCTCCACCGTCGACAGCCTCGTCGGCACCGCGGTCGAGGCCGGGTTCACCGTCCTCAAGCCGGCGAAGAAGAGCCTGTGGGGTTACGGCGGGGTGGTGCAGGCACCGGAGGGGACGATCTGGAAGATCGCCACCTCGAACAAGAAGGACGTAGGCCCGCTCACCCGCGAGATCGACGACCTGGTGTTGCTGATGGGCGTATCAGATGTGAAGGCCAGCAAGCAGTTCTACACCGATCGCGGTTTGACGGCGACGAAGAGCTTCGGCGGCAAGTACGCCGAGTTCGCGCAGCCGGGCTCGCCGGTCACCCTGGCGTTGTACCCGCGTAAGGCCGCCGCCAAGGAGGCGGGGGTCGCCCCGGACGGCAATGGTCCGCACGGCCTGGTCATGGCCAGCGGTATCGGTTCGTTCGCCGACCCGGACGGATATGTGTGGGAGGAAAAAGCCTGACCGCCTGCGGGCTCAGGGCGGAGGCTCGTGCATTGCCACAGCGGCGGTACGGGCTCGCGGTAACGCCTCGGGGGCTTCGCGTACCAGATAGTCGATCAGGTGCTCACGCAGCTGAGCGGTGAGGTCGGCGGCCATGCTCGGGGTGGGAGCGGTAAACGAGATCTGCAATCGCATGCAGGCGAGGCCGGTCTCGGCCTCGGCGACCACCAACGCCCATTCGTCCTGATCCCAGAGGGGGGAGTTCTCGATGAGCCGGCGCACCTCGTCGCGGATCTTCGGGACCGGTGCGGCGAAGTCGACATTGAGATAGGTGTCGGTCCGGACACCCGGGTGTTTGCGGGTCCAGTTCTCGAACGGCATGTTCACGAAATAGGTCACCGGTACCACCACCCGCCGGTAGTCCAGCATGCGTATGACGACGTAGGTCAGGGCGAGTTCCTCCACGACGCCGCGCTTTCCGTCCACGACGACCATATCGTCGATGCGCACCACGTCACCGAAGGCGATCTGCAGTCCCGCCATCATCGAGGCCAGGGTGTTCTGCGCGGCGATACCGATCACCAGGCTCAGCAGGCTCGCCGAAGCGAACAGGCTCGTCGCGATGGGGTGGGTGGCGGGGAAGGTCAGCATGATCACGATGAGGGTGGTGAGCCAGATGAGCACGGAGGCCATCGTCTCGAAGACCCGCATCTGCGTGCGGATCCGCTGCAGCCGCTGCGGGTCGTCGACCGTGGTCCGGCCGAATCGGGCGGTCGCCAACGCGATCAGTACCGCGGTGATCCGGGTGGCCAGCCAGCCCGCCGACAGGAGAACCACGACATTGAGCAATGGTCCGAACCAGCCGTTGACCTCTGCCGTCGATTCCAGCACACCTTGATATGTCCGCAGCAGCAGCAGAAACGCCATCAGCACGAATGGTCCTTGGCAGCGCTCTGCCAACCGCCAGATCTCCGCGCTCATCCCGGACCGGCCGACAAGACGCGTCATCATCCGCCGCAATACGAAACGCAGGACGAGGGCCGAGACAGCGATGATGGCGACAACCAGCAGGCGTCCGAGCACTTCAGCACCTCCGTCTCAGCCGGATCGATCGCATCGATCATTGTCGCCAGCAACCACGCGCGCCGAGCAAGAGCCCACCGTCCTCCCGGCGATTCGAGCACTGCCACCGCATTGTGGAACGCACTCGACACGGCAAAGGCGCGGTGGGGGACGTGTTCGTGACCCGTTCGGCAATATCTGGTGGATCACTGCCATCGTTGAGAGTGTCGCGCCCGAGGAGGGGATGCGGCGTCTGGAATTGCCCGGATATCGAGAGCAGATGCGGTTCGCGCAGGAATCGCTCGACGCCGAACTCAGCGGCCGCGCCCACGGCTACGCGAGTGCCGTCGTCACGCAGTAACTTCGAACTGCGAAGGCGACTGTGGGACAGAACCGCGGGCGGGAGTTCAGCCGGGATCCACACCGCAAGCACCCCAGCGGTTTTCAGTGGATCCCGGCCTAGTGTGCACGGGCTTTGTGGACCTAAGCCCCGGGCAGCACCGCGGTGTGTTCGGCTGCTACCGCGTCGAGTTTGACGGGGTCGAGGCCGAGGCGGTGCAGGATGGTCGGCGCGATCTGAGTAAGTGCGACCTCGCCCTTCTGCTCCTGCTTGCCGATCCCATTGCCTACCACGACAAGTGGGACGTGGCGGTCGTCCGGCGTCATGCCGCCGTGTTCGGCGATTTTGGATTTGCCGGCGGTGTAGACGGTGCCGGGGGTGACGCCCGCGTATACGTCGGGGACGCGGGGGTCGTCGAAGTTCACGCCGAAGAAGGCTGCGGCGTCGGCGCCGACGTACAGCTTGTCCTTGTCGACGCCGGAGGCGGTGTAGGGCTTGGGGTTTCCGGCGATGTCGGTGGCGGTGCCGTTGGTGGTGAGCAGCTTCTGTTTCACGAAGGCGGCCGCGGCGGCGGAGCGGTCGGTGAGCCACATGAGGAGGGCGGAATCGTCCACCGAATGGGCGATGAGTTTGGGGGTCGCCGGATGGGTTGCGGCCCATTCGGTATCGATGGCATCGATGATTTTCTTGTCGTCGATGCGGGTCAGGCTGTCCGCCTTGATCGGTGCCTGTCCGTGCTTGGCGGTCAGCACGATGGTGGTCTTGTCGCGCAGGCCCGCCTGATCCAGCGCGGTGACCATGCGTCCCAACTGCTGGTCGACGAAATCCAGTGCGCCGCTGAGCAGTGCGCCGGGCTTGCTGTCGGGCTGGTAGCCCTTGGACGCCGGCAACTTCTGCGCCGTGGAGACGGTTTGGAAGTTCATGCCGAACAGCACCGGCACCCCGGCATCGGTGGCGCCCGAATGATCCTTGCCCGCAATCTCGTTCACCACGCTGTCCACCTTGTAGGTGTCGTAGCGGCGGGTGAGGGTGTTGTTCTTGTCCCAGCTGTCGGCGGCGGGGTCGTCGGTGGCGCTGCTGCTGATCTCCGGAGTGAACAGGTCGTCGATCGAGCGCCCGCCGCGTCCGTTGGCGATCTGATACGCCGGATGCTTGTCCGTCCACGCCGTGCGATCACCGGCCGCGTGCAGCACCGAGAAGACCGTGTTCACCTTCAGATAGTCGGCAGGGGCGAGCGGCTTGCAACCGGCCGGATCCACCGGCAGCTTCGCCTGGTCGATGACCGTGGTCGGATCATCGGTCATCCTGCCGATACTGTCGGGCAGCCCGGCCAGCCCCTGACCACCGTCGATGCGGTGCACGTTCTTGTCCAGGTCTTCGGTCAGATCGACCTGCGCACCCTTGGCGGCATGCGCGCAGTCGGTGGTACCGGCGGGCAGCAGATCGCGTGCCCAGGAATCGTCGTAGTACACCCCGGTGGTCTTCGGGCTGCCGCCGGTCAGCATCGCCATCAGGCCGGGAAAGGAATCCGAGGGAATCGGAGTCTGCGCGTTCGTGTAGTGCGCACCCTGGCCGACCAGCTTCCCCAGATTCGAATCCGGATGCGCCGCAAGATAATCAGTCAGATCCGACTCGTGCATCCCATCCACCGACAGCAGCAGCACATGCTCATCACGCCCACTGGAATTCGCACTCCCGCTGGAGCATCCGCTCGCCACCAGTCCTACCGCGGCACACGCACTCACTACCGCCACACCAACTCTGACCTTCATCACCGGCCGAAAGCTAGCCGCTACTCATGACCGCCACCTTGCGCCGCGATGATGGTTGCCCGAACTCTGGGTCTGTCCGGCATTCCGCGGGTCTCGATCGCGCCGCCGGTGCACAGTGGTCGGATGGATATTGGTATCGCACTGCCCACCATGTGCCGGGGCTATGACCGGCGCTCGACCGTGGATTGGTGCCTGCAGGCCGAACAGGGACCGTTCTCCAGTATTTCGTGTGGTGAGCGGATGTCCTTCCACAATCCGGAGATGTGGACGACCCTGGCGGCGGCCGCGGCACTGACCGAGCGGGTCCGGATCATCGCCAATGTCGCTGTGCTGCCCGCGCATCCGCCCGCTCTGGTGGCAAAACAAGCCGCGACAATCGATGTCCTGTCCGACGGGCGCTTGACGGTGGGAGTCGGCGTCGGCGCCCGGCCCGATGATTACCGCAGTCTCGCAGCGGATTTCGGCTACCGTCACGACCGCTTGGAGCGTGGAGTCGCCGAACTGCGCGAGCTCTGGTCCGGTACCCCGTCCACGCCGGATGGCGACCCCATCGGCCCGCCCTGTGTGCAAGCGGGTGGCCCGCCGATACTGGCAGGCGCGCTCGGACCGAAATCGCTCGCCCGCGCGGCCCGGTGGGCCGACGGCGTGGTCGCCTTCAGCCTCAGTGGCGTACCCGCCGAGATCGCCTGGGCTGCCGATTCGGCCCGGAAGGCCTGGGCCACCGCCGCGCGAGATACCGCGCCCCGCTTGGTGAGTGGCTGCTTCTACGTACTCGGCGTACCCGACCCGGCCGCGGTGCTGCGCGAGTTCACCGCCGACTATCTGGCCTTCTTCGGATCCGAGACCGCCGGGACCACCGCCGCGGCGATGACCACCTTCGATGCCGCCGCGCTGCACCGCGCACTCGACGGCGCGGAAGCCGCCGGGCTGGACGAATTCATCCTGGTCCCCGGTTCCACCGACCTGGCGGTGCTGGACGCGACGATCGAACTGGTCGAATCACGCTGAACCACAAGGATTTCGCCGGACGGTCAGTGCGGTTCGATGATCCGCTTGGTCTCGGCATTGATCGCCTCGCGCAGTTCCGATTCGGAGAGCTCCTGTAATCCGGTGGCCGAGCGCAGGAACGGCTCGAACAGTCGCCAGCCCATTTCCAGGGCAACGGTATTGGCGACGGCGAGCCGGGCCTCACGATCGTTGTCGTGGCGTTCCCTGATCTGGTCGACCAGGCTGGACATGGTCGGGAAGCGCTGCTGCAGCTTGCCGACCTCGTAGCCGTCGAGAATGGCCCGGGCCAGTACCTTCCACTGCCGCTCGACCTGCGCCTCCAGCGCCGCGCGGTCGGCCTTCGCTTCGATGAGCTCGGCCGAATGCGCCCCGAGGTAGTCCAGTACCGCGGCGACGAGCTGATCCTTGGCCCCGAAATGCCGGAAGATCAACCCGTGGTTGACGCCGGAGCGGGTGGCGATATCGCGAATCGAGGTGGCGGCCGGACCGCGTTCGGCGAAGAGATCGGCGGCATGGGTCAGTACCGCTGCGACCACCTCCGCGCGGCCCATCGGGACGTCGGCATCATTCTGAGAGTCTGCTGTAGACGATTGACTACGTGTAGTCATCTGACTACGTTAGCACTCGGGCGCTGTAGTCATTCGACTACGCATGCACGAGGAGATGGTTCTGATGGAAACGACCACGAAGACCGCCGACGTCGGCAACCGCATGATCCAGCCGTCGCGGTTGGACGGGTACCCGCTGATCGTGGGTCCGTTCACGCATGTGGCCGCCGAACGCGATCGGCTCTCCGCGCTGCGCTGGCAGCATCTCGAGGCGCGGCAGGTGGGCGCGAGCATCGGTGCGGAGATCAGCGGTGTCGACCTCACCGTGCCGCTCGCCGCCGAGGTGATCGCGGAGATCCGGCAGGCGCTGCACGAATACAAGGTCATCTTCTTCCGCGATCAGACGATGGCGCCCGAGCAGCACATCGCCTTCGCGAAGCGGTTCGGCGAGTTGGAGATTCACCCGTTCATTCCGTCCAACACCGCCCAGCCGGAACTGGTGCGCTTCGAGAAGAGCGCTGAGGTGGCCGGTTTCGAGAACTCCTGGCATCACGATGTGACCTGGCGCCCGCAGCCGTCCATGGGCGCGGTCCTGCACGGCATTTCGATCCCGGCGCTCGGTGGCGACACCCTGTTCTCGGATATGTACGCCGCCTACGAATCACTCGATGACGAGACCAAGGAGCTGATCGAAAACCTCGACGCCGTCCACGATTACACGCAGGCGTTCGGCCGCTTCGTGCCCGAGGAGCAGCGCGCGCAGATGCGTGTGCAGCACCCCGCGGTCACCCATCCGGTGGTCTGCACGCATGCCGCCACCGGCCGCCGTCACCTCTACGTCAATCGGGTCTTCGTCTCGCATATCGACGGAATGGACGCGGACGAGAGCCGGGCGCTGATCGACCGGCTGTGCCGCCAGGCCGATGCGCCCGAACACCAGTGCCGGTTCCAGTGGGAGCCCGATTCGATTGCCTTCTGGGACAACCGGGCGGTCCAGCACTATGCCGCGAGCGACTACTGGCCCGCGATCCGCGTGATGGAGCGGGCGTCGATCATCGGACCGCGACCGGCGCGCTGAGCGCGCGCCGACGGCAGCGGACCTACGCGCCGACCAGGTTCCCGCGCAGGATGGCCTCGGCGGTATTGGCCGGCCATTCCAGTCCCGCGTCGAGCTTGGTCAGCGTCTCCGCCGTGGGCTCCTCGATCAGGCAGCGCTCGATCTGGCTGACCGTACCGGCGGCCGGTCCGCCCTGCTTGGCGACATCGCCCTGGGTCCAGCTCTTTTCGCGGCGGCGCTCCTTCACCTTGTCGGCCAGCGCCTTGATATCCGGCGCACCCGCCGCACTCGCGGGGACCGGCTTTGCGGCGGGGGCCGCCTTCGGCGCGCTCGCCGCGGCGGGCTTGGCAGCGCTCACCTCGGCCGATTTGGCCGCGCGCGCTTCGGCCTTCTTCTTCACCGGCGCCTCCGCCGGTCGGGTGCCCGCACCGGACAGAAACGCCTGCGTGGTCATTCGTGACCGCTTCCGCCTACCGATCTTCGCCATATGAACCCTCCCAGGTCTGTCGCTGCCCGCTGTCGCGCGAGCTTGGGGAAGACTGCCACGACTGTGCGGCCACCCCGGGCAGGAGTGGAAAGCTCGGCGTGCCGTGCGGCGATCGTGTAGCAAACCGGGGCGGTGCGGGCGGCCACGACAATGGCTACCGTTCGGTTGCGCCCAGGGTGCGTGGGGGATGACCGGCGTACCTCTCGATGGATTCGGTGACCTGGAACAGTTCGTGGCCGGAGCCGATGGCGGCGAACATGGTCCAGAGCTGGGTGAGGTGTTCGACGGTGACCTCGTCCCGATAGATCGACCGAGCGGATTCGGCCCACCGCTCGGGGTCGGCGTCGACGTACGGGACGCCGAGGGCTGCTGCCGCCGCACCGGAGGTGCGGATTTCACCGGCCAGCCACAGCACCGGATCCACCGGGTCCGCCGTGCGCAGTACTCCGGCGGCCACGTCGGCGACATCGTCGGCCGCGATCAGCGGCAGCACGGTATCGGCGGAGCCGAGCGGCAGCGCCAGTTCGCCGCGATCGCCGATGGCCACGCGCAGGTTCTCGAAGAAGACCGCGGCGCGCAGATGCACAGCGCCGATCTCCGCACGATCGAGCACCTGCTCGGCCACCCAGTGCCGGCGCATATGCGGGGTGCCCGCATTGTGTGCCGAGCCGAGCTGGGAGACCGCGACCACCCTTTCCACCTCGTTCGCCCGGGCCGCAGCCGCGAAAACGGCTGTGGCATCGAGCATTCCGGCGGTGACCGGATAGGTGAAGTAGGCGCGCCGCACGCCCTCCAGCGCCGGCAGGACCGAGGTGATCTCGCGGAGATCACCCACGACGATCTCCGCACCGAGATCCTTCAGCCCGGCGACACGGCCGTCGTCGCGGTGCACGAACGCACGCACCGGAAGGCCCGCCCGCAGCAGCGCTTCGGCGACGGTCCGGCCGGTGCCGCCCTGACTGCCACCGGAGGCCCCGGTGACGAGGATCGGTTCCGTACCCATGCCGCTCACCGCTGTTCCGGTAGTTCGAGGGTGAACACACCGCGGTCGGCGAGGGTGGTCAGGAATTCCGTCGAGTCGAAAGCCTCACCGGGACTTGCCACTCCGCTCTTGGCCGCGCCCTCCGTGAGCCGGACCGCGGCCTCGGCCGAGGTCAGTGCGGCGGCCAGCCACAGATCGCGCCCGCGCAGATTTCCGGCCGCCGCACCGTGCGCCCCGAGAACCTGTGCGGTAATGGTGAATTCACTGGCGGCCCGTTCGTCGGCGGCGACGTTTTCACTGCTGAAGGCCTGCTCCTCCTCGAAGGTGCGGGCGGTGAGCTGCGCCTCCACCGCCCGGGTGCGCACATGCCGGGGCACGGTGACCGCCTCCGGGAACGGCACCGGGGCGATCATGGCGCGCGGCCCGACCGGCGGCGGGAAGGCGAAGATCGCATTGCGCGGTTCCACGAATCCGAACCGCGGTGCGCCGTCCTCGAATCCGATGCGGTCGGTATCGGCGAACAGCAGCCGGGCTGTTTCCACCGCCCCGTGCGTCATCTTCCAGTTGTGCACCGCGTAGGCCACGGTGACGCGGTCGATATCGGACATATTCCGCGCGACCGCGCCCGCCAGCAGATCACCCAGCCCGCCGTAGAAACTCACGCCGGGCAGCATGGTGATTCCGGCGTGCTGTGCTCGCTCGGGGAAGGTGTCGAAAAGCTGCTTCACATAGTGCACTTCGACGGAGTGATCGATGTAGTGACAACCGCCGTCGACCGCGGCGGTGGCGACCGGCAAACCGGTGGTGGCGAAGGGCCCCGCGCAGTGAATGAGCACATCGGCGGCCTCGGCGAGTGCTCGGAGCGCCCCGGGATCATCGAGTGGCGCGGCCATCACCCGGGCCGGGCCCAATCCGGCAAGTGCGTCCGGATCCCGCCCGGACACGATGACATCCTTTCCGCGAGCGAGGAGTTCGGCGGTGACCAAGCGGCCGGTATGGCCCGTGGCCCCGTAAATCGCAAATACAGCCATGAAGATCAACTCTTTACGCTGATAGGCAATGCAAAACGTGCCGATCCAGCGTAAGTCGCCCCACCGACAGGTTCCGGTGGCGTTTCTGATCGCAACCGATCAGCGAATCAGGTTCGCCCGCAACGATCCTCACCCGGCAATGAGCGCGCTAAGGCTGTAACCGGACCGGCAAAGCGGTGAGCCCGTGGATCACCGGATTCGCATACCAGCGCAGACGGGAGTCCTCGACGGCCAGGCTGAGATGCTGGAAGCGCTGGAGCAGAGTGGTGAAGGCGATCCTGCCCTCCAGGCGGGCCAGGGGAGCGCCGACGCAGAAGTGGATGCCGTGGCCGAAAGCGAGGTGGCCCGCGCGGTCGGCGGTGGGGTCCAGATCGTCCGGGTCGGGGTAGTGGCGGGGGTCGCGATTGCCGGCGGCCAGGCCGATGTAGACGATCTCTCCGGCCGGAATGACGGTGTCGCCCACCGTGATCGGCTCGACGGTGAAGCGGGGCGTCGCCATATCGACCGGGCCGTTGAAGCGCAGGAATTCCTCGATCGCGCCGGGAATCAGCTCCGGATCGGCGCGCAGCCGCTCCAGCCAGGAGTGATTGTGCAGCAGGGCGAGAGTGCCGTTGCCGATCAGGTTCACCGTGGTTTCGTGGCCGGCGACCAGGAGCAGCAGGGCCATTCCCACGATCTCCGGCTCGCTCAGCTGCGCATCTTCATCGGTGATCAGGGTCGACAGCAGATCATCGCCGGGATGTGCGCGCTTGTCCTGCAGCATATTTCGCAGGAAGTCGCTGATCTCGCTGTAGGCCCGGGCCGGGTCGCTGCCGCGATCGGGCGTTCCGACGAGCGTCCGGCTCCAGGCACGGAAGGTGTCGCGGTCCTGGATGGACACATCCAGCAGGTGGCTGATCACCGTGACCGGGAGCGGGACCGCGAAGGCCTCCAGCAGATCGACCTGATCGTGCCCGGCCATCTCATCGAGCAGTTCGTTCGCGGTCTGCTCGATGATCGGCTGCAACCGCGCCACCCGCCGCGGCGTGAATGCCTTGCCGACCGCCTTGCGCAACCGCGTATGGTCCGGCGGATCGGCATTGAGCATATGCCGCAGCACCGTGTCTGGCCGCGGATTGCGCCGTGCCCCAGGGCGTTTGCGCGCCAGCACGGTATCGAACCGGCTGATGTCCTTGCACAGTCGCGGATCGGCCAGCGCCGCCCGGCCCTCGTCGTATCCGAGAATCAGCCAGCGGTCGAGGCCGTCACCGAAATCGACGCGACGCACCGGCCCCTGCTCCCGCCAGCGGCGGTAGAACCGGTGCGGATCGGCGAAGAACCAGGCATCGAGCAGTTCGCTCACACCTCGACGCTACGGCAATTCAGCTCGGCGCTAGGGCAATTCAGCGCCGCGCGAACCCGCGTTCGCGCACGCGATTGAGCGTGAGATTCCAGAAGACAGTGGCGACGTCGAGTGGGATTCGCGGCCTGGCAGCGATTTTGGTCATCGCCAGACGGGTCTTGCGCAGCAGCTCGGCGGAGGCCTTGTCCGGATGGCCGGTGTCGAACGGCGGCTGCGGGTCGTATTCGATGCCCAGCTGCACCATCTGCGCGGCTTCGGTCCCGGCGATCTCGCCGACCAGCCACAGTCCCAAATCGATGCCGGCGGAAACGCCTGCGGCGGTGACGATCTTGCCGCTGCGCACGATCCGCTCGTGCGGTCGCGATTCCGCGCCGAAGGCGGCCAGCATCGGCTGCGCCGACCAGTGCGAGGTAGCCGGGTGGCCCCGCAGGATGTCCGCCGCCGCCAAGATCATCGAACCGGTGCACACCGAGGTGGTCCACTGCGTTTTCGGATGCACGCTGCGCAGCCAATCGATGAGCTCCCGATTGGCCATGGCCTCGGTCGTCGCGGTCCCCGAGCCGCCCACCAGCACCAGGTCGGGTGCAGGCGTCTCCGCGAAGGTGTGCGTCGCGCCCAGGACCAGTACGCCGCTGTCGGACACGATCGGCCCGACTTCATTGGAGACGAACCGCAATTCGCTGCCGGGCAGCGAGCGCAGCACCTCATAGGGTCCGATCGCGTCCAGGACTGTCATGCCGGGGTACAGCACGATGGCGATTTGGAAGGTCATGGGGCACTCTTTCTTTCAGAAGCGGGTGAAGCGTGCGCGATATTCGCCGGGCGGTATGCCCAAGTGGCGGTGAAAGATTCGGTAGAGGGTCTCCGGACTGCCCAGTCCGACGGCGGCGGCGACCCGATCCATGGGTTGATCGGTGGTTTCGAGCAGTCGCCGTGCCGCACCGATGCGCACCTGTTCGACATAGCGGGCCGGGGTGGTTCCGGTCTCGCTCACGAAGACCCGGGAGAAATGCCGGGTGCTCATTCCGACCTGCTCGGCCAGCCCCGCGAGGGACAGATCGGCGCTGAGATGGTCCTCCATCCAGACCTGCAGGGTGCGAAGCGAATTCCGCTTCGGCGGATTCGCGGCGAGCGGTGCGCTGAATTGACTCTGCCCGCCGGGCCGGTGCAGATAGACGACCAGCCAGCGCGCGACCTCACGCGCCAGATCGGGCCCGTGGTCGGCGGCCACGATGGCGAGGGCGAGATCGATCCCGGCGGTCACCCCGGCAGATGTCCACACAGGCCCGTCGCGGACATAGATCCGATCGGGTTCCGTTGTCACCGACGGAAACTGCTCCGCCAGCAGTTCTCCCCCGGACCAGTGCGTGGTCGCCCGGCGACCGTCGAGCAGTCCCGCATGCGCGAGCAGGAAGGTGCCCGTGCAGACCGATCCGACCCGCTCGGCGTAGGTTGCCGCCCGCCGGATTCCCGCCACCAGTTCGAGGTCCGCGCTCGCGGTCCAGACGGTCAGCCCGCCCGCGACGAGCAGGGTGTTCACCGGTTCGTGCCAGTCTGCGAGTGTGTGCTCGGCGGTCACCACCACCCCGCTGGAGGTGCGCACCGGCCCGGCTCGTGTCGCCGCGACCTCCACCCGATATCCCGGCGTCGCCCCCAGGGCCGCGGCAGCGGTGAACACATCGGCGGGCCCGGCCAGATCCAGCAGCTGGAATCCGTCGTAGACGACCATCAGCACCACCCGCATGCCTACAGCCTGCGGCTCCCGTCCGATGGCGTCAATGACACGACTCTTGCAATTCGAGCCATTTCGAGACCGCCCGGTCCGAGCCGCCGCGGGGCGGCTTGATAGAAATGCCGGGTGGCCCGACACCTGTTCCTCTGCCCGCTGCGCTGGTCCGATATGGACGCGGACGGCCATGTGCACAATGCCGTCCACCTCCGCTACCTGGAGGAAACCCGGATCGACCTGTTCCGCTCGCGCGGATTCCGCGGGGCGAGCGTGGTCGCGCAGATGGATATCGACTATCTGACGCCGCTGCGGTACCGGGCCCAGCCGGTGCGGGTGGAGACCTGGGTGAGCAAGGTGGGCACCTCCTCCTTCACGCTGGTGCAGGAGATCCGGGACGAGGACGCGCTCTATTCGACCGCCACCTGCACCATGGTCGCCTTCGATCGGGACGCGCAGCGCTCGCGGCCGCTGCAGGACAGCGAACGCCATATGCTCGAGGAGCTGAGTGCCTGATGCACACCTACGCCATCCAGCTGCGCCGTACCGATATGGATGCCTTTCAGCACCTCAACAATGTGGTGTTCGCGCAATACCTGGACGAGGCCCGGTCCGATCTGCTCGCCAGGCACGAAGCGGTGGCGGGGCCGTGGCGCGTGGTGGTGGCGGGCCAGCGGCTCAGTTACCGCACCCCGCTGACCTTTCGCACCGATCCGGTCACCGTGACCACGGCGGTGGAGCGCATCGGGAACAGCTCCTTCACCCTGGTGCACGAGATACGGGACGCCGAATCCCTGTATCTCACAGCGACTTCCACCTTGGTGGCCGTGTCGGACAGTGCTCCCCGGCCACTGGACGCCGCCGAGCGCGAGTATCTGACGACCTTGATTTCGCCGCAGAACTGAGGCCTGCGCGCGCGGCTGCCACCCGCCGAACGCGCATATGATGGATGTACCGCCTGGTCAGCGTTATAAGGGGTGCATCATGGCCAAGATGACCGTCGACGAGTTGCTGGACGTCTTCAAAGGCATGACGCTGCTGGAGCTTTCGGGGTTCGTCAAGGCATTCGAAGAACAGTTCGGCGTCACCGCCGCCGCGCCGGTGGCGGTCGCGGCGGACACGTCCGCTCCCGTGGACGAGGTCGCCGATGAGCAAACCGAATTCGATGTGATCTTGGAATCCTTCGGGGACAAGAAGATTCAGGTCATCAAGGCCATTCGGGAGATCATCCCCGGCCTGGGCCTGAAGGAGGCGAAGGATCTGGTCGAGTCCGCGCCCAAACAGGTCCTCGAGGGCCTCAGCCGAGACGCCGCCGAAACCGCGCGTTTCAAACTGGAGACCGCCGGAGCCCGCGCCACCGTCAAATGAGATTCGCGGCCGGCGCAGTCGTGGTCGCGCGAGCGGGGTGGGCTCGACTCGTCCACGCAGCGTGACCATTTCGCCGAGTTTCCAGTGCGTATCAGGGTGCGGTCTGCGCGGCCGTAGAACGGTGTCGTGACGTCCGGCATGCCCAGCCGCAGCCTGGTGAACAGGGGTGGTTTGCCGTGCGCGCCGAATTCTCGAATCACGGAAATTGTCTGGGACGGAAGTGGGTTGAGGCCGTCTACATCGGCAAAGGTCAGAGGCGGTGTGGCATTCAGTTTCCGCCTGATGCAAACACCCAGGAATTGTGGGCTGGCGCACATTTGAAACATGCACTATTCAAAGAGAGTCCTTCGATCTTGTTCGGCTCCCCGCCGGGCTGTGTGCCGACACTGCGGCTCCGGTCGGGGGTGATGGGAGAGCTCTAGTGCAGGTGCTTGGTCCGTGGTCCGATTCGGTGGTGATCGATGAGCTCGCGGGTGGAAAGGCGCGCGGGTTGTACGGGGTGCAGAGCAGTGGTGTGCGGGTGCCGGAGTGGGTGGTGCTCGGCCGGGATGTGTACGACGGGTTTCTCGGTGAAGGTGGATTGTCCACGGCGGTAGCGGAATTCGCCGAGATATCCGAGGTGGAGCAGGCGGTGGTGCGCGCCGGGGAGCTGCGTGCCGAGCTGGTGGCCGCACCGGTGCCGCAGGTGGTGCGGGAGCTGATCGTGACCGCGTGTGAGCGACTGGGCGACGGCCCGATCGCGGTGCGCTCCTCGATGCTCGCCGAGGACGGCGCGGGTAATTCCTATGCGGGACAGTTCGATACGTATCTCAATGTCCGGGGCGTACCGGCGATCGTCGAACGGGTGCGCGACTGCTGGGCCTCGGCATTCTCCGAGCGGGCCGTCCGCTACGCCTTCGCGCGCGAGCTGCCCCGCGCCGCCGCGCCGGCGGTGCTGCTGCAGCGGTTGGTGGCGGCGCGGGCCAGCGGTGTGGTGTTCACCGCGAATCCGGCGACCGGAGCGCGCGACGAGGCCGTGATCAGCGCCGTGTACGGGCTCGGGGAGGGCCTGGTTTCCGGTGCGGTCGACGCGGATTCGGTGATCGTCGACAAGGTCAGCGGCGCGGTGCTGGAGGTTGTGCTGGGCGATAAGGATTCTCGCTACGACCCCGCGGGCGAGCAGGGCTGGCAGGTGCGCGAGGTCGAGGCGGAGGCACGCGGGCGGGCAGTGCTCACCGATGCCGAGCTCGCCGAGCTGACCGAGATCGGCCGCAAACTCGAATCACACTGCGGTGCACCGCAGGACATCGAGTGGGCTATCGACGATATCGGCATATGGGTATTGCAGTCCCGGCCGATCACCACCCTCGGCGCGGCGGCACCGCTCGGGCGGACCGTGGAGCTGCGCGGTGCGGGGGAGGAGATTCCGGCCGGTGAGCTGCGAATCTGGGACAACTCCAATATTATCGAGAGCTTCAGCGGCGTCACCTCGCCGCTCACCTACACCACGGCCGCCGATATCTACGGCCGGGTGTATCGCGGTTATGCGGCCTCGCTGGGCGTCCCGGACGAACAGCTGCGGCAGACCGACGCGTGGACCTCGGTGCTGCTGGGCAGCTTTCACAGTCGCGTGTACTACAACCTGTTGCACTGGTATCGCATGGTCGGCATCGCGCCGGGGTATCCGCTCAATCGCAAGGTGCTCGAGGCCGCACTCGGTGTGGACGAACCCCTGGCCGACGATATCGCGAAGACCCTGCGGCCGTTCGTATTCCGCAGTCGCACCGCCCTATTGCGCTCGCGCGCCATCACCACGGCGATCTACGTGCGGCGGCTGCGCGGGATCGATGCCATGGTCGAGCAGTTCGTCACCGAGTTCTATCGGGTCTACGACGAATACGACGCCCTGGACTACACCGAGCTGACCGGCGAGCAGGCCTACGCGGCCTACCGCACGGTGGATCGGGACCTGGTCGAGCGCTGGGGCCCGCTGATGGTGCTCGACGCCATCCTGCTGACCCTCACCGGGGCCATGTTCCTGCTCACCAAACTCTTCCTGCCCAAGGCGCCGGAATGGTTCCTGTATGCGGTGGTGGGTCCGGGCGCCGATGTCGAATCCGCTGATCCCGCGCGCGCCATGACGGCGCTGGCACAGCTCGTCCGCGCCGATCCGGAGTTGACGACGCTGATCAATTCCAGTGCACCGGAACAGATCTACGCCGAACTGCAGAATTCCGATCGCACGGAGTTCCTGTCGCGGGTGAACGAGTACATCAATCTGTACGGCTATCGCAGCCTGGACGAGCTCAAGCTGGAAACCCCCGACCTGCGCGAGGATCCGGCCGGCCTGTTCGTCATGCTGCGCAGTGCCTCGGGCCGGGTCGGCGATGCCGCCACCGCGAGCCGGTCCGCCGAGGCGGACGCCTATCTCGACGCGAACCTGCGCGGTCCGCGGCGGCGGATCTATGAACGTCTGCGCGCCAAGGCCTCTCGCTGCGCCGCGCACCGCGAGCGGCTGCGCTTCTGCCGCACCCGCGCCTTCGGCATGGTCAAGCGCATGATCCGGGTGATGGGCCGGGATCTGGTGGCGCGTGGTGTGCTCGACGAGTTCGCCGACGTGTTCTACCTGACCAACAGCGAAATGCGCGGCTGCTACGAGGGCGAGGACACCACGACGCTGCGCGCCCTGGTCGCCGCGCGGAAGGTGCTGCGGGCGAAGGATTCCACACTGGTCGCCCCCGCGAGATTCCGGACTCTCGGCCCGGCGCTGGGGCGTGCGGAGCTGGCCGAACAGGGCTGGGTGCCGCTCACCACGACCGCAGCGGCCACCGTGGGCACGGTGCTGACCGGAACACCTTCGGCCGCAGGCATTGTCGAAGGACCGGCCGTGGTGGTGGACGAGCCCCGCGATGTGGCGGGCGGCATTCTGGTCGCCTACCGCACCGATCCCGGGTGGGTGGCCGCACTGCCGTCCGCGACGGCACTGGTGATCGAGCGGGGCAGCCCGCTGACCCATGTGGCCATTGTGGCGCGGGAATTGGGCGTGCCCACCGTGGTTCAGGTCAAGGATGCCGCCACGCGTCTGCGGACCGGTATGCGAATTCGCGTCGACGGCATCAACGGCACGGTCACCGTGCTGTCCGAAGGAGATCAGCCTGATGAAACTCTCTGAAGATATTGCGGCGGTCCGGGATTGGCTCGCGAGCCCGTCGGAGTCGACCGGAATCCACCTGGCCGACGAGGCCGACGGCTGGGAGTTCCGCAGTTATCGCGAACTGGCCGACCAGACCTGGTCCATCGCCGCGCTCATGCGTGCGCACGGTCTCGGCAGCGGTGACGGCGCCTGCGTCATCATGCCGACCGGATTCCCCTGTGTGGCGGCCTTTTACGCCGTGTGGGCATGCGGTGGCGTCTTCACGCCGGTCGCGCCGCCCATGTTCGGCGATCTGGACGAGATCGTCGCCCATATCGCGGGCATTCTGCGGCAGGCCACACCGCGGCTGGTGGTGACCTCGCCGGAATTCGAGCAGTTCGTGCGGCGTGCGGCGATCGAAGCCGGCCGTGCCGACGAGCCGCTGGTGATCGACCCGAAGCAGCTCGAACCGGCCTCCGGCGCTCGGGAATTCGGTGTCCCGGCGGAGGTTTCGCTGCTGCAGTTCACCTCCGGCTCCACCGGAACGCCCCGCGGCGTCCGGGTGAGCTGGCGCAACCTGGCGAACAATATCGCGATGATCTCCCGGCTGATCGATTGGCGGCCCGGTGAGGCCTTGGTGTCGTGGCTGCCGCTCTATCACGATATGGGTTTGGTGGGCGCCTTCCTCACCACGGTGACCAATCAGGGCGATCTCTACCTCATGCGCCCCGATCAGTTCGTGCGTGATCCCGCACGCTGGCTGCGGGCCATGGCGCATGCGCAGCACTCGCCGTCGCCGTCCTTCGCGCTCGGGTATGTGGCGCACCGTGTCCGGCCGGAGGAGATCGCCGATCTGGACCTGTCCGGCTGGCGCACGCTGGCCATCGGCTCCGAACCGGTCGAGGTGTCGGATCTGCAGTCCTTCGCGAATCTCACCGGGCCGCGCGGGTTTTCGATGGGGTCGTACACCCTGGCGTACGGCCTCGCGGAGGCCACGCTCATGGTGACCTCCTCGCACACCCGCAGCCCGATCACCGCGCTGCGCGTCGACAATCCGAATCTCCGCTTCGGAGAGCCGGTTCCGATCCTGGAGGAGGCGCAGCTCGACGATACGCACCGCGTTTTCGGGGCGGGCTGGATCACCGGGCTCGGATATTCGACCCCCGAATCCACGGTCACCGTCGTCGATGACGAGGGCCGTGAACTACCCGACGGCGTACTCGGTGAAATGGTCGTGACCGGCGGGTCGGTAGCGCTGGGATACTCCGGCGCACCCGGCGCGGGTTCCTCGACCCACATCACCGACGGCAAGCTCTACTCCGGGGACGCCGGATTCCGCTACCGCGATCAGGTTTTCGTTCTCGGGCGCATGGGCTCCAGCCTCAAGGTGCGCGGCCGCTCGGTCTTCATGGAGGACATCGAATCCCGCGTCGCCCAGGAAACGGGGCTGACCAAGGGCAAGCTCGCCGCGGTGGGTATCAGTACCGCGGGGGAGCAGGGCATCGCGCTGTTCGCCGAGACCGCGGCGGGCGAATGGATCGCGGAGGCCCGCAAGATAATTCGCGGGCACCTCGGTCCCGCGCAGACCGTGCACATCGTCACCGGCCCGCGCGGATTGATCCGCCGTACCTCGAGCGGAAAGCCGCGCCGCCGCCACATGTGGCAGCTGCTGCGTGACGGCGCGCTCGCCGGTGCGGTGCTGCACGATGCCGAGGCCGCGCCTGCCGCCGAGTCCGGCCTGCCCGAGCACCGGTTGCGGCAGCTGCTGGAATCGGCGCTCGATGTCGTCGCGGTGCCGGACGATGCGGCGGTGCTGTTCGAGGGCTCGCTCGCCGAGGGATTCGGCAATGTGGGCTCCGATATCGACTTCCTCGTGGTCGCACCGGGTGCGGAGGAGCTGCCGACGCTGCCGACGGTGCTGTTCCTCGACGGTCGCCGCGTGGAGGTGCGCACACGATCGGTCGCGCAGCTGCGGCGGCAGTTGACGCAGGTCGCGGTGGAGCCGAGCGAGGATCTGCTCAATCGCTGCCAGCGGTTCCTGCGCGGCACGGTGCTGCGGGAGGGGGCGGTCGATCTCGCGGCGCTGCGCGCGCTGATTTCCCACCCCGATTTCACCGCGGTGGCGGCGGCCTGGTGGGCCGCACGCGCGGTGCAGGCCTTGCGTTTCTCGATCGCGTTGCGGGCCTTCGGATCACAGGCCGAGGCGGTCGAATGGGCGTGCGACGGCCTGCAGCAGGCCATGAAGGGCTGGGCGGCACGCCACGGCGAGAGCTATATCGAGACCAAATGGCTGCCCGAACAACTCGATCGGATCGGCTCCGGCGAACTGGTGGACCGGTATCGCGCGATCGCCGATCCGGGAACCTGGCCGGCGACCGGCCCGCAGGAGCAGTCCCGCTGGGAAGAGCTGCTGGCGCTGGCCTCCGCGCTCGGCGTCGAGGAGATCGCCGATGACCCGCATCAGCTCCTGTTCGCGCGCAGCTCCGGTGTGACGACCTGGTCCATCGGTGGCCGCCTGCACGTGCTGCGCGGTGACCGAGAGGTATTCGTCCTCTCCGACGAGGCCGCTCGCGCCTGGCGGTCGGTGGTCTTCCGGCATTCGGTGCGTGATGTACTCGCCCGCTCGCCATACGAGATCGGCGGCGCGCTGGCCGAATTCGTTCATCTCGGCCTGGTCGGCCTGCAGTGGCGCGGTGCGGATGTCCTCGAACCCGCCCTGGCCATGTGCAAGCCGCTGCGTCCCTGCACACCGGTGCCGAGTGCGCTGGCACCCGCGCTGGGGCAGACGGGTGCGGCACGCGAGGGTGGGATCGCCACGCTGGTACCGCTGTCCGCGACCAGATTCACCGAATGCGGCCTGAATCTGGTGTGGTCCAACGTGGTACTGGAGAACGCCAGGGAAGACCTGGTGGGCGCGATCAAGGGCGCACAGGGCGCGGTCGCCGATATCGCGGCGCATCGTCTCATCGCCATGAGCGTGCGAGTGGTGCTGTCCGCCTTCGGCATTCATCCCCTGCCCGCCGACGTCGCGCCGATCGAGACGGTGCGTCGCCTCCTGCCCGCGCATGCGGTACAGCGTGAGGAACTGCTGGACCAGCTGGAATCGGCTCGGCGAGTGCGCTTCTCGGAGATCCTGCGCACTCAGGGCGATCCGCTCGAAGGCCTGACCACACTCGACGACTTCGTCACTCTGGTGCGCCGTATTGCCGGAGAACCCGATTCCACCACCGGTTTTCCGGCTTCGTTCGACTCCCGCGAGCAATGGCAGCGCACCCTCGCCATCGGCTACGACTGGCTGCGCATAGCGGGCTATCTGAATACCGATCTGCCCCTGGACGAGACCCGCGACCTGCTGGCCAGCGGTGGACACCAGCCGCATCTACGCGAAAGCGAGCACTCATGACCGCCGAACCCGCTGTCGCCGCGCGCATCCGCGACATTGTCACCGCCATGGCGCCGCAACCGCCGGCCGAACTCGCCGATACCCAGCGCCTCATCGAGGACCTCGGCTACGACTCGCTCCGGCTGATGGAGCTGACCGTGGTGCTGGAGCGGTCGTTCGGATTGCCCAGGTACCGGCCGGAGGATCTGATGGGCGTCTTGCGCGTGGGTCAGGTCATCGACCTGGTGGCCCGGACGGAGGCCGCATGAGTACCCGCGACCTGGTGCTGGTGACCGGTGCGAGCGGTCTGGTCGGCGGCGAGGTGGTGGCCCGGCTGACGGCGGCCGGGCGACCGGTTGCCGCTGTGGTGCACAGCAATTCGGTGATCACGCGCAATGACGGCACCCCGGTGGCGGCCGAGCGGCAGGTGACAGGCGATATCCGGGCCCCGCACTTCGGGTTCTCGGTGGAGGATGCGGCCGAACTCGCCGATCGGGTGGGCTTGATCGTGCACTCGGCCGCGACCACCGCCTTCGATGCCACGCCCGAGGCCTACGAGGAGCTGAATGTGCGCGGCACCGCGCACGCTGTCGAACTCGCACTGGAGTGGGGCGTACCGCTGGTGCATGTCAGCACCGCCTATGTGTGCGGGCTGCGCAGCGGCGCCATCGAAGAGGGCGAGGCGGCCCCCGGTCAGTCCTTCGGAAATGGCTACGAGGAGAGCAAGTTTCGTGCCGAGCACCTGGTGCGGACGGCGGGGGAGCGGGGCCTGCGCTGGGCGATCGTGCGGCCGGGGATCGTCACCGGTGATGTCGTCACCGGCGTGATTCGCGAGTACAAGAACCTCTACACCGTCGTCAAGCTCATGGTCGAGGGCAAGCTGCGCACCCTGCCCGGCCGCTACGATGCGACGCTCTCGCTCGCACCGGTCGATCATGTCGCGGAGGTGATCACCGCCGCCGCAGTCGATTTCGAGGCAGCGGCCGGTCGCACTCTGCACGCGGTGGGCCGGGACACCCTGTCGCTGCGCGAGGTCTCCGATGTGCTCGCGGAGTATCCGTCCTTCGAGGTGGCCACCTTCGTACCGGAGACGACGTTCCGGCCCGAGGATCTGGAGGCAATCGAGCGTGAGTACTACCTGCGTATCGGCATCCTCTACACCAGCTATTTCAAGCGCCGCCTGCACTTCGAGACCACGGTCGCCGACGAGGTACTCGGCAGGCCTTCGCCGCCCACCGGCAAGGAGTACCTGCGCGTGCTCCTGGATCACTGCCTGGAATCGGGCTACCTCGGCACACCGCTGCTGTCGATCGAGGACATGCTGGCGCGCACCACGATCGGCGGTGCGGTATGACCGGCGATCCGGTGCGCAAACTGCTGTCGGAGCTGACGCCGTCCGAGGCGAAGGTCGACGCCTACCTGGGCGACACCTATGCACTGGAGACGGTCGATCAGCTCGAGCGCCTCGGCCTCGATGCCGCCACCTTCGCCCGGGAGCACTCGCTGCTGCTGCTCAAGCCCGATGCCATTGTCGCCCGGGCGGTCGAGCCGACGCTGGAATGGCTGTCCGGCAATGGGTTCCGGGTGGTCTCGGCCCACCGTGTCGCGGTGGACCGGCATCTGGCCCGTGCGCTGTGGTACTTCGCGTGGAATATCGCCTCGCCGGAGCGGCGTCGCCTGGCCGATCTGCTGGTGGGCATTTCCGATGTGCTGCTGCTGGTCGTGCACGGCGCCGACGGCGAGCTCCCGGTCCCGGTCCGGCTCGCGGAGGCGAAGGGCGCGACGGATCCCCGCAAACGCCGTCCGGGCGATCTGCGGTACGTGCTGGGGCGGCACAACTATCTGCTGAATCTTGTGCACTCGCCCGATGATCCGGCCGATGTGCTGCGCGAGCTCGCCATCTACTTCGACGAGCGGTCCAGGGCACAGGTGCTCACCCAGGCGGTCACCGGCATCGACAGGTCCGCCGCCGCGGCCGAACTCGCGCGCGAGCTGTACAGCGGGGTGCCCGAGCGCAGCTTCGATCGGGATGCCGCCTTCGCTCGGCTGTACGCCGAACTCGGTTCCGTGGCAGCGGAATCCGATGCGGAGTGCGCCGAGCGACTGGCCGCGGCCATGGCCGCCGGCCGGGAGTTGGATGCCTGGTCGGCAATCGTGCTCGGTTCCTACGTATTTCCCATGCGCGTCGGGTCGCAGTCGCAGACACTGCGGCCCATCGGCGCGAAAGATTGGTTGGAAGGTCGACCCTGATGCACATTCAAGCCGTGACGGCCACGCACGTCCGCACCATTCCCCGCACCCTGGCGCACCGGCACTCCGTGTCTGAGGTATTCGTGACCTCGCTGGACGCCGTCGCCCCCGATACCTTCATCGTCGGCGCGCAATTGCCGCGTATGCACGCCCATTACGGCGATCACGCCGGTGTGCTGGGTCTGCGGCACGATCTGGTGGCGGTGATGGAGGCTGCTCGGCAGGCGTCCATCGCGGTGACCCACGAGTTCTACGGCGTGCCCACCGACCGCGCCTTCCTGGTGCGCACCTTCAACGGCACCGGTGCCGATACCACGGCCTGGGATATCGGCACGGCCCCCGCGGATCTGGAGATGCAGGTGCGGGCGCTGCGCACCCACTACCGCGGTGATGATCTGCAGGGCCTGGACCTGGTGCTCGATATCAGCAGCGGCGGCGTGCCGATGACCACGGTCGACGGCTCGTTCTCCTGGGTCAGCCCGCAGCAGTGGGGCGCCATTCGCGGTGGCTTCCGGAAACAGCTGGGGCTCGGGGCTTTCGAGGGTGCGCTCGATATCGGGGAGCGTGCGCCCGCCGCGCTCGTCGGCCGGGAGAACTGGCGCAATGTGGTGATCGGACCGCCCGAGTCCAGCGATGGCGTGACCCGTGCCGCACTGGTCGCCGACACCACGCATCCGATTCTGTTCGACCATCAGCTCGATCATGTGCCCGGCAATCTGCTCATCGAGGCGAGCCGGCAGGTCGCGCTCGGCGCCATCCAGCCCGAACTGCGCCGATTGGTGAGTGTGACAAGCACTTTCAACCACTTCGTGGAACTCGACCGTCCCGCCGAATGCATCGCGACGATCACCGACGCGGGCGTCGACACCACCGTCGTGCGGTGCGAGATTCATCAGAAGGGTGCGGTGGCCTCGCGGATCGATCTCGAATTCGCCGGGAGCGCCACAGATTCCGATGCGGAGGCGATCTGATGGGTATCGATCTGCTGACCACCACCCGCGCCTTCCGGCGGCGGCTGGATCTGAGCCGGCCGGTGTCGCGGCAGGATCTGCTGGAGTGCCTGGAGATCGCGGTGCACGCGCCGAGCGGCACCAATCGCCAGCCGTGGCGCTTCGTGGTGGTGCAGGACGCGGAACTCAAGCAGCGGGTCGCGGAGCACTATCGGAAGGGGTTCGCCGCCAATCTCTCCGGTCGCACGCCGCGCCCGGATCAGCTGGCGGACCTGGCTTCCGGCCGCTATCTGGCCGAGCATCTGCACGAGGTCCCCGCGCTGGTCCTGGTCTGTGCGCTGGGTCGCCCGCCCGCGGAGCCGACGCCGTTGCGGCTGGCCAGCTTCTACGGGTCCATCTACCCCGCAGTCTGGAACTTCATGCTGGCCCTGCGCGAGCGCGGCCTCGGATCCACCATGACCACCGCGCATCTGGCCTACGAGCGGGAGGTCGGCGAGGTGCTCGGCATTCCCTTCGAGGAGGCCACCCAGGTGGCGCTGGTACCGGTGGCGCATCTGCTGCCGGGCTCGGACACACCGGCTCGCCGCCGCACACCCGCGGCCGAGCTCACCGGCTGGGACGGGTGGGGCGAGCCGATGCCGCGGGAACAGCTGTCGTGACCGGAGTTGTCGAAACCGCCTTCCGCCCGGCCTTTTTCGTATCCGCCGGGCGGATCGGCCGGTTCACCAAGGTGATGTACAAGCCGCACTATCTGCTCTACGGCGTGCTGTGGGTGCTGGCGCTCGAGGGTACGGCCGCGCTGGTATCGCGACCGGATACACCCTGGCACCCGACCGGCGCGACAGTCGCGCGCATTGCGATCGTGGCGGTCGTACTGCTGTATCTGCGCATGGTCGACGAGCAGAAGGATCTGGAGTACGACCGCGTGCACAATCCGGACCGGCCGCTGGTCACCGGGGCGGTCAGCGCTGCCGAGTTGCGTACGGCGATGGGGGCCATAGCCTTCGGGTCGATCGCCGCGAGTCTGCTGTTGTCGATCGGGTCGGCACTCATGATCGCCGGCGTACTCGGTTACGGGCTACTGCTGTGGGGGCTGGAGCGGCTGTCGGAGGCGGTGCGCACGAACATTCTGCTGAATCTCGTGGTGACGTATCCGGTGCAGCTCCTGGTGACCGCCTATGTGGTGCTCTCGGCCATCGATACCGGTGAGGTGGGCGGGCGGTGGCGGACGGCGCTGGTGGCGGTCGTCTTCGCGGGCGCATTCCTGCAGTTCGAGTTCGCGCGCAAGACCTCCAGGATCAACCGTCCCGGTGAACTCCTGTATTCGAATGCGCTGGGCCCGAACGGGAGTGCCGCCGCCTCGATGCTGTTCGCCGTGGTGGCGGTGGTGTGTGAGGTCGCGGTGGTGCAGCCGTGGACCCTCGGTGGCGCGGCGGTGGTGATCGGCTGGATTCCGCTGGCGCTGCTGCTGATTCCCGCAGTGGGGGCATGGCGGTTCCGGCGTACGGACGATGCGGAATACCCTGTGGTGCCCGCCGTACTGTTCATCCTGAGCCTGTACCTGGTGTTGATCGGCCAGGCGGTGGTCGCTACCCGACGCTGACCCTCAGTGGTGTGCCAATCGAGCGAAAATGGTTGCCGCACCGGAAAAGCCGATCGCCGCCAATCCCGCGCACCAGAGGATCGCGGCGACCCAGTGTCCGGTCCCGTTGGCGTCCAGCAGTCCGCGCACCGTATCCACGATCGGCGTCGCGGGCTGGTGGTCGGCGAAACCGCGCATCCAGCTCGGCATGGTGGAAGTCCGGACGAATGCGCTGCTGACGTACGGGATGAACGTGATGGCGTAGGTCAGACCGCCGGCCGCTTCAGGATTGTCGACGGCCATGCCGAGAGCGACGGCGATCCAGGTGATCGCCAGGACGAACAGGGTGATGACCGCGCCCGCCGCAACACAGCCGATCAGCCCGGCATGCGGACGATAACCCAGTAGCACCGACACTATTACCGCGATACCGATGGCCGCCATGGTGCGGATGACGCCCTCGGTGACATGCCCGGCCATGAGCGCCTGCCGGAACATCGGCAGGGTGCGGAAGCGATCGACGCTGCCCTTCGTCATATCGGTGCACACGCTGGTGGCGGTGATGGAGGCGCCGAATCCCGTGCAGAGCAGCATGATTCCTGGCACCACATAGTTGAGATACGGGCCGCCGACGTCGATCGCGCCCCCGAAGACGTAGGTGAACAGCAGCATGACCAGGATCGGCATGGTCAGCGAAATAATGAGCGTATCCGGACTGCGCAGTGTGCGCCGGGCGCACCGGCGGAACATGACATAGGTGTCCGCGACAGCCGGTGCGGTCATTTCGCGGCGGCCTCGACGAGATCCGCGGCGTGCGCCACGGTGCCCTCGGTGCGCAGTGTCTTCGCGAATTCGGTGACCCGGGTGCGGCGTTCGGGCGTCAGCAGCGGTGCGAGGGCCTGCTCCATGCGCGCGGCCGTGAGTCGCGTGAACGGCAGATGCGCGCCGAGACCCAGGCGCTCGACCTGACCGCCCCACATGGGCTGTTCGAACGATACCGAGCACACCAGGGTCGGCAGTCCGGCGCGCAGGCTCTCGAACAGAGTGCCGATACCGCCGTGATGCACCGCGGCCGCGCATCGGGGAAAGACGGTGTCGTAGGCGAACGGGCCGACAATCTTGACATGTTTCCCGGCGCGGGAGGTCGCGGCATCCAGATCGCTCCAGCCCGCGCTCATCAGGGCGCGCACGCCGAGCCGGGCGGACACCTGCTCGACCATGGCCAGTACGGCCGCCGTATCGCGTATGGGCATGCTGCCGAAGCCGAAGAAGACCGGTGGTTCGCCCTCGTCGATCCAGGACAGGATGCCCTCGTGATCGTCGGTCAGCTCGCCCACCGCCGCGCGGGTGGCATGGTCGAGGGTGAGGAAGCCGGTGAAGGGCCGCCGATCGTCCCACTGCTCCGGCAGTCCCGGAACCAGTGCCGGATCGTAGATCTGGATTTCCGGGACGTGTGCCCGCGCCAGCGCCGCGGCGGGACTCGTCAGTGTCTTCGGCAGGCCGAGTGTGGTTCGCAGGTCGTTGAGGTAGCGCATGAAAACCACGCGGCGCAGGTTCTCCGCGACCGTCCAGGTGGCGCGATTGACCAGCGCCGGGGGATTCCACTGCGGTGGCAGGGCTCCCGGAAACGGATAGGCGCTGTTCGCCCGCGCCGGAAAGTAGTGCAGGCTGACCAGCGGTACGCCCATCGCCTCGGCCACCGAGCCGGCACGGTCCTCGGTGACGGTGCTGGCCACGATCAGCTCGGCCGCGGCGCAGACCTCGATGACCTCGTTGTTCATCTGCTCCGCGTACTCGGACATCTGGCCGGCGACCAATTGCATGAGCCGCAGCGTATTTCCGGCGGCCAGTGCCTGCTGACCCGCCTCGGAGCTGTAGAGCTGCTGGATATCGGGTCCGCACGGGCGGGCGGCCAGCCCGGCGGCGGTGACGAATTCGACCAGATTGGGCGGTGCGCCGACCAGCACGTCGTGACCGCGTCGCCGCAGTTCGAGCCCGAGCGCCACGACCGGGTGCACGTCCCCTCGGGTTCCGGTCAGGGGGATCGCTATTCGCACGGGGCTTCTTTCAGCGAGTCGGTGGGACGCATTGTCGAACTGGTGGGATGCATTGTCGTGGTGGGATGCACTGTGATGGTGGGATGCTTCGACACTCGATGCTGCCCAGCATGCCGTCCAGACCATAGAAATGTGGGCGTTTCAGTTACCGCCCCGCATCAGTACAGTGTCGGTGATGCACATCGCGATGTTCGTGGACTACCACCCGGCCACGCTCGGCGGCGTTCAAACCGCCGTCGACTCGCTGCGCCACGGACTCGAACGTGCCGGTCACCAGGTCACCCTGTTCGTCGCGCCGGCGCCCGGCGCGGAATCCGCGGACCCGAATGTGGTGCAGCTGCAATCGCTTTCCGTACCAGCGGTGAACGGGTTCTCGGTGGTGCTGCCCAGTAGAGGCAATGACGCGCTGATCGACGCCGTATTCGCCGCGCGCGGCCCGATCGATATCGTGCATACCCACACCACCTACGGCGTCGCCATCTCCGGGATGAAAGCCGCTCGGCGGCATCGTATTCCGCTGGTGCACACCGCGCAGAGCCGGGACGACGCCTTCATCGAACGCACCTCGCCGGCGCCGTATCCGACCGCACTGGCGCTGCGCCTGCTGCACGGCCGCTTCGTACCGCATCGGCACCACATGCCGCAGCTGCTGGAAAGCCGTGCGGCGCGGCATGCCTGGTGGACCATTGCCGGGCAGGCGGAGGCGGCGGATCGGGTGATCGCGCCGACCCGTCATTTCGCCGATCTGCTGCTGGCGCACGGGCTGACCCGGCCGCTGCGCGTCGTCTCCAATGGGGTCGACGATGCGCTGCTGGAAGACCTTGTGGCTCCGCAGAATTCATCTGACGGCCCGCTGCGGCTGGTGTGGTGCGGTCGGCTCTCCGCCGAGAAGCGGTTGCTCGAAGCGATCGAAGCGGTGCAGCGTAATGAGCACTGCGAGCTGGACATCTATGGCGATGGTGAGTTGCGCGGCGCCGCGGCGGGGTTCATCGCCTCGCATCGACTGGCCGGTCGAATCCGGTTGCACGGCAGGACCACCCAGCGAGAGTGTCTGGAGGCCATGGCGGTAGCGGATGCGCTGCTGTTCCCCTCCAGCGGATTCGATACCCAGGGCATGGTGCTCCTGGAAGCCGTCGCGGTGGGACTTCCCATCATCTACAGCGATCCCGCGCTGGGCGAAACGGTGCCTGAGGGTGGTGGTGTGCTGGCCGCGGATTCTTCCGTGGGCGCACTGGCCGCGACCATTTCGGAGCTCGCCGCCGATCGCAGTGCACTCGCGGGAATGCGAAAGGTGCTGGGGGAGAGCGGAGCATCGGCGCACCAGTCCCGGCATATCGATGAGGTGCTGGAGGTGTACCTGCGGGCGATCGAGGCCGGCGCGCACCATCCTGCACCGGCGCTGCCTCGTACGCTGGCCGAAATACCCACCGCACCGGGGCAATTGCCGGTGCTGGGCCACAGCCTGCGCGCTCTGCAGGACGCGCCGGGATTCGTGAAATCGCTGCCCGAACTCGGGCCGATCGTGCGAATTCGCTTCGGCAGCAAGACCGGATACCTGCTCACCACCCCCGAGCTGGTGCGGGAAGTCCAGCTGAGCGAGGCCGAATTCGACCGAGAGGATCTGCGCGAGGCCATCGAGGATGTCGCGGGCGGCTCGGTCAATGTGCTGCGCGGCGAGGAGCACAAGCTGCGCCGCAGAATGATCTCGCCGGCGCTGCGGCAGAGCCGGCTGGCCGAATACTCGCAATCGGCAGCCGATATCGCGAACGCCTGGTCGGCGGGGCTCGCGACCGGTGACCGGGTGAATCTCATGGACGAGGCGCACGGGCTGGTCCTGGACACCGTGTCCTCCACACTGTTCCAAGCCGATTTCGGCAATGCCGCGCGCCGCGAGATCCGCGACAATGTGCCGTGGTTGCTCAGCCAGGTCATCCTGCGCACCGCGCTGCCCCCGCAGGTGCGCCGCCTGCGCGTCATCGCCAATCATCGCTGGCAGACCAAGGCGCATCATCTGCGCACCGCCGTGGGCGCGGTGATCACCGAATACCGCCGCCGCGACGAGGATTTCAATGATGTGGTGTCGGCGCTCATCCGCCACACCGACAGTGAGACCGGCGCGACGCTCTCCGATGCGCACATTATCGACGAGGCGATTCTTATGCTCGCCGGTGGCGTCGGATCGATGGCGTCCCTGGCGGGCTGGCTCTGGCACGAGGTCATGCGGCATCCGGAGGTCGCCGAGCGGCTCTACGCGGAACTCGACGCCGTCATCGGTTCGGAACCGGTACGGCCGGACCACCTGGACTCACTGCCCTACCTGAAACAGGTGGTGGCGGAGACCATTCGCTTCTGGGGCCCGTGGATCAGCGCCGCCAACGCCACCGAGGACCTCGTCCTCGGAACCCTCACCATCCCCGCCGGTGACGCAATCATGTTCAGCCCTTACATGGTTCAGCACGACCCCCGCAACTTCCCCAATCCGGAAGCCTTCGACCCGGCCCGCTGGTCCCCGGGCCGATCCGACGACGTCGCGAAGAAAGCCAGCCTCTCCTTCGGCGTAGGCCGCCGCCGTTGCCTCGGCGACCACTTCGCCATGCTCGAAATAGCCCTGGCGTCGGCCGCCCTCTTCACCCGCTGGCGCCCCACCCCCGACGCCAAATACAAAGTCAGAGCCTCGAATCGGGACTTCGTCCTCTCACCCTCGGCCCTCCCCGTCACCCTGCACCGCCGCTAGCGTTTTGTACTCGACGGCCAGGCTCTGTCGTCCACCGCGAGCCAGGGTTCGCCGGTGGCGGAGGTGAGCGGCGTGCCGGTGAAATCGCGGACGTCGCGGTAGAGGTGGGATTGGTCGGCGTAACCGCTGTCGGCGGCGACCTGGGCGGGTGGATGGCCCAGGACCAGGCGGTGGACGGCGTGGTCGAAACGGACCAGCATGGCGGCGCGTTTGGGCGTCAGGCCGATCTGGGCGGTGAAGCGGGACCACAGTCGCTGGCGACTCCATCCGACTCGGGCGGCAAGGTGCTCGACGCGCAATCGGCCGCGGCTGAGGGTGATTTGGTGCCAGGCCCAGGCGATCTCGGGATCGACGCGGTGGTCCTCGCGCAACCGCGCCGACAGCATCGTATCGACCCGTGCGAATCGTTCCGGCCAGCTTCGGCTTTCGTGTAGACGTTCGCGAAGGCGGAGGGCATCGCGACCCCAAATATCTTCGAGTCCGACGAGTTTCCCGCTCAATTCGGCGTGCGGGAATCCGAGGATGGCGGATGCGGTCGTCGGTGACAGGCGCACCTGCACGCACTCGATGGCTTCCACCCGTACCGGGGACGGACTACTGCCGAGGCCGAGAGCCAAACTGCCCGAATGACTTCGGCCCTCCGAGTCGCGGACGTCGAAGCAGCGATCACCGAACTCGACCACCACGGTGACGGCCGGATGGGGAATGGCGCGCAGCTGCGCCGGGCCGTCGCCGTGAATGCGGAATCCCGCCATATCGACACCGTGCAGTGCGGATGCGCGCGACGGTCGTGCAATTTCCCAGGCCACCTGCCGATTGTAGGAGTGGTTCAGCGCTTCGGTGGAGGCTGACATTTCTTCAATACAGCGCCCGGGGTCGTCTGGGAGTGTGGTCGCATCACCGATCGACCGAAGGAACACCATGGATGAGACCACCTCCGCCGCAACACCATCGAGTCGGCGGCGCCGCACCGGGCTGCTGATCGTCGCGGTGTGGGCAGCTCTGCTCACCGGCAATTCGGCGAATGCCGCGAACGCGTCGGCGGACGATTCCCAGGAGCAGATGGTGCACCTGCCGGAGGGCGATATCCACGTCGTCGCCAGTGGAGTGCCGAGCGCCCACGCGGTGGTGCTGCTGCACGGCCTGGCCGGATCGACCGCCTGGTGGGACCAGGTGATGCCCGAATTGCAAGATCAGTACGTAGTGCGGATCGACCTACTCGGACACGGCAAATCGGCTAAACCGGATAGCGGTTACAGCATGGCCGAACAAGCCCGCCGAGTCGGGGCCGTGCTCGATGAACTCGGCGTGCGGGCCGCGATTGTCGTCGGGCATTCCACGGGCGGCTACGTGGCCACCGCACTGGCCGAACAGCGCCACGACCTGGTGACGGCACTGGCATTGATCGATACCGGCCCACGGCTGGACGCATTCACCGACAACGGTCCGGCCGGGGTACTGCTGTCCGTCCCGGCGATTGGGCAACCCCTGTGGCCCTTGCTCCCGGACGCCGCGATCCGGGTGTCCCTCAGCACCGCATTCACCATCGATGTGCCGATTCCCGACCAGATTGTCGCCGACGTCCGGGGCATGACCTACCGCAGTCTCACCGCGACCTCCGACGCATCGGATGCCTATCTGCGGGACCGTCCCGAACCGGACCGGCTCACCGACCTCGGCCTGCCGACCCTGGTGCTCTTCGGGGCCCACGACCGGCGATGGCAGGCCTCGTCCTTCCAGGACTACCGCCGAGTCCCGCATGTCCGGATCGAATCTCTCGACTGCGGTCACACCCCCATGATCGAGGAGCCCGGCGCGACCGGTGCGCTCATCCACGACTTCGCCGAACAGCACTGAACGCCGGCGCCCGGTAACTACTCGAAATCAGTTGGCGGGCTTGCCGAACCAGCGGCCGAGGTGGTCGTTCAGGTCCTGCTGGTCGTCACCGATCCAGGCGACATATCCGTCGGGCCGGAGCAGGAGTGCCGGAACATCCAGTGCCGCAGTGGGATCCGCGATGAGGTCCACTCGGTCCGACCAGCCGCCGGCGGTCAGACGCTCGGTGCGGTCGATGACCAGGCCGCGGCCCCGGCGTAACCGGTCGTAGAGGCGGCCCTGTTTCAGGTCGATATCGGGCAGTCGGCGACCGAGCAGGCCGGGGCCCGCGCCGAAGTCGTAGCGGATGGCGGTCGCGGTGATCTTCTCGGTCAGAGAGCGGTTCACCTCCTCGAAGTCCATCAATTCGGTGAGCAGCCTGCGCACGGCCTGCGCGCCCGGTTCGGTGGACGAGAGTTGGACCTGGGCGCGGGTATTGTCCAGGACGTCCGCGGCGACCGGATGACGTTCGCTCTGGTAGCTGTCCAGCAAGGATTCCGGTGCCCAGCCCTGGAGCTGTCCGGCCAGTTTCCAGCCGAGGTTGACCGCGTCCTGAACGCCCAGATTGAGGCCCTGGCCGCCGGCCGGCGGGTGGATGTGCGCCGCATCGCCGGCCAGCAGCACCCGCCCGACCCGGTAATGCTCGACCAGCCGGGTGGCATCGCCGAAGCGGGACAAACCGCGTGGGGAGTGCGCGCCGAAATCGGTTCCGGCGAGGGCGCGCAACTGCCGTGTGAAATCCTCGAGGGTGGGCGGCTCCGAGCGATCCTCGCTGACTCCCTCGGCGGGGAGTACCACGCTGTAGACGCCTTCGCCGAAGGGTCTGATGCTGAATCGCCTATCGGTGGCGCTGATTTCGGCCACCTTGGCGGCGATCTGCTCCTGCGGCGCACCCAGTTCCATCTCGCCCATCAGCGTGTCGTTCCGCGAGGGCTCGCCGGGGAAGCCGACGCCGAGCAGCTTGCGCACGGTACTGCGCGCACCGTCGCAGCCGACGAGAAAACGCGACCGCAGCCGCTCCCCGTCGGCCAGCTCGACGGTCACACCCTCGTCGTTCTGCTCGAAACCTGTTACCGCACAACCGTGCCGGACCTGGGCACCCAGCTCGATCGCATGTTCTTCGAGCAGCTGATTGACGACGGGCTGCGGGATGCCCAGCAGATAGGCGTACGCGGAATCCAGGCCCGCGGGCGCGGGTTTGGGGATGGCGGCGAAAATGCCGCCGACCGGGCGCTGCCGGCCGCGTTCGAGCAGGCGGTCCAGCAGTCCGCGCATCGCCATCAGCTCGAGACTGCGAATATGCAGACTGACTATGCGGACGAACGACGACGCGTGCCCGGTTTCCTTCTCCAGCACGAGTACCCGCACATCATGCAGCCGCAGTTCGGCGGCCAGCATCGCACCGGTCGGCCCGCACCCGGCAATGATCACATCGAACATGAACCACCCGTTCGCTGAATTCGCTCCACCCAGTCGCCGCACGTCCTCGAGCGCAGCCGTGTGCACACGGCTCGCTTGTTCCGGATTTCCGCAGGTCCTGGCATCGGCGGCCATTGTGCGGCACCTCCGGCCGCTACCGCAAGCGATATAAGCCGGAGGTCAGCACGGTCCGTAGCGTCCTAGGATGCCCAGGGCCCGACACCACCGATGTGCTCGATGGTGATGTGGGTGAGGTATCCCGCCGGCGCACCGGGCGGCGGGAAACCGGTGCCCGGCCCCAGCAGTGCGGTGGCGATCTCGTCCAGCAGTTCGGGCGCGCCGCCCTCCTCGATGTGTGCGGTGCCTTTGATCGACAGATACGGGGGCTGCAGCGTAGTGCGGTCGGTCGATACGAAGGTCACGGCAACCCGGCTGTCGCGCCGGATATTGTGGACCTTCTGATGTTCCGCCAAATGCGCGGTGACCAGCTCATCGTCGCCGTCGGCCGTGCGCCGCACCGCCATCCAGACCAGGCTGACCTGCGGGCTGCCGTCGCGATTGACCGTGACCAGCGTCGCGGGCTCGGCAGCGATGAGTTGGCGTGCGGAGTCGTCGAGTTTCATTGTGTCCTTCTTCGCCATGGAGGTGATCCGAGGTACGTGTGCCCTCGTCAGTACCGACGGGGCGGGTGACCGAAACTCATCGCTGACGATAGTCCGCTCAAGTAAGAATGTCCCGGATGGCGCAGTGCAGATCTACCGCGCACTCGGAAGCGATTGCGGCAGGCCGAATGTGGGGAGGACAGTGCTTTCGAAGCGGGTTATGGCGGCGATTCGGTCGTCGGTGAGGGTGAGGACGAACAGGCCGGCGCCGTGGATGCCGGTCGGGGTGTGCCGGTAGACGCCCAGTGCCGGTTGGGCGTTGGCTCGTGTCGGGACCAGTTCGAAGCGCTGTGCCGTGGCGAAGACGAAGGCGCAGAAGCGGGCCACGCTGTCTCGGCCGTGGTATTCGAGTGGGATCGGTGGCATCGACATGAAGGCGTCGTCGGTCAGCAGGGCCACCAGCGCGTCGATATCAGCGGCCTCGTAGGCGCTGACGAACTTCGCCACGATCGCATCCTCGGCGGGTGAGTCGCGGGTGGGCGGCTGGTCACGAGTCATCGGCAGTCGTCGGTCCAGTCCCGCACGTGCGCGTTTGAGGGCGCTCTTGACCGATTCGACTGTCGTGTCCAGCATTTCGGCTACCTCGTTCGCGTGGAATCCGAGGACGTCGCGCAGGATGAGGACGGCGAGCTGGCGGGGCGGCAGGATCTGCAGGGCGGTCACGAAGGCCAGGGAAATGGATTCGGCCTGCTCGTAGCGCGCCTCCGGGCCGAGCGGCACATTGATCGCGCCGTCCAGGAGTGCGTCGGGATAGGGCTCGAGCCAATGGATTTCGCCGAATCCATTGGGTTCAGGTGGCTCGAATCCCGGGCTGTCCCACTGTTGTGCGGGCCGCCGGCGAGCGGAGCGCAGCGCGTCCAGGCACCGGTTGGTGGCGATGCGGTACAGCCAGGTGCGCAGGGCGGCGCGCCCGTCGAACCGGTCGAGGCCGCGCCACGCGGCGAGCATCGTGTCCTGGAGCGCGTCCTCGGCGTCCTGGAACGATCCGAGCATTCGGTAGCAGTGCACCTGTAGCTCGCGGCGGTGTGGCTCGGTCAGCGCCCGGAATGCCTCGCCGTCGCCCGCCCGCGCCCTCGACATCAGATCCGTTCGCGCCGACTCCACGCCCGTCACCTCATTCCCTGTGTGCAGTCCCATGCCATATGGACGCCGGCCGAAGCGCGAAAGGGGCGGTCACACCGCGCCTCCTTTTCAGTTGCCCCGGCGTCGATACCAGTGTTAGCCGACAGCACTGTCAAAGGAGCACGGAAATGGGAAAGATCGTTCTCAGCACAAATGTCACTCTCGATGGAGTGGTCCAGGATCCGGACGGCGCGGAAGGTTTCGAGCTGGGCGGCTGGTTCCACCAGTTCGTCGGCGTCGGGGACCTCGAAGACTGGACCGCCAATGAGACCAGGGAAGCGCTGGGCGCCGAGGCACTGCTGCTGGGCAGGCGGAGCTTCGAGTGGTTCGCGTCCCGGGCGCCGGAGATGGAGGTCCGCGTCGGCCGCGAGTGGGCGGCGAGGATGAACAGCCTCCCCAAGTATGTCGTATCGTCGACTCTCGAACATCCGCAGTGGCGCAACACCACCGTCCTCAATGGCGATGCGGTAAAGGAGATTTCGGAGCTGAAGCGGAAGGTGGACGGCGAGATCCTGGTCTACGGCAGCTATCGGCTCGCGCGCACACTGATCGAACACAACCTGGCCGATGAACTGCGTCTGGTCGTTTTCCCGGTCGTACTGGGAACCGGCCTGCGTCTCTTCGGCGAGACCGGCGACCGGAAGCCGCTGCGTCTGGTCGACACGCGAAAGATCGGCGACGGCCTGGTGTCCTACGCTTACGAGTTCGTGCAAGCAAACCCGCTGTGACGCAGTCAGATCCGCTGCGATACAGGTCCTCGACCACCGGCGATTAACACGATGATCTTTCCCCGCGATCAAGATGTGTTGCCACAATGGCACATTGAAGGGGAGAAATTCAGAATGAAGTATGTGCGCCGTTGCTCCATTGCTCTGCTGGGGGCGCTCGCGGTGTCGGTCGCTGTGACCGGTTGTGGTCCGTCGTCCGGGGATGCTGTTGTCACCAAAGCGAATTCGGGTGGTCCGGCCGCGGCGCAGACCGCGCCGGCGAAGGTCGGGGACACCATCGGCTTGAAGGGCATCGTGAGCGGCACCAAGGCCGATGTGACGGTGGTGCAGGTGATCGACGCACCGACGGCTGGGGATGACGTGGACGCTCTGCCTCCCGGAAAGCGTTACTACGCAGTGCAATTCCGGATTGCGAACACCGGCGCCGCCGCATACGACGATGCGCCGTCCAACGGCGCGAAGGTGGTCGACAGTCAGGGTCAGACCTTCGCCGCTTCGCTCACCTACGCCGATACCTCGGCCGGACCGAATTTCGGCACCACGCTGACCATCGCTCCGGGTGACAATGCGCTCGGTTTCCTGGTCTTCCAGGTTCCGGTGGACGCGACAATCGCCAAGGTGCAGTTCGGAATGGACAGTGGCATGTCCGACCGCACCGGCCAGTGGACCGTGGCCTGACAGGCCGCAGTGCGACTTCGGGCACCGGGGGACGCAGATTACGCTGCCCCCCGGCGCCCGAATGGATCGATCAGCAGCCTGTGGAGCTGTCCGGTGTAATGCGCTCCGGGAGCATTGATCAGCGCCAACTGCGCAGATTGCAGCTCGGCATGGGCGGCCGCTTCCGCTGAGGTGTGTGTCCGCCCGAAAAACCACCACCCGGCCGCCGAGGAAGCGCCCACCAGAGCCGCAACCAGCAGCGCGATCAGCGGCCACCACCAACGGCGTTTCGCCGCAACCTCTTCCGGCCCGGCACTCTCCGCCGACGCCGCAGTCTCGATCGTCATCCCCACCCCGTCCAGCACAAACAATTCAGACAATATCGACGAAAGGCACTATATGGCCGGTCCGTCGCGCAGGTGGTTCGGGGAGCGGCTGACAGGATGGGCGGGTGGTCGCGCCGAATGCTCTGAATATTGTGCGGACGAAGGTTTCTTCGACCTATGCGCTGGTGGTGCTGCTCATTGTCGGGCTGCTGCTGCAGGCGCCGCTGGCGCATGCGGTGGGCGCGTCCGCCCGGTTGCAGACGGCGGTCACGATCTTCTCGGGAGTCTTCATCCAGGCGGTGCCGTTTCTGGCGCTCGGGGTGGTGGTCAGCGGGGCCATCGCGGCTTTCGTCTCTCCCGCGCTGCTGCGAAAGATACTGCCGCACAATGAATCCGCGGCGATCGGAGTGGCCGGACTGGCGGGGATGGCCCTGCCGGGATGTGAGTGCGGCGTGGTGCCGGTGGCCCGGCGGCTGACCGATCAGGGCGCGCCGGGGTCGGTCGCGCTGGCGTTCATGCTGTCGGCGCCCGCGACCAATCCGGTGGTGCTGATCGCGACGGCGGTGGCGTTTCCGGGCGAACCGGGAATGGTGGCCGCGCGGTTCACCGGGTCCCTCGCGACGGCGATCGTGATGGGTCTGGTGTGGTCGCGCATCGGCCGTCCGGAGTGGATGCGGCCGCGCGAGCGCGGGCACGACCACTGCGCGGCCGGGCGCACCCGGTGGGAGGTCTTCACCGAGGCCGCGCGGCACGATCTGCTGCAGGCCGGTGCTTTTCTGGTGCTCGGCGCGGCCGCCGCGGCGGCGTTGCATGTGCTGGTGCCGCCCGCCTGGTATCAGCAATTGGCCGGGCAGATGGTGATCGCGATCCTGGTCATGGCGGTGCTGGCGATCGTGCTCGCGCTGTGTTCGGAGGCGGACGCCTTCGTCGCCTCGAGCATGTCGACCCTGCCGCTGCTGCCGCGACTGGTATTCCTGGTGGTGGGCCCGGCGGTGGATGTGAAGCTCTTCGCCATGCAGGCGGGCAGTTTCGGTCGCGGCTTCGCACTCCGATTCGCGCCCTTGACCTTCGGGGTGGCCATTGTCTGCGGCAGCATTGCCGGCTACGTATTCCTCGGAGGGGCCCGATGAAGCGGGAAGCGCAGAATCTGGTGCTGCTGCTCATCGGCGGCGCGGTCCTGTGGATCACGCTCGACGGCAGTTACGCCCGCTATGTGAAACCGAGCCTGCATCCGTACCTGCTGGTGAGCGCGGCCGGATTCATTCTGCTGGCCCTGGTGGCCATCGTTCGCGATATCCGCCGCGGCGCCGCACCCGATGAGCACGACGAACACGAGCACGGCACCGGCCGAGCACAGTGGCTGCTGCTCATGCCGATTGCGGCCCTGCTGTTCATTGCCCCGCCCGCCCTGGGCGCGAACGGCGTACAGACCAGCTCACCGGTCCAGGCCATCACCGGCGACGCGGCCTCGGCGCTGCCCAGGCAGCACCCGTTCCCACCACTGCCTCCCGGCGACGCACCGGCCGTGCCGGTGGTCGAACTGGTCCAGCGGGCACTGCAGGACTCCACTCATTCCCTCGACGGCAGGGAGGTGACCATCAGCGGATTCGTCGTCCGGCCAAAGGATCTCGAATACGATCGCCCGGGCGCCGCGGAGGCCGATCTCGCCAAGGTCGTCATCACCTGCTGCGTCGCCGACGCCCAATACGCGCTGGTGCATCTGGCCGGAATGCCGGAGGTGATCCCGGACGACCAGTGGTTGCTGCTGCGCGGCATCGTGCGCACCGACAGCGCCCGGCACGACCCGGAACTCACCCCCACCTTCGATGTCACCGACTACCAACTGATTCCGACTCCGAAGAGCACGTACGAAGCGGCGCGCTGACCCGGCCATTCCGATCTGACAAGGGCAGACCGCTCACGAGCCGGAAGGAGCCGACATCGTGCCGAGGAGTCCGCGGGCGAAGGCCCGATAGCGTTCCGGGGTGAAGCGATCCGGCTGCGAGAGCACCATGCGCCCGGCCTGCTCGCCGATGGCCAGCAGTGAGATCGCGGTCAGTTCCAGGTCCAGTTCGGCCAGACCCGGGCGGCGATCGCGACCCCACTCCAGGAGCGCGGTGAGCTGTTCGAGGGCGAACCGCCGTCCGGTGTCGAAGCGTGTGCGGACCGGGGCGGGGGCGTCATCGGCGGGCAGGAAGAGCAAGCGCCACGATTCGGGATTCGCGGCGACGGCCCGCAGCAGGTTGGTCATCGCATCCAGCAGGATGTCGTCGAAGTCGCCGGTGTCCTCGAACACCGGCATGGCGTCGGCTCGCGGTCAGGCGCGTTGGCGGGCCTCCTGGCCGAAGGAGCCGACCGGGAGTGAGCCGTCGGGGAGTGCGAGGTCGCCGCTTTCCAGGCGGGTTCTGAGGTAGCGGAAGATCTGGGCGGTTTGGGCGAAGAGGTGTTCGCCGGCGCGGAGGGGCTCACGTTGCGGGCGATCGGAGGAGGTGAATTGCGGGAGCGGCTGGACGACGGTGTCGTAGTCCACATTGAAGAAGAGCGGGAAGGAGTAGCGCTCCTCCTTCACCTTGCGCACGCGGTGGGTGGTGGCGACGAATTCGCCGTTGGTCCACAGTTCGAGCATGTCGCCGATATTGATGACGAAGGTGTCCGGAATCGGCGGGACATCGATCCAATCGCCCGCGCCATTGAGGACTTCCAGGCCCGGGGCGGTCGGCTTGAGCAGGGTGAAGCATTCGAAATCGCTGTGCGCGCCGATGCCGATGGCGTCTTCATTGGCGGGGTTGTAGGGGTAGTGGATGAGGCGGAGCTGGCTCGGGGTCTTGGTGGCGTAGCGCAGGAAGGTGTCCGGATCTTCACCGAGGGTGACGGCGAAGGCCCACAGCAACTGCCTGCCGATATCCAGTACGGCCTGGTAGTAGGCCGTGACGGTCTCGGCGAAACCCGGGAGCGCAGGCCAGACATTGGGGCCGAGCATGGGATTGCCGGCGAGGTGGTCCGGATCGTCGGCGGGCAGATCGAGCGCGGTGTCGAAGGCCTCCTTCAGATCCGGGACACCCTCATCGGACCCCTCTTCGCCGGTGGGTACATAGCCGCGATGGCATTGGGACAGGCCGATATACGAGCGCATCTTCTCCTGCAGCGGCAGGGCGAAGAAGGATTCGGTGGCGTCCAGCAGTCCGTCGAAGAGCGCGGGATCGACGCCGGTTCCGCTGATGTAGAAGAACCCGACTTCGCGTGCGGCCTTGCCGATTTCATTGGCTACCGCCAACCGGTCCGCCGCATGGTCGGATCGCAGCCCGCTGACGTCGATCACCGGGACCGAAGTGAACGAGGTGGCCTTATTCATAACGTCACGCTTCCTTCCGTATAGCGAACCAGCCACTCCCAGGTCAGCGGAGCGCCGTCTGCGTCGATGTCATTGGTGTGCAGTGTGTTTCGATCACCGTCGGCCCAGCGCGGCGTGAGCGACTGCTGCTCCCGGTACGGCAGCGCCGAATCGCCGATGATCCAGCCCGCGGATACCGAGCCGAGCGAAAGCTCCACGCCGCCTTCGGAATCACGCCGTGCCCACCCGAAGTGATCATCGACCCGCAGCAGCAGCGCGCGAGCTCCGGCGGGTGATTCCAGATCCATGGCCCAGCAGTCCCGGGCCGGTGCATCGCGGGTCCAGTGCTCGAAATAGTCGGCGTGCACACCGATTTCGACCAGTACCCCGGCGGCGTAGCTCATCCGTCCTTCGTCGGGATGCGGTCCGGGTGGCTGTAATTCGAGGTGCCGCTGCCAATGGAAGACGTCGTCGTACTGGGTGAGCTCGCCCGCGAAGCCGTCCTGCATGCGCAGCCAGCCGCGCTGCTGATCGGTCAGTTCCGAGGCGCAGCGCACCCCGCTGAAATCCGGTCGCGGTGCCGGCCTGCGTAAGTCGACGAAGCGGGTCAGGCCCTGCAGCCAGCGCACATCCGTGGTCAGGTCCTGCGAACCGTCGGTATCGACCAGCAGGGTGCGCTGCCACAGTCCCGCGCACTCCGCCATGCGCACCGGCGTGCCCGCCTCCTGCGCCGTCATCCGGGGAACCGCTCGTGGAAGTGATGCGTCCACTCCGGCCAGGCGTGCGGATCGTGACCGGGAATGAGCGGATAGCCCTTGTCGGCGGCCAGCTTCTTGAGCCGGCGGATCGGCTCGATGGTGTCCTCGTGGCTGACCCCGACGTAACCGCCGATGGCCAGCTCGTGCTCGATATTCTCGGTGAGATCGGCTGCGTCGAAAGCGAATACGAAGCCACCGCCGCCCACCGACGGATCGAGCTCCACCACGAAGCTCTGGTGCCCGGGCGTATGGCCGTAGGTCGGGACCGCGGTGATGCCGGGCGCGATCTCGGCCTCACCGTCGGCGAGCTGCCATTCGATGCGCGGATCGTCGAAGTCCACCCGTGCCATCGCATGATGTTCCGGCTCAGGATGATTCGACAGCCCGTACTCCAGCTCGATGCGCTGCGCGTGCACCGGCACCTTGCCCGCGAACAGCTTCAGGCCGCCGGCATGGTCGTGGTGCAGATGACTGACGGCGACGGCGTGAATGTCGTCGATGTCGATTCCGATGTCGTGCAGCGATTCCTCGATCGGCTCACCCGGACCGGGCAGCACCGGAATGTATTCCACGCTCGGGTAGAACCGGCGGTACAGCGCCGGGTCGCGGATCAGGGCGGTATTGAATCCGGTATCGAGCAGCACCCAGCCGCCGTCGGTCTGCAACAGCACGCCCGGTGTGGGCTCACGCAGGCGCTCGTGGGCCGGAGCGCCGTGCACCGAAATGGATTTGGGGAGGTCCTCCCATCCGAGGGTCAGCAGGACGATGCGGCGTACCAATCCGGTCATGGTTCAGCCCACCGACAATCCGGCGATCCGCAGCGAGTTCGGCTCGGAGACGACATGCGACTCGGCCACCCCCTTGAGCCACGGCTGCGCGACCATGAAGTCGTTGACATCGGCGATATTGAGCCAGCAGCCGGTCGCCGAGGCCTGGGCGGCCGCGGTCGAGAAGACGTCCGACGCACCGGATTCGCGGCCCTTGGCCAGCGAGGACGTGACGTCGGGCGAGGAGCAGTTCAGGTAGTTCAGGCCGCCGTCGGGGTCGAAGTTGATGTGGCCCCAGGTGTACGGGGAGGGGGCGTCCGGCCAACCCGCCAGCAGCAGCATCTCGGGCGCATCGGCCGCGGCGGTACCGGGCCAGCCGTAGATCTGAGAAGTGGGGTAGCCCTGCACCTTTGCGGTAATGCCGACCGTGGCGAGCTGGGTCTGGATCAGATTGCCGACGAGCTGGTTGTCAGGGTTGCTGGAGTCGTATCCGACGGTGACCGTCTTCTGATCGGCGGGCAGACTGTCGACGATTCTCTTCAGAGCCGAAGTGTCGTGCGGGATAGTCTGTTTCGCGAAATCCGCCGTCATCATATTCGGCGGGAAGACCTGATCGGCGGCCTTGCCGCGACCGAAGTAGGTCTGCTGCACGATCTGCTGCACATCGATCGCCTGGGTCAGCGCGACGCGTGCGGCCTGGTTGGTGAACATGCCCTTGTGCGGGTTCACGTAGAAGTAGTTCGACATCATCGTGGGCAGTGAGTAATTCGCGAACTTGGAATTGCCGATGTACGACGACACCGCGGAGGACGGCAGGTCGTGCAGAACCGCGGCCAGCTGCCCATTGTTGAATTGCAGCTGCTGCGCCGAAGTGTCGGTGATCACCGGCAGATCCACGGTGGTGAAGTACGGCTTGGGGCCCCAGTAGTCGCCGAAAGAGGCCATACCGTAATGGGATCCGACCTGAGCGTCGGTCAGCGTGTACGGCCCGGTGCCCAGATCGTGTGTGGTGAGATACGCCTGGTCATTGTCCTTGCCGGCATTGGCGGCCAGACCTGTCGGGCTGAGCATGCGCGGCCCGTAGGGCGAGGCGAGATAGTCCAGGAAGACCGCATTGGGCGCCTTCAGGGTGATGGTGGCGGCGTAATCACCCTGTGTAGTAACAGAATCGATGTCCGACACCATGTACGCCGGGCCCTGATTCACCGCGAGCCGGCGATCGAACGACGTCTTGATCGCCGCCGAGGTGAACGGGGTGCCGTCGTGGAATTTCACACCCTGCCGCAGTGTGAAGGTGAAGACCTTGTTGTCCGGTGAAGCGGTCCACGCGGTGGCCAGCAGCGGTTGCAGCTGCGCCTTGTCGGTACCCGGCGCGTACTGCAGCAGACCCTCGTACAGGTTGGTGGTCAGCAGCAGGCCCTGCCCGGCGTAGTACACGTCCGGGTCCGGCGGCTGACCCGGGTCCTGCAGGAATGACAGATGCAGCACCTTGTCGGCAGGTGCGGAATTGGGCGTCTGGTTGGCGGACCCGCACGCGGTGACTGCGAGCAATGCCGCGGAGGCGACGGCGGTGGCGGCGAAAAGCCTTCGGGCGGAATGGATCATCGGGCGGTTCCTTCGAGAAGACGGTGCTGAGGAAAGGGAGGTCGGGGTCGGTGTCATACGGCGACGATGCGTGGATCGGCGGCGGCTTGCAGGAGATCGACAATGGTGTTGATGACGACGTAGACGGCGCCGAGCAGCAGGGTCACACCCGCGATGGCCGGGAAGTCGGCGACCGGAATGCTCTGGGCGATGTACTGCCCGATTCCGGGCCAGCCGAAGACCTGCTCGACCACCAGGACGCCCGAGAACATCAGTCCCACTTGCAATCCGGTCATGGACAGTGCCGCGCCGACACAGTTACGCAGTACGTGCCGGAGCAGGATGCGCGCCGGGCCGAGGCCCTTCGCCTTGGCGGTGCGGGCGTAATCGCTGTCCACATCGGTGATCAGACTGGACCGCAGGACCCGGCCGATGGCGACCGCGGGGCCGAGGGCGATCACGGTGGCGGGCAGGATCAGATGGCTTATCGCATCACCCACCACGTCGAAGCGCCCGGCCAGCAGGCCGTCGACGGTGAGCAGTCCGGTCGGGCCGGTCGGTGCGCCCGAGATCGAGGTCCGGCCGTTCGCGGGCACCCAGCCCAGCTGCTGGTAGAAGACGATCAGGCCGAGAATGCCCAGCAGGAACATCGGTGTCGAGGCGCCGACGAACAGTACCGCGCGGAACAGGCCCGAACCGGGCCAGTTCAGCGTGGTCGCGAAGGCCAGCAGCACCGCCAGCACCAGCGCGATGAGCAGCGCGCACAGCGCCAGCTCCAGTGTCGCCGGTACGAAGTTCACCAGGTCCGTGCTGACCGGGCGGCGGGTGCGATAGGAGGTGCCGAAATCGCCGTGTGCCGCCGAGGTCAGATAGTGCCAGAACTGCACGGGCACCGGACGATCCAGGCCGAGCTCGTGCCGCCGCGCCGCGATGGCGCCCTGTGACGCGGAGCCGCCCAGCTGGGCGTGCACCGGGTCCAGCGGCGAAATGCGCTGCAGCACAAACATTACCGCGGTCAGTGCGATGAGGATGGCCACCATCGCCGCGATCCGGGACAGAATGAAAGTGCGCACGCTACCCCTCCTTCTTCATCAGGTTGCGCAGGCAGTCGCCCGCAACGGTGCCGATCAGGGCCAGCACCGCGACGCCCAGGCCGGGCATGACCGGAATCCACCACTGCTGCAGGAAGTAACTGAGATTGCGGGCGGCGTCCGCACCGAGTTCCGGTGCGGGCGCGGCCTGTCCGAGCCCCAGGAACGACAGCGAGGCCAGGGTGAGAATGAGGGTGCCCAGATCCAGGCTCGCGGCGACCAGCGCACCGGGCGCGGCGCCCGGCAGCAGATGCCGCAGCGCGAGCCGAATCGGCCCGACACCACTGAGTTTCGCCGCCTCGACATGCGGGCGGGCCGCCAGCGCACTGATATCGCCGCGGACCAGCCGCGCGTAGAACGGCCACCAGACGATCGATACCGCGATCAGGGTGTGGGTGAAGCCCGGGCCGAGGGCGGCGACCACGGCAATGGCGAGCACCGGTGCGGGCAAGGCCAGGAACGCATCGGTGATGCGCATGAGCAGCGAGTCGACCCAGCCGCCGACAGCGCCCGCGATCAATCCGACCAGCCCGCCGACCAGCAGTCCGCTGGCGACCACGGCGAGTGCGGCGAACCAGCTGGCCCGCATGCCGTAGAGCACCCGGCTGAGCAGATCGCGGCCGATATTGTCGGTGCCGAGCAGGAACCCGTGCTGGCCGGGCGCACTCAGCGGCATGCCGACCGGCAGCAGCGGATCGTAGGGCGCGAGGATCGGCACCGCGACGGCGACCAGCGTCACCACCCCGATCAGCGACACCCCGATCCAGTTCCAGCCACCGGGAAATGCGCGCGGCACCACCGTGATTCGGGCGCCGCGCAATCGCGTGAGCGCGGGCAGGGCGACAGTCATCTCAGCTCACCTTCTGTTCGATACACGCCACCTGATGCGTGCCGCCGGGAAATCCTTCGAGCCGGACATCGAGCTCCTCGTCGCTGCAGGCGGGGATGGCCAGCGGGCAGCGCGGGTGGAAGGCGCAGCCGGAGGGGGGTGCGAGCGGACTGGCGGGCTCGCCCACGGGTGCGGCGGGCTCATGCGCCGGATCGGGGATGGAGGCGATCAGCGCTCGGGTGTAGGGGTGCACCGGATTGCCGAGAACCTGTTCGGCCGTGCCGATTTCGACAATGCGGCCGAGGTACATGACCGCGATCCGGTCGGCGACCACCCGGGCCACCGCCAGATCGTGCGTGACGAAGACGACCGACATATTCAGGCTGCGGCGCAGATCGCCGATGAGGTTGATCACCGCCGCGGCCAGCGAGACGTCGAGCGCACTGGTCGGCTCATCGCAGAGCAGCAGCGAGGGCGGCACCACGGTGGCGCGGGCCAGCGAAACCCGTTGGCGCTGACCGCCCGAGAGCTGACCGGCGCGCGCCTTGGCGATCTCCGGCATGAGCCCGACCCGGCGCAGCGCCTCCTCGACCTCGGCGGCGCGTTGGGATCGCGAGAGTCCTGAGCGCAACAGCCGTTCGGAGATCAACTCGCCCACCGACATCCACGGTGTCAATGACGCGCCCGCATCCTGGAACACCATCTGCGGGCGCTGTGCGCCGGTGCGGGCGATGGCGCCGGCGGTCGGCTGCTCGAGGCCCGCGATCACCCGCAGGAGAGTGGATTTGCCGCATCCGCTCTCGCCCACCAGGGCTACGGATTCGCCGCGCCCCACTGTCAGTGATACCCGCCGAAGCGCGTGCAGTACCGCCCGCTGCCGAATACCGCCGACCGCAAACGTTTTGGTGATATCGCGCAGCGTGACGACGGCGTCGGTTCCGATGGCGGGCTCCGCGGTGTCACCGGCGTTGTCAGGCAGGACATTCACTCGACCTGCCACACCGGCGTCCTGGCTCTGAGCCGGCACGCGGTCGATCGCCTCCTGAATGATGCTGGGGCCCTGCGTATCCGCGGACACCGGTACGGGATCGGCGGTGCTGATCGGCGGCAGGATGCAGGCCGACACCCGGTCCGGGGCGATCGCCACCGGGTCGGGCGGGGCAGTGGCGCAATCCGGTGTCGTGTGCGCACAGCGCGGGGCGAAAGCGCAGCCGGAGAGGGGATTTGCCGGACTGGGCACCTCGCCGGGAAGTGAGGGCAATCGCTGATCCGGTCGAGTCTGCAGCGTCAAACGCGAGCGCAGCAGTCCGCGGGTGTACGGATGCGCGGGCGTGGCGAGCACCTCGGCGGTCGGTCCGATCTCGGCGATCCGCCCGGCGTACAGCACCGCCAGCCGGTCCGAGATCTGCGCCGCCACCCCGAGATCGTGGGTGATCATCAGAATGCCGCAGCCGAGCTCGTCGCGAATCGTTTTGAGCAGTGCGAGAACCTGCGCCTGCACCGTCACATCGAGTGCGGTGGTGGGCTCGTCCGCAATGATCAGTTCGGGATTGCCCGCGATCGCCATGGCGATCATCACGCGCTGGCGCAGCCCGCCGGAGAGCTCGTGCGGATAGCTGCGCATGCGGCGCGCGGGCTCAGGTATTCCCACGGCCGCGAGCAGACGCTGCGCCTCCTCGGCGGTGCCGGCGGCCTCGATCACCTGCTTTCCGATGCGCATGGTGGGATTCAGCGAAGTCATCGGATCTTGGAACACCGCACCCAGATCGAGCTTGCGTACCCGCGCCAAGGTCTTGGCATTCCCGCCGATCATGTCCGTTCCGGCGACTGTCACCGCGCCGTCGGTGCGGGTGCCCGCCGGCAGCAATCCCAAGAGTGAGAACCCGAGAACGCTCTTGCCGGAACCCGATTCGCCGACGAGTCCGAGGATCTCGCCCCGGCGTACCGTCAGTGACACTCCGCGCAGCGCATGCAGGTCGCGCCCGCTGCGCCGGAACGTCACCCGCAGGTCTTCGACAGCGGCGACATCGCTCAGTGCCGTGTCCATCAATGCAGTGCCCATGAACGCTCCTACCGATCAACCTGTCAACCGATAGTTTTTAGGTGCCACTGCGTCTTTCGATGACGCACACGTATCGCTTGTGCTGCCCCTGGTAACTTCTGGATTGCCGATGGTTTCTATCGAGTGACAGAAAACGCTCGGACTGCGCTGGGAGAGCTGGGTTTCTAGGTCTGAGCTGCATAAATGCGGTTTCTCGGTGGACTGCCGGTCCGAGCTGCCGCAGTGCCCGCTGCGAGATGGTCGCTGTCCCCGCGGAATTCGATCGGGGCCGCCGGGGTTCGTTCGAACCGTCCGAGCCGGAGCGGCTCATCACGGCCGTCGCTGCGAGCAGCGGCTGTTCCCGCGCGGCTGTATCGGCTGTTCGGGTGGTGCTCGGATCGGGCAGACCTCGGTGCCGTCGGGGCTTCTCGTTCAGCTGCCGTGGGAGGTGATGGGAGGCGTCGGTGCGCGGTCATCGGCTGCCGGCAGGGCGTGGTCCCCCGATAGGGTGTGCGCATGCGTGATCTGGGGAATGGGTTCGGCTATCTGGTGGCGGGGCAGCGGTGGGTCGGCCGGAATCGGCGGTGGTTCGGGTTCGGGCTGCTGCCGGGGCTGATCACGCTGGTGATCTATGTGGCCGCGTTCACCGGATTGGCTTTCGGGGCGGATGATTTCGTCACCTGGGCGACCCCGTTCGCGGACGACTGGGGTGCGCCGTGGCTCGGACTGTTCCGCGGGTTTCTGGTGGTCGGGGTCTTCGTGCTGGGGCTGCTGCTCGCGGCTGTCGCCTTCACCGCGGTCACCCTGATCATCGGGCAGCCGTTCTACGAGAAGCTGTCCGAACAGGTCGACAAGTCCGCATCCCCGGACGGGAGGGCGCCGGAATCCGGTATGTCGATGGCGCGCGAGCTGTGGATCTCGACGCGCGACAGCATTCGGCTGCTGGCGCGGGCGCTGGTGTGGGCCGTGCTGCTGTTCGCGCTCGGGTTCATTCCGGTGCTGGGGCAGACCGTGGTGCCGGTGATCGGCATCGGTGTCACGGGTTTCTTTCTGGCCCAGGAACTTACCTCGGTGGCACTGCAGCGCCGGGGTGTTCAGGTTCGGGAGCAGCTCGCGCTGATGCGATCGCGGCGCCTGCTGGTGTGGGGCTTCGGCGTACCGCTGGCCGTGGCGTTTCTGATTCCGGTGGTGGCGGTATTCCTCATGCCAGGCGCGGTGGCCGGTGCGACCCTGCTGGTACGGGATCTGGATTCGGCCACCGCGTCCTGAGCCGACCCGTCAGAACGGCTTGGTCGGCAGGTATTTGCCGTCCAGGGTGATGACGGCGCGTTCGCCACCGTCGGGGTCGGCGACCTTCTTCACGTCCAGCTTGAAATTGATGGCGCTGATGATGCCGTCACCGAACTGTTCGTGGACAAGCGCTTTCAGTGTGGTCCCGTAGACCTGCAGCATTTCGTAGAAACGGTAGATGGTCGGATCGGTCGGGATGCCGCCCGGGATCGAGCCGCGGGTCGGGATGGTCTGCAGCAGCAGCGCGGCATCGTCGTCGAGGCCCAGCAGTTCGGCGACCGCGACCGCGGCGGCTTCGGGCAGCGGGTGCTGACCGAGGACGGCGGCGGTGACGAAAGCGACCGACAGGCCGGTGACATCGGCAATCTGCTGCCAGGACAGATCCTTTCGCATCTTGGCGTCGACGGCCACGATGGCCAGCGTCTGGCGGGCGGCGGGATCGAACTGGGAGTGCACCATGAGGGGGTTCCTTTCGAGGGGTGAGATCAGGCCGGGTGGCCGGCGACGTCGAGTTCTTCGACAGCGCCCGTGGGGATTTCGTATACCCAACCACGCAGGGTGAGGGTGTTCGCGGCGAGCGCCGCGGCCACCGAGGGGTGGGTCGCCAGGTTGGCCAGTTGTGCGGATACATTCGCGCGCACCAGATTTGCGACGGACTCACCGGTGCGCGAGGCGCGGGCCATCGAGGCATCGGCATGCCGGAGCCAGCCCGCGACCGCCGGTGCGCCCGTGAGATCGTGACCTTCGGCCAGCGCGGTCATCGCCCCGCAGGCCGAATGTCCGCAGACCACGATGTCGCTGACCTTCAGCATGGCGACCGCGTATTCGATGCTCGCCGCGACGCCGTCCGAACCGGGGGAGTAGGCGGGCACGATATTGCCCGCGGTGCGGATGACGAACAGCTCACCGGGTTCGCTCTGGGTGATCAGCTCCGGCACCACCCGCGCATCGGAGCAGCCGATGAACAGCGCCGTCGGTCGGTGCGTGGTCGCCAGTTCGGCGAACAGCGGCGTCTTGGCGGGAAATACGGTGCGCTGGAAGCGCGCGACTCCCGCGGCAAGATCGTGCATGGTCACTCCTTCGGATGGAATCTGCCGGTGCGGCTGACAAGATCCACTCTGGCTGACCAGTGCCTATAGTGTCCAAGACGCAGTAATCATAGAACCTATTGGCCTCATCTATAGTGCGGAGGTGGCCCTGGAACTCCGGCATCTGCGCTACCTGCTCGCGGTGACCGAGCGCGGCAACTTCACGCGCGCCGCCGAAGATCTGCATGTATCGCAACCCACGCTGTCGCAGCAGGTCAAGCAGCTGGAACGCGCGGTCGGCGCGCAATTGCTGGATCGCAGCGGCCGCAGTGTGCGGCTGACCGACGCCGGGACCGCATACGTCCACTACGCGCGGCGGGTGCTCGGCGATCTGGCGGCCGCGGACCGCGCCGTCAGCGATGTGGCCGATCTGACCCGGGGCAGTCTGTGCCTGGCGGTGACACCGACCTTCACGGCCTACCTCGTCGGTCCGCTCATCGAGCAGATGCACACCCGCCACCCCGGGATCGACCTCGAGGTGCGCGAGGTGCCGCAGCATCGGCTCGAAACCGGTTTGCTGGCAGACGAATTCGACCTCGGCATTGCCTTCGACGGACCATATCTGGCCGGTATCGACGCCACCCGGCTGTTCACCGAGAACCTCAGTCTTGTTGTCGGAGTGGAACATCCGGACGCGGGTCGCAGCGCGGCCGTCCCGGTGGCTGCGCTGGCCGACCACCGGCTCGCACTGCTCAGCGGCGGGTTCTCCACCCGCACGCATATCGATGCCTATCTGACCGCCCATCAGGTCAGCCCGCGAATCTCAGTGCAGGCGGACTCGATTCAGGCTCTCATCGAGATAGTCCAGCGGACCGCGCTGATCACCGTCCTGCCCGACGCCATCGCCGACAGCCACCCCGGCCTGACTTCCGTCCGCCTCGAACCTGCGCTGCCCGCACGAACCGTGGCCCTACTGCGCCGCGACGGCGCCTACAGCAGCGCCGCCACCCGCGCCTTTCTCGCCCTCACCGGTGAGCTCATTCGCGACCTCGGCTATCCCACGGGCGGAAGCGGCGGCAGCTCGAGATTGTCGCGGAAGGTCGCGCCGACGTAATCGTCGCCGACAATGTGGCGGCGGCGCAATTCCGGGAGCAGCCCGTTCAACAGGAAGTCGCGGGTGCGGGGATCGGCCAGGCCGCCGAGGGAGATCACGTCGAGCACGCCCGCGTCGTAGCGTTCGGCAATGGTGTCCGCGAGCTGTTCGGGGGTGCCCGCCGCGGCCCAGTGGCCGGTGTCCTTGGCGGCGATGATCAACTCTCGCAAGGTCTTTCCGGAACGGGCGAAGGCGCTGAAGATTTCCACGCGACCGCGCCTGCGCTGTATCGAACGCACATCGGGGAGCAGGCTTTCCGGAATCGGCTGATCCAGTGGCAGCTCGGCGAGATCTATTCCGCCGCCGAACATATCGGCCAGGGCGAGCCGCCCGGCGTCGAAATCGGTGGCCGCATCGCGCTCGCGCACCAGGCGGCGCACCTCGTCCTCGGAGGCGCCGTAGGTCGCGTGGAAGGAGCTCATGATCAGCGGCAGTTCCTCCGAGCGCCCCAACTCGGCTGCGCGCGAACGGATCTTCTTCGTATAGGTCACCGCGTCCTCGAGCGTCGGCAGCGAGGTGAAGACCACCTCGGCGAACCGCGCCCCCAGTTCGATGCCGGCCTCGGATTGACCGGCCTGGAACTGCACCGGCCGCCGCTGCGGTAGCGGCGGGATATTCAGCGGGCCGCGCACCGTGAAGTTCTTGCCCGCGTGCTCGATCGGGCGAACCAGCGCCGGATCCAGCACCGCCCCGCCTCGTCCGTCCGGCGTCAGCGCACCCGGCCGCCAACTGTCGAACAGGGCATTGACGATCTCGATCGACTCCGACGCACGCTCGTACCGCTCCTCAGGGCTGGGCAGCTCCTGGTCGCCGTAGTTTTCCTCGCCCAGGGACGAGGTGACGGCATTCCACGCGGCGCGCCCATTGCTGACGTGATCGAGCGTTCCGAACAGTCGCGCCAGATTGTAGGGATGGTGGAAGGTCGTCGTCACCGTGGCGATCAACCCGATCTGGCTGGTCACCGAGCTCAGCGCGGCCAGGAAGATCAGTGGCTCCTGCGCGCCGATCGCACCCTGCGCCCCGAAACTGAGCAGGTCGGCGGCGAACAGCGCATCGAACCGATGCGTCTCCGCGAGCTTCGCGATCTCGATCGCCGACGCCACCGTCGATCGCCCCGGGTCCAGCGCGTCCGCATACACGTCCGCCGAACCGCTCACTCCCGTAACCGTTTTCAACGGCCGCCGCCGTGCGTCACCCATTTCATCCACGCTAAGACGCCCGCGGCGGAACCACGATGATTACCTTCGCCGTGAACGAAACCCGGTGCGGCAGCACCTATCGGACGGTATCGATGCCCGCCAGGATGAGGTCGATGCCCGCCAGGAATTGCTCGCGGTCGTCGTGGTCACGCAGCTGCACCGCCATCTGATTCATGAACGGGTACTTCTCGGGGTCGTGCGACCAGCGCGCGGAGACGGTCGCGAGGAAGGCCGATCGATCCGTATCGTGCGCGAGCAGCCGAGCGCCCGCCGCGTACTGTCCGGCGAGTCCGAGAATGTAGTTCACGAGTGCGGACGCGGAGTCGAACTGCGCGCGTTCGGGAACGCCGAGCGCCTGCAGTTGCCCGCCGATGCCTTCGAAGATCTGCAGCACCGCGGATTGCCAAGGCTCACTGGAGAGTTGGGTCCCGACCCAGGGGTGTGCGTCGATCGTGTCGAACACCCCGAGGGCTATGGTCCGGATCGCTTCCCGCGGTTCCGTATCGCCGACCGCGTCGGTCATGACGCGGGCGATGACATCGTCGGTGGTCGCGGTGAGCAGTTCGCTCTTGTTCGCGACGTGCCAGTAGATCGCCCCGGCTCCGGTCGCCAGGCGCGCGCTGAGGGCGCGGAAGGTCAGCGCGCTCTCGCCGTCGGTATCGAGGATGGCGATCGCGGCCTCGACAATGCGCTCGCGGGAGAGTGGTTCCTCTCGTCGCTCGGTACGACGTGCCCTCGGTGCCATGTGGGTCATTCTGGCACAAGTCTGGAACGTCGTTCCATCTTGACATTTATGGAACGTCGTTCCAGAATGTTGGAACAACGTTCCAGAAGGGAGATCATCATGACTACCGAAATCGCGATCATCGGCGCTGGGCTCGGAGGACTGACCCTCGCCCGCGTCCTGCACGTGCACGGCATCTCGGCGACGATTTACGAGGCGGATGCCTCGGCGGCGGCCCGTACGCAGGGTGGTCAGCTCGATATCCACAAGGAGGACGGCCAGTTCGCGCTCGCGGCGGCCGGCCTCACCGACGAGTTCCGCGCGATCATTCACGAAGGCGCCGAGGCTGTGCGCGTGCTCGATCCGCAAGGCGTACTGCTGCACGACGACCCCGACGACGGCACCGACTCGCGTCCCGAGGTACTGCGCGGAGACCTGCGTCAGATCCTGCTCGACTCGCTACCCGACGGGACTGTTCGGTGGGGACACAAGGTCACCGCGGTCCGGCCGCTCGGCGACGGCAGGCATGAACTGACCTTCGCCGACGGCTCGACGGCGACCAGCGATCTCCTCGTCGGCGCCGACGGCGCATGGTCGAAGGTCCGTCGGCTGCTATCCGACGCCGAGGTCGAGTACACCGGCACCACCTTCATCGAGACCTACCTGTACGACGTCGACGAGCGGCACCCGGCGACGGCCGCGGTGGTCGGCGTCGGCGCGATGTACGCGCTGACCCCGGGGCAGGGGATCACCGCACACCGCGAAGCCGGGGACATCCTGCACACGTATGTCCAGCTGAACCGCTCCGCCGAGTGGATCGCGAGCATCGATTTCACCGATGCCGCGGCCGCGACCGCACGGGTGGCGGCCGAATTCGACGGCTGGGCGCCGGAACTCACCGCACTGATCACGGCGGGTGAATCGGCACCGGTCGCGCGCATGATCCACACCCTGCCCGACGGGCATCACTGGGACCGCGTCCCCGGCGTGACCCTGCTCGGTGATGCCGCACACCTGATGCCGCCCTCCGGCGACGGCGCCAATCTGGCCATGTTCGACGGCGCCGAACTCGCGAGGGCGATCGCCGCGCACCCCGGCGATATCGAAGCCGCACTCACCGCCTACGAAGCGGCTCTGTTCCCCCGGAGTGCGACTTTCTACGCGGACGCGGTGGAGATCCTCGATCTCTGCCTCGGCGACCGCGCGCCCTTCGGGCTGATCGAACTCTTCGACAGTGCACCCGCGGAAGAGCATGCGTGACAACGCCGAACGCCTATGCGCGGTGCGTGCGCCCGATGGTCAGATCGAGGAGTTGGGCCGCGTCGTGGCGCAGGGATTCCGCGGCGTCGGGTTCATCGGCGTAGTGGCGCAGCAGGGCTTGCTGGAAGAGTCCGTCGAAGGTGGCGTACGCGAGGGATTGGCTGACGACCAGGGGGCGATCGCACAGGACGGCATAGCGCTCCACGACATTGGCGATCATCTGCTGCCGGCGCTTGTCGATGTCGACGACGTCCGTGCGGAACGATTCCTCGAACAGGCCCTGATTGCGGACGTCGTACCACAGCCGATGCAGCGGGGCGTCGTCCCGCAGGGTGCCGGCCATCAGGGCGCTGAAGGCGTCCCGCAGTTCCTCGGCGGTGTGCGAGGTGGCGACGACATCGTCGTAGCGGGTGACGCAGACGGCCTCGTACAGCTGGACCGCGTGGGTGAGCAGCTCGACCTTGTCGCTGAAGTAGTAGTGCAGCACACCGTGTGAGAACTCGGACTTCTGAGCGATCTCGCGCAGACTGGTGCGCGCATAACCCAACTCCGCCAACGTGTCCAGCGCCGCGGTCGCCAACTGGGTCCGCCGCTCGGCGAACTTGTCGTCGCGGGCATGTCGCGCCCGCTTCTCGACGCTTTCCTTGATCGTGTTTCTCCTTCGGCATCCGGCACCTGGTGACGAACCGTCCCGAGTCTATAGCCGATCCGACTAACCCCGATGCCTAGCGCTTGGACAGTTGTCATAGAAAATCTTGACGACTGTCCAAGCTTTGGCGTAGCGTGGGCGGCGCTTCGCAACGCTGGTGAATACACGCGAGAGGCCAACCCGCACACATTATCTCGATGGCGTGTGTGTGCGCATGGACAGTAACTTTCGGCTCCAGCTCCGATTTCCGGCAGCAAGAGCTTGTAAAGCCGCGGGCCGCTTTCTCGGGCCGGCCCGTGGTCGTCACCCGCTCCGCCTGCAACGGACCCGGTGACGATCGTGAACGGTCGAGGCCCCGGCAGCCGCCGCCGGGGCCTCGCCACCCGCGGCGCAGTCAGAGGGCGAGCATGGCGGCAGCGATCTGTTCGGCGGCGGTGGGCCGCAGGGCGGTACCCATATCGTCGAGGACAAGCAGTCGCGCCGAGGGGATCTCGGCCGCGAGGGCCTCACCATTGCCGACCGGAAAGAACGGGTCGGCGCGACCGTGCACCACGAGCGTGGGCACATCGAGTTCACCGAGCCGCTCCCGCCAGCGAGGCGAGCAGTCGATCCGCGAGAACACCATCCCGAGCTGATTCGCCTGATGCACCGCGGCAGCACTCGACGGCGTCCGGTCCCAGATTCGCCCCGCCGTCTCCCGCGTCTCCTGCGGATCATTCCCCATCAGCTCGGCGCCCCCGGCAGCGAACGCCGCAACAGCATCCCTGTCCTTCCAGTCCGGCAGCGGCCGCGAGAACACCGCCCCCATGACCGCGCCGTCATGGTCCGGCAAATCCTCGTCGACCGGTCCCGGCGCCACCGCCCGAGTGCCGGCAAGCGTCAGCGCGGAGAACACCTCCGGGTACTCCAGCGCGGCTACCTGGGCAACCATCCCGCCCACGCCGACCCCGCCGAGGTGGGCGTTCCCGGCACCGAGCGTCCCGGCCAGCGCAGCCGCGTCAGCAGCGAGATCCCGCAGGTCATACCCCGGATTCTCCGGGTCGAGCGTCGTCGAGGCGCCGCAGTCCCGCAGGTCGTACCGGACCACCCGCCGCCCACCCGACGCGAGCCGCTCGCACAGCGCGTCAGGCCAGGACAGCATCGTCGTCCCGCCGACCAGCAGAACCAGCGGATCATCCTCGCGCCCGAAGCTCTCGATACCGAGCTCCACACCGTTCACCCGCACCGAACCCATGCCGCTTCGAACCGATCCCGCCATGTCTGAACTCCTGTCTGCCGGCACATCCAGAGGTATCGACGAAGGACTCATCCGAAAATCATCGGTGCAGCCGACCCCGGGTCCCTCCATGGGGAGCTCGGTTATGTCCCACTGCTTTCGAAATGGAGCTCGCGCGGGACTATACGGCGGGTGTGTGCGTAGACGGCGGCGTGTACGCGGTCGCGGACGCCGAGTTTCGCCAGGACATTCGAGACGTGGGTTTTGACTGTTTGTTCGCCGACGCCGAGGGTGCGGGCGATTTCGGGGTTGGTGTAGGCATTGGCGATCAGGAGCAGGACCTGATGTTCACGGGCGGTGAGGGTTTCGACTTCGGGGGCGGCGGGGAAGGGTTCGATTCCGGCGGTCAGGCGGGCCATCAGGCGGCGGGTGAGGGCCGGATCGATCAGTGCGTCGCCGCGAGCCGCGGTCCGGATGGCGGAGACCAGGCTCGCGGAGGGCAGGGTCTTGGCGAGGAATCCGCTGGCGCCGAGACACATTGCGCGGTACAGGTTTTCATCGGATTCGTGATTGGTGAAGGTGAGGATCTGGGTGGTGTCGCCGAATACCGAGGTCGATGCAGCCCCGGCGGAGTAGTCGAGACCGGGCATATCGAGGCAGACCAGGGCGACATCCGGTTGCAGCCGCCGGATTTCGCTGATGGCGGCGGCGCCGTCGCCGACCTCTGCGACGCATTCGATATCCGGCTGGCTACCGATGACCGCTCGCAGGCCCGACCGGAAGACCAGGTGGCCGTCGGCGATCAGCACCGAAATCGTCGACTGCGGCGCAACGTCGGCGACTGCCGGCGCCCGGACCACCTCCGAGTTCTGCGCCACGGGCCACGATTCCGGGGCCGCGCCGTGGGCCGGTGCGATGGTGCCGCCCACCGAGAGCGTCGCCGCGGTAATGGCGAGTGCCAGTGAGGACGCGGCCCGGCGCAGCGGGTGGGGCGAGGTATTCGTGGCCATGCCTTCCGACTCTAGGTTCAGCGGAGGAATCCTTCGTAATTCCTGTTCAGAAGCTGGCTTTCGATCTGTTTGACAGTATCGAGCCCGACACTCACCACGATCAGCACCGAGGTGCCGCCGAGCGCCAGGGTCTGGGTCGTAGTGGTACCGCCGAAGTGCAGCAGCAGGTTCGGCAGTACGGCGACAGCACCGAGGTAGATCGAACCGGGCAGGGTGATCCGGCTGAGGACGTAGTTGAGGTAGTCCGCGGTGGGCTTACCCGGGCGATAGCCGGGGATGAAGCCACCGAACTTCTTCATTTCGTCCGCGCGTTCGGCCGGGTTGAAGGTGATCGCGACATAGAAGTAGGTGAAGAACACGATGAGCGCGAAGTAGATCGCGACGTACACCGGGTTGCTCGGATTGACCAGATACTTCTGGATGAGCTGCTGCCACTCGGCGGGATTGCCCGAATTCTTCCCGGTCAACTGTGCCAATAAGTTCGGCAGCGACAGCAGAGAGGACGCGAAGATGACCGGGATGACGCCGGCCTGATTGACCTTCAGCGGCAGATAGGTCGACGAACCGCCGTACATCTTCCGGCCCACCACGCGCTTGGCGTACTGCACCGGAATCCGGCGCTGGCCCTGCTCGATGAAGATCACGCCGATAATCGTCAGGAGCGCCGCGCCGCCGATTCCCGCGAGGATCAGGACACCCCGGCTGTCCAGAATCGCCGAGCCCTGGCTCGGGATGCGGGCCGCGATCCCGGCGAAGATCAAGAGCGACATGCCGTTACCGACGCCGCGCTCGGTGATCAGCTCGCCGAACCACATGACCAGTGCGGCGCCCGCGGTCATCGCCAGCACAATGCTGATCATGCCGAAGAGCGAGCTGTCCACCAGCAGATTCTTGGGGCAGCCGCGCAGTAGCCGGCCGTGCCCGGCCAGCGCCACCAGGGTCGATGCCTGCAGAACCGCCAGTGCGACAGCCAGGTAGCGGGTGTACTGCGTGATCTTGTTCTGCCCGGTCTGGCCCTCCTTGCGCAGTTCTTCGAACCGGGGGATCACCACCGTCAGCAGCTGGGTGATGATGCTCGCGGTGACGTACGGAATGATGCCGATCGCGAAGACCGAAAGCTGTAGCAGCGCACCGCCGGAGAAGAGATTGATGAGCTGGTAGACACCGCCGGAATCGCCGCCGGAAGCGATGGCGGCGCAGTCGCGCACGGTCTTGAAGTCGACGCCGGGTGACGGCAGTGTCGCGCCGAGACGAACCAGTGCGAGCAGTCCGAGGGTGAGCAGGATCTTCCGCCGTAGCTCCGGAGTCCGGATAGCCGGTACCAGGGCGGAAAGCACGGAACCTCCTGATGAACGATGTTGGGGGACAGGCGAATACACGGACGTCGATCGGAACGAACCGGCTGGAGGTCTTCGACGGTACGGATCGCACCCACCGGTCCACGTCGCCCGTGAGGCGGACTTCCGCCTCCCTCGATAGGGGGAACCCGTCACCGCGGGAGCGCTGCGATGGCCGTCCCGCCCGCAGGTCGAAGGCTGGAAACGCCGACTCCGAAGTGACAGCGCCTCGACGCCCCTGGTCGGTAGCCTGATCCGGTGGCGTCGATCGAGAACGCACCGAGTACGGCGGCGCGGCCGGGCATCGCCCTGGCGGCGGTCACCGCCGTACTCTTCGTCACCTTCCTCGACACAACGGTTGTCAGCGTCGCGCTCGGCGATATCCGCCGTGAGCTCGATACCGATGTGATGCTGCTGCAGTGGGTGGTCAATGCCTACACGCTGGTCTTCGCCAGTCTCATGCTGGCGGGCGGCTCATTCGGTGACCGGTGGGGGCGCAAGCGCGTCATGATCATCGGATTGATGATCTTCTGCGCCGGATCGGTGATCGCGGCGCTCGCGGCCAGCGTGCCGGTGCTCATCGCCGGTCGCGCGATCATGGGCGTGGGTGCGGCCGCTTCGGAACCGGGCACGCTGTCGGTAGTGCGGCACATCTTCCCGGACGATCGGGCGCGCGCCAAGGCGCTCGGCGTGTGGGCGGCGGTATCGGGGTTGGCGCTGGCGGCTGGACCGGTACTGGGCGGAGTGCTCGTGCACGCGTACGGGTGGCGCTCGATCTTCTGGTTCAATCTGATGATCGGGGCGGTGGCTCTGGCTGCGGCACTGTGGTCCGTCCCGGAAAGCGCCGACCCGCGGCCGGGTCCGCTCGACTGGCGCGGAATCCTGCTCGGCGCAACCTTTCTCGGTTCGGTGATCTATGCCGCGACCTCCGGCGAGGACCTGGGTTACAGCGCGCCCTCGGTGATCGCGCTGTTCGTGCTCGGTGGTTTCGCGCTGGTGGGTTTCATCGCCGTCGAAATGCGTTCGCGCGCAACGCTATTCGACTTTCGATATCTCGGTCGGGCGGGGGTGCGCGGTGCGCTGGCGGTCGCCTTCGCCGTCTACTTCGGCATCTTCTCGATCTTCTTCTTCACCGCGCTGTATCTGCAAGTGATGCAGTCGTATTCGGGTGCGCGCACCGCCACGGTCTTCGCGCCGATGGCCGTCGCGATTATCGCCGGATCGCTGGGTGCGGGCTTCTGGGTGGCACGTCGTGGTGCGCGCATCCCCATGATCATCGGTTGTGTGCTCGGCGCCGGTGGCATTCTGCTGACCCGTCTGGCCCTCGCCGGTCCACTGCACGATCTGCCGCTGGCCGGTGCGATGGCGGTGGCCGGCCTCGGATTCGGTATTGCCGTAGTGCCTTTGACGTCCGCCGTGATGTCCGGAGTACCGCCGGAGCACTCGGGCATGGCCGCCGCTGCGACCAATACGATGCGTCAGGTCGGTTCCGCCGTCGGCGTCGCCGTGCTCGGGGCCCTGGTGAATTCGTTCCTCACCTCGGATCTGAAGGCCCGGATGAACGAACTGGGTCTACCGGCCGCGCTACAGCCGCCCGTCGTCGACGCACTCGAACGTGGCCGCATCCCCGAGGGCGCCGACCTCAGCCCGTATCTCAAATATCTGTCGAAGGTGTCCGAGGTGCTCGACACCGGGAAAGCCGCATTTCATCACGGACTCGATGTGGCACTGCTGGTTTCGGCGCTGCTGATCCTGGCCGCAGCGATCTTCGCCGCGCTCGACGCGGCGAAGACCCTGCCGGATCCGGAAGCGCTATTTGGCCGGGGCGGACGAACCGGCGGCAACGCCGATCGTATTGACGATGGTGGTCCAGAAATTGCCCAGCGGCGTGGTGCCATTGCTGGAGCTCATGGTGGTGAGGCTGGAGGAGCCCGAGGTGGGCGTGGTATCGGCGGAGGCGGGTCCGGTGACGGCAACCAGTGCGGCGGCGATGGCGATAGCGGCGAGTCCGGCACGACGAGTGTTGGAGGTCATGGCACGGAACTGTAGTGAAATTGAGACGTTTCACACTGTAATCGGAGACATTGCCCCCAGGACCGGAACATCTTCACCCCGAGCGGGGGCATCGTCGCCAATCTACGGTGCCGAGCGGACCGGCACCGGTGAAATCCAGGCAGCCGGGTCGTAAGTCACTGCGGGCAGCTGGATTTGAAGGGCGTGGCGGCGAACAGGTCGCCGATCCACGGCAGCCACTGATCGGATACCTTGTCCGGAGCGCTGTGGCCGCCGGGGACGACCAGATCGTGGACCGTATCGAGAACGCAATTCGCGATCGCATACCGCAAATGCTAGGCCTCAGGCCGGTACGGACTTCCGTTTGGCGTCCTTCTTGGACCGCGCGAAGCGGCGCATGATCGGGGTGTCCACCCAGTGGTACAGACCTGCGGCGATGATGGTCGCGACCACCAGGCACAGCAGGGTGAAGCCGGCCCAGCCGAGGATGCCGAATTCCTTTCCGCCGATGAGGTAGCGGGTGATCACGACCATGACCGGGAATTGGATCAGGTAGAAGGCGAAGGAGACATTGCCCAGCCAGACCATGCGGGGATGGGAATTGAGGCTGCGGATGCCGTACAGATCCCGCACGGCCATGGTGGCGATGACCGCGGTCATCGGAGGCAGCAGCAGGACCGACATCTTGTAGTTCACCGGGACCACCCAGGTGGCCGCGTAGGCGGCGACCAGCGTCACGAGCGGAAGCGTGAGACTGGTTTTGCGCCAACGCCCTTCGAGGACCAGGCGGGCCGCCAGGACGCCGAGGAAGAACTCCGGCAGTCGCGACGGCGGGAAGTTGTAGCTGAGCCAGTAGGACGGCGAGACCGGGATATCCGGCTGTACGAACCAGGCGGGGGAGGCGTGCAGCTCGTAGTACGGCGAGGTATCTCCCGGAACCAGCCGGGGCGCAAAGGCATTCGCAATACCCTTCGGCCCGTCGGTCCACAGGAAGTACGAGGTGTGCAGGGCGACGATCGCGAGCATGAGCAGCCCGAGAGCCAGCCACAGTCGCCGGGTCGGGATCCGCCGGATCACTGGCAGCAGGATCGGAAAGCTCAGGTAGAAAAGAACTTCCGACGCCAGCGACCACGACGGCACGTTCAGCCCGCCCACCGTGGTCCATTTCGGCACCCAGGTGTGCACCAGCAGCAGGTTCGGCACCCAGACGATCAGGCGCGAGAGCGGCACGCTCGCCACCACGATGAACGCCGCCGCGGCCAGCAGGTGCATCGGATAGATCTTCAGCACCCGTCGCCGATAGAACGCACGCGCTGTCATGCCCGGCCGGAACGACCAGTAGATGATGAAGCCGGAGAGCACGAAGAAGAACGTGACTCCCGCCGCGCCCAACTGCATCGGCACCCACTCGTGGATATGCCGGAACAGCTCGGACTTCTGGAACGGGTACACCGGCAGAAATACCAAGGCGTGCAAGACGAATACCGCGAATGCCGCCCACCACCGGGATCCGGTCAGCGAGGGCAGCGGGGGCCGCTCCCGATCCGCCCGCTCCGCGATGAGCGCCGCCGAATCCGGTTGCACGACAGGCGCTGCGGGCGACGGTACGACGACGGCCGCCGCAGCGGGCCGCGTGGACAGGACCTCCGGTGGGCGAGTCATCGTGCGTACCTTTCGTAGAGCGCGTTCGCGACCACGGAGTCACCCTCGGGGGAGGGGTGGAACGGCAGTCCGTCGAGCTTGATCGTCGGATCGAAAACGCCGTTCACCCATGGTTGCGGCGAGCAGAGCCCGTGCCCGGCGGTCAGCGCGCGGGCGTCGAGGTAGTCCAGCTTCAGCTCCGCGGCGGCGTCGCGCTGCGCCTGATCGAGCCTGTTGAAGTATTCGACGACCGTGCGGCCGCGGGGCTGCGTGAACGGGACGACGCCGAAGAAGTCCAGGCATACGGTGTTCTGGTCCGCGTTGAACAGCTCCGGGTACCCGACCAGCACAATGCGCGCATTGGGTGCGTAGTACCGGATGTAGGTCACGACACCGCGAATGCGGTCCGCGTACGCGGCGCCCGAAATCAGCTGGGAGTCGGGCATCCGGCCCTGATCCACGGCGTCGGTCCCACAGCCGTCGGCCAGGTCGAATACGCACTGCTGCATGGCGTCCCACAGGTTTTGGGCGGAGCCGCCCCAGTGGTCGTTGAGGCCGAACTGCAGTGTCACCAGTTTGGTATCCGGACCGAACGCGCCCGCCTTGTCGGCGTCGCGCGCCTCGACGGTGAGCGTGTACCCCGGAGCGTTGTCGATCGACGCGCCCGCACAGGACGAGTTGGCCACCTGATCGCCGTCTCGCAGGCCCATCAGCGTGCTCAATTGTGTGGGCCAGGCCGTCTCGCCGCGCAAGCACTTGTGATCGGAGGAGAAGTCCAAGGCGTTCGCGGTGAACGAATCACCAAGGATCACAAGCTTTTTACCCTCGGGAGCGGACTGCGCGCCCGATCCTCCGGCGCCTGCTGTGACAGCCGCGACCGCGACCACCGCGGCGCACAGCCACCGTCCACTGTTTCCCGACACGAGAATTCTCCGGATTCCTCAGTAGCCTGCGCGCGGTTCGAAACCGGGCGCGTCCAAGGTCGGCGGCGCCGCCTTGGGCTGCTGCTGGGTCTGCGGCGCGGGCTTCGGCGCGGCCGGCTGGACCGCCGGGGCCTGGGGCTCGGGAGCCACGGGGTGCGGGGCCGCGGGCTGCGGAGCGGGTGCGTCCGTCGTGCTCGGCGGCGGCGCGTCGGTGCTGGTCACCGGCGCTGCCGCACTGCTCGGGGGCACGATCGCACTGCTCACCGGTGCCACGACGGCACTGGTCGGCGTATCGCTCGATCCGCTGGATGCTTTATCGCTGCCGCAGGCCGACACCCCGCCGATCAGCAACACCCCTCCGATCGCCGCTGCTGCGAAACGTACGGCGAATGCACCTGGGGTACGAAACTTCATGAGATCCTCGAATCAAGAACTGAAGTGTAAGAATTTCACTTCAGCGGGAGTGTACAAGAGACTTTCGGGTCGATGACCCCGGATTCGGGTCAGTGTCCGAATCTGTCGTAGATCGCGTTCGCGACCACGGCGTCGCCCTTGCTGGACGGGTGGAAGAACAGGCCGTCGATATCGGTGCGCGGGTCCATCACACCGTTCAGCCACGGTTGATCCGTGCAGAGTCCGTGCCCGGTGGTCAGGGCGCGGGCATCGAGGAAGTCGATATTCAGCAGCTGCGCGGCCTCCTGCTGCGCCTGCTGGATTCGATCGAAGTAGGCGACCACCGCGCCGCCGCGCGGCTGAACGAACGGTGCCACGCCGAGGAAGTTGAGGCAGACGGTATCGGTTCCCGGCTGGAACAGCTCCGGATACCCGACCAGCACGATGTGCGCGTTCGGTGCGTAGTAGTGAATGTAGGTGATCGCATTGCGCATGCGATCGGCGAACAGCGCGCCAGACACTCCGTTGTAGTCGGTGATCCGGCCCTGTGCGGCAGCCTCCGGCCCGCAGCCGTCGATGAGGTTGAATACGCAGCCCTGCAACGACTTCCACAGTGTCTGCGTGGACCGGCCCCAGTGATCGTTGAGACCGAATTGCAGTGCCACAAGCTTGGTGCGCGGTCCGAACGCGCCCACCTTGTCCGCCTTCGCGGTTTCCACGCCCAGCGTCCAGCCCGGCCCGCTGTCGATCGACGCACCCGGGCAGGACGGATCGACCATCGCGTCGGTGCCGTACACGCCCATCAGGGTGCCCAGCTGCGCCGGCCACGCCGTCTTGCCGTGGCGCAGGCAGCTGTTGTCGGGGTCGGTGAAGTCCCACGCGTTCGCGGTGAACGAATCACCCAGTACCACAAGGTCTTTCCCCTCAGGGGTGGAATCCGCCCCCGCAACCCCTGCTCCCGTCACCGATGCCGAGAGCGCTACCGCGGCGGCACACAGCCACCGTCCACTATTGCCGAACAACTGATTTCCCTGGCCTTTTCAGTAGCCTGCGCGCGGTTCGAACCCGGGCGCGTCCAAGGTCGGCGGCGCGGGCTTCTGCGGCTGCTGGGTCTGCGGTGCGGGCTTCGGCGCGGCCGGTTCGGTCACGACGGGCTGGGGTGCGACCGGTTCCGGTGCGGCCGGTTCGGCGGCAGCCGGCTGCGGTGCGGGTGCTTCGGTGGTCGGAGCCGGCGCCTCGGTGGTCGGCGCGGGTGCGACCGTGCTGATCGGGGCGGCGGCGGGCGTGACCACCGCGCTGGTGGCGGTGCTCGGCGACCCGTCGGGGGCCTTATCGCTGCCGCACGCCGTCACTCCCGCGAGCAGCAGTGATCCGCCGATTACGGCCATTGCGGCACGTAGCGCGAACGCCTTCGGTGTAACAGATTTCATCGGTACCTCGAATCAGAAATTGAAGTGCCATCTGTTCACTTCAGCGGGGAGTGTACAAAAGGACTCCCCGGATTCGACCCGAATCGGCAAAACTGCCTGTCCTGGAATCACGGACACCCGCTCTGAGCGGCCAGGCTATCAATTCACAACGGATGCCCGTGGCGAATCGGGACTATTCGGCCGCGTGGTGGGGATGGAACAGGGGATCGCCGCTGATCCGGTGTGACGGCAAGGGCCTGGCCCCTGGCCGGGTTCTGCCTCTAAAATAGAGGCATGACCAACAGTCTTGTCCTCGCCGTCTGGCAATCGGGAGATATCGGGCCGCTGCCCGCCCTGCTCGCGGAAGACGCGATCTTCTCGAGTCCGGTTGCCGACTATCGCGGGCGCGAACGTGCGGCACATCTGCTGGGGGTGATCGCGAATGTGCTCGAAACCGTTGACCAGACACATCAGTGGAGCGACGACCGGCAGGCGTTGTACGCGTTCACCGCCCGCTTCGCCGATCAGGAGCTACAGGGGGTGCTGCGGGAGGAACTGTCCGAGACCGGCAGCCTGTCCCACGTGACGCTGTTTCTGCGACCCTATCGAGCCCTGCGCGCGGCGATCGCGGAAATGGCGCGGCGACTGGAGATTTCACCCCCACCGCCGGAATCGGTGCAACCATGAACGCAAGCACCCCGCGCCCCGGTCGCCCGGTTCGCGGATCCACGACCGGCCGCCCGATCATGGCCCTGTTCGACCTGATCGGCCGGCGCTGGGTACTCCGGGTGATCTGGGAGCTGGAGCGGGCCCCGGGTCCACTGACCTTCCGTGAATTGCGCACCGCATGCGGCGATATCTCCTCGAGCGTGCTGACTCGGCGACTGCATGAACTCACCGAGGCGCGCATTGTCGAACACGCCACCGGCTACACCTTGACCGCAACGGGCCGCAGCCTCGTCCGCCGACTCGAACCACTGACCGAGTGGGCCGCCGATTGGGAGCGCAACTGAATTGAACGCTCCGGGGGCGATCGTCGAGCGAACCTGCCGCATGATCGATCCGCGCGCTGGGCGTCGGCGGGGCGGTGGCACAGTGGACCGCAGTCGGGCCGAGTGAGGAGTGAGCGATGAGCGGACGTATCCCCAGTCAGTGGGAGGAGCTCACTGCTGCCGATCCCGCGCATTCGACGTGGTACGTCGAGCGGTTCCGGGCACTGGCGGCCGAGGGCCGGGATATCGCCGGGGAGGCGCGGCTGGTCGATGCGATGCTCGACCGCGGCAGTCGGGTCCTGGACGCGGGGTGCGGTCCGGGACGTGTGGGTGGGTATCTGCACGGAGTCGGGCACGTCGTGGTCGGGGTCGATGTCGATCCCGTATTGATCGCCGCGGCGGAGCAGGACTATCCGGGTCCGCAGTGGATCGTCGGCGACCTCGCCGAATTGGACCTGCCGGGCAGTGGGATCGCGGCCGGCTTCGATGCCATCGTGTGCGCGGGGAATGTGATGACATTTCTGGCGCCGTCCACCAGGCAGGCGGTGCTGGCCGGGTTCGCCCGCCATCTCGCACCCACCGGCCGGTTGGTCACCGGATTCGGCGCCGATCGTGGATACGAGTTCCCGGATTTTCTGGCCGACGCCGAGAATGCCGGGCTCGCAGTGGATTTGCGGCTGTCGACGTGGGATCTGCGACCGTTCACCGACGAGTCCGACTTTCTGGTGGCGGTGTTCTCGCGCCGGTAACCGCAGGAACTGCGCGCCTGGCCGCCGCCGATCTCGCCATCGAGGTCCAGCGGCTGCGCGCTGAGTCCGCCTGCCGCTGCCCTGTGCGCGGTGTGTTGTGTGGCGTATGCGAATTGTCCGATTCGTAGAACTGCCACCATGGAAGCTAACATCTGGCAATTGCTTCCTAGAGTGATCTGATGCAGCAATCCCCTTCTCTTGCTCGAAGATTCCCCAGTAGTCGGCGTTGCCCCTCGGCATTCGCATGCAGTCAGCACATTTTCAACGAACTTCTGGGAAGGACCCATGGACGTGTCTATGTCCGGCGGATCTGCCGTGCCCGTGAACGGGTATGAGATTCGCCGCCGCAATCATGAGGTGTCGTGGCATATCTCGGCGGTGCTGGTACCGCGCGACGAAGCCGATCACACCGACCTGGTGAACGGGTTGCGGGAGTTGCGGGCCCGGATCCTCTACGACGGCGGGCGCCGGCCGGATTTTCGCGCCGCCGACGGCTCGCATGTCGATGATCAGGATTTGGATTACGGCGCATGGCATTTCGTCGCGCGGCGGGAGCCCGGCGGGCCCGCGCTCGGCTATGTCCGGCTCTCGACTCCGGCGACCGGTGAGCTGTTCCAGGCCCGCGCATATCTGGGCGACGAGGAGTACGAACGCCTGCTGGCGTCCGAGGGTATCGAGGCGGGCGAGGTGTATGAGCCCAGCCGGTTGGTGGTGGAGCATCGCGCGCGCAAGCTCGGTTTGGGTGCGCACTTGAGCGCGGTCGCCATCGGGGCCGCACGCCATCTCGGCGCCAAGGTCATGATGGTCACCTCTGGGACCAGAGACGGTCAGGATCGATTCCTCGCCCGGCTCGGCTTCCATCCGGTCCCTGGGACCCGCCGCTACGTCGAGCAGTACACCGAGGACGTGGTCCTGCTGATCCACCGGACCGCGGCGGGCGCCGGGGAGTACACCGACCTGGCGGCCCGGATGGGTTCTGAATTCCCGGCGTTCGCGACCGAAACCCGCACCCGGCCTGCTTCTTCCGGCATCGACCACGGCGCCGCTCCGGCGGGCCTGTTCTCGGCCGCCCGGCCGGATCGCGACGTGTGGCAACCGGTGGTTCTCGAACCGGTGCACGCCGCCGATCACGCGGCCCTGGCCGCTCTGCTCGAATCCGATGCGGTGCGGGAGGTCCACGACACCATCGAGACCCAGCTGCACGAGCTGATCCGCAGCCGTGAGCCGGGCAGTCGGTTCGACCGTGCGCAATTGGCGGCGAAGGTGGATGAGCAGTTGGCCGGGATCGAGATGTGGGCCTACGGCAGCTGGGTCTGGTATCCGTGGTCGGGCCGGCTGGTGCATGTGCTGCCTCGCGAGGAGTTCCGCCTGGTGCGCACCGATCGCAATCGGGAGAAGATCCAGCGGCCGCAACAGCGCCGACTGCTCGACAGCCGTATCGGGGTTGTCGGTCTGTCGGTGGGCAATTCGGCCGCGATCACGCTGGCGCTCGAAGGTGTCGGCGGCGCATTCCGGCTCGCCGACTTCGACGAGCTGAGCCTGTCGAATATGAACCGGCTGCGGGCGGGCGTGCATCATCTGCAGGTCGGGAAGACGGTCATCTGTGCGCGCCAATTGTTCGAGATCGACCCGTATCTCGATATCGAGATCATGCCCGCCGGGCTCACCGACGCCACCATGCCCGAATTCTTCGAAGGCGACGGTGCGCCGATCGACCTGCTGGTGGAGGAGTGCGACACCCCCTATGTGAAGATCGCCGCCCGCGAATACGCTCGGGCCCTGGGCATTCCGGTGGTCATGGACTGCAATGACCGCGGCATGCTCGATATCGAACGGTTCGATCTCGAGCCCGACCGCCCGCTACTGCACGGCCGCATCGGTGACATCACCGCGGCGGACCTGCCGGCCCTCGCCGATCACGAAAAGGTCGAACTCCTCCTGAAAATGGTCGACGCCGACCGAATCAGCCCCGCACTCGCCGCCGCCCTCCCCGAAATCGGCCGAACCCTGAGCAGCTGGCCGCAACTCGCCTCAGATGTGGCACTCGGCGGCGCCCTGGTCACCGAAGCCGCCCGCCGCATCCTCCTCACCCTCCCCTGCGAATCCGGCCGCTTCTACATCGACCTCGAAGCCCTCATCGCCCCCGAACACAACACCGCCCCCGCCCCCGCAACAGTCTGACCCCGCGGTCTGTGGTGCTCAACCCACCACAGACCGCCCAGACATCGACCTCCCTATCCGAATCGGCCGGTCGCGAACGACCGGTCAGCTCAGGGCATCGCGCCGATCGAGGAGGAAGTCGCGTTCGGCTCGGTTGCGGGCGAGGGTGGCGGCGCGGTCGTAGGCGGCGGTGGCCTCGGGGGTTCGGCCGAGTCTGCGGAGGAGGTCGGCTCGGATTGCGGGGAGTAGGTGGTGGTTTGGGAGGTCGAGGGTGTTCAGTTCGGCCAGGGCTGATTCTGGGCCGGATACCTCGGCCAGGGCCACTGCGCGGTTGAGTGCCACGATCGGGCTGGGGGCGATGGTCATGAGGTGGTTGTAGAGATCGAGGATTTGCTGCCAGTCGGTGTCGGCGGCGGTGAGTGCGTCGGCGTGCACCGCGTTGATCGCGGCCTGGATTTGATAGGGGCCGGGGTGGTTGTGGCGCAGGCACTTCCGCACCAGTGACTGGCCCTCGTCGATGAGTGCGCGATTCCATCGGGCGCGGTCCTGTTCAGGAAGCGGTACTAGCCGGCCGTCCGGCGTGGTGCGCGCGGCGCGACGGGATTCGGTGAGCAGCATGAGGGCCAGCAGGCCCCAGACCTCGGGCTCGTCGGTCATCAGCTCTGTCAGTGCGCGGCCGAGGCGAATGCCTTCGGCGCACAGGTCCGCACGGACCAGGTGATCGCCCGCCGTGGCCGTGTGGCCCTCGGTGAAGATGAGGTAGACCACCGTCAGCGCGGCGTCCAAGCGCGCGGGCAGCTCGGCTCGGGACGGCACCCGATACGGGATTCGGGCATCGCGAATCTTGCCCTTGGCACGCGTAATCCGCTGCGCCAGAGTAGTTTCCGGTATCAGGAAGGCGTGCGCGATCTCCTCGGTGGACAGTCCGCCCAGCAGCCGGAGGGTCAGCGCCACTTGCGCATTGCGTGCGAGCGCGGGGTGGCAGCAGGTGAATATCAATCGCAGTCGATCATCGCGCATGGCGTCCTCCTCCACCGGCTCGTCGCGGGCGTGCAGCAGCGCCGCCTGGGCGTACTTGTCCTGCCGAGCGGCCTCGCGGCGCAGCCGATCCACCGCCCGGTGGCGGGCCGTGGTGATGATCCAGCCGGGCGGACTCGGTGGCAGCCCGTCCTCGGGCCAGCGCTGCAGGGCGGCGGCGAAGGCATCCTGTACCGCGTCTTCGGCCATGCCGACATCACCGAAGACGCGGATCAGGGTGGCGACGGCGCGACCGTAGTGCTCGGCGAAGACCTCCGAGATCGCCTCGGCATCGGTTGCGCCGGAACTCATTTCAGCCGGTCCGGCATATCAGCCATCCTGCATCGGCCGCACCTCGATCGGCAGCGTGACCACGCGGGCCAGTCGCCGTCCCCACTCCAGCGCCTCGTCGAGATCGGCCGCCCGGATCACGGTGAACCCGCCGATCTGCTCCTTGCCCTCCGCATACGGGCCGTCGGTAATGAGCACCTCCGACCCACTGGCCCGCAGCACGGTGGCGGTGCTCGGCGGATGCAATCCGGCGGCGAAAACCCACGCCCCCGCCGCGCGCATCTCGTCATTGAGCGCCGCGAGATCGCGCATGATCTCGTCCAGATTGTCGGGCGGATCGGTTTCGGCGGGCTGATAGATGCTGAGCAGATACTGCTTCAACGCTGCTCCCCTCTCAACGCTGCTCCTCTCCGGTGGGCCGATAGGTCGCGATGGTCACGCCGGTCGTGGTGGTGACACTGTCGGACACCCGCAATCGCCCGAGCTCCACGCCGTCGAACAGCCGCTGGCCGCTCCCGAGCACCAGCGGATGGATCTGCAGCAGGTACTCGTCGATCATGCCCGCCCGCATGAGCGAACGCAGCAGATCACCGCTGCCGAGCATGACCAGATCGAGCTCCGGGTGCTCGGCCCGCAGCCCCCGCACCGCATCCACCGCCTCACCGGACAGCAGTGTCGAGTTCTGCCACGGCAGCGGTTCGGTGAGCGTGCGGGACGCCACGTACTTCTCGGTCTTGTCGAGGATCTGGCTGAACGGATTATCGGTCCGCCCCGGCCACACCCCGTAGAAGTCCTGATAGGTCCGCCGGCCGAAGAGCAGTGCCCCGCTGTGTGTGGCCCAGTGCGCGGCCACGGCCCGCCCCTGCTCCGGATCGGCATACGGCAGCGCCCACCCGCCGTGCGTGAATCCGTTCCGCGTGTCCTCATCGGCCCGCCCCGGCGACTGCATGACGCCGTCCAGGGTGACGCTGACAACCGCGACGATCTTGCCCATGTTCGCTCCTTCGGAAGTGCCCGGCACGCCACCGGGCTGCACCCTCTACACGAACGGCCGGCCGCGAATACGACAGTGCGCCGAAAATCGGCGCGGCAGCATTGCATCCAGCCCGTCGATCAACGATTCCGATGCTGCGATCGACAGCATTGCGCGACCGGGTGGCGCGGCCCGGCCCGCTGTTACGTTCGGTTCGTCGGCTGGTAGCCGGTACTCATCAGGGTTTGGACGGGTGCGATGACTGAGGTTGACGAGAATCCCACGCCGCGCAGGAAGACGATCAGCAATCCGTATATCCACCGATTGCAACGCCGGCATTTCCTCCTGTTCGATGTGCTTCCTATCATCGGCACCGTGGCGGCCTTCGCCTTCCTGGCGGTTCGCCCGTTCGGTGTCGTCGAATTCGCGCTGTTGTTCGCCATGTGGCTGATCACCGGCCTGGGCGTGACGGTCGGGTATCACCGGCTCTTCACCCACCGGACCTTCAAGGCCGCGCCGTGGGTCGCCGCGCTGCTGGCGATCCTGGGTTCGATGGCCGGACAGGGCGGTGTGGTGTCGTGGGTCGCGCTGCACCGGCGGCATCACGAATTCAGTGATCGCGAGGGAGATCCGCACTCGCCCAACCTTTCCGGCGGCGGCTTCACCGGTGCGGTACGCGGACTGGCGCATTCGCACTTCCTGTGGATGCGCCGCCACGAATACCCGAATATCGTGCACTACGCACCGGATCTGATCAAAGATCGCAAACTGGTGCGGGTGGCCCGGCTGTACTACTACTGGGTGGCGTTGGGGCTGCTGATTCCGGCGGTCATCGGCGGGCTGGTCACCATGAGCTGGACCGGCGCCGTGAGCGGGCTGCTCTGGGGCGGCTTCGTCCGCATATTCCTGCTGGAACACATTGTGTGGGCGATCAATTCATTCCTGCACATGTTCGGCACCCGCCCGTACGAGTCCCGGGAGAACAGCCACAACGGCGGCGTATTCGCCCTCGTGACGCTGGGGGAGTCGTGGCACAACAATCACCACGCCTTCCCGGATTCGCCCTCGTTCGGGTTGGACTGGTACCGGCTCGACCCCGGCTACTGGCTCATCAGAGCGCTTGCCGTGACCGGCCTCGCCTGGGATCTGAAGGTGCCGACCACGGCGCGCGTGGCCGCCAAACGTGTTGCCTGAGCACACACCGTCCTGAAAAGCATTGCCCGAGAGAGGCTCACAGTGGATACGAGTAAAGAAGCGATCGTCGGCTGGTGCCAGGAGTACCTGGCGAATCTGCTGGAGGTACCCGCCGCCTCGATCGACCCGGCCACCGACTTCGACCGTCTCGGCATCGATTCGGCGCTCGCCGTGGCGCTGCTGATCGAGGTCGAGGAGCGCTACGGCGTCGACCTGTCACCGGAGGACCTGTACGAGAACCCGACGCTCGATGCGGTGGCGAACCACCTGCACGAGCAGACCTCGAGAAACGTGGCCTGAGCATGGTCACGATCGATGCCGGGCGAACCGATGCCGCGGCCGCCGCGATCCGCCACCACTACGATATCGGCAACGAGTTCTATCGGCTCTGGCTGGACCGTTCGCTGAGCTACTCGTGCGCACTGCGCGAAACAGCCGATGACACACTGGAACTCGCGCAGGAGAATAAGCTGCGCCATCACCTGAATGCCATCGACGCCGGCAGTGCCCGCGCGGTGCTCGATATCGGCTGCGGCTGGGGTGCGGTGCTGCAGCGGCTCTCCGGGCGGCACGGCGTGGCCCGATCGGTCGGCCTCACTCTCAGTGCGGAGCAGGCGGAATACGTTCGGGCCCAGCAGTACTCCGGCGTCGAAGTACTGGTCGAGGACTGGCTGCACTACCGGCCCGAGGAGAAGTTCGACGGGATCATCTCCATCGGCGCGTTCGAGCACTTCGCCCGGCCCGACGATTCCGCCGAGGAGAAGATCCGCGTCTACCGGGAGTTCTTCTCGCGTTGCCGGGAGTGGCTCACCCCGGACGGCGCGCTCTCGCTGCAGACCATCGCCTACGCGAATATGAATGCCGCACAGGCGAATACCTTCATGAAGCAGGAAATCTTCCCCGATGCCGAACTGCCGACCCTGAGTGAGATCACGGCCGCGGCGGACGGCCTGTTCGAAGTCTGCGCGATCAGCAACGGCCGCCTGGACTATGCCTGGACCTGTGCGGAATGGGCGCGCCGGCTCAAGGCCGAGCGACCGGCGGCCACCGAACTGGTCGGCGCCGAGGCGGTGGCCCGCTACGAGCGCTATCTCAAGCTGTCCGCCATGGGGTTTCGGATGGGCAAGATCACGCTGTACCGGCTGGTGCTGCGTCCGTATCGGAGCGAATACTTCGCCGCCCGGGGAGATCGGGTCGCATGACGGTGGCGGCTTCCGATCCGGCCCGCCGCGTCCGGTTCAACCCGTTCAGCGCCGAATTCCGGCGTGACCCCTACCCGATGTACCGGGAACTGCGCGCGAACACGCCGGTGCACAAGACCCTCGGCATGTGGGTGCTGACCCGGCATGCCGATGTGAAGACCGTGCTGCTCGACCGCTCCTTCAGCGCCGGGCTGATCCCGCAACTGGTCAGTGCGCAGGCCGAACGGCTGGGGCAGGGCGAGGTGGCCCGCATCGAGCGGCTGGGCCGCAAGTCGCTGGTATTCACCGACAATCCGGATCACGCCCGGCTGCGCGGGCTGGTGAACCGGGTGTTCACGGCGGCGGCGGCGGTGGCCGAGTTGCGCCCGGTGGCGACCGATATCGCCGGCCGGCTGATGACCTCCGCCCGGGCCGCAGGTGGCCTGGACGTGATCGCCGATTTCGCTGCCCCGCTGCCCATTTCGGTGCTGTGCGAATGGATGGCGCTGCCGGAGGAGCTGCGTGCGCGAGTCGGACCGTGGACGCACGACATTCGATTCCTGCTGGAACCGGGACTGATGAAGGCCGCCGATTTCGCGCGGGTGCGCGAGGTGGTCGAGGAGTTCGCGGCCGCACTGGACGAGGTGCTGGCGCAGCGCCGCAAACAGCCGGGCGCCGATCTGATCAGCCGATTGCTCGCCGCGCGTACCACCGGCGGCGATGTATTGAGCGATGAGGAACTGGTTTTCGTCTGCCTCATGTGTTTTGTGGCGGGCAATGAGACCACAAAATCGCTGATCGGCAATGGGACCCTGGCGCTACTGCGGCATCCGGCGCAGGCGGCAAAGCTCCGGAGTACGCCCGATGCGGTGAAATCCGTTGTGGTGGAGGCACTCCGATACGACAGCCCGCTGCAACTGACCAAACGCCTGGCGACCCGCGATGTCGAGATCGGCGGCCGGATCATCCGCACGGGCGATCAGGTGCTGGTGTGCCTGGGCGCGGCCAACCGCGATCCCGAAATCTTCGAGCGCCCGGACGAATTCGACCTGACCCGCGATGCGTCCGGCCATCTCGCCTTCGGGCACGGAATGCACGGTTGTCTCGGCGGGCAACTGGCCGAACTGGTGGCCGAGGTCGCCTTCGCGCACCTGGGCGCGGTCGACCTCGAACCGCTCACCGATGAATTCGACTGGCAGGAGCACAGTTTCATCGTCCGAGGTTTGCAGAGCCTGCCCGTGGCGATCCGGAGTGCGGCATGACCCAGGTCGAGCCGGGTACTCGGAACTGGCTGCGCTACAGCGCCGATACCGCGGCCGTGCGACTGATCTGCCTGCCGCACGCCGGTGCGGGAGCCTCGTCCTTCAATCGGTGGCTGGAGTTGTTCCCGGCGGAGATCTCGCCGATCCGCGTCCAATTGCCGGGCCGGGAGGATGCGGCCCGCGAACCGGCCCTGCGCCGCGTACCCGAGGCGGTCGCCGGATTGCTTTCCCAGCTCACCGTTTTCGAGCGGGAGCCGCTGGCCGTGTACGGCCACAGCATGGGTGCGCTGGTCGCCTACGAACTGGCCCGCGCGCTGGCCGCCGCCGGAACACCGGTTGTGCACCTGTTCGTCTCCGGCCGCCGCGCACCGCAATTGCGCGCCAGTCGCCCGCCCATCCACGATCTGCCGGAAGCGGAGTTCGCCGCCGCCCTCGCCGGTATGAACGCGTGGGGCGAGGCCGGTCGCAGCTCGGCCTTCCTGCGTTACGCCCTCCCGCTGACCAGGGCTGATCTCGAACTGTCCGAGGAGTACACCCATCACGCGCAGCCGCGGCTGACCTGTCCGATCACCGTCTTCCACGGCACCGAGGACCCGATGCTCGACAGCAGCGAGGCCGCCGCGTGGCAGCAGCTCTCCGACGGCCCGTTTGCGCTGCACGAATTCCCGGGCGACCACCTCTTCCACCACCGGCACCGCGCCGCCATAGCGGCGCGCATGGCCGAGGCCGTGCAGTAAGGAACCGAGATGCCGCAGATGCCGCCGCCCACAGCGCTTCCCGAACCCACAGCGCTTCCCGGGCCCACAGTGCTTCCCGGGCCCACAGTGCTTCCCGATATCCTGCGCGAGCGCGCCTCCGCCGAGCCGGACCGCACGGCCTACATCTTCCTCGACGACACGGGGGAGGAGACCGCCGCACTCACGTACGGTCAATTGCATGCCGCTGCGCTGGGTGTGGCGCAGGAGCTCGCGTCACGCTGCGCACCGGGCGATCGTGCGCTGCTGGTCTTTCCGCAGTGTCTGGAATTCATCGTCGCCTATTTCGGCTGCCTCTATGCGGGCGTCATCGCGGTACCGCTGAATCCGCCACGCCGCAATCGGATTCAGGACGCTACCCGATCCGTCGTGCAGGATTGCGCACCGGCCGCGGTGCTGAGCCTGGAACTCTTCCTGGCACCGCTGCGGGCCGTGCTGGAGCCGCTGTGCGCCGCCACCCACTGGCTCGCGGTCGACGGGATGCCCGCAGCCGCACCGGGATTCGAACCGTTCGCCGCAGCCCTCGGCGACGTGGCCTTCCTGCAGTACACCTCGGGTTCGACGGCAGCGCCCAAGGGCGTCATGGTCACGCACGGGAATCTGATGGCCAATGAGGAGATGATCCGCCGGGGCTTCGGCCACGATCGCGATTCCACCGTGGTCGGCTGGGCGCCGTTCTTCCACGATCAGGGCCTGATCGGCAATGTGCTGCAACCGCTTTACGTCGGAGCGACCAGCATTGTGATGTCACCGGCCACCTTCATCCGCCGACCGCTGCTGTGGCTGTCCACCATCACCCGGTATCGCGCGCACACCAGCGGTGGCCCCAACTTCGCCTTCGAGGCGTGTGTCGGGCGAGCCGCCGCCGGACCGGTTCCGGAACTGGACCTGAGCAGCTGGAAGGTCGCGTTCAACGGCGCCGAGCCGATCCGGCCGGACACCCTGCGGCGCTTCGAGGAAACCTTTGCGCCGCACGGATTCAGCACCGGCGCGTGGTACCCGTGCTACGGGCTGGCCGAGGCCACACTGCTCGTCAGCGGCAGCACGCCGGGCCGCGGCCGGCGACTGCTCGAGGTGGACGTCGAGGCGCTGGGCGAGCGCCGGTACGTCGACGCCACCGGAGCACGGACCAAGACCCTGGTCGGCTCCGGGCACGTGCTGCCGGGCGAAGACGTGCGCATCATCGACCCCGAGTCCGGCGAGCAGTGTCCGCCGGATCGGGTGGGTGAGATCTGGGTCGCGGGCGGCCATGTGGCGCAGGGGTACTGGCGGAACGAGACCGCCACCGAACTGACCTTCCGCCCCGGCGGAAAGTACTTGCGCACAGGTGATCTGGGCCTGCTGCTCGACGGTGAGCTGTACGTCGTCGGCAGATCCAAGGATCTGGTCATCATTCGCGGCCGCAACTACTACCCCCAGGACATCGAGCAGACCGTGCAGGCCGCCCATCCGGCGTTGCGGGCCGGTGCCGGCGCGGCATTCGCGATCGACGGACCGGAGGGCGAAAAGCTGGTGGTGATCCAGGAGGTCCGGCGCACCGCCGACGCCGATCCCGCCGATATCGCCGCCGACATCAAGGCCGCCGTCCTGCGTGAACACGAACTCGCACTCGCCGATCTGGTGCTGACCGCGCCGGATGAGGTGCAGCGCACCAGCAGCGGCAAGATCATGCGGTCCGCCGCCCGGAAACGCTATCTGGCCAAGGAATTCGAGCTGTGGACCCCGCAGGTCGAAGCACTCACCGACGCACCGAGGAGCTGAGCATGTCGAGCTGGCAGGCACCGAATCCGCATTTCGCGCAGGCAGTCGAGGGCGCTGTGCTCAGCATGCCCGCGGCCCGGCACCTCGGTTTCGAGTTCGGCCGCGTGGCCGCGGGCGAGGTCGAGATCGTGCAGCCGTTCCGGGTGGAACTCACCCAGCACAACGGCTATTTCCAGGGCGGCGTGCTCGGTTCGCTCGCCGACTTCGCCGCAGGATCCGCCGCGGGCACCCTGCTGCAGCCGGGCTGGGTGAATATGACCATCGACTACACGGTGAAGATCCTCGCCCCCGCCAAGGGCAAGCAGATCGTGGCCCGCGGCCGGGTGCTCAAGCCCGGCGCCCTCATCACCTCCGCGGCCGCGGACGTCTACTCGGTCGAGGACGAGGGCGAAATCCTCTGTGCCACCGCCCTGGTCACCATGCGCAATGTAAAGCTGGGGTAGCCGTGAGCGCCGCGCCCTTCGCCTTCGACCTGTTCGCACCGGGTTTCGCGGAGGACCCCTATCCGGACTATGCCCGGCTGCGCGCCGAAGCTCCGGTGCACGAGCATCCACTCGGCTTCTGGATCCTGTCCAGGCATGCGGATGTGGCTGCGCTACAGCGTTCTTCGCATTCGGTCGACGAGGCCAATCTGACCCGGCTGCCCGCGTGGAAGAGCGACAGCGCCACCCTCGGCAAGGCGAACCGGATCATGCGGGGACAATCCATCCTCGATCAGGATCCGCCCGATCACACCCGCCTGCGCCGCCTGATGGCCCAGGCGTTCACCCGCCGCGCGGTGGCGGACCGGCAGCCGAGCATCGTGGCCTACGTGGAGGCCGCGCTGGACCGCATTGCGGAGGCGGGCAGCGCCGATATCGTTGCCGAACTGGCCTTCCCGCTGCCCTTCGCGATCATCTCGGAGATGCTCGGCATTCCGGTGGTGGAGAGCACCCGGGTGCGCGAACTGACCGCGCTCATGGTGCTCTCACTCGAACCGCTCGCCGATCCCGGCCTGCAGACGCGCATCCGGGCCGCCAGCGAAGAATTGCGTGCCATGATCGGCGAGTTCGTCCAGTGGAAGCGCACGCACCCCGGCGACGACCTGCTGACCGCGCTGATCAGCGCCGAGCACGACGGTGACGCACTGACCGAGGACGAGCTGATCGCCCAGGTCATGCTGCTGTACGTGGCCGGGCACGAGACGACCGTCAACCACCTGTCCGGTGGCCTGCTCGCCCTGCTCAACCATCCCGGGCAGGCCGCGCTGCTGCGCTCCGAGCCCGCCCTCGCGGTGAACGCGGTGGACGAGCTGCTGCGCTACGACTCCCCGGTCCACCTCATGCGCCGCATCACGGTCGAGCCGCTGATCGTCGGCGATATCGAAATCCCCTCCGGCAGCTGGGTGCTCGCCTGTATTGCCGCCGCGAATCGGGATGCCGAATTCTGGGGCGCGGATGCGGACGAACTCCGTATCAACCGGCCCAATGCCGCGCAGCACGGCTCGTTCGGCGCCGGCGCCCACCACTGCCTGGGTGCGGCACTGGTCCGGCTGGAGGGCAGTGCCACCTTCGCCGCCTTCGTGCGGCGCTTCCCCCAGGCGCTTGTCGAGGAAGTGCGGTGGAACGGCCGCATCAATGTGCGCGGTCCCGCGCAACTGATAGTCACGGTATAGCCGAGGAGTCTGCCCATGCCGATCGCCCATCTCGACGGCGTCCCGATCGCATACTCCGACACCGGGATTCCGCCCGGACATCCGGATGCCCAGACCCTGGTCTTCGGGCACGGGCTGCTGTTCGGCGGCTGGATGTTCGAACCGCAGATCCAGGTGCTGCGCGGCCGGTACCGGTGCATCACCATCGACTGGCGCGGTCAGGGCGAAACACCGCCCACCGCAGGCGATTACGATATGGATACCCTCACTGCGGATGCCGCGGGCCTGATCGGTCTGCTCGCGGTCGCCCCGGTGCACTGGGTGGGCCTGTCCATGGGCGGCTTCGTCGGCCAGCGTCTGGCCGCCCGCCACCCCGAACTGCTGCGCTCCCTGATCCTGCTGGATACCAGTGCGGGTCAAGAAGATCCGGCCAAGATCGGTGAGTACAAGCGCCTCGCCATCGCCTTGCGCCTGGTCGGATTCCGGGCGATCCAGGGCCAGGTCGAACCGCACATGTTCGGCTCGGTCTTCCGCAGTGCGCCGCAGAGCGGGCCGATCATCCGGGACTGGTCCGCCCGCCTGCGCCGCCATGATCGTGCGGCCATCGGCAAAGCCGTGCTCGCCGTGGCCGATCGCACATCGGTGGAACACGAGCTCTCGGCCATCGCCCATCCCACCCTGGTGGTGGTCGGCGCCGACGACCGGGCGACTCCACCGCTGCGCGCCCGCCAGATCGCCGACCGCATTCCGGATGCCCGGCTGCACATTATCGAAGACTGCGGCCACACAAGCACTCTCGAACAGCCCGCCGCCGTCACCGCGGTGCTCGAGGAATTCCTGGCCGCCGTAGCGGCCAGGTGACCGCATCAGCCGCAGTGCGTGTCGGGCGGCAGCGCACCGCTGAGAAAGTAGTTCTCGACTGTGCGCCCCACACAGTCACCCGTGATGGGCACCCCGTGACCGACGCCCTCGACGGTGATCAAGGCCGACCGTGACCCGAGGGCGGCGCGCATGGCCTGTGCTCCGGCATAGGCGGTGGACGGGTCGCCGGTGTTGTTGACCAGCAATACCTTTGCCGGACCGGTCGAACTGATCGTGACCGCCGGTTCGAGCGGCTTCGACCAGAATGCGCACGGCCAGATATCCACTGGGGATCCGCCGGTGAGGGGATAGCGCCGCAGATTGCCGGTCACCGCGGCGGCGTACTGCGCCGGATCGGCGGGCCAGGCGGTATCACCGCAGAGCACCGCATCCTGACTGCTCACGAAATTGTCCGGGAACACCCGCGCCACAGGCAGTCCGGACAGCGCCGCCGCCGGCAGATTCCGCGTGGCCGCACCGCTGATCAATCCGGCCATCAATGGAAAGTACCGGGGCTGTTCGAGAAGCGACTGCACGCCCAGCAGCAGCGCATTACCGGTGAGAGTGTGGTCACCGACCGTCAGCGGTGTCGTGTTCAATGCACTGCTCGTCGCCAGGGTCGTGCTGCGGACCTCGTCCGCGGTACTGCCGAGGTGATAGTCGCCGTCCCGCTCGGCCGCCCACCGTGCGAACCAGGGGAAGGCCTGATCGACTGCGAGTCCCTTGTTTTCGATACCGTCGCGCACGCCGCCCGGCGGGTCCACGCTATTGAGCAGCACTCGATCGGCGTGATCCGGGAACAGGCTGACGTAGACCGCGCCGACATAGGTGCCGTACGAGACTCCGGTGTACGAGATCTTGTCATCACCGAGCGCGGTCCGGAACCGGTCGATATCGCGCGCGATATTCGCGGTGGTGACGTGCGGCAGTACCGTCCCGCCGTGCTGCAGGCAGGCATCGGCGATGCGATGCGCGCGGGCGATGTCCGCGGTGATGTCCCCGTCCGGCGCCGGATACGGCACACCCACCAGCGCCTGCCGATCGGATTCGTCGATACCGCACCGAATCGGGGAGCTGCCGGCCATTCCGCGATAGTCCAGGCCGTACAGATCGAAGTGATCGCGCACAGCCGCCGGCAGCGTGGTGAGCGCCTCGCTGGGCAGGTCCAGCCCGGGTTCACCGGGCCCGCCCTGGCCGATGATCAGATCCCCGAGATGCTCGCCCGGTGTGCTGGTCTGCAGGCGTGAAACGGTCAGCTGCAACGTGTCTGCGCCGGGGTGGGAATAGTCCACCGGCACAGTTATTTTCGCGCACTGCTGACCGGGGTCCACCACGACCGGAGCGGTGGTCGTACCGGCGGCGGGCGGTGGGCACGATCCCCAGGCCAGTGTGGGTGCGCCGCCCCCGTCCGTGGCCGAACATCCCGCAGTCACCAGCAGCACACCGGTGAGTGCCGCCACCACCCGAACACCGGTCCCGATCCGCATCATGTATCCCACGGTGCACCAGGGGAATACGCCCTCGGAACCACCCGGAGGCCGAGGCGGCGAGTCCCATTCCCACCCGCCCTCCGCCCGGGGGTGGAGGCGCCCGCGCCGCGCCGACGGTCGGGCGCTGTCCGCCGCCGCGCGGGCGGAGGCTACCCTGGTAGTCAGGGACGGGGATATCCGTGCACTTCTCGGTGACGGGTGACAGCGCTGACATGCGCCGTTGATACCCTCCTCCGGGCAATACCCCGTCTAGGTATTAATCACCAACGAATGTCATAGGAGATCGCGTGTGTCAGCGGATCGTCTGCCAGAGCTGCGGTAAGCCCTCCTTCCAGGGCTGTGGCGAGCACGTCGAGGAAGTACTCGGCGATGTGCCTGTCGCGCAGCGTTGTTCGTGCTCGAACCCGGTGTCGGGATCTACCAGCCGGGGGCTGTTCAGCCGGCAGTGAATCACCGGTGGTGATCAGTTCCGTAGGTGCGGCGTGTAGACGACGGACCACGGAGCTGCCGCACCCGGCGCGGCCAGTGGGGTGCGCGCGCTATCCCCGGCGACCACCCGGGTGGCGAGTTCGGCGAATCGAGCAGCCGCCGGATGGGTGCCGGTACTCGGCCACACCATGGACAGGCGACGGCGCAGTGGGCGGCCCGCGAGCGGCCGCCATGCCACTCTGGGCTCACGGCGTGCGGTCGACTCCTGATCGAGAGCCACTCCGTGCCCGGCCAGCACCAGGCCGAGCAGAAATTCCGGATTCCGCGCGTGCCGAATGCGAGCGGGCACAAAACCGTGCTCACGGCAGCGTTCCAGCAGCAGATCGTGCCAGTCGGGTGCGGTTTCGCGAGGGAAGAGCACCAGATCGTGCCCGGTGAGGTCGGCGAGCTCGACCTCGGCCGACCGCGCGAGCGGTGCGGTGCGCGGCAGTACGACGCCCAGCGGCTGTTCGACGCCGCTGCCGTGCTGCAGGTCGGGCCGGCCGATCGGATGGTCCACCATCCCCACATCCAGGCTCGAGGTATCGAGCATTCGAAGCTGTTCCGCTGTGGTCAATTCCAGTAGATCCACTGTGAGCCCGGGTATTTCGGCGTCGATTCGACTCAGTAGCGCATGCAGCACGGGCGCGGCGAGATCCGGCGGCACCCCGGCGCGCAGCGTCCCGAGATCGCCCTCACGCGCCTTGCGCATGACAGCGCGCAATCGTTCCTCGGCGGCGAGCATGCGCCGCGCTTCGTCGATCAGCAGGCTGCCCGCGACGGTGAGCTCCACCCGCCGGTGCGAACGGTCGAACAGTGGCGCCCCGAGCTCACGTTCGAGCCGCTTAATCGACTGGCTGAGCGGCGGCTGCGCCATCCCGAGCAGCTCGGCGGCCCGGCCGAAATGCAGCTCGTCGGCGACGACCAGGAAGTAGCGCAGGTGCCGGGCCAAATCCACCCGGCAACGATAGGGCATCCGGGATCAGGCGCGCCTGCGGCTACCGTGATCGGGTGGCGGCAGCGGAACGAATTCGAGAAACCTTCGCGGCGATTCCGGTCCGGGGGTGGCTGCATGCCGTCGATATCGACAGCGGTCGCGAGATCGCGGTGGACGCCGGTGAACAGGTGGTGATCGCCTCGATCTTCAAAATCCTGGTGGCACTCGAATTCTGCCGGCAGTGCGTGGCCGGGCAGCTGGATCCGACCGAGCGGGTGCTGGTGCGCGCCGACGATCGGCTGGGCGGCTGGGGTACCGCGGGCTGTCAGGACGATATCGAGATATCACTGCGTGACCTGGCGTTCTTCGCAATGTCGGTGAGCGACAATACCGCCGCGGACCTCCTCCTGCGCCGGATCGGCACGGATACGCCCGCCCTGCTGGCCGCCGAACTCGGCCTGGATCGCACCCGCGTGATCGGCGGGCCGCGCGAATTGCTGGAATCCATGCTCGCCGATGTGGGCGCGGCCGACGGAGGTGAATTCGCCCGGATCTATCCCACGCTCACCCGGGCGCAGGTGTCGACCATGCGCGTCTTCCGGCCGGACCACACCACCTCGAGCACCCCGCGTGAGATCACCGATCTGCTCGCCCGGATCTGGCGGGACGAGGCCGGTGTGCCCGCGGCCTGCGCTGCCACTCGCGATCTGCTTCGGCGGCAAGTGTTCTGGACCCGCCTGGCCGCCGGATTCCCGGATGAGGTGCGGGTGGCCTCCAAGACCGGCACGCTCCCCGGACTGCATATGGAGGCCGGGGTGGTCGAGTACCCGGACGGCGGTCGCTATGCGGTCGCGGTATTCGCCCGCACCGAGGAGCCGGGTGCGCGGCGGATCGATGTCGATCTGGCCATGAGCCGGGCCGCCCGTGCGGCGGTCGATCAGCTCCGCATGCCCGCCGAAGTGGTCTGATCCCGATTCGCCTGAGCTCCCGGCGCATTGCCCGGTTCGTCGCCCGCGAGCCCCAGCAGCCGTGCGCCCAGTTCGAGCAGCGCCGTATCGATACCCGGCTGGGCCTGCAGGTGGGGCATGACCGCGATGTCGTTCATCACCGTCTGCGCCGCCTGCACCCGAATGCGCGCGGTGACCGCGTCCAGACCCGGATGCACCTGGATGAGCAGATGCACCCACTCCGCGATATAGGCATGCTGCGTGGACCTGGCTCGATGCCTTTCGGATTCGGGCAGGTGCATGGATTCGGAGATGAGCAGCTGGATCAGATCGGGATTCTCGAAGGCGAACCCGCCGTAGCTGTGCAGCAGGCGCAGCATGCCGTCGCGGGGATCGGCCGCCCGCGCGAACGCGCGGTTCATCTCCATCTGCAGCCACTCGTCGCCGCGGAATACCGCGGCCGTCAGGATGTCGGATTTGGCCGGGAAGTGGTTGTAGACGCTCGGGCCCGAAATGCCCACGCCGGCGCCGATTTCCTCCATGCTCACGCCCGCGAATCCGTTCCTGGCGAAGAGCCGGGTGGCCTCGGCGAGGATGGCCTCGCGGCGGGACTGCCGGGTCAGTCCGGCATGTACGGTGCGGTCGGCGGGTGTGGTCGGCAGCACGATCGGCGCATCGACGACGGCGGTGATGAGCTCTTCGATCAGCGCGATGAATGCGGGCTCGGGCAGTGAAAGACTGTGGAACGAAAAGCTGTTCGCGGTCGCCAGTGCGGACCACGCCAGTAGATCGGCTTCGGCGGGGGCGAGGCCGGGCCGGCGCTCGGTGATCAGTTCGGCGAAGCGCGCGCCGATTCGCTTGGTGGACAGCCTGATCGAGGTGCGATCGTCCTCCGGCAGCTGCCGCGATTCGCGCCGCACCAGCACTCCGACCCTGCGGTGCTGCAGGGTTGCGACCGCGATGATCGTGGGCAGGTCCGCGGCGGTCGCGGTGCGCAGCACCGACTGCATGGTTTCCAGCGCCTCGTCGACGACGGTGACGAGCAGATCCTGCTTCCCGCGAAAGTGCCGGTACAGCGCCGACGGGCCGATGGACACCGCCTCCGCGACATCGCCCATGCCGACCTTGGCATAGCCGCTCTCGTAGAAGAGGTCCGCCGCCGCCCGCAAGATCATTTGCCGCCGATTCGCGGGCCGCGTGCCGCGCACCGGGTCACCGAGGGTTCGCTCGTTCGGCCCGCTCACCGCGCCATCGCCTCCGATTCCTCGCCCGATGGCGAGCGTGTGATGTTACCGGCCGACCGGCCGCACTCGAACGTCCGGTGCGGCCTCCCGGCTCAACCGGTGGTTTTACCTCCGGTTACCGTCGAGGGTGTTCGTTCGAATTACTGTCTTTCGGAGGTAGTGACATGGCTCGAATTTCCGCTGTACCGACATCGCTGCTCGCGGCCGGTGGCCTCACCGGCGGCTTCGCGCTCGCGCAGGCCACCAAGCAGCGGCAGCTGGGCGGTGCGGTGTTCGCGGCGGGCACGGCGGCGGCATTCCCGCAGTGGCGCAAGACGATCGGCACCGGTGGCGCTGCCGCCCTGACCGGGCTGTCGATCGGCGCCATGGGCGCCTCGCATCCGCTGGCGAAGAAGATCGGCGCCTGGCCGTCGGTGGCGGTCGTCTCCAGTGTCGTCGCACTCGCGGCCTGGGCGGCTGTCGACCGCCGCGCCTGATCGCCGCGCGGCACCAGGGCTCGGCGACGGATCCGCTGACTGAACAATCGGTCAGAACTCTGCGCTAGGGTGGACTGCCGTCGAACCCTGAACACCGTGGGAAGTGAGCGAATGTCCCGTCGTACCGACATTCTGGAGGCCGCTGTCCGGGTTGTCGCCCAGCGTGGCATTCGCGGGCTGCGGGTCGAGGAGCTCGCGCAGGAGGCCGGTGTATCGACCGCGCTGATCTACTACCACTTCCGCGATCGCGCGGGCGTGGTGTCGAGCACGCTGGAGTTCATCAGCACCCGAGCCGAGCAGTACACCGAGGTGGACGCCGACCCCGAGGCCGATCCGCGCGGGCATCTCGAGCAGACCCTGCTGCGGGAGCTGCAGGACACCCCGATGATCGTCGAGAACAGCACGGCCTGGGGCGAATTGCGTGCCTCCGCCATTTTCCAGCCCGAACTCCGCGAGCAATTGCGGGCGGCCACCGCGCGGTGGACGGACTACATCGACGAACTCATCCGCACTGCGCAGCAGCACGGCAGTGTGCCGCCGGAGGTGGACTCGGGCGAGGCAGCCGAACGACTCACCGCCGCGATCGAAGGCCTGAGCATGCGCTGGCTCAGCGGATCACTGGAGCTGGATCGGGCGCGAAAGCTGCTGCGCGGTAATCTGATCGCGGAACTCGGATCCCCAGGGGAGCAGCGATGACACGACGTGCGGTGGTCAGCGGCGGCGGTACCGGAATCGGCAGGGCCGTGGCACAGCGCCTCGCCGCCTTTGCAGACACCTTCCGCCTGAACGTCATCACGGCAGTCCCCCTGCTCGGCCGCGGCTGAAATCGGCCGATCGGGCGACCTCCGCTGTGGCTCAGGCGGTTTCGCGTTCGGATTCGTTCCCGGTCCGTACGCCCAGCAGCGGCGTGAAGTCCCGGAATACGGTGGCCATATCCACGGCGTCGGGATCCAGTAGCCACTGGGTCTGCAGGCCGTCCATGACCGCGACCAGGAGTGGCGCAGCCTGTTCCGGCGTCAGGCCGCCGGGGAGTCGCTCGCCGAATTCATTGCGCAGGACGTCCGCCAGTGCAGCGCGGGCGTCTGTATAGCGTTCCTTGAAGAACTCCCGCGCGGGGTGGTCGTCGGTGACGCTCTCGCCGGCGAGAGCGGAGAAGGTCTGCACGAGGCCGCGGCGCATGGCGTTGTAGTCCACCAGTTGCTCGACATCGGCTATCCGCCAGGAGCTTTCGGACTTGGCGGGGAAGGCGGTGATATCCCAGCGGTCGCGGGCTTCGAGGACGCCGATCAGCAGCAGTTCCTTGCTGGGGAAGTAGTGCAGCAGGCCGGGCTGGGTGAGGCCGACGCGTTCGGCCACCGCGGCCAGTGATGCGCCGCGGTAGCCACGTTCGGCGATGACCTCCATCGCGGCCCGCAGGATGGTCTCCCGCCGGTCTTCCGCCTGGGCGGCCCGCCCGCCACGCTGTCGCTGCCTCACCGCACGAGCCTATCGGGATGCTCGGCGAGGTGCGTCCGGTGTGGGCCGCGCAGCGATCCCGCACGCTGCTCAGGAGGTGATATTGCTGATCGGATTGCTCCAGCTCGCATTCTGGTCGAAGAGTTCGCCGGTGCCCGAGACGAAGACGCTGTGCGCCCGGGCATCTCCGGTCAGCTGGTCCAGCAGCCAGGCCGTCGGGTAGCCCAGATAGCTGTACACCCCGCGCACACAGGGGAAGCTCGCCGCGGCGCAGTCGGGTTGTCCCTGCACATCATTGTGGTTGGCGTCGTTCACCGTGGCCCACGCCTTGGCCACCGTCTCCGGAGTCGCCTCGTAATAGGCCTGATCGGACTGCAATCCGCTCGTCTGCCACGGCTGCGCCTGGGTCGAGGGTGAGATGACGCTGTCCTGCGCGCCGTTTACGAAGAACACCGAGCCCGCCCCGATGCGGCGGGTGTCGGCGCAGATGCCGGGCAGGCAGGACAGCTGGATGGGCAGTTCGATCGGGACGGCGGTCTTGATCGCGCCACCGGAGTTGATCATGGCGTTCAGCGCGCCGACAGCGCCCTGCGAATGGCCGACGGCCCCGATCTCGCCGGGGTTCAGCTTCTGGAAGAAGATGCTCGCGGGCGTCGAGTTCTGCTGCACCAGGTAGTTCGCGGCGGCCGTGATGTCGGCGCCGGTTCCGGTGGCCTCGTTCTCGGGCGCGATCACGACGAATCCCCACGACGCCAGGTGCTGCAGCAGATACGTGTACTGGTGCGGCAGTGCAAGGGTGCCGTCACCCCAGGTGATGATCGGATGCCGGAAACCCTTGGCGCCCAGATCGGTTGGGTACCACACGTCGTAGGCCGCGCCGGTGGTGTCGCAACACGCGAAGGCGTGCTGGGCGGTCACCTGCCACGGTCCGGGCGCGCTGTAGCCGGACTCGATGGTTCCGGTGGCCTGTTCGCTCGGCACGGCTGTCGCGGTCGCCGCCGCGGTAGTCGCGAGGCAGGTGGCGGCAGCCAGCGCTGCCAGTGTGCGGGTCAGTGTGTGGGCCATGGGATTCCTTTCACGCCCACAGAGCATGCAGACTGCCCACCCAACTACCGAGTATTAAGTAGGAGTCGTTATAAGACTGTTATTACGATGGAAACGCTTTTCGATCATCGGCCGTCGGCCCGCCGGAATTCCGTCCTGAAACTGCGAACGGCCCGCGAGCCGAACTCGCGGGCCGTGCATTCTCACCGGTGATCTAGCCGGTGGTCTCCAGCTCTCGGGATTCGTTCTGCGGCAGCGTATTCGAGATACCCTGCGGCGATTCGGGGGAATAGAACTGGGCATACCAGCGCCGCAGCGCCTTGATGCCCTTCTCGTGCGGCAGCAGTACCGGGCGGGCCCGGTGGATCTTGTGATCCCAGATGTCGAGTTCCTCCCGCACCTCCCCGAGGGCCACCATGCGGAAGGCCAGTTTGAGCAGGGGAGTGGCGAACGGCACCCGGGCCGGTCGCTGGATGTAGTACAGCATCCGCAGTTCGCTGGTGGTGTCGTCGATCGGCGTGGTGAGCGCGATCGCGGTCATGGTGATGAGCAGTCCGCTGGTCCGCACCACCATGACGCCCGGGCCGTACATGAAGACATCGAAGCTGTTGTCGAGCCAGTACCCGAGCACCGATTTGCGGAACCGGCTGTGGATCTCGGCGAACGGCCCGTCCGGATGCAGGTCCTGCACGGGCGGTTCGCTCTGGCCGTGAATGTGGTGGAAGTGGGATTCGTCGACGATGTTCTCCCGCATCTCCTGCACGTGGATGCGGGCCTGCAGCACGTCGTCGATCGGGCGGGCGTAGTCGGGGGCCGTGGCTTCCGGGACGATCGGGACCTCCCAGGTCGGTTCCTCCGACCCGGTGTAGACGAAGATCAGCCCGCTGTGTTCGCGCACCGGGAACCCGCCCAGCGCGACGCGGGGTGCGCGGGCGGCGAACGGCGCGGAGGCGCAGGAGCCGTCGGTATCGAATTGCCAGCCGTGGAACGGGCATTCGAGCTTGCCGTCCACCACCTTGCCGCCGGCTCCCAGGTGGGCGCCGTAGTGCGGGCAGTGCGCATCACGGACGGCGACTTCGCCGTCGCGGCCGCGGAAGGCGACGAGCGCACGGCCGAAGTAGTGCAGGCTGACAACTTTGCCGCGGCGCAGATGTGCGCTGCGCAGGACCGCGTACCAGCCGTCGGGCACGCTGGGCATCGGATATTGGTCGGCGCGCGGATCGCGCGGCAACTCGGATAGGCCGGGACGATCACGTCGTAGGATCACGCTGCCCACCATAACTAGAACGTGTTACTGAATGGTGAACCTGATGTTTTCGAAGTGAGCGAATGGCGTTGTCCTGTAACGCAACTCACTATCCGTCGAGGGCAGCTCCCATTTCGCAACGTTCGGCTCGGTGCGCGATGCGATCGCCGCCTCAGAATTTGTTCAAGGGCCGAATGGGCGGGGAGACAGCCGAATTCACCTGCAGCGCGATGATCACGCCGATGCTCAGATAGGTACTGACGGGGCACAGCGCCACGCTCGCGGCATACAGCACCTGCACGATGCCGATGCGACGTCGAATAGCCGACACGTCTTCCGGGGTGGTGGTGTCGGCGAAGAGTTCCGCCCGGCGGGCGTATCGCAGGCTTCCGAGCTGCACCAGCCCGAGGTAGAGCAGGTCCACCCAGTAGACCAGTAGCGCCAGGCGGGACTGCGGAAACGCGGCCAGCAGTGCGGTCGCGAAGGGCACCAGGCAGATACCGAACAGGAACATGATGTGGATCCACGCCAACGATCGGTCGGCGCGGGTCAGCAGGTTCAGCTGGGTCTGCTGGCCGATCCAGAACATGCCCAGGGTGAGGAACCCCAGTAGGCAGATGACGAACTGCGGTCCGGTGTGGGTCAGGGCATGCCACACCTGCTCCTCGTCGGACACCGCTCCGCTCGACCACAGCAATCGCTCGTGCCAGGTCTCCGCGGCCGGAACGTGCAGATCCAGGACCAGCAAAGTCATTGCGACAGCGAATATTCCGTCGCTGAGGGCGGCGAGGCGTCCCAGATCCTGGGCGGCGATGCGGTGATAGCGGGTCACGAACCCCGTACCCCTTTCGGTCGAAGCCACACGGGTCGGTGGCCGGGTCGGGTCCGAGTATGACGACGATCGCAGACAGCGGCAGCGCCGCATGGCGACGGCCCCGGGTCGCGGGACCCGGGGCCGGCAGCCGCGTGGTGATGAATGCGCCTGGCGCGTACGTCAGTTCGTGATCCGCCCGCCCGCCACATCGATGGTGATGCCGGAGAGATAGGACGAGGCGTCGGAGGCCAGGAACAGCGCGGCCTCGCCGACATCGGTGGTCAGGCCGAGGCGGCGCAGCGGGTGGGCCGCCGTGACCTGCTGCTGCACGGCCTCGGGCATATGCGCGTCCACCTTCTCGGTGCGGATCGAGGACGGGGCCAGGGCATTGACCCGAATGCCCTGGGGGCCGAGTTCGGTAGCGAGGTGCCGGGTCAGCATGATCACTCCGGCCTTGGCGACCCCGTAGGCCAGATTCGCCTGGCTGGGCTGGCGGCCCGCGGTCGAGGACATGGTGATGATGCTGCCGCCGCCCTGGGCGATCATGCCGGGCAGGAAGGCCTGGATGGTGAGGAAGGCCGAGCTCAGATTCGCGTCCAGTGCCTGATGCCAGCGCTGTTCGGTCAGATTCGGGGTCGGCACGGGCTCGCCAACACCGCCGGCGAAGGCGGCCAGAATCTGGACCCGGCCGAGCCGGCTCTCCACGAGATCCCGAACCTGTTCCAGCGCAGTCGCATCGGTGACATCGGCGACGGCTGCCAGTGCGGTGCCACCGGCCTCGGTGATCTGCGCGACGACCTCGTCGAGTGCCTTCTCATCGCGGCCGACAATGCAGACCCGCACACCCTGCGCGGCCAGCATGCGGGCGGTCTGCGCGCCGATACCGCGTGAGCCGCCGGTGATTACCGCGATCTTGCCGGAGAGGTCGGAGTAGCTGCTGATGGACATGGGATCGAGCCTTTCGATGGGTGATAAAGGGAAAGCGGTGAATTCAGCGACGGGACAGCACTACGCCGGTGGCGATCAGCCAGAGGAGACCGCCGAACCGGACGACCGGCAGCAGATAGCCGAACCCCGAGGCGATGAGCGCCAGCGTGGACAGTGCGGCGGCCGCGGCGATGGCGAAGCCGATCCACACCAGCACCGGCGGCAGCGCTCGATTCAGCAGTGCCGGAATCGAAATCCCGATGATCAGCAGTCCGAAACCGGCGGAATAGGCGGGCCCGCCGGTGAGGTAACCCATATCGGCGATCGTGCGGGCCAATTCCGGTGTGCTGCTGCCTGCCAGATGTCCACCGGCCCAGGCGAATAGTGCACTGAGGGTGAGTGCGGCGGCGGCGAGCCCGGCGCCGACGACGGCAATGGCCGGGGCGCGCAGCGTGCGCTGCAGCAGTGCGCCGGCGATGGCCAGCGGGGTGGCCGACAGCAACATCAGCACCGCTCCGGCATTGATCAGATCGGTGTGCGAGGTGGTGTAGGCGAGCACATCCGCGCCGCTGGCATCGGGATGCGGGACGCCGGCATTGGTGGCCACGTACGCGATGGTGAATCCGGCGAAGGCGAGGACGGGGGCGAGAACTGCGGGGTTGATGCGATTGGTGCTGGTGCGAGCGGCGGTTGTGGTGCTCATGGCGGAGATCCTCAAGCTCGGGTGAACCGTACTTCCTCAATAATGATTACAATCTGTAACGATTGTCAACGGTCAATCGTATTCGCGCTGCTACCATTGCTTCGTGGATACGAAAGACGAATCGGGCGGGCACCGCACACCCCGGGCGGTCGGATTCCTGCTGGCCCAGGTCGGGGCACATGCCGCCGATAGATTCGCCGCGGGCACCGCGGCATTGGACCTGACGCCGGCCCAGGCGGGCCTGCTGCGCGCGCTCGTCTTCCGGCCCGGCCGCAGTCAGCGCGAGCTCGCCGATGATCTGGGCATGCCGCCCAGCCGCTTCGTGCAGTTCGCGGACAAGCTCGAGGAGCGCGGCCTGATCGAACGCAAACGCAATCCGGACGACAGGCGTCTGCACGCGCTGTTCCTGACGCCGAAAGGTCAGGCGACGCTGGGCGAGCTCGGTGCGGTCGCCATCAAAAACGAGGCGCAGCTGTGCCGTTCCCTGACCGACGATGAGCATCGGCAACTCGCTGAACTGCTCGGTCGCATCGTCGCCGATCAGGGCCTCACTCCGGGTGTGCACCCGGGGTACAAATCGGTATGACCGGATCCTGAATCAAGCTGCCGGCCAACCGCGTTCAGTGTTGACCGACCAGCTCACGCTCGTCGGGTGCGGTCCGGCGGGTGCGCCGCCAGGCATAGGCGAGGAAGGCGATCAGGCCCAGCAGCGGTAGCGAACTCACGGCCCAGCTGACGGACAGCGGCGGACCGGGCTGCTGCAGGACGTTGAGATCGCGGAGTTCGCCGACGCCCTGACCCTGCGGCCCGTCGATCGTGAACCGGAACGTCCAATTGCCCTGCTGATCAAGCGATCTGACATCCAGTCCCCAGACCTCGTGCTTCCGCGGATGGCGGGAGAGCGGCTGGGATTTGCTGACCTGCCCGTTCGGCCGGATCGTGGTCAGGGTGCCGGACTTATCCGCGATGCCGCCCTCTGGATCGAAGGTGAAATCCAGCGATTGCATTGCGCGCAGCGGCCATTGGCTGAACCCGATGGTGAGGCTGTACGGACCAGCCTGGACGTGCTCGGTGTGCACGATATCGACCGGTTGATAGGCGGCAGCGGTGCCTGTGGCGGTGGCCAGCAGTCCGAGGACGGCGAGAAGTGTTGCGGCGGCGGACAGCAGGCGGGCGATCATGCGCGGGCTCCGGTGGTCGGGGCGGCGAGGCGCAGCATGTCGCCGAAACGCCAGCCGAGGAATCCGGCGAGGCCGCCGAAGATCGCGCCGAAAACGGTGGTGCCGATAATGGTCGCGGTCACGGGCAGCGAACCGCCGTAGATGAGGATGTTCTGCCACGGTGCGCACAGCGCGACGATGGCGCCGCCGATCGCACCCGCCAGCGCCGGAAGCAGCCGGACGGTGTGCCCGGTCCGGCGCAGCAGCAGATCGACGACGATGCCGACCGGAATCAGGCACAGCGGAATCAGGGCCGGAGTCGCCGGAATACCCCGAATATGTTCGCGCATAGGCAGTCCCACGAAATCCGCGTAGGCGCGCGCGGCCCACGGCGCGAACCACCAGAACACGCCCTGCATGGCGGCTGCCACCAGGGCCGTGATCGTCGCGCCACCCTTGCGGAGCGAGCCGCCGGTGATCAGCAGGATCAGTGCCATGAACGCGGTCACCACGACGGTCCATCGAATGGTGCCGCCGCTGAGTCGCTGCACGGCCAGCGCGGTGATGGTGCTGGAGATCAGCAGATTGCCGAGGCAGACGAGCGCGCCGAGCTGTCCCCAGCGCTGTTCGCGCGCGGCGGCGAAGACGATGACGGTGCCCACCGAGGTGACGGTGCTGGACAGGAAGAGTCCGATGTGCGGCGGTGAATCGATGATGGCGTCGAAGCCGTAGAGACTGTGCCACCACAGATCCCACAGTCCGTACAGCAGGAAGGACGCCGCGCCCAGGCTGGTCACCAGGTAGCCGAGCGGTGCGGTGAAGGTCCGGCCGAAGACGCCGATACCCGGCCCGCCGAGCGCCGCGTCCACGGTGCGGCCCGCGCGCCCCGCGGCTGTTGTCGCGAGAATCACTGCGAGACTGGTGAATCCGGACATGGCGGCGCTGGCGTAGATGAACAGATGCGGCAGGGTGAAGAAGGTGTCCGGGCCGACGTCGCTGTGCCACTGGATATCCCAGGTGGCGCCGACCGCCCAGGTCATGGTGGCGGCGAGCAGGATCGACGCGGGTAGCCACGGGCGTGGGGAGGTGGCGGGGGAGGCCACCGAGGTGGTGATCCCTCGCCCCGATGCGGTGAGGTCCATGTGCTGCTCCTGATTCAGGTCAGTTGGCTCGGACGGGTGCGGGTCAGTTGGCTCGAACGGAAAAGGTTGCGCGCCCGCTGCCCTGCGGGCCGGACAGATTCACCGCGATCTCCCACTGCCCCGGCATGGGCAGATTCACGACGGCGCGGTAGTGGCCGGGTGTCACGGTGGTGGCGGTGGCGGGCGGCACCGCATGCCCCATCTGCGGCATGGCGGGCTCCACCGAAACCCGGTCCGGTGCAGCGGGTTTGCCCTGCTGATCGGTGATCTCCAGCTCGGCCGAAATATCGCCGGTGTGCGCCGAGCCGTCGCCGACGGTCAACTCGACACGGTAGGGCCCGGCGGTCATACGCTGGGCCGGTGCCGAATCGCTCGGCCACACCCACCACGTCACCAGCGCCACGATCACCGCGGCGGCGATAAACAGCAAACCCCTGCGGGTGGTCATTGCGACTCCTTCGCCCGGACATCGACGGTGGCGGGCACGGTCATCAGGGCGTACCCGCGCTCGGCCTGAGCCCAGACCAGATACCGGCCGGGCAGTGGGAAAGTGAAGGTGAACGACACATCCGGGCCGTAAGCGGCAACGGTCTCGTCCGGCAACTGCGCGCCAGGGCCGAGCATCGGCGCCATGGCGTGCGCGTGCGCCCAGATCGGTGCGGCCGCGGCGGCCGCGCCGGTGGGCACATGATCGGGCAGCGGCCCGACGGCAATGAGATGACCGACCATGCCGAGCCAGGGTTGCAGATCCGCGGCGCCGCCGAAATGCGTAGTGAGCGTGCCGGGTTCGCCCGTGACCAATGCCGTGGGGACCAGCTGGGCACCCGCGGGATCGGGGGCGGGGACCGCACCGGATTCGCCCGAGACATGCAGCGTGGACCGCAACAGCTGTACCCCGCCACCACGGCGCGCGATCTCCGCCGCGATCCCGTAGTCGCCGGACTGGTTGAGGGTCAAGCGAATCCGGTACTCGCCGGGTGCGGTCCGGATCGGATGCCGATGCCAGAAGGTGCCGTTCGGGCCGACGATCATCAGGTGCAGCAGGGCGTCATCGTTGACCAGTAGATCGTCCACGGGCCGCCCGGTGGCGGCATCGGTGAGCGATAGCATCAACTCGGTGGGATGACTCGTCTCCGCCGCACCGCGTGTGGTGAGCGTCAGATTCACCGGCGGCCGTGAGTAATTCGTCGTCATCGGCAACTGCCGCTCCGGAAAAGGATCGCCGATCGTATCCGAGGTGGGATCGAGCAGACTCCCCGCCGGCCGTGGCAGCGGTGCGCTCGCCGACAGCGTCGCCCCCGTAATACCGACCGCCAGCGCCGCGATCATCGCCCCCGCGGGCACCAGCGTCGGCCACCCGCGCTTGGACACCATCGCCGTGCCGATCGAAACGAGCAGCAGCACACCGGCTCCGAAGAACCCGCCATAAGCCGCCCGCTCCCACGGCGTCACCACCGTAGCCGCCACCAGAAACGGAATCCGCGCCACCTGATCGCCATCCTTGACCGCCAACTCCCACGGCCCCGCATGATCCACCCGCAGCGTCGCCGAATACACCCCCGCCCGATCTCCCAGCGCCACGGTCCCCGCCGACCCGTCCCCACCCCGATCCGAGGGCGTGACACTCAGCGCGAGAGTCCCCGCTGCAGAACCGGCATGGGTAACAACGTCCACCCGCAACGGCCCAGGCACCGGCTCAGCCCGCCGCACCACAACCGTCAACTCCCGATCCCCCAGCGACTGAGCCACCATCACATCGCTCCCCGCCACCCCACCATCAGCCCGCGCCACCGCCCCGCCGACAACCCCAACCACACACAACCACCCGGCGAGCACCACCCCCGCAACCCGACCCCCGCGCATCTAGACCCGGCCACCCACCGCGGCCGCCCGCATCTCACATCGATATCCCGATTGTCCGGATCTGCCCAAGGCCCGAGTTGTCTGTGGCGACTGCACCATTCCGAAGCTACCGAACGGACGCCGCCCGCGACTCCGGGAGAACCCCGATTGCGCCCAGACACCATGTCCCACTGATGGGGGAGACTGAGCCCGAACCGAGCCCTTGTCTTTTCGTGTCTTGTTCTCGAGAACGGCACCAAAGCCGGTCGACCCCGCTGGTACCGCAGATAGCCCTCCTCACCGCGGAAGGTCAACCGGGTACCCCTCCTAACGTGCCCAGCACGGCCATCTCGGGCTTTGCCCGCACCCCGATCCGATCAACCCTGCCCGGGACGCAACCAACCCAGGTGCACCGACCGTTTCAGCATAGGACCGTCGGCAACCGGCGACGACACAGCGGGTCTCTCACAGCACAACGGGTTTCGAGGCCGAGACAGTCGGTGCACCTGGGTTGTTTCCGTCGAGGGGCGGTGTTGGGCACCCTGGGTGCGGGCAGGGCCCGAGATGGCCGTGCTGGTGGCGTCGGGTGGGGTACCCGGTTGACCTTCCGCGGTCACGAGGGAAGCTGCGGTACCAGCCGGAAGACTGGTTGTGGTCCGGTCTCAGAGATAAAACGCGAAAAGACGAAGACCCGAAAGACCAAGGGCGCCTGGAGAGAAGGGATCGAAGAGAAAGAGCCCGCGCAAACTTGGTGGGCAACAGCTTGTAGCACCGCCAGGATCAACCTGACGGTGTCAACAAGGGGTGCGGTCCGCTATTCGCGGGTGGGGGTGGTTTTGCGGGCATCGAGCCATGCTCGGCGGCGCTCGCGTTGCAACCGTTCCCGGGCCCGGATCTCGCTCAGGGCACCGGCCATCAGCTCACCGGTGTGGTGCAAGTGGTTGACCTGCGGGGTGCCGGTCGGGTCGATGTGGGGTGGGGCGATCCACCCGGTCCGGCCCGGGAAATCCGTATCCTCGCCCATGACAATGGTTTTCCAACCACCGGGCCCGTCGTGGATCATCGCGTGGCAGCCATCGCACGCCAAGGTCAGGTTGTCGATATCGGTGGGCCCGCCCTCGGCCCACCCGGTGACGTGATGGGCCGCCGACACGCTCGCGGGCGCGCTGCACCCGGGTCGGGTGCACCCCTTGTCGGAGGCGATGAGCGCCAGTCGTTGTGCGGGCGTGGCCAATCGGTCTCGCCCGCGCCCCAAATACAGGGGCAGTCCGGCCTTGTTCAACACCACCAGCAACGGTCGGGTTCCGGCGGCCAGTTCCAGGGCTTGCGGGATGGTCAGGGTGCCACCGGTCGCGGTGGTCGCGATCCCGGCACCACGCTCGAGGTCCTCGAGGCGCATGACGATGATCGCTTCCACGGGCAGGCCGCGGTGGGAGCCGAGCTTGGGGCGGTCGAGCTGGAAACGCAGCACCGCCAACAGGGCGTCGTGGTTGCGTTGCGCCGCACTGCGGGTATCGCGCTCGGCTGCGGCCTTCAGTTTCTGGCGGTCGAGGGTACGGTCGGCGACCTTCGGGCTGTCCGCATCGGCCGGGTTGCACATGCCCGGGCGGGCGAACTTGGCCAGCAACGGTTCCAGGACTTCCCGCAACGGCTCGGTGATCTCCCCGATCAACGGGGACATCCCATCGGCGCGTTTGCGCCCGAGGGTGAGCCCGCGCATGCGTTCGCGGTCTTTGTCCTGGGTGAGGGTGCCGTCGGGGTCGATGTTCGCCAGGATGACCTCCCCGAGGTCGACCAGCTTGTCCGGGCTCCCGGTGCGGGCGTAGGTGGTCAAAACGTCTTGGGCGAGGTCTTTCTGGCCGGGGTCGGCGGCGCAGGGGATGCGCTTGAGGATCTGCGCGATCCGGCGCACGTGATCGACGGAGATGTCCCCGGCCCGTTGGGCTTGGGCGACATAGGCCAGTTCCGGTTCCAGCTCGCCTCCGAGCGCCGGTTGCGGGCTCAGTTGTTTGGCGGCGTTGACCCGCGAGGCCGCGTCGGCGTGGCTCAATCGCAGGGTTTGTTCGAGGAATTTGATCGGGGATGCTGATCCGGCGCGGGCCGCCAGGCTGCGGGTGCAGGTTTCGGTGACGAACCGGTGCTTGACGGCTTCGAGTTTGCGCATGCTGGTTTCGACCTCGCGCATGAGGGCGATGAATTCCTCGTCCAGCAAGGGTGTGAGGGAGGTGTCCAGGAGGTTTTCCACGGCGGTATCGAGTGCGTGTGCACTCGATACGATGGTGGTTTCTCCCCCCGGATTCATGCCTCTATTCTACCGCCGCAGGTGAACCCTGGAAAGGCGAATTGTGTTGTGATATAAGGATATTCAGACCGGCGGACCGTCCAGCCTCTTTCGGGTTATTGTTCTTTGGTCGTTTCTTTCTTCTCGTCCAGGCGTCTTTGTCTTCGGGGTTTCTCTACGCCCAATGCAGGATTACGGTGAATCCATGCGGATCGATATCGAACCTGCGGGCTGGGTGCCGGACTCGTGCACCTTGCCTACGGCGGAGCAGCCGTTTCGGGTGGCGGAGTTTGCGGCCTTCTTTGCCGAGTCGGTTCAGGCGGCCACGCGCACGGCGCCGACTGGGCTGGAGCTTGTGCTGGTGGGTGGTGCCGAACCGGCCGCGCGAGATTTGGCTGCGCGGGAGAGCGGCTGCTGTTCGTTCTTCACCTTCACGTTCACCGAATGCGGTCCGGAGTCGGTGATGCACATCGACGTACCGGGCGCCTACGTCGATGTGCTCGATACTTTCGAACGGCTTGTGGCGCAGGCGAACCCGGCCTCCGCTGGCTGACTGCGGCGAGGCCGATGGCGATCAGGCAGGGGAAGCTGGATTCGAGATCGTCGCTCGGCTGAATTCGCACCGCAGACGATCGCGATATCTGGCAAGCAATCTCGATACCTGGGAAGCATGTCGGCGACGGGACGCGGTCGTAGAGTGGCGGGGGAGATCAACCGAGCTGAGGGGTGCGTGTGGTGGCGACGCTGGTGAAGGGGCAGAATGCGGCGCTGACCGCTCCCGATGTCGTGGTTTCCGTGCAGGTCGCGGCGCCGGCGGAGTTATCCGCGCTGCTGGTGACCGAGCAGGGCAAGGTGCGTTCGGACGCGGATTTCGTGTTCTACAACCAGCCTTCGGGTCCGGGGGTGCGTTTACAGGCCGGGCAACCACCCGCGGTGGCGGTGTCCTTCGCACAGGTACCTGCCGAGATCGCACAGATTCGGGCGGTGATCACCCTCGAGAACGCGGGCGGCAATTTCGGTCAGATCGCGCCGCCGACCGCGATCGTCTCGGATGCGGCCGGAAATCGATTGTACGAGTACCGGATTGCCGATTTGAGCGCCGAATCGATTGTTGTCGCGGTGGAGCTGTACCGCCGTCAGGGTAGCTGGAAAGTGCGTGCGGTCGGGCAGGGATATGCGGGCGGATTCGCGGCGCTGGTCACCGATCACGGTGTGTCGGTGGATGATGCGCCGCGCACGAGCATGCCTGCCGCATCGCCGTATCCCACGCAGCCGCCGCCTGCGCCGCCCGCACCACTGCCGCCCGTTGCGCCGCCCCCACCACCGGCCCCACATTCCTCAGGCGAGGTCAGCCTCTCCAAGGACCGTCCGGTCAGCCTGGCGAAGGGTCAGCGCGTCACCCTCCGCAAGGACGGCGGCGTCGCATTGACCGCTGTGCGAATGGGTTTGGGCTGGGATCCGGTCAAGAAGGGCTTCTTCGGCAGCCGTGCCGTCGATATCGATCTCGACGCCTGGGTCGCCATGTTCGCGGGCCGCAATCTCGTCGATGTCGCCTACTACGGTCAGCTGACGTCGAAGGACAGCTCGATCCGGCACCAGGGCGACAACCTGGTCGGCGGTGGCCAGGGCGACGACGAGGTGATCCAGGTCGACCTCACACGAGTCTCGCAGCGCGTGGACACCCTGCTGTTCATTGTGACCTCCTACCAGGGGCACACCTTCGAACAGGTGCGAAATGCCTTCTGCCGCTTGGTAGACGGCACCACCGGCACCGAGCTGGCCCGCTTCACCCTCTCCGGCGGTATGCCTTTCACCGCCTTGGCCATGGCCAAGCTGTACCGGTCCGGCGGCGACTGGAAGATGCAGGCGATCGGTGACGGCTTCCAGGCCAAACATCCGGGTGAGGCGGTGCCGCAGCTGGGCCGCTGGGTGACCGACTGAGCGCTACGGTCCTGGGGAGCTATCGGACCAATCGGCCGAGCAGCGACGAGGCCGAAATGACCCCGAGCACAGCCGCACCGGTGAGCACGAGGAAATCGAGCCAGAGGTTGGCCGGAGTACCGACGAGCAGCCCGCGCAGCGCGTCGACCTCATAACTCAGCGGATTGATGCGACTGATCACCTGCAGCCAGCCGGGCATCAGCGCGATCGGATAGAGCGCATTGGACGCGAAGAACAGTGGCATCGTGATGGCCTGCCCGATGCCCATCAGCCGATCCCGGGCCTGCACGATCCCGGCGATGGTCATCGACAGGCACGCGAAGAACGCCGTGCCGAGGAACACCGCCGGAATGGTCGCGGCGATCTTCAGCGGATTCATCGTCATCCCCACGCCCATGAGCAGCGAAACGATAACCACCACAACGATTTGCGCAATGGCCCGCACGCCCGCGGCAAAGCACTTTCCGGCGATCAGCGCGGACCTGGGCGTCGGAGTCACCAGCAGCTTGTTGAGGATGCCCGCATCGCGATCCCAGATGATCTGAATGCCGTAGAAGATCGAAATGAACAGCGCCGACTGCGCGATGATGCCGGGCGCCAGGAAATCCAGATACGGCACCTTGCCGGTCGGAATCGACCGCAGGCGCGAGAAGGTGGATCCGAAGATCACCATCCAGAGCACGGGTTGCACTGCCCGGGTGAGGATTTCGGTCTGATCGTGCCGCAGCTTCTGAATTTCGACCAGGGCGAACGTCCCGACGCGCGAGGTCAGCGCGGGAACGCGGGCCCAGCCCTGGGGGGCTCGGGTGGGTTCAGCCCATCCGTTGGGCTGAACGGCGAGTAGTTCGGACACTGCGCATCCCCGCTTCCGTCTTGTCGTCGTCGAGACTTTCGCCGGCGTAGTGCCGGAACACATCTTCGAGAGTCGCGGCGGGGCCGATCTCGTTCTTCAGGTCGGTCGGCGAGCCGACGGCGCGCAGTACGCCCTTGTGCAGCAGGGCAACTCGGTCGCACAGTTCATCGGCCTCGGCCATGTAATGCGTGGTGAGCAGCACCGTCATGCCGTAGCTCTGCCGCATTTCCGCGACCCGCTCCCACACGCTGTCGCGGGCGATCGGGTCCAGGCCCACCGTCGGCTCGTCGAGCACCAGAATCGCGGGCCGGTTCACCAGCGCCTGCGCCAGCTCCAAACGGCGAATCATGCCGCCGGAGAAGGTGCCCGCCATCTGTTCGGCGACATCGATGAGATGCATCGCCTCGAGCGCCTCATCGACCCGCTGCGTCCGTTCCCGGCGCGGCACATCGAACAGTCGCGCGAACCAGGTCACGTTCTGCCGGGCGGTGAGTCCGGCCTCGATCGAAAGTTGCTGTGGCACATAGCCGAGGTTGTAGCGCACGTCGGTGGCCTGTGTGGTGACATCGAGCCCCAGTACTCGAACTGACCCGTGCTGCACCGGAATCAGCGTATTGATGAGCCGGATCGTGGTGGACTTACCCGCGCCATTGGGCCCGAGCAGGCCGAAGATCTCGCCTCGGTCGATGGTCAGGGTGAGGCTGTCGACCACGGTATTGGCGCCGTAGCGATGGGTGAGATCGCGGCATTCGACGGCAGGTGGCGGTGAAATCATCGAGTTTCGCCCTTCTCCCGCTGCTCCTGCTCGTGGAGCAGATCGGTCAGTGTGGCAATGACATCCAGGCCCCGCCGCAGGTCGGCGCGCTGATCGGCGGTCAATTGATCGACGGCCCAGGAGACCAGCTGCTGCCTGCGCAGCCGGGTGCTGTCGGCGAGCTGCTGCGCATCGGCGGTGAGCGACAGGCGCATCATCCGCCGATCGAGCAGATCGGGTTCACGTACGACCAGACCCGCCTTGACCAGGGCGGTGACAAAGGTGGACACGCTATTGGCGGCCAAACCCAGTTCGGCCGCCGCGGCCTTCACGGACACTCCGGGCTGGCGACCCACCAGGCGCAGGAATTCCGCCTGCGCGGCGGACAGCTCGGGCCCGTCGAAGGACCGCCCGGCGATCCTGCCGAGCTGGCGGCGCAGGCGGCCCATCGCGCCGAACAGCAGGGAAAACATCTGCCCGGACTCGACACCGTCGTGCTCGACCGGGCGCAGGCCTGGTTCGGCATCAGGGGAAGGTGCTGGCATGAACCGACAATACCTCTGATTCAGAGGTATTGTCCAGGCCGCTTTGTTCCGCCCTACTGGTACCGGACCTGCCAGCGTTTGATGCCATTGATCCAGCCCGACCGCAGCCGCTCCGGTTCGGACACCTGGCTCAGATCGGGCATGACGTCGGCGATCGCATTGAACATCAGGTCGATCTCGAGCCGAGCCAGATTCGCGCCGACACAGTAGTGCGTCCCGGTACCGCCGAACCCGACATGCGGATTGGATTCGCGGAACACATCGAACGTGAACGGATCGTCGAAGGCCTCCTCGTCGAAATTGGCCGAGCTGTAGAACAATCCGACCCGATCGCCCTTGCGGATGAGCTGTCCGCCGAGCTCGGTATCCGCGGTCGCAGTCCGCTGGAAGGCGGTGACCGGGGTGGCCCACCGCACGATCTCATCGGGCGCGGTGCGTGGCCGCAGCCGCTTGTAGCGCTCCCACTGCTCCGGATTGTCGATGAACGCCTTCATACCGTGGGTGATGGCATTACGAGTGGTCTCATTACCGGCGACGGCGAGCAGAATGACGAAGAAGCCGAACTCGTCCGAGCCCAGCGATTCACCGTCGAGATCGGCGGTCACCAGCTGCGAGACGATGTCCTCCATCGGGCAGGCGCGCCGCTGCTCCGCCAAATTCCAGGCGTAGCCGAGGATTTCGACCGAGGCGGTGGTCGAGGAGTCGGTGGTCGTCGTTTCACCGAATTCCGGGTCGTCATAGTTGAGCATCTGATTGGACCAGTCGAAGAGCTTGCGGCGATCGGCCTGCGGGACGCCGATCAATTCCGCGATCGCCTGCAGCGGCAGCTCACAGGCCACCTGTTCGACAAAATCGCCGCTGCCCTCCCGCTTGGCGGCCTGCACCACGGCCGCCGCGCGCTCCGTCAGCGCCGCGCGCAGGCCCTCGATCGCGCGGGGGCTGAAGCCCTTCGAGATGATGCGGCGCGTCTTGGTGTGCTTGGGCGGATCCATATTCACCAGCAGCGCACCGGTGAGTTCGATCTGCTCGGGGGTGACCTCACCGGGCAGCCGGATGATGGAGCCCTTCTGCTGCGAGGAGAACAGCTCCGGCTTACGGGAGATCTCCTTGATGTCCTCGAGCTTGCTCACCACCCAGTAGCCGCCGTCGCGGAACCCGCCCGAGGTCTCGTCGGATTGCGCGTTCCACCACACCGGGGCGGTGCGCCGCAATTCGGCGAATTCCGTTACGGGATTGCGGGTTTCCCACAGCGCCGGATCGGTGAAGTCGAATCCGGCGGGCATCGATGGCACAGCTGTCTCCTCGGAAGTCACGCCGTTGTGGTCCGGAGTCACCGCTGGCGGCGGCGGTAGCGGACGCGGCACGGCTGCTGCAGCTGCACCACCATCTTCGAATGATCGTTGCGGTAGGTATCGGACGGCTGGACCATCTCGAATTCCCAGTCCCGCAGCAGAATCGAGAAGATCGCCTTCAGCTGCATGAGCGCGAACGCGGCCCCGACACAGCGATGCCGTCCGGCGCCGAAGGGAATCCAGGTCCAGCGATTGAGGATGTCCTCCTGCCGCGGATCCAGATAGCGCTCCGGATCGAACGCGTCGGGATTCGGGAAGTCCTCCGGAATCCGATTGGAGATGGCCGGGGTGGCGGCCACCAGATCGCCCGGGGCAATGCGGTTTCCGCACACCTCGAACTCATCGCGCGCCACCCGCATGAGAATGATGAGCGGCGGATGCAGCCGCAGCGTCTCCTTCAGCGTCGCCTCCAGATTCGGAATCTGGCGCAGCGCATTGTGACTGACGTCGGAGCCGTCCGCGAAGAGCTCGTCCAGCTCGGCGACGACCGTCCGCAGCAGCTCCGGATGCCGCAGCAGTTCGATGACCGTCCACGCCGCCGTGCCGGAGGTGGTGTGGTGCCCGGCGAACATCATGGAGATGAACATGCCGGTGATCTCGCTCGCCGAGAAGCGCGGTCCGCCGTTCTCGTCCTTGACCGAGATCAGGATGTCGAGCATATCGCGGTCGTCCTTGGCGGCCGGCGCGGCTTCGCGCTGAATCATGATGTCCTGCACCAGTTCCACCAGCTGCACGCGGGCCTCGTCGCGCCGCCGGAAGCTGTCGATCGGCGCGTACGGGTCCACGTAGGCGAGGGCATCGGTGCCCTGCTCGAGTTCGTGGTAGAGATGCGCGAACCGCCCGTCGAGCTGATTGCGGAACTTCACGCCGATCAGACAGGCCGAGGAGGTGTAGATGGTCAGCTCGGCGAAGAAGTCGAGCAGATCGATCTCGCCCTCGTCGTCCAGACCGGCGGCCATCCGGTCCACCTCGTGCGCGATGGTGGCGGCGTGCCCGCGCATGAAATCCGCGCGCAGCGCCTGGTTGTGCAGCATTTCGCGGCGGCGTTCCGGGCTGGCGTCGAATACCACGCCCTCACCGAAGATCGGCTTCATGAACGGGTAGGCCGCGCTCTGGTCGAGGTCCTCGTCGCCGGAGCGGAAGAAGAACTCATTGGCCTGCGCACCGGACAGCATGATCACATCGCGCCCCGCCAGCTCGAAGGCTCCGACATCGCCGCATTCGGCGCGCACCCGGTGCATGAGGGCGATCGGATCGGTGCGGAACTCCTCGAGGTGGCCGTGCTCGACTTCGCCTCCCGAGACCCGTCGCGGCTTGACCAGTGTCATTGGAAGTCCTTCCCGGAATAGCTGCCCGGACACGTGCCGGACACGTGTCCGGACGGTACTACGATTGCAGTCTCGCGACAAGGCTCGAATCGGACCTGACCATGTATCCGATTGCGGCATTATGAGATTGACGAAGGCCCGGACCTGCGCACCGGCGGTGAGTCCTTGTGCCGGGCCGGACCTTCGAACTATATTCCGAGCACCTGTCCAGACACGTATCGGAGCCACTTATGAACGGCCTTGTTCCCGCCGGCGGCACACCCCTGCTGATCGGCGGCAAACTGGTCTCCGGCGGAGCCGGCGTCTTCGCGACGATCAATCCCGCCACCGAGGAGGTGCTCGGCCACGCCGCGAATGCGTCGGCCGCGGATATGGACGCCGCGATCGGTGCGGCCCGCACCGCCTTCGACACCACCGACTGGTCCCGCGATCACGCCTTCCGCGCGCACTGCCTGCGCCAATTGCGCGAGGCCATGCGTGATCACCTCGACGAACTGCGCGAGATCACCATTGCCGAAGTCGGTGCGCCCCGCATGCTCACCAGCGGGCCGCAATTGGAGGGGCCGATCGCCGATCTCGGCTTCGCCGCCGATCTGGCCGAAAACTATGACTGGGACACCGATCTCGGGCTCGGGGTGACCATGGGGATCACCAGCCGCCGCCGGATTCGGCGCGAGGCGGTCGGTGTTGTCGGTGCGATCACCCCGTGGAACTTCCCGCATCAGATCAATCTGGCCAAGCTCGGCCCGGCGCTGGCGGCGGGAAATACGGTGGTGCTCAAGCCCGCTCCGGACACCCCGTGGTGTGCGGCCGTGCTCGGACAGCTCATTACCGAGCACACCGATATCCCGGCGGGCGTGGTCAATATCGTCACCTCCGACGATCACGAACTCGGCGCGCAGCTGGTCGCCGATCCGCGGGTGGACATGATCACCTTCACCGGATCCACGCGGACGGGCCGGGCGGTGATGGCCGGGGCCGCCGCCACGCTCAAGCGCACCTTCCTCGAACTCGGCGGCAAGTCGGCCGCCATTGTGCTCGACGACGCCGATATCGCGACCGCGTGCAGCTACACCGCATTCTCGGTCACCGTGCACGCCGGACAGGGCTGCGCATTGACCACCCGGCTGCTGGTGCCGCGTGCCGCCTACGACGAGGCCGTGGCCGCGACCGCGAAGACCCTGGGCGGAATTCGCGCGGGAGATCCGGAGAAATCCGGAACCGTGTGCGGCCCATTGATTTCCGCACGCCAGCGGGACCGTGTGGAACGCTATCTCGATATCGCGCGGGCCGAGGGCGGCCGCATTGTGGCCGGCGGCGGCCGGCCCGCCGCGCGGGAGCGCGGGTTCTTCATCGAGCCGACGCTCATTGCCGATGTCCCCAATACCGCGACCGTCGCCCAGGAGGAGATCTTCGGCCCGGTGCTGGTGATCATTCCGCACGACGGTGACGCCGACGCGATCCGCCTGGCCAATGAATCGCCCTACGGCCTTTCGGGTTCGGTCTGGGGGAGTGACCCCGATCGGATCGATGCCGTGGTCGCCGGGGTGCGCACCGGGACGCTGAGCGTGAACGGCGGTCTCTGGTACGCCGCCGATGCGCCGTTCGGCGGTTACAAGCAGTCCGGTTTCGGCCGCGAAATGGGCGTGGCCGGCTTCGAGGAATATCTGGAAACCAAGCTGGTCGCCACTCCGGCCTGACCGCACCGACGAAAAACTTTATACCGCAGCAAATTTAGGAGCTGATTCTTCCATGGCCCGTTTCACCGACCGATCCGCCATTGTCACCGGAGCCGCCCAGGGCATCGGTGAGGTCTATGCCCGCGCACTTGCCGCGGAAGGCGCGAAAGTTGTTGTCGCCGACCTGAATATCGAACGCGGTGAGGAAGTCGCGAAGCAGATCACCGCAGACGGCGGCACCGCCGCCTTCTGCCGGGTCGACGTCGCGGATCCCGAATCCGCCGCCGCGCTGGCGGAATTCACCGTCGCGCAGTTCGGCGGCATCGACCACCTGGTCAACAATGCCGCCATCTACGGCGAGATGAAACTGGATCTGCTGCTCACCGTGCCGTGGGACTACTACAAGAAGTTCATGGGCGTGAATCTCGATGGCGCACTGAACGTGACACGCGCGGTGTGGCAGCAGATGGCCGCGGGCGGCGGCGGTTCCATCGTCAATCAGTCCTCCACGGCGGCGTGGGTGTACTCCGGCTTCTACGGCCTGGCCAAGGTCGGAATCAATGGTCTGACACAGCAACTCGCGGTCGAGCTCGGCGGTTCCAAGATTCGGGTGAACGCGATCGCGCCGGGGCCCATCGACACCGAGGCCACCCTGAACGTCACACCGGGCAGCATTGTGAAGGATATGGTCTCCCGGCTGCCGATCAAGCGCATGGGTACGCCGCAGGATCTGGTGGGCGCCTGCCTCTACCTGCTCTCCGACGACGCGAGCTGGGTCACCGGCCATATTCTCAATGTCGACGGCGGGCAGATCATCCGATGACACTCGAATCCTCCAGTGTCCCGGTCGGATTCATCGGCCTGGGCAATATGGGCGCGCCCATGGCGAAGCGGCTGCTGGACTGGCCGGGCGGGCTCACGGTATGCGATGTGAATGCCGCCGCGACGCTCCCGTTCACCGAGGCGGGCGCGCGGGCAGCAGTCGATCCCGCGGCCTTGGCGGCCGAGTCCACGGTGATCTGCGTGACGGTCGTCAATGACGAACAGGTGCGTGAAGTGCTCACCGGCCCGGCGGGCATTCTGCGTACGGCCCGGCCGGGAACCGTTGTCGCCGTGCACTCGACGATCAGCGATGAGACGGCCGAGCAGCTCGCGGCGGTATGCGCCGAGCACGAGGTCGAATTCGTCGATGCGCCCGTGAGCGGCGGCGCACCCGGTGCCGCGCGAGGCGCGCTCGCGGTCATGGTCGGCGGCAGTGACGCTGCGGTGGAACGCATTCGAGCGCCGTTCGGCTGTTTCTCCGATCTGATCGTGCATGCGGGCGGGGTCGGCGCCGGCACTCGAATGAAGCTGGCGCGCAACCTCTTGCACTTCGTCTCCTTCACCGCCGCCGCAGAGGCGCAGCGCCTGGCGGAGGCGGCCGGGCTCGATATCGCCGCACTCGGCAAAGTGGTGCGCCATTCCGACGCCATTACCGGCGGCCCGGGTGCGATCATGTTGCGCGATACCACCGCACCGATCGATCCGGCCGACTTCTGGTACTCCATCCTGGGCCACGTCCGCGACCTCGGGGAGAAGGATCTGAGTCTGGCCCTCGAACTCGGTGATCGCCTCGGAATCCAGTTGCCGCTCGCGCAGTTCGCCCGTACCGGACTCGGCAGCGGGCTCGGGGTCGGGGACACCGCGCTCAGCTCGGGCTGACGGTCGCTCAGCTCAGGCTGATGGTGTGGCCGGTGTGCTCGATCTTGGCGCGCAGGTAGTGCAGGTTGCTCGAGGTGGCGTGGACGGCCGTCGGTACGAGGGTGCGCACACCCACTCCGAGCGCACCGAGCTGGCGTGACTTATCCGGATTATTGGTCAGCAGATCCACTTCCGCAATGCCCAGCGCGTCGAGCATCTGCGCGGCTGCGGTGTAGTCCCGTGCGTCCTCGGGCAGCCCGAGCGCGGTATTGGCCGCGTAGGTGTCCATGCCCAGATCCTGCAGCGCGTAGGCGTCGAGCTTGTTGTACAGGCCGATATCGCGACCCTCCTGACGCAGGTAGAGCAGGACGCCGCCTGCATCGGTAATGCGTTCGGCCGCCTCCCGCAGCTGGGGTCCGCAATCGCAGCGCGCCGAGCCGAAGACGTCACCGGTCAGGCATTCCGAATGCAGGCGTACCAGCGGCGTCCGCGCCGAGCGCTGGTCGCCGAGCAACAGGGCGAGGTGTTCCTTGCCGTCGGCGAGTCCGTCGAAGGTGACGGCCTCCGCGACGGTCGAGTACCCGTCTCCGAAGGTCAGCGGGATCGTCACTCGGGTGCGAATACTCGCACCCACTGCGGTGGTGGTGTCCATAACTGCTCCGGTGCTCCGAGGACCTGTTCTGTTCAAATTTGAACCTCGGTGATCATCTGCTTATTCCACTTCGAACAATCGCTGTAACCTGGGGCTATGGGTCATTCGCGGTGGCTGGACGGGGAGGAGCGCCGGGCCTGGCTGGCTTTTGTCACCACCGCGACCCTGTTGAATCGGCGGCTCGATCAGCAGCTCGAGCACGATGCCGGGCTCTCGCACCCGCAGTACGAGATCCTCGTCCGGCTCGCGGACGCGCCCGGAAACGAGCTGCGCATGAGTGAGCTCGCCACGGCCATGTTCAATTCGAAGAGCAAACTCTCGTATCAGATCGACCAGTTGGAGAAGGCCGGTCTGGTGCGCCGGCGGTCCTGTCCGACCGATATGCGCGCGGTCTACGCCGTGCTCACCGATGCGGGCCGGGAGAAGCTCGAACAAGCCGCGCCGGGCCATGTCGCGGCTGTTCGGGAGCTGTTCATCGATGTGCTGACGCCGGCGCAACTCACCGCGATCGCCGATGGTCTCGGCCGGATCAATCAGCGGCTGAGCGAACCCGGCGACTAGGCCAGGGACCGCCAGGTCCAGGTCGCGGAGATCTCCAGGGGATCGGCGGGCGTGACCAGCCGCGGCACGGTGTTGAGTCCGTTCGGCGGACCGGACTGCGCCTCCACACAGACCGCCTCGGCCTGCTCGTCATAGATCACGACCCATTCGGTCCGGCTGGTGATGCGCAGTTCCACCGCGCCGGGCCAGGTGAGGGTGACGTCCACGCCGTCCGGCATGCCGAAGCAGTCATCCCACGGACCCGGCAGCGGCGGGATGCGCCTACCGGTAGGCAGATGGTCGGCACCGCGCTCCTCCTGCCACTCGGGTTCGAAGGTGAGCTCGACATCCTTGCCGCGGGCCAGGTTTCGCAGAAACCAGGGGTGCCAGCCGGCCTGCGCCGGGAACGAGTCCCCGGTGGCTTCGACGGTCATGGTGAGCGTCAGCGAGTTCTCGTCCAGCTCGACCGACTGGGTGACGCGCCCCGGGAACGGCCACGGCTCGACAAGATCGTAAGTGAATGCGGCGGAGCGCCCATCGCCGCGGACGATATTCCACGCGGTATCGCGACCGGTGCCGTGAATGGCGTGCGGCGCACTGTTGATGGGCATCTGATATTGCTCACCGCCACTGCGGAACCGCCCCAATTCGATTCGGCCGCACCAGGGCACCATGGGGAATACGCCGAACTTGGCCCCCTGCCGGAGTAATTCGGTGTCCCAGAGCCGCAGGCTCGTCAATCGGCAGCCGTTCTCGGGATCGATGGTCAGTCCGGCGTCTCCAGCGGACAGCGAGATGATCGTGTCGGTGGTCACCGATCGACCTTACGACTCGAACGACCTCAGCCGCAGTGGGCTTCGAGATAGAGCTGCAGGACCATGCGGCCCTGGCCGACGACCCATTCGTTGCGGGGTGCACTGCGGTAGGCCTGCTCGATGGTGCCTTCGGCGATGGCGATCGCCACGGCGAAGACGCGGTGATCGGTATGGGCGGGGACCAGGCCCGAGGTGATCAGCAGCTGGCCGAACGACACCGCGCAGCGCCGCTGGTGGGTGCGGACCAGCTCGCGGTCCCCGGTGGCGAAGTAGAGGGCGACGAACTCGAGATGCTGGAGGAAATGGGTGCGGTGCACCGTCGCGAAGACGGCGATCGCATCGGCGATGCTGGACGCCCGCAGCGCCTGGACGTCCTCGGCGATGCGCCGGTCGATCCGTTCTATATCGCGTTCGAGCATCTGCTGGAACACCGCTTCGCGATTGGCGAAGAACTGGTACAGCGTGGCGACCGGAACAGCGGCGCGTTCGGCGATCGTGCGGGTCGTCACGGCCTCGATGCCGCTGTCGCACACGAGCTCTCTGGCCGCATCCAGGATGCGCTCGACTCGTTCCCTGCTGCGCGACTGCGCGGGTGCGCGTCGCAACCGTCCCGTCTCGGTCACCCGCTCATGATCTCAGACCGCGGGGGCGTTCGTCGCACGCTTCGCAGCAGTGGCAAAACATGAGCGGAACATGACTTTTCGCCGAATCAGCCAGGTAGCGGCGCGACGGAAACATTACAGGCGCGGTGGATTGTTTACAGCGCTGTATGCGGATCGCAAGAATGCGAAATGCCAACTTGCGCAGTGTTGTTGAGCGTGCGAACATAACCGCCAGCGCGGACGAGTGTGAGATATGTTGTGACACAACAGATTGCCCGGAGTGCCGGCTGAATGATGAACGCCTGGATGCGAGGAGTTTCGATAATGGCATCTGACGACAGTGCGGCATTGCAGTGCGATATGCGCGAGAACACGATATGCGTCACAATGCTCGGCGAGTTCGCCTTTTCGAATGCCGCCGATGAATGGATGCGATGGCGTTCGAACAAGGCGCGCTCACTGTTCGGGGTATTGCTCGTCAACAAGAATATTGTTGTCGGCAAAGATCGGCTGCGAGAGTTGTTGTGGCCGGGCGCCGATCGGTCCAGCACCTCGTTGAAGGTGGCGATGCATACGCTGCGCAAGGTGCTCGACACCCATCTCGGTGCGGACCGGGACCATCTGCGGGTGGAGTACCGGGATTTCGGCTACATCATGGATGTGGGCGATGAGGTGATCATCGACTGTCACGAGTTCGAGCGGTATGCCGCGGCCGCCCGCGATGCGGCCGCGCGCGGCCGCCGGGCGGAGGCGGTGCAGCTGTATCGACGGGCCGCCGCGCTGTATTCGGGCGACTTCTTCAGCGGCGAGCGCGACGGGTGGGTGACCGAGCAGCGCCATTGGCTGCGCTCCACGGCCTTGAGCACCTGGGCGGCCCTGGCCGAATATGCGCTGGAGGCAGGCGAACTCGGCGATGCGGCCGACGCCTGCCGCCGCACCCTGGCCATCGATTCCGCCAATGAGGCGGCCTTCCGCCGAATGATGGTGATCCACGCTCGGCGCGGCGAGTTGCAACAGGCGGAATGGTGGTACGAACTCTGCGCGAAGCGCCTGCGCGAACAATTCGAACTCGATCCCGATCACCACACCCGCGCGTTACTGCGCCGGGTGCTCAACCGCGAATTCGTGGTGGAACCCCGGCTCGGTCGAACGGGCCGAATTGTGCACAAGGGCGTCAGAAGTCGCATCGGCTCGACTGTCTGAACGAGGCGGCGCCCGCTCGTGCACCCGCGGTCGCCGTCCGGCGCGACGGGATGCGTTCAGGCGCTGCGTTCGATCCTGTTGTCCTCGTGGCTTTCTCCGTCGTGCGGGATCGCTTCGACCCACTGGGCGCGAGAGGGACCCGGAGCGAAGGCGTCGCCGAAGTACTGCGCTTCGCGCACTACCTCCTCGCCTTCGAACTCCATGATGCTGACGACGTAGGACGGCTGTCCGTCGTATTCGATGACCAGCTCGCAGACCCACAGCTCTCCGCCGCCGAGGATGCGGCGCACGGTGAAGCGCTTCTTGTTCGGCTGGGCGGTGCGCGATGCCCGGATATTGTCCCGGCCGCGGATGCGCTCGCCCGATTGCGGATAGTCGAGAACCGCGTCGTCCCGGTAGATCTGGTGTTCGGTCGTGAAGTCGTCGGCGTCCGAGGCTGCCCAGTGGCGCTGCAGCGCGGCCCGCACATCGTCGTCGTGCATGGCGCACTTCCCTTCCCGTGGATGGACCGTAACCCCCGCACATATCTATCACTGTCCCGCCGAGTCCAGTAGGCACTCGGGGCTACCGGGATCGGCGGGGCCCTACTGGAAGGAAATCCGAATGTCACCTCCAAGCAGCAGCCGATCGGCAGCGATAGCGCGGCTCGCCGCGATCGCCGCGTCCATGGCGGCGGTACCGGCCGTGGCCATGACCATTGCCGGCCCGGCCGGTGCGGCAGTGGCCCCGGCGCCACAGAGTTACGTCGTCGGAGCCGCGGCGAAGGAGCACCTGTCCACGCTGCTCGCCCAGGGCGTCACGGCGGACCTCACCGCCGCTTCCCATGGCGTGCAACACGATACGGCGGAGCCGAATCCGTTCCACCAGTTCCATCAGTTCCATGAGGGCCCGTTCCGCCAGGGGAGTCCGTTCGGCCAGGACCTCCCGTTCAACCAGGCGCCCGGTGACCCCTTCATGGAGTTGTCCCAGCCCTAGAGCGCGCGCCCGCCGCCAGGTTTGCGCAGACCTGGCGGCGGGTGTGGGCCAGGTTCGTCGATGCGTGAGAAATGAGTGAGCCCAAGTGAATTCGTTCAACCGAAACATCCAGATCGTGGTGAAGGTCTCCAAGTTCTGCAATCTGCGGTGCAGGTACTGCTACGAATACCCGGAACTGGGAAACCGTGCGGCGATGTCCCGGGCGCAGGTGACCGCCATGTATCGCAATCTGCGCGAATACTTCTCGATGATCGACGAGCGGGACGGATTGCGCACCAAGCTCGACTTCATCTGGCACGGTGGCGAACCGCTGCTGCAGCCCACCGAGTTCTACCGGCAGACACTGGCCGACCAGCACGAGATATTCGGTGCGCAGCTCCCGACCTCGAACAGTGTGCAGACCAATCTGATGATCCTCGATGACGAACGCCGGCAATTGCTCATGGACGGCTTCGATTCCGTCGGCGTCTCGCTCGACGTGATCGGGGGCCTGCGCGTGAACCTGGCCGGTCGCGATTCACAGCAGCTGGTGGCAGAGAATCTGGACCGACTGCTGGCGGCACATGCGCGGGTGGGGTGCATCTCGGTGCTGACCGCGCAGAACATCCATGCCGTGGAGCAGGTGTTCCGATTCTTCGAGGAACGCCGGGTCAACTTCCGGGTGCTACCACTGTTCGACACCGGCGAGCCCGGCCAGACCACTCCGTTCGAAGTGAGCGCGGAACAGGAGCTGTCCGCGCTGGCGCAATTGATCGAACTGTGGCTGGCCAGCGAAACCATGCAGCGCCCGCCCGCACCCCTGGACAATTACGTCCAGATCGCTGCCCGCTACCTCGCCGGGGTCAAGGGCGCGGAGTACTACGACCGGCGTGAGTGGCTCCCCTTGGTACTGGTCAATACCGACGGTTCCTGCTTCACCTACGGCGAACCGTACGGCGATCCCGCATGGTCGCTCGGCAATATCTTCACCGAACCGTTCGCGGACATGCTGGCCGGCAGCGCTTTCGAACGTTGCGCGGTGGAGGCCGAGCGCCGGGTCGCCCGAAACTGCCTGTCCTGCCCGTTCTTCGACGCCTGCGGCGGATCGCTGGTGGCCGAAACCGAACCCCACGAACGCGATGAGGACGGCCACGGCACCCTGCTGTGCACCGGCCGCCCGGTCATCGCCTATATCGCCGAACAGCTGCGCGACCGGGTGCCCGACACCGTGGAGCAGTGGCGGCAGCAGTACACACCCGCCTGACTTCGGCTGGCGCACAACCTATTCCGCTCCTCTCGTATGTCCAGGACACGCTATGACCTTGCGTCAGCACACCGGCATCGCCCACGTCGGACTCCGCAACGGTGTGAAACTTCTGCCCCCGTCCGGAACGCAATCCGCGGACCGGGTCGAACTGAGCTCCGGCTTCCTGTCCGCGGCCGAAGCCCCGCTTCCCGGCACCTATGCCGACGGCTCGTTCGTACCTCGCGCGCCGTGGCGTGCACCCACCTGTCACGAACGCGGAATCTTGTACGGCACACCTGATTCCGGTGCGCCGCCCGGTGATTGGATTGCCGTTCTGCCGGTACCCGCCGCGGTGCTCGAGGCGTGTGCCGAGCTGCGTGCGGCGGCGGCGGTCGGCGCCGAATCGGCTCTTGTCTCCCTGCTCGACGGCCCGGCCGGTCGCATGGCGCTGGTCGAGTCGATCCGCTGGGCCACCACCCTGACCGATCCGGCCCGCCCGGGTATCGAGAACCCGCTTCTGTACGGCAGGACCCCCGCCGGAAACCTGACGATGACCACGGGCAGTCACGGCCTCAGGGTCGGACTGCATGTCGACAGCTGGTACGGCAATCCGCTGAAATCCCGTGCGGCAGCAGCGAATCGCATCTCCGTCAACCTGGGCAGCCGCGACCGCTCTCTGCTGTGCGTCAATGCCCCGCTTCAGGTCATGGAACAGGCGCTACGGGAATACGACCTGCTCGCGGGCGCGGGTGACCCCCGATTCGCCCTGGGAAAACGCTTTATGGAGGTGTTCCCGGACTACCCCGTCACGAAGATCACCGTGCACCCGGGCGAGGCGTACCTCGCTCCCACCGAGAACATGCTCCACGACGCGTACGCCGAACCCCACGGGCAGATCGACCTGCAGTTCAGCTGCCGAGGCTACTTCGCGTCCCCGTAGCATTCCACCACCGCCGTCGTGAAGGGGAACCGAACCGGCGTGGGCCCGAAGGCAATTCGTCCCGCATCATCGGCCGCGGTGGCGATGGCCGCGGCGACCGCTTCGGCCTCCTCGGCCGGGCAGTGCACGATGACCTCATCGTGCTGAAAGAACACCAATTCGGCACGCAGCCCCGCGCGGGTGATCGCATGCCGCAGACCCGCCAGCACCAGCAGCGTCCAATCGGCGGCGCTGCCCTGCACCACGAAATTTCGGGTGAAGCGGCCACGGGCACGCGCACTGGGAGTACTGCCGTACCGCCCGGAACTCTCCTGCGAATGGTCCACCTGATCGGAGGCCGCGGCCACCGGCGTACAGGTGCGGCCGAACCAGGTGCGCACCAGGCGGCCCTCCTCACCGGCACTGGCCGCATCGTCGACATAGGCCACCGCGGCCGGATAGCGGCGGCGGAGTTCGGCCATATGGGTGAGGGCATCGCCGGAGGTCTGGCCGTACATGGCGCCCAGCATGGCGATTTTGGCCTGTGCGCGGTCGCCGCCGAAGGCGCGGGCCGCCAGATCCGCGTACAGATCCTCACCGCGACCGGCCACCTCCATCAGCCCCGGATCGCGCGAGATCGCCGCCAGCACCCGGGGTTCCATCTGATCGGCGTCGGCGACCACCAGGCGCCAGCCCGGATCCGCCCGGATGGCCTGCCGGATCACCTTCGGAATCTGCAGGGCGCCACCGCCATTGGTGGTCCAGCGCCCGGTCACCGTGCCGCCGGGCACATATTCGGGACGAAAGCGGCCATCGTGCACCCACTGCTCGAGCCAGGACCAGCCGTGCGCGGTGTACAGGCGGTAGAGCGATTTGTAGGCCAGCAGCGGCGCCACCGCAGGGTGATCCACCTCCTGCAGCTCCCATTTCCGCGTGGAGGACAACAGGATTCCGGCGCGGCCGAAGGCCCGGATGATGTCCTGCGGCAGGTCGGGCCGCACCCGCACGCCATCCCCGAAGGCCCGCGACACCTCCTCGGCCAGCTCCGCCATCCGGCGCGGTTCGGTGCCGCCCGAAATGCGTTCCCCCAGCAGGCTTTCGAGTAGCTCCCGGTGTACGTCCGCATGCCAGGGAATCCCGGCCAGGTACATTTCCGCGGCCACCAGCATGCCCGCCGATTCGGCGGCGAGCAGCATCCGCATGCGCTCGGGATATTCGGTCGCGGCCGTGCGCGCCACCTGCGCCGCGTAAACCTCCAGCAGCGCGGTGAACTCGTCCGTACCGGGCGGTAGCGGCACCGGGCCCGATTCGAACAGGGACGGCTGGGTCTCGGCGGCCCGCGCGGGCGCATCCGGCGGAACCGGCAGATTGTGCAGTCGCGCCCAGGACGCCGCCAAGGACCGGGCCTGCCCCGACTGCCCCTGCTCATGACCGATCAGCAGCGATTCGGCAGCCTCCACGTCATAGCAGCGCTCGACTCGCACACCCGCGGCAAGCAGGTGCCGATATATCTCGGAGGTCGAGCGCCAGACCCACCGCTCGACCTCCGGACGCGAGCGCACCGCTTCGGCGAGCGAGGGCTCGTGGCGCACCGGCCCGGCCGGGCGACCGTCCGGACCCAGTGGGCACAGCCGCGCGCCCCCCTCGTCAGTTTTCGTCACCGCCCATCGCATATGCCCGAGTCTGGCAGCGGGCACCGACATCGCTGTCGATCTCCGATATCGCGGCGGGTTCTACCCGCATGTGGGGCCGATTCCCGCAATACGGACGGGTAACCCCGTGACGCTGTGCATCTGCTCGAAGTGGAGTGCACACTGAGCGGAACCGGGAGTAATCACCCTTGCCCTACCGGGCCAGTGCTGTGGAAAGGAGTCGGCGAGTTGTTCAGCCGCATCGCCATCGTGAACCGGGGAGAGGCCGCTATGCGCCTCATCCATGCCGCCCGAGATCTGGCCGCGGAGACCGGAATACCGATCGAAACCGTCGCTCTGCACACCGATGTCGACCGCAATGCGACATTCGTGCGCGAGGCTGACATCGCCTACGACCTGGGTCCGGCCTCCGCCCGCCCCTATCTCGATCTGAAGGTGCTCGAGCGTGCCCTGCTCGCGACCGGAGCCGATTCCGCCTGGGTCGGTTGGGGTTTCGTCGCAGAGGACCCGGCATTCGCGGAGCTGTGCGAGCAGATCGGCGTCACCTTCATCGGACCCAGCCCGGAAGCCATGCGCAAGCTCGGCGACAAGATCGGCGCGAAGCTGATCGCCGAGGAAGTCGGTGTGCCGGTCGCGCCGTGGAGCCGCGGGGCGGTCGAGACCGCCGACGACGCCCTGGCGGCCGCGGCCGATATCGGATATCCGCTCATGCTCAAGGCCACCGCCGGCGGCGGCGGGCGCGGCATCCGCATGGTGTCGAACGACGCCGAACTTGTCGATGCCTATGAACGCACTCGCCAGGAAGCCGCGCGCGCCTTCGGCAGTGGTGTGGTCTTCCTCGAGCGCCTGGTCACGGGCGCCCGGCACGTCGAGGTCCAGGTCATCGCGGACAGTCACGGCACCGCGTGGGCGCTGGGCGTGCGCGACTGCTCGGTGCAGCGCCGCAATCAGAAGGTCATCGAGGAATCGGCCTCACCGGTGCTGAGCCCCGAGCAGGCGGCCGAGCTCAAGGCCTCGGCCGAGCGGCTCGCGGTGGCGGTCGGGTACTGCGGCGCGGCGACCGTCGAATTCCTCTACCACCCGGGTGAGCGGCTTTTCGCATTCCTCGAGGTGAACACCCGCCTGCAGGTGGAACATCCGATCACCGAGTCCACCACCGGTTTCGACCTGGTGCGGGCGCAGCTGCTGGTGGCCTCCGGCGGCCGGCTCGAGGGCGAGCCCCCGGCCGAACGCGGCCACGCCATCGAGGCGCGGCTCAATGCCGAGGATCCCGATCGCGATTTCGCGCCCGCCCCGGGCCGCATCGCGCGACTGGACCTGCCTGCCGGACCCGGAATTCGCGTGGATACCGGTGTCAGCGAGGGCGATACGATTCCCGCCGACTTCGACTCGATGATCGCCAAGATCATTGCCTACGGTCGTAATCGCGATGAGGCGCTGGGCCGGTTGCGCCGGGCCGTGGCGCAGACCCGCGTGGTCATCGAGGGCGGCGCCACGAACAAGAGCTTCGTGCTCGACCTGCTGATCCAGCCCGAGGTGATCGACGGCAGCGCCGACACCGGCTGGATCGACCGCGTGCGCGGTGAGGGCCGTCTGGTCTCGCACCTCAACTCCACCGTCGCCCTGGCCGCCGCCGCGATCGATGCCTATGAAGAGGAAGAGCGGGTCGAGCGAAACCGCTTGCTGTCCACGGCTTCCGGCGGACGCCCGCAGGTGCAGCACGAGAGCGGCCGCCCGCGCGATCTCAAACTGCGCGGTGCCGGCTACCGGGTGCGCGTCGCGCGCATCGGTGCGCACCGGTTCCGTATCGCGGTGGAGTCGGGCAGCGATATTCGCACCGCCGATGTCGATCTCGAGCGTTTCGATCACCACACCGGGCAGATTGTCGTCAATGGCACCCGGTACCGATTGACCACCGGTACGCACGGCCCGATCCACGTGGTCGATGTCGACGGTGTCACCCATCGCATCAGTCGTAACGAGGGCGGTGTGGTGCGCTCACCCGCTCCCGCGCTGGTGGTCGCCACGCCGCTGGAGATCGGCGCCGAGGTCGAGGCGGGCGCGCCGATTCTGGTGCTGGAGAGCATGAAGATGGAAACGGTGCTGCGCGCGCCGTTCCGGGCTCGATTGAAGGAATGCGCTGTTTCCGTCGGCTCCCAGGTGGAGACGGGCGCACCGCTGATGCGGCTGGAGCCGCTCGCCGATGACGACGCGGAGGCCGCGGCGGTCACGGTCGGCGAACTGGATCTGCCCGCCGAATTCACCGCGGTGCTGCCGCACGAGCGGCTGGCCCGCGGTCAGCAGGATCTGCGCGGCATGCTGCTCGGCTTCGATGTCGACCCGCACGATGAGCGCCGGGTGGTCGAGGACTACCTGGTCGCACGCCGGGAAGCCATCCTGGACAACCGCCGGCCGCTGGCCGAGGAGCTCGAACTCGTCGAGGTCTTCGCCGATCTCGCCGAGCTGACGCACAACCGGTCCTGGGACGAGGACGGCGGTCACAGCCACGTCCACAGTGCCAAGGAGCATTTCCACACCTACCTGCAGAGCCTCGATGTCGAGCGGGCCGGGTTGCCGGAGACCTACCGGGCCAAGCTCGCCAAGGCGCTCGGGCACTACGGCGTCACCGATCTGGATCGGACTCCCGATCTCGAAGGCGCGGTCTTCCGCATCTTCCTGGCGCAGCAGCGTCCGGCCGACACCATCACGGTCATCACCACGCTGCTGCGGGAGTGGCTGCGCGAGTCGGTGCCGGACCGTGCGCTGCGTGAGCCGGCGGGTCTGGCGCTGGAGCGCCTGGTCGCGGCGACGCAGGTGCGTTTCCCCGCGATCGCGGACCTCACCCGCGGCGTGGTGTACGCCTGGTACGGCCAGCCGCTGTTGCGGCGCAACCGTGCTCGCGTCTACACCAATGTTCGCAAGTACCTGCGCCACCTCGATACGCATCCGGATACCCCCGATCGCGCCGAGCACATCTCGGACATGGTGCGCAGCACCGAGCCGCTGGTGCGACTGCTGGGCCAGCGACTGGTGCGCGGGCATGCCGACAACACGGCCATGCTCGAGGTGCTGACCCGCCGGTACTACGGCAACAAGGGTCTGGTCGACGTTCGCACCCATGAGGCGGACGACTGCACCTTCGTCATCGCCGAACGCCGGGGCCTGACCCTGGTCTCGGCCGCGGTGAGTTTCGACGCGCTCGACACCGTGCTGCGCGGTCTGAGCGAATTGGCCAGTGGCGCTGCCTCTATCGAGGCCGATATCTACCTCAGCTGGGAGAAGCAGCCCGAGGATTTCGACGCCATGGCGGCGGCGCTGCAGGAAGCGCTCAATGCGCAACCGCTGCCGCACCAGGTGCATCGGATCACCGCCACGGTGGCGGGCAGCGGCGGTGCGGTCATGCACCACCACTTCACCTTCCGCCCGTCCGCCACCGGTCTGGCCGAGGAGCGGCTGATCCGCGGTCTGCACCCGTACATCGCGCAGCGGATGCAGATGAAGCGGCTGCACAAGTTCGACCTCACGCGGCTGCCGTCCTCGGATGACGAGGAGGTGTACCTCTTCCGCTGTGTGGCAAAGGAAAACCCGTCCGATGAGCGACTTGTCGCCTTCGCGCAGGTCCGTGACCTGGCGTCACTGCGTGAACACGACGGCCGGTTGCTCGCGCTGCCGACCGCCGAGATCACCATCGCCACCTGCCTGGACTCGATCCGCCGGGCGCAGACCCTGCGGCCGTCGGCAAAGCGCCTGCACACCAACCGCATTGTGATGTACATCTGGCCGCCGGTCGATATCACCCGCGCCGAGCTGGAGACGATCGCCGCCCGCGTGCAGCCGACCACCGCGGGCGCGGGGTTGGAGGAGATCCTGATCATTGCGCGGCATCGGGATCCGAAGACCGATGAGCTGAAGAAGGTCGCGGTGCGCGTGGTCTTCGGCGCCACCGGCGGCACCGAGGTCATTATCGGTGAGCGCTCCGATGATCCGGTGGAGCCGCTGGACGAGTACCGGCAGAAGGTGCTGCGGGCCAGCAGCCGCAATACCGTGTACCCGTACGAATTGACCGGCATGCTGGGCGATTTCGCCGAGTACGACCTCGACGCGAACCATGCGCTGGTGCCCGTGGACCGGCCCAAGGGCCGGAACAAGGCCGCGATCGTGGCGGGTGTGGTCAGCACGCCGACCACGCTGTACCCGGAGGGCGTCACCCGCGTGGTGCTGCTCGGTGATCCGACCAAATCGCTTGGCGCACTGTCGGAGCCGGAATGCCGCCGGGTGATCGGCGCGCTGGATCTGGCCGAGCGGATGCAGGTGCCGCTGGAGTGGTTCGCACTGTCCTCCGGCGCCCGGATCTCGATGGAGTCGGGCACCGAGAATATGGACTGGGTGGCCGCGGCGCTCAAGCGGATCGTCGAGTTCACCCAGGACGGCGGCGAGATCAATATTGTCGTCGCGGGCATCAATGTCGGTGCGCAGCCGTACTGGAACGCCGAAGCCACGATGCTCATGCACACCAAGGGCATTCTGGTCATGACACCGGATTCGGCGATGGTGCTCACCGGTAAGCAGGCGCTGGACTTCTCCGGCGGCGTATCGGCCGAGGACAATTTCGGTATCGGCGGTTACGACCGGGTGATGGGACCCAACGGCCAGGCGCAGTACTGGGCGCCGGACCTGCACGCCGCGCGGGATGTGCTGATGGCGCACTACGACCACACCTATGTCGCGCCGGGGGAGCAGTCGCCGCGGCGGGCGCAGACCAGCGATCCCATCGACCGCGATGTCTCCGACTACCCGCATGTGGCGGCGGACAGCGATTTCACCACCGTCGGTCAGATCTTCTCCGCTGCCGCGAATCCGGATCGCAAGAAGCCGTTCGATATTCGGACGGTGATGCGGGCGGTGTCCGATCAGGACCATCCGGTGCTGGAGCGCTGGGCGGGCATGGCCGATGCCGAGACGTCCGTGGTGCAGGATGCGCACCTGGGCGGAATCCCGGTGTGCCTGCTGGGTATCGAGTCGCGCGGGGTGCCGCGCCGCGGCTTCCCGTCGACCGACGGCCCGGACACCTATACGGCCGGCACGCTGTTCCCGAGGTCGTCGAAGAAGGCCGCGCGGGCGATCAATGCCGCGAGTGGCAATCGGCCGCTGGTGGTGCTGGCGAACCTGTCCGGCTTCGACGGTTCGCCGGAGTCCATGCGGAAGTTGCAGCTCGAATACGGCGCCGAGATCGGCCGTGCGATCGTGAACTTCCAGGGCCCCATTGTGTTCTGCGTGATCTCCCGGTACCACGGCGGCGCGTTCGTCGTGTTCTCGAAGGCGCTGAACCCGAATATGACGGTGCTGGCGATCGAGGGTTCGTTCGCGTCGGTGCTCGGCGGGGCTCCCGCCGCGGCAGTGGTGTTCTCGAACGAGGTCAATGCCCGCACGGCCGCGGATGCGCGGGTGCGGGACCTGGAGGAGCGCGCCGCGAACGCCTCCGGCACCGATCGGGCGGCGCTCATCGCGGAACGCGACGATGTCCGCTCCTCGGTCCGCACCGAGAAGCTCGGTGATGTGGCATCGGAATTCGACCGCGTGCACAATATTCCGCGCGCTGTCGAGGTCGGTTCGGTCGACGCCATCGTCCGCGCCGCCGAATTGCGCCCCCGCATCATCGAGGCTATCGAGGCGCGGTTGCGGTGATACTTCCGATCTCCTGATCGGCAGTACTCCTCGCTGACGTATTTCCCTGCGCCCCAGTCCTTTCCGAGTTCCGGTCAGGTCTGGGGCGCAGGTCGTTCGCCGGTGCTCCGAGGGCCGAGTCCTGCCGATGCCCGGCGAAAAGCACCTGGTGAGAGCACACTGGGTGGGGCGTCGTATGCTTCCAGCGCAGCTAGTTCGCTGGTGATTTGCGTTGTCGAGGTTGAAGTGTCAGTGCTCGGGGAAGTTGGGAATCCACGGGAAGGAGGGCCACCAATGGGGGTGGACCCGCACCACCAGGCCGAGACGGACAGGATGTCGGCCCGGATCGCCCACATCCTCGACTGGATGAATCTGGAACCGCTGCAGTGGAGTCTGCACACCGAACCGGCCGACGAATGCGGCCTGGGAATCCTCACCGAGGCCCTCGGCTCAGTGCCCGCCGACTATGACCCCGTAGCCGCCGAACTCCTGGCCCTCCAATGGGCCGAAGCCCTCAATCTCACCGAACGCCCCGCCCTCACCGGCCGCCGCGAATTCTCCAGATACTGCGACCAATCCGACAACCTCCCCGTCGACCGCCTCCGCATCTGGTGCAACTCTCTACCCTCCCAAGACCTCTGACCGCAACCGCCGGCGCATCCTTGCGGTGCGGCGCCGCTGGGCGGGGCTAGGTGGAGATGAGTTTTACGTCGCTGATGAGCCAGCGGCCGTCGGGTTGTTCTTCGGCGGTTACCACCGAGGCGGTGAGGGAGACCGCGGGGGTGGGGGTGAGGTCGGTTGTGGTGGACTGCTTTACGTAGCCGACGCCGAGAGCGGTGGTGCCGGTTATGGCTCGGAGGCCGCAGTTGAATTCGATTACTTCGCTGCGGCTGTTGGTGGCGAGGAAGTATTCGCGGGTTGCGTTGTTGGTGTCGATCAGTTGTTGGCGATGTGCGCCGGTGGACGCGTCTATCGCGCCGGCGAAATAGTCGTCGAGCGATTGGGGATCGTAGGTCGACATGTGATTCAAATAGAGATGGATCGAGTGCAGCGCGGCAATGTGTCGGCTTCCGATTTTCGCTATTTCGGGCACGAGGCCTGCGGGCGGCTCGGTTTGGGTCGGGACCGCGCCGAAGTTCGCCGCTTTCGCTGTAGTGCTCGCACTGCCCTGGGCTGCGGTGGACCCGGCATCTCCGTCATTTCGGGCGTAGTACGTGGCGCCGACGGCGATTGCGCTCAAGGGCAGCACGCCGGCGATGGCGGCGAGCTTCCGGCGTGTGAATCCTCGCTTTTCGGGTTGTGCATCAGGAAATGGTGGGGGCTCAACCGGGGGAAAGGACAGTTCTACTTTCTCATCTTGAGTCATCAGGTTCCTCACTGTTGGGCGGCCGTTGCGAGACGCTATCTGCCGGCAGGCGATTCGGCAGACGAATCGATTGAATCCAAGGCCTGCAACACACCCACCTGTCCCCGAGCGGACGCTTGCTCTATGAATCGGGTTCGGATCGATATGGAACTTTGATAGCGACAAGGTTGCTACACAAGGGCTTTTGTCGGATTCGTCCGCTACAGTGCGCAATTGGATTGCCTCCCAAGTCATTTCTCCCGCGTCATCCTGCGGTACCCCTCGCGCTACATCCTTTGAGCCCTGGAGGTCGAATGACTGCTGGTCCGTTCGCGCCTGAAACCAAGACCGCCGCACAGGTACTGGCGCATACCCGGGAACTGGTGGAACCTGCCCATCGCGCCGCGGTGGACCGATTGCCCGGCCCGCTGCGGCATATAGTCGGATATCACGTGGGCTGGTGGAATGCCGACGGCGCCGCCTGCTCCGAGTCGGGCAAGGCGGTGCGGCCGGCCTTGACGCTGGCCGCCGCACGCTCGGTGAGCGGTCCGCTCGGCGATCTGCTCGTCCGTGCCGCAGTACCAGCGGCGGTGGCTGTCGAACTCGTGCACGACTTTTCGCTGTTGCACGACGACGTCATGGACCATGACCTGATCCGCCGCCACCGCCCGTCGGCATGGTCGGTATTCGGTGTCGGTCAGGCAATCCTTGCCGGTGATGCCCTGCAGGCCTTGGCGATTGACGTGCTGGCCGAGGTAGCGACGCCGGGCCCCGCCCTGCGCGTACTCACCGAGACGGTGCTGGAACTGTGCGCGGGCCAATCCGCCGATATCTCGTTCGAGAGCCGCACCGATGTCACCCTGGACGAATGCCTGACCATGGCGGCGGGCAAAACCGCCGCGCTCCTGGGTTGTGCGTGCGAACTCGGCGCGATCGCGGTCGGTGCGGGCCCGCAGCAGATCGGTGAGATGCGCTCCTTCGGAAGGCATCTCGGGGCGGCCTTCCAGCTGGTCGATGATCTGCTCGGCATCTGGGGTGATCCGAAGGCGACCGGCAAGCCCGTCGGTTCGGATCTGCGCAGCCACAAGAAGTCGCTTCCGGTCATGGCGGCGCTGTCCTCCGGTACCGCTGCCGGCGCGCAACTCGGCCGCCTGTACTACCGCGACGAGCCGGTCGACGATGTCGCGGTTGTCCGATTGACCGAGCTGATCGAACGGGCGGGCGCGCGCAGATGGGCAAGCTCCGAGGCGGAGCGCGAGATCGCCGCCGCGCTGGCCTGCTTGGACCGCGCCGGCGCGGACGCGGAAAACTCCGCGGATCTGCGCCTGCTCGCGGACCTGATCACGCACCGCAATCACTGAGCGACGAGGGCGCGGTCCGGGTCGCATTTCCGGTTCCGAGTGTTTCGGATCACAGGGATTCCGGTTGCCAGCTGATATCTGGAGTCATATGGTTGGGCCGTTGCGAGACGCCATGGTTCCGTATTATTCGGCTCGGCCGCACCTCGACCCTCGGTCAGAAGGGACAGCGCAGAATGAATGCGACGGACCCGATCTTCTCCCTTCGACCTGGGCGATTCACGCCCGGCATTGTTCGAACCGAGAACCGAATGGGTCAGTTGCTGATCGAGGCGAACGATGATCTGCGCGCCCCCCTGACCGAGATCGGCGAACTCGTCGATCGGTATCGGCAGGGCGGGGAATCCGACGGCGATCTGGTGATAGACCGGATCGCACAGGAGTCGGTGCGCATGCGCCGCATGCTCGACGAGTTACTGACCCTCACCCGAATGGATGTGCTGTATCCATTCGAATGGCAGCCCGTGGACATGGGCGCCGTGGCCGATGAGGTGCTGCGCGACGTACACGTCCCCGAATCGCATAATCGCCTGGCGGCGTTGACAATCGAGGGTCCTGACTCCTGCGGGGTGGTGGGCGATCGCATTCGCCTGCGCCTGGCACTGTCGAACCTGATCGGATGCGCGATGGCCGCCGCCGAGCCCGGCGCCGCGGTCTCGGTGCGACTTATCGCCGGGGAGCGGGTAATACGCATCGAAGCCACGACGAACGGTCAGGCGACGACGGCGGGCAGGGCCACCGCAGGGCTGGGGCTGGCCGTGGTCCAGTCGATAGTCGCCGCACACGCCGGCGCGGTCTGGGTCGATCATGAGCCCGGCCGCAGCGGCACTTTCACCGTCGAACTACCGCGCGCCCTCACGCCCTGCGGCTCTGGAACTCCCGGTGGTATTCGTCCATGATGTCGGTCAGCCACTGACCGATCATCCGGTAGTTGTCCTCGGCGAGATTTGCCAGTGACACACGCACCGACCACTCGGGCCCGCCGAATCCGCCGCCGTTGAGCAGTACCACCGACCCCTGTGCGGCCAATCGGAATACCGGGTCGACAGGCTCATACGCGGTGGGCAACCACTCGGCGAACGCCGCACTCCACCGCTGTTTCACCCAGAAGAGGAGATCGATCTCGGCGTAGTAGTTCGCGGCGTTCGGATCGACCGGCACCGGTATGTCGAAGCCGTCACACAGCGCCTTCAGCCTGCGGGCAATGATCGCCTCGCAGTCCGCGCGGTGCCGGGAATCGGTGTCCAGCAGATCGGAAAGCGCGAACAACGCCATCTGCACCTGCTGCGGTGTGGACAATCCGGCCGTGTGGTTGAGCGCCACATCCCGCGAATCGGCGACCATGCGCTCGATGAATCTGAGCCCCGCCGGATCCAGCGCGATTGCCGAGTATCGCTGTGCCAGCCGATCCTTCTCCGCGGCGGGCAATGCCGCGAGACGCCGGTCGAAAACATTGTCCCGCGCGACCGCGATGACCCCCAGCCGCCAGCCGGTGCACCCGAAGTACTTACTGAACGAGTACACGCCGATGGTGTTGGCCGCCGCGATCGACATCAGCGAGCGAAACCCTTCGACAAAAGTCCCGTACACATCATCGGTGATGATCGTGAGGTTCGGATTCTCGTGTGCGGCGATCGCGGCGATGCGCTCGATCGTGCTGTGATCCAACATCACCGAGGGCGGATTCGACGGATTCACCAGGAACAGCGCCTTGATCGCGGGATCGGTCAGCTTCTCGATTTCCGCCGCGGGGTACTGCCAGGTGTGCACACCGGTGCTGGTCTCGGTGACGGCCTCCAGCTCCACAACATCGAAGTGGAAGCGCTCCAGCTGCGGAATCTCCAGGTACGGCGTGAAGATCGGCGTCATGATCGCGATCCGATCACCCGGCGACAGCAGGCCGTTGAGCACGCAGCTGTCGAACAGATAGCACATGGCCGCGGTGCCGCCCTCGGTGGCGAACAGGTCCCAGCCGCCCGCCGGCGCACCACCCATGGCGAGATCCAGATAGTCGTGCACCACCCGTTCGATATGGGTGAGCATGCGGTCCGGCAGCGGGTAGTGATCGCCGTGAATGGCATCGGCGAGCTCGCCCACCCAGGCATCGGCGTCGAATCCCAGTCGGGTGACGCCGTATTCGACCGCCCCGCGCAGCAGTGTCGCCGCGGCGCTCTCCTGCTGCGCAGTGAGGAATCGATCGAGGCGACCGGCGATGCCGTTCCGCTGCGGCATGCCGGCCAGTTCGGCGAATTCGCTCCAATCCCGTCGGGCCTCGGTGACGGCGAACTGCCCGAGCAGATAGAACGCCTCGCGCGGCACGATGGAGGTCCAGTTCGGATTGCCGCGCCCCGCATCGATCATCGAGTGCGCGGTCTTCTTCAGCGTGTCGTCGGCCAGATCGATGAGCTCGTTCTTCAATTCGAACGGACTGAGCCGCTCGTACCGCTTCTCGGTGGCGCGGTCGACGCCCGCATCGTCGGCGCTCATCGTCAAACCTCCGTCTGGTCGATCTCCGAATCCGATGCTCACCGTTGCGCATACGGCTGATTCCCGGGCGGCACGACACGCCGTGCCGCATATTTCGAGACGGACCGGACGGGGGTGTTCAGATCAGTGCCCGCAGCATGCCCTCCGGTTCGATGCCCATCGAGGTCAGGGCGTCGGAGTGGTAGATCGATCCCGGAATATGAATGGCATGCTGCAGGCCGACATGCGCGTCCCGCCAGAAGCGCTGCAGCACATGACCCTTGCGCACGGCATTGCCACCGGACCGGGCGAAGATCTCATCGACCGCCGATACCGCGCGCCAGGCGCAGCGAACCTGGTTGCGCCGCACCACGGATCGATCGGCGAAGGTGATCGGCGAGCCCGCATCGGCCAGATCGTAGAGCCGGCTGATCCCGTCCAGCAGCTGGGCGCGCGAGGCCGCGATCTCGGACGCCGCCTCGGAAATGGCGTACAGCACGTACGGATCATCCTTGATCGCGGTGCCCATGGCGGTGATCCGCCCGCGCTGATAGTCCAGGTGCGCGGCCAGCGCACCCTCCGCGATACCGATGACCGCCGCGGTGATGCCGAGCGGGAACATGGCCCAGAACGGCAGCCGGTACACGGTTTCGGTGCGCCCGGCGCGGTCGGCGGCAATGGTGCCGGAGGAGACCTCCTCCGAGTCGATGGTGCGATACGCCGGGATGAACGCACCGTCTACGATCACGTCCTTGCTGCCGGTGCCGCACAGTCCGATGACATCCCAGGAATCGTCCACGATGGTGTAGTCCGCGCGCGGCAGCACCACGTGCAGGATCTGCGGCGGCATCACGGGCATGCCGTCGGCGTCACCGACCATGGCGCCCAGGAAGATCCAGTCGCAGTGGTCGGTCCCCGAGGAGAAACTCCACCGGCCCTTCAGGATGTAGCCGCCGTCGGTGGGCGTGGCGATGCCCTGCGGCGCATAGGGCGAGGCGATCCAGGTATCGGGATCTGCGCCCCACACCTCTTCCTGCAGACGGCGATCCATGAGCGCCATCTCCCACGGATGCACCCCGCCCACGCCGCACACCCACCCGGTCGACCCGCAGGCCGCGGACACCGCCATGACCGCCTCGGCGAAATCCCTGGGGTGCGCGGCGAATCCGCCGAAGTCGGTGGGCTGCAGCATGCGCATCACCCCGGCATCGCGGATCAGCGCGACACTCTTGTCGGACAGTTTGCCCGCCTGCTCCGTCTCGACGGCGGCCTCCGCCAACTGCCCGGAAATCTCCGCCACCCGATGAACAACGCTGTGCGACATGCCCGCACCTCCGAACCACTAGCGAGAACCCGCCCCGCCAAGCGGCGAGGCACTTCTCGAAGTTAACGGTGACCACCTTCACAGCGGACTGTCGTCCCGGTGATCGGGTCGGCCGATGGTGGTGCGGGCGCTGCTGCCGTATCATCGGCGGCTCTCATCCGAGGACGAATCCGCCGCTCGGGTTGATGTGCTGGGTGTCCTCGACGCCGTGCAGCAGGGCCGCCATGGCCTGCACCACTTCGCCGAGGGCGGTGACGGCGGCATTCTCCGCCGGATCGGTGGACCAGGATTCGGTCATGACAGGCCTTTCGTGAGGTCGGGTGTGCGGAGGTGATGGTCGGTCAGCCGCTGATAGGCATCGCCGGCGCGCAATACGGTGGCTTCGGCGAAGGGCCTGCCGCTGAGCGACATCGACAGCGGTGTGCGCTCGCTCGACAGGCCGATCGGAACGGCGAGGGTGGGATTGCCGAGCGGGTTCCAGTACGGGGTGTGCAGGGAGGCCAGCACATTCAGCGGTTGCAGCTGGTCGATGGCGGCCAGCGGCGGTGCGCCGAGGTGGCCGGTCGGGGTGAGAACCAGGTCGACCTCGGTGAACAGCGCCGCCATCCGCTGCTGTGCGATCCGCCGAACACGTTGCGCCTGAATGTAATCCGAGGCGCTTAGGGCATCGCCCGCCGCGAGGATGACGCGGGTGCCGCGACCGTAGTCGCTCCAGCGGGTGAGCAGGTCTTCGCGATGGTAGGTGTGTGCCTCGGCGAGCATGACCACCACATCGATCGCGGACAACTCCGGATACATCGGGACTTCCACCGGCACGATGGTCGCCCCTGCCTCGCGCAGTGCGTCGATTGCCGCACCGAACAGTTCCGGCTGGGCCGGGTCGATGCCCGCATTGGCATAGCGGTCGAGATCGTCTACGCCGATGGTGATTCCACGCAGATCGCCGGTAAGCGCACCGGAGTAATCGTCGACTGCGGCAGGCGAGCTGTACGGGTCGGCGGCCTCGTGCCCGGCGATCACCGACAGCAGCAGCGCGCAGTCCGCCGCCGAACGCGCCATCGGCCCGACGTGGTCGAGGGTGTAGCCCAGGGGGACGACACCGGATTTCGGCACCCGCCCGAAAGTGGGCTTCAATCCGGTGATTCCGTTGAACGCCGCGGGAATTCGAATACTGCCCGCGGTGTCGGTGCCGATCGCGCCCAGGAACATGCCCGCCGCCACGCCACTGCCGGATCCGGAACTGGAACCGCCCGCCCAGCGGTCCAGGTCCCAGGCATTGCGCGGCACCGGAAACGGCTTGTCCGGATCCGGAACACCGATCGCGAACTCCATGGTGGTCGTCTTGCCGGTGACGATCGCCCCGGCCTGTTCCAGCCGGGACACCACGGCGCAATCGCCGGTGGCGGCGCCCCATTCGGGAGCGAGCACCAGACTCTGCGCGGTGGTGGCAGCATGGGCGTGCGCGAGAATATCCTTGACGCCCAACGGTATTCCGTCGAGCGGAGCCAGTTCGCCCCCTGCCGCGATCTTCGCGTCCACCTGTTCGGCCTGCGCCCGTGCGCGTTCGTCGAAGCGGGTCAGGAAAACACCGAGGCTGCCGTCGATCGCATCGGCGGTGGCGAGGGCCTTATCGATCAGTTCGACCGCGCTCACCGCCCCGGATCGCAGGGCGGCGGCCGCATCGGTGAGCGTCGAAAACGCAACGGGGACTGTTGTTGTGGTCATGATTGCTCCTCGGTCAACGGGGGAGTGCACCGGTCAGATCGATGCGGGGGATCGCGCCGATGCGTAATTGCATCTCGCTGCGGCAGGTGCCCAGCGCATAGTCGATCGCCTGCCCGTCGCGATCGCGGATGGTCTGTTCCAGCAGCAGCACCGGCTCACCGGGCAGCACATGCAGCAGTGCTGCCGCGTAGTCGTCGGCCAGCGCGGCCTGGAGGCCGACATCGAAGGTGGTGAAGTCGATGCCACCGGCATGCAGCAGCGAGTAGAAGTCGTCCCGGAAGGTGGTCAGGTCGACCCGGGCGGCTTCGGGAGCGCGTAAGTAATTGGTGAACAGCCCAATCGGCCGCCGGTCGAGCAGCAGCACGTACTCGATGCACAGGCAATCGTCGCCGACGGCGGTGCCGTCGAGATGATCGGCGATCACCTGGGGCGCCGGAACCCACGCCCAGTGCAGCAGTCGTGGTGCGATACGACCCAGCGCGAGATGGTCCTCGAGCGAACGGCCTTCCGGTGGAAGCGCTCCCGAGACCAGGTATTCGGCACGGACCGGCACGGTGCCCACCCCGCGCCGGCGTTCGACGAGTCCGTCCGAACGCAGCAGATCCAGCGCCTCCCGCACGACATCACGTGAGGCCTGGTACTGCGTCATCAGCTCGGCCTCGCTCGGCAGCTTGCCGGAGCCGAACGCGCCGTCGCGCAGGGCTGCGCGCAGCAGATCGTGCAACCGCCGGGCCAGCAGATGTGAGGAGGCGGGCAGGCACTCCTCGACCTGAACGCGGAATTGCGCCCGTTCCTGTGCGAGCTGGGTCGCACCGGCTCGGCTGGGGCTCTGCTCGCTGGGTGGCATATCCGTACTGTGCCCATCGGCACGTTACGCGACAAGGAGCTGGCGTAAATGTCCAGTTACGCGACCGATAGCGTGAACTCGACCACTCTGACCTGCGAATTTGTCCGGCATCGCGGAAGTTTCGCGGTGCCGGAAGGTCAGCGCCGGGTGAGCGGCGGGCGCAATCGGAGATGTTCGCGGAGTGTGGTGCCCGTGTACGCGGTGGGGTAGGAGCCGCGTTCCTGTAGCTCCGGAATCAGCCAGTCGACAATGTCGTCCAGGCCGGTCGGCACCAGATACGGGGTGATATTGAAGCCGTCGCTCGCACCGTGCCGGACCCAGCGGGTCAGCTCGTCCGCGACCTGCCCCGGGGTGCCGGCGAAACCGAAGCGCGCGGTGGTCTCGATGGCCACCTGACGCAGGCTGAGGTTGCGGGATTCGGCGAGCTCGCGCCACTGCCCGGCAATCGCGACCCGATCCTGGCCGTCGCGCTGCGCACCACGGGTACCGGAAATCACCGACTGCTCAGGATCTTCCACCGGCAATGGCCCGTCCGGATCGAGATGGGACAGATCCCGGCCCCAGACCTGGCCGACCAGCGATAGCGCGGTCGCACCGGTGATCTGCTGCTCGAGCACCCAGCGCTTCTTCTCCTCGACCTCCGATTCCCGTTCGGCCAGCACGATCTGGGTGCCCGGCAGAATGCGAATATCGTCGGCCGGGCGGCCCGCCGCGACCAGTCGAGTCCGTATATCGTCGGCGAATTCGCGAGCCGGTTCGAAATTGGTTCCGAAGGGCGAGAAGATGACTTCGGCATGCCCTGCCGCGAAATCGCGGCCCTGTGGTGAGACTCCGGCTTGGAAGATCACCGGATGACCCTGCGGGCTACGCGGCAGGGTGGGCGTGATGGCGACCCGGAAATGGTCGGTATCGCGCTCGACGGTCCGCACCGCACCCGGTGTCAGCCAGGACGAGCTGCGCCGGGACGGGGCAATCGCCTTGTCGGACCAGGAATCCCAGATCTCGCGGGCGGTCGTCAGGAACTCCGTGGCGCGCTCGTAGCGGTGCGCGTGGTCCAGAAAGCCGCCGCGCCGGAAGTTCTCGCCGGTCCAGGCATTGTCGGTGGTGACGACATTCCACCCCGCCCGGCCTTCGGAGAGCAGATCGAGTCCGGACAGACGTCGTGCCAGGTCGGCGGGCTCGTTGTAGGTGGTGTTCTGCGTGGCCACCAACCCGATTCGATCGGTGAGCCCCGCCAGTGCCGCCAGCTGGGCGATGGCATCGGGTCGGCCCGCGATATCGGTGTCGAGCAATTGCCCGTCCTGTTCACGCAGGCGCAGGCCCTCACCCAGGAAGAAGGCGTCGAAGAGCCCGCGTTCGGCGGTGGTCGCCACCCGGCGGAAGGTTTCGAAGTCGATCTGCGAACCGCTGCTCGGATCGGACCAGACGGTGCTGTGATTGACGCCCTGGAAGAAGACTCCGAAATGCACTCGGGCATCGGGGAACGGGACCTCGGTCATCGCGTGAGCTCCTTGGCGTAACGGTTGGCGGGCCGGGACAGTCCGAGGTTCGCGCGCAGGGTCGAACCGGGAACGGGGCGGTGTGCGATGCCCGCGCGCAGCAGGGCGGGCAGGACATAGCGTGCGAGGATGGTGAGGTCCTCGTCGAGGACCGCGGGGTGCAGGCGGACGCCGTCCGCGTGTGCGGAGAGGTCGGTCAGCAGGACGACGAGATCGGCCGCACTGCCCGAGAAGTGCAGCGGCACGGGTTGATTCGGGCCGGCGTCGGTGCCCAGATCGGCGAGTCGCTCCGCCGCTGTCTCGGTGGGTGTATCGAGCGCGACCGTGAGATCGACGAGTACCCGCGCCGCACCGGACTCCCTCGCACGCTGTATCGCCGCCACTGCGTCCGAGGTCTGCGTGCCACTCACCAGTGCCACGTCGATACCGGATTGCTCTGTGCCGTAACCGAATACCACGACCTGTCCCTGCGGCGGGCGCGGCACGATGGACGGCCCCTTCACCGAGAACGTCTCGCCGATGAAGTCGATATGGTGCAACCGATCCCGGTTCAGGAACTTGCCGGCCGCATAGTCCCGCACCACCGCGTCGTCCTCCCACGAATCCCACAGCCGCCGCGCGACCTCGATGGAATCGCCGCGCTCGCGCCGAATTTCGTCCTCGGTGACCCGTGGTGTCGCACCCCAGGTCCGGGCGGTAGCCGGGTCATCGACGGCGAGCCAGCCCGCGCGGCCTCGCGAGGCGTAGTCCAAAGTGGCCAGCTGAGTAGAGATATGGAACGGTTCGCCGTAGGTGGTGGCGACGACGGGTACCAGCCCGAGGGTGCTGGTGCTGGCCGCCACGAACGAGGCCCGGCCGATCGCGTCGATACGGCCCGCGGTCTCACCGGCCGAGGCGATCGAATCGTCGAAGGTCGCGAAGGTGAAACCCGCGTTCTCGGCCGCGGCCACCTGCGCGCGCAGTCGGCGCGGACTGAGTAGGAGGGTGGGCTCGTGCCCGGCGCGACGCCACGCTCTCGGGTGGTATCCCTCGCCGTCGAGCTCGATTCCCACTGCGAACAGGCTCTTCCGGACTGCGCTTTCGCTCGCCATACGTTCGACGATCGTCGAACTTGGCGACGGTGGCCACGGTTGCCGTCAGCGTGATCCGAACTTGGCCGCGATCTCCTGTGCGGTCACCTTCGCCAGTTCGACGAAGAACGGCACCCGCTCGGGAATCATCAGTGTGGTGGGCCCGCGCAGCCCGAGTGCGAAGCGGCACGGGGCGGCGGCGTCGCGCGGATCGAGGACGGGCAGCCCGATGGTGCGGAACCCCGGATCGAGTTCCTCGTCGTTGTAGGCGTATCCGCGTTCGCGGGTGGTGGTCAGTTCGCGGCGCAGTTCGGCGGGTCCGGAGACGGAGCGCTCGGTGCCCTCTTCGTAAGGGAGGCCGCGCAATTCGTCATCGGTGGTCGCCGACCAGGCCAGCAGCGCCTTGCCGAGGGCGCTGGCGTGCAGCGGCAGGCGCACACCCTGCAGCGCGTGGCCGTCGGTCTCCCGCCAGCGGCTGGTGCCGAGCAGTACCGCGTGGATATTGTGCCGCGTCGCCACCGACGCGCTGGCGCCGGTGGTATTGGCCAGCTGTTCCAGATGCGGCTCCGCGAGATAGATGCGGTGCTGGCGGTAGGCGATCTGCCCGTACTCGGCGAGTGCGCCGCCCATGCGGTACCGGCTGGACACGGTGTCCTTCTCCAGGAAGCCCGCCTGCACCAGTGCGGCCAGCAGGCGATGGGTGGTGCTGACCGCGAGCCCCTGCTGCCGTGCGATCTCCGAGACGCCGCGCTCTTCGCCCCCTCGGAAACAGTCCAGGACGGACAGGGCGCGGGCGACGGTCTGTACGCCGGAAGCTTCCACGGGGCCGACGCTAACACAGCCGCGGACCCGCAGCGGCCGTTCAGCTTTCCGATAGATGGAAAGCCAGGCTAATAGCAGGGATTATCGCGCTGTCAAGCTTTCCAATCCTCGGAAAGCATTACCTGGCCGTGACCCCACCGCCGTCCCTACTCTTCGGAGGCATTGATCGACAATCCGGAACAGGAGCCTCCACGATGTCCCGCAGGCGAGCCCTCATGCGTATCGCGATCGCGATCGTCCCCATCGCCGCACTCGTCGCCGGGTGTAGCTCCGGTTCCGGTGGTGGCGGCGGCAATTCGTCCATCGTGCTCAAGGTCGTGGACCCGGGTAACGAGGGTCCGACCGCGGTCGGCAAGCGGGACGGCACCTTCGACGCCGCGCTCGCGCCGCTCGGGGTGAAGATCCAATGGGTGCCCACCACACCGGGTTTCAGCTCCATGCTGAAGTTGTTCAATACCAAGGAACTCGACGTCTCCGGGGCGGCCTTCAGCCCCGTGGTCGGTGCGCTGTCCAAGGATGTCGGTGTTCGGATCGTGGCGGTGCAGGACCCGGCCGGTCAGGACCAGAGCGGGATCATCGCCTCGCCGGGGTCCGGCATCCACACGGTCGCCGATCTGGTGGGCAAGCGCGTCGCGGTGAATCCCGCCGCCAAGGGCGAGTACATCCTGCTCAAGGCGCTGGCGCAGGCGGGCATTCCGGCCGATAAGGTGACGCGAGTTCCCTTGCAGCAGAAGGACGCCGCCTCCGCCTTCGCCAGCGGCAAGATCGACGCCTGGGCCTCGTTCCTGATCCCGTACCAGGAGGCCAAGGCCAACGGTGGCGTCGAGATCGCCACCGAGAAGAGCATCGGTTCCAAGGACAACAGCGTCGTGGTGTTCCGCACCGAGGTGCTCGACCAGCACCCCGAGATCGCGGCCAAGTATTTGGAAGTGCTGCAGGGGCTGACGGCCAAGCAGCGGGCGAATCCGGCCGATTTCGAGAATGTCTTCGACAAGTCCGGGCCGACAGCGCTTTCCGGCGCCCGGCTGGCGGATGCCGTGCGGGTCGGCAGCGAGGCCACCGTGCCACGGCTGCCCTCCACCGCCGATGCCTCGGATCTGGGCGATGTGGTGAATACGTTCTACGGCAATGGTGTGATCACCCGTCAGATCACCGCCGGCGATATCTTCTACGACCTGCAGTCCAAGCTGACGCCGGAGCAACTGGCGGCGGTCAAGGTGGGCAGCTGATATGGCGGTGATCTCGGGAGTTGTTTCCGACCCCGTCCGGGCTGAACCCGTACTCGCCGATCCCGTGCTGGCCCCACCGCGCAGCCGGGTCGAACGGCACAGGCCCGCATGGCTTTCCGTGCCGCTGCGGTTCCTGCTGCCCGCGCTGATCTTCGCCGCCTGGTGGATCGCCTCGGCGTCCGGGACGGTGTCGCCGCAGGTGCTCGCCGGACCGCCCAAGGTGTGGGCGGCGTTCACCGAGCTGGCTGCCAGCGGTCAGCTGGTGGATTTCGCGACGGCCTCGCTCACCCGCGCGGCCGCCGGTGTCGGCCTCGGCGTGAGCGCCGGGCTGGTGCTCGGACTGCTCGCCGGGTTGTCCAGTCTCGGTGAGGAACTCGTCGATTCGACCATGCAGATCGTGCGCGCCGTGCCCTTCCTGGCGCTGGCGCCGCTGTTCATCGCCTGGTTCGGCATCGATGAGACGTACAAGGTGCTGCTGATCGCGGTCGCGACCATCGCGCCGATGTACGCCTACACCTATCTCGGGGTCCGCAATGTGGATCGCAAAATGGTCGAGGCGGCACGGAGTTTCGGCCTGCGCGGGCCGTGGCTGGTGCTCGAGGTGATCCTGCCTTCGGCGCTGCCGGGAATTCTGATGGCGCTGCGAGTCTGCCTGTCCATCAGCATTACCGGTCTCATCGCGGCCGAACAGGTCGGTACCCGAGAGGGTGTCGGCTATCTGGTGACGCTGGCGCAGGAATACAACCGCACCGACTACATGGTGCTGTGCGTCGTGCTGTACGCGGCGCTGGGCCTGATCTTCGACGTCGTGGTGCGGATCATCGAGAAGTTCTCGATGCCGTGGCGCAAGCAGGTGGCGATTCGATGAGCACCGCCGTATCGATCACCGGGCTGCGGAAGTCGTTCGGCGACAAGACCGTTCTCGACGGTGTCGACCTCACCATTCGGCGCGGTGAGTTCGTGGTGCTGCTCGGGCCCAGCGGCACCGGCAAGACCACACTGCTGCGCCTGCTGACCGGGCTCGAGGTCCCGGACGCGGGGGAGGTGCTGGTACCGGCGCGGCGCACCACCGTCTATCAGGAGCCGCGGCTCATTCCATCGAAGCGGGTGCTGGGCAATGTTGTTGTGGGCCAGCGCCGTTCTCGCGAGAATCGGGAGGCGGGGCTGCGGGCGCTGGCCGAGGTGAATCTCGATGGTAAGGCCCGGCAGTGGCCCGCGACCCTCTCCGGTGGTGAGGCGCAGCGGGCGGCGCTGGCCCGCGCATTGGTCCGGGAACCCGAATTGCTTTTGCTGGATGAGCCTTTCGCGGCTCTGGACGCACTCACCCGATTGCAGATGCAGGATCTGGTGGGCGATTTGGTCGCCCGGCACCGTCCAGCGGTGCTGATGGTGACCCACGATGTCGACGAGGCGATTCGCCTGGCCGACCGGGTGCTGATTCTCGACAGTGGTCGCTTCGCCGTCGATATCACCATCGACCTCCCGCATCCCCGGGACCGCGCTGATGCCGAAACCATCCGCTACCGAACCGAATTCCTCGATCAGCTCGGCGTCCACTGAGACCCGGCTGACACCTTCGTTTATCAGGAGCGCTCATGACCGAAACCCTTTGGTACACCCGCTGCCCCGTGCCCACCGCCAGCGGTCTCGCGAACAGCCTCGGCTGGCTGGGGGAGACCGCCGGTGCGGCCGGGCTGGAGTTCGGTGTCCTGCAGGACGCCGGGCCGGAACTGGCCGCGCACCATTTCCTGCACGATCTGTCCGGCCTGGTCCGGGAGGGCGGCAATGTGCCCGCGCTCGCGGCTCGCGCGCAGGGCTCGCCGACCCGGTTGATCGGACTGACCTGGATCGACGAGGCGCAGGCCATCCTTGTCGGACCCGATGCCGAGATTGCCGCTCCGGCCGAACTCGCCGGGCTGCGGGTGGGTATCCCCGCCTGGGCGCAGGATCAGGCCCGCAGCTTTCCCCGCGCCATGGCGCTGCACGGTTTCGCGAGCGCGCTGCGACTGGGCGGGCTCACGCTCGCCGATGTGACCGTGGTGGAGGTCGGCACGGAGCGGAACCCGCAGGTGCGCACCGAAGCCCGCGCCGAGGGTCGCATTACGACATGGGGCGTCGAGGAACTGCTGCGCGGCGATGTGGACGCCATCTACGTCAAGGGGGCGCGGGCACAGGAGGTCGCGCGGGAGCACGGGCTGCGGGTCGCGGTTGATCTGGACGCCACCGAGAGCAAGCGGCTGCGGGTCAACAATGGCACCCCGCGCCCCATTACCGTGCACGCGGATCTGCTGGAATCGCGGCCCGAGGTCGTGATCGGATTCCTCGCGCAGAGCCTGCGCGCGGCCGATTGGGCGGCGGGCAATCTCGAGGCTGTTCGCGAGGTGCTACAGCGCGAAACCCTGTCCGGCCCCGAAGGTGTTGTCGCGGCCTATGGCGAGAACTTCCACAAGGATCTGCATCCGTCGCTGTCGGACGAGCGCGTCGAGCTGATCGGGATCCAGAAGCAGTTCCTGTACACCCACGGCTTCCTGGCCGCTGACTTCGACCTCGAATCCTGGGTCGCCCGTGAGCCTTTGGAGCGGGCCCGTGAGCTCGTCGAGTCGGGGAAGGTGCTCGCGTGACCGAGTTCCTGTGGCGGCTGCCCACCCAGGGTGACGGGCGGCATGCCGGGCCGGCGGCGCGCAATCGCGGCGGCTTCGGCGGGCACTCGCCTGTCACCCCGGCCACCGATGTGCGGCCCGGCCGGTTCGGGCCGTTCGACGACCTGCACCAGATCATCGATGCCGCAGAACTTTCCGGGCTCGACGGCGTACTGGCTCCCTATGATCCGCTCGGCGAGGAATCGTGGATCGTGGCGGGCGGGGCCCTGCGCGCCACCCGGCACGCCCGAGTGATCGTCGAGTTCCAGCCTGCCTTCGGTACTCCGGTGTATGCGGCGAAGGTATCGGCGACGCTGCAGCAGATTTCCCGGGGCAGATTGTCGTGGCGGATCGCCGTGGACACCGAGGAAGCCGATGCCCGGGCGCGGGGCGATCGGGTCACCGGCGACGACCGCTACGCGCGCGCCGCCGAGTTCTTGACCGTGGCGCGGGGGGTATGGAACGAAACCCCGGTCCCCGGTGCGGGATTCAAGGGCACCGGCTTCGAATTCGACGGTGAGTACTTCGACGTGATCGACGGCGGCTTCCGCGGCATCCTGTCCGGATTGCCGTTCCCGACCGTGTATCTCTCCGGCACTTCGGCGCAGGCGCTGGAACTCTCGGCACGGCACGGTGATGTGCACGTGTTCACCGAAACACCGGACGGCATTGCGGCATCGGTGACGGAGCTGCGCGAACGTGCGGCGGCTGCGGGGCGGACCGTGCGTGCCGGGCTCGACATCCCGGTCATCGCCAGGGAAACCGAGCAGGAGGCGTGGGCGCGAGCGCACCGTCAGTGGAGCGAGGTGCACGCCGAAGGCCCGTCGAGCGCCTTGGATCTAGGCGACGGCCGCTGGGCCGGATTCGCCGAACTCGGCTACTCCCAGCCGGTGGGCCTGGTCGGCAGCTATGAGCAAGTGGCGCAGCGGCTCTCGGGCTATATCGACGCCGGAATCGAATCCTTCGTGCTCGTCGGGCATCCCCATATCGAGGAAGTGCACCGCACCGGCGAACACCTGCTGTATCTCGTCGATCCGGCCGGGCGCTCCCTGGCCGTCCAGGAGGCCGGGGCATGACCATCGACATCTACTGGCGCATCGGCATGGAGGGCGACCACGCGTCGCTGCGCACCCCGCGCCGGTCCAACCGCGGTCATGCGGGCGGTTACGGCCCCGGCAATATCGCTCCCGCCATCCGTGCCGGCGAACTCGACGGGTACGGCTATATCGACCATATGGCCGCTGTGGCAAAGGCTTCCGAATCGGCGGGATTCCTCGGTGGGCTGCTGCCGTCGTTCCCGGTCACCGATGACCCGTGGGCGGTGGCCGCCGCGCTGGCGCGGGAGACCACCACGTACCGGTTCATGGTCGCGTTCCAGCCCGGGTTCCTGCATCCGGTGCAGGCGGCGCGCATGTCGGCGAGTCTGCAGCGGGCAACCGGCGGCAGGCTGGTCTACAACATCATCAGTGGTGGCGGCGGTCCTGCTCAATTGTGGTGGGGCGACAAGGTTTCCCACGACGACCGGTACGCGCGCACCAGTGAGTTCCTGGATGTGCTGCGCGGGGTGTGGGACGGTGAGCCGTACGACTACGACGGCCGGTTCTTCCATACCGAGGGTGCGGCGCTGCCACCGGGATTGGCCGGTCAGCCGTTTCCCGAGGTGTACTTCTCCGGGTCCTCGGGCGCAGCCGTGCAGGCCGCGGGCCGCCACTCGGATTACTACCTGTCCTGGCTCGAGCCGTATGCCGATTTGCGAGCCAAGTTCGACGGGGCCCGTGTGCACGCCGAAACCTTCGGACGCACACCGAAGTTCGCGGTGCGCATCGATATCGTCGCCCGGCACACCGAGGAGGCGGCCTGGGCGGAAATCGAAAAGGGCTGGGCGTTCGTCGACCGTGACGCCGCGAATCGGGCCGCCCAGGGCGACTCCGTCGGCGCTGCGCGCATCAAGGGCTGGGTGCCCGAAACCATCACCGGCTACCGCGATCTCGAGGTGCAGCCGAATATGTGGTGCGGCTTCAGCCTCATTCGCGGTGGCCCAGCCTTCGGCCTGGTCGGCAGTTACGAGCAGGTCGCCGAGCGCCTCGACGAACTGATCGACCTCGGCGTCGACGCCTTCATTCTCGCGGGCAATCCGCACCTGGAGGAGGCGTACCGGGTCGGCGAGGAGGTCCTGCCGCTACTGGGCCGTTCCCGCCTCACCGTGCCGAATTCCGAAGCAGCACTGTCTCTCTCCCGCTAAACACTTCGATCCCAGGAGCATTCATGTCCCTTCGTGTCGGTTACTTCCCGCACAACAACTCGCTGTTCGTGCTGCGTCATCGCGGCATTCTGGAAACCCGGCTGCCCGATGTGGAATGGGTCGATCTGCGCGCCCTGCCGGCGACCGAGCGTGTCGACCCGAAGACGGGTCTGCCGTCGCTGCACTCGGATTGGCTGTTCACCGAGGGCGGTTACGACTTCATCGGCACCGGTTTCACCCCGCCGGTCACCGGTCTGGCCAATGGCCGCGACCTGGTGTACGTCGGCATTTCGGGCCCGCGGGTGGAGAACGGCCGTCTGGTCACCAAGGCGGACAGCGGAATTCGCACCCCGGCGGACCTGAAGGGTAAGCGGGTCGGCATCGCGCACGGTTCCTGGCAGACCACGCTGCTGCTCTTCGCCCTCGAGCAGGCCGGCCTCACCTGGTCCGACGTCGAGCCCATCGACACCGATGTGCGTGACGGCGCCGCCCTGCTGGCCGGCGACCTCGATGCCTGGGTCGGCGCGTACCCCAGCCTGGCCGATGTCGAAGCCGCCACCGAGCTGCACACCCTGGTCGATACCGAATCGGTCTTCAGCCACCCGTCGCTGTGGTTCACCCGCCGGGATGTGGCCGAGAACAATCGGGAAGCGCTGGAGGCGATTATCGCGTCGCTGCAGGAGTCCGACGCCTGGATCACCGCCAACCCGCGCGAGGCGGCCCAGTACTTCGTCGACGACGTTATCGCCCGTGGCGGCAAGGCCGACCTCGATTCCTGGGAAGCCGCACTGCGCGGCCGTCCCTTCGGCGTCAATGCGGTGACCGAGCAATTCCTGGACGAGCAGCAGCACGCGGCCGATCTGCTCGCGGCGAATGGTCTACTGCCGCAGGCGATTCGCGTCCGCGATGCGGTGCTGCCATGGATCGGCGAGGCAGTCGAGGCCACCAAGTCGAGCGCAGCCGTCTAGCCAAACAACTCCCGGGGCCGTCATTCGTCCCCCGTGGGCTCCCGGTGGAGTGGATCGACCCAGTACACGGCGTCGGGCCGCTCCACCGGTTCTATATCGAGATTGACGACCACGGCCTCGCTCCCACTGCGCACCAGCACGCATTCCAGCGGCTCATCGCTACTGGCGTTGATCTCCTGATGGGGCACGTACGGCGGCACAAAAATGAAATCCCCAGCCCCCGCCTCCGCTACGAACTCCAGCTGCTCACCCCACCGCATCCGAGCCCGCCCCCGAAGCACATAAATCACACTCTCCAGCGCCCCATGATGATGCGCCCCGGTCTTGGCATCCGGATGAATCGTGACCGTCCCCGCCCAAAGCCGCTCCGCCCCCACCCGCGCAGCATCGATAGCCGCCGCCCGACTCATCCCCGGAGTCTGCGGCGTATTCGAATCCAACTGCCCGGCCCTGACCACCCGCACCCCGTGCTCACGCCAATCCTGCGCATCCACCACCACATACCGCCTTTCGACTCGACGCGAATTCCATCGTACGGTGCGTCGGCGGAGGAAGGGTGGCGGCGCTTGGGTTAAAGAGAACAAGACAAAAGACGCCTGGATAAGAAGAGCGAGAGATAAAGACGCAAGGCAAAAGATAAAACCCGAATATTCTGAATAGCCTTATATCACAACGGAATTCGCCTTTCCGGGTCTGTTTTCGCGGAGTAGAATAGAGGCATGGAATCAGGGGGAGAATCCGCAATCGCGACCGGTGCGCAAGCACTGGCCGCTGCGGTTGAATCCCTCACCAACCTGTCGTTGATTCCTGTGTCGGACAACGACATTGTGGCGTTGATGCAGCAGATCGAGACCTGCACTCGCCGGTTGGCGTCGGTGCAACGGGATCTGATCGTGCAAGCCTGCGCGCGTTCTTTGCCCGCTCTCAACGGTTCCGGTAGCCCGGCCCTGTATCTGCAATCAGTGCTGCACATCTCGCACGGGGATGCGATCAACCGGTGGCGCACCGCCGAAGACCTGGCGGTGTGGCACCGCGTCGGTGACGAGCCCGACCAGGCCCCGGTGCTGCCGTGTTCGGCCCAGGCTTTGGACGAGGGGGCGATCTCCCTCGATCATGTGCGGGTCATCCGGCAAGTGATGAACCGGTTGCCGGGCAAGGTCGCTCCCGAAGCCCGCGCGTATGCCGAGAAGCAGCTCGCCTTCCAGGCGCGTGCTTTGGATCCGACGCATTTGCCGAGGATCGGGGAGATGATCCTGGGCTACCTCGACCCGGACGGCAAGCTGACCGAGGACGCGGATCGGCAGAACCAGCGCAGCGCGGTTCTGAGCCCGCAACGCTACGACCTCATGTCCACCCTCACCGTCGAGTTGACCCCCGACGCGCGTGCGGCGTTCGATGCGGTCATGGCGAAGCTGGCGCGCCCCGGTATGTGTAATCCTGCGGACAAGGAAAGCCCGTGGGCTGAGGATGAGGACAACCCGGTGCCCCGGGAGGTGTTGGAGGCGTGCGCGGCCCGTGACGAGCGCTCGAAGGCCCAACGCCAGCACGACGCCCTCATGGCCGTGTTGCACCCGGACTTCAACCCCGCCAAACTCGGCTCCCACCGTGGCCTGCCGGTCTCCACGATCATGACCATGAGCATCGACGACGTCGAACGCGCCACGGGGGTAGCGACCCTTGCCACCGGTGGGCAGATCCCGGTCGAGAATGCCCTCCAGTTGATGGCCCGCGACTCCAAGACGTTCGTGCTCGTGAAGAACAAGAACGGGATGCCGTTGCATATCGGGGAAATCCGGTTGGCGAACCCGGCACAACGGCTGGCGTTGATCGCCACCGAGCGCGGCTGCACCCGCCCGGGATGCTCGGCTCCGGCGAGTATGGCGGCGGCCCATCATGTGACCGAGTTCAGCAAGGGCGGCCCGACCGATATCGAAAACCTGACCCTCGCCTGCGATCACTGCCACGCCCTGGTGAAAGACGGGCCACGCGGGTGGAAGACCATCAAGCTCGGTGAGGATTCGGATTTCCCGGGCCGGACGGCGTGGATCGCTCCGGCGCATGTGGATCCGTCCCGGACTCCGCGGGTCAATCACTTGCATCACCCGGCCGAGTTGTTGACCGAGGTTCCGCCGTCGCTGCGGCCGCGCAGGGTGTGTCGTGCCTCGGGGTTGTCCCCGGTTCGGTACCGGGTGCTCCGCCGGGCCATCACACCCCCACCGCGACAATAGGTTCCCCCGCCCCTGGTGTCACCGACAGGTTGATCCTGTCGGTGCTAGAGGTCGTTGCCGGACAGGGTGTTTCGGGTTCGTGTTCTTCGATCCCTTGTTTCCAGGCGTCTTGGTCTTTGAATCTTTGGTCTTTTCGTCTTTGTCTGTGGAACCGGACCACAGCCAGTCTTCCGCCCGGTACCGCAGGTATCTCCTTGGCCCGGGAGGTAAGCCGGGTACCCCACCTAACGCCACCAGCACTGCCATCTCGGGCCCTGCCCGCACCCAGGGACCCGCCACCGCCTCTCGGCGCAAGCAACCCAGGTGCACCGACGGTTTCTATACCGAAACCCGTCGGTGCACCTGGGTTGCTTGCCTCCCGGGCAGGGTTGGTCTGCAAGAGGGTGCGGGCAAAGCCCGAGATGGCCGTGCTGGGCACGTCGGGAGCCGTACCCGGCCTACCTTCCGCGGTTGGGAGAACTATCTGCGGTACCAGCTTGGTCGACCGGCTGTGGTCCGGTTTCAGAGACGCAAGACGAAAAGACCACGGACTCCAAGATTGGGAGACTAGAGGTGGATTCTATAGTGGGCGGAAGAGGCGTTCTGTGCCGGAATCGGTTGGGGTGTTGATGATTTCGGTTAGGACGGCTCTGACTGTTTCTATGTGTTCTTTGCCTGTGCGAGCTATCAGGGTTTTTTCGTATTCGGCGTGGAATTGGCGGACGGTGTTCAGCATGTCGCGGCCGTGGTCGGAGAGGTGTAGGAGTTTGGCGCGTTTGTCGGCTGGGTCGGGGTGGCGCTCTACGTAGCCGTGGCGGACCATTTCGTCGACGATCTTGGCTGCGCCTTGGGCGGTGATGCCCAGGCGCTCTCCCAGTTGGCTTGCGGTGAGTGCGTTCTCGGCGAGGGTGCGCAGGACGTAGCCGTAGGAGGCGCCGAGGACGCGGTGGCCGTGCTCGGCCAGATGTGTGTGCAGCTCCTGGACGAAGGCTTGGTACGCCTGCCCGAGCAGGACGCCGAAATCCATCCTTGACGCTCCTTCTGTCGATGTGTTCAACTCTAGTTGAACAACCATAGTTGAACACCTCGGTTGAATACTAGGAGTCACAGCATGCCACTCATCAAATCCGCCGATGCACCCGTCTTCGAAGGTCCCCTCATGACCGCCGTGGGCCTGGCCGCCCCGAGCCGGGGCTCCACCGAGAACAGCGTGTGGCGCTTCACCATGCACCCGGGCAACCCGGGCCACGCACACGCGGTCTCGCGGGAAGAGATCTTCGTTGCCCTCTCCGGCCGGGCCCGCGCCACCATCGACGGCGAAACCCGTGACTTCTGCGCGGGCGACGCACTGGTGATCCCGGCGCACACCGTCTTCCACGTGTCCGTGCCGGGCGACGAACCGTTCGAGGCCGTCGCGATCCTGCCGGTGGGCGCATACGCCCAGGCTCCCGGCGGTGACCGGGTCAGCCCGCCGTGGGCCCAATAGTCCACATACGCAATCGATTACACAGGAGAGTCATGCCGCACATCACCGCCGACCGCGCCCCGCGCTTCGAGAACGACCACGCGAGCTTCATCGGCCTCGCCGCACCCAGTCGCGGTTCCACCGAGAACAGCGCATGGCGACTGACCATCAAACCGGGCGTGGACGCGCCGGCGCACGCACTGACTCGCGAGGAGATCTTCATCGCGCTGTCCGGCACGATGAATGTCACCATGGGCGGCGAAATCCTCACGGTGGCAGCCGGAGACGCACTCATCGTGCCCGCACATCAGTCGTTCGCCATGTCCAATCCGAGTGACGAACCGTTCGAGGCGATCGTGGTCCTGCCCGTCGGCGGGCAGGGTCTCATCCCCGGTCAGCCGCCGATCGTCGCCCCCTGGGCGCGCTGATCCGCGGCGGGACTCGGTGGCGGCGAAGGGGTGTCGCCATCTGGACCGAACCAGGACGGGATTACCTCGCGGACAAAGGAACTGATGCATTCGGCAGTCGGGCCGGACAGGATTTCGGCCACGAAGTAGATGCCGTCCCGGCCCTGGATCTCCGATACCCGCTCGAACCAGCCTTCGCGGACCGCGGCCGCGCTGGGGTAGGCGGGCCATTCGGCAATGGTTTCGGAGACGAGTTCCGGGTCCTCGAACAGGAACAGGCCCTCTTTGGCGAGTGCCCAGGCCTGTGCGTCCGTTATCGAGGTGTCGGAATTGCTGAAGCAGATCCAATACGGACCGGGGTGCTGCTTGTTGGCGGCGGTGATGCGGTGCAGGGCTTGTTCCGGATCGGAGTCTGTGTAGCTGCCATAGGGCTCCAGCAGCCAGAAGCCAAGGGGTTCAGGGGAATTCGATCGGCGCGGGAAGGTGATGAATTCCTCCCGGACCTTGATCAGATAGCTACGGGTCCAGGTCCGGGGGCAGTTCCGCTCGGCGAAGAGTTCGTGAATATCCCCGGTGGGGAAGATGTCCCGAATCTGGGCGGGCCGCGCTGTCAGCACCACGCGTGAGTACATCGCGCTGCGCTGCTCGCCGCCCACTGTGTACGTGACCCGAACGCCTTCTCCCGGAACGGGTTCGATCGAGGTGACTTTGCTGTCGACGCTGATTTCGAGTCGGCAGTCCTCGACGATCTGACGAATGAAGCTGATGAATCCGTGCCGGAAGGCCACGGTCACCGGCCTGCGGGAGTTCATCTGCGCGCGCAGCGAGTCCGGCATGCGCTCCAGTAGCGCCTGTTTCTGTGCCGGATAGAGCGACAGGATCATCTTCGCCAGCTGCGAAACATGGCCGGAGATATGCGCATTGATATTGATGATGGTTTCGGCGGGCTGCCGGGGTCTGCGCATATTCGCGTACAGCGTGAGGCCCTGCAGTATCTCGCCGACCAGTGGGGTGTGGCGGGCCCGGTACGTCTCCCAGGTCTCGCCGGGGATGCGATCGAAGGCCAATCCGCTGAGCCCTGGTGCCCGCCTGTCCCGGGCTGCTCGCTCGATGAGGTTCCACGCCTCGGCCAGCTGATCGGCCGCCTGTTCGGGCGTCAGTGTCCGGAACAGCGGCAGGAAGTGCGGTGGAACGGTCAATCCTGGTTTGCCGGAATCGGTTTCGGCAACGAAGTGCAGCGCTTCGACCTGCGTCTCCACCGGATGCTTGCCGATCAGCTCATCGATGGCGGTTCCCGACGCGTCCTCGCCGAAGTCCTGCTGAATGATGAGATGTGCTTGGAAATCATAGATTTCGCCCTCCGCCTCGGCGGTCTGGCAGTACCCGCCGAGCTGCGCCCCGGCCTCGAGGATGTCGATATTCCGGTAGCCGAGATCGCGTAGTTTCGCGGCTGTGAGGATGCCGCTCTGTCCGGCGCCGACAACGCAGATGGGTGCGGTGAGGTCCATCGGGACTCCCTCGGATGGGTCGCGAAGGTAGGTGATGGACTCGAGTATGCGGGGCCGGGGTTACGCAGGCGGTCCGAATGTGGCAACGTATCGCCCCGGTGAGTGGAACGTGTTCTATATCTGAGGTGGTTCCCCGCCCTATGGTGCAGGTGATCGGCGTGAGAAGTCACTTCGCCGTCTTTTGGGAAGGAGTGTCCGGATGGACATCACTGCCGCGGTCGCGCGTGGAGCGCAAGTGCCGCTCGCGCTCGAAACCATCACCCTCGAGGAGCCTCGGGCGGATGAGGTCGTGGTGCGCATTGTCGCCACCGGCGTGTGCCATACCGACCTGGTGACCAAGAGCGTCTTCCCGCCCGAGCTGCCGATCGTGCTCGGCCACGAGGGCTCGGGCATTGTCGAGCAGATCGGCTCGGCGGTGACCGATGTGAAGGTCGGCGACCACGTACTGCTGACCTACGGCAGCTGTGGCACGTGCACCCAGTGCACCACCGGCGCGCCCTCGTACTGCGAGCAGTTCGTCATGCTGAACACCTCGGGCGGCCGGACCGACTTCACCTCGCCGCTGAGCATCGGTGGCGAGCGGGTGATGGGCGCGTTCTTCGGTCAGTCCAGCTTCGCCACCCACGTGCTGGTCGGCCGCCGCAATGTCGTCGTCGTGGACGACGATGTAGATCTGGTCGCCTGCGCCCCCTTCGGCTGCGGCGTGCAGACCGGCGCCGGTGCGGTCGCCAATGTGATGCGCCCGGCTCCGAACGAGTCCATCGTGATCTTCGGCGCCGGCGGCGTCGGCATGTCGGCGCTGCTCGCCGCACGTGCGCTCGGCGTCGAGAATGTGGTCGCCGTGGACCTGTCGGCCGAAAGATTGGCCGTGGCAAAGGAACTGGGCGCCGCGACGGTCATCGACGGTGCGGCCGAAGACGTTGTCGCCCAGGTGCAGGCCGCCACCGGCGGCGGTGCGACCTTCGCGCTGGACACCACCGCGGCCAACCCGGTGATCGCCAACGCCCTGCTGGCCCTCGCGCCGCGCGGCACGCTGGTTCTGGTCGGCCTCGGCGAGGCTGCCATGGAATTCGAGATCGGCCACCTCACCGGCAATGGCAAGGCCGTCCGCGGTTGCATCGAAGGCAGTTGCGACCCACAGGAATTCATCCCGCAGCTGATCGAATGGCATCGCGCGGGCAAGTTCCCGATCGAGAAGATCTCCCGGCAGTACCCGTTCTCCGAAATCAATACGGCCATGCACGACGCCGAGATCGGCGCGACCATCAAGCCGATCCTGGTGCTCCCCACCGCCGACTGAGCCGTTGGACAGTGACCCTCGGTGCGGCGCAGGCTGCGCCGGGGGTCCTCACGTCTCGCGACGGCGTGCGACCATCCGCAGGCCGTTCTTGGGGCGCAGGGTCAAGGTTGCCTCCGGTTCGACGGGGAATCCGGGGACCAGATCGAAAACGTAGTGCTGACTCCACATCGCGGTGATCAGGACGGCCTCCATGAGTGCGAAACTCGAGCCGATGCAGATTCGCCGGCCGCCGCCGAACGGCAGGTAGGCCGAGCGGGGGCGGCCCTTGCCCGCACCGGGGAGGAAGCGGGCCGGGTCGAACTGTTCCGGTTCCGGCCACCAGCGCGCGTCGTGGTGGATGAAGTGGGAGGGCACGATGACCGTGGTGCCGCGCCGGATGTGATGGCCGTCGATGACATCGTCTGCGATGGCGACTCGCGGAATTGTCCACGCGGGGGAGAAGTATCGCATCGACTCCTGCACGCAGGCCGAGGTCCACGGCAGGTTCGGCAGGTCCTCGACGGTCGGGGTGCGGCCCTGCAGGACGGTGTCGACCTCCGCCAGTAGCCGTTCGCGGGCTTCGCTATCGAGGGCCAGCAGGTACCACATCCACGACAGCGCATTGGCGGTCGTTTCATGGCCGGCGAGCATGAAGGTGAGCGCCTCGTCCCGGACGCGCTTGAGGTGCAGCGTGCCTTCGGCATCGGAGGCGGTGAGCAGATGGTTCAGCAGATCCGGACTGTCGGTAGGGTTTTCGTAGCGGTCGGTCACCACACGCCAGACCTCGGCGTCGAGGGTGCGCACAATGTGCTGGATCTTGCGCAGCGGTGGCGGCAGGGGAATCGGCGTGAAGGCGACCCGCGCCGCGGCCCGCCACAGCGACTTCGGCGGCGCGGCGACCACGAACAGGCGCTCCAGCCGCTCGGCGAACCGCAGTCCGCCGGTGACCAGGCCCGACATCCGTTGCGCGATATGGCCGAACTGCTGGCCGAACAGTGCGCTGCCGACCACATTGAGGGTCAGCTGCACCATCTCGCCGACCATGTCGATCTCGGCGCGGGCGGGTCCGGTGTCGAGCGCCGCGATGCTTTCGGCGATCGGTTCGACCATCAGATCGATCAATCCGTTGAGATGTCTTCTGGCGAACATCGGATTGAGCAGTGTCCGGTGTCGCTGCCAGGACTCGCCCTCGTCGGTGAACAGGCTGATGCCCAGGATCGCGCGCAGCATCTCGTATTCGAAGGCCTTCTCATACTTCAGACGGCCACCGTGCAGTACATGATCGACGTATTCCGGATGGTTCAGTACCGCATACCGCCGCGTGCCCGCCCGGAAGCGCAGCAGGTCAGTGTCTTTGGCCCGGCCGAAGACCCCGGCCCGCACATCGAGCCCGACCGTCAAGGCCTCCAGCGTCGCGGTCGATGTGCGGGTGCGTTTGCTCGGCCGTGTCGAACGGTAGTGCTGCTCAGCAGCTTCGGGCATGAGCGTGGACATACCGAACCTCCTTGGGTCGACACCGCATCGTGTCGCTCCGCGCTCAACTGGTGACGACTGTCACCAATGACTGCGCATGTCACCAGTTTGTGAGCGGCCCCCGACCTTGTCAAGATGGAACAGTGTCGACACCGAAGACGTGGGGCGGGCGTAGCGCCGTAGAGCGCCGTACCGAGCGCAGGCAGCGGCTGATCACCGCCGCCCTGGAGATCTGGCGTGAAAACGGCTGGCCCGCAGTCACGATCCGCGCGGTGTGCGCCCGCACCTCCCTCAATGACCGCTACTTCTACGAGACCTTCACCGATCGCGACGAACTGCTCGGAGCGGCGTGGGAAACCGTCCGCGACGATATGCTCGAAGCCCTCGCCACCGCCTTCGAGGACAATCTCGACCGCCCGCTGCCCGAAATCGTCCGCATCGCGGCAACAGTCGTCACCGATCGCATGTCCGCCGACCCCGCCTACAGCAGAATTCTGCTCCTGCACCACGCGGGCAGCCCCGCCCTCGAAGCGTGCCGGGTGAATGCCATGCGCCTCACCGCCGGTCTCGTAGTCGCCGGCGCCCTGCGCGTCCTCGGCCCCACCGCGGACGAACGCGCATTGCACATGGACGCGATCATCGGCGTCGGCGGATTCGTGGAACTCATCACCGCCTGGCAATCGGGCCTACTCGATTGCACCGCAACCGAAATCGTCGATCACACGGTGCGCCTGGTGTCCACCTTCAGCCTCGATCACGCGGATGCGTTCGCCCGCCGGGAGGCCGCTGTCGACAAGTAGAAAGGACCGGGCTCACGATGCCGGATGCAGCCGGCGCACGTAATCCTGATAGTCCGTCACGAACCCGTCCCCGTCGAATTCGATATCGGCGCTGTAGTCGCCGGAACTGAAGCCGACCACGCCCTTACCGCGCGGGTGGTAGCGCTGCGCGGTGAGGCGCGAGGTCAGCTGCGGGACATCGATGTACCGCATGGTGTAGTCCTGCGGGGTGGCCTCCGGCAGCAGCAGTCCGTCGCGCAGCACGGGCAGCGAGTTGAAGAACACCGCATGCTGCACATCGAAGAAGTCCGCCCCGTCGAGGCGGTGCCGGACAGGCCCGTCCCCGATATCGACGATCAGCTCCGAACCGTCGAGCTGCCAGCGCAATTCGTAGACCAACCCGATCTGCGTCCCGCGCGCCCGATCCAGACTCTCCACCTGGACGATCTCCATGCGCGGCTCATCGATCCCCTGCCACACGAATGTTCGCATGTCTCGAGGCTACCGAGGTCGCAGGCGCGATGCTGTCATCATGTCCATCTGCGAACTCGCAGTCGAAAGGAGGGCGCCTGGTGTCCGGCGACGTATCAGGTGATGCCGAGTGGTCGAATCCGGTTTCGGTGCTGCAGCGTTGGCAGGATGCGGGCGCGATCTGGCGGGTACTGGTGCGGCGTGCGAACTCGGTGACGGTAGGTCTCTACCAATGCGATGGTGGCGAGGAGGTCGACCGCATAACCTCCGCTGACCCGGCCGTGCTCCGATTCCTCGGTGCGCGCGACAGTAGCGAAGGTTGATGGCGGTTGTGAGCACGATGGGTACGAACAGGCCCTTGGTTGAACAGTCCGGTGGACTCACCTACGGGCGGCTCGTCGACCCCGGCACAGCGCGGGATTGATTGTTGATTTCCGGGGCAATCCGACTACAGACGCCTGTCCCGAGACCGCGGACTCGGGGCGGCATACCGCGTGTCTGGCGTCGGAAGAGCTGAGGAGGTCATCGTGAACCCTGCAGGCCACGACGAGTCGTATGTGCAGAATGTGCCGGAGCAGACGCCGAGAGAGCAGGCGCCTCCGGTCGAGCCGGGGCCGCCGATCGAAACGACGCCGCCGATCGAGACAACCCCTCCTCGGATCAGCCGGACGAGGGCCGGGAGTGTGTGGGCGAGCTTGAGCGCCGGCGGCGTATTTCTGGTGGTGTTGCTGATATTCGTGGTGCAGAACACGACCAGCACCCGAATCGGGTTTCTGGGATGGCATTTCGCGCTGCCGATCGGGGTGACCATCCTGGTCGCCGCGGTGGTCGGGGTGCTGGTGATGGCGATTGCCGGGGGAGTGCGGATCATCCAGCTGCGCACCGCGTTCACGCGCCTGGCCCGCGGTCACAAACCCGGCGCCCTGCACGATTAGACCTGGCGAGCGCCGGTGGGGTGTCGTACGGTTGAGCCCGGCCGGGCGAAGCGAAATGGGTCATGATGACGGCGATTACGAACCTGATGAAGGGCCAGAATGGGCCGCTGACGGTCGGCGATGTGGTGATCTGGGTTCAGATCGCCGCGCCTGCCGACCTTTCCGCGCTGCTGGTCACCGACAGCGGGAAGGTGCGGTCCGATGCGGATTTCGTCTTCTTCAACCAGCCCAGCGGGCCGGGAGTGAATCTGCAGCCGGGCGCGCCCGGGCAGCTTGCCTCGCTGCGGGTGTCACCGGCGGCGGTACCGGCCGATATCGCGCAGATCAGAGCCGTCATCACCCTCGATGGCGCGGGCAGTAGTTTCGGCGCCATTCCGGCGCCGATCGCCTACGTCTCGGATGCCGCGGGAAACCCGTTGTACGCGTACCGGATCGACGGGTTGTCCAGCGAGTCCATTGTGATCGCGCTGGAACTGTATCGGCGCATGGGCGATTGGAAGGTGCGTGCGGTCGGCCAGGGATACGCCGGTGGATTCGCCGCGCTGGTCACCGATCACGGTGTGCGAGTCGACGATGAGGTGGCACCCGCACCGCAACCGCAGTTCCAGCCGCCACCGCCGCCGCAGCAGTTCCAGCCGGCCGTGCCGCCGCCGCAGCAGCAGTACCAGTCGCCACCCCAGCAGTACCAGTCGCCACCCCAGCAGTACCAGTCGCCACCGCCGGCACCCCAGCAGTTCCCGTCGGCACCGCCGCAGCAATATCAGCCGGTTCCGCCCCCACCGCAATATCAGTCGTCTCCGCCTCCGCCGCCGCAATACCAGTCGGCCCCACCCCAGCAGTTCCAGTCCGCCCCACCACCGTTCCAACCCCCGCCCCCTCCGTCGCAAGGGTTTCAACAACCGCCGCCCTTCCCGCCCTCCGCGCAGCAGCCGCAGGTGCGGTCGGTGCCGGGTGAGGAGAAGCTGTCGCTGGAGAAGCGGCAGACGCTGAACATGCGCAAGCAAGAGGTCGCGAAGGTCCTGCTCACCAAGGGCGCCAACGGTATTCGCGCGCGCGTCGTCCTGGTGATCGACAAGACCGGGAGCATGTCCCGGGAGTACGCCTCGGGGGTGGTGCACCGGGTGGTGGAACGCATGGTCCCGGTGGCGACCCAGCTCGATGACGACGGCCAGCTCGAGCCCTACCTGTACGGCAAGAGCTTCGCGAAACTGCCGAATGTGACCGTCGCCGATGCCGAAGCCTGGTGTGAGACCTTCATTCACATGTCCGGCAAACACGGTGGCATCAACTACGGCAAGATCGGCGGCGTCAATGACGAACTGCCGATCATGACGGAGGTCCTGAAGTCGCTGCGCCCCGGCGACGCACCGACCTTGGTGCTCTTCTTCACCGACGGCGGCTTCTCCAAGCGCACCCAGATCGCCGCCCTGATGCGTGATGCCTCGAGGTATCCGGTGTTCTGGCAGTTCATCGGTCTCGGCCACAGTGGATTCGGAATCCTGCACGAGCTCGATACTCTCGACGGGCGCGTGGTCGACAATGCGGGCTTCTTCGCCGTCGGCGATATCGACCGCATGACCGACGCCCAGCTGTATGCCCAGCTGCTCAACGAATTCCCCGACTGGTTGCGCGCCGCGCGGGCGGCAAACATTCTGCGCTGACCATACTGATCGGCCGAGTTTTCAAGGTTGCGCTGCGGTCTACCCGGGTTTACCTCACACTGAGCTCCTGGTAAACGCTGTGAGGGCGGCGTTTTTCACTCGGGAGCGCGAATGACCGAAATTCAGCACCAATCCGACGATGAACGCAGGCTGGCCGAGCTCGGCTATAAACAGGACCTGGCGCGATCCTGGTCCGGATTCTCCAATTTCGCCATCAGTTTCACCGTGGTCTCGATCCTGACCGGCGGGCTCGCCAGCTACGGCATCGGGCTGGCCAACGGCGGACCCATCACCATGGCGTGGGGCTGGCCCCTGGTCTCGGTGATGGTGCTCTTCGTGGGGCTGGCCATGGCCGAATTGGCCTCGGCGTACCCGACTTCCGGCGGTCTGTACTGGTGGGCCGCGGAGCTGGGCGGGCCCATCTGGGGCTGGTTCACCGGCTGGTTCAACCTCATCGGGCAGATCGCGGTGACCGCCGCAATCGATTACGGCGCAGCCATTTTCACCACCGTCGTGCTCAATGTGATCGGCCTCGACATCGGAACCGACCGCACCGCAATCTTTTTGGTCTTCGCCGCCATCCTGGTGCTGCACGCGGTACTGAACGCCATCGGCCCGCACCTGTCCGCGGTGATCAACAATGTCTCCGCCTGGTGGCATGTGGGCGGCGTCGCGGTCTTCGTGCTGGTGCTGGGAATCGGTGCGCAACACCACCAGAGCGTCGGCTTCGTCTTCACCAAGACCGTGGACAACAGCGCGGTCGGATTCGGCGGCGTCGCCTTCAGCTTCCTGCTGGGTCTGCTGCACGCGCAGTACACCTTCACCGGCTACGACGCCTCGGCGCATATGTCGGAGGAGACGCACGACGCCTCCCGGACGGCGGCGAAGGGAATCATCAATACCATCGTCGTCTCGGCGATCGCCGGATATCTGCTGATCATGGCGGTGACCTTCGCGATTCCGAATCTCGACGATTCGCTCGACCCGACCAAGAACAGCGGCTACCCGGTCATCTACATCCTGCAGAACTCATTGAACTCGTTCTGGTCCGGTCTGCTGCTGATCATCGCCGCGGCCGCGCAGCTGTTCTGCGGCTATGCCTCGGTGACCTCGGCCTCCCGCATGCTGTTCGCCTTCGCCCGCGATGGCGCGGTGCCGGGATCGGCGCTCTGGTCGAAGCTTTCGGCGCGCCGGGTTCCGGTGAACGCGGTGCTGTTCATCTCGGTCTTCGCATTCATCCTGCTGATTCCGTCGATGCTGGTGCCCGCGGTCAATGCCCCGACGGCGTATGCGGCGGCCACCTCGGTCGCCACCATCGGTCTCTATATCGCCTACGGCATTCCGATCCTGCTGCGCCAGTTACACGGCGGCCGATTCCAGACCGGCCCCTGGCAACTCGGCCGCTGGTATCGCCCGGTCGGCATTATCGCGATCATCTGGATCGTCTTCATCAGCCTGCTGTTCATCCTGCCCACCGACGATCACGGCTATCCGTGGGTCGATGGATTCACTTGGAACGCAGTCAATTACGCGCCCATCACCCTGGTCGGCGTGGTCGGGGCCATTGCCGTCTGGTGGTTCGTCTCCGCCCGGAAATGGTTCACCGGACCCAAACGCAATGTCCCGCAGCCGCCGGAGGCCGAAGCCCCCGTCGGCGCCTGAACGGGTCTACAGCGGGGTCACGTAGGCGCCGGAGATTCCGCCGTCCACGAGGAACTGTGAGGCTGTGATGAAGGAGGAATCGTCGCTGGCGAGAAATGCCACGGCAGCGGCGATTTCCTCCGGTTCGGCAAAACGCCCGGTGGGGATGTGGACCAGCCGGCGAGCGGCGCGCTCGGGATCCTTGGCGAACAATTCCTGCAGCAGCGGGGTGTTCACCGGCCCGGGGCACAGGGCGTTGACGCGAATACCCTGGCGCGCGAACTGCACTCCGAGCTCACGGCTCATGGCCAGCACACCGCCCTTGGACGCGGTGTAGGAGATCTGCGAGGTGGCCGCACCCATGACCGCCACGAAGGACGCGGTATTGATGACCGACCCCTTACCGCGCTCGAGCATATGTCCGATGGCGTACTTGCTGCACAGATAGACCGAGGTCAGATTCACCTCCTGCACCCGCCGCCAGGCCTCGATCCCGGTGGTGAGAATCGAATCATCGTCGGGCGGTGAGATGCCCGCGTTGTTGAAGGCGATATCGAGTCCGCCGTAGGTGTCGACCGCCGTCTGGAACAGCGCCTCGACCTGAGTCTCCTCGGTGACGTCGACCTTCACGTACAGTCCGCCGACCGCCGCCGCCGCGGCCTCACCGGAGGTGACATCGATATCGGCGACAACAACTTTCGCGCCCTCCTGGGCGAAACGCTTGACGGTGGCGAGGCCGATGCCGCTGCCGCCGCCGGTGACGACCGCTACTCGATCCTGTAAGCGCTGCAACATATCTCCTCTGATCGGATGGCAGGTACTACTCGGTGGCGATGAAAACGTTCTTGGTCTCGGTGAAGGCGCGCGCCGCATCGGGCCCGAGTTCGCGGCCGAGTCCGGATTGCTTGTAGCCCCCGAACGGTGTCCAATACCGCACGGAGGAATGCGAATTCACCGACAGGTTCCCGGCCTCGACACCACGGGCGACCCGCAGCGCCCGGCCGACATCGGAGGTCCAGATCGACCCGGACAGGCCGTATTCGCTGTCATTCGCGATACGCAGGGCGTCGGCCTCATCGTCGAACGGCAGTACCGCCACCACCGGACCGAACACTTCCTCGGTGAGGATGCGGTCCTCGGAGCCGGAGGGCAGCACCACTGTCGGCGGGAACCAGAAGCCGGGTCCGTCCACCCGCGTCCCGGTGAACGCCACCTTCGTCGACGGCTCCAGGAATTCGGCGACCCGCTCGCGGTGCGCCGCCGAGATCAGCGGCCCCATTTCGGTGGCCGCATCCGCGGGATCACCGACCTTCACGCCCTGCACCGCCGGTTCCAGCAGTTCCAGGAATCGATCGAACACACTGCGCTGCACCAGAATCCGTGACCGCGCGCAGCAGTCCTGCCCGGCATTGTCGAATACCCCGTACGGCGCGGTCGCCGCAGCCTTCTCCAGATCGGAGTCGGCGAATACGATATTGGCGCTCTTGCCGCCCAATTCGAGCGTCACGCGCTTCACCTGCTGCGCGCAGCCCGCCATGATCTGCCGCCCCACCTCGGTGGAGCCGGTGAACACCACCTTGCGCACCGCGGGATGGGTGACGAACCGTGCTCCGACAATGGAACCCTTGCCCGGTATCACCTGAAAAACGTTCTCCGGCAGTCCCGCCTGCAATGCCAGCTCACCGAGCCGAATGGCAGTGAGCGGCGTGAGGTCGGCCGGTTTCAACACGACCGTATTGCCGGCCGCGAGCGCGGGCCCGAAGCCCCATGCCGCGATCGGCATGGGAAAGTTCCACGGCACGATGATTCCGACAACCCCGAGCGGTTCGTGGAAGGTGATGTCGACACCACCGGCGACCGGAATCTGATTGCCCAGCAATCGTTCCGGCAGTCCGGCGCTGTAGTGCAGCACATCGCGAACATTGCCCGCCTCCCAGCGCGCATTGCCGATGGTGTGCCCCGCATTGGCCACTTCCAGCTGTGCCAGATTCTCGAGATCAGCGTCCACGGCCTCGGCGAATCGGCGCAAGAGCCGCGCCCGATCTCCCGGTGCGATATCCCGCCAGCCCGGGGCGGCCCGTTGTGCCCGGGCGATGGCGGCGTCCGTGGCGGCCTCATCGGCCAATTCCACTGTCGCCACGACCTTTTCGGTCGCGGGGTTGACGACCTGGGTTGTTGTCACCGGCTGCGCTCCTTTCCGTACAGTGCCGCCTGTTCCACCAGGGCTCGCATGAGCCGGTGGTCGGTCGCATTCGCTTCCGGATGCCATTGCACGCCGACCAGAAATGGTCCGCCGGTCGTCTCCGCCGCTTCGATGGTGCCGTCCGAGGCGTATGCGGTCGCGGTGAGGCCGGGCGCCAGGGTGTCGATGGCTTGATGGTGATGGCAGTGCGCCTTCACCTCGGGCCCGGCGATCGCCGCCACCTGGCTGCCCGTGACGGTCCGGATGGTGGTGACCGAGAAAACACCGGGCCCGCCGCTGTGACCGGTGTGCCCGAGCACGTCCGGAAGGTGTTGCAGCAGTGTGCCGCCCAGTGCCACGTTCACCAATTGCAGTCCGCGGCAGATCGCCAGCACGGGTACCCCCGCGGCCCGGGCCAGCTCGAAGAACGCGAATTCGGATTCGTCGCGGTCCGGCCGGGTAGCGGAGGTTTCGGCATGCGGCGGCGCGCCGTAGCGTGCCGGGTCGATATCGGCGCCGCCGGTCAGCACCAGTCCGTCCAGCCGATCCAGCAATTCCGGGCCGGGAGTTCCGGTGGGCGGGAGCAGGACCGGCACTCCACCGGCCCGCGCCGTCATATCGACATAGCTGCGCGGAAGCACCGCGCTGTCGACATCCCACGTGCCGAACCGCGTCCGCTCGGAATACGTGGGCAGCCCGATGATCGGCCGCCGCACCACCTCAGAGTCGTTCGAATCCACGCACGCGCTCCCAATCGGTCACCGCGGCGTCGTAGGCGTCGAGCTCGACCTGTGCCGCATTCCGGTAGTGCAGCACTACGTCTTCGCCGAAGGCCGCCCGCGCGATCTTACTGTCGCCGAACAACTGCGCGGCGTCGCGCAGGTTGTGCGGCACCCGGGGCCGGTGTGAGCGATAGGCATTGCCGTGGAACTCCGGCTCCAGCGGCAGCTGCCGCTCGATGCCGTGCAATCCGGCGGCGATGGTGGCGGCGACGGCGAGATACGGGTTCACATCCCCGCCCGGCACCCGGTTCTCGAACCGCAGCGACGGTCCGTGACCGACCACCCGGAGTGCGCAGGTGCGATTGTCCCGTCCCCAGGCCAGTGCGGTGGGCGCGAAGCTGCCCGCCTGGAACCGCTTGTAGGAGTTGACATTCGGGGCGAGCATGTAGGTCAGTTCGCGCAGGCAGTCCAGCTGTCCGGCGAGGAAGTGCCGCATGAGCGCCGATTCGCGGCCGGTGCTGTCGGCGAAGACCGGCTCGCCCGCCTCATTGCGCAGGCTGAGGTGAATGTGGCACGAATTGCCCTCACGCTCATTGTATTTCGCCATGAAGGTGAGGCTGCGCCCCTCCTGCGCCGCGATCTCCTTGGCCCCGGTCTTGTAGATGCTGTGGTTATCGCACGTCACCAGCGCCTCGTCGTAGCGGAACGCGATCTCGTGCTGCCCCGGATTGCATTCGCCCTTCGCCGACTCGACATACATGCCCGCACCGGACATCTCATTGCGAATGCGGCGCAGCAGCGGTTCGATGCGGGAGGTTCCGAGCATCGAATAGTCGACGTTGTACTGGTTGGCGGGCGTCAGGTCGCGGTAGCCGCCCCGGAACGCCGCCTCGTACGTGTCGTCGAAGACCAGGAATTCGAGTTCCGTCCCGGCGTAGGCCCGCAATCCGTGCGCGGCCAGCCGATCCAGCTGTGCGCGCAGCACCTGCCGCGGTGAGGTCACCACGGGCGTGCCCGCCGGATCCACCTGCTCCACATCGCACAGCACCAGCGCGGTCCCCGGCAGCCACGGGACCAGCCGCAGCGTGCCGAGATCCGGGCGCAGCACGAAGTCGCCGTACCCGGTGTCCCACGAGGACATCGCGTATCCCTCGACCGTCGTCATCTCGACATCCACCGCAAGCAGATAGTCGCAGGCCTCGGTCGCCTGATCGAGCACCTCTTCGACGAAATATCTTGCCGAACAACGCTTCCCCTGCAGCCGCCCCTGCATGTCTGTCATGGCGACCAAGACGGTGTCGATCGTCCCCGCCTCGACCTGCTTCACCAAATCCGCAACACTGAGCATTCCGGCGCGCATTACGACCCCTCTCGGCATCAACGTGATCACGCTAAGCGAACCGGGGCCCCGCGCGTGCCCGAACACGCAAGGAGATCGTCCCCATCATGGGCGAATGCCGAGCAGGCGTGGGCTTCACTCCCGCAGGAGGTCGATGACCTTGGTCTCGTTGAGGTCGCCGTGGCCGGCGTCGATGAGGCGGGTGAACATATCGAGGGCGGTGTGCCCGAGGGCGGCCGGGGCATGCACGGTATCGGCCAGTTCCACTCCGATGCGAGTGTCCTTCAGCCGCAAGGCAGCCGTGAAAGCGATATCGCGGTCGTGCACACCGTCGAGCATCAGGCGGCTGACGCGCACCACCGTGGGGCTGGCGGCGCCACCGGTGGCGAGCGTGTCCACGACGGTGGTCAGGTCCAGCCCGGCGAGTTCTGCGATGCGCAGCGCCTCGGCGGTCGCGGCGATCTGGACGGAGCCGAGCAGGTTCTGCACGAGCTTGTAGGCGGTACCGGCGCCGACCTCACCGAAATGAACAATATTGGTGCACAAGGGGTTCAGCAGCGGTCGGGCCGCTTCGAGATCGGCCGTGGCGGCGCCGACGAACAGTGTCAGCTCACCTGCCGCGGCGGCCTCCGGGAGTCCTGTGACCGGTGAGTCGAGGTACCGGAGGCCTTGCGCTGCGGCATGTTTCGCCAACTCCAGCACCCACGGCCGGGAGACGGTCGAGCATTCGACCGCGAACGCACCCGGTTGCGGGTGCCCGGCCAGCGCGCCGTCCTCCCCGAGCCATACCGCGCGCGAGGCGTCATCATCGGCCACCATCGCGAATATCGCCTCGGCCTGCGCTACCGCCCGGCGCGGTGTGGCCGCCAGAACGGCGCCGCCCGCAACCAGTTCCGCGACCTTCTCCGGCGACCGATTGAACACCGCCACCTCATGCCCGGCAGCCACCATCCGCGCGGCCATCCCCAGCCCCATCCGACCTGCGCCCAGAAACGCTATCTTCGCCACCGGCCGCACCCTACCGAGCCGCGGTTACCGAAGATGATCTTGAAGGCGAAATCCGCGAGCCCGGCCGTCCGCTGCCGAACCAGGGCAGGCACCGGCGCAACCGGTAGTAGGTGTAGTTTGGAGGTGTCTGCACCGTATGTCTACGGCGTAGACCTACCGAAGAGGTGAGGCAGTTGTCGTCAAACGAACAGGTCACCCCCATCGACGTTGCGCCGCTCGAATTCTCCTGTGCGGCATGCCCGCACGATCTGGAAGCGCACGCCGGCGTCGGAGTTCGGTTCTGCTCCGCGACCGCGACGAGCGGGCTGGACAGAGGATGCGTCTGCGTCCTTCCGGCCGAGCACGAGAAGACCTACTACCGGCGATAGGAAAGCAAGCGAATGACCACTAAATCGCCATATGAGAATCGGGTCCAGCGAGTCAGCGACACCGTTCGGAAGCACTCCAAGCTCGATGAGAAAACCGCGAACGCGCTTGCGGTGCACGTACTGCACGCGCTCGACACCATCCCCGAGAAAGTGCGCTGACAGCAGCGTTCAACGCCCCCGCCGAGGCCGAAAGGCCTCGGTGAAATATGGTCGGTGGTCGTGGGTAAGCCGAATCGCAAGCATCGGGCGGCCAAGCAGCAGGCGCGGCAGGGTGGGTCCGATTTCTGGACGGCACCCGACTCGGGAAATGTCACCGCGGCCGATATAGCCAATGCGATCATGACCACCGCCATGGATTCGGCGCAGAGCGGTGCGCGCAGTAAGTCCCCGAAGGGCGATTCGGTGGTCGCCAAACGCTTCGCGGACCAGCTCGCGGGGAGCGATCTGCCGGTTCACGACGTGGAACTGGGCGCGCACCTGGCCGGGCAGCACATCATCACCAGAGCCTTTCAGAACGGTTGGCTGCCCGCCGATATCCACCAGGCCGCGCAGCGCCGAGTCGACGCCTTCGCGATCAGCTTCCTCATCGATGTCATGGCCGCCTATATGCGCCCGTTCGCACCCGCCACCGTCGATGAGACCTGGCTCGAGCAGCTTCGCGAACTCGCGGCGGACACCTGGTGGTCGGACTCGGCATCGCATCTCGGCCAGTGGGCGGCCAAACACATGCTGACCACCGGCGAGGCGCTCACCACCGTCGTCGAGGCGCTCGCGCTGCTCATTCTGCTGCCGAAGCTGGAACTGATCCGGCAGTTGCCCGGCACCGCTCGCCCACATGCCGAGGTGCCCCATCACATCGATGAGAAGGTGCTCGGCCGAGTTCGCGGCTTGCTCGCCAAGGCCGAATCGACCTCGTTTCCGGAAGAGGCCGAGGCGCTTTCGGCCAAGGCGCAGGAGCTGATGACCAAGTACGCACTCGATCGGGTGCTGGTCGACGCGGACACCTCGGTCCCCGATCTGCCTGGGGCGCGGCGCATTTGGCTCGATACCCCCTATGTGGACGCGAAGGCGCTGCTGATCGATGTGGTCGCCAAGGCCAATCGCAGCCGGGCGATCTTCGCCTCGGCGTGGGGCTTCATGACGATCATCGGCGATGACGCAGACCTGGACGCGGTCGAATTGCTCTCGACCTCACTGCTGGTCCAGGCCACCCGGGCAATGATCGCCAGCGGCAATACGGAGACGCGCAGCGACGAGGCGCGCAGCCGCACCTTCCGTAAGTCGTTCCTGGTCGCCTACGCCTCCCGCATCGGCGAGCGACTGGAAGCGGCCACCGCGGCCACCATCGCGGAATCGGTTGAGCCGGAACGGCTGTTGCCGGTGCTGGCCTCGCACCAGATCGCGGTCGACGCCGCCTTCGACACGCTGTTTCCGCAAGCCCGCACCCGCGGCGTTTCGATCCGCAGCGCCGAAGGCTGGGAGGCCGGTCGCGCCGCCGCCGACCGCGCGCGCCTCGACGCCCGCCGATCGCTTGACCGATAAGCGTCTCCGCCGCTCGACCGATAAGCGTCTCCGCCGCTGGGCCGATAAGCGTCTCCGCCGCTGGGCCGATAAGCGTCTCCGCCGCTGTGGCTTCCGGTCCGGAATTGACGGATATGCGGAATGAACTGCGCAAATCGGGACAATGAGGTTTCCTGCGGGTGCTCGCACGCGAAGTATGAGAGGTGTCTCCAAGTAAGCCCGACGGAGTTGGGAAAGCCTCATGAGCAACACGATCTCTCGCCACCCGGTCGCCGCGTCCGAGGGGGAAGGCGTGCACACGGCGAACCGGCCGGGCTCGGTGCTGGCGGGACGATACCGGCTGATCGAACTACTGGGGGTCGGCGGCTTCGGCCGGGTGTGGAAGGCCCGTGACGCGCTGCTGGGTGTTGAGGTGGCCGTCAAGGAAGTCTGCCTGCCACCCGCGGCCTCGAATGCGGAACGAGCCGAACGACTTTCCCTCGCCGAGCATGAAGCCCGCACCGCCGCGCGGTTGCGCGATCACCCGAATATCGTGACGGTCCACGATGTTGTCGTCCAGGACAGGATGCCGTGGATTGTCATGCGCCTGGTGCGCGGGCAGTCGCTGCAGCAGCGCATCGAGGAGCGGGGCCGGCTCACGGTGGACGAGACCACCGCTGTCGCGACGGCCCTGCTGCACGCTCTCGGCGCCGCACACGCGGCGGGTGTGGTGCATCGAGATATCAAGCCCGCCAATGTATTACTGACCGATACCGGCGAGGTGCTGCTCGCCGATTTCGGCACGGCGGCGCACCTGTCCGAGGACACGTTCGCCGAATGCGGCGCCGTCACCGGTTCGGCCGAATACATGGCTCCCGAGCGCATTCGAGGCGCGGGCCACGGCGGCGCGGGTGACCTGTTCTCGCTGGGGGTCACCCTGTATCACGCGGTCGAAGGCCGATCCCCTTTTCTCCGTTCGGCTTTGCCCGCGACGCTGGCGGCGGTGGTGTTCGACCCTGTGCCCGCGCCGCAGTACGCCGGTGGCATCGCCGCGCTGATCACCGGGCTGCTGGACAAGGATCCCGCTGCGCGACCGAGCATTTCGCAGGCGCTGGTTATGCTCACCGCACCGGCTGCGGAAGCAACAGTGGAGGCGCCGCCGGTCGCTCAGGACGCAGGACCCTCGGACGCCGGGCAGTGCGGCCATCGCGCGGCCACCCAGGTGGTGCGACCGGCCGCACCGCTGCACTCAGGTCTCGGGTTCCTACGGCCACTCCTGGTATTCGAAGTCGCCCGTGCACCTCGCCGTTCGCAGCTGACGCCTGGTCTATCGTCATGCGATGAGCGCACGGTTCGAGGAGTTGGGCTGGCGGCTGACGCCGATGGGCGAGATCAGTTTGCGGCGGCGGTTCGATCCGGGAGTGCGGTCGGATGTGTACGAGGTCAAGCTGGGGGACGAATACCTCATGTCGAGCCTGTTCACCGTTGCCGAAGAGGAATTGGCGCGACTCGGGCTGGCACGGACGCCGGGGGAGCGGCTGGACGTGATTGTCGGCGGTCTCGGGCTGGGATACACCGCGCGCACAGCGCTGGCGGATCCCCGGGTCCGGACGCTCACCGTTATCGAATACTCCGACGCGGTAATCGATTGGCATGAACGGGATCTGCTGCCCGCTACCGCCGGTCTGGCCGGTGATGAGCGGGTAGCGCTGGTGTGCGCGGACTTCTTCGCCGCGGCCGTGGGTGCGGTCGGGTTCGATCCGGCGCTTCCGGGCCGGACCTATGACGCGGTGCTGCTGGATATCGATCACTCGCCGCGGCACGTGCTGCATCAACCGCACGCGGCCTTCTACACCCGGGCGGGATTGCAGGCGCTGTCGGCATATCTCGCCCCGGGCGGAACCTTCGCGCTGTGGTCCGACGATCCGCCGGACGACGAGTTCTGCGCGATCCTCGACACCGTTTTCACCGATATCGAGGCTCGGCAGGTGTTCTTCGACAACCCGCTGACCAGGGGCCGATCGTCGAACACGATCTATCTCGCGACCAAGTAGGCAGTGCCGCATGCCCGTAGGCAACGGCACTGCCCCGAACGCTTTCGCCGGTATCAGCTACCGGCGTGGGCGGTCGTCTTATTGCCGTGGCGGTGCAGCGTTTCCAGCGCCTCGATGAGGACCTTCGGATTGTGGCTGCCCTTGTAGACCGGCTTGGGCTGAGTGTCGAGTCCCAGCAGGGTGGCTACCGCGACCTGGGCGGTGCGGACGGAGTATTCGACGGTGAAGACGACATCGTCGGGGACTTCGGCGTACTGGCCGATGAAGGCGAGGTTGGTCGAGCCCGCCGGAACCACATCGGGGCGGTCGCCGTGTGAGCGGACCAGGAACTGACTCGTGATGTAGGGCATGATCGCCGGAATCACGATGGAGTTCTTCATGATCTGTTCGCGATTGCCGATAGTCAAGTGCGACAACGCTTCCTGCAGGATTTCGGCGCCGGTGCAGGCCGACATCGGCTTCTCGACGTGATTGCCCGCCTTGTCCGGGAACAGGGCGTAGCCCCACCAGACGAAGGTGTCCGAAGGCTGCTCCCGGAAATGCGGCTGGTGGTTCAGGACGATGGTGAGCAGCCAGTTGGAATCCTTGAAGGTGATCAGGCCGCCCTTGCCCGCCTCGCTCCCGCTGAACTTCTCCATCTCGGCGAAGAAGGTCGGGTCCTTGGTGGTGACGGTGAACGATTCCCACGTGGAATCGGTGATGGAGGAATCGAAGACCTCCGGCCTGCCCAGCCCCGAGCGTTTCGCGGCCAGCGTCCGCCACAGCTGCCAGGCGCCCGCCGAGCCGGAGGTGTCCAGGACTGGGGCGGTATCGGTGGAGCCCAGCGTCGAATCGGCCGTCATGGAACCGTTGGTGATCATGACCAGATCGCCGGCGCCGACCGTGATCTCCTCGGTCTTGCCGCCGCTGGTCACGGTGAGCGCCTCGGCGGTCAGCGCCTCGCCGCCGGCGAGGCGCACATCGGTGACCCTGGCTCCGAGCCGGATGGTGACACCCTGTTCGGTGAGCCACTTCAGCAGTGGCCGCACGATCGAGTCGAACTGGTTGTACTTCGTCCGGTAGATCCCGGACATGGAGTCGAAGGTCTTGAACAGGTGCACGAATCGATTGAGATAGCGGCGGAACTCGATGGCCGAATGCCACGGCTCGAATGCGAAGGTCGTGCACCACATCCACCAGAAATTGGTGGTGAAGAATTCGGGGCTGAAACAGTCGGTGATGCGCTTGCCGTCGAGCATCTGCTCGGGGGTGGCGACACATTTGACGAGTTCGAGCCGATCGCGTTCGCTGAATCCCATGGAATGCGCGTCGATCGGTTCACCGGCCGCATCGACCAGCCGGGCATGGTCGTCCCAGGCGAAATCCTTGTGGAAGGCGAAGGTGTCATCGGTGACCGAGACGGCGGGATTGTCCAGTGAGGGTATGGAACGCAGCAGGTCATAGGTGCAATCGAAGTGAATCTCGAACATGCGCCCGCCGCGCATCGTATAACCGGTCTCCGGCGAGCCCGCCGCATCCAGACTGCCGCCCTCGCGGCCCTGCTCTTCCAGAATGACAATGTCGGAACCGGCGAACCCGCCGTCACGAATCAAGAATGCCGCCGCGGAGAGTGCCGCGATTCCGCTTCCCACCAGGTACGCCTTCGCCATGATCAACCTCTTTCAGGATATCTATCGCTGTCAGGGTTTTTATCGATGAGCGTTGCACCGGAGACACCGGTGATCCCGACCCTAATCAATTCGGGCCGAGCCGTACAGCCCGGATCATTTCCGGGCACATGGCGATCGGCGGGTGACGTCGATCAATTGGTTTGGTCGGCGTAGCCCAGCGGAAGTTTGCCGGGCGGGCCGGCGATGACGGAATCATCTTCCGGCTCACGGGTTTCCAGGTAGGTGATGCGCCCGGCCGAGGAGACGAGGGTCAGGGGGTAGGTCGGTCCGAGGTCGCGGGCGGCGATGATCTCGTCCAGATTGTCCTCGTAGCGGGTGAGGGTGATCTCGGGGTAGTCGAGCATCCACTGGGGGTAGGAGATGGTGGTGTGCACCTGGCGGCCGGTCAGATACACGATGACAACGGTGGTTGTGCCCGTCGGTTCCACCCAGGCCAGTTTGTACAGGTCGTCGCTGAGCTGGATGATCTTCGCGGCCTGATTCTTGGACCACCGGCCGAACATCGGGCCCATCAGGCACCGGGATTCGATGGTCTCCGCATTGCGCACGTAGAGCTCGTACTTCCAGCCGTTCGCATAGACGTAGATGACGTGTTTGCCGAGAATCCCGGTCAGATCGCCGGTGAGCGCGGAATTCGAGATGGTGGGGCCGGCACTCATCGATGGATCCTCTCGGTCAACCTGCACGTTCGGGACCTGGGCGTTTACCAGACTAATGACTCGGACCGGTATCTGCGGGGAAGTCTCACCCATATTAATTTGTGATGGCAGGTAGCAGAACTAGCTATTGGACGGATGGCAGCGATGCTCGCAGAGTGGGGTCATGACTTTGTTTCGCGATCTACGGCACTACATCGACAATCTCACCGACACACTGGGCAAGGATGAGGTGCGGGTGATCGACGGCGCGCACTGGGACCTCGAAATCGGCGCCCTCACAGAGCTTCTCGCCGAAGCGGAGGGTCCGGCGCTGCTGTTCGACAATATTCCGGGCTACCCGCCGGGCTATCGGGTGTTCGCCAACTTCATGGGCACCGCCCAGCGATGTGCGGTCGCGCTCGGATTGCCTTCGGACACACCGAAAATGGAGATCATCCGGGCGTGGAAGGAACTGAGCAAGAAGATCGAGCCGATCCCGCCGGTGGTGGTGTCGACCGGGTCGGTGCTCGAAAACGTCATGGAGGGCCACGATGTCGACCTGACCGTATTCCCGACGCCGCGCTGGCACGACGGGGACGGTGGCCGCTATATCGGGACCGCCTGCATGGTCATCACCCGTGATCCGGATACCGGGTGGGTGAATGTCGGTACCTACCGGGGCTGTGTGCAGGGCAAGGACCGCCTGTCGCTGTGGATGCTGGGCAACCGGCATGCGCGCGCGATCGCGAAGAAGTACTGGGATCGCGGCGAGGCCTGCCCGATCGCGGTTGTTGTGGGCTCGGATCCGATCCTGTCCACGGTGGCCGCAATCGCTGCGCCCGAAGGGGTTTCGGAGTACGACGTGGCCGGCGGCCTGCGCGGTCAGGCGGTGGAGGTGCTCTACGCGCCGGGCTCGGAGCTGCCGATTCCCGCGCATGCGGAGATCGTCATCCAGGGTGAGATGCCGCCGGTCGCGGAGGAATCGGTGCTCGAGGGCCCCTTCGGTGAGTGGACGGGCTATTTCACCCATGCCGGACAGGAGACCGTGGTGCGGGTGAACCGGATCATGCATCGGGACGATCCGATCATTCTCGGTGCGCCGCCGATGATTCCCACGGTTCCCGCCGGTGATCAGGCGGTGCCGCTGTACTCGGCGTCGGTCACCTGGGATCACCTGGAAGCCGCGGGCGTGCAGAACATTCGAGGCGTATGGGCATACGCGCGGCAGCTGATGATGGTCATCTCGGTCGAGCAGACCGGCGCGGGCGATGCGATGCATGCGCTGCTGGCGGCCGCCGGTCGTAAGCGGACCGGTGGCATGGAACGCTATTTCGTCGTGGTCGACGAGGATATCGACATCACCGATATCAATCATGTGCTGTGGGCGATCTTCACCCGCGTCGATCCGTCGGAGTCGATGCATATCCTGCGGGCGCCGACCACCGCGATCGATCCGCGGCTCTCGCCGGCCAAGCGTGTGGCGGGGGATATGTCGATGGGGATCGTACTCATCGACGCGTGTAAACCGTTCGCGTGGAAGGATTCCTACCCGCGCGCGAACCGTTTCGAGGAACCGTATCGGGCCGAGATCCGCGAGAAGTGGAAGGCGACACTGCCGCTGTAGGACCTATCGCCGCCCGTACCGACCGACGAAAGGCCGAATGGTCATGACGATTCCGGACGAAGTCTCCGCACTACTGCGGTGTTTCCCCACTGTCGGGGCCTGTGAGCAGGCATTTCCTTTTCTCTCGGTCGATGCGGACGGGTTCCCGCACAGCGCCCTGCTGTCGCGATCGGAACTCGAGCCCGCGGTCGGCGGCGATACGCTGCTGGCCGCGGTGGCGAGCAGCCGTACCCGGGCGAATCTGCTGCGCTCGGGTACCGCGGCATTGCTCGCGGTGGACGGTACGGTCTGTCACCACCTCAAGCTGAAGCTGGTGACCTCGGTGGTCCTCGGCGATGTCCTGGGCTGTGAGTTCGCGCTGGCCGAGCACAAGCGTGATGACATCGGTATCACTATGCAGCCATTGACATTTCGTACTTCCGCCGAACTTGTCGAAGAAGAGAACTGGGCGCGCAGCGCCAGAGTATTCGCCCGGCTGGAAGCAGGCCGGGCCGCCCGGAAGGGGGAGTAGTGGCCGAATCAGTACAGCGCATCATCGTCGCCATCACCGGGGCCAGCGGTGCACCGTACGCCGTGCGCCTATTGCAGACCTTGCGCGAAATGCCGGAAATAGAAACACATCTCGTGATGAGCACCTGGGCGAAATCCAATATCGAGATGGAGACGCCCTATACCGTCCGTGAAGTCGCGGCGCTGGGCGATGTCTCCTACAAGCTGGGTGAACAGGGCGCGGCGATTTCGTCGGGATCGTTCCGGACCGCCGGGATGATCATCGTGCCGTGCAGTATGCGCACCCTCTCCGCGATTCGGCACGGGCAGGCGGACAATCTCATTTGCCGGGCCGCGGACGTGGTGCTCAAGGAACGCCGTCGCCTGATCCTGGTGCCGCGCGAGACGCCGCTCAATGAGATCCATCTGGAGAATATGCTCGCGTTGAGCCGGATGGGTGCGCGCATCGTGCCGCCGATGCCGGCGTTCTACAACCACCCCGAAACCATCGACGACCTCGTCGATCATGTGGTGACCCGGATTCTCGACCAGTTCGATCTCGATGCGCCGCAGGCCAGGCGGTGGCGCGGACTGGATGCGGCCCGTCAGGAACGCGCCGCGGACGGCTTGGCCGCACTGCCCGGGCGCTGAGCCGCCGGGCGCTTCGACGCCAGTGCGGCGGTGTGCTCGATGAACGCGCGGGCGGCGGGCCGGGCGGCGACACCCTCGAGCCAGATGATGCCGAGCCGTCCCGCCGGGAGTTCGGGCACCGGCACACTCACCACTCGATCATTGTGTGTGAGAGCCGATTCCGGTACCAGGGCCATCCCGAGACCCTTCTCCACCATCATGACGAGAATATCGGGACTGCCCGCCTCGAACGCGATGCGCGCGCGAACACCGGCCTTGGCCAGCGCCCGATCCAGCTGCCAGCGCAGCCCCGAACCCTCGGGGAGGGCGATCAGCGGGCGGTCACTGAGCACCGACAGGGGAAGCGCCGTCTCGAGGGCCAGGGGATCGGAGGGCAGCAGCACCGCCACCACACGCTCCCGGTGCAATTCCCGGGTGTGCAATCCGGTCACGGTTTCGTCGATGAGGCTGGTGAACGCGACATCGAGGACACCCTCGCGCAGGCGCCGGACCAGTCCCGCCGCACTGTCCTCGATCAGGGAGATATCGACGCCGGGATGTGCGCGATGGAAGGACGCGAGGGTTTCAGGAAGGTCGATACTGCGCGGGGAGATCGAACTGATGCTGCCCACCGCCACATGCCCGCGCAATAGTCCGGTCAGCGCGTCGATCGCGCCACGACCGGCGTCGAGGGCCGCCAGCGCGGCGCGTGCGTGCGGCAGCAGCGCATCGCCCGCGGCGGTCAGTACCACTGTTCGCGGACGTCGCTCGAAAAGCTGTTGTCCCAGTTCGTGTTCCAGGGCCTTGATCTGAGCGCTGACCCCGGACTGGGCCACATGCACGCGCGCTGCCGCACCGGTGAAGGTGCCGGTCTCGACGACGGCGATGAAGTAGTGCAGCTGGCGCAGGTCCATGGTCCATGTCTAGCGAACGACGGACTCGGGGGATTCTCGGGGTGCGCGTGGGACCTGCGAGCGATGTGCGGACCGGCGTGCTCGTGTGAACCTGCCGGTATGACTTCGATGCTGAGCGCCGGGCGGATCATGGCGGGCGGATTGGCGCTGGTGTGTGCGCTGACCGCATGTACGACGCGCACGGATTCGGCGCCGCGCGGGCCGCTGTCCGATACCGGACGAGCCGAGGTGCAGCGTGCACTGGATGCGGCGGTCGCCGCGGGCACGCCGGGTGTGCAGGTGGTCGTCACCGAGCACGGTAACGAGTGGAGCGCCACCTCGGGGCTGGGCGATATCGCGACCGGCGCGAGCTTTCCGGCCGCCGCCCGGGTTCGAATCGGCAGTAATACCAAGGCTTTTGCCGCAACGGTGATGATGCAGCTGGTAGCCGCGGGCACCGTGGATCTGGATGCCCCGATCGAGCGGTATCTGCCCGGTGTGGTGCAGGGCGACGGTATCGACGGCAACCGGATCACCGTGCGAAATCTCATGCAGCACACCAGCGGACTGCCCGAATATCTGGAATTGCCGGAGCTGGACGGGGATTACGAGGCAATGCTGAAGCAGCACTTCGATTCCGCCGCACTGGTGCACAGCGCACTGAGCACCATGCCCGCGCACTTCCCGCCGGGCGAGAAGGCCGAATACAGCAATACCAACTATCTGATCGTCGGCATGCTGGTCGAGCGGCTCACCGGCAAACCCTTCGCGGACGAGATCACCCGGCGGATCATCGAACCCCTCGGGCTGAAAGCCACCTACATACCTGCTCCGGGTGAGATCGAGCTGCGCGATCCGCATCCGCGGGGTTACGAGATCGTCGACGGTCAGCGCGCCGACCTCACCCGATTGGAGACCTCGTGGGCGGGCTCGGCGGGAGCGATGGTCTCCACCGGCAGCGAGGTGAACCGCTTCTTCACCGCACTCCTGAGCGGCAAGCTGCTGCAGCCGGCGCAATTGGCCGAGATGCAGCGTGATCCGAAGCCGCTCACCAATCGCGACGGCATCGATTACGGTCTCGGCCTCGCGCGGCTGGCGGTGCCGTGCGGTGCGCAGGTATGGGGCCACGGCGGTTCCATCCCCGGCTTCCGGACCTACGACGGGGTCACCGCGGACGGCCGCGCGGTGACCGTGCTGGCCAACCTGCGTGCCTCCGACCCGGCCACGGCGGCCGCGCAGCAGCACGTATTCGATACGGCGATCTGCGCGGCCTCCTGAAGACGGGTGGTCGCTAGGCGCTGCCGCTGGTGATCCCCTTGCACGTCACGCTGGAGTTGCCGCTGAGGCTGACCGCGATGCCGCCGGCATCGCAGAAGTGCTTGCCGCCCTCCGCGGACCCCGCCGCGAAACCGGTCGGTGACAGCGACGATCCGGCGTCCGTGCCGGCCACCAGCGTGACGGGTTCCGCTGCCGAATCGCCTGCGGCGATGAGACCCCCGCCCGCGAAGCAGAGGCTCGCTACTGCAATACCTTCGGCGAGCAATCTCCCGGTACGGGACGCTGGCATAGTGGTTCTCCTGTTCGCGCACGCCGACCGAGGGGTCGCCGTGCGCGAACTCTAACCGAGGCGGGGCGTGGGAAAGCACCTGCGGAGCTGTGAGTTCCATGTGAACGCATACTCCGCCAACGCCTTTCGACGAGCCTTGACAGGCCACTCGCACCGAGCCTAGCGTCAGAATCTCAGCCACCGATTTCACCCAATTCAAGGGATGATTCCTATGCTTCGTGGCGCGATTCTGTGCAGTGCGGCGGTAGGTGTGCTCGCGGCGGCCGCCTGTTCGACCTCTTCGACCTCGTCCACGTCACCGTCGATCAGCCCCCCGGTGACGTCCGCATCGACTGGTTCCCCGTCTACGCAGGGCGCACTGCCGCTCGAGACCACGCCCACCGGCACGGCTGTCCTGAGCTGGGATCCGGCCACAACGCTCGTCACCGCGGCCATCGACATGCAGGGCTTCACGCCCAGCAGCAGCCATGCCATGCATATCCATCCCGGTACCTGCGCCGATCAGACGCAGCCGCCCGCGGTGCCGTTCCCGGATATCACCGCAGACGCCACCGGGGCGATCCGGCAGAGCGTGGTGAGCGGGCCGGTTCCCGGCGGAATCCCCGGCGGGTCGTATCTGAACATTCATCTGGCGCCCAGCGCCCAGCTCGGAGCCTCCACCGATGTGAGTTTCACGCCGATCGGCTGCGCGGACATTCCCGCGGATACCCCCAAGGCGGGGCCGGTGACGCTGAAAGTCGCTGCGCCACAGAAGAATGGCGAGACGCCCGCGGGTACGGTCAAGCTCACCTATGACGGCACCCAGCACAGTCTGCAGGTGGTTCTCCACGCCACCGGGCTGCCCGCCGGCAGTGCCCATGCGGTGCACATCCACACCGGAAGCTGCGCGGCCCAGGGCGCTGTCCTCTACCCGCTGCCCGATCTGCAGGCCGATGGCGCAGGCGACGGTTCGCTGACGGCGACTGTCGACAATGTCGCGACCCCGCCGCCGGCGACCGGCTGGTACGTGAACGTGCACATGGGTCCGATGAGCCAGATCCTCGACGGGAGTACCCCGACGCTGCTGTTCGCGCCCATCCTCTGCGCGAACGTCACCGGGTAGCTGCGCGAACGTCACGGGGTAGCGCTGGAGGATTCAGGCGCAGGGAAATTCGAGGTCGGTCCAGCGAGCGGTGCGGGTGAAACCGAGCCGCTCGTAGACCGCCTGCGCCGGATTGGTGTCGGTGACCGACAGTCCCAGGGCCGTCAGACCCGCGTCGCTCGCCCGGGCTGTGACGCATTGCAGGAGCAGCGCGCCGAGCCCGGCGTAGTCGGGTCCGGGGTACCGGAATGCCTCCGATATCCACGGGCCCGCCAATGGCGGCCTGCCCTCGGCATCCTGGACCAGTACGGCCGCGACCACGCGCCGCCCGTCCCAGGCGACCGCGCTGCACGGGTGCAGGGGACCCATGAGCGTCCCGTCGTACAGCCCGTCGAGGGATGCCGGCGCCTCGTCGTCGTGATCGGGATGGCCCGGGGGATAGGCGGCCACCAGCGCTTCATAGAGTGCGGCGGGTGGAAATTGCCCGGCGGGCAGGAGCTGCAGACCCGATGGCAGTGTCGGTTCCGGAATCGGCGGGGACAGCGCCAGGGTGCAGGTGTGGAAGGTCCGCAATCGCGTGGCGCCGGCGTCGATGAGAGCGCTCCCGAAATCGCCCGCGGCGGTGGCTCCCCAGCCCGCCAGGGACCGCACGATCGCAGCAGCCGCCGTGCTGGGCGAAATAGCTGCGGCACAGGATAATTCATCCGCCCACGGCCGCCCCTCGCGTTCGTCGCGTTCGAAATGGGCGAGCGGGTTCCCGTCGCGATCGAGGATTGCTTCGACCGACTGTTCGCGCGTCTCCATCGTCACGCCTCTCGTTCCGGGCCGGTGCGGGTATGGCGCAGACCATGGTAAATGGCCGTCCACAACGCCAGTGGAGGTGGCATGGTGGGGGCATGACGTCTGTAGTGATAGCCGGGGCCGGTCTCGCGGGAGTTGCGTGCGCTCACAAGCTCGCCTCGGCCGGTGTCGACGTCGTGCTGATCGACCGTAATGACTACCACCAGTTTCAGCCGCTGCTGTATCAGGTGGCGACCTCGCAGCTCCCCGCCGAGGATGTCGCGCGGCCCCTGGCGGCCATCTTCGCCAAACAGCCGAATGTGCGATTGATCCAGTCCGAGATCGTGGATATCGATTTCGCCTCCCGGTCGTTGACGACCGGGGAGGGCGAGACCGTCACGGGTCACTATCTGGTGCTGGCCGCGGGCGCGTGTGCGAATTTCTTCGGAACGCCGGGTGCGGCGGAGCATTCGTTCCCACTGTATTCGATCGTCGACGCCGAGCGGCTCCGGCTGCATGTGCGGTCCATGCTCGAAACACGTTCGGGGCCACTGGATGTGGTCGTTACCGGCGGCGGGCCGACGGGCGTGGAGACCGCCGGCGCCTTCGCGGAACTGTTCGCGGCGCTGCGGACCATGGAGCACGGGGCCGCCGCGGCCCAGGTCTATCTCGTCAATCACGGTGATGCGCTGCTCGCGCCGTTCAGCGAGCGGTCACACAAATACGCCTTCGACAAACTCACCGAACACGGTGTGAAGGTGAAACTCGGTGTGGGCGTGAGCAAGATCGAGGCCGCGAGCGTGCATCTCAGCGACGGGACGGTGCTGGCGACGCAGACCGCGGTCTGGGCCGGCGGGGAATCGGCCTCGCCGGTCGCGCACGAATGCGGTGTCGCGCCGGGGCACGGCGGGCGCATCGATGTGACGGCAGACCTGACGGTCGACGGGTACTGGGGCGTTTACGCGATCGGTGATGTCGCGAATATTCGTGATGGAGAGGGCAAGACGCTTCCGCAGCTCGGTTCGGTGGCACAGCAGTCCGGCGTGTGGGCAGCCGAGAACATCATCCGGGAGATCACGGACAAGGATCGGAAGCCGTTCCACTACAAGGACAAAGGCATTATGGCCATGATCGGCCGTGGGGCCGCGATCGCCGAAGTGGGCGCGCATCGCCATCACATTCAGGGCCCGGTGGCGTGCGCCGCCTGGCTGGGCGTGCATGCCGCACTGCTCAGTGGCGCGCACAGCAAGGTCGATGCCTTCATGTCGTGGGCCTGGGATTACATGGATCGCGATCACGCCGCGCTGGTCGAATGCCACGGCGATCCGAAACGCATTGCGTGGGAAGACGATAAGAAGCCCACCCTGTCGACGGTCCGCCCGCCGCGGTGATTTCGGAGCTCACACCTTGACGCCGAGCGCCCCCGCGACAGCACGGGTGAGGTGGTCGGTGATCTCGGCGGGCTGCCAGCGCCGGTGCTCCGCGAGGTCGTAGACCACGCGTTCGTCGAAGATCGTGATCCACAGCAGTACCGCGTAGGTGACGTCGAATTCGGTCGTCTTCCCTTCGCGCGCCAGTGCTTTCAGGACATCGGCGAGCCGGTCGTGCATGGCGGTGATCGCCTCGTCGCCGTCGCCGAGGCGTTCGATGAAGCCATTGCTGCTGCGGATGTAGCGCACCGCCGGACCCCACTGCATGGCCTGCTCGACCCAGGTGCGGCAGAACCGGTGGAAGCGTTCGACCGGATCGAGATCCGCGGCGCCGGCATCGACCTCGGCGAAAGCCTCCAGCAACTGTTCGATGGCCCGGCGGTGGAAGGCCTGCATCGCATCCTGCGGCGTCGGGAAGTGCCGGTACGCCGTGGCCACGCCGACGCCCGCCTCGGCGGCGAGTTCGGGTATCGAAAAGCCGATCCGACCGGCCTGCAGCAGAGTGCGGACCGCGTCGACCAGCAGCACTCGGCTGCGCTGGGCATCGCTGCGGGTGTTCACGGGCACGCTTCCATCCTGCACAAACACCTGCGGCGCCGGGGCAAGTGGGTCGAAATCGGGGTAATCGGCGAGCCGCGCCGCATGTTGTCGTAGACCATCATCCGCCCTCGAGTAGAGAAGTTCTTCTCAATTGTCTATTCTCTAATCGAGAAGATCTCCTCACTTGGGAGGGTTGATGAGGGCAGCGGTTCCGGGCGCGCTCCTGGTGCTGATCATGGCGCAGCCCAATATGGCGACGGGCATGATGCCGTACTACCGGCACGCCTGGTCGCTGGCGCCGCTGCTCATCACCGTGATCTTCGCGGCCTACCTGTTCGCGCTCACCCCGACGCTGTCGATTCTCGGGACACCGCCCTCGCGCGGTGGGTGGTGGTGGCGGATCGGTGTCGGCAGCGCTTTCGGGATCGCCGCGGATCTTGCTATGGCAGTGGCGCATTCGGCCTGGCCGGCCTGTATCGCGCGCATCTGCGCCGGACTCTCGGTGGGACTGGTGACCGGATCGCTGGCCGGATTGATCCTGGAGCGCCGGGGCGAGCGCGGTCGCACCGCGATGGCGAGCGCGACCGTCTTCGGTTCCGCGCTGGGTACCTTCGCGGCGGCGGGACTGGCGCAATATCTGCCCGCACCAGGCGTCACCGTCTATCTGGTGCACGCGGTGCTGCTCGGAGCTGTTGCGCTGCTGGTGCTTTCCGATCGCGCGACGCGACCGGCCGCGCCACCGCGCAGGGCGCAGGCCCCCTATGTCGAGAGCGAAGCGCCGCTGGCGGGGTATCTCACCGGAATCGCCGCGTGGGTGTCCGCCGGTCTGGTGGTCGCACTGCTGCCGAGTTACGGTGCGGAGCTGCTGGGTACGAAGAACCTCACCCTGCTGGCGCTGCCGGTGACCCTGTATCTGGTCAGCGCCTGGGTCGCGCAGCGCGTCCTGGCGCCGAATGCTCTTCCCGCCGAGCCGGTTACGGCGCAGCTGATCATTATCGCCGGGGTGGCGGTCGCGGCCGCGGTGTCATGGGTGCCGAGCCTGCCGCTGCTGCTCTGCGGCGGTGTGATCGCGGGGTGCGGTCAGGGCATCGCGTATCGCACCGGACTCCGGATCGTCAGTGCGGCAACAGCACCCGATCAGCATGCCCGGATCTCCTCACGGTTCGCGGCGGTCGCCTATCTGTGCGCGGCGGTCGGCACCATCGGGCTCGGCATTGTCGCCACCGTGGCATCGATGCGCGATGCGGTACTGGCCGCGGCCGCTGTTCTGATCGCGATCGCCGCGGTCACCTCGCTCGTCCGCCGGCGCGCAACGGCGCGCGCCGCGGGCTCCCACCTCGTTCTGCAGCCTTCGACAATCGCATAGACCCGGTCGCCGCATTCCGCACGCAATTATCGGCGTGCGGTATCTGCGTGTCTGAAATAGGTTGTGCCACAACATATTTCGCGAGAATCACGAAACTGGTTCGTTACTTGCGTTCATCAGTACACAAACTTCGGTTGGTTCACTGAATGCACAAGAAACAAATACATTCCCAGCGAATGGATTCCAGTCATGGCAGCACCCACCCGGGTCGGGCCCTCCGCCACGCGGCGGCCGACCGCATTCCGCGTACGCAGTACCGACGCCTCGATCGCTTCGGCGGCAACTACCGATGGGGCCCTCAAACGCACTCTCGGGCGCACCGATCTGATCGCCATGGGGGTCGGAACCATTGTCGGCGCCGGCATATTCGTCACTACCGGCGTTGCCGCGGCAACCAAGGCCGGCCCCTCGATCGTCCTGTCATTTCTGCTGGCAGGGGCGATCTGCGTGCTGGTGGCGCTGTGTTACAGCGAGCTGGCGGCAATGACGCCGGTATCCGGCAGCGCCTATACCTACACCTATTCGACCATGGGTGAGGTCCCGGCCTTTCTTGTCGGATGGAATCTGCTGCTCGAATATGCGGTGGCCACGGCGGCAATTGCCATCGGCTGGTCCGGATTATTCGGCGCGGCCTTGAAATCGCTTTTCAGCGTCAACCTTCCGAAGGCAATTTCGGCGGGGCCCAGTGATGGCGGAGTGGTCAATCTCCCGGCGGTTGTCATCGTCGGACTCATTGTCGCCGTGCTGGTGTTCGAGGTGAAAATCGCCGCCGCCGTGGTGAAGACGCTGGTGGCGCTGACCGTTGCCGTCCTCATTGTGGTCATCGCGGTCGGCGCACCGCATGTGCACGCCGGCAACTGGGCGCCGTTCATGCCGTTCGGCGTCAATGGCATCGCGGGCGGGGCGGCCATGGCGTTCTTCGCCTATCTCGGCTTCGATGTGGTCGCCACCTCGGCCGAGGAGACCCGTAATCCGCGGCGGGATATGCCGTGGGGCATTATCGGCTCGGTGGTCATCGCGACCCTGTTGTACATCGCCGTGAGCGCCGTATTGACCGGTGTCGCACCGTATTCCAGCCTGAACAACTCCGCGCCGGTGGCCACCGCGCTGGCCGCGATCGGCGCCGGCTGGATCGGCAAGGTGATCCTGGTGGCCTCGGTGATCGCCCTGACCAAGGGCCTGCTGATGGTGTTCTACGGGCAGACCCGGCTGCTGTTCGCCATGAGCCGCGACGGGCTGGTGCCGAAGGCACTGTGCCGCACCAGCTCCCGTGGGGCGCCCGTGCGGCTGAGTCTGCTGCTGGGCACGGTGATCGCCGTGGTCGCGGGGCTGACGCCGATCGACACCGTCGCCGAACTGGTGAATATCGGCGCGCTGTTCGCCTTCCTCATCGTGGCCCTGGGCGTGATGATCCTGCGCCGCACCGATCCCGATCGGCCCCGGCCGTTCCGGACTCCGCTCATGCCGGTGGTGCCGATTGTCGCGATCGCCGGATGCATCTGGCTGGCAACCACCTTCGAGACCCTGACTTGGCTGCGCTTCGTGATCTGGAGCGCCGTCGGCGGGGTGCTCTACCTCACCTACGGCCGGCGGCACTCCGTGGTGGCCGCGGGAGGTGCCGCGTGACCGCACAGCTGGACAGCTTCTATCCGACCCAGGTCACCTTCGGCACCCACGACGAAATCCACCGCGCGGCGGCAGCGGCTCTGGACTCCGATGTCTTCGACTTCGTCGAAGGCGGTGCGGGCAAAGAGATCACGCTGCGCGCCAATCTGGCGGCGTTCGGCCGCTGGCGGATTCTGCCCGAACCGATGAGCGGTGTCGCGACGCCGTCGACCCGCACCGAACTCCTCGGAATGTCCCTCGAAACTCCGGTGATCACCGCGCCTTTCGGCGGTGACGCACTGTTCCATCCCGACGGCCACCTCGCCGTCGCCCGGGCGGCTCAGCATCGCGGCGCGCTGTCGATCGTGCCCGAGGCCGGCAGCTACTCCTACGAGGAGGTGCACACAATGGCCCCGCGCGCCGCGCGCATTGCCCAGTTGCACCCGTTCGCGCATGCGGCCGCGGTGGCGGAACGGGTGCGGCGGGCCGGTTTCGATGCACTCTGTGTCACCGTGGACTGCCCGGTAGGCGGCTTCCGCACCCGCAATATGGGTAATCGCTTCGATCCGGACCAGCGCCTGTTCGCGGGCAATCTCACCGGGGAGAACGGCGCGCCCGGGGTCGCCGAAGTCTTCGGTCAGTTGCTCAAACAGGGTGGGTCCGTGTGGAACTGGGACCAGCTGACGGCTGCGGCGGCCGATTTCGGACTGCCGTGGATCGCCAAGGGCATTCTCACTCCGGCGGCGGCCGAACGGGCGCTCGCCGCCGGTGCTTCGGCGCTGGTGGTCTCCAATCACGGTGGCCGCCAGCTGGATCCGGCGCCCGCGAGTCTGGATATGCTGCCGGGCATTCGAGCGGCGGTCGGGGCCGAGCTGCCGATTCTGCTGGACAGCGGAATCCGCACCGGCAGCGATGTGTATCTGGCGCTGGCCCTGGGCGCGGATGCGGTGATCATCGGGCGCTCGGCCATCTACGGACTGGCGGCGGCCGGTGAGGCCGGGGTGGACCGCGTGCTGGAGCTGCTCACCGAGGAGCTGCGGACACTGATGATCCTCTCCGGCGCCGCGACGATCGGCGATATCGACGGCACCCGCATCACGGGGGCCGCCGCGTGAGCGCCGCACCGTTCCCCTCGTTCCGCAGCGGCGGCGGGCTGGTATTCACCTCCGGCCTGGCCGCGATCGACCCCGCCACCATGACCGTGTCCGCAACCACCTTCGACGAGCAGGCCGCCGCGGTATTCGACCAGCTCGATGCGGTACTGGCCGAATCGGGCAGTTCACGCGACGACGTTCTGAAACTCGAATGCTATCTGGCCGACCGCCAATGGTTTCCGGCCTGGAATGCCGCCTTCAGCAAATTTTTCACGTCAGCCGCACCGGCGCGGACCACGACCGTCACCACCCTGCCCATCGAGGGGCTGCTCATCGAAATCCAGGCGATCGCCATCGCCCCAGCTCGAGGAAGATCATCATGACCGCAGTGACACCGCTCGTGCATCCCCACGCCGGCATCGGCGACTTCACCATCCGCGACGTCATCGAGGGCCAGACCGCCGGTCAGCTCATTGTCGCGGCCGACGACTGGGGTTGGTGGACAACGCTGCTGGGCGGCGACACCATCGCGCCCAGCACCGGTATCCAGCAGACCGTCGCCCACGGCCTGGTCCGGGCCGGCTTCCTGGCCCGGCGCGGCCACCGCTACCACCTCACCCACACCGGCCACGATGTCGGCAAGAACCGCGGCTTCGTCCGGTGCGCGGTCCGCGGCTGGGAACCGACCTTCCGGCGGCTCTCCGGCGCAGCACACGATGAATACATCCCCGCCGCAACCGAACCCGGTGAGGTGGCGCGCGCCTGCACCGATATCGCACGGCGGCGGCCGGAGATATTCGCGACCATCGGCGCCTCCATCGCCGCCGACACCCCGGGCTGCACCATCGATCTCGGGTGCGCCGACGCCGGACGGGTTCAGGCACTGGCCGGGCTGGCGCCGCGGGAACAGTTCCTCGGCGTCGATATCGAGGACGAGGTGATCGACGCCGCCACAGTAGATGTCGCGAAACTCGGACTCTCCGAACGGATCACACTGCTGCCGGGTTCGGTGCAGCCGGAACCGCAGCTGCCCGCCTGGCTCGGCAAGATCGACCGGGAGAGCGTCACCACGGCCATGTCGTTCTTCCTGCTGCATCAGCTCGCCAGCGACGGTGACGGAATCGCGGCGGTGCTGCGCGGCTGGATGGAGTGGTTCCCCAATGTGCGCCGCCTCGTCATCGGCGACGGCTATCTGCTCGAGGCCGAGCACTGGACCCAACAGCCCTGGTTCTCACCGACTTACGAGATCTACCACACCATCACCGGCGTGCGGCTGTGGACGCAGCTCGAATACGAACGCGCCTTCGCCGACCTGGGCTGGTCGGTGACGCGGCGGATGGAGGATCACACCATGCTGGTCACCACCATTCTGGAACGCGGGTGACAACTGCATTCGACGGCACGCCCTTCGACATCGACACCCGCCCGTCGGTGCTCGATCAGTTCACCGCCGACGAGACCGGCCGCCTCGGCCGACGCCCGCGTGGCATCGCCTACGCGGCCGGTCTCGACGACGTACTGGCGGTCGTGGGCTGGGCACGCGATACCCGCACCCCGCTGATCACCCGGGGTGCGGGCACCAGCCTGGAGGGTCATCTGCTGGCCCGCGGCGATGAGTTGATACTCGATCTGTCGCAGGCGAATTCGATTCTGGACCTGGCGCCCGCCGACTTCACCGCCACCGTGCAGCCGGGTGTCACCCGCACCCGGCTCAATGCGGCGGCGGCCGAATTCGGCCTGCAATTCACCGTGGATCCCGGTGCGGACGCCTCGCTGGGCGGGATGGCCGCGACCAATGCCAGTGGCACCACCGGTGTGCGGTACGGCGGTATGCGCGCCAATGTTCCCGCGCTGCAGGCGGTCTTCGCCGACGGCCGGGTCGCACGGCTGGGCCGGGCGGTGCGCAAGAGTTCCAGCGGCTACGACCTGAAGGATCTGGTGATCGGGTCGGCGGGCACGCTGGCGGTCATCACCGAGCTCACCGTGCGATTGCATCCGATTCCGGAATGGCTGCGCTCACTGCGGATTTCGTTTCCGACGGTTCAGGAGGCGGTGGCCGCGGCGGTCGAACTGCTCGGGCTCGCGGTGCCGGTCAGCCGGCTCGAGTTCGTCGATGCCGCGAGTATGGCCGCCGTCAACGCTTTTCGTGGCAGCGGATATGCCGAAACACCGGCTCTGTTCATCGATCTGGAGGCGGCTTCGTCCGCGGCGGCGGATGCGGACGAGCGGGAGATCCAGCGGGTCTGCCGCGCGTATCACGCGGACGGCATCGAAGTGGCCCGCACCCATACCGAGCGCCACACCCTGTGGGAGGACCGACACCAACTGTTCTTCGCCCTCAAGGCCCGCAGTCCGGGGCATCGCTTCCTCGTGACCGACACCGCCGTCCCGTACTCTCGCATCGCCGATGCGGTCGGTACGGCCACCGCGCTCGGCGCGGAACTCGGCCTGGATATCAGCGTCGCCGGCCATATCGGCGACGGCAATGTCCATGTGGTGGTGCCCTACACCGACACGACCCTGCCGACCGCTCTGCGTTTCTCCGATGAGGTGGTGCGCCACGCCCTCGCGGTGGGCGGCACCGCCTCCGGTGAGCACGGCATAGGCCTGACGAAGAAGAAGTACCTGCGCGCCGAACACGGCCCCGCCGTGGACATCATGACGACCATCAAACAGGCCCTGGACCCCCACGGAATACTGAACCCCGGCAAGATCCTCGACGCCTGACCGCCGTATCCGCCACGAGTGACCGATCGGCTCAGTCCCGGTGGCTCACCACATTGACAATGCGCCCGCTCGGGTCGCGAACGAAGAACCTGCGGACGCCCCAGGGTTCGTCCCGCAGGGCATAAACGATGTCGGCGCCTGCGGCAGCGAGGGTTTCGTGCACCGCGTCCACATCGGCAACCTCGACGCTGAAGTCCGGCTGCGTGTAGTCCGCCCCCGGCTGGACCAGCGTGACCTGTGCGGTCGGATTCGACGGCGAGGCCATGGTGACCACCCAGCCGAGATCCATGACCTCCTCGAACCCGATGAGGCCGTAGAACTTTCGGCTCTCGGCCAGATCCGCGGTCGTAATGTCGGGCACCACTCGGCGAATGCTCATCTCAGCCATGTCGACATTATGCCGCGCGCCCGATTGTCAGAGCTCGTGTGCGCCCGTAGCCCGTGGTTTCGGCACGGTATCGCAGTGTGGCAACTCCATGACGGTGTCCCACCAACTGCTCAGCGGACTGGGATCGGGCCACCTGAGCGGCCGATCGGTACTGCCGTTGGGATCGTGCATTGCCTTCTGGGTCATGCGGTCCTCCTTGCCGGCTCGTATGAGCAGCCGTGAGGCCTACTGTAGACCTACAGTGTTGACGCCAGGTTGCGAGGAGCCGTTACGCTGCTCACACCGCCGGTGCCCGCTCAGGGCACGCGGAGGCAGGAGACGAAGCCGATCCAGCCGGGGTAGCGGATCGAGTGGGCCCCGAAGGAGTGGCTGTAGTAGCGGGTGCAGCCGCCGGTCCGGGGGTCGCGCAGGTGGACCGGGGTCTGGGCGCGGCCGAAGGCGGCGGTGCTGTGTGCCCACAGGCGGCGGAACTGCGGGTAGACGCCGTACTCGGTGATCAGTTCGGCGAACCAGGCCGGGCTGCCGGATCCGCCCAGGGTGCCGCGCAGGCGGGATACCGCGAGTGCGGCCTCCTGTTCCCAATCGACCATGACCCGCTTCGAGAGTTCGTTGCCGAACATCCAGTGGATCCAGTTGCCCGTTTCGGTCAGCCCCGGGAGCGCGGCGGCGTAGGCGTTGTTGAGAGCCAGCAGGTTGAGGCGGATATCGAAGTACGCGGCCGGAGCGGGGGAGTGCAGGGCCAGGACGTGGTGCATCGCCGGGGTGATCTCGGCCTGCAATTGCGCCACGGTGGGCACCGCGGTTTCGGCCAGACCCGCCAGATCGTGCAGATGCCTGCGCTCGGTGTCCGAGAGTGCGGCGACCGTATCCAGTTGCTGTACCAGCGCTTTCACCACCGAGTGCGTCGGCCGCTCCCGTTGCCCCTGTTCCAGGTGCGTGAGGTAGCTGACGCTCACGCCGGCCGCGAAGGCCAGTCGCTCCCGGGAAATCTGCCGGGCATCCCGGAGTCTGCGCAGCAACTGACCGAGAGTGGGTGGCTGCGGCGGATATTCGTGATCCGCGGTCTGCTGGACAGTCACGGCGCATCACTCCTGGAACGGCGAACTAGCTGGTGAAGAAGATTTCGACCACCCTTGTATCCGTACCATATCGGCCGTCCGGGTGGTGCACACGCCTCGCCCCCGAGTGCGGATAGCGGTAGCAAACAGTTTGCACTCCACCCGACCGGCTTCAGTACGCGATAGTCGGAATTACGCGACGAGGGTGAGGTGCGTCCGCTCGATTCGAGCGGTGCCGCTCGCGCGGGTCATCAGGCGGGCGATCGCCTCGGCCACCTGCACCGGCTGTTCGAGAATCACCGAGTGACCGGCGCCCTCGATCATGACCAGGTCCGAATACTCGACCGCGGCGGCCATCGCGACGGAATGCGAGGGCGGCGTCATCAGGTCGGCGGTGCCGCACAGTACCAGGGTCGGGATCTTCGACAGGGCCGGCAGCGTGCCGGTGCGGTCGTAATGCGGGAAAGAGCTCAGGAAACTCGCCATCGTCACGATCGGCGTCTCATTGTGCATTGCCTTGGCGAGGCTCAGCACCCGCGGGCTGACCTTGCGATTCCCGAATTCGGCGGTGCGGATGACCGGGGCGAAGACCTTGCAGGCCACCAGCTTTGCGCGCTGCATCAGCCGCGGGGCATAGCGGACGGCGGTCTGGAATGCCGAAACGACCGGATTGCGCAGGAGGCGGCCGAAACCGGCATCGGCGAGCCCGCTCGCGGCCGTCGCGATGAGTGCCACGCCGACTATGCGGGTGCCGATCTCGTGCGGATTCTGGCTGAGATAGGTCAGCGCGGTCATACCGCCCATCGAGTGGCCGACGAGGATCACCGGTCCGGTGGGAGCGACGGCCTCGAGCACCTCGCGCAGGTCGTAGCCCAGTTGTGTGAGGTGGTAGGTCTGCCGGGGCGCCGTGGCGGAGTCGCCGTGGCCGCGGTGGTCGTAGCAGACGACCCGGGCGCCGGGATACTGCCGCAGCAGCGCGTCGCGGACGTCGGTCCAGGACTCGGAGCGCTGACAATGTCCGTGCAGCAGAACGACGGTGAGGTCCGCGGTGCGCGGGCCGTATTCGCGCACCGTGAGCGCCACCCGGTCCTCGGTCGCGACCGTGGCACGACGTTCGGCCGAGGCGGCGATCATGCGGGATATCGACATTGGAGGCTCCGGTTCGCTGGTGATGACCTAACTGTCCGCCGCATTCGCCACCGGTATCAGGACCCCGAGAGCTGGGGTCGCTCCCCCGAGGGGGAGCAGATCACCACCCTGGGTGGGGCTTCGCCGCCCCGGCGCCGAGATGTTCGCGTAGCCGCGTCGGCGGTGAATTAGGCTGGGGACGTGAGCGAGGCGACGACTCCCGGGGCACAGGGCGATTCCGGCTTCGAACTGGGCACCGACGGTCCGCTGGTGATCGCGGTCGGGGTCGACGGCTCCGAATCCTCGTGGCGGGCAGCGGCTTACGCGGCCGGGCTGGCGCGGCGACAGCACGCGCTGCTCGCCGTCGTCTACGTCCAGCCGTGGATGGCCATGGCCGCCGGATTGGGGACCGACGTCCGGTCGGTGACCTCCGAAATAGCCGATGAGCTGGTCGCGGAGATTCGCGAAGCCGTCGAGCGGGTCAAGGATATCTACACCATCCGCTGGAAGTTCCTCACCAGGCACGGCGACGCCTATGCCGAACTGGCCAAGGCCGCAGACGAACTCGGCGCCGATGCGGTGGTCGTCGGCGCCTCGCAGCAGGCGGGACACCGGCTGGTGGGCTCGGTGGCCATGCGGCTGGTGAGATCCGGGCGCTGGCCGGTGACTGTCGTACCGTAGCGGCGTGACGGAAGCTCGACACGAGGCGCACGAGCGGGCCAGCTGGGCGGAGTTGTTCTTCGATCTGGTGTTGGTGTTCGCGGTGACTCAGGCGGCGCATGTGCCGGTGGTGGAACAAAGTTGGACAGCGGTGGGCCAGACGGTGCTCTTGCTCGCGATCATGTGGTGGTCGTGGGTCGGGACCACCCTGACCGTGCACGGGATAGAGGATTCGGACAGGCAGCGGATCTTCTTGTTCGCGTGCGGTTTATGTGTGTTCGTCATCGCGATCACCGCACCGCACGCGTTCACCGGATACGGCCCGCCCCTGATTCTCGCCGTGGCGCATCTGGTGCTGCGGCTGCTGCTGTGGGATGCGATGCGGCGCAAGGGCTCGTTCGCGCGGGCCGGGACGCTCGGCAATGTGTTCAACCCGTACACCGTGACCGTGATCAGCGCCCTGCTGCTGGTGGGGGCGGCGGCGGCGCCCCCGGGCGGAATTCGCAACGGGCTCTGGATCATTGCGGTGCTGCTGGCCTTCGCCGGTCCGGCGCTGCTGGCGCGCCGGCTCGGGGCCGTGCAGTTCGGGGCCACACATCTGCCCGAACGGTTCGGCACTTTCGTCATCATCGCGCTCGGTGAGATGGTGGCCTCGGTCGGTTCCGAGGCGGCGCAGGCAAATCTCGGGGTGGTGTCCTGGGGCAGTGTGGTGCTGACCTTCGTCCTCGGTTGCGGGCTGTGGTGGTTGTACTTCGCGTACGGGTTCTCGGCCGTGGAGCATTCGCTGCGCACCAATCAGGTGCGTGGCACCGTGGTGCGAGATGTGCTGAGCTACGGGCACGTCATCCTGGTGATCGGACTGGTGCTGGTCTCGGTGGGTGCGCGCACCATGGTCGAGGACCCGACCGCGATTCCGCACGGGGTCACCGGATACCTGCTGCCGCTCGGCGCCGCACTCTATGTGGCGGCCTTCTGTTTCACCCGCTGGCGAATGTTCGGCGCGGCCACGGTGGGCCGGGCCACGGGGGCCACGGTGCTCGCCGCGCTGGCCGTCGCGACGCCGCTGCTGCCGGAGATTGTGATGCTGGCGCTGGTGACCGCGATTCTGCTCGCGCTCAACGGTTACGAGCACTGGACGGTCACCACGGGCAGGCCACTGCTCCTGCTGCGCCGAGCGGCGGCCTAGCTACAGCGCCGCAGCCGGGTAGCGTCGGAGCCGGATGTCGAGGCCACTGTGACGCAGGAGGAGGATTTTCGATGGTTGCCAACCGGCCGATCGTTGTCGGAATCGATGGTTCGGACGCGGCTCTGGCCTCGGTGCGCTGGGCCGCGGTCGATGCCGCGCGGCACGGCTGCCCGCTGCACCTCGTCTATGCCGGAGTGCCGGAACAGGACGCGCCGATCTCTCATGATCAAGAGATTCTGCAGCGGGACGGGGATGCGGTCGTCGCACAGGCGACCGAGGCGGCGATCGCGGCCGCCGCGCCGGTGGGGACCGTGGATATCGAGGCCTTTGTGGTGGATACGCCGTCGATCTCGGTCCTGGTCGACTTCTCCGAGCAGGCGCGGCTGCTGGTCGTCGGCGCGGGCGGGCACGGCGCGGGTGTGCTGGGTTCGGTGAGCAGTGCGGTGGCGCGCCGGGCGCGCTGTCCGGTTGCGGTGATTCCGGCCACCTTCGGCGGTGGCGGCGCGAAGCCGGGTCCGGTGGTGGTCGGCGTCGACGGGTCGGCCTACAGCACCGTCGCCATTCAGATCGCATTCGACGAAGCGTCCTCGCGTTCGGCGGAACTTGTCGCCGTGCACGCCTGGACTCGGCCCATGCTGCACGGCACCCGTCCTGAGCTGGAGGAAGAGCCGGAGGCGCTGCTGGCGGCGAACCTTGCCGGTTACGGCGAACGCTATCCCGACGTCGTGGTGCACCGGGCCGTCGTCGAAGGCTACGCGGTCGATCATCTGATCGAACGAGCGGCGAATGCGCAGCTCATGGTGCTCGGCAGCCACGGGCGAAACGCATTGTCCGCCATGATTATCGGATCGACGAGCCAGGCGGTGCTGGACGAGATCAGCTGTCCCACCATTATTGCGCGGCCATCGACCGGCAACAGCGACTGAATCGTCGTTGCCGGTGGGGGCCCGAGTTCGGGTAGCGCACCGGCAATCTGATCGGTGCGCAACGAAACCGGCTCTCCGGGAGGTACTCTCGATGAGATGGGATATCGTGCACTGTTTGCGCTGGTATGTACCGCTTTGGCTGCACTGTGCGCGGTCACCGTACCCGGGAGTGCCTCCGCTGATCCCGGGCTACCATCGGTCGGCGGCAATTTCCTGTGGGGTGTATCGAGTTCCGGGTTCCAGAGCGAAGGCTCCGCGCCCGACAGCAATTGGAGCCGGTACGCCGGATCCGGCCGGGCCGAGGGCTATCGCGATTCCGTCGATTTCTTTCATCGCTACGGTGAGGACATCCAGCATGCGGCCGATATCGGTGTCGGCGTCTACCGGATCAGCGTGGAGTGGGCGCGGGTGCAACCGAGTCCGGGCGAATGGGATTTCTCCTTCTACGACAGCGTGATCGCGCGGATCCGCGCGGCCGGAATGCGGCCGATGATCACCCTGGACCACTGGGTGTTCCCGGGGTGGGAGGTCGATCGTGGCGGCTGGCGCAATCCGGGCATGGTCAATGACTGGCTGACGAATGCCCGTGCGGTGGTGGATCGTTATGCCGGATCCGATCCGCTGTGGGTCACGTTCAACGAGCCGCTGGCGTATGTGGGACAGGAGCAGCGGATCGGCGATCTCGGCGCGCTCGATGTCGCGCCCATGATCGATCGAATGGTCACCGCGCACCGGGGGATCTACGACTACATCCACTCCCGGCAGGCCGATGCGATGGTCACCAGCAATATCGCCTACTCGGATATCGGTGCGGCCCAGGCCGATGCGTCCTTCGTCGACCGGATCGCCGACAAGCTCGACTACGTCGGAATCGATTACTACTACGGCGGATCGCTGAGCAATCCGCCGAATCTGGCTGCGATGCTGACCAATCAGCCGTCGAGCCTTGTGCTCGAGCCCGAGGGCATCTACTACGTGCTGCGCAGATATTCGCAGAAGTTTCCGGGCCGGCCCCTCTACATCGTCGAGAACGGTATGCCCTCCGATAACGGCTCGCCGACCACCGACGGCATGACCCGCGCGGATGACCTGCGCGACACCGTCTACTGGGTGCAGCGCGCGAAGGCCGACGGCATGAACGTCATGGGCTACAACTACTGGAGCATTACCGACAATTACGAATGGGGCAGTTACTCACCACGTTTCGGCCTCTACACCGTGGACGTCACCACCGATCCCGGCCTGACCCGCCGCCCTACCGATGCCGTCGGCGCATACCACGACATCGCCACCTCCGGCGGAGTCCCGGCGGGCTACCTGCCCACCCGGGCCCCCGCGCTCTGCTCACTGCAGGACCTGCCCTCGAGCTGCATCGCCCCGGTCACCGTCCGCTGACTCCGCGCGCGGAGTCAGCGCCGCCGAGACGCCGGCCGTCTCAGGTGAACAGTGAGCCGGTCTGCGGGTTGATCCAGAGCGGCAGCCCGTCGGCGAGACACACACTGCCGGAATTGATTCCGACGCGGTGCACCTCGATGTCGAGGTGCCCGCCGGCGGTGTAGCCGTCCGGCTTGTGCTGCCGCACCTCGATGGTGTGCCAGCCCAGAGTGCCCGGGGTCCACAGCACCTGCGGATCCCCGTTCGGATCGAGCGTGACCGGTTGCAACGGCGCGCCGTTGTCGGTGATCTCGAATGCGCTGCCGGCCGGGTCGGTGATACCCGCCTCGATGGTCTGCGGACAACCCATGACCGGACCCTGACTACCCGTGTTGTAGACGATGACGCCGACGATCTCCGCGCCGGCATGCGGGGCGGCGGGCAGTAGCACGGCCGCGGAAGAGCAGGCGAGAGCCGCGAGGCCGCGCCGGAACGTGTGAGCTGTCATGATGCGAATTCCTTCGGGTGAGTGCCATCCAATGGAGTGCTGCAACGATGACCTGCCGCGTAGACCTCAGCCAGGTACGTCCCGATCTTCTCATTCGCGTGATTCATCTCGGCTCAGCGGGGCAACCATGGCATGGGCGGGCCAGCCGTATCGGACGATCGACCGCCCGGAAGGAACCATGGACAACTCGACCTCCGTTGCGGGCCGGATTGCGCAGAACAGTGTCTTCGAGCGGTTCGCGCGGGCCGGCTTCGTCATGAGCGGCATCGTGCATCTGCTCATCGGTTATCTCGCCATTCGTATCGCGTTCGGCGGTGCGAGTGGGACCGCCGACCAGTCCGGCGCCATGACGGAGCTGGCCGGTAAGCCGGGCGGCATCATCGCGCTGTGGATAGGCGTTGTCGCATTTCTGGTGATGGCGCTGTGGCGGCTCGCCGAAACTGCGCTCGGCAGTGCGTCTCAACCCGGCGCCGACAGCAAGAAGGCCGAGGCGGTCGATCGCTTCAAGGCATTCTGCGTGGCAGTGGTCTACTTCGCATTCGCCTTCTCCGCCTTGGGATTTGCCCGTGGGCGCGGCAAATCCAGTGGGGCGCAGAGCGCGGGGCTCACCGCCCGGCTCATGCACACCACGACGGGCACGGTCTGTCTGGTCGCGGGCGGGCTGATCATCATCGGGGTCGGTGGCTACCACGTATACAAGGGATTCAGCCGGAGCTTCCTGCAAGATCTGAAGGGCGTCACCAGCGACTTCGTGCGCTGGCTGGGCACGATCGGATACATCGCGAAGGGCCTGGCCATCGCCGCCGCCGGGCTGCTGATCATCCTGGCCGCGACCCAGTCCCAGCCGAACAAGGCCACCGGACTCGACGGCGCGTTCAAAACCCTTGGCGCGCAACCGTACGGCGCGTTCCTGCTCGTCGTGGCGGGGCTGGGCATCATTACCTACGGCCTCTACAGCTTCGTCATGGCCCGGTCCACCAAGATGTAGCCGGGCACGGCCGTCGCGGAAATCACCTGGGCGGCAGGTGAAAGTGCAGGAGCGCGGACACCACTTTCCGGGCATCGGCTCGTTTCTTGGGATCGTGGGCGAGTACGGCCGTCGCAACCGCGAGCAGCATGGCGATCGACCAGAGCGACGCCATCAGTACCAGAACCAGTTGGGTGTCGAACAGCATTGCGGCTCCTGCCGATTCGCCATCGCGTCGGCCGATCCGGTACGGATTGTGCCGAGGCCGGCGACGGTTCGTTTTCAGGCTAGGCAGCCGCGCGGGCGCTATTGCGTATCCGTGTTGGCGGATTTCCGGCCCCTGCGGTGGGGGAACGGCGCGGTGGTGGGTATTGACCCAATTCGCCGATGACGTTCGGCGCCAAACGAATCTGGTGATTCCGCCCCAAGTTATCTGGGGCGGCCCAGCTGGGGTGGCTCGGCATGATCACGCCGGATGAGCCGGTACACCGCCTGGCCGTCGGTGGCCCGCTGGCATGACACGGCGTGGAAGCCGTCCGCGATGAGATGGCCGAGCACCGCGCAAATCCGCTGCTGCCGTACAACGAGGTCGCGGCTGGGATGCTCGCCGTACACCGAGGGCACCGCGAGCAGCACCGTTCCGCTGCGGGGATCGATGGCGGGGTTCCCGATATCGAGTCCGGCGGGCGGTGGCGGCCAGTGCCGGTGTGGCGGTGCGGTGAGGTCCCAGTGGGCCAGAATGCGGTCGGTGGGACGGCCCTGATCGCGTCCAGTGTCCTCGACGCCGTACAGATTCGGCGCGAATCCGCGGCTGCGGGCGCCGAGTACATCGAGGTAGAAGTAGGCGTTGTCGGTGCGCAGCGGATCATAGGCCCAGCGCACGGTATCGACGCCGCGGGCGAGCGAGATATCACGCAGGCGATGCATCAGGACCCGGCCGACCCCGAGGTTCCGTAGCTCCGCGCGGACCACCAGTAACTCCATATAGTGATAGAGGGAGGCAGCGTGGCCCTCGCAGGTCAGGTCACGGCCCAGGAAGGTGTAACTGAACCCAGCTAATAGCCCATTAACCTTGGCGCCGAGCACAATTCCGCCATTGTGGGTGAGAGCTGCGAGCAGTCGGGAACTGGGGGCGGGATCGTCCGACTTCAAGCCGAATACGTCCCGGTACAAGGTGATCGGGTCGGACCAGCTGTCGAGCTCGTTCAGCTCGTTGACTTTGATGAATTCGGTCATGGCTGCCATAACGCGAAAGTGTTGCTCAAAAGGATCATGAAACCGTACCCGCTCCCGGTCATTCACCCATCAGTTATTGATAGGTTAACTTCGGGGACAATGCATTTCGATGTGCTAATTCGTGGCGGCCTGATATTAGACGGAACCGGTCGCCCTGGCTACCGTGCAGACATCGGGATAGTCGGCGATCGTATGCGGGAGATCGGCGCATGCGACGGAGCGCATGCGCGGCACGAGATCGACGCATCGGGGCGCTATGTGGCCCCGGGATTCATCGATGCTCATTTGCACGCCGATGCGGTCATTCATGAGCAGGGCCCGCAGTTGGCGCTGCTGCGGCAGGGAGTGACAACCGTTGTCCTGGGTCAGGACGGATTGTCCTTCGCACCCGCCACCTCGGCGGCCTTGGCATGGGTATCAAGGTATTTCGCCGCGGTGAACGGCTACCGGGCGACGGAACCGGGGGAGCCCGAGTCATCGTCGATCGATTCCGGACAGGTGCTGACCGTCGCGGAACTGCTCGACGGCTATCGGGGCACGACGGCGGTGAACACGGTCTACCTGGTGCCGCACGGGACCGTGCGATACAGCGTCATGCGGGGTTCGCCGAAGCCGCCCGACGCGGACCAGCTGGCGGCCATGGTCCGGCTCGTCGAGGAGGGCATCGACCAAGGCGCGGCGGGCATTTCGTCGGGTCTCGGGTACCTGCCGGGCCGCTTCGCGACAGTGCACGAACTCGCCGCGCTCTGCGCTCCGGCCGCGCGCCTGGGGCTGCCCTATGTGACCCATATGCGCGGCTATGGTCAACAGGCGGAGCTGGGCATGGTGGAGGCCTCCGCGATCGGCCGCGAAGCCCGGGTGGCGGTGCATGTTTCGCACTACCACGGTCCGAGCGGTCAGCTGGTCGGGCTGGTGGACGCCGCCCGCCGCAGCGGTATCGACATCACCTACGACACCTACCCGTACGGGCGCGGCTGCAGCATCCTGGCGCGAATGCTGCCGGACTGGTTCGGCGGCGCCGAACTCGACCGCGTGCTCGATCGATTGACCGATCGCACTGCGCGCCGGCGGTTCGCCGCGGAGAGCGATCCCGCGCAGTGGCGCACATTGACGCTGTCCCATGTGCCCGCCGGGTCGTACCGGTGGGCGATCGGAATGCGGATATCCGATGCCGCCGACGCGGCCGGTGTCGATCCGGCCGATCTCTGTGCCGACGTCCTTGTCGATACCGCACTTGACGCCGGTGTGGTGATCGATTTCTCCGAAGACGAGGAATCGATTCGGGAATTGTTGCGCCACAATGCGCATATGGGTGGGTCGGATGGCATCTATATCGGCGAGCAACCTCATCCACGCGGTTACGGCACCTTCGCCCGGCTGATCCGCCGACATGTCATAGAGCTGGGGGACTGGACCTGGGAAGAGGCCGTGGTGCACCTGTCCGCCCGTCCGGCCGCGCGATTCCGGTTGCATGATCGCGGCACCATTGCGATTGGCCAGGCGGCTGATGTGATTGTTATCGATCCGGCCGCGATCAGCGATCATGCCACCTATATCAGACCATTCCGTTTGGCCACCGGAATAGATGATGTTGTTGTCGCGGGTATTCCGGTTCTGCACCGGGGACATCTCACCGGAAGATTGCCGGGTGTTCCCCTCTATCCGGGGTGAGATTGTTGGAGCAGAATAGCTTCCGATATGGATCACCGAATACTCACCGCGGGAGAGCGAATCGAGCTGCGTCGCCGACGGCTCGGCTTGTCGCGCAGAGTGGTCGCGCAACTGTCCGGCCGCAGCGAGGAGTGGTTGCGTCAGGTGGAGGTCGGCCGCTGCCGCCTCGACAGCATCGAAATGGCCACGCGGCTGGCCGAAGTGCTGCATTTCGAGAGTCCGATGGAGCTGGTCGGCTGGTCGGCGCTGAACCGGCCGATCGCGCACGATGTGGGGCTGGACATGGCGCCGCTCACCCGGGCGGTGATGAACCATCCGTCCGTGCACCCGGATATCGTTCTCGAATCAGGTTCGCCGACAATCGATTCCGTCCACGACGGGCTGGAGCAGTGCTGGCAGGTATGGCTGGGCTCGCCCGGCCGCTATACGGAACTGGCAGCGCGGCTGCCCCAGGTGCTGGTGGCGGCGCGCGTGGTTCGCGCTGCGGCGCAATCGGATTCGACACAACCGGTCGAGGAGTCGGGCCGGCTGCTCGTCGACGCCTATCAGCTGGCCCGGCTGCTGTTCACCCGTGTCGGCGAGCACAATCTCGCCTGGCTGGTCGCGGATCGGCCCATCGGCATCCTGGCGCGCAACTCCGAGCCGCTCGCCATATCGATCAGTTGCTGGCATATGGCCGGTGTGCTGCTGGCGATGGGCTATCACGCCGAGAGTTTCGACTATGCGGTGACCGCGTCGAAGTGGCTGCGGGTGAACGCCGGGGACGATAAGCGCGCGGCTTTTGTCGACGGGGCGCTGCTGCTGGTGGCCGCCGAGGCGGCCGCCGCACGGCTGGACGCCGAGGCTGCCGCGGCGCTGCTCGCGCAGGCCGGGCAGCTGGCCGACGAGCTCGGACCGGACTCCTCGGATCGACGAGTTCGGTTCGGGGCCAAGGAAATCGCGATCACCGGCATGGATATCGATCTGCGCCTCGGGCGGGTCGACGACGCCATCCGATTGGCGGCGGAAACCGATATCCCCGACGAGTCCGCCATCGATGTGCGAGTCGGGTACTTCCTGACCACGGCCTACGCCTACAGCTTGCGCGGTGAGGATTTCGCCGCGGTGTTCGCACTGCAGCAGGTCGAGCGGGCCTGCTCGGAGGATATTCGCTACGACTGGCGCGCACATCGCACCCTGCAGAAACTGGCGCGCCACGATCATCACCTGATCCGGCGCGATCTGGCCAAACTGCTCGCCCTGGCAACCCTCGGCTGAGGGAGTCGATCATCCGGAGATGATCGGCGCCAAGTACTTTCGCGCGAAGGCGTCGAGTTCCTCGCTGGTGCCCAGCGGGGTGGTGCCCTCCGGTTGCAGGACGAGCGAGTGGACGATTCGGCAGATGATCTCCGCGCGGGTGACCAGATCGGCGGAGTCCGGCAGCATCCCGTCCTCGACCGCGCGCTGCAGTGCGCCCGTTGTCGCCGCGAGCGCCATGACGAAGGTGGCCCCGCCGTCTGTAGTGAGTTGCGGCAGTACCCGTTCCGGCTCCAGGGCCAGCATCTTGTTGAGCAGGGGATGGGTGCGCCAGCGGGTGACGACGGTGACGAAGATGTCGGCGACCAGATCCTCGAGGGTGTGGTGGCGCTCGGGGATCTCGGCCAGTTCGGCGAGCACCCGTGCGACCTCGCGGGTCGTGACGTGCTGCACGACATCATCGCGAGAGCCGACCCGGCGGTACACGGTCACGCGGTCGACGCCGGCGCGGCGGGCAATGTCCTCGATGGTGGTCTTCTTGATGCCCACTTGCTCGAACTGGACCAGCGCGGCGTCGAGGATGCGCGATTCGATGGAATCGGCTGTTTCGAGGGCGTTCTTCGAGGTCATAGGCGGAGTGGTCACCCTTCGACGCTAGCAGAGATCAGGTCCTCTGCAACATTCTGGAGAGATTTGTAGCTGCAACATTGCAATGCAATTTGTGTCACTGTACGTTCAGGGCATGGCTGATAAGGCTGGTGCGACGAGGCACCACTACGGCGACGAAGCGCATGCGATTCATGCTCGCGACGTCCATTTCGACTTCGCGTCGGTGCCGATGCACTACATCCCCGGTGAGGTGCTGGCCACCCACATCGTCAATGTCATGCACCTGGTGCTCCCGGAGGGTGAGCGGGCGATGGCGAACTGCCTTGCCGAGGCATTGCCGCTGATCGAGGACGAGCGGCTGCGCGAGGAGGTCGCGGGATTCATCGGCCAGGAGTCGATGCACGCCAGCAGTCACGAAGGCGCGCGCCGGCATCTGCAGTCGATCGGGCTGGATGTCGAGTCCTACGTGAATATGGTTGCGTGGCTGGTGGATCGGATCCTGGGTGACCACGGTCTGAGCGGTCGTGCGAAGGAAGAGTGGCTCAAGGAGCGGCTTGGGCTTTTCGCGGGTATGGAGCACTACACCGCGGTCTTGGGTGAGTGGCTGCTGAAGGCCGACATTCTCGAGGCGAAGGGCATGCATCCGACGATGCTGGACCTGGTGCGCTGGCACGGCGCCGAAGAGGTCGAGCACCGCAGTGTCGTCTACGACGCGTACATGTATGTCGATGGCAGCTATGCGCGCAAAGCCCGGACCGCGGTGCTGGCCAGTGCCACGCTGCTGCCGCTGTTCATCGTGTCGACGGCGTATCTCTACCGCCAGGATCCACTGCCGGACAAGGGTAGGTTCTGGCCGTTGCAGTTCGTCAATGCGACTGTGCGCGGCGTAATTCCGAGTTTCACGACGTTCTTCACCGAGATGCCGCGGTATCTGCGCCCGGGCTTTCATCCCTCGCAGCTCGGGCCCATGGATGTCGCGCTGCGGTATCTGGCGCAGTCGCCGGCTGCGCGCGCGGCCGGGCACTGATGGGGACCGGGACCGTGGTGAAGGAATACGCGCCGCCGGTGGCAATGCGCGCTCTGGTGGCGGCTCTGGATGCCTATAAGCAGGTCTTCGTCTCCGGCCGGTCCGCGCATGTGCTGTCGCGTCCGAACCCGGTGCGGCGCAGTGGGTTCGAGCTGGATCTGGTGGTCGATGAGGTGCGTGCCGAGGCCGAGGACGTGGTGAGTCTGACCTTGGTCGCGGGAAACGGCGCGCGGCTGCCCGCCTGGACGCCGGGATCGCATCTGGATGTGTTCCTGCCCTCGGGCCGCCAGCGGCAGTATTCGCTCTGCGGTGATCCGGCGGACCGGCTGCGGTATCGGATCGCGGTGCGGCGCATTCACGACGGTGGCGGGGGATCTCGTGAGGTGCACGAGGTCCTGCGCGCGGGTCACCCCCTGCGAATTCGCGGGCCGCGCAATGCGTTCACGTTTGTCGAGGCGCCCGCGTACCTGTTTGTCGCCGGTGGTATCGGCATTACGCCGATCCTGCCGATGGTGCAGGCCGCCCACGATGCCGGAGCTCGCTGGAGGATGGTCTATCTCGGCAGATCACGCGCGAGCATGCCGTTCCTGGACGAGCTGAGTGCGTGCACCGGTGGAGAGATCGACATCCGTCCGGACGATGAATTCGGGGTCGCGGATGTCGAAGAGCTGATCCGTCGCGCGGAACCGGGTGCGGCGGTGTACGTCTGCGGTCCGCCGCCGGTCCTGACGGCTGCGCAGCGCACGACCTTCGTGCTCAATCCGACGGGATCGCTGCACACCGAACGCTTTTCGGCGCTGCCGGTCGTCGACGGCAGGGAGTTCGACATCCGTCTGGCGCGGACCGGGACCACGGTGCGGGTCGGGGCGGAGGAGACCGCGCTCGCCGCGATTCGCCGCGAACTACCCGGCGTTGTCTACTCCTGCCAGCAGGGCTTCTGCGGCACCTGCAAAGTCGCGGTACTGGCGGGCGGGGTAGAGCACCGCGACCGCACCCTGCCTGATTCCGAGCGTGCGACGTCCATGCTCACCTGCGTATCGCGAGCGGCCGGCGACGGTCTTGTGCTCGATCTCTGACCGCTCGACATCTAGAAAGGACGACGACGTCCATGGAAACTCAGGCCGGATCGCTCGAGCACAGGAATATCGTCATTATCGGCGCCGGGTTCGCCGGCATCGGGCTCGCGATCAAGTTGCGGGAGGCCGGTTTCGACGATCTGGTGATTCTGGAGCGCGCGGACGACCTCGGTGGCACCTGGCAGGCGAACACCTATCCCGGCTGCGCGTGTGATGTTCCCTCGCAGCTGTACAGCTATTCGTTCGCGCCGAATCCGAACTGGTCTCGAACCTACGGCAGGCAGCGGGAGATTCTCGAATACCTGCGCTCGGTGGCGAACCGGAATGATATCGCCGGCCGAATCCGTTACGGCGCTGAGGTTGTGCAGGCGACGTGGGACGAGTCGGAGTCGATCTGGCGGGTGCACACCGCCGATGGTCTGCTGACGGCGGACTTCGTCATCTCCGCGACCGGGGTGTTCAGTGATGCGAAGTATCCGTCGCTGCCCGGTCTGGAAACCTTCCAGGGCAAGAGCTTTCACTCACTGCACTGGGATCACGAGCACGATCTGACCGGCGAGCGGGTCGCGGTGATCGGCACCGGCGCCTCAGCGGTGCAGTTCGTGCCCGAGATCCAGCCGCAGGTCGCCGCGCTCACGCTGTTCCAGCGCTCGGCGCCGTGGATCGTGCCGCGCATGGATCGCACCACCACCGCACTGGAACGATCGCTGCTGCGCCGGGTCCCCGCGGTGGGCAAGGCGATTCGCGGGGGTTACTACACGCTGATCGAGGGATTCGGGCTGATCGGCTTCGTGGACAATAGATTCCGGCATCCGTACGAGCTGCTGGGCAAGATGCAGCTGCGCCGTCAGATCAGCGATCCCGGGCTGCGCCGGAAGCTGACCCCCGATTACATGATCGGCTGCAAACGCGCCATCTTCTCCGATGCCTATCTGCCCGCGCTCGATCAGGACAATGTCGAGGTCGTCACCACCGGGATCGCGGAGGTGCGTGCGCACTCCATCGTGACGCGCGATGGTATCGAGCATCCGATCGACACCATCATCTACGGCACGGGTTTCGAATCCGTTCCGGGTGCGTTCGAACGGTTCACCGGGCGCGACGGCATTACCGCCGCCGAGGTGTATGCCAAACGGCCGCAAAGCTATCTGGGCGCCGCACTCGCCGGATTCCCGAACTTCTTCTGCACGCTGGGCCCGTTCGGCGCGGCGGGAAATCAGTCGGCGATCTTCATGATCGAATCGCAGGTCGCCTACATCGTGGACGCCCTGCGCACCATGCGCGAGCGTGGTGTTCAGCGCGTCGAGGTGCGGCCGGAGGTGCAGGAGGCGTTCCTGGACGAGATGGAGCAGCGCAGCCGTTCGACAGTGTGGCTCACCGGCGGATGTCAGAGTTACTACACGACGGCGGACGGCCACAATGCGGGTCTGTATCCGAACTGGAGTTTCGAATACCGCTGCCGCACAAGCCGATTCGATATCGATTCTTATGAGGTGAGTGCGTGATGGGCATCGGTACGTGGAACCCGCTGGGCTGGATGGCCGGTCCTTCCTACGACGTGAACGGCAAGGCGGTATTGATCACCGGCGCCGGTCAGGGCATCGGGCTGGAGCTGGCGAAGATTCTCTACGCGCGCGGCGCATCGGTGGCGCTGGCCGATATCGATGAGGCGGGCGCTCGCGCCGCGGCCGCCGCACTGGGTGAGCGCGCGGTGGCGATCACCGCCGATGTCGCCGACCGCGAGGCCATGGAGCAGGTGACCGCCCGGGTGGTGGAACGCTTCGGCCGGCTCGACGTGGTGGTCGCCAATGCCGGGATCGTGCCCAAGCCCGCAACACTGCGCGTCATGAACGGCCGCGACTTCGATCGAGTGATCGGCGTCAATCTCACCGGGGTGTTCAATACCGTGCGCCCCGCGCTCGAGCAGGTCATTGCCGCGAAAGGCCATGTGGTCGTGGTGTCTTCGGCCGCGGCCTTCGCACCGGGTGCGGGCGGATCGCCGTACATGATCAGCAAAGCAGCCGTCGAACAGCTCGGTCGCGCACTGCGGGTCGAGCTGGCCGCCGTCGGCGCGAGCGCGGGCGTCGCCTACTTCGGCGTCGTGGAAACCGCGATGACCCATGACACCCTCGACGACGACGAACTGGGCCGCCGCCTCGGCGACATGCTGCCCTGGCCGCTCAGCATCCGGATCACCGCACAAGAGGCCGCCCTGACAATCGCCGACGGCATCGCCCGCCGCGCACCCCGCACCATCGCCCCGATCGGCTGGGAGCCGTATGCCCTGCTGCGCGGCGCGGTGAACGTCGTACTGGACAGCAAGATGGCCCGCGATGCCCGAGTACACGAATTGGTCGATGCCGTCGAGCAGCGCGTGTGGGGGACCGAGCGCCGCAGCTGGGAACCGGTGTGATCGCCGAACGAGGTTTCCGCCGCGCCAGGGTGTTTCGCCGGTGATAGCGGCCGGATCTGCCAGTCATCGACTGTCCGCGTGGGATCGCGGTGGACTTCGGCGGTGTGCTGCCGGAGTGACCGGCGTTACAGTGGTGGGGACGTGAAGGACGACTATTGAGCACTGTTGCGCAGGGCAGCCCGTGGGTTGCCGTTCGGCCCGAGGATGACGTTACGCAGCTGGCGGTGCGGATGTCGTTTGCGCACAGCTCTTTTATCGAGGGGGCCAGGCTGCCTTCGGTAAGGCCGAGTGGGGATTCGGTACGGTCGGTGGTGCTGGATTCGTGGCGGCGCAGCCGCAGCAGTGGGGTGGATCCGGATGGGTTCGGTGGCGCGGTGGGAATGGCCGGGCTCGATCTGCAGCGGTATCGGGCAACACATCCCACGGCCCTGATTCGGCCGGTGGTGCGGAAACTGCTGGTCGAGGATGCGGCGGACGCCGGACTGCTGGTCGCGATCAGTGATGCGCGGGGCCGGCTGCTGTGGGTGGAGGGTGATTCGAAGGTCAAGGATCGTGTCGCGGGGATGAACTTCGTCGAGGGCGCGGACTGGAGTGAGGACCGGGTGGGCACCAATGCGCCGGGGACCGCGCTCGCTCTCGATCATCATGTGCAGATCTTCGGGGCGGAGCATTTCAGCCGGGCCGCGCACGCATTCAGCTGTACGGCCGCACCGGTGCATGATCCATTGAGCGGCAAGGTCATCGGAGCGATCGATATCACCGGCGGTCCGCGGGTCGCCGCGCCGGAGGTGCTGGCGCTGATTCGGGCGACGGTGGTGGCGGCGGAATCGGAATTGCGACTGCAGCTGCTCGGTGCGCCCACGGTCCCCGATCCCACGACCGCCCGATTGCAGGTGCTCGGCCCGGGCCGGCCCGCGCTCACCGTCGCCGGTGAGCGAATTCGCCTGTCGCAGCGGCATGCCGAGATTCTGGTGCTGCTGGCCGCTCATCCGGAGGGATTGAGCGCCGAGCATCTGAGCATGCTGCTCGATGAGTCCGAGCTGGATCCGGTGACCGTTCGCGCGGAAATGTCGCGGGTGCGAAAGATACTGGGCGCGAACGGTTTGGCGTCCCGGCCGTATCGACTGCTGATGGACCTCGATACCGACCTCGCCGAGGTGCGGCGGGCGCTGGCGCGCGGTGACGCGGCGGCCGCGATGCGCGCGTATCCGGGACCGCTGCTGCCGCGTTCGCTCGCGCCGGGCATCACCGAGCTGCGCGCGGAATTGCACGGGCGGTTGCGTGCGAGCCTGCTGTCGACCGGTGATCCACGCCTGCTGGCGCGCTGGACCAGCTGTGTGGACGGGCGCGAGGATATTGCCGCATGGACCGCGTACCTCGGCTCGATGGATCGTAATTCGTCGGTATATGCCCAGGTGGAGGCGCAGTTGACGCTACTCGATCGCAAGCTGGGCATCTGACCAGCTTCTTGCAACGGTGCTGCAACATGCCCGCTCGTAGTGTCCTGGGTCACACCTGACTGCCATATCCGTCAGCAGATCGAGGAGCCTTTCGATGACTGTCTTCGCCCGCCCCGGCACCCCCGACGCCGCGATGTCCTACCCCTCCCGCTACGACAATTGGATCGGTGGCGAATGGGTGGCGCCGGTCAAGGGTCAGTACTTCGAGAACCCGACTCCGGTTACGGGGCAGACGTTCTGTGAAGTCGCCCGTGGCACCGCGGAGGATATCGAGCTCGCCCTGGACGCCGCGCACGCCGCCGCCCCCGCCTGGGGCAAGACCTCGGTGACCGAACGCGCGAACATCCTCAATAAGATCGCCGATCGCATCGAGGCCAATCTCGAAGCCGTGGCGCTCGCCGAAGCCTGGGACAATGGCAAGCCGATCCGCGAGACCATGGCCGCGGATATCCCGCTGGCCATCGATCATCTGCGGTACTTCGCGGGAGCCGTTCGCGCACAGGAGGGTTCGCTGTCGGAGATCAACTCCGACACCGTCGCCTACCACTTCCACGAGCCGCTCGGCGTTGTCGGCCAGATCATTCCGTGGAACTTCCCGATCCTCATGGCCATCTGGAAGCTCGCACCAGCGCTCGCCGCCGGCAATGCGGTGGTGCTCAAGCCCGCCGAGCAGACCCCGGCCTCGATTCTGTTCCTCATGAGCCTCATCGGCGATCTGCTGCCGCCCGGTGTGGTCAATATCGTCAATGGTTTCGGCGTCGAGGCGGGTAAGCCGCTCGCCTCCAGCCCGCGCATCAAGAAGATCGCCTTCACCGGTGAGACCACCACCGGCCGGCTGATCATGCAGTACGCCTCGCAGAACCTGATTCCGGTGACGCTCGAGCTCGGCGGTAAAAGCCCGAACATCTTCTTCTCGGATGTGCTTGCGGCGAACGATGATTTCCAGGACAGCGCGCTCGAGGGCTTCACCATGTTCGCGCTGAATCAGGGCGAGGTCTGCACCTGTCCGTCGCGCGCGCTCATCCAGGCCGATATCTACGACGAGTTCCTGAGTTCCGCCGTGGTGCGCACCAAGGCTGTGCGCCAGGGGGATCCGCTCGATACCGAGACCATGATCGGCGCGCAGGCCAGCAATGATCAGCTCGAGAAGATCCTGTCCTACATCGAGATCGGCAAGGCCGAGGGCGCGACCCTGCTCACCGGCGGTGAGCGCGTGGATCTGGGCGGCGACCTGTCCGGCGGCTACTACGTGCAGCCGACCGTGTTCACCGGGAGCAATTCCATGCGGATCTTCCAGGAGGAGATCTTCGGCCCGGTCGTCTCGGTGACGTCGTTCGCGGACTACGACGATGCCATCAAACTCGCCAACGACACCCTGTACGGGCTCGGCGCGGGCGTCTGGTCGCGGGACGGCGCGGTGGCCTATCGGGCCGGGCGCGATATCCAGGCCGGGCGGGTGTGGACCAATACCTATCACCAGTACCCCGCGCATGCGGCGTTCGGTGGCTACAAGCAGTCCGGTATCGGCCGTGAGAACCACCGCATGATGCTCGATCACTACCAGCAGACCAAGAACCTTCTGGTCAGCTATGCAGGGAAGGCTCAGGGCTTCTTCTGATGCCTGCCCCCGCTCCCCGGCGGGCGCGTGCCACCGCGGCGGCGATGGATCTGCTCCGTCGCCTCCGCGATACGCACGGACCGCTCATGTTGCACCAGTCCGGCGGATGCTGTGACGGCTCGGCCCCCATGTGTTATCCCGCAGGCGAATTCATTATCGGCGATCGTGACGTCCTGCTCGGACTGCTCGACCTGCGCTTGCGGACCGGTGAATCGCCGGACTCCACTCCCGGGCCGGAAGAGGTTGTGCAGGTGTGGATTTCGGGTCCGCAGTTCGCCGCGTGGCAGCACACCCAGCTGGTGCTCGACATGGTCCCCGGCCGGGGTTCGGGATTCAGTCTGGAATCGCCGGAGGGCTTCCGATTCCTCAGTCGCGGAAGGGTATTCGATCCGGCCGAACTCGACGTCCTGAACACCGTCGCGATCATCACCGGCGCGGACTTCGAGCGCGGCGAGCGACCCGCGCCCTCCGCCGAACCCCAGGTCGTCGCCGAAGCCGCCGACGCCTGCCCGATCCCCGGCCGCGAAATCCGCTGACCCGCGCGTCGATCAGGGGACAATCGAGCTATGGCATTCAAACCCGACGGCTGGCCGACGGTGATACCGCGCATCGTTTCGGCGGATCCCGAGAAACTGGTCGCATTCATCAGGGACGTCTTCGAGGCCGACGGCGAATTCCGTGCCGAATCACCGGCCGAAATGCGGATCGGCGACTCCCTGGTGATGGTCAGCGGCAGCGGGCAACGAGAAGAAATGCCCGCCTTCCTCTACGTCTACGTCGAGGACACCGACGCCACGTACCTCCGAGCGATGGCCGCCGGCGCGACCTCGCTCGAAGCGCCGGCCCTCACGCCGTACGGCGATCGCCGCGCAATGGTCCGCGACCCGTGGTCCAACACCTGGCAGATCGCGACACACGACCCGGCCGAATGAGATACCGGGCGTAATGACCGACAACCTCGATCAGCTCACCTCCGTCGTATGGGGAAGGTCGGTGACCGAGGTTCCGACGTGCAGGGTGAACGTGCCGGGTTCGATTTCCCAGCCCTCGGGCGTCCAGTGTTCGAAGGCGCGGCGGGGGAGGTCGATGTCGACGGTGCGGGACTGTCCGGAGCCGAGGGTGACGGCGGTGAAGCCGGCCAGCCATCGGACCGGTCGGTCGATCGTGCTGTCCGGGCGGGACAGGTAGGCCTGGTAGACCTGCTTTCCGGTGCGGGTGCCGGTATTGGTCACGGTAATGCTCACCGTGCGACCCGTGACCCGCAGATCGCTGGAAGACCAAGTGGTGTAACCGAGTCCGTGCCCGAAGGGGTAGGCGGGTTCGGTCCCGGCGCGCAGCCAGGCGCGGTAGCCGATGTGGATGTCCTCGGTGTACGCGAGGACGCCGTCCGCCGGTGTGGTGTGCAGGACCGGGACGTCGGTAATGGTCTTGGGCCAGGTGGTGGGCAGGCGGCCGCCGGGTTCGGCTACTCCGGTGAGGACATTGGCGAGCGCGTCGCCGAATTCCTGACCGGGGAACCAGGTCAGCAGCACCGCGGCGACGTCCTCGCGCCACGGCATCTCCACCGGCGCACCGGAATTGACCACGACGACGGTGCGCGGATTCACGGCCGCGACCGCGGCGACGAGGTCGTCCTGGCGGTCGGGCAAGCGCAGGGAGGTGCGGTCGGTGCCTTCGCTCTCGATCTTCTCGCTGGTGCCGACCAGGACCACCGCGACGTCGGCGGTGCGCGCCAATTCGACTGCGGCGGCGAACTCTTCGTCCTTGGGCCGCTGCGGACGATCGATGCCGAGCAGGAAGGCCAGCAGGACGCCCAGTCCGGGTATGGCCTCGGGGACCGCGATCGTGAGACGCAGGTCGACCTCTTGACCTGCGGCCAGGATGCGGGCCACCGACCGCTGCGGCGGTTCCAGCAGCGCCGCGACCGGATCGCCCGCGGCATCGACGACGTTTTCGTCGATCGCCGGGGTCCCGTCGATATCGAGTCGCACCTCGCCGATGCCACCGAAGCCGAGCTGCCATTCGCCCGCGGTATCGGCGCGCAGCCGTGCGTGCATTTCGATATGTGTTGCGCGGGTGGCCAATTCGTCACCAAGCAGCACCATGTGGGCGATGCTGCGATGCCGGGCGCCGATCTCGGTGGCGCCGTCGAAGTAGCGCACCCGCACTCCGGGCGTTCCGATCTCCGGATCGGTGATCAACTCTGTCGGTGCGGCGATCAGCCCTTCGATCAGGCGGACGCCCGGTGTATGTGTCACGGGCAGTACGGCCCGCAATCCGGCCAGCGGAGTGCTGATGTGGGTCGGGAACACGGTGGCGCTGCCGCCGCCCATGATGCGCGGTTCGGCGGCGGACGGTCCGAGCACCGCGACCGTCGTGCCCGGGCTCAGCGGGAGCGTTCCGTCATTGCGCACCAGTACCATCGACTGCGTCGTGAACCGCCGCACCAGATTCCGCGCCTGGTTATCGGTGAAATCCTGGGTAGGCAGCGGAGTTCCGTCGAGCGCTCCGACCCGGGTGGCGAATCGCAGTATGCGCCGGACCTTTTCGTCGATCGCGTCTTCGGAGACCGTCCCGGCGTCGAGCGCGGCCAGCAGCGGCTCACCCCACAGCATCGGCGGGCCGGGCATGCAGAGATCGGTGCCCCCGGAGGCGGCCTCGGTGGTGCGGACGGCGCCCCAGTCCGAGACCACCACGCCGTCGAATCCCCATTCGCCCTTGAGGGGTTCGTCCAGCAGGGGGTTGTCGGACATGGCTGCGCCGTTCACGCCGTTGTAGGCATCCATGATCATCCAGGCGCCGGCCTCGACCGCGCGCTCGAACGGGTAGAGGTAGAGCTCGCGCAGCGCGCGGTCGGAGACCTGGACGTCCACGCTGAAGCGTTCGGTCTCGGAATCGTTGGCCACGTAGTGTTTCGGGCACGCGCCTACCCCGTTGGCCTGGACCGAGCGCACGTAGGCGGCAGCCATCTCGGCCGTGAGCAGCGGATCTTCGGAGAAGGATTCGAAGTGCCGCCCGCCCAGCGGTGAGCGGTGCAGATTGATGGTCGGTCCCAGCACCGCGTACACGTCCTTGCGCCGCGCCTCGGCGGCGATCAGCGCGCCGATCTCGGTGAGCAACTCCGGATCCCACGTCGCGGCCACCGCGGTGCCCGACGGCAGACTCACCGACGGATCCGGCTCGTCCATGCTCTCCCCGCGCACCCCGGACGGTCCGTCCGAGATCGGCATCTCCGCGAGCCCGATGCCGGGATCGCCCGCCAGCCGGAACAGACCGGCTCCGGAGATGAGTCGTAGCTTCGCCGGTAGGTCGAGCTTGGCCAGCAACTGGTCGATGCGGTCGTCCATATGCGGGTCTTCCCCTTTCAATTGATATTGCTCTGCTGGTCGGCCCAGTGCGCGTTGTGCTGGAATTCGCCTGTGCCCGAGACGAATACGCTGTGCGCCTGGGCATCGCCGGACAGCCGGTCCAGGAGCCATGCGGTCACGTAGCCGAGGTAGCCGTCGACACCGTCATTGCAGCCGAAATTGGTGCATCCGGGCTGACCCTGGATGTCGTTGTGGCTGGCATTGATCAGCGCCGCGCGGGCCTTCGGGATCGATGCGGGCAGCGCGTTGTAGACGTCCTGCATGGCGTTCCCGCTGGGGGAGTCGGCCGAGGTGATGGGGTCCGCGGTGCCGCTGATGAGCAGCACCGAATTCGAGATCTGACCGGTGGGGACATGACAGGAGTTCAGGTCGAGGACACCCGGCGGCATGCTGTCGCACAGCCCCTGGCCCGGCATCTCGAGGGTGACCGTTGTTTTGACGAGGCCGTTCGAATGAGCCGCCGCGTTGAGCGCGCCGAGCCCGCCCTGGGAGTGGCCCATGGTGGCGACCGCGGAGGTATCGATCTTCCCGTAGAACTCGCTGTTCGGATCGCTGTTCTGCTGGGTCAGGAAGTTCACGCCGTCGAGCATCTGCGTGCCCGAACCGGTATTGGTCAGGTCGGGGGCGATCACCACAAATCCCCAGGAGGCCAGGTGGGACAGCAGGAAGTCGTACTCCCGCGGATGAGCCCAGGTGCCGTCGCCCCAGGTGATGACCGGGTGGCGAGTGCCGCTCGCGCCCAGATCCGCCGGGTACCAGATATCCCAGGCATCTCCGGTGGAACTGCAGCAGTCGGTCCCGGCGCGCTTGGCTACCGGATGGGGACCGGCCGCGTGATAGGTGGCTTCGACCGGCCCGCCGGGCTGATAGTCGGGTGCCGCCTGGGCCGGGGCCACGACCGAGATCGCAGCGCAGGAGAGCGCGATTGCCGCTGCGACGGTATGGACACGGCCGCGCTGCCGTGTGGATTTTCGACTGCTGTCATTCACGAACGCAGACGTTATGGCCGTTATGACTGGTCCGGGCCCGTCCGCAGCGTTCTGCAGACAGTTGCAGACGGCGGATGCGGTCGGACGTATTCTGGCGAAATACTCGATCCGGGACGAACCGGTCGGCCTGCAGAGAGGCGGGGCGCATGACGGAGATCGGGCGTGCGCTGCGCACCGCGCGGATGGCGGCCGGGCTGAGCCTGCAGGGCATGGCCGCGCGGACGAACTATTCGAAGCCATACCTCGGGCAACTGGAAACCGGTGCGCGAGTTGCCCGGGCCGAGCACGTCACCGCCTACGAGTCGGCGCTCGGTATATCGCTGAGTCCGCTGTACGCGCAGGTGCCGATGCCCGCGCGGTCCGAGGGTGAGCTGTCGATCGAGCTGGCGTCGTTCCTGGTGCCCAGCACTCTTGCCGGTGGCGCGGAAACCGGTTTCACCCTCGCGGAACTGGGTGCGGCCGAGCGATTGGCGAGGTGGGCGCGCGGCCTGCAGTGGTCCGAATCGACACCGCCCCGCCGTGCGGTGATCGACTGGCTGGAGGCGAATCTTCCTCGGCTGCAACAGCTCTCGCCCAGAGCCGGCCGTGCCGAACAGGCCCTGCACGCCGGTGCGGAACTCGCCGATATCGCCGCCGCCATGTCCTGGGATATCGAGGACACCGACTCCGCCCGCCGGTATTACCTGGGTTCCGCGCGCCTGGCGCATATCGCCGGTGATGCCAGCCTGGCCGCGGCCGCTCTGGCCGGATTGGCCATGCAGTACCTGGACCAGGGCCGTCCTGAGGACGGACTGGAGGTGGCCCAGCTCGCGCAGTACGTCGCCCGCCGGTCCGCGAGCCCGCGATTGCGCGGGACGCTGGCACATCTGCAGGCCACCGCGTACGGCATCGTCGGCGACACCACCGCGTTCGAGCGGGAAACCGCCTACGCCACGGAATGTCATCTGGAGGCCGCCGCGACCCCGCCCGCGGATACCCCGGTCGACCGGAGCCTGACCGCATTGAATCTGAGCTTCCTACTCGGACCCCGGCGTACCTGGCCGAGCCGGGGCAGGCAATCGGAACTGCTCGGCCCCAGCTACCGGCATCTGGTCGCGACGCGTCCGCGGCTGGCCGGTGCGGCCTTCGGCATGGACCGAACTCCCTTGCCCGGCAATATTGTTCCGCCGGTGATGACGGTGACCTCCACCGCCCGACTGCATTTGATGCTGGGCGAACCGGACCGGGCCGCCGAACTGGCGGGAGTCGCCCTCGAGTTGGCCGGACCCCGAGCCGGCGGCCGTGCAGCGGCCCGCCTGCGCGACTTTCAGCACGAATCACTTGAATTCGCCGCGGCGTCCGCCGATATTCGCGAGGTGCGCACCGCGATCTCGGATATCACGATCAACCACTGAGCCGGAGGCAGCGCCAGTCGAGCCGGAGGCAGCGCCTGATCGAGCCGGAGGCAGCGCCCGATGGAGCCGGAGGCAGCGCCCGGTCGAGCCGGAGGTGGCGCCGATGGAGCCGGAGGCAGCGCCCGGTGCGGTGCTACCCGAGCCCGGTGCGCTGGGCGAGAAGCAGTCCGATGAAGCCGAGCTCCTGGCTCTGGGTGCTGACCATATCCCGCGCGGCCAGTTTGACCTGACCGCCGGTGAGCAGTGCGTCGGCGGTCTGGGCCATGGCGACGCCGCCGTAGTGGTGGCGCTGCATCAGTTGCAGGAAAAGGACTTCCGCATCGCGCCCGGAGGCCGCGGACAGTGCGTCGAGTTCGGCGGAGCTCGCCATTCCGGGCATGGTGGTCGCCGGAGTTGTAGTCGCGGGCGGCGCCGGATGTGCGTGACCGGCCATCATGGATGTGCTGGAGTCGTGCATCCACGCCATCGGGTGCGGATCGGTGGGTACGGCATTGGCGAGGCGGAGCCAGCCCATCATCATGCCGATCTCGATCCGCTGGTTGTCGGCGATCTGCTGAGCGAGCTGGCGCACCGTCGAGTCGGCATCGGGACTCAGCCTTTGCACGATGATCAGCGCCTGTTGGTGGTGGGCGAGCATATCCTGGGTGAAGCCGATCTCGGTGGCATTGAGAATCGTTGTGGAGGAGGGGTTTTCGGCGATGAACAGCGGCCGGGCCGTTGCGCCCAGCACCAGCAGGAGCAGTCCCAGCGAGCCGAGCGCCGCAGCGGTTATCCAGTGGTGCCGAGCCGGAAATCTTCTCATGTGCTTCTCTCGCCTGGTCCTGACCACGTCGAAATAACGTAACAGGCTACTATGTAATAGTGACTTCGGATAACCAGCCACGCCCCGGCCGGCCTCGCGACGGGGACAAGGACCTCGCGGTGCTCATTGCCGCCCGGCATCTGCTCGCCGAGGTGGGCTACCCGCAGACGACCGTGGTCGCGATCGCCAGACGCGCCGGAGTCAACACTCCGGCGATCTATCGGCGCTGGCCGAGTCGGCAGGCCTTGCTGGAGGAGGCAATTCACGGTCCGGGGGGCCACCCGCCGCCGGACCCGACCGGTGATCTGCGTGCCGATCTGGCGACCTGGGTGCGAATCTTCCTGGTGCGGGCCGAAAGCCCGGCCGCCCGCGCGGGTGTGCCAGGCCTGCTGGCCGATTCCCAGACCGAGGAGGCGCGCCGCCGACTGCTGGCCATCGGTGCCCCGGCCCGCAAGGCCTTCGCCGAACTGCTCGGCGGTGCGGTCGACGACGGCCGCATACCGCCGGGCGCGGATTCCGAATTCCTGTTCGAGATCCTCTCCGGCACAACCACATTCCATGCCCTGGTGCGCGGCGGCGGGGAGTCCGACGCATTCGTGTCCAGCCTGGCCGACGCGCTCTACGTGATGGCGTCCCAGGGCGTGGCCGCCCGCCACACCTGAGGTCGAGCGATGGAAGGTACCGCGGTGATGGCTTGGTCACCGGGGCTCGCAAGCTGGGCCGAGATCCGGATATTCGATCAGCGTCTCCTCTGACGAGGACCGATCGAATGCCCGGAGCAGACACGGTGGAACTGGCGCCACCGTGAAGACCCGGACCCTGGTGGGAGCGCGGCCCACCAGGGGGCGGTGTCAGGAGCCGACCGTCGAAAGTTGGTCGGCGGGAGGGGAATACACGTCCGGTGACAATTGCAGGGTCAGAAAGCCGTTGTCGGCGCAGGTGGCCCACAGCTGCGAGCCGTGCCATTCCGGCGGGGACATGCACCAGTCCGTGGACAGATCGCCGAAGGCTACCTGTCCGCTGCGAGAGCTCAATGCCTTCACCGGATCGAACGCGCCCTGATTCAGGGCCTGCATGACCGACGGCGCACTGAGCAGGGGGAGTCCGATGATGGAGGCCAGCGCATGCGGCGAGTTCCACAGTTCGGTGTTGTGCCCGGTGAGTGCGCCCGGGTTGTAGTACGCGATCTCACGAACATGGAATGGATCACGCACATCGAAGACTCGGATGCCGGAGGAGATCCAGCCGCAGGCCAGCGCCGTCGGATCGGTGGCGCGGTCGGCGGCGCAGTAGTGCGAGTCGTAGGAGAAGATCGAGCCGCCCATATCGGAAGCGATTGCCCCGGCGCGGTTTTCGATCAGATTGATCTCCAGCTTGATCGAGTTGACCACGCGCGGCCGGCTGTCGTCGGAGATGTCGATGAGCTTCACACCCCCGGATCCGGCCTCGTCGGCGGCGAAGACATAGGGCTTGCCGCCATAGGTGACCGGGATGGCGTGCTGTGTCGCCCACCCGTCCGTCCAGGTGGTCTGCGACAGCACCGGTACCTGCGGATCCGGATCCCGGCGTTGCACAGCGCTCGTGTCGAGCACGCTCATCCCGCCCATATTGTTCGCCAGGTACATGCGATTGCCATCGGCGCTGAAGCCCATGCCGTGCATGGACGAACCCGGCATGCCCTGCCAGATGACATGCGGCTGCGACGGATCGGTGAGATCGACCGCGCTGACGATGCCGGGGATGACGCCCGAGGACCAGTAGGTCCTGCCGTCCGGCGAGAACCCGCCCTCGTGACCGGTCAGGGGGACGAGCATGGACAGATCGGTGCCGGGCCCGGGATTGAGCAGGACGGGATGGGCGCAGTCGGAGACATCGTAGATCGAGATCAGGCCGTACCCGGTCATTGCCGGAACCCCGGTGCCCACCAGCAGCTTTCGCGTGGCATTGACCTTGAGGCTCTCCCACGTGCCGGCCAGCATGGCCGGGGCGGTGAGCGTATCGGTGAGTACCGGATTCGCCGGATCGGAGACATCGAGGACCTGCACGCCATTGGTGGGCCCGACCATATTGCCAGGGAAGAAGCTGCCCATGTACGCACAGTGATCGAAGCTGGTCGAGGTGATGCCGCCACCGCGCCCGGCATATCCGCCCAGGCGAACGATATTGCAGCTGTAGCCGGCCGTACTGCGCCCGCTACTGCGGTCGGCGGCCGAGACATCGCCCTGCAGGCCGGTTTCGGCGAGCGCACCGTCGCCGCATTTCGCGCGCGGCACAGCGGTATTCGCGATGTCGTCCAACTCCTGTACGGAGTCGGGGGAGCTGAGCGGTGGTTGCGCGAGTCCGGTGCCCATGGGGAGCAGGATCGCGGCCGCGGTGATCACCAGATAGCGCCGGGTGCGGCGGGCTGGGGGAACTCTCATGTCATGCCCTCACCGATGAGGGCGCCTTCCTGCTCAGTGGTACTTCAGACGCATTCTTAATAACGTAACATGGTACTATGTAATAGTGAGAGTCGATCTGCAGCTGGACGGGCGGCCCGGCGAGATATCCGCTCGCGCAACCGAACTGGTGGCCTGCGGGGCCGACGGCCTGTTCACCTTCGAGGGTGCGCACGATGCCTTCCTCCCGCTCGCACTGGCCGCGGGCGCGGTCCGAACGGACCTGATGACCAATGTCGCCATCGCCCTGCCGCGCAGTCCGCTGCATCTGGCGCACGCGGCCTATGACCTGCACCTGCTCAGCGGCGGCCGGTTTCGATTGGGTCTGGGTTCGCAGACCCGGCCGCATATCGAAAAGCGTTACGGCGGAACATGGTCGCGGCCCGCGGCGCGGATGCGGGAGGTGGTGCTGGCGGTCAAGGCGATTCTCGCGGCCTGGCAGACCGGCGACCCGCTGCGTTTCGAGGGGGAGTTCACCCGGCACACCCTCATGCCGCCGACCTTCGACCCCGGCCCGAATCCCTATGGGCTGCCGGAGATCTGCCTCGGTGCGCTCGGCCCGATCATGACCCGCGTCGCCGCGGAGGTCGCGGACGGGCTGCTGGTCATGCCGTTCAACAGCGCCCGCCACTTCGCCGAACGCACTCGGCCTGCCATCGAGGAGGGGCTGGCGCGCGCCGGTCGTACCGCCGCGGACCTGGCGATCTACCCGCAGGTGGTGGTGGCGACCGGCCGCACCCGCGGCGAATTGGAAGCCGCTGCCCAGGGTGCGCGGCGACTGCTCGCGTTCTACGGTTCGACTCCGGCGTATCGCCCGGTCCTGGATGTGGAGGGCTGGGGTGAGCTGCAACCGGAATTGCGCGATCTCGCCAAGTGTGGCCAGATCGCCGCGATGACCGAACTCATCGACCACGGCATGCTCGAAACCTTGGCCGTCTATGGCACGCCCGAACAGTGCGCAACCGCGATCGTCGAGCGATTCGGGGCCTACGCCGACCGAATCTGCTGCTATTTCCCGGGATACGACGTATCGGCCGCACATGTGGCGGACCTGATCACCGCACTGCAGGCCGGCGTATGAGCGACCTGCTTGTCGAAATAGCCGGTGGGGTAGCGGTTTTGACCCTGAACCGGCCGGCGCGGCGCAATGCCTTCACCAGTGCGATGGGCCGCGCCCTCGGGCAGGCCTACCGGGAACTCGATGCCGATGACTCGGTGCGCGTACTGGTCTTGACCGGCGCCGCACCGGCATTCTGCGCCGGCGCCGATCTCTCCGGCGGCGGGGACACCTTCGGAAGTCCGGACAGCGCGGCGTTTTCCGCCTCGCCGGTCGATCCGCCCGCGTACGCATTGCGCAAGCCGGTGATCGCCGCGGTCAACGGTCATGCCATCGGTATCGGCATGACCCTGGCCATGCAGGCCGATATCCGCATTGTCGCCGCTGACGCCCGATATGCCATTCCGCAGGTCCGGCTCGGAGTCCTGCCCGATGCCACGGCGCACTGGACCGTGGCCCGGGTGGCGGGCATGGCCGTGGCCGCGGACATTCTGCTGTCCGGCCGGACCTTCGACGGTGCCGAGGCCTGTCGCCTCGGACTGGCCTCGCGCTGCCTGCCCGCCGCCGACGTGCTCCCCGCCGCGCTGGAAACGGCCCGGGACATGGCAGTCAATACCGCGCCCATGTCCGCGGCACTGTGCAAAAGACTGCTGTGGGACACCGCGATTCACGGCTATCACCCGAGTTATGTGGCGGAGCTCGAAACCGAGCTGCACCTGCGGGTGATGGGCCGCCCCGACGCCGCCGAAGGCGTACACGCACTCCTGGAACACCGCGATCCGGTCTGGTCGGCGCGGCTGTCGGCCGAATGGAAGGACCTTCCCGATTCATGAACACCTCTCCCGACTTCGGTGGCGTGCCCAGAACCTCTCTCGACGGAGCGGTGCGAACCACCGATGAGGTGCTCGACGGGGTGGACCTAACCGGGCGCACCGCCCTGGTGACCGGGGCGACCAGCGGGCTCGGCGCCGAGACCGCCCGTGCGCTGGCCGCGGCCGGGGCCACCGTTGTGCTCGCCGCCCGCGATTTCGATGCCGCGGTCTCGCGCGCCTGCTGGATCCGCAAGTTGCACCCGAAAGCCGATCTGGATGTCATCGGCCTGGACCTGACCGACCTGAAGAGCGTGCGCGCCGCCGCGGGAATTCTGGCATTCCGGCGCTCGGGACTGGATCTGCTGATCAATAACGCCGGGGTGATGTATACACCGCTCACCAGGACCGCGCGTGGCCTCGAAATCCAGTTCGCCACCAACCATCTCGGGCATTTCCTGCTCACCACCGAACTGCTCCCACTCTTGGCCGCCACCGGCGCCCGGACCGGCATCCCGGCCCGTGTGATCACACTGTCCTCCGACGCGCACCGCGGTTACCCGATCGATCTGGACGATCTGCAATTCTTCCAGCGGCCCTACGACAAGTTCGCCGCCTACGCGCAATCGAAGGCGGCGAACGTGCTGATGACCGTCGAGTTGCAGCGGCGTATGGCGGACGCTCCGGTCGCCGCCTACGCCGTGCACCCGGGAATCGCGATTACGGGACTGGCGCGCTTCATGTCTCGCGACGACTTCGACCGAATGCGACAACTCACCGTCCGCATTCCGGGGCGACTGGCCAATCCGAAATCCCTGGAGCAGGCCGCCTCGACCTCGGTATGGGCCGCCACCGCAATGGAATTGGATCGGCACCGTGGCGCCTACCTCGCCGACTGCGGCATCGGAAAAGCTGCCGGGCACGCCGCCGACCCGGAAACCGCACACGAGCTCTGGGAACTGTCCACCCGGCTGGTCGCGCAGCGCTGACGGCGAAAGCGGCAGCAGCACAATCTGATTCATACTGTAGTAGCCCGGAGGTGAATCACCTCCGGGCCATACCTATTCAGTTTGCGATGTGATCAGAACGCGGTACCGCCGGTGGCGGGTGTGCGCCCGGACTTCATGATCAACGCGCCGATCAGCGCGATCGCCGAGGTGGCCACTACGAAGTAGAAGCTGAGCTCATATCCTCTGTCGGAGAACAACAGTGGGACATTCTGAGTCACTGTGGGCGCCCCTGTCACCGACACCACCGCCTTGACCGGATTCGCGTTCAAGAATGCGGTCGCCACCGAGATACCGATGCCCGCACCCATGGCCTGCATGACGCCGAGCATGCCCGCGCTGATGCCCTGCTGTTCCGCGGGCACCGCCTCCACTATGAGGTTCGGCATGGTGGCGTAGTACATGGCGAAGCCGGTGCCCATGACGGCGCCGAGCAGTGCCATCGTCACCCAGCCGTGTCCGAGTGCGGCATAACCGAAACCGGTGACGACGAACACCGCCAGTGCGACCACCAGTGGCCGGCGCCCGCCGACGCGGCGCACCCACAATCCACCCAGGAAGCCGAACAGCATGGAGATCAGCGACTGCGGCAGCGTGACATGGGTGGCGAACTTCATCAGGCTGAAGCCGTTGCCGTAGCTGTATCCCGGATCCAGCTTGACCTGCACCATATCCGGTGGAAGCTGTTCCAGCACTGCGGCTTCCGGGACCTTCACCGCACCCGGCGGCAGTGTGACACCGGGCGGAAGCGAGGCCTGTGCCTGTGCCTCGGCCTGTTTCTGCGCCTGTGCGAGCGCCTGTGTCTTCACCTGCTCATAGGTCGCCGCCTTGGCCTGCGCGACCACCTCGGACGAGGGCGGCGACTGAATCATGTAGCTGGGCCCGTAGGACTGGACTCCGATCATCAGTGAACCCAGCAGCGCGATGAACAGCACCACGCTCACGCGCGGGGTGAACAGCAGCTTCATATCCATGATCGGCTGGCGCGCACGCATTTCCACGATCGGGAAGAGCGCCAGCAGCACCAGACCGCCGATCAGCCAGGCCAGGGTGGCCGGCCTCAGCCAACCCCAGTCCTGTCCCTTGTCCAGATAGATGAGCGTGAGGGTGGCGCCCGCGCCGAGCAGGACCACGCCGAGCACGTCGAGTCGCTGCGGGGTCCGCAATCTGCTCTCCGGCACCACGAGGATCAGCAGCGGAATCATGATCAGGGTGAAGACGAACAGGAACCAGAACATCCCGCGCCAGCTGTAGTGATCGGTGATGTAACCGCCGACCAGCGGGCCGATCAGCGCGGAGATGCCCAGACCGGTCGAGGCGATGCCCAGGCCGACCGGAACCAGCTTGCGCGGCATCAGGTCTCGAATGAGGCCGTAGGACACCACCGTGGTCGCGATGGCGGTCGCCTCGAGGCCGCGGCCGAGCAGGAACAGTCCCCAGTTGCTGGTGACGGCGCAGATGACGGTGCCGATCAGGAACAGCACGCCGCACACCAGGAACAGCTTCTTCTTGCCGTAGATATCGCTGAGCTTGCCGATCAGCGGGGACACCGCGGCGCCGATGACGCCGAAAACGATGATGGCCCAATTGATATTGGCGCCTTCACTGGGGAACGACGGCGCGATCTGCCGCAGCGCCGCCGCGACCATCACGTACTGCATGGGGGAGATCTCGGTGAACAGCACGATGATGGCGAGAACCGAATAGATCCTCAGTTTGGATGCACCGTCGAGCCGAGCGGAATCGTCGAGTTCGGGGCTCGGAGGCACCGCATTGTCGAGCGAGGTGGACATAAAGCGTCCTCCAGAAGGGGGTGGGTAACACGTCGGCGTGAAACGTGTCATATCCCTGACCTGGCCTGCTGCGGGTGATTCCACTCAGCGGGACTCGGGAATGCGGGCTTCTTTGAAATATGACTGTTCGGAATAGAACTGGACATGAATAGCGCAGCTCGGAGCCGGAAAGTATCACGGCCGTGTTGACGGTCCGCACTCTCGCGGATGTGGCGGTCAGGGGATCAGTACGAGCTTGCCGGGTGCGTGGCCGGCGATGCCGACCTCGTGGGCTTTCGCGGCCTGGTCGAGGGGGAAGGTGGTGTCGACGAGGATGCGCAATGTGCCGGAGGCGGCTCGCTCGATCAGATCACCGCGGGCGGCGGCGCGGAGTTCGGTGCCCGCGTCCTGTCCCGGGCCGTAGCCGAGCACCTTGATGCCGGCTTCGGCGCGTCGTGGTGATCCGGCGATCGAGGCGATGCGGGTGCGGTCGGGCACCAGTTCCAGTGAGACGTCGAGTGCCTCGTCGGTACCGGCGAAGTCGACTGCGGCGGTGATGCCCTGCGGCGCAGCGGATTTCACCCGGTCGGCGAGACCGGGGCCGTAGACGACCGGGCTGGCTCCGAGTTCGCGCAGCAGTGCGTGGTTGCGTTCGGCGGCGGTGGCGATCACCGTCGCACCCGCGGCGGCGGCCAGCTGGACGGCCATCAGGCCGACCCCGCCTGCGCCGCCGTGGACGAGCACCGTGTCACCGGCACCCACGCCGGCGGCGTGCAGCGCGTGGACGGCGGTGGTACCGGTGAGCATCACCGATCCGGCTCGGGCCCAATCGATTTCGGCGGGCTTGGCGAAGATCGAGGTGGCCGGAGCCGTGACGTAGTCCGCGTAGGCGGCTGTCACCGGGTACACGATGACCTCGTCTCCGACCTGCACGCCGGTGACATCCGCACCGACCTCGGTGACGACGCCCGCGCATTCCAGGCCGAGCGAGGGCATCGAGGCGGCGATTCCGGCGGCATCCTTGTGGTCCTCGTCCACGGTGTGGAACGCGCCGCTGTAGAGCTTCCAGTCGATTGGATTGACCCCTGCGGCCCGGACTTCTACGACCACCTCGCCGGCGGCCGCGCGCGGAGTCGGCACCTCGATCACGGTGAGCACATCGGGTGTTCCATAGGTGCTCGGACGCACGATTCTGGGCATGGTTGAACTCCTGTCTGATGGGTTGCGGTCGGCACTGCCCGTAGTGGGTGGCGGGACCCTCGGTTGTCTCGTCGAGAGCGAGACTTCCTGAGAATCAGTATTGACCCGCCGGGCCATGACCTGCAGCGCAACATCAGCAAGGAATAGTTGCGTGGAACGCAACTTCAGAAAGTGCTGGAGGATTCGTGCCCGGCCTGGCCGGCCGGGCCGTGCTGGAACTCCGGTTACTGCATCGATCCTGCGTGGCAGGCCAGCAGTGCATCACGCGATGATTCGGTCGGCCAATTGACACCCGGGTCGAAGGTCCACTGCGAGATGGGTCCGACGGACTTCCAGTACAGTCCGCCGCCCTCCGCAATGGCCTCGAACGTGTATTGCACACCCATGACCAGCTGATCGCCGACGCAATCGTCGTCGTAATCGGTGCCGGGCTGGCGCGCGCCGGCGCTGAACAGTCCCGCCGGATTCGAGTCGGCGCCCGGAGTGGGCACGGTGCTCGGCTGGCTCGTCGCCTGTCCCTGGACCCAGCGCGGACCCGCGGCATCGGTGGTGCACGTGAAGTTCGAACCGCCCGCGACGACCGTCTCGCCCTGCGGGTGGGCGGCGCTCGCCCACAGGCAGTCGGCCGGCGCGGCGGTGGCGGTGGCCGTCGCGGTCAGGCCCAGGCCTCCGGCGGTCAGTGCGAGCGCGGTGAGCAGGGGCAGTGTTCTCATGATCGACATATCTCGCGATTCCATCCAGCGCAACGAATGTTCCTTATGGGCAGGGCGTTCAGTTGCCCGCGTTGCCTGCTTGCCACTGCTGCCACGGGACTTCCCAGTCACCGTACGTGTCCCACACCGGAAGTGTCGGGCCGCCGGAGTTGGTGATCTCCACGACATCGCCGATGCCGAAGTGGTCGAAGAACCACTGGGCATTGGCGGGCGCGAGATTGACACAGCCGTGCGAAACATTGCTACTGCCCTGCTGGCCGACCGACCAGGGGGCGGAGTGGACGAATTCGCCGTCGTTGGAGATCCGCTCGTCCAGGGCCACGGTCTCCTTGTAGTAGCCGGACTGACCTGCGCAGACGCCGTAGGTGCAGGAGTCCATGACGATCGAGGGCTGTTTGTCGGAGATGACGTGCGGGCCCTCGTGCGAGGGGAAGCCGGGGGAGCCGAGGCTCATCGGCATCTGATTCACCTGCTGGCCGTTGTCGAAGATGGTCAGCTGCTCGGTATTTCCGTCGGCCTTGGCGACCCACGCGTCATGAACGGTGTAGTCCGCGCTGTTGTCCTCCGCACCGAATACGCCGTCGCCCAGGTCGACCCCGAGCACATCGGCCTCGATATGGATCTTGGTGCCCGGCTGCCAGTAGTTGGCGGCGCGGTAGTGCACGTCCTTGTCGTCGACCCAGTACCAGGCGCCCGGCTGATCGGGAGTGACGGTCACCTTCAGATGTTTTTGCACCTCAGCCTTATTGGCGACGGCCTGGGTGAACTGGAACACCATCGGCTGGCCGACACCGATCCCGGTATTGCTCACCACATCGGGCGCCGGAACGACGTTGGCGTAGGCCGTTTTCGCGGGAGTGATGGTGGTGACCGTCGCCGTGCTGTCGCTCGTCACGTCGACGCTGTTGGCGGCCTTCGTTGTCACGAGGTAGCTCGCGCCGTATCCGAGCGGGTCCTTCGATGTCCAGCTCCGCCGGTCCTGCGCGAGATCACCGGCGATGGCCTTGCCATCGGCCGTATTGGTGACGGTCACGCTGATCAGCAGTCCATCGGTCGCATTCACCACGATCGGTGCGGACGGGTTGACCGGGCCGTGGTCGGCCGCGGGGACATCGACCTTCGCCGGGGCCGTGATCGCGGACCCCGTCGGGGTGGATGTGCTCGAGTTGGAGCTGCTGCACGCGCCGATAAGTATGGCGACCGCCGCCAATGCAGTCGACATCACCAGCAGTGATCTGCGCCCGCGCATGTCCGTCATCGTCTCCACCTTGTACGCCGCCGAAATTCGCGAACAATCCTCAACCGGCAGATGCCGACCCCAATCACGGTAGGCCACAGTCTCTCCGGCTACCACACGAGGTTTGGGCCCGTCTGCCGTTTCTGCTGGTCACAGCCCGGTAATGGCCCTCGGAGTCGATTGGCGTGATCGAGTCCGGGCGGGGACGTCGTGCGTGTCGCTGCCTTTTCGAGGGGGATGCGGAGTATTGATGAAGGGCATGAGCGAACCCGTTTGCGGTCCATCGGCTCTGATCTCGACATCACCGGCCGGCCGTCAGCAATTGCTGAACGAGGCGGCTTCCCACCACCGCGCAGCATGCGCTGTCATCGGCAGAGACGTCGACCTCTACTCCGAGCTCGAACTCCAGGTGATTCTGTTCGACGAGCTGGAGCTGTCCCCGACCCCCGATCTCATGACCGACACCGGCTCGCTGCGGCGCCTGCGCGAGCACAACACCCAGCCATTCCTGGAACATCTGCTCGCCTACCGTGAAACCATGGGCGCACTGGGAGATCTCGGATAGGAAGTCGGCTTCCCAAGGGCCGCAGTGGTTTCGGCGCAGCACGCGAGCTGAGATGCCGGGCGGATGGCAGCCGGATCGCGCGGGTCAGGTATGCGACATTTCGGGCGGCACTGACGGCCCGAAGCGTGGCCGGGGGGACCTGATCACCGCCAGGTACCGTTGGGCGGTGAACCCAGCTGATGCACGACTCCTCAAAGACGGCGATCTCGAGACCCGCAAGGACAACCTGCGGCTCCTGCTCGCGCGGGCTGCTGAGGGCGACGCATCCGCCAAGGAAGTACTGCGTGCGCTGGTGCGCGACTATCGCGACTACCACCTGGCGCTCTACAGCCTGGCGCTGAACCGGGCGGAAGTTTTCGGCGACGACAGTCTGAAGGCGCCGCTGCTCGAGTCCCTGTCCGACACTCGATACAACTGCCAGGCCTGGGCGGCGATGGGCTGCGCGGCGCTCGGCTTCCACGACGCGGTTCCCGGCTTGGTCGCAATGCTGGACCACCCGCAGGAGATCGCTCGCGAGCAAGCGGTGATCGCCCTGGGCGCGCTCGGGGACGAATCCGTCGTCCCCGCACTCATTCCCGGACTGAGTGACTCGATCGCAGGCATGCGCGAACGCACCGCCGAATCCCTCGGCATGATCGGCGGCGAGGCCGCCCTCGCCGCCCTATGGGACGAATTCGAGAACCGCCGCTACTACCGCATCGGCTATATCTCCAGTGCACTGGCCACTTTCACCCCCGACGTCATCCCGAGGCTGTGCGAAGCGGCCGCCAGCGACGACCCGGACCAGCGCTACTGGGCAGCAGTCGCCCTCGGTTCAACCGGCGACGACCGTGCCGTACCAACCCTGGAACGGCTCATGGCCCACGACCGCGGCTCAACAGTCTTCGACGGCATGGTCAGCGTCGCCGCGAAAAAAGGCCTCCGCACCCTACGCCGAATCCAAGCCGCAATCGCAGCCCGCGCCGCCAGTTAGGCAGCATTCCCGAGCTCCGTGCGCGGCGCCTCGGAAGGTCAACGGACAGTACGTCATACAGCTGCCGGCAGTGCGTGCTCGCGTTGATGATCGTGGATTGTGCGGATAGCGCGGAACCGGCCTGAGTGGTCAAAGATCGCCCTGGAGCGGCATATTTCACCGTGCTGGTGAACTTTGCGACCGCTCAGGCCGCCGCAGTCCCCGTATCCGTCTCTCCTGCAACCGAAATAACGCCCACCAGGAACTGATGGCGGCATTCTTCGAGATGACCCACCACCAGTTCCTGGTCGGCCCTGGGCAATTCACCGATAGCGGCGCATGCGATTTCGGCAGGGGATCGCCGTTCTCGAAGGATCGCGCGGCTGGTGGCAGGATGCGGGGGTGGGTGATTATTTCGAGAGAATTGTGGACCTTGATGTGACCTCGGCCGATGCGGCCGCGCTTGCCGAGGGCATGGTGGATTGGATGGTGTCGCGGCGATGGCTGCTTCGCGAGACCTCGCGCGATGCGATGTACAGCCTCCATGCCGAAGAGGGCTATGTGCCGGGCCCTGACTGGCCGCAGATTACCCAGGAATGGGGTGCCGACTGGATCCCCGGCCCCGTAGCCGTCATTGTCGGACGCCACGCCCACTACCCCGGCCAGGGCGGCATCGAACCGGCCTCCGCAACCTGCCCCGGTTGCCAGGTCACCACCGTGATCATCGACTACCCGCAACAATGGGAAGCCGATCCCGCTGTGTGGCAACCATTCTCGGACGCAATCGACACCTGGGAACAAACAGGCACCGGCGCGGCACTCTGCCCCGCCTGCACCACCCCGAGCCCCATCACCACCTGGCAATGGGCAGACGACTTCGCCCTGGGCACCCTCGCCTTCGACTTCTGGGGCTGGCCACCCCTCTCCGACGACTTCATCGCCGAATTCGCTGCGCAACTGGGACACCGAATCGAACACCACACCGGCAAGTTCTGAACCGAACTCGCTCGTGTCAACGGTTACAGCAAGGCCGAGGTGCTCGGCTCCCTCGGGTCACGTTTGCCCGAGCCGACATCGTCCATGCGGAGATCATCGATCTGCCTGGCGGCCTGTGGAGCACGATAGGCGTGACGTGGCGACCGAAACGCGGATGGCTGCTGGCCCTGAATGCGGGTCCCGCATTGCGATTACGTTCGAGCAGCGGTCGCCGCTTCACCGTCTCGATGAGAGATCCCGCCGCAGCGCTGTGGGCAATGGGCATCGCTCCTGCCAGGACTTCAACGCGCGGTTGGGGTTTCGGGCGGTAGGGTGCGAGGTGTGGAGGATTTGGCGGATGCGGAGCGCAGGTTGCAGGCGGCGCAGGTTGCCGGGGATGTTGGGGCGCTGGAGGGGTTGCTGGATGATCGGCTGATTTTCACGTTCGGGGCGGGGGTTTATACCAAGGCGGATGATCTGGAGATGCATCGCACTCGGGCGCAGGTGGTGACGAGGATGGTGGAGGAGGAACTCACCGTGCTTGTTGATGGGAGTGCCGGTGTGACTTGGTTTCTCGGCTCGGTCGAGGGGACTGTGGGCGGGGCGCCGTTCGCGGCGAGGATGCGGTATACACGCACCTGGCTGCACGATGACACGCGTGGGTGGCGGATTATTGCCGCGCATGCAAGTACGGTTGAATGACGGTTCGATACGGCTGATCAGAATCGGCCGAAGAGCCAGGCGCCGGGTTTGTCGGGGGTTGGGTCCAGGCAGAACTGGCGGATGGCGGTGATCAGCTCGTCGGTGGTGATCGTGCCGGAGTTGTCGATGTCCAGGCGGTCGAAGAGGACTGTTGCTTCGGCGGGGGAGTGTTCGCAGCCGATGAGCAGGGCGATCAGTTCGTCTCGATCCAGTACGCCGTTGCGGTCGGTATCGGCCAGGTCGATGACGGATTGCGCCAGCGGGGTGATGCTTCGATCGAATTCTTCATTGTCCCAATGTGTTTCGAGCCAGGACTGGAACTCGGACGGGGTGATGCGCCCGTCACCGTCGGCATCCGCCATGGCCGCCATCGATCGCCAGAGGGCGCGGTAACCCGCTCGCACGGCCGTCGCTTTGGGTGAGCCCACGGCTTCGCCGAACGCCTGCACCAACCGCAACCCGAACGCCTCGTAGTCATCGGCCATCAGGTACCCATCGCCGGTGATGTCGAGCAAACCGAATCCGCTTCGGGCGCTTCCTGTTTCGGATGCACCCGCAGCCGTCGTGGCGGTCATGAGCGTGCCGACCCAGTCGAGCATTTCCGGTGCGGCGGACAACATGCCCGTGTGGTCGGCTCCTGTGCAGGTCGTCAGTTGGATGTCGGTTCCCGCACTGCGTATCGCGGCGGCAAACCGCGTGACAGCCTCCATGGGCAGCACATCATCGGCGGTCCCGGCGGCCAGCATCACCGGTCGATCGAATCGTGCGGACGGAACCCGGCAGGCGCTGAGCATTTCCTCGACGCCGGGCCGCCCGCTCAGACCGGTGGTGCCGATGTCCTGGTTGGTCAAAACCGCGACCGCATAGTGGATATCGCGGACCGGCGCGTGCTCGGCGAGTTCGAGCAGCCGCTGACCCAGGCCGGTCATGAAGTCCTGGGTGGCCAGGCCGCGGGTCGTTCGAAGCCCGGCCAGCAGGTAGGGCAGAAACAGCGTGACGCCGGCGGTGTCATCGGTGGTCTGCAGGCTGATGATCAAGGGCAGTTCCACCGGCGGAGCCAGCGCCACAGTTCCTCGAAAGTCGAGCTCTGGAGCGTATTTCGTCGCCATCAGCCCGGTGAACAGCGCAGCATGGCCACCCTGGGAGAAGCCGACCGCAACCCAGCGGGGGCTGAGCGGGTGGCCGAGTTGGTGGGCGGCTCGAACGATATCGACAACATCGTCGGCGGCGGCCTCACCGTTGAAATACGGATGCGGCCCGGGGGAGGCCAGGCCCTCGTAGTCGGTGACGGTCACGAGGTATCCGGCTTCGAGCCACAGGGCTACGTGGCGGCTCTCCGGTCGCGACAAACCGGCTATGGACGGAGCGGTTCGGTCCGACAACCCGGTTGTCCCGTGCGCGTAACTGACCACGGGCCAGCCGTCCAGGGGTGGGTCGCCCGCGGGCACGAATACCGATCCGGAGACGATCCGGCCCGAACCGTCGTAGCCGACTCCCTGGTACCAGACGCGATAACCCGCCGCGGTATGGCCGGGCCAGAACGAGGTCGGCAGGTCCTCGCTGCGAACCAGGGTTCCCGCTCGATGCAAAACAGTGTCCTGCAACGGGTTTCCCGCTGTGATCATCGTCCGCTCCGTTTCGTGGCCGGTGCTGTCGGTGCCGAACTGCGGTAACGCGATCTCGGAGGAATTGTAGTGGTGCGACCGACTGGAATCCTCGCGATTCCGACATTCCCGGCGGGTTGCCCGGAACCGGCAATGCGCGCAGGTACCGTCTCTCCGCGACAGCAGACTCGGTTCCTTCGATGCAGGGAGATCGTCGATGTCGTGGGCGTCGATTGCGATGCTGGTACCGGTAGTGACCGTAGGCGGCGGCGTAATGCTCATGCGGCATTCTTTGCGGCATGGTGCACCGGCCGAGCACAACGAGGTCGCGGGAATGGTTTTCCAGACGGTCGGCGCACTGTATGCGGTGCTGCTGGCCTTTGTTGTGGTCAACGAGTGGAATTCCTTGCAGGAGGCGAGGGCCAATACCTTCACCGAGGCGAACGAACTCGGCGCGCTGTACTGGAATACCCGTGCATTGCCGGCGGAAGCCGGACGCGATCTGGAAGCGACCACCAAGCAATACGCGCGAGTGGTCATCGATGACGAATGGCCCGGGCTGGGCCGCGGCGAATACAGCCCCGAGGCCACCGCGCTGGTGTATCGCATGCGCGAGCAGATCAATGCCTTGCCGACCGATACCCCGCAGACGCAGTCGATCTACGAGCATTCACTCTCGACCGTCAATGACCTCGCCTCGGCGCGGCGTGAACGACTCAGTCAGAGTGGCCACAATGTGCCGACCGTGCTGTGGATGGGATTGGCGCTGGGGGCCGCGGTGACCGTCGGATTCACCTTCGTATTCGGACTGCCCAAATTCTGGACGCATCTATTGCTCGGGAGTTCGCTGGCGCTGCTTGTCGTGCTGGTGATGGCACTGATCCAGATGCTCGATCAACCATTCGGCGGCGGTATAGCGGTCGGGCCGGAGGCATTCGAGATCTTCCTGCGCGGCCTGCCTCCGCAACGCTGATTACTGTGCGGCGCCGAACAACAGGTTTCCCGGTGCGCCGGGTTCCTCGCTGGTGAAGTAGTCGCAGAACGCCTCGTCGAGCTCGTCGATGCTCAGCACACCGTCGTTATTGGTATCCAGCCGCAGCGAGACGGCGTGAATATCGGCGGTGTCGACGCGCAGTGCGGTGAGCAGCGAACGCAGCTCGTCGACATTCAGCACCGCATCGCGATCCTGGTCGGCGGCGGCCAGGATCGCGGCGATCGCGGGCAGCACATTCGCGTCGTAATCGGCCGGGTCGGTGGTGAGCCGGGCGAGGGCGTCGACGTACTGGTCGCGCTCGAGCTCGGCGGAGGTGTCGAAGCCGGCTTCGCGGCACAACCCGGCCCAGAATTCGGCGAACGCCGCATGCAATCGCCCGCCGGTGGCGCTGTCGATCGGGCAGCCGAATGCGGCGCAGATCCGGTCCGCTGCCTGGGTGTACTCGGTGCCGGTGACGCGCTGGTCGCCGTCGATATCGAACAGATCGAAGAACCTCGCGAGCTTGGCCCGAACGAGCTCGGAGGTGGGGCGGGACAAGGAGATTCGGTGACCATTCCCGAGGTGGTGGCGCGGTGAGGTGTGCTCCCTGGTTCGAGACCTGATGGTCGCGGTCTTGCGCTCGTCGGTGGCATTCAGGTAATCCAGTGTGCTCTGATAGCCGGCCGTGACCCGGCGGTCGAAGACTTCCAGCTGCTGCTGGACCGTGGTGTAGAGCCCGGTGTCCGGTGGTTCGAGCAGATCCTCTCCGGTCGGCAGCAGATGAACCGTCACCCCCGGCGGGCGCAGGTTGATGACCTGCCCGAGGCGGTGTCGCCGCGAGACCTCGAATACCGTCTGCCCCAATTGCCAAGGCAGACGCGGCACTTTCAACGGCAGCTCTCGCTGTCGCAGTCGCAGCACGTAGATCTCCTTCGCGCCGAAGGAAACCGCCCGGGTGAACGGCACGGTCTCCACCACGCCGCCATCGATGTAGTGCTCGGCCCCGATACGCAATGGCGGCCATAATCCGGGGATGCAGCTCGAGGCCAGCAGTGCCGGGACCAACGGCCCGTAGTCGAAATAGCGTGCGGTGGAACGTTCGATCGAGGCTGCCGCGCACTGGAAGGGCACCGCGAGGTCCTCGATACGGGTGTTCGAACCGACATGCCGCTCGAGTACTTCGCGCAACGCGTCCTGTGTGGCCAGCGCGGGCCGCAGGCGGACCAGGTTCGTCAGCACCGAGCGCAGCGGGACACCCATGACCTTCTTCGTCAGAGCGTCGTGCCAGAACGAGGTCAGGGCCTCGACGGCATTCAGGGTGCGGTCCGCGGCCAGGATCGCACCCTGAATCGACCCGACCGAGGTGCCGACGACGAAGTCCGGGGTAATGCCCTGCTCCAGCAGCGCACGCAACATACCGACCTGGTAGCCGCCCAGCATGCCGCCGCCACCGAGGACAAAGGCGGTGTGTGGCGCCCTCGGGTCTGCTGTGGTGTCCGGGTCTGCCATCGTGGTTCCGGTTCCTTCCTGGATGTCGGTGAAACCCTGTGCGTCGGTGAAGCGCAGCCGATGAGTATTCGCTATCTCGGAATCGGTGTCGCCGAATGCTGTAGCGGCAGAGCGTGTTCCACGGCCTCCGGCTGCCGTGTCGCTGCGATCCACGCATCGACCTCCCGCCACTGCTCGAGGAGCCATGCGGTGAAGGCGTCACGCTCACGCGGCACCTGATCGGCTGGGATGTGCCACCATCCGACATTCACCTCGCCGCGCCCACTCGGCGGATATCCCAGCCCCTCGGTGGCGAGATCCTCGAGCCCGGTCTGCGCCAGCACGACCACGTCCGCGGTCGGCGCGCTGGAGGCGAGCATCCAGGCGCCCGCCGGATGAATCGGCATCACATGCGGGCATTGCTCGGCCTGCTCGGCTTGGGTGTGCCGTCCATTGGCTCGCAAGGTCGCGATGGCCTGATGCCACCGCTTGGCCGAATAGTTCGTGCCCTCCGGGAACAGCAGCAGCGCGTCGGTGGGCAGCGCGCCGACCGCCTGAGATTGCAATTGCTGCAGCGCCAAAGCCTTTCCCGCACTGTCGAACTGGCAGAACACCACCCCCGACGCGGTGTACGCATCCCGCAGGCCCGGCGTGATCGCCGCGCATCGCTTGGCGATCGTGTAGGTGTCCCGGCCCAGATCACGGGCGATGAGGTGGGCCATCAGGGCGCTGTTGAACGCCCCGGCGTGCCGGGCCAGCACGATCACCGGCCGATCGACCGCGATGCGCGGCGGCGGAGCGCAGACCAGCCGGATCCCGGCCACCGCGAAACCCCGGCCGTAGAACCGCTGGTTCAGGGCCGCGAGTCGGTCGCAGCCGCCTTGCCGCCCGAATCGCTGGCCCTCGACTCCCGAACTACCCGCGAGCTCGTACACGATCAAGAATGCGGCCCCGAGCAACAGCAGACGCGCTCTGTTGCGCACCGCATTCGGAACCCCCGGCACCATTACGACCAGTCGGGCGATCACCAGGAAAGGCGCGCCGACAATCAACAGGATTCCGCCGATGACGACCGTCGCCAGACGCGGTAGTAGCGGAGTCATGTCCAAGTGATATCAATGGCGGCGGCGCGAACCGGGGACCTGATGCCAGGTCGCGTGTCGCACTACAAACAGGCGGTACGTAAGCCGAGCGAGGCGGATATAAAAGGTTCGGCATATAGCCCGGCCACATTCAACGGTTCAACGATGCACTCCTGAAACTCGCGGCATCCGCTGGATTTGTGCAGGTAGAAGTTATTGTTGGCGTGCGCTCACGCCTGCGAGCGGATTCTCGATTGCCTGACGACGATGCCGGATTCGATCGGAGGCCGCTGTGGATGCGTCGCGCGACTGGGGCGATGAGCTGGTCGCCTCGGCGCAGTGGTTGCTCATCGCGGTGGTGATCGCGGGGGTTGTTTTCTTATTGGTGGCGGCGTTGCTGCTACGGATTACCCAGTGGGGCAGGCACTTCCGTCTTGTCACGGGTGCGTATTTCACCGGCCGGGAGGCGTTGCGGACCATACCGTTCGCCGGTGTGCTGTTGGTGAGCGCGGTGTTGTCGGTCCGGGTGAAGGTGCTGCTGTCCTATCAGGGCAATGACATGTTCTCGGCGCTGCAGAGTTCGGCCGCGGCAATCGGAAACGGGGATGGCGGTGCGCTCGACAGCGCGGAACGCGCGTTCTGGCATTCGCTGATCGTCTTCGGGGTGCTCGCGGTGATCGAGGTGGTGCGGACCCAGCTGGACTTCTATCTCGGTCAGATATTCGAGATCGGCTGGCGTGATTGGCTGACCGAGCGCATGACCGGGGCGTGGATCGACGATCAGGCCTACTACCGGGGCCGGTTCATCGCCGAGCCGATCGATAACCCCGATCAGCGTATTCAGCAGGATGTCGGCGACATGATCGCCGGTGCGCGGTCCCTGTCGCTGGGAGCGATCACCGCGGTGGTGTCGGTCGTGTCCTTCACCCGGATTCTGTGGGATCTGTCGGGGCCGCTGGGCATTGCCGGGGTCGAAATCCCCAGGGCGATGGTTTTTCTGGTGTTCGGCTACGTACTGGTGGCGACATCGGTCGCGTTCTGGATCGGCCGCCCGCTGATTCAGCTCGGCTTCGACTATCAGGCCGCGACAGCCGATTTCCGCTATGCCCTGGTCCGATTGCGTGACAATGCCGAGCGGGTCGCGTTCTATCGCGGCGAGATTACCGAAAGGCTTGGCCTGCGTGCGCGATTCGCGGAGGTGCTGCGAATCTATCGCCGCCTGGTGGTGTTCACCACGCGGTTCATCGGCTGGAATCAGGCAGCGACCGAGGCGGCGTGGGTGCTGCCGTGGCTGCTGCAGGCGCCGAAGTTCTTCGCGGGCACGCTGACTCTCGGTGATGTCCAGCAGACGGGTGCGGCATTCGGGCAGATCCAGGGCTCACTGTCCTTCTTCCGCAATAGCTACAGCAGTTTCGCGGCATTTCGTGCGACGCTGCTCCGGCTCGAGGGTCTGCTCGAGGCGAACGAGCGATCCCGCGAGCTGCCCAAGATCGGGGTGCGTGCCCTGGATCGTTCGGTGGAGCTGAGCACGGTCAATGTCTATCGGCCGGACGGGGTGATCCTGGTCGAGGATTTGAATCTGCGGCTGGGTGCCGGGGATGCGGTGGTCGTCACGGGGCTTTCCGGGACCGGTAAGACGACGCTGCTCCGTTCGCTCGCCGAAATGTGGCCCTACACAAGCGGTCTCGTCGGAAGACCGCAGGCTCCCGGCACACTGTTCATTTCGCAACTGCCGTACCTGCCGCTGGGTGACCTGCGCGCGGCCATCACCTATCCCGCCGCACCCACCAGTGCGACGGATGCGGAATTGTCTGCCGCGCTGATCAAGGTGCAACTCGGTCAGTTGGCGGCTCGGTTGGATGAGGAAGCCGACTGGGCGGCCATCCTGTCGACGGGGGAGCAGCAGCGGTTGGCGTTCGCGCGAATCATTCTGATCCGGCCGGCGGCGGTATTCCTGGACGAGGCGACCTCCGCCGTGGACGAGGGCCTGGAATTCGCGCTCTACACCCTGATCCGGGCCGAACTGCCCGACCTCATCGTGATCAGCACCGCGCACCGCCGCACCGTCGACCAGCATCACAGCGCCCGCCTGGAACTCGCAGGCGGCGGTGGATGGGCGTATCTGCCGAATTCTGAAGGGCCGCAATGATTCCACTGAATGGGCAAGTGTTGTTTGCGGCCCCAGCCGCAGACGGATGGTTCGAGCGCATGATCGTCCTGCCGGGAAAACTACCGCTGGCGATCGTGCTGCTGATGTTCGTGAGCACGTTCATCTTCATTCGATTCAGCGTGCGGATGATTCGGGCCGGTGTTTCGTGGTGGCCGGGCAATATCACCCCGGGCGGGAAGCATATTCACCACATGGTGTTCGGTGTGGTCTTCATGATCGCGGCCGGATTCGGCGTTTTCAGTCCGATCGGCGATCACTCGCCGTGGCCGGAGATCTTCGCGGGGTTGTTCGGTGTCGGCACCGCACTGGTGCTCGATGAATTCGCGCTGATCCTGGATCTGAAAGATGTGTACTGGTCCGAGCAGGGGCGAGTGTCGGTGGATGCTGTCGTCATCGGCGTAGCGGTATGCGCCCTGATGCTGCTCGGCGCAACACCTTTGGGGATCACCGACAACTTCCGCGGCTGGCAGGTCGTCGCCGGCCTGGTGCTCTTCCACGGCACCTTCGCGGTGCTGACAATGCTGAAGGGCAAGATCTGGACAGGCTTGTTCGCACTGTTCATCCCGATACTGGGTGTGGTGGGCGCAGTACGCCTGGCACAGCCCCAATCACCCTGGGCCCGTTCGCGATACCCGGCCGGATCCGCGAAAGCGATCAGAGCGGAGCGGCGCGAAAGGGAAGTGCGCTGGTTCGACCGGCTGCGCAACAGTCTCTACAACGCCGTCGCGGGACGGCCCAGCCAATAACGCCAACCTTTGCGGCCGGACAACGGCGGGAGATCAGTTCAGCGCTTCCAGGTACCGCTGGCGATGAATTCGTCCCAGAGTTCCCCGGGGAACCACAGTTCCGGGCCGCGGCCATGGTCCTTGGTGTCGCGAACTCCCACCACCCCGTCGCCGAGGTAGACCTCTACGCATTGCTGTCCGGTTTCGGAACGACTTGACTTGAACCACTTGTGGATTGGCGGTCTGCTCACGCCGCGTACTCCTTCGCAATCTTCAGTAAGACGTCTGCCGTGTCGTCTTCATCCAACGCTACCGCTTCCAACGCTGTGACTCCTTCGCGATAACCCTGCACTACGTCGGCCCTCCCGTGATACAGCCCGCCGATGGCGCCTTCGATGTAAACCACCGGCGACTCCGTCACATTGGTGCTCAGGCGCGGGAACTGGAGCAGCGTGAACGATTGAATGGTCAGCCCCCGATGCCCTTTCGTGCCGAAGGGAATGACCCTGATGCTGACATTGTCCTTCCGGCCCATCTCGACCAACCACCGCATCTGTGCGGCCATGACCTCCGGTTCGCCCGGCTGGTGCCGCAGCACCGCCTCCGACATCAGGAAGTTCAAACGGAAGTCGGGGTCGTCGAGCCTGCCCTGCCGTCGCACAGCGAGTTCGACACGACGTTCGACATCGACCGCGGACAACCCTGGACCGCCATCGATGCGAACGACCGCGCGACGGTAGTCCGGAGTTTGGAGCAGACCGTGCACGAGTACGAGCTGGTGTGTGGTGACCTGATTCGCGGCGCTTTCCAGCCGCAGGTAGCGCGGGAAATGTGAGAACACCTGATCGGTGTAGGGCTGCCAGAAGCCGCGTGAATCACCTTGCTGCTGAGCGACTTTCTCCTCGCTGCGGACTTCGCGCCAGAGCCGCAGCGCCTCCTCGCGGCTCTCTGCGGTTGCCGTGTAGAAATCCAGCAGCCGCTCCAGCTCGACCGTGCTCACCTTGGTCGGCAGGCCGTTCTCCAGGCGCATGATCGTCTGCCGGGAGGTCTCGATGCGTAGCCCGGCGGCGAGTGGCGTCTTCTGGCCCTGCACGCGAATCTCGCGGATGTAGGACCCGAAAGCTATGCGAGAGGCGGCCAATCCAGCCATTTCTTCAGCCTCGCTATCTGGGGAAATGTCCACTGCGGCTATGTCGACGATCGCCGTGTCCATGGCAGAAGTGTGCACCGTGGACACCTCATCTTATTTCGTGGTCAGTCCACCGTGTACACGTTTTCGGGAGTCATTTCCGGTGTCTACTGAGAAATGAAGCCGGGCGACGACAGCGCGCAGCCGCCGCAAGGTCATCGGAACCAAGAATCAGCTATGAGCATTGAAGGGATGCCGTAATGCCTTGGGACACATGGGCGCTGCTATCGATACTCGGACTCTGCCTCGCCGTCATCGCCTGGGCCGCATGGGGTTTCTACCGCGACGCTCACCCCGGTGGTGATGCCCGCTCTCTTCTACTCCCGCTCCTCGGCACCGAAGAACACCTCGCCGTCCGCGCCGGCGGGGGAGCAGGACGACGGCACCGAGGCCAGCACCGCGCGGCATAACTGAACTCCTCCGCGAACCACAGCCCGGCCACTCAACTCACGAGTGGGCTCTGGTGGTGGCGACACGCCGACAAGGCCCACAGCCAGAGCCCACTCGACGACTCCTCCCACCGGCGTTCATACCCGAACACCCGTATTCCGCCCTCCTGCAACTGAAACGACGCTCACCAGGAACTGACGGCGGCAAACAGCGAGAAGATCCCGCCACTGGTTCCTGGTCGGCGATATTTCACATCACTGATCGTCCGGAACTACCGCGCTCTTCGGATCTGCATGAGGCGTGCGACTGTTTGCGGCGAGGTCCGCGTTCGTGGGCGTTCTGGTCGTCGAGGCGATGGCGCACCACTTCCCTCCCGAACAGGTTCGGGCCGAACTCGCAACCACGATGACCCATACCGTTGTTCGATTTGGTCCCGACGCCGCCACGATCGACATCTTCAACGCATTTGTGTCCAATCCGGATGTACTCGCGAGCTGGCCGCTGGCGTTCCGAGCGGGCATTCGCCAGGCAGAGGTCTTGGCGCAGCGGTTGATCGATGCGGGCTGGTCTTCGCCGATGCGTTGATGTGCGTCGGGGCGGATACCCGCACGCAATCTGCCTTCTGAGATCGGGCTTCCGACAGGGAGGACACGTTCTCAGTGCCCGCGTCGCGCATTCAAAGTTATTGGTGATCAACGCATTCGCGCGATATTTGCCGCCTTCGTGTCGCATACTTGTGGCGATCTGGACACAACACACTCAGGAGTCTGTGATGACCGAGTCCGACTACCCGAGCTCGGCGCCGGTGGGGGTGGACACCACTCGTGCCAGCATCGCGCGGGTTTACGATGCGTTCCTCAACGGGAAGGACAACTTCGAGGTCGACCGTGAAGTGCTCGCCCGTGTGCAGACCGTCGCACCGCAGGCCACCGACTTGGCCTGGGCCAACCGTGACTTTCTGATCCGGGTGTGCCGCTTCCTGGTTCGCAACGCGGGAATCGATCAGTTCCTCGACCTCGGGTCCGGGCTGCCGACGGCCGAGAACACCCATCAGGTGGTGCAACGCGTCAACCCCGACGCTCGTGTGGCGTACGTGGACAACGATCCGATGGTTCTCGCGCACGGCCGGGCGCTGCTGGCGGAGAACAACAGAGCCACGATCTCCACCTGCGACATCTTCCAGCCGCTGGAGGTACTCAAGGACGCCACGGTTCTCGAGAGCCTGGATTTCACCCGCCCGATCGCCCTGTTGCAGATCGGGACGCTGCACCACTACCTCGGCGAGGACTCGGCCGCGCTGATGCAGACCTACATCGACGCACTGCCGTCCGGATCGTTCGTGGCGATCTCGCACTTCTTCGACCCACAGGACCCGGAGGAGCCCGAGCTCAGCGAACTGGCCGCGAAGATGGAGGACAAGTTCATCCACAGCCCGATGGGCAGCGGCCGCTTCCGCACCCGCCCCGAAATCCAGGCCATGTTCGGCGATCTGGAGATGATCGAACCCGGATTGGTGCTGTGTGACGACTGGTGGCAGGACGGCCCGCGTCTGCGCATGCTCAGCGCGGTGCGCCACTGCATAGTCGGCGGCGTCGGCCACAAGCCGTAGCGCTGATCGGGGTTCGTCGGGTTCCCGAAAGGACCTGCACCACAGAGCCGTTCACTGCGCCACATCCGTCGACCGGCCTGCGGCGGACCATTTTCGGTTCGCCGCACCTCCGAGGGTTACGCGGTGGCGGTGACGAGAAAGACCGGGTACTGCGCGGCGATCGTCTCGAAGAGCTCTACCGGGGCGTGCCGGTCGACGGGGATGTGTGCCCGGGCGCCGGGCACTTCGCTCAGGTATTGCTTGAGGATCGGTGCGCGCTCCCCGACCGGAACCTCGCACAGGGTGCATTCGAGGACTGAGTGGCGGCGCAACCGAGCGTGGCCGTCGGCGGCACGGACGTTAGCCACCCAGTTGCACTCATTTCCGAGCATCGAGACGAGGTACCACCGGCCTTGCCAGCGGGCCATCCCCAATGGGAAGCGGGTGCGGCGACCAGTGCGGCGACCATGCACTTCCAGTGTCACCCACCGCCGGGGCAGCACGCCCCAGGAGAATACGGCGGCCCACACGCGCGCAAAACGTCGTGCGGACGGGCCTGCGCGCCTGCCCGGATACATCGCGCGCAATCGCTGGTGATAGGGATGGTTCTGCATGTTCGCGATCGCCTCGTTTGCCGGAGGGGTCTGCCTGACCATCTCATCGAATCATTCGGCAGGCCGATCCCGACAGAGCCGGAAGTCCTTGATGCCCAGCCCGAAGGGCCGGTCAGCGGCGGATATTGCGGATCGCCGCTGACCGGTCTCTGCTTGTCTGTCAGATCTCCTTGTCGCTGTCTCGGAGCAGGGTGTTGAGGATCGGGCCGATTGCACTGGCGCCCTGGGGATTCAGCATTCCGGTATGCCATTCGTCGATCGGGATCTCACTAATGGCTCCGGTGATGTGCCCGTGCCAGGTTTCGGCTATCTGGTCTCGGTACGACTCGCGGGCGGCGATGAACAGGACGGCGTCGCCGTGGAAATATGCGGGTGTGTGCGAGACCGGTGTTGTGAAGCATTCGGTTACTCGTTCGACCTGTTGTGCGGTGAGGATGCCTTCGCTGCTGAGGCGGTCGGCGAGTAGCGGCAGCAGCTCGGCGGGGTTGTCGATCTGCTGATCGTCGGTCATGCCGAGGAAATCACGCCAGCCGCGGAGGAATTCGGTCAGTGCGCGGTCGGACTGCTCCTCATCCGGTTCGGGGGTCTGGGGGAGGTTCTCGGCGATGCCCGCGTCGACGAGGGCGAGCAGTCCGACGGGGTGACCGAGTTGTTGCAGTCGGGCTGCCATGGCGTGGGCGATCTTTCCGCCCAGGGACCAGCCGAGCAGGTGATAGGTGGTGTCGGGGAACGACTTCAGGATTTCCTCGACGTAGCGCTCGGCGTACTCGTCCACCGATTCGAGCCGGGGGCCGTCCTCGACGATGTAGGGATCCTGAAGGCCGTAGACGGGGCGATCCGGGTCCAGATGACCCGCGAGTGCGCCGTATACCCATGCCAGGCCACCACCGGGATGGACGCAGAACAGCGGTGCTTTGTGACCCGTTGAACGCAGCGGCGACAGCACACCGAGGGATACGCCCATCTCGGACTGCGGTTTTGCCAGGTACCGCGCGAGCGATGCCGGTGTCGAATCGGCGAAGAGCAGCCGGTAGGGGACGGCTGTCCCGGTGCGTGCGCGGAGCTGGGACACCAGTTGCATGGCGACGACCGAGGTTCCGCCCAAGGTGAAGAAGTCGTCGTCGACTCCTACCCGCGCGACTCCCAGCACCTCCGAGAACACCGCGACCACGATTTCCTCGAGCGGCGTCGAGGGCGCCCGATATGTCGCGACCACCCACTCGGGGGCAGGCAGTGCCCGCCGATCGACCTTCCCATTCACGGTCAGCGGCAGGGTATCCAGCACGGTGACGGTGTCGGGGACCATGAACGACGGCAACCGCTGCGCCACCGCCTGCCGGATCGCCGCCGCATCGAGGCTGCGCCCTGGCGCGACGGTGACGTAGGCGGCCAAGCGCGCACCGCCGACATCGGACTCGGAGGTGTGGACGATGACAACCGCGTGCTGCACGTCGTCCAAACCCGCCAGCGCCGCTTCGACTTCGCCGAGTTCGAGCCGTTGACCTCGAATCTTGACCTGGAAATCGGCGCGGCCCACGAACATCAGCACCGCATCGTCGGCATCGGACATCCACCGCACCAGGTCGCCGGTGCGATACATCCGTGAGCCCGGCGACCCGAAGGGATCGGCCACGAACCGCGCCGCGGAGAACCCCGGCCGGTCGATATATCCGCGCGCCACGCTCGGACCGGCCACGTACAGCTCGCCGACCGCACCCGGCGGCACCTGCCGCAAGGACGAATCCAGCACCACCAGGCGAACTTCCGGAATCGGACCGCCCACGGACACCGTGTCACCGTTGTCCAGGAACGAACCGGTAATCCACATCGTGCACTCGCTCGGCCCGTACACATTGTGCAGCCGGCGCATACCGGAGGCGTCCGTACCCGACCAGCGCCGCACCAACTCGGGCGTGCATGCCTCGCCACCGCTCAGTACCACCCGCAGGTCATCGAGCCCGGCGGGATCGACCGAGAGAGCGACCGCCGGCGCCATGAACGCGTGCGTAATGCGCTCGCCGCGCATCAATTCCGCCAGCGGTTCCCCGGCGAAGACATCGTCGGGGGCGGCGACCAATGCCGCACCGGCCGGTACAGCCAGCAGCAGCTCCAGCATCGCCGCATCGAAAGTGCGTGCGGCACCGGCCAATACGCGGGAGTCCGGGGTCAGCTGACAGCGCGAATGCTGGACCGCGGCGACCGCGGCCAATCCCGTATGGGTGACTGCCACGCCCTTGGGCATACCGGTCGATCCCGAGGTGTAGACGACATAGGCGGTATTGACCGGCCGTACCGCCCCGCCCCTGTCGATATCGCCGACCGGAGCGGCGCTGTACGGGGAAAGGTCGAGCCCGTGCAGGTCGATCTCCCGAATTCCACCCGGCAGATCTGCATCGGCTGCACTCGATCCGGTTGCCCGCGAGGTGATTTCACTGTTGGTGAGCACGACGGCCGCCCCGCAATCAGCGAGGATGAACCGATTACGCTCGGCCGGCTGACCGGGATCGACGGACAGGAATGCGGCGCCGGTCTTGGCGACAGCCCACAGCGCGCGCACCCACTCCGCAGATCGCGGAATTGCCACCGCAACAACGGATTCCGGCCCGGCGCCGGACTCGATCAGTTTCCGCGCGCACTGATTCGACCACTCATCCAGCTCCCGATACGTCCACTCACACCTGGAATCGGCAACCGCGAGCCGATCCGCGTGCTCGGCGGCGGCCCGCCCCAGCATCTCGGTCAGCGTGACCGGCTCCGGTCCGGCGCCGCCATCACCCCACTGCGACAACAACAGTCGCTCCGCTGAATCGAGCACATCGATATCACGCAATCCCACTGCCGGATCGGCGGCCACAGCACCGATGATTCGCTGCAACCGGCCTGTCATCGCGGCAATCGTCGACCGATCGAAAAGATCGAGGGCGAAGCTCACCCCGACCATCAGCCCGCCGTCGGCGCCCGGTGTATCGGATACGGTGACGGTGAGATCGAATCGCTCGACCCCGGAGCCGAGATCCATTGGTGTGCACCGAATTCCCGGCAGCAGCTCGTCCGTCGGATCGAGATCGAGATTCTGGAACGCGAGCATCACCTGGAACAGCGGGTGATACGACCGGGTGCGTGGCGGATCGACCACCTCCACCACCCGCTCGAACGGAATATCGGCGTGCGCGAACGCTTCCAGATCGATACGACGGCACTCATCCAGCAGCTCACCGAACGAGGTGGCCTCATCGACCCGGGTACGCAGCACCAGAGTATTGACGAACATGCCGATCAGGCTGTCCAATGCCGCGGCGCCGCGCCCGGCGATCGGAGTGCCCACGGCGATATCGCCGGTGCCCGACGCCCGCGACAGCACAACCGCCAACGCCGCGTGCATCACCATGAACATGGTGGCGTGATGTGCCCGCGCGACCCGGTGCAGCCCGGCCGCCGTTTCCGCGTCCACCGCAAAGGAATACGTGTCACCGCGATGTGAGGCCACCGCGGGCCGTGCCCGATCGGCAGGCAACTCCAGCCGATCCGGCAGACCCGCCAACTGCCCGGTCCAGTACCCGACCTGACGCGCCGACACGCTGACCGGGTCGGACTCCGTCCCCAACAGCTCACGCTGCCACAGCGTGTAATCCGCGTACTGTACCGGCAAGGGCCCGGCCCACTCCGGATCCCGCCCGGCCAGCCGCGCCGCATACGCCAGCGACAAATCCTGCGCCAGCGGCGCCAGGGACCAGCCGTCCGCCGCGATGTGATGCATGACCAGCACGAGTACGTACACGTCGGATCCGCTGTCCAGCAAGGTGACCCGCAGCGGCGGCGCGCTCGGCAGATCGAACCCGCGCCGCACCAGCGGCAGCACCGCCTGCTCGATATCGCCCGCATCGACGGTCCGCACCTCGACGGTCGTGGTGGCCTCGGCAATCGGCACGATGCGCTGGTACGGATTCCCCTCCTGATCCGGGAACACCGTGCGCAGGGTCTCGTGGCGCGCCACCACATCACCGATGGCCGCGGTCATGGCCGCGATATCCAACTCGCCGGTCAAGCGCAGCACGAGTGGAATGTTGTAGGCCGGTGAGTCCGGTTCGAGCCGGTTGATGAACCACATTCGCCACTGCGCGAACGACAGCGGCGGGTATTCGGGCCGCTCCCGAACCACCAGACTCGACCACACCGGGTCGGCGCCGCCGGTCGAGCGCTCGGTGAGCACCCGCGCCAGCTGGGCCGCCGTCGGCGCGTCGAATACATCCCGCACGCCCAGATCGGCGCCGGCCGCCGCGGCCACCTGCGCCGCCACCCGGGTCGCCGACAACGAATGCCCGCCGAGCGCGAAGAAGTCGTCGTCGACCCCTACCCGCTCCACTCCCAGCACTTCCGAGAACACCGCGACCACGATCTCCTCGAACGGCGTCGAGGCGGCCCGATACGCCACAGCCACCCACTCCGGGGCGGGCAGTGCGCGCAGATCCACCTTGCCGCTCGAGGTCAGCGGCAGTTCCTCCAGCACCGTGATGGTGTCGGGAACCATGAACGACGGCAGTCGTTGTGCGACTGCCTGCCGGACCGTGGCGGGGTCGGGCAGATGACCCGGCGCGGCGGTGATGTAGGCAGCCAAACGCACTGTCGCGCTTGCCTCGTCACCTCCCGAGGTGTGCGTGATGACCACCGCGTGCCGTACCTCGTCCAGCTGCGCCAATGCGGTTTCGATCTCGCCGAGTTCGAGGCGCTGGGCCCGGATCTTGACCTGACGATCGGCACGGCCGGCGAACATCAGCGCACGGCGCTCGCCGATCGGCATCCACCGCACCAGATCTCCCGTGCGATACATCCTCGACCCGTCCGGCCCGGCGGGATCGGCGACAAACGATGCCGCCGTCAATGCCGCCCGATCGAGATATCCGCGCGCCACACCGGGACCGGCGGTGTACAGCTCTCCGACCACGCCCGCCGGTACCGGACGCAGCCATGCATCCAGCACCGCCAGCCGGACGCCCGGAATCGGCCCGCCCAGCGAGACCGGTTCGTCCACAAGCAATTCGGCCGCAGTGACCCAGATCGTGGACTCGCTCGGCCCGTACAGGTTGTACAACCTGCGAACACCGGCGGTATCGGTGCCCGACCATTGCCGCACCAGCGCCGTCGGGCACGCTTCACCGGCGACCATCAGCACGCGCAGACTGTCGAGCTGCCCGGCCTCCATCGTGGCCGCCACCGCCGGAGTCATACAGGCGTGCGTGACACCCTCGGCCTGGATCAACTCGGTCAGCGGCGCACCGGCGAAAGCGTCACCGGCAGCGACCACCAGTGCCGCACCGACCGAAACCACCGACAGCATTTCGAACACCGCCGCATCGAAAGTGCGTGCGGCGACAACCAATACGCGGGAATCGGCGGTGAGGCCGAACTGCCGGCACTGCGCAGCCGCGACGGCCGCCAACCCGGCATTGGTGACGGCGACGCCCTTCGGCGTACCGGTCGTCCCCGAGGTGTACACGACGTAGGCGGTATTGCCTGACCGCACGGCACCGCGTCGATCGGCGTCGGTCACCTGTGCGGCGCTGTAGTCGGCCGGATCGAGCCGGTCCGGATCGATGACCGGAATTCCGCCATCGTCCCATGCTCCACCGGCACCGAGCACCACCGTCGCGGCGACGTCGGTGAGGATGAATCGATTCCGCTCCGGCAGCTGTGCCGGATCGATGGAGACGAAGGCGGCGCCGGTTTTCGCGACCGCCCATACCGCCCGCACCCATGCCGCCGAGCGCGGGAGCGCAATCGCCACTACCGCTTCCGGACCGGCGCCCCGGTCGATCAGCATCCGCGCGCATCGATTCGACCAGAGATCCAGGTCCCGATAGGTCAGGCGATGCATCGCGTCGACGACCGCGAGCTGATCCGGGAACCGTGCGGCGACCAGGTCGAGCATCTCGTTCAGCGTGCTCGGATCCGGTCCTTCGCCGCCATCGCCCCACTCCCGCAACAACTTCCGCTCACTGGCATCGAGCACCTCGAGCTCACGCAATTCAGCCGTGGGATCGGCCACCACAGAGCGCAGGATGCGCTCCAGCCGGTGCGCCATCTCCGCGACCGTCGACCGATCGAACAGTTCGGTGGCATAACCGATGCTGACCGGGATGTCACCATTCGAATCCGGAAGGTCGGCGACGGTAATGGACAGATCGAAGCGTTCATCGGTGGCACCGAGATTCATCGGCTCGACCGTTATCCCCGGCAGCTGAGCCGAGGCGGGATCCAGGTCGAGATTCTGGAATGCCAGCATCACTTGGAACAGCGGATGATGCGCCTGGGTCCGGGGCAGCTCGATGGCCTCCACCACTTGCTCGAACGGAATGTCGGCATTGGCGAAGGCATCGAGATCCACCCGCCGAACCTGGTCGAGCAGATCGGTGAACGAACCGGCCTCGTCGATCCGCGTCCGCAATACCAAGGTATTGACGAACATGCCGATCAATTCGTCCAAGGCCGCCGCACCCCGCCCCGCGATCGGCGTTCCGACGGCGATGTCCCCGGCGCCGGACAACCGCGACAGCAACAGCGCCACCGCCGAGTGGACGACCATGAACACCGTCACCCCGTGGGTATTCGCCAGCTCGCCCACCTTGGCGAACAATCCGGCGTCGAGGACGAACGGGTAGCTGTCGCCGTCGTGCGAGGCGACCATCGGTCGCGGCCGATCGGCAGGCAACTCCAGCCGGTCGGGCAGCCCCGTCAAATGCGCTGTCCAATAGGCGAGTTGGCGTGCCGACGTCGATTCCGAATCGGTGGGCGCACCCAGCGTCGCACGCTGCCACAGCGTGTAGTCCGCGTACTGGACCGGCAACGGCGCCCACTCCGGGGACCGTCCCGACCGCCGCGCCGCGTACGCGGTCGACAGATCCCGCGCCAGCGGCGCGATCGACCACCCGTCCGCGGCAATGTGGTGAAGCACCATCACCAACACGTGTGCACCGGAACCACTGTCCAGCAACGTAACCCGCAGGGGCAGTTCGGTCGACAAGTCGAATCCGTGCCGAGTCGATTCGGCAATGGCGGCCTCGAGCTGTGCCGGAGCCGCCGACCGCACCTCGACGCCGGCCACAGCCTGATCGACGGGCAGCACCTGCTGGAACGGCGTCCCCGCCTCGTCGGGGAATACCGTGCGCAGACTCTCGTGCCGCGCCACCACATCGCCGATCGCCGCGATCAGGGCATCGCCGTCCAACTCACCGGTCAACCGCAATACCAGTGGAATGGTGTAAGCCGCTGACGCACCGTGGAATTGGTTGATGAACCACATGCGCAACTGGGCGAACGACAGCGGTACCCGCTCGGGTCGCTCCCGGGCGATCAGCGCGGTTTCCGCCGAACCATCGGCGCCGGCATCGAGTACCCGCGCCAACCGCGCGGGAGTCGGCGCCTCGAACACATCGCGCACGCCGATCCGCACACCCGCGATCGCGGACACCCGCGAGGTCACTCGCATTGCCGACAGCGAATGCCCGCCCAGTGCGAAGAAATCGTCGTCCGCGCCGACCCGGTCGACCCCGAGCAGCTCGGCGAACACCTCCGCCACCAGCTGTTCGGCCGGCGTCGAGGGCGCACGGTAGTCCCGCGTCAGCGCCTCCGGTTCCGGCAGTGCCGCGCGATCGAGTTTGCCGCTCACCGTGAGCGGCAATTCGGCCAGGACAGAGCACATATCGGGCACCATGTGCACAGGCAGCCGATGCCGGGCGGCGGCCAGCACCTGCGCGGCGTCGATACCGGCGCCGACGAGATAGCCGATGAGTCGGTGCGATGTCGCGTGCTGCACCACGATGGCCCGGCTCACCCCCTCCTGGTCGGCGAGCACCGCCTCGATCTCACCCAGCTCGACTCGCTGTCCGCGCACCTTGACCTGGAAGTCGTTGCGTCCCAGGAACTCCAGGGTGCCCTGGGCGTTCCAGCACACCTGGTCTCCGGTGCGATACAGGCGAGAACCGCTGCGACCGAACGGATTCGCGATGAACGACGCGGCCGTCAGTGCCGGCCGGTTCGAGTAGCCCAGCGCCTGCTGAATACCGCCGAGATACAGTTCGCCACGCACGCCGGCCGGTACCGGCCGCAGCAGTGCGTCCAGGACCACCGCCTCGATGCCGCGGATCGGCCCGCCGAGCGTCACCGGCGCATCCGGAGCCATCGGATCGCTGAGGAGGGTGACAATGACCGTCTCGGTCGGCCCGTATGCGATGTACAGTCGCCGATCCGGCGCCCAGGCCGCCACCAGCTCCGTGGGCACGCGCTCGCCACCGGTGACGAGCACCCGCAGTGAATCTAGTCCGGCGGGCGACATGGTCGCCAAAACGCTCGTCGTCACGAATGCATGCGAAACCCGCTGCTGCCTCACGATTTCCGCGAGTGCTTGGCCACCGAATATATCCGGCGGCGATACCACCAGCGCGGCCCCGTTCGGGTGCGCCATCAGCAGTTCCATCATGACCGCATCGAAACCCGGCGCGGATACGGCCAGTACGCGGGAGCTCTCGTTCAGGTCGTAGCGCTCACGCTGCTCGGCGGTGAAGTTCGCCAGGCCGTCATGGGTGACCACCACACCCTTCGGGGTGCCCGTCGACCCGGACGTATAGATCACGTAGGCGGTATGTCCCGGCCGGAGCGGGCGAACCCGGACCGCGTCGGTCACCGCGCCCGCGGAGTACTCCGCGAGGCGTGCCGGAAGATCCGGCCCGTCGAGCAGCAGCCGATCGACCGTCCCCGGCACTGTGTGCAGTGTCGCCTCGACCGACAAAGCAAGGCGCACAGCGGAATCGGCGACCATGACCGCGACCCGATCCAGCGGATGGCGCGGGTCGATCGGAACGAAGGCCGCACCGGCCTTGGTGACCGCCCACAGTCCGACGAGGAACTCGATACCCCGGGGCAGCGCCAGCGCGACCGCATCGCCCGGCCCGATGCCGCGTCCGATCAGCCACCGCGCCAATCGGTTGGAATAGCTGTCCAGCTCACCGAAAGTCATTGTCACCGCATCCGATATCACCGCGGGTGCGGCCGGATCGAGGGCGGCACCCGCGACGAGCAGGTCCGCCAGCGGTCGCGCCGGCTGCGCCGGGAGCCCTCGCACCGGCACGAGCCGGGCCCGCTCGGCGGCGGACAATATATCGATCGACTCCACCGTGGTCGACGAATGCGTGGTCATCGCATCCAGTACCCGCGCCAGGCGGTCGGCGCAATCCTGAACCCACTCGGGAGCGAATACCCCGGGCTGATACTGCAACTGGGCCCGGAACGGCTCGCCCTTGACGACGATCAGCGCGAGGGGATAGTGCGCGGAATCGTTCGACCGCAGATCCTCGACGGCCATGCCGTCGAGCGCCGCGGCCTGTGCGGCGAGCGCGGCCTTGTCGACCGGATAGGACTCGAAGACCAGCACCGTGTCGAACAGGGACGAAACATCCAGTGCGGCATGGATATCGGTCAGGCCGATGTGGTGGTGTCCCAGCAATCCCGACTGTTCCGCCTGCACCCGGTTCAGGGTCGCTGCGATCGGCTCGCCGGAGCGGTGGCGCACCCGCACCGGGATGGTGTTGATGAACAGGCCGACCGCGGATTCGATACCGGGCAGCTCGGCGGGCCGCCCGGAGACCGTGGCACCGAAGACGACATCGTCGCGCCCGGACAGATACCCCAGGACAATTGCCCACGCCACCTGGAACACGGTGTTCGCCGTGACCCCGGCGGAGGAGGCCGAGGCGATCAACCGGTCGGTGAACCCGCTGTCGAAATCCAGTGCGACATTGCTCATTCGCGCTGTCGATTCCGCGGCCACGGCGTGCGGAGCCACGAGCGTCGCCTCGGCGCCGTCGAGCGCGTCTCGCCACACCTGCAACGAGGCCTCGGAATCCTGTCGGCCGAGCCAGTCGAGATACGACCGGTACGAACCCGCCGACTCCGCGACCGCGACGCTGTTCGGCGCCGCGTACACCGCCAGCAAGGTCCGCAGCAGCGACGGCATCGACCAACCGTCGAACAGCACATGGTGATACGAGAGCAGCAGGGTGAACCGATCCTCGGCCACCGCGACCAGGGTGAACCGCAGCAGCGGCGCCGTTTCGATATCGAACGATTCGGCCTTGTCCCGGTCGATCACCTCCGCCAGCGCGGATTCGGAATCCGCCACCGCGCGCAGGTCGATCTCGCGCCACGGCAGCACCACATCGTCGGCGATGAGCTGCACGCCTTCGCCCTCGGCACTGGCGCCGAAGGCCACCCGCAGATTCGGATACCGCCGCAGTAGGGCCTCGGCCGCGTGCCGCAGCCGTTCGGCGTCCACCGAACCCGACAGCGTGATCGCGAGCTGGACCGCGTACACGTCCACCCGCGACTCGGCCAGCCGCGCATGGAACAGGAGTCCGGTCTGCAACGGCGACAACGGCCACACGTCGACCAGGCTCGGGTAGCGCGCCTCCCAGGTCGCGATATCGGATTGGGTCGCCCGCACCAAGGGGAAGTCGGAGGGCGTATGCCCACCGGAGTGCGGGTCCCGCTGCCGGGTGACAACGGCCTGCAGTGCGTCGACCCACAAGCGGGACAGCTCATCGACTTCCGCCTCGCCGAGCACGGCTTCGGGGTAGCCGAAGGTGGCCGACAGGCGCCCCTCGGTGACCACCGCCGTGATATCGACAACGGCCGTAGCCAGGACGTGCAGGTCCTCATCGGCGATCGGAGTGCCGAGTTCATCGGTGACAGCGAACTCGGAACTGACTATCCCGCTGGATGATCGGTTCGGCGACACTTGGCCGAGGTAGTTGAAGGCGACCTGTGCGGGCTGCCCGGCGGGCAAGGCCTGCGCCGTGTCCGGGTTGAGTTCGCGCAGCAGCCCGTAGCCGATCCCGTGGTCCGGGATTGCGCGCAGGTGCTCCTTCGTGCTCTTGATCGCGGTGTCGATGGCCGATCCGCCGGCATAGGCATCGTCGAGATCGATTCCCGCCATATCGATCCGGACCGGGTACACCGTCGTGAACCAGCCGACCGTCGCGGTCAGATCCGCACCGTCGAGTACCTGTTCTTCGCGCCCGTGGCCCTCGAGTCGCAACAGCGTCGACGACTCCAGGACGCCTCGACCGGCTCGCCATCGCATCACTGCCAGGGCCAGCGCGGCTACCAGCGCGTCTTGTACGTCACCGTGGAATGCCGCGGGCACCCGCGTCAGCAAGGCCTCGGTGATCTCCGGTGACACCTGCACGCGCCGAAGGCGTATTCCGCCGGCATCGCGAACGGGGTCCACTGCTCGCGAGCCGAGCAGCGGGTCCGGCCCGTCGACGATCCGTTGCCACAGCGGCAGTTCCGCCACCCGCCGCGGCGACCGCGCCTCCTCGGCCAGGCCGTGTGCCCAGCGCCGCATCGACGTACCTGTCGGGGGCATCGTGACCACACCATCGGCGCGGTAGCGCTGCCATGCCGACATCAGATCGGGAAGCATAATGCGCCACGAAACACCGTCCACCACAAGGTGATGCGCGACGAAGATCAGCTGACCGGCTTGTGCCGCCTCGGCGGGCGCACACCAGAGCACTTGCAGCACAACACCAGTGGCCGGATCGAGCCGATTCAGTGCGGCAGCGACCTCCGCTGTCACGAGCTGGTGGCGGCGCTCCGGGGCGATATCCGGGGCGATGACCACTGGATGCACCAGCGACTCGACGTCCACCATCCCGCTCGGCCGCGTCTCGAGCCGCCAGTCCCGCCCGCTGTGCCACAACCGGGCCCGGAGCATGTCGTGCCGGTCGATCACCGCCGTCATGATCGCGACCAAACCGGCACGATCCAATCCGACCGGCGCGGTGAGCACCAGGGTCTGATTCAACCGCCGGAAATCGCCCTGCCGCACCATCCACCGGACGATCGGCGTCAGCGGCAGTTCACCGACGCCACCGCCGGGCAATTCCGCGAGAACCGTTGCCGGCTCGACCGATTCGGCCAGGGCTGCCAGCGCGGCAACCGTCCGCGCCTCGAACACCTGCCGCGGCGTGAACACCACACCGCGGTCCTTCGCCCGGGCGACCAGCTGGATCGATACGATGCTGTCGCCGCCCAGGGCGAAGAAATCGTCGTCGGCTCCCACCTGATCGAGTCCGAGGACCTGCGCGAATACCGCGGCCACCGCTTCTTCGATGGGGGTGGCGGGAGCCCGGTACGTCGTGGTGGCCCACTGCGGCACCGGCAGAGCTCGCCGGTCCACTTTTCCGCTCGTGGTCAGTGGCAGTTCGTCCAGGACCGTGACGGTGTCGGGGACCATGTACGACGGGAGCCGCCGCGCTGCCGCCTGCCGGATGGCGATCGGATCAGGCAGATGACCCGGTGCCGGGGTGACGTAGGCGGCCAGCCGCGCAGCCTCGCCGGTCGCACCGCCGTTGACGTGAACGACAACGGCGCGCCGCACGTCGTCGAGTTCGGTGAGTACGCTTTCGATTTCGCCGAGCTCCAGGCGCTGGCCGCGAATCTTGATCTGGTTGTCGGCACGGCCGACGACCGCCAATACCGCGCCCGCATCGCTGTCCGGCAGCCAGCGCGCCAGATCTCCGGTGCGGTACATGCGGGATCCGGCAGGTCCGAACGGATCGGCCACGAACGCCGCCGATGTCAGGCCGGTGCGGTGGAGATATCCGCGTGCCACGCCCGGTCCGGCGGCGTACAGCTCGCCGACCACACCCGGTGGCACCACATTCAGCCAGGCGTCCAAAACCATCGAACGGGTCCCGGGAATCGGCGTACCGACCGAAACCGGTGCTCCGGCAGTCAGTTCCGTGCCGGTCACCCAGACTGTGGCCTCGCTGGGTCCGTACAGATTGTGGACACGCCGGAGACCGGCGGCATCGGTTCCCGACCATCGCACCACCAGTTCAGGTGGGCATGCTTCGGCGCCGGTCGACAGGACACGAAGGTCATCGAGTCCGTCGGACTCGACCGACAGCGCGACCATCGGCGACAGGAAGGCATGGGTGATGCGTTGCGCGCGCAGCAATTCCGCCAGCGGCGGCCCGGCCACAACCTCGCCGGGAGCCAGGATCAGTGCGGCGCCGGCGGGTACCGCGAGCATCAGCTCGAAGATCACCGCATCGAAAGTGCGTGAGGCAACGGCCAATATCCGCGACCGGGCATCGGTCCCATTACGACGGCGCTGCGCCGTGGCAATGGCGGAGAGTCCGGCATGGGTGACCGCCACGCCCTTCGGCGTACCGGTCGACCCCGAGGTGTAGACGATGTAGGCGGTATTGTCCGGCCGCATCGCGCCGAGGCGATCACCGTCCTCGATCGGGGTGGCGTCCCAGGCGGACAGGTCCCACCCGTCCAGATCGAACTCGGCGATCCCGGGCGCTTCCCATTCCCCGGTGATGGCTCGCGCATCGTCGCCGGCGGTGAGCAGTACCGCGGCCGCACAATCGGCGAGGATGCCGCGATTGCGCTCGCGCGGCTGCGCCGGGTCGAGGGAGACGAATGCGGCCCCGGTCTTCGCGACCGCCCACACCGCCTGCATCCAGGCCGCCGAACGGGGAATGGCGATCGCCACCACGGTTTCCGGGCCGACCCTCTGCTCGATCAGCGCCCGCGCACACCGATTCGACCAAGTATCGAGTTCCTGATACGTCCATTCCTGCCCGGCGTCCACGACCGCGGGCCGCGCCGGGAATTCCACCGCGGCGCGGGCGAGCATCTCGCCCAGCATTTCCGGCTCCGGGCCGGCGCCGCCATCACCCCACTGGCGCAACAGCATTCGCTCGTCCGGTGCGAGAATGTCCAGCTCGCGCAGGCCGATCGCCGGATCGGCCACCACGGCGCGCACGGTGCGCTGCAGGCGGTTTGCGAGCGCGACGATCGTCGACTCGTCGAACAGGTCGAGTGCGAAGCTGATGGTGATCGGTACGCCGCGATCGACGTCGGCGTCAGTGCTGTCCGGAATATCGGCGACGGTAATGGTGAGATCGAAGCGTTCCACCCCGATATCGAGACTCTGCAGCGGCTCGACCTCGAGTCCGGGCAGCTGCGCCATGGCCGGGTCCAGATCGAGGTTCTGGAAGGCCAGCATCACCTGGAACAGCGGATGATGGGCCTGGCTGCGGGGTGGGTCGACGGCCTCGACGACGCGTTCGAACGGGATGTCGGCGTGCGCGAACGCGGCCAGGTCCACCTGACGGCAGTGGTCGAGCAGGTCGGTGAAGGTACAGGCCTCATCGACCCGGGTGCGCAGTACCAGCGTATTGACGAACATGCCGATCAGCCCGTCCAGCGCCGCCGCGCCGCGACCCGCGATGGGAGTGCCCACCGCGATATCGGCGCTGCCCGACAACCGCGACAGCACCATGGTCAGCGCGGCGTGCACCACCATGAACACCGTCACCCGATGGGCTCGCGCCAGGGCGCCCAACCCGGCCACCGTCGCCGCGTCCAGCGTGAACGAATGGGTGCCGCCACGCTGCGAGGCCACCACCGGCCGCGGCCGATCGGCGGGCAACTCCAGCCGATCCGGCAGCCCCGCCAAATGACCTGTCCAATAATCGATCTGCCGCGCGACCACGCTCTGCGGATCGGACTCCGCACCGAGCGCCTCGCGCTGCCACAGGGTGTAATCGGCGTACTGCACCGGCAGCGGCGCCCACTGCGGCTCCCGCCCCGCCCGGCGCGCGGTGTACGCCAGCGCCAGATCACGCACCAGCGGTGCTATCGACCACCCGTCCGCGACAATGTGGTGGAGCACCACGACCAGCGAATGGTCATCGGATCCACTGCGCAGCACCGCGACTCGCCACGGCGGTTGTGCGGACACATCGAATCCCTGCCGCACGATGCTTGTCACCCGATGCGTGACATCGATCGAATCGACTGTCTCCGTCGCGATCTCCACGCCGCCGGCAGGCAGAATCCGCTGGCACGGAATTCCCTTCTCGTCGGGAAACACCGTGCGCAGACTCTCGTGCCGAGCCACGACATCATCGAAGGCGGCGCACAGCGCGGCCGAATCCAATTGCCCGCGCAAACGCAGCACCATGGCGATGTTGTACGCGGGGGAGTCCGGCTCGAATCGGTTGATGAACCACATTCGAGACTGCGCGAACGACAGCGGAATTCGTGCCGGCCGGTCCTGCGGCGCCAATATCGAACTCGGCTGTGCCGCGGTGGACCGCTCGGCCAATACCGCGGCCAATCGGGTAGCGGTCGGTGCGTCGAACACATCGCGCACTTCGACCGTGATGCCGGTGGCACTCGCCACGCGTGCGGCCACCCGCGTCGCCGACAGCGAATGCCCGCCCAATGCGAAGAAATCGTCATCGGCGCCGACCCGGTCCGCGCCGAGTACTTCGGCGAATACCGAGACGACGATCTCTTCCATCGGTGTCGACGGAGCCCGATACGCCAGGGTGAACAGCTGGGGGGCAGGTAAGGCGCGGCGGTCCACCTTGCCATTGGGCATCAGCGGCAGCTCGTCGAGGATGACGATGGCCGCCGGAATCATGAACTCCGGCAACCGCTCTGCCGAGAATTCCCGGATCTCGGCCACCAGATCGCCGATTCCGGGGTCGTTCACATAGGCGCCCAGCGAATCCAGTGGTCCCGCGCTCAGATAGACGTCATCGAAGACCGTGGTCTCGTCCGCGCCGCGGACGAGGACAGCGTCCATCCGACCGGCGACCGGTGACCAGGTGACAATCACCGTGAAGCCCAATTCCGCGCCGAGCGTCCGGATCTCGTGCGGCAGCACCGCGGCGGTGGTGGTGCCCAGATCGAGATCGGCCACGTGTTCGTGCTCGGCGGCGGTGTCCACAATTCGAGTGGCCGCTACGTCCAGAACCGTTCCGGCCTGCGGTATTCCGATGATGCGCAGGCTTTCGGGCTGTTCGGCGAGGAGCTGGGCGTGCAGCCCGCGCAGGTCACCGAATTCGGTCCAGGCACGCTGCGGCACATCGGCCAGGGACCGAATCTGTGCCGGGGACTTGCGCAGGACGATGTCGTAGCGGTATCGCGTCAATTCGTTGTCGACCGGCGCGTACTTCAACTCGATATCCACCGCCGCCACGGCCGGGACCCGGTCCCGCAGTGCGAAGAAGAACTCGGGGGCGACCAGCAATTCCTGTTCGGCCATCAGGGCGCGCCGTGCGCGCTCGCGCACCGCCGCCACCGTGTCCTGGTCCCCGCCGCCGGACAGCTGGGTGCCGGTGGCGAATTCGCGCAGCAGCGTCAGGTTGCGGATATCGCCGACGAAGAACGCGCCACCGGGGGCCAGCAGCCCCATGACCTTGTCGATCACGTCGATCAGATAGGAGCCGTTCGGGAAGTACTGTGCGACCGAATTCAGCACCACCACATCGAATCGGTCCGGCGGCAAATCCGAGACATCGTCGGCGGACTGCACGCGCAAGCGCACTCGATCCGCCCAGTCCACCGCCGATTCGGACAGCCGCGATCGGAGATTCTCGATGGTCGCCGCCGAGAAGTCGGTGCACCAGTACTCCTCGCACTGCGGCGCCAGTCGCGACATCAGCAAGCCCGAGCCGACACCGATTTCCAGTACCCGTGCGGGCCGCAGACCGAGCACCCGGTCCACGACCGCGTCCCGCCACTCCCGCATCTGTCCAACGGGAATCGGCTCTCCGGTGTAACTACTGTTCCAGCCGCCGAAATCGGCATCCAATGCCATCGGCTCGGTGAATTCCCGGCCGTTGCCGAGATAGCTCTCCTTGCCCGCGTACAGGTTGTCGTACACGTCTCGCCAATGGCCGACCAGTTCGGCCGCGCGGTCGCTGTCATCGCCGACGGTGGATTCACGATCGCGAACAATGTAGGCGACCAACTGCTTGTCGGCCACGGCGTCGGTGGGGGCGTCGGAGAGGGCGCGGGCCACGACCACCGCGCTCGATACGGCCGGATGCGCCAGCAATGCCGCTTCGACCTCGCCGGGCTCGATCCGATACCCGCGCACCTTGACCTGATTGTCGGCCCGGCCGGCGAATTCGAGTACTCCGGCGCCTTCGTCCGAAGGTTTCAGCCACCGCACCACATCTCCGGTGCGGTACATCCGCTCGCCGCCGCCGAACGGGCAGGCCACGAACCGCTGCGCGGTCAACCCGAGCCGGCCCGCGTACCCGCGCGCCAATTGTGCTCCGGCTACATACAATTCGCCGGCCACGCCCACCGGCACCGGACGCAACCGCGAATCCAGAACGAACACTCGCACATTCGCCACCGGAGCACCGATCGGTATCCGCGCAGCGGCGGCCCAGGGCCTCGATCCGAGGATCTCCTGGGTCGATACGCAGACCGTATTCTCGGTCGGCCCATAGGCATTGGCGATATCGACACCCGGCCAGCGATCCCGGAATCGGGCTACCGCAGCCGAACTCAAGGCGTCGCCACCGGTGACGACCTGACGCACCGGAGCGGTATCGAGTTCGGGTCCGGCGGTCGCGAGCAGTTCGAAGAGAGCGGTTGCCACGAATATCGTGGTGACGCCATGGCTGGAGATGGTGCGCATCAGCGCGGGAAGGTCGAGCCGAGCGGGCGGTGCGATGACCAGGGTGGATCCCGCCAGCAAGGCGGGCCACAACTCGTACGCCGACGCGTCGAACGCCATCGACGAATGCAGCAGCACCCGTTCGCCCGGTCCACCGGGCCAGCCGTGCACCGCCATATTGATCACGCCGCGGTGTTCGACCACAACGCCTTTCGGGCGGCCCGTCGAACCCGATGTGTAGATCACATACGCGGCATCGCCCGGCGACAGTGCCGGCAAATCACCGCCGGACTCACCGTCGAGGTCCGCGGTATCCAGGCACAGCGCCGCGCGCTCACCCAGGGGTAATTCCGCTGCGGTGGCGACCGTCGTCAATACGAGCAGCGGATCGGCGTCGGCGAGGATGAATCCGATACGGCTGGTGGGATATTCGGGATCGATCGGCAGATACGCGCCGCCGGCCACCACCACCGCCAGCACCGCGGTCACCAGATCCACGGACCGTGGCATTGCCACCGCGACCACGGAACCGCGGCCGACACCCCGATCCCGCAGCACCCGGGCCAGAACACCGACCCGCGCGGCCAATTCGCGATAGGTGATATCGCCGTCCGCGTGCGCGACAGCGACCGCATCCGGTGTGGCTGCTACATGTCGAGCGAACAGGCGTGCAAGGGAGGTCTCCTCCGGCACCGGGGCCGCCGTGTCGTTCCAGACCCGCAGCAACCGGTCGCGTTCCTCGGGCGCGAGGATATCCATGCGGCCGATGGGCATTTCCGGGTCCGTGGCCACGGTGTCGAGCAGCCGCAGGAAACGAGCGGCGAGATCGGTCACGGTGGCGCGATCGAACAGATCGGTGGCGTATTCGATGCGGCCCGCCAATACGGGGGCGGCGGCACTGTCCGCCGGATTCACCCGTTCGGCCACATCGATGTGCAAATCGAATTTGGCGGTTCCGGTGATCGCCGGGACGATCTCCGCCTCCAGCTCCGGCAGCCGCAGATCGGGCAGCAGGTTGTTCTGCAGTGCGAACGACACCTGGAACAGCGAGTGGTACGCCGGAGAGCGCGTCGGTTGCAGCAATTCGACCAGCCGCTCGAAGGGGGCGTCCTGATTCTCGTAGGCGGTCAAGGCTTTACGGCGGACCTGGTCGAGAACCTGCTCGAAGCGGGGGTTGCCGGACAGATCCACCCGCAGCACCCAGGTATTGACGAAGAAACCGATCAGGTCGTGCGTCGCCTCTTGGGTACGCCCGGCGACCGGGCCGCCGATGGAGATGTCCTCGCCGGCGCCGACCTGTGACAGCAATACGGCGAGCGTCGACTGCAACAGCATCGACACCGTCACCTGGCGGTCATGGGCGAGTCGATACAGCCGCTCGCACAGCGCGGGTGCGAAGGCGAACTCGATGACATCGCCGCGATTACTGGCAATCGCCGGGCGCGGGCGGTCCAGCGGCAGCGTGATCGGCTGCGCGGCATCCGCGAGTTCGGTTTCCCAATAGTGGAATTGGGTTGCCAGCACGCTGTCCGGATCGGACTCCGCACCCAATGTCTCACGCTGCCACAGCGTGAAGTCCGCGTACTGCACCGGCAATGGCGTCCACTGCGGTGCCCGGCTCTCGAGGCGCGCGGCGTACGCCGCCGTGAGGTCTCGCACGAACGGCGCTATCGACCAACCGTCCGCGGCGATATGGTGCAAGACCAGCACCACGGTGTGGTCGTTGAAACCGTTGCGCAACAGCGTCACTCGCAAAGGCAGCTCCGACGACACGTCGAACCCGCGGCGCACGAGAACCGCCAGGGTCTGCTCGAGCTCCGCGGGATCGACCGTACCTGTCTCGATCGTGGTGGTGGCCAGGCCGACCGGCAGGATGCGCTGGAACGGCACCCCGTCCTCATCCGGAAAAATGGTGCGCAGGCTCTCGTGCCGCGCCACCACATCGTTCAATGCCGCGGTCAATGCCTCCTGATCCAACGGCCCGCGCAAGCGCAGCACCATCGGAATGTTGTAGGCCGGAGAATCCATTTCGAATCGGTTGATGAACCACAGCCGGGATTGGGCGAACGACAACGGCATTCGCTCCGGGCGCTCGCGAACCGTCAGCCCCGGTCGTGCCGGATCGAGGTCCGCGCGTCGTTCGGCAAGCGCATGCGCCAGGCGAGCGGGAGTGGGGGCCTCGAACACATCCCGCACCCCCACTTCGGTGCCCAGCACCGCGGTCATTCGCGAGGCCACGCGCATGGCCGAGAGTGAATGTCCGCCGAGTGCGAAGAAATCGTCGTCGACGCCCACTCGCTCCATGCCGAGCACCTCGGCGAAGACGGTGACGACGATTTCCTCGGCCGGTGTCAGCGCGGCGCGACAGTCCGAGGCGGCGAAGGTCGGCGCGGGCAGTGCGCGCCGATCGACCTTTCCATTGGGTGTCAACGGCAGGGTGGCGAGTACGACGATCGCCGACGGCACCATGTACTCCGGCAGCCGATCCGCGACGAAGCGCCGCATCTCGACGGTGAGAACGGCCTCGTCTCGCACCGCATCGGTGCGTTCGAGCACGACGTAGCCGATCAGCCGCTTGTCCGCCGCAGTCACTGAATTCACAGTCGCGGAACCGATCTCCCGGGCGATCACCACCGACTGCGAAACCAGCGGGTGTGCGGCCAAGACGGTCTCGACCTCACCGGGTTCGATCCGGTAGCCGCGCACCTTGACCTGTTCATCGGCGCGAGTGACGAATTCCAGCACGCCGGTGCTGTCGTTCGGACGCTGCAGCCACCGCACCACGTCGCCGGTGCGGTACATGCGCTCACCGGCCCCGAATGGGCAGGCCGAGAACCGCTCCGCGGTCAAACCCGGCCGGTTTCGATACCCGCGCGCCAATTGCACTCCGGCCGCATACAATTCGCCCGCCACGCCTGCCGGCACCGGCTGCAACCGCGAATCCAGCACGAACAAGCGCATACCCCCGACGGGGATACCGATCGGCACACTGCTCGCGCTCGTCCATTCCGCCGAATCGGGGATCTCGTACGCCGAGACGCACACCGTATTCTCGGTCGGCCCATAGGCATTGACCACGCCGATTCCGGGCCACCTGTCGTGGAAGCGGGCGACCGCGACCGGCCGCAGCGCATCACCGGCGGTGACCACTCGGCGTACCGAATCGAGTGTCAGTTCCGGCCCGGAGCTCGCCAGTATCTCGAACAGCGGGGTTGTCACATACAGCGCCGTCACATCGTGCCGGGAGATGGCCCGGCTCAGCTCCGCGATATCCGATCGGCCGGACGGGGCGATGGCGATGGTGGATCCCGCGAGCAATGCGGGCCACAATTCGTATGCCGACGCGTCGAAGGCCATCGACGAATGCAGCAGTACTCGCTCACCCGGTCCACCGGGCCATCCGTACTTCGCCATATTGACCACGCCGCGATGTTCGACGACAACACCTTTCGGGCGGCCGGTCGAACCCGAGGTGTAGATGACATACGCTGCATCGGCGGGCGACAGCATCGGCAAACTCTGACCGGACGACTCGCCTGCGAGGTCAGCAGTATCCAGGCACAGCGCCGCGCGCTCACCCAGCGGCACTACCGCTGCGGTAGCGGCCGTCGTCAATACGAGCAGCGGATCAGCGTCGGCGAGGATGAATTCGATACGGCTGCTGGGGTATTCGGGATCGATCGGCAGATACGTGCCACCGGCCAGCACCACCGCCAGGAGGGCGGTCACCAGATCTGTCGATCGTGGCAGCGCCACCGCCACCACCGCACCCCGGCCGACGCCCCGGCCCACCAGCACCCGCGCCAGAACATCCACCCGCGCAGCCAATTCCGCGTAGGTCAGCTGCTCGTCGCCGAACCGCAGTGCGACGGCGGCCGGCGCCGAATCGACGCGTGCGCGGAACGCCGCCGCGATCGTGGTCTCCGGCATCGCGGTCGCGAGCGGCGGGTTCCACTGCGTCAGAAGTTGTTTGCGCTCCGCCTCGTCCAGGAGGCCGATATCGGTGATCGCTTCCGACGGATCGGCGCTCACCGCGCGCAGCACCCGGAGGAAGCGGTCGGCGATGCCGGTCACCGTGGAGCGGTCGAACAGATCGGTGGCGTATTCGATCCGGCCGGTCAGCATTGCGGGAGTTGCTGTGGTGCCGGGGATTTCGATCAGATCGAAATGCAGATCGTTCTTGGCGCTGCCGGTGGAGAAGGGCAGGAATTCGGCGACCAGGCCGGGCAGTTCGAGTGCGGGCAGGCCACCGTTCTGTACCTCGAGCGATACCTGGAACAGCGGGTGATAGGCCGTCGACCGGGCCGGATTGAGCAGTTCCACCAGCCGCTCGAACGGCGCGTCCTGATTCTCGTAGGCGGTCAGGGCCTTACCGCGGACCTGGTCGAGCACCTGCTCGAAACGCGGGTTCCCGGACAGATCCACCCGCAGCACCCAGGTATTGACGAAGAACCCGACCAACTCCCGCAGTGCCTCATCGGTGCGCCCCGCCACCGGACCGCCGATCGAAACGTCCGGTCCGGCTCCCAGCCGCGACAGCAGCACCATCAGGGCCGCCTGCAGCACCATCGACGCGCTGACGCGGCGCTCGCGGGCGAGCCGGTGGATCGCCTCGAGCAGCGGTGCGTCGATGGTGAATTCGACGACGTCACCGCGATTGCTCAGTATCGGCGGGCGCGGCCGATCGGCAGGCAGTGATACGGGTTGCGGCGCATCGGCCAACTCCCGTTCCCAGTACCGGCATTGAGCCATGAAGGCGCTGTCGGAGTCGGATTCCGAACCCAGCAGTTCGCGCTGCCAGAGTGCGTAATCCGGGTACTGCACCGGCAGCGGGCTCCATCCGGGCTGCTGCCCCGCCGAATATGCCGCGTACGCCGTCGACAGGTCCCGCAGTAGCGGCGCCATCGACAGGCCGTCCGCCGCGATGTGATGCAGCACCAGCACCACGACGTGCTCGAACGGACCGCTCCGCAATACCGTGGCCCGCAACGGCATATCCGCCCGCAGGTCGAATCCGCGGCGGACCCGCTCGGCCACCGCATCGTTCACCCGTTCCGGGTCGACGCCGCTCACCTCGAGGACCGGGGCCGCCGCCGCGCTCGGCACGACCTGCTGGTGCGGCACTCCGTCCAGTTCGGGATAGCGTGTCCGCAGCACCTCATGGCGCGCGACCACCGCACCGAGCGCTGCGCTCAGCGCGTCGGTATCCAGCGTTCCGGCCAGACGGAATACCAGCGGAATGTTGTAGGTCGGCGATTCGGGCTCGAACCGGTTGATGAACCACATTCGCAACTGCGCGAACGACAATGGTATTTGCGCGGGCCGCTCTCGAACGACCAGCTTCGACCGCACCCGGCCCGGGCCGATCTCGCGTTCGGTGAGCACGCGGGCCAGTCCGGCGGCAGTGGGGGCGTCGAATATGTCACGGACGCCGACCGCGCGGCCGGTCGCCTCGGCCAATCGCGCGGCCACCCGCGTCGCCGAAATCGAATGCCCGCCACGGGCGAAGAAATCGTCGTCGACACCGACGCGCTCGATATGGAGTACTTCGGCGAACGTGGCGGCGACAATCTCCTCGAACGGGGATGAGGCGGCGCGGTAGGTCGCCACCGGGCGCTGCGGCGCCGGTAAGACTCGCCGATCCACCTTCCCCGTCGCGGTCATCGGGAGTTCGTCGAGCACCGTGATGGTCTCGGGGACCATGTACGACGGCAGCCGCCGCGCCACCGCCTGGCGGACCGTGCCCGCATCGATGGCGTGGCCCGGTGTCGCGGTGAGATAGGCCGCCACCCATGCCGTTTCGGCATTTTCGCCCGCGGTGGTGACGATGGCCTGCCGCACCTCGTCCAGGCCGGTCAGTGCGGCTTCGATCTCGCCGAGTTCGAGTCGCTGGCCGCGAATCTTGATCTGGGAATCGGCGCGGCCGACGAAGACCAGCCGCGCGCCGCCGGCGCCACGGCGCTCCCAGCGCACCACATCTCCGGTGCGGTACATCCGCGCACCGTCCGGACCGTTCGGGTCGGCCACGAACGATGCCGCGCTCAACCCGGAACGGCCGAGGTAACCGCGTGCCACACCCGGACCGGACACATACAACTCGCCCGCCACACCGAATGAGGACGGGCGCAACCAGGCATCCAGGACCGACAGCCGGACTCCCGGGATCGGAGTACCCAGCGACACCTCGTCACCTGGGCGCAAGGCCGCGCTGGTGACCCAGATCGTGGCCTCGCTCGGCCCGTACAGGTTGTACAGCAGGCGAATACCGGCGGCATCGCTACCCGACCACTGCCGCACCAGTGCCGGCGGACATGCTTCGCCGGCGACCATGAGCACGTGCAGGGCATCGAGTTGCCGCGCATCGAGCGTGGCGGCGACGGCTGGAGTCAAACAGGCATGCGTCACTCTCTCGGCACACATCAACTCCGCGAGCGCCGCACCGGCGAACACATCAGCGGGAGCGACGATCAATGCCGCGCCGACCGGTACCGCCGACAGGAGTTCGAAAACGGCCGCATCGAAAGTGCGTGCGGCGACGGCCAATACGCGAGAGTTGCCATCGAGCTGATACTGCCGCGCGAGGGTATCGGAGACGCCGGACAGCCCGGCGTGGGTGACGGCAACACCTTTCGGTGTGCCCGTCGAGCCCGAGGTGTACACGATGTACGCGGTATTGCCGATCCGCACCGCACCGCGGCGATCCGCGTCGGTGATCGGGGCAGCGCTGCCCTCGTACTGCTGGTCGATATCGACCACCCGAACGCTGGGCCCGTCCAACCCGGTTGCGTCCGTGGTGGTTTCACTGCTGATCAGCAGGATGGTGGCCGGGCAATCGGCGAGAATGAACCGATTCCGTTCGACCGGCTGGGTGAGATCCACAGTCACGAACGCGGCGCCCGTCTTGGCGACCGCCCAGACCGCACGCAGCCAGGCCGCGGAGCGCGGCATCGCCACCGCCACCGTGGTTTCCGGGCCGGCGCCGCAGTCGATCAACGTCCGCGCGCACCGATTCGACCATTCGTCCAGCTCGCGGTAGGTCCAGGTGTGCGCGGCGTCGTGGACCGCGAGCCGGTCCGGGTGCGCTGCCGCCGCCCGAGACAGCATGTCGGGCAATGTGACCCGCGCGGGCCCCGAACCGCCGGCGCCCGACTCCCGCAACTCCTGGCGCTCGTCGGATTCGAGTAATTCCACCGAGCGCACCCGAATCCCGGCATCGGTGAGCACACAGTGCAGGAAGGTGTCGAGGAACTGCGCGAAACGCCGGTGGTGGTAGGCGATCTGGTCGGAGGTGTAAACGCTCGGGTTGGCGAAGAAGTCGAGCCGGGTGCTCTCGCCACCGACGGCCGGATAGACGTTCACCGAAAGGTCGGGCACCAATCCCGGGGTCAGTACCTGCAACCGGGCGGTGATATCGCCGAGGACGATCTTCGTATCGAGAATCATCAGGTCGACCATCGGCCCGGCGGCCTGCGGAAGATGACGGGCGGCAACCGATTCCGAGTCCGCGAGCATATCCTCGTGCCGATAGCGCTGTCCGCGAAGGACATCCATCAGCGTGCGCTGGGTCTGCTCGAGCAGTGCCCCGACGGTGAGGCCGGGGGTGACGGTGATCCGGAACGGCACGATATTGGCGGTCATGCCGCCGGAGCGGCTCATCGCCGCCGTGACGCGCGCGGCCACCGGCAGACTCAGTACCACATCGTCGGACCCGGTCATGCGTGCCAGGTACAGACCGAACGCGGCGAGGACGAACACCGCCGGTCCGGCCGATCCCGTCGCGACGGCGGTACGCAGCGCATTGTCGGTCTCGGCGGACAGCAGCGCACTCACCGAGAGCGGGTGGTCTTCGGCGAGCGCGACCTGATCGGTCAGCGTCACCGGCTGGGGGAGCTCTGCCACATACTTCGACCAGAACACGTGATCGTCGTGGAATCGGTGCGAGGCGCGGTACTGCTCGTCCGCGGCGACGATGTCGCCCAGCGATCGAATCGCCTGTCGCCCAGGCTCTTTGCCCTCCAGCGCGGCGGTGTGCAGCTGTGCGCTCCGGGTGAGGATGTTCAGTGCGGCAATGCCGTCCATCACAATGTGATGGGCACGCAGGTACCAGAACCACCGCCGCTCGGCGACCCGCACCAGCGCGCCCATCACGACCGGGCCGTGCGGCAGATCGATGGGTGCGCGGTAGTCGCCGCGCATCCACTCCAGCGCTGCGGCAACAGGATCGGGCGCCGACGTGTAATCCAGGTACTGCACCGCGCCATTGGCGGTCTCGTCCACCACCTGCCTCGGCTGTCCGTCCACCTCGACAACGCGCACGCGACTGACTTCGAATTCGTCGAGCGCCTGCCCGAACGAGGCGATCAGCAGCGCGGTGTCGAGTTCACCGGCGAGCTCGAGGTACAGCGCGTTCGATACCGGTGTGGCACCCGCCAACTGCTGGAGCAGCCGAATCGCATGCTGTGCCGCGGTCAGCGGATAGGTAGGCGGGTGACCCTCGAGGGCACGCAGGGGTGATCGGTGGTCGTGCATCCCGCCTCCTGAAGATCCGACGCTCAAAGAGAACGTGCTTTGTTTGCGAGGGTGGCCAGCGATTCGAGACCGTCGAGCACGGTCGGCACGGCCACTCCGAAGTCGATGAGGCAGGCGATCTCGTCGGCGCCCGCGCGGTGCAGGCTTTCGACCATCGACAGCGCCGAATCGGGGGTGCCGAACAGTCCGCTGGTGCGGTAGTACCGTTCGAAGGCGAAGTCCAGCACCTTGTTTCGCGACCTGTCGTCCAGATCCTCGAGGGCCTCCGCGCCCCGGCGCCACAGATCGACGGAATCGGCGAGGTAGCTCTTGAACGGCCCCTGCACCGTCTGCCGCACCGCGGCGTCGTCGTCTCCGACGAAGGTGTGCAGCATGACCGTGACTTTTCCGGCGTCGGCATCGTGGCCGTGGTGGGCGCGCGCCTTGCGATAGGCCGTGATCTTCTCCGCCAGTTCGTCCACGGTCTGAAAGAGCAGGGCGGTCAGCACATTCGTGCCGAGCTCACCCGCCATCTCGAAGCGCTCCACACCGCCGCTGCAGGTGACCCAGGTGGCGAGGTCCGGCTGGATCGGGGTGGGGAAGATGCGCACCGATCGGGATTCGCCCACGCCGTTCGGCAGCGAGATCGACTCACCGCGCCACAGCTGCTGAATACTCTGCATACCGGATCGCGTGACATCGACCCGCTCGCGGTAATTGTCCTGCGCCAGCACGAAATCGTCGGGGTTCCAGCCCGTGGCGAACGCGATATCGACCCGGCCGTCCGACAGATTGTCGACCACCGACCAGTCCTCGGCGACCCGCACCGGGTTGTGCAGTGGCAGCACCACACTGCCCGCCCGCAGTCGTACCCGCTGCGTGATCGCCGCCAGCGCCGCCGCCAGGACGGCGGGATTCGGGTACAGCCCGCCGAACTTGTGGAAATGGCGTTCCGGCAACCAGATCGAGCGGAACCCGTGCTCGTCGGCGAAGCGGGCGCTGTCGAACAGCAGCTGGTAGCGCTGTGAACCGGATTGCTGTGCGTCGCTGGCGAAGAAGAACAGACTGAAGTCGATACCCGCGCCGGCTGGGTGAGACTGCGCGCCGGGGGCGGCCGCCACATCGGCGACCTGGACACCGGCGCCGGGGTCACGGTGTTTGGCTACCTCCTCGGCCAGATCGGCGACACAGATGCCGCCGTAGATGTCCTCGGCGGAGATCTCGACGCCGAATCGGTCCTCGAGGATCGTCAGCAGCTCGGCGGCTTTGATCGAATCGAGGCCGAGCGCGGTGAGCGGCGTGCGAGGGTCGACGGAATCGAGGCCCAGGCGGTGCGACGCCCATCCCAGGAGAAATGCCGTGGTGTCTGCGGTGTCCCGCGGCTCGCTCACAGGGCCCTCGATTCGAATTCGTTGGCGTACAAGTGGCGTAGGTGCGATCGGCGGATCTTGCCACTGGTTGTCTTCAGTACTTTGCCTTTGCCCACGAATATCACTCGATACAGCGATACGCCGTGCTCACGACTGACGGCGGATTTGATCGACTCCTCGAGGGCGGCCATATCGTCCGCGAGTTCCTCCTCGACCTCCTGCAGGACGACCAGGCGTTCTTCCCCGTCTATCTCGATCGACAGCGCGGCACAGCCGCCGCGGCGAAGTTCCGCATGCGTGGACTCGATAGTCCACTCGATGTCCTGCGGGAAAAGGTTGCGCCCGTTGATGATCATGACTTCTTTGAGACGCCCGCAGATGAAAAGGTGTCCGTCGACCATGAATCCGAGATCGCCGGTCCGCAGATAGGGTGTGCCGCTTTCATTTTCGATCTGTGCCGAGAAGGTGCGCTCACTCTCCTCGGGTTTGTTCCAGTAGCCCGCCGTGACGCTCTCTCCGGACAGCCAGATTTCACCGACCCGTCCGGGACCGGATCGTCGCAGTGTCCGAGGATCGATCATCGCCGCGGCTCCCGCCCGGACCGGTCCATAGTCGACCAGTTCTCGGCCGTTCGGCTTTTCCACGACGAAGCCCTTTTCCAGTTCCTCGCTCGCGAACGAACACGTGCGCAGGCCCGAGCCGGAAGGTCCGCCGCTGACATACAAAGTGGCTTCGGCGAGGCCGTAGCCGGGAAAGAAGCTTTCCGGGCGGAAACCGCTGCCGGCGAATTTATCGGCAAATGTTCTCAGGATGATCGGATTGACAGGCTCGGCGCCGACGAAGGCGATGTCCCAGTGCGACAGATCCAGCTGCTCGGCTTCCGCGCGCGACACTCGCTCGGCGCAAATGCCGTAGGCCAGATTCGGCCCGCCCGCAGTGGTATTCGTGTTTTCCGATATCTCACGCAGCCAGATGAGAGGATGGCGCAGGAACGTCAGCGGCGACATGAGTGTCACCGGATATCCGACGTAGAGCGGCGAAAGAATTCCCAGAATCATGCCCATGTCATGAGACGGTGGCAGCCAATGCACAGCCGAGGTGCTCTCGTTGTGCCCGAGGGCGCGCCGCTGGCACTCGAGGTTGTGCATGAGATTGCGATGGCGCACCACCACGCCCTTCGGGCTTCCGGTGGAACCCGAGGTGTACTGCAGGTATGCGACGTCGTCGGCCGCGGGAACAGGTGTGTCCAGCAGCTGGAGCGAAGTTCCGCGTTCGGTCGCCGTGCTGTCGATGATCTTCTCATCGGGCCAGCCGAGCAGGTCGCGGGCCACGGACGCGACCGACTGCGGCGCGACGACGGCAATAGCGCCACTGTCCCGCGTGATTGCCGCGACGGTCTCGGAATGCCGTTGTGAGGTAGGCACATACAGCGGCACCGCAATGCGCCGGGTCAGCAGGCAGGCGAGGAATGCGTGAATCATGTCCAGGCTCGGTGGACAGAGCAGCAGGATTCGATCGCCCGGCGCACTGACTTCCTGCAACCTGGCGGCCAGGCCGACCACGCGGTCCAGCAGAAGTGCATAATCCTCGACTTCGCGCTCACCGCGACCGTCGATAAATGTGTAGCCGACTCGTCCGGGTTGTTCGGCAGCGCGACTCACCAGAATGTCCGCCAGCGTCGACGGACGCTCCGATATTTTTTCATAACTCATCGACCTTCGACCTCCCGAGTCAGCAGCTTGTCGCTACACTGGATTAACGAAATTCAGGCGATACGCGTTACGCGTGGCCTGCAGAAAGTCACCCGGCAGCGGTGCGGATACGCTCCGCGCGCAGGGCATTCTTTCGGACAAGATTCCATCAGCCGAGCGGCGCTCGGAGTCCCACCCGTCTGCAGGGACTCGGCGGCCAGAACTTCGGCGATATGTGGAGCATCCCCATCACCAAGCAATTGCTTCTGAAACTGGTCAGTGGCAGATCCGGAAATTGGTCTAATGACCATTTATGTCGGACCCGAACACTGCGCCAAACCGGCCGGCATCTGGCTGCCGCCCTCTCTGACGTCGAAAGGTATTAAACCACTGCGGATTACATGCGCACCGCGCCTCGCTGCAGAGTCTCGAAGAACGATTACTCAGCGGCTCGGTGCGGCGGTGGAACGTATTGAACCAATGTGTTTCACTTTGCTCCTTTCATGGTGCGGCACAACGGCAGTGGTCCAGTGTTCCTCCTAGTTCGTCGCCGCGAGTGTTGTGGATGGGTCAAGTTTTATGCCGAATCCGCAAGGCGGTATCGGATGGTTGTTATGCACATCGCAGGGATATCGGGCCGCTGCCCACGCCGGTGTTATCCGATTGTTGCCGAGAGGTCGGCGTCCATTTCACATTGGGACGAATAGGCCGGAGTCGAATGCGGTAATTGCGGGTCTACCACCCGCCCGCGAAGAAGCCGGCGAGGGCGGGTGCGGAGTGGGCGGCGGTGGAGGCGTTGACCGCGGCCAGTACGACCACGGTCAGTGACAGCAGGGTGGAGAGGGTGCCGAAGGACGCGAGTACCCGCCGGGTACGGCCATCGCTGGAGCGGGTGAATCGGCGCCAGAACAGGATTGTCGTGCCGATGAGCGCGATCGCGACGGTTGCGGCGACCACCGCGAGAATGGCGTGATAGCGGGCGAAGTCGGTGATCATGACGTCGAGCGGCGGGGTGTGGGCGGGAGCGCCCTGGGAGTCGGCGAGCTGCTGGTTGATCTGAGTGAGAGTTCGTGCCAGTTCCGGGTCGGCGGTATTCATCGGAAGCATGGACAGCAGCGAGGAGAACGGCGCGAAGGTGCCCTGAATATTGGCTATCACCAGCAACAGTGCGAACAGCGCGAGAAGCACGGTCACCGCGCCGGTCGAGGCGAGGGTGGATCGTCGTGTGGCGCTGAGGTTTCCGGAGCGCAGGAACGCCTTCCAGAGCAGAACGCTCAGTGTGACGAGCACGGCGAGCAGAACGAGTGCGATCGCGGCCTTGGCGAGGTGAAATCGCATCCAGTAGTCGATGGTCTGATCCAGGGCCGGTGTGTAGTCGCGCTGACCGGCGGCCCAGTAGTCGACGAAGGCGTTGGTGAAGGCGTCGCGTATCGCGGACTCGTTGGCGTAGCTGGTCGATCCGATCGAGGCCAGCAGGGGCGGCGCGAGGAACACGGCGATGCCGAGCACGACCGCGAGGGCGGTGAGCAGGCCGAGTGCACGGGCGGGCAGTGTCGAGGGGCGCGAGGAAACTGCGGTGGGGGACACGGGGTTCCTTTCGTCCGAAGGCGCCTGCCGGTCGCTGTTCTCGTGCGATCACCGGCACGGCGCTATCGCCGAGGGTAGTGACAAACCCCAGATGCGGGCAGGAGTCGGTGATGGTCACGTGAATCTCGGCGGCCTCCGGTGCCGCGGCCGGTGACGGCGGAGTAGCGTCGGCGGCTAGGCCTTGGTCATCCTGCGCGAGGAGCCTTGATATGAATGCGACATCGACTCGTGCCGACGCGTTTGTCGTCTTCGGAATCACCGGGGACCTGGCGGCGAAGATGACCTTTCGCGCGCTGTATCGCCTCGAAGCGGCCGGGCGGCTGAACTGCCCGATCATCGGGCTGGGACATGCGGATTGGTCCCATTACCGCCTTGTGACCGCGGCGCGCAGCGCGCTGGCGGCCGGTGGCCAGAGTGTGGATCCGGAGGTATTCGAGCGCCTGGCGCGGCGGCTGAGCTATCTGCGCGGGGATTTCGCCGATCCCGCCACCTACCGGGAACTCGCCGAGCGTCTCGACAATGCTTCCGCGCCACTGTTTTACCTGGCGATACCGCCCGCACTGTTCGCCCCGGTGGTCGCGGCGCTGGGGCAGGCGAAGCTCACGAGCGGAGCTGCGGTGCTGATCGAGAAGCCGTTCGGACACGACCTCGACTCGGCCCGCGCGCTCAACGAGGAACTGCACCGCACGCTGGAGGAAGACCAGATTCTGCGGATCGACCACTTTCTGGGCAAACAACCGGTGCTCGACATCGCCTCCCTGCGCTTCGACAATATCTTGTTCGAGCCGGTGTGGAATCGCGATCACGTTGCCGCCGTGCAGATTACGATGGCCGAGGACTTCGGTGTCGAGGACCGGGGCCGGTTCTACGATTCGGTCGGGGCGTTGCGCGACGTGGTACAGAACCACCTGCTGCAGGTGCTGGCCCTGCTCGCCATGGAGGCCCCGGCCGGGCCGGGTTCGCATGCGCTGTGGGACAGCAAGGCAGAGGTCTTCCGGGCTACCGCGGATGTCGACCCCGCCCGCACGATCGCCGGGCAGTACGAGGGCTACCGGGAAGTGACCGGCGTGCGCAAGGATTCGGTGACCGAGACATACGTGGCGCTGCGCCTGCAGGTGGACAACCCACGCTGGGCCGGTGTGCCCTGGTTCATCCGAGCGGGTAAGGCACTGGCCACCCGGGCCACCGAGGTCAGGATTGTTTTCCGCCGCCCGCCGCCGCCGGCCTTTCTGCCACGATCGCAGCAGGTCGATCCCAACCAGCTGGTCTTGCGGATCGATCCGGACCCCGCTCTCCGGCTGATCCTCGCCTCGCAGGGAGCATCCGGCACGACCGCGCAGGCCGTGCACATGGATCTGCCTTTCGCCGCCGAACTCGGCCAGCCGCCCGAACCGTACGAGCGCCTGCTGCACGATGCGCTGACCGGCGAGCATTCCCTCTTCACTCGCGAAGACGTCGTGGAGGAAACCTGGCGAATACTGCAGCCCATGATCGATCATCCGCCGAAACCGGTGTCCTACCCGCGGGGGTCGTGGGGGCCGATCGGCGCCGACGAGCTGCTGCGTGGTCATCCCGGCTGGCAACTGCCCTGGCTGCCCGATACCGGCACATGACCGAACCCTGCGCGAATCCACGGCGGCCGACACTACGAGCGGAGATCCGACGATGACCTCAACCGATCCGCATGAACTCGGCGTTCTCGGACTGCCGCGCGGGATCCGCGCCTGCCTGTTCGACCTCGACGGGGTGATCACCGAAACCGCGAAGGTGCACGCCGCCGCGTGGAAGGAAATGTTCGACGCCTATCTGAAGTCCCGGGCCGAGCGCGGCGACGAACCGTTCGTCGCGTTCGACCCGGTCGCGGATTACGACACCTATGTCGATGGCATGCCGCGCGCCGACGGCACCCGGGCATTTCTGAAATCCCGGGGAATCACTGTGCCCGAAGGCAATTCCGATGACCCGCCCGACGCCGAGACGGTGCAGGGCCTGGGCAACCGCAAGAACGAGATCGTGCTGCGCCGCATTCACGACGACGGGGTGCAGGCGTATCCGGGCTCGGTCGCCTATCTGGATGCGGTCCGCGCGGCCGGATTGCGGCGTGCGGTGGTCTCCTCGAGTACGAATTGCCGCGACGTGCTCGTCGCCGCCCATATCGAGGATCTGTTCGAGGAACGCATCGACGGCATCACCGCACAGCAGCGGCATCTGGCCGGTAAGCCTGCCCCGGATATGTTCCTCGCCGGGGCACGGGCGCTGGGAGTCGAGCCGGCGGAGGCGGTCGTGTTCGAGGACGCGCTGGCCGGCGTCGCGGCGGGTCGCGCCGGTGGATTCGGTTATGTGATCGGGGTCGATCGGGTCGGGCAGGCCGAGCAACTCCTGGCGCACGGCGCCGACGTGGTCGTGACCGACCTGGCCGAGCTGCTGGGCACCGAATGATCCACCACCCTTCGTTCAAGATCGAGCCCTGGTGCCTGCGCGCGACCGGGCTGGATCTCGACATAATCGCGCAGGTGGAGTCGGTGTTCGCGCTGTCGAACGGGCATATCGGCTGGCGCGGAAATCTCGACGAGGGTGAACCGCACGGGCTGCCCGGGTCGTATCTCAACGGGGTGCACGAATTGCGCACGCTGCCGTATGCGGAGACCGGCTACGGCTATCCGGAGTCCGGTCAGACGGTCATCAATGTGACCAATGGCAAGCTCATTCGGCTGCTCGTCGACGATGAGCCCTTCGATCTCACCTACGGTCGAGTGGATGCTCACGAACGGTGCTTGGACTTCCGGGACGGGGTGCTGCACCGCAGTACCGACTGGGTATCCCCGGCCGATCGCGGTGTACGGGTGTCCTCGACCCGATTGGTGTCGCTGGTGCAGCGCTCCATCGCCGCGATCCGGTACGAGGTGCAGGCGCTCGATCGGCCGGTGCGGGTGGTGGTGCAGTCCGAACTCGTCGCCAATGAAGAACTGCCGGCACCGGACGCCGATCCGAGGGCCGGGCCGACGGATACAGCGCCGCTGGCGGGGGAGGAGCACGCGGCGAAGGGCACCCGCGCCGGGCTGGTGCATTCGACCCAGCGCAGCAGGCTGTATCTCGCCGCGGTGATGGACCATATCGTCGACGGGCCCGACGCCACGCAGGTCGAGTCGGAGAGCTTCCCGGATCTGGGGCGGGTGACCGTGACCACGGAACTGCAACCGGGACAACGGCTTCGGATCGACAAGTTCGTAGCCTACGGGTGGTCGGCAACCCGCTCCCTGCCTGCCGTGCGTGATCAGGTCGACGCCGCTCTCGCCGGTGCGCACCGTACCGGGTGGGACGCGCTATGCGCCGAACAGCGTGACTACCTCGACGAATTCTGGTCTCGCGCCGACATTCTGCTCGAGGGCGATCCCGAAATCCAACAGGCGCTGCGGTTTTCGCTGTTCCACCTGCTGCAGGCCGGTGCCCGCGCGGAGGGCCGGGCGATTCCCGCCAAAGGCCTCACCGGTCCCGGCTACAACGGGCACTGCTTCTGGGATACCGAGTCGTACGTGCTGCCGGTGCTGACCCAGGTGGTTCCCGATGCGGCGGCGCACGCACTGCGCTGGCGGCACGCCACCCTGCCCATGGCCACGGCGCGGTCCGTTCAGCTCGGTCTCGCGGGCGCCGCGTTCCCGTGGCGCACGATCCACGGCGAGGAATGCTCGAGCTACTGGCCCGCCGGGACGGCCGCTTTCCACATCAATGCCGACATTGCCGACGCTGTCCTGCGCTACATCGACACCACCGGCGATCAAGCATTCGAGCGGGATATCGGAGTGGAGCTGCTGGTCGAAACCGCAAGGCTGTGGGCCAGTCTCGGCCACCACGACGCCGACGGCCGGTTCCGCATCGACGGCGTGACCGGTCCCGATGAGTACAGTGCCGTCGCCGACAACAACGTCTACACCAATCTGATGGCGCAGCAGAACCTGCGCGCCGCCGCCGACGCCGCCGCCCGGCACCCCGACAGGGCCCGCGAGCTCGGGCTCCACGAGGAGGAAACTGCCTACTGGCGCGACGCCGCCGAAGCCATGTACATCCCCTATGACAAGGCACTGGGCATACACCCGCAGGCCGAGGGCTTCACCGACCATCAGGAGTGGGATTTCGCCGGTACGCCCGCCGACGGCTATCCGCTGCTGCTCAACTATCCGTACTTCGACCTGTATCGCAAACAGGTCGTCAAACAGGCCGACCTCGTGCTTGCCCTGTATCGCCGCACCGACGCCTTCACTCCGGATCAGAAGGCGCGCGACTTCGACTACTACGAGCGGCTCACCGTCCGCGATTCCTCGCTGTCGGCATGCACTCAGGCGGTGATCGCCGCCGAGGTCGGACATCTCAGTCTCGCCTACGACTACCTCGCCGAGGCCGCGCTCATGGACCTCGACGATCTCGAACACAACACCCGCGACGGTTTGCATATCGCCGCTCTGGCCGGCTCCTGGATCGCGGTGATCGCCGGGCTGGCCGGTATGCGAGATCAGAACCGCGCCTTGACCTTCGCGCCCCGACTGCCCGAGACCGTGACCCGCCTCGCCTTCACGCTCCACTGGCAGGGGCGGCGCCTCGCCGTCGACGTCACCGCGCAGGCCGTGACCTACACCCTGCGCGAAGGCGACCCACTGCGCATCACCCATCACGGTCACGCGCTTACGGTGACCACCGAGCACCCGATCACCCAGCCGATCGCCGATTCTCCGGCGCCGTCCCCGGTACCGACGCAACCGCCCGGGCGGGCTCCCACCCAGCGGCGTTCGTGACCTGTAGGTGCGCGGGCTCGTCAAAGTTCCGTCAAACCGGATGCGGCGGTCTTGCCCGGAGTTGCTCGATGGGGTGAACTCCCAGTTGTGACCACAACTGTCGGCCCTCGGCGCACGATGCGCGCTGCTGCCGGCGTTGTCCGGCATCGGGTCGAGCAGGTGCCGTCCGCATTGGAGCTCTTCGGCTTCCACAGTGAGGACGAGCCACCGAGTCCGGTGTAGCCGGTCGTCATATTCCCCGCCGCGCAACATATTCGCGCCGCGGTGTCGCCATTCGTGCGACGTTCCACGCCTTCTCGCGAGCGTTATCGCGTACTTCTCGTGTGCTCCCGCGTATCGCCGCGGCCACACCCTTCGCTATCGGAGAGCTATGTCCGTACCTGTGTTCAGCACCCGTACCGTCCTTGTCACCGGGACCGATACGCGCCTCGGTTTCGCGACGGCGCAGCGGGTGATCGCGAACGGCGACACCGTCATCGCGCACATTCTGGACAAGAACCACGCCGACGAGACGATGCAGCGCCTGCAGGTCACGGCCGAGCCCGGCCGGATCCGCATGGTGCACGCCGATTTCGCCGATCTGGCCGAGGTCGAGGAACTCGGCCGCACGCTCGCAGCGCAGATCACCCGCCTGGACGCCCTGATCAATATCGCGGCGATCGCGGCTCCCGAAGCGCGAACCCACACCCGGGACGGGCACGAATTGACCTTCCAGGTCAACTATCTCGCGCCGCGCAGCCTGACGATGGCACTGCTGCCCGCGCTCGCGGCGGCGCACGGGCGGATGATCGCCGTCACCTCGAAACTGCATACCGCGGGGAACATCGACTACACGGATCTGGATCGCAAGCGCGGCACCTACACCCCACTCGCGATCTACGCGCAGTCCAAGCTGGCGCTGACCATGTTCAGCCGTTCCCTGGCCGAAACGGGACCGGGAGAACTGATTTCGGTCAGCGTGCATCCGGCCGATTTCGAGATCGATCTGCCCCGGCTGCGCAGCCACCGCACCGCACCACTCGATCACGCCGCCGCCGTGCTGCTGCAGCTGTGCGCACCCGGTACACCGCTCATCAACGGCGGCTATTACGAAGGCGCCGAGCCCGCGAATGCCGCAGCGCTGGTCCGCAATTCGCGAGCCCGCACCCGGCTCACCGCGTGGAGCAACCAGCTCGCGCCCACTGCCTGATCTGTTCAGCGATCCGCCAGGAGGAACACATGTCCAAACGTGCGAGCAAGAAGCGCGCCCGCCGCAAGAAGAAGGCGAACCACGGCCACCGGCCCTGCCAGGGCTGACGGACCTCCGGCACGCCGGGCGTGCAGGGCAGGGACCGGCGTACCGAGGACCGGAGCCGCCGCGACCAACAGGGTCGCGGCGGCTTCGTCGTTTACCGGTGGCGGAAAGCGCGGCCTGCTGCGGGACCGGAGCTCACACGGGCCGTCGAATCGTATAGATCTTGCAAAGAAGCAGGTCGGCAGCGGCAAGGGTGCGTCAAGGAAGCGGCCGCCGCCGCTCGGACACGCCTAACCTGCAGTTCCCGGCGGGTTTTTCCGGGTAGCGAGGAGATGGTTCGAATGGCCGGCGATGACAATGACTCGGTGATGCTGGAGGAGCTCGCGGCCCAGCGTCATGTCGCCCAGATCCTCGACCTGTTGTCCGAATCCGGTTGCAGTGCACCGCTTCTGATGAGATTTGTCGCGGCCCGGGGCTCGGATCTGGCGTCGGCTCTGCGTGTGATCGCTGCGCACGGTCTCCTTGTCGATGACCACGGCGGGCCGGACGAGCCGCCGGCCATTCCCGGGACACTTCGACTGACCGCGCGGGGTGAGGCGGCCGCGCAGGCGCTGTCGAATCGCACAGTGGGGACGACCGATCGACGTGTGCGGCACAGTTCAGTCCTGGGACGAGCGACCAGTCGAGTGCTGTCCATGCGCCGGGCGTGGCATCCGAGGGCGCACGCCGGGCATCCGGCACTGGACCGGTGGAGTCACGGCGTCAGTCAGCGCTGAGCAGTGGCTGGGAACGGCGCAGCACATCGGCCAGGTCCGATTGGTCGGTGAGCGATTCCCGGGCGGCGCGTTCGATCATGGCGGCCTGCTCGATCAGCACCCGCCGGCGGTGCGAATCGCTTGCGTGCTCGGCGATTTCCGTCAGTGCGTCGAGTTGGCGAATCATTACCGCAGGCATGCCGACTCCGGCCTGCCGGATCTTCTCGAAAGCCCGCTGCACCAGCCGTTCGTAGCTCACCTGGGTCGCGATGACTCGCACGTATCCGTGTCTGTCGCGGTGGATCGGATCGGGATTCCAATCGGCGGCGATGCGCGAGAGGCAGTCGCCGAGCCAGTCGATGCAGGTCAATCCCGTGAACGTGTCGTTCACCGCGGGAGACAGTGCGCGCAAGGCGATTTCGACGATCTGGTCGATGCCGAAGGAAATGTCCTGGGTCAGCGTGCGGGTCGGCCCGGCGACGTGGCCGCGCGCGAAGTTCGCCGCGATCGGCGCCGCCGCTTCCGGTGGCCACACGTAGGCCACCACCTGCCCCTCGGTGAGGAAATGCCCGGGGCGCAGCGGAAGATGGATCACCGCATCGGCCGAGGCGGCCATGCGGACCAGCTTCTCGTACCGGATGTACTGCAGGTATCCGCTGCTCTCGATCCGTACCTGCGCGCCCGATTCCCGCAATCGGGTCAGCAGGTCGTCAGCGGCCGGACCCTGGGCGATGCCGACCGGTCTGCGCGCCCGCGCGGTCTCGACCGCCAGCGACACCTCACCGGCGATGCCCGCGATGACATTCGGTAGCTGAATCGCCATCGCGATGTGGTGGATGAAGTAGATGAGCACCGCCAGATCGAGCACCATCGACGCGATCGCGACGGTCGTCGATATGTGCGGGACGAAATCCGCGCCGACCGACACCAGCGTGGCAATGGCGTACACGAAGCTCGCCACGAAGGTCCCGAGGGTGAGCTGGGTGCCGCGATCGCGAATGAAGTTGCGCAGCATCCGCGGACCGAACTGGGTCGAGGCCAGGGTCAGCGCCACGATGGTGATCGAGAAGACCACACCGACGACGGTGATGATCGCCGCGGCGATCGCGGTCAGTACCTGCCGGGCGGCATCGGGGGTACCGCCGATGATCCACGACGGAATTGTCGACGCATGCTGATACACCGCTCGATCCAGCGCATGGGTGAGCGCGAAAAGCCCCACCGCTGCCAGCACTTCGAGTGTCGGCACGAACCACAGGTTCGTCCGCAGCAGCTCCCGGCGGCGATCGAATTCGAGATAGGAGCCGGGGCCCGGGTACTTCACGCGGCGGGCCGCCCCGACCAATCATCGTGCAGCCCTTTATGTTCGATCAGTTCGATCAGGGTGTCGATCGCGGCGAGGGAAGACCACTCATCGCGAGCGGTGAGACCGGGGTACCGGTCGGACCGCGCGATATACGTTCCCTCAGTCGGCGACCACTCCACCCGGAACGACGCCAGGCAGACCTCCCTGCCGTAGCTGCCCATAACCTCTGCCTCCAGTTCGACACGGCCAGAGCTTCATTGGATATCCCTCCGGGTGGCGTACTTCGGTTCTTGACGAATCCGCTATCGCCGCACCGGTGAAATTTCCGATTTCCTAACGGCAGCACTGCATTCAGCGTGAAGGGCCGAGACCTACTGTGTGGCAGCCGATTTCCCGCCGGTCCGAGACGCCTGCCGGTCGCCGGGCGGGGCGTATGGAAACCGCTAGGAGATCTGGCGGAACCGCGAGACTCGCAGGTACTTTCTACGCTTTACCATCCATTAAGGGGGGTCGTGGGAACGCCAACGGTCAGTCAGGTCAAGGCTCTCGATGTGAGTCCGCTGCTCAGCCTCGCCGACGAATGGCGGCAGGGACATCAGGCCGCGAGCGGCCATCAGAGCACTGTCGCGTCGAATGTCGCTGATTCGCAGGACTTCTGGCGCAGCGCCGGCGGCGATACCATGCGGGATCGGCACGGTAGGACCGACTTGTTCCTGACGCATACGATCGATGCACTGATGGCGGGCGACAATGCCGCGCGAGACGGGCATGCGGCGATCACGGCCAGTCATCAGCAGGCGCAGAACAAGATTCAAGATGCCGAGGACGCCGGGTATCGTGTCGATGAAGACGGATCGGTGCATCTGTCCACCGCGCAGAAACTCTTCTCGGCGGCACTGAGTCCGGTCGCCGGGCTGCTGAGTCTGGGTTCCATGTCGCGAGGTGCGTCGCAGCACAGCAATATGATCATGTCCGCGCTGGGATCGCTGGGGGACACCCTGGACAGTTCCGCGCACAGCATCACGGGCGCGTTCCAAGGATTGGCCTCGCTGACCGGTCTCGGTGGCGGACGCCGGCCCGACTACTACACCATCGATTTCGGTGCGTTCTCACCGTGGTTGATCGGCGGCGGTGGCGTGGTCACGATCACGCGCCAGGGGCATGTCTACGTCGGTCCGCAGATCGGCATCGGGACACCCGGCGATATCGAACTGCCGATGGCGCGGGCGGGCTGGATCGACGAGGGAAAGACTCCTTCCGCCGGAGACATCGACAGCTATGTTCACGGCTGGGGTGTCACCGTGACCGGCCAGGCCGGTCCGGGCGTCCAGGGATCGGTCGGCGAAACCTGGGGTGGCGTACCCGATGTCAGCCACGGCAAGGATTTCTCCACGGAGGTCGGTGGCGGCGTCGGAACTCCCGGCGCTGCCTTGACCGGCAGCTACATGTTCAGGATCTGGTGACATGAAATACGTGGGTGACACGATTCTGATCGTGGTCGGGCTGGGTGTTTCGACGCTCGGGCTCCTGCTGGTGCTGAACTTTCGCGATCTGGCCACCCGGCTGGTCGCCTACGGCCGCACGCATTCGCCGTCGAGCCGAGGGTTCCCCACTCTGCCCGGAGGTATCGCACTGATCCTGATCGGCCTGCTGATCGTCGTACTGACATTCACGAAGATAGTTCTAGGGAGATGACAATGGGCGATCGATCGGTCGAGGTGCACCCCGAGTCCGTGCTGAAACTCGGGGGCACCTTCGCGGCCGCAGGCACCGGAATCGGCGAGATCACCACGCACACAGCGCTTCCCGGTGTCGAGAGCGGCCTGAACGGGACCGCTGTCCCCGGCGCCTGCCACTTCGGCGCCGGTTTGGGCGCCCTGGCTCTGCAGATCCTCGCCGATCATCTCGGCGAACTGGGAGAACACTCGGCGTCGGGTGCGGTCGAGTACGTGGCGAACGACTCCCGGAACGCACAGGATTTCTGCAATCTTCAGGAATGAATTCGATAGTCGCACAGGAGGATCGGGTGACCGAATCACTATCCACCCGGATGGATCGCCTCGCCGGAGCGGTGGCGACCAGCCATGTTTCGCTGATATCGGACGGCATCTCCGTCGACGTCCGGGCGAACGGCCACATCATTGCCCTCGATATCGGTGATGAGGCGATTGTCGAAGGTCGTCCGCTCGGACCGCGGATCGCCCGGCTGCTCAATGCGGCTCGCGATCGGGCGCAGGCGCAGGTCGAAGACCTGGTGGCCGAGGTGCACGCCGATCCGCGCGTCACGACAATCGTTGAGCAGCTCAGTGATTCGCCTGAGCGCGATCTGCCGCAGACCGCCCGGGAACAATGGGACGAGGACTACCCGCACCGCCGCACGTCGATGTTCTTCGACCAGTAGGTCATTTCAGTCTCTCGGCGACTTCCTTGCTGACCGACTCCTGATAGATGTCGGCATTGGTTCGCGAGTCCTTTACCAGGTCATCGCAGAAAGCCGCGACATCACTGCCGATCAATTCTATGACGCCTTTGTCGGCTGCGACGCCTTCCTCGAAGAAATCGAGAATCCCGGAAAGCAAGTCGCCTTCGACCAGATCGACCGGCCCGATCTTGAAAAAGTACTTCTGCATCTCCTTGTAGACGATCTGATAGTCGGGTGGGAGCGCCTTGACTCGCGCCATGTGCGCTCGCCACTCCTTCTTACCTTCGATGATGTCGCGGATACCCACCTTATTCTCCTAGCCGGTCCAGTTTTCTGGCCACATTCTTGTTCAGCTGCTCGCGCCATCTGTCGCGATAGGTCTTCTGACTCCCGGCTCCTTCCGCGCCGGCAATCGCCGCGCAGAAGGCCCTGATGTCATCGCCCAGCGCCTCGTGGACGCTCTGACCCTCCGCCGCTGTCACCTCGAGGAAACCCAGGGTGTTGTCGAGGATCGGCATCAGGTTGCGACCGGTGAATTCCGAGTAGGGCGAGAGCTGGATCTTGATCTCCGCCCATGCCGCTCGATACTCGGCCGGAAGGGCCTCGGCCCGGGCTTCGAAGGCCCGGTATTCCCTGGTGAGATCGCTGCCCGTGATTGTCTCCCAGAAGTTCATTGCGCGCTTCCTTTGAGCTCATTGATACGTGATGAGACGAATTCCCATTTCGCCCAAAATAGTGCTAGTTCTTTGCGGCCCGCGTCGTTGAGTGCGTAAAATTTGCGCGGCGGCCCGACTTCGGAGGGTCGTTTCGACACATCGACCAGCCCGTTCTTCTCCAACCGCAGCAGGATGGCGTAGACCGTGCCTTCGATGACGTCCGTGAAACCGAGATCATTCAGTCGGCGCGTGATGGCGTAACCGTATGTCTCCTCGCCGTCGATGATCACGAGGACGCAGCCTTCGAGCGCGCCTTTCAGCATCTCCGTCAAATTATCCGTAGCAGCCCCTTTCATCGAAGCGCACTACTCTGCGCTACTGACTACCACTAGACTGTAGCGCAGAGTAGTGCTCGGGACAACACTGCCGCCCACGTCACCGAACGGCTCGGTGACGTTCGGTCTCACTTCGCCGTCGACATCATTCGGGCTCGCGAACGCAGGGTCGCCTTGTCCGAGGCGTCCAGCCAGGCTGCTTCGATCCCGTTCTCGGTGAACCTCATCAGTTGCTCGGGGCCGTATCCGAGCGCCCGCACCAGTGCGACCAGATCGTGCGTGGGATCGGTGCCGAACATGGGCGGGTCGTCGCCGTCGATGGTGACGGCCAGGCCCGCGTCCACCATTGCGGCGATTACCGCGTGGGTGCCGTCGCCGGATCCGGAGTAGCGCCCGATATCGGAGCTCACGGGGGTGCAGGTGAAGGGGATGCCTTCGTCGCGGCAGCGGCGGGTCAGGGCCGGGTCGGTGACGACGTGGTAGCCGTGGTCGATGCGTTCGCAGTCCAGCAGGTCCAGCAGCGTGATGATGTTCTGGGGCGGACCGGATTCCGAGTGTGCGGTGCGGTGTAATCCGGCTTTCTTCGCCAGTGCGAACGCCTCCGCGAATCGCTCGGGTGGGCCGGTCACTTCCTCGTAATCGAGTCCGATGCCGAGGATGTCGTCCGTGCGATGGCGAATCACATTGCGCACCAGCTCGATACCGTCGGCCGGATCGGCATTGCGGTTCATGGCGAAGATCAGCCGGCAGACGATGCCGTGGTCGGCTTCGGCATCGCGGAGTCCGGCGGTGATGCCCTCGATCATGGTGGGGTAGTCCACGTCCGGGTGCGAGGGCGGGCTGATGAACATCTCCCGGTAGATCACATTGTGTTGTGCTGCGAGCGTGAGGGTTTCGTAGGTGGTGCGGTGGAAGTCGTCGCGGTCGAGCATGACCGCGCCGACCAGATCGAGTACTCGCAGGAATTCGCCGAGGTTCTCGTACGAGCCGTGGTCGTAGAGGGTTTCGGCGGTGCGGCCGTCGGGCATCGGCACCCCGTGCTTGGCGGCCAGTTCCGCCACGGTGCGCGGGTGCAGGGTGCCGGTGAGGTGGCAGTGCAGGCTGACCTTCGGCATGGCGGCGGCGAAGGCGAGAGTGTCCTGGGCATCAGGCAACGGAGGCTGCTTTCACTCGTTCGTTCATGTATTCGTGCGCTGTCACGACCGGGTAGTCGACGCCGCCGCCGATGGGTGGCGCGAGCGGTGTGATGGCGAGGTCCATATCGATTTCGAAGAACGCGATCAGTGAGATCAGGTCTTCATCGGGCGCGGAATCCGACGGCGGCAGCACCCGGTGCCGGGTCGATCGCCAGCGGTCGCCGGTCCAGCGGGCCAGCATGTCGGCGATATTCACCGTCAGCGCACCCGGCACGAACGGGGCATCGGCCCAGGTTCCGTCGAGGGACTGCACCTGCAATCCGCCGTAGCCGACCTGCCGGTCCAGGATGGTGAGCGTTCCCCAATCGGTGTGCGGTCCGACCCGGTACTGGCCTTCAGCCGCGGGGCCGGTGATGCCGATCGGGGGATATCTGTTGATATTCAACGAATCCGGCGCATCGGCGGCCCGCGAGACGAAGTAGTCGGCCTCCAGGCCGAGCGCGACCGCGCACATCTCCAGCAGTTCCAGGAACAGGGCCCGCACTCGGGCGGTGTAGTCCAGCACCAGTTCCCGCAGTGCCGGTACCTCGGCGGGCCAGACGTTGGGGGCGAACCACGCGGCGTCGAGTTCCGGATTGCCCGTGTGATGTTCGCGGCCGGCGGTGAAGGTCTCCTTCAGATCCGGTTTGGCGGCGTCGGGTAATTCACCGTAGTAGGAATTGGCTTCGACGCCGGTCGCCAGCCAGCCGCGACCGCCGACCGCGGTGGCGTAGGGGAGTTTCGCCGACTGCGGCAGAGCGAAGAATGACCGTGCGGCGCTGCGGAGTTCGGCCATCAGGCGATAGTCGATGCCGTGTCCGGCGACCAGGAAGAAACCGGAGTTCTGCATGGCCTCGTCGAGACGCGCAGCCAGCGCCGCACGTTCGGCCGCGGTGCTGGTTCGCCACCGCGCGACGTCGATGAGGGGGATATCGGGGACGATCACTGCGAAACTCCTTCTTTCAGATGAATATCGGCCTCCACAGTGGCGGGAAGCGTGACGCCGGAACGTATTTCGAGCTTGGTTCGGTAGCCGCGGCGTGCGAGTAGCCAGTAGGAAATTCCTCCGACGCCGAGCCCGGCGAAGACGGACAGATCCATGCCGCCGACCGCCTGCGCGATCCAGCCGGACCACACGGTGGTGACGAGCCACAGCGCTGCGGCGGCCATACCGAGTACCTGGGCGATGACACCCGGTTTACCCCAGCGCGCGGGCCGTTCGAGAGAGGTGTCGGAATAGCGGGCGCGCCGCAGGAAGTAATCGACCACCAGGATCGCCGACCACGGCGCGAACCAGACGATCATGAAAAGCAGGAAGTTGCTCAGCGCGGTGTTGAAACTGCCTGAGGACAAGACGATTCCGGCCAGCACCGTGCACATCGCCGAGTCCAGGAGGACGGCCGCGATCCTGCTCAACGGCAGACCCGCGGACTGCAGTGTCAAACCCGAGGAATACAGGTTCAATCCATTCAGCGCGCCCAGCTGGACGATCAGCAGCAGCAGGAACGGCACCGTGAACCACCCCGGGAACGCCGCGGGCAGACCGCTCACCGGATCGCTGGCCGCCGGGGTCACGAACCCGACACCGACACCGACCAGCATCAGCAGAATCTGCGGCACCGCCGCGCCGGCGGCCACCGCGGCCACATGTCGTGTGCGGCCGGTGTTTTCGGGCAGGTAGCGCGAGACATCCGCGGCATTGGGCGTCCAGCCGAGCCCGGATCCACTGGCCACCAAGGCGATTCCACCCAGGAACGCGGCCCAGTCCCCGGCCGCTATGCCGGGTGTGTGCAAGCGATCCATGGTCAGGTAGGCCAGCACCGCGAATCCGGCGGCGAACGGCAGCACCATCGATCGCACGGTGCGCAGGATGGCGGCGTGCCCGAGCAGTGGCAAGGCGCTCTGGCCGAGCGAAAGGACCACCATCACCACCAATTTGGTGGATCCGCTGACGTGCACCCCGGCCATATCGAGCAGGGCGTTCACGGCGAGCACCATGAGCACCAGGTCCAGCACCTCGTATCCGACCTGCATGGCCCAGTTGAGCAGTGCCAGCGGCCGATTCCCCCAGCGGCCCATGATCGCCCGGCTCACCACGAAGGTCGGGGTCCCGGCGGCCGGGCCGATGAGACTGCACAGGCCGGTGACGATCCAGGTCAGATTGCCGATGACTACCGCCAGCACGCACTGCCACGGTGCGAGCCCGAGGGTCACCAGCAGCACGCCGTAGACGACGGTCAGGGGATTGAGCACGACGCCGCCCCAGAGTCCGGACAGCTGCAGGACCGATCCTCGTCGTTCCTCGGCGGGTATGCGGTCGATGCCGCGTTGTTCGACGGTGATGCGCCGAGGTGTCGCTGTGCCTTGCATGTGGGCACTCCTGATAACTCGATAGGCTGGAACCACGCCTGATACTGACTGCTGTGGGCATTCAGATTCGGTAAATTGAGTTACGTCAGCAGTCAGCACTCGTTAAGGTCAGGTGAAGTCGGCGGTGGAATCCCTCGAAGAGGACCGAGTAGCCAGATCAGTCGGTGCGCTACTTCGCGAGCTTCGTGAACAGGCAGGGCTCTCGACCCGGGCGCTCGCGTTGAAAGCTGGGATCAGTCAAGCCTTCCTGTCGCAGCTCGAGCGCGGCGCGTCCACCCCGTCGGTGTTCACGATCTACCGCCTCGCCGAAGCGCTGCATGTCGCGCCGGGTGCACTGCTGCCCGCCCCGCCCACGGCGCCCGAGCTCATACGCGTTATTCGCGCCGACGAAGGGGAGATGATCGCGGTGGCCGACCGCCCCGACTCGGCCCTCGGCCGCTTCATGACCCTGGGTACCGACTCACAACTCGATATCAGCGAATATCGCATCGCCCCAGGACAATACGTCTCCGAGTGGTGGCAGCTGGACAGCACCGGCGAGGTCGCCCTCTACGTCGTCGCCGGCAACCTGGACATCGAATTCGAACCCTCGACCCACTACCGGCTCGGCCCCCGCGACGTCATCACGCACCCAGCGGCCTTACGCAACCGATGGCTCCCGATAGACGGCGACCCCATCCACCTGACCGTGGTGATGAGCCGCCCCGCTCTGCCTTGATACTGAAGGCATTCGGGCACGGTTCGGCAGGGCAGCGACGTTGCCCGGTGTGTTTCACCGATACCTCGCCGTCAAAACAGTCGGTACGGATGTCTCGTCGTCCATCCGCCGGATCCCGGGCCGGGGGCGAAGGTCGCGGATGCGAGGGTGTGTACGCTCCGGAATTCGGCAGCGCTGATTCACCAGCCGTGAAGGAGATCCGGATGCCTGTGCAGTCCGAGGGATTCGGGATGACCGATCGCAGTGGTGCGGTGTGAACGCGGCCTTCGAGCTGTTCGGGGAGCATGTGCTCTGGACCGACGCGATCGGGAACGTGCTCTCGCTGGCGGTGGTGTGGCTGGCCATCCGCAAGACGGTGTGGACCTGGCCCGTGCAAATGGCGGGTGCGCTGTTGCTGCTGTCCGCATCCCTGCACGCGCACGTGCCCGGCAATGTGCTCAAGCAGCTGCTGTTCCTCGTGCTGGCCTGTTACGGCTGGCTGACGTGGACCCGCGGCACCCGGGACCATCGGGAACTGCTGGTGCGGTCGGCTTCCCGCCGGGAGCGGCTGACCCTGCTGGGACTGCTCGTGATCGGAACAGTGCTCGTGGCGGAACTGTTCGAGCACCTTTCGTGGCTGCATATCGCGTGGTCGCCGTGGGCGAATGCGTACGTATTCGTCGGTAGCGCCATTGCGACATTCGCGCAGAGCCGGGCGCTGGTGGATTTCTGGATCATCTGGATGCTGGTCGACCTGGTCGGTGTGCCGCTGGCGCTGAAGTCCGGGCTGTATGCCTCGGGCGCCGTGTACGGAGTCTTCTTTGTGCTGGTGTTGCTCGGGTTCATCCGCTGGCGCCGCGAATACCGCGCTCGCCGAGACGGTTTCGTATTTTCTGAGTGACATTGTGTACACAGTGATTGGCACGGAGGTGACGGCGGAACTTCAATAGTCGTTCTGCGTGTCCCCTTCGTGCTTTGTTTCCAAACGCATACGATATCGGCGGTGTAGCGATAATGCTCGGCTCCAGCCACCCGACCGTAAGCGCAAGGGGAGCGAATGAAGCATTCCGCCGGTGCCCGGATTCCCGTGTGGCTGGGAGTGATCGCGACAGCCGTCACTCTGGTCGCTCTGCCCGCCGGGATCGCGAGCGCGGACTCGGGGTCGGCCGGATCATCGTCAGGATCGGCCGGATCGTCGTCGGGCTCGGCATCCGGATCCTCTGATTGGATCGACGAATTCCCGTCCGGACCGCTACCCGCTCCGCGCGGGCCCGCCACCGCGATCGTCGTACTGGGCTACGGTCTGCTCCCCGACGGCGCGATGCGCCCGGAACTCGTCGAACGGCTACAAGCCGGATGCATCCAAGCATTGCTGGCGCCCGCCTCGCCCGTCATCCTCACGGGCGGCAATGCGCGCAACGGTGTCACCGAAGCGCAGGCGATGGGGGATTGGTTTGTCTCGCATGGCATTTCGGCAGATCGAATCCATCTGGAGCAGGACGCCCAATCAACCGTGGACAACGCCGACAATTCGGCAGCGATCATCCGCGAAATCGGCGCACGAGACGCCGTCGTAGTGACCTCGGCCGACCACATCGCCCGTGCTGTCAGGACATTCATCGAGGCGGGGGTAAACGTGGTGGGCACGGTGACGCCCGAGCAGGTACCCCGGTTCGACTGGCTCTACCAGTCGATGACCCGCCGCTGACCAACCAACGCGAATGGCTTCGGACGATCCCGCGCCTGCTATGCCGGCGCGGGATCAGTGCGAAAAATTGGGCTAAAGATCATCTCCCGCAGTCGGCTTGTCTGCAATAGCAACGATATAGTCCAGCCAAGGGCTCCAAAACTCGGCTCCTCTTCGGCCGTACGAGATCCGAATCAACGGATTGATTCTCCTCATCTCCGGCTGCCTGAGTTTACGGCTGACAAATTCCGCATATTGCGGGTAGACGTGATGCCGGATGGAGTAGACTTTCACGTCTTTGAAGCCGGATGCTATGAGCGCTTGGCGGTATTGTTCCGCATTGGTGTGATTCTGGGGGCCCGTCGTGAATATTCCGTGCACCAATTTTTCCAGGGGGCGTAGCCGCCTGATCCTGCTCGGAACATACTCATTCGCGAGCGGCACGACGTCGGCGGTCACCAATCGGCCGCCAGGTGCCAGGATTCGGAATGCTTCATCGAAAAATCGTGAACGCGACGGAAAGTGAAGCGCTGATTCGACCGCGGTCACTTTTGTTACGGACGCATCGGGCTGAGGTAGATCGCTTGCGGACCCGTGTATGTACTCTACGATATCGCTGAGTCCCAACTCAGCGGCCCGCTTGCTCGCGGTCTCGACCTGTTTCGCGGATATATTTACGCCTGTAATTCGTTTCGGGCCAAATTCATCCGCCCAGAGAAAATCTTGATCGCCGAATCCGCAGCCGACGTCGACCACTACATCATCGGACTCGAGATGCGCTTCGGCCGCTACCAGCCGAGCCAATGCGGCGCCCGCTTGATCGAACGTTTGAGGATTGTCTTTCCAGTAGCCCAGATTAAAGAATAGCGATTCCTCGCCTAGCCAGTTGGATGCAGTGAAAATGTCGTCGTACACACGACTGAATCGATCAGGAATCCCGGGTACGAAGGCCAGGGATGCCAACCACCCCCATTCGCGAGTCCACCGCAAAATGCGTCGGGCCGAGGTCTCGGAGTCACGAAATTCCATAACTGTCATGGCTTGCCCCCTCCAGGCGATGGAACCCCGCCGATATGCGGGGCCAGTCGCCGATGCTAGCAGTCTGTCCGCGCCGTTGTCAGAACATGTTCCTCAGCAAACTTCGAGCTGGGCGAGGGCATGGGAAGTGCTCGTACATCGGTGTCAGCGTAGAGACTCTTGCATCAAACAGGAACGTGTTCTACGTTGATGAAGTGGTTCTGACCGGCCCGACGATCCTGCCGGGCACGGGCAACGCGGCTTCGGGGGATCGACCGTTCTGCTCGCGAGTTCGACCAGATCTGAGGGGTGGGAAAATAGGGTATGAGGAGTCGTATATCGGCGCTCGCGGCGTTTCGGGTATCAGATGCCCACGCCCATCATCGCGAATGCGGTGTCGACCTTTCGATGACCATGGCAGCGGCCCGCACCTCGGTAGGCATCTAGAAATTCAGGGCCTGGTTCGTCCTGTGCCGATGTCCTTCACGACCATTTCGTGGTTTATCCCGACCGATACCCACGACAACACATCGCAACCCAAATTCATTCGACTTGGATAGGGAATTGGTATGACTCGGGTATATCCAGGGCGCGCGGAGCTTTTCGATGACGAGCCTGAGCGGGCGCAGCCGATCGCGATAGTGGGGATAGGCTGCCGGTATCCCGGCGGTGTGGAGTCGTCCGAAGACCTGTGGCAGTTGGTTATCGACGGCCGTGATGGGCTGTCGGATTTTCCGGCAGACCGCGGGTGGGACCTGGAACACCTGTACGACCCGGAGCCGGGGGTGCCCGGCAAGTCCTATGTGCGCGTCGGCGGATTTCTCCATCAATCCTCCGAGTTCGACGCCGAGTTCTTCGCGATCAGTCCTCGCGAGGCGTTGGCGATGGAACCTCAGCAGCGAGTACTGCTGGAAACCGCATGGGAGGCACTGGAATCGGCGGGCATCGACCCATCCGCGCTACGCGGAAGCGACACCGGAGTGTTCTGCGGGGTGATGCACAACGACTACGGCGCCGGTGCCGGCGCGCAGGTTCCCGTCGACGTCCAGGGCTATCAATTGACCGGCGGTTCGACCAGTGTGGTCTCGGGTCGGGTGTCGTACGTGCTGGGCTTGGAGGGCCCGGCGGTTTCGGTGGACACTTCGGCCTCGTCATCGTTGGTGGCGCTGCATCTGGCAGTCCAGGCGTTGCGGTCGGGGGAGTGTTCGCTCGCGCTGGCCGGTGGTGTGACGGTGATGTCCACGCCCGCGACGTTCGTCGAGTTCTCCCGGCAGCGGGCGCTCGCTGTCGATGGTCGGTGTAAACCGTTCGCCGACGCGGCCGACGGGACGGCGTGGGGTGAGGGCTCGGGCGTGCTCGTGCTGGAACGGTTGTCCGATGCCCGGCGCAACGGACATCAGGTATTGGCAGTGGTGCGGGGTAGCGCGGTCAATCAGGATGGTGCGTCCAATGGTTTGACCGCGCCGAACGGTCGCTCCCAGCAGCGGGTTATTCGGCGTGCGCTGGCCGATGCCGGGGTGTCCGCGGCCGAGGTCGATGTGGTGGAGGCCCACGGTACGGGGACCAGAGTGGGCGATCCGATCGAGGCGCAGGCGTTGCTGGCCACCTATGGGCAGGACCGCCCGGCGGATCGGCCGGTGTGGCTGGGTTCGGTCAAATCCAATATCGGGCACACCCAGGCGGCTGCCGGTGTGGCCGGCGTGATCAAGATGGTGCAGGCGCTCCGTCGCGGAATCCTGCCCAAGACGTTGCACGTGGATACGCCGTCCACACAGGTGGATTGGAACGCCGGGCGGGTCGAGCTGCTCACCGAACAACGCGACTGGCCGAAGGTCGATCGGCCGCGTCGCGCCGCGGTGTCGGGGTTCGGTGTCAGTGGTACCAATGTCCACGTCATCCTCGAGCAGGCGCCGGAGTCGGTGACCGAACCTGTGACCGGTGGGGGCGGGCCGGTGGCGTGGGTGGTGTCGGGCCGGACGCCGGAGGCATTGGCGGGGCAGGCGGATCGGCTGTCGCATTATCTGCTCGAGCGTGCGGATGTGGATCCGGTGGATGTGGCGGTGACATTGGCGGGGCGGTCGCGGTTCGAGCAACGTGCGGTGGTCGTGGGCGGGGACCGAGCGGCGTTGCTGGAGGGTTTGGCGGAGGTGGCACAGGGGCTGGCCGGTGTCGGCACTGTATCGGGAACCGCACGCGCACATGGCAAAACGGTGCTGGTGTTCCCGGGTCAGGGCGCGCAGTGGTTGGGGATGGGCCGGGGATTGTCGGCTCGGTTTCCGGTGTTCGCGCAGAAGATGGCCGAGTGTGATCGGGCGTTCGCTCCTTTGGTGGAGTGGTCGTTGCTGGATGTGCTTGCCACCGATGATGCGGGGTGGCTCGAACACATCGAGATCGTGCAGCCGGTGTTGTTCGCGGTAATGGTGTCGCTGGCGGAGTTGTGGCGTTCGGTCGGTGTCATACCCGATGCGGTGGTGGGTCATTCGCAGGGAGAGATCGCCGCGGCTCATATCGCGGGCGGGTTGTCGCTCGAGGATGCCGCCCGGCTTGTGATCAGGCGGTCGGCGGCATTGACGGCGTTGGTAGGCCAGGGCGCGACGGTATCGGTGTTCGCGTCGCGGGAGCGGGTCGAGGAGCTGCTCACCAGGTACGACGGGTTGTCGGTGGCGGTGGTCAACGGCCCGAGATCGACGGTGGTCTCCGGCGCGATCGAGCCGGTGGAGTTGCTGTTGGGTGAGTGTGAGCGGCGTGGCATCCGGGCCCGGCGGGTGGCTGTGAACGTCGCCTCGCATTCGGCCCAGATCGACCAACTCCGTGATCACCTGATGCAGGCACTGACCACAGACCGGACACCACCACTCGAGACCGGATCGCCGCGGGCGGCGTTCTATTCGACTGTCACCGGTACGGTTCTGGATCCGGCCGGGTTGGATGCGGACCATTGGTACCGGAATCTGCGGAACACAGTGTGTTTCGAGCAGGCGGTGCAGGCGTTGCGCGCGGACGGGTACACCACGTTCGTCGAGGCGAGCCCGCACCCGTTGCTGAGTGTCGACATCGAACAGATCTGTGAGGCTTCGGTTTCCGATGATGGCCGGGACCCGGTGATCGTGGGTTCGCTGCAGCGCGACCAGGACAGTGTTCTCGCGTTCACCCGCTCGATGGCTCGCTTGGATGTGGCGGGCGTGGGGGTGGCGTGGGATGCGGTGCTGGCGGGTCGTGGGCGGCGTGTGGAGTTGCCGGGCTATGCGTTCCAGCGTCGCCGGTATTGGTTGAGTACGCCGAGGGTCGGCGATGCGGGGTTGTCGGGGTTGTCGGAGGCCGGGGATCCGGGGCTCCATCCCGTCCCGGAAGTTGTGGTGGGGTTGCGGCAGCGGTTGGCGGGATTGGCGTCTGCCGAGCGAAAGACGTTGGTACTGGACACTGTTCGTGGTCAGGTCGCGGCCGTACTGGGTCACGACAGCGCTGTGGCTATCGATGCCGGCCGCAATTTCCGGGATCTGGGTTTCGATTCGCTGACCGCGGTCGAGGCGCGCAACCGGTTGAATACTGTCACCGGGTTGCGGTTGCCTGCGTCCCTGGTCTTCGACTATCCGACACCGGATGCGGTGACCGCGTACATCCTTACCCAGCTCACCGACACCGATATCTCCGCGGCTACGGAATCGGCATCGGTGGTGTCGTCGTCGGATCCGGTGGCGATCGTGGGCGTGGGGTGCCGGTTTCCGGGCGGGGTGTCTTCCGCAGAAGAGTTGTGGCAGTTGGTGATCGACGGGCGTGATGTGATCTCGGGGTTCCCGGCCGACCGCGGCTGGGACGGAGTGTTCGATCCGGCGCCGGGTGTGGCGGGCAAGTCGTACGCGAACGAGGGCGGATTCCTTTACGACGCAGCCGAGTTCGACGCCGGGTTCTTCGGCATCAGTCCGCGTGAGGCGATCGGGATGGACCCGCAGCAGCGGATCCTGCTGGAAACGGTATGGGAGGCACTCGAACACGCCGGGATCCGGCCCGCGACGCTGCGGGGCAGCGACACCGGCGTATACGTCGGTGTGATCGACCAGTCCTACGGTGGTGGTGATGGGGTCGGGGATCGCGAGTTCACCGGTGCGACAGCGAGTGTGGTGTCGGGCCGGGTGTCGTATGTGCTGGGGTTGGAAGGGCCTGCGGTATCGGTGGATACGGCATGTTCGGCAGGTCTGGTGGCGTTGCATCAGGCGGCGGCCGCATTGCGTGCGGGCGAGTGCTCGCTGGCCTTGGCCGGTGGCGTGACGGTCATGGCGACGGCGGGAATGTTCGTCGAATTTTCGCGGCAGCGAGGGTTGGCGCCGGACGGGCGGTGTAAACCGTTCGCGGAGGCGGCTGACGGGACCGCGTGGGGTGAGGGTTCGGGTGTTCTGGTGCTGGAGCGGTTGTCGGATGCGCAACGTAATGGGCATCAGGTGTTGGCGGTGGTGCGGGGCAGTGCGGTGAATCAGGATGGTGCGTCGAATGGTTTGACCGCTCCGAATGGTCCTTCGCAGCAGCGGGTCATTCGGCGGGCGTTGGCCAATGCTGGGGTGTCTGCAGATGAGGTCGATGTCGTGGAGGCGCACGGCACCGGCACCACGCTGGGTGATCCGATCGAAGCGCAGGCGTTGCTGGCGACTTATGGTCAGCGCGATCGTGATTCGGAGCCGGTGTGGCTGGGTTCGGTCAAGTCCAATATCGGGCACACTCAGGCCGCGGCGGGGCTGGCCGGGGTGATCAAGATGGTGCAGGCGCTCCGTCGCGGAATCCTGCCCAAGACGCTGCACGTGGATACGCCTTCCACACATGTGGATTGGGCGCTGGGGCATGCGGGGGTGCTGACCGTGGCGCGGGAGTGGCCGGATGTCGATCGGCCGCGTCGTGCCGCGGTGTCGGCGTTCGGTATCAGCGGCACCAATGCGCACGTCATCCTCGAACAAGCACCGGTGAGCGAGCAGGCACCGCAACAACAGACACCGACGGATGCGACGGTGCCGGTGGCGTGGGTGGTGTCGGCGCGGACCGCGGATGGGTTGGCGGGGCAGGCATCTCGGTTGTCGGCCTATCTGGGGCAGCGTCCGGATGTGGATGCGGTGGATGTGGCCGCGACCCTGTCCGGACGTTCGCGGTTCGATCATCGTGCGGTGATCGTCGGCGCGGATCGGGCCCAGTTACTGGGCGGGCTCGACGCGGTGGCACAGGGGCTACCCGCCGGCACTGGTGCGGTGGTGTCGGGGGTTGCCGGTCGACACGGTAAGACAGTGTTGGTGTTCCCGGGTCAGGGTGCGCAGTGGCTGGGCATGGGGCGGGAGTTGCTGGTTTCCTCGCCGGTGTTCGCGCAGGCCATGACCGAGTGTGATCGGGTGTTCTCCGCATTGGTGGACTGGTCGCTGCTCGAGGTGCTCGACGGTGGCGAAGGTGCGCCCTCGCTGGAGCGCGTCGAGGTTGTGCAGCCGGTGTTGTTCGCGGTGATGGTGTCGCTGGCGCAGCTGTGGCGTTCGGTCGGTGTGGAACCCGATGCCGTGGTGGGTCATTCCCAAGGAGAGATCGCCGCAGCCTACGTGGCCGGTGTGCTGTCGCTCGAGGATGCCGCCCGGATCGTGATCCTGCGCTCAGCGGTGTTGACGGCGCTGGCCGGTCAGGGCGCGATGGTGTCGGTCGGGCTCGCGGTCGAGCAGGTCGAGCGACTGCTCGAGAGGTTCGACCGGTTGGCGGTGGCCGTGATCAACGGCCCGGCATCGACCGTGGTGTCCGGTGACATCGGGCAGACGGAGTTGTTCCTGACCGAGTGTGAGCGACTCGATGTTCGCGCCCGCCGGATCGCGGTGGATTATGCCTCGCATTCTCCTCAGGTCGAACAACTCCGCGATCACCTGCTCGACGCACTCACCGAAATCCAGCCGCGTTCACAAGGTTCCACCGGTTCGTCGGGGGTGGTGTTCTATTCCACCGTCACCGGCACGATCCTGGACCCGAGTGAATTGGATGCCCGGTACTGGTTCCGAAATTTGCGGGAAACGGTGCGTTTCGAGCAGGCCGTGCAGGCATTGCACCGCGACGGATACAACGTGTTCGTCGAGGCGAGCCCACACCCCCTGCTGACCGTCGACATCGAACAGATCTGTGCGGCAGCCGATCCCGGCAGCAGCACTCCCTCGGACAGCCATGACCCGGTGATCGTGGGTTCGCTGCAGCGTGGCGAGGATTGCGCGGTCGCGTTCACGCGTTCGATGGCCCGCTTGGATGTGTCGGGTGTGGAGGTGATGTGGGATGCGGTGCGCCAGGGTCGTGGTCGTCGGGTCGAGTTGCCCGCGTACGCGTTCCAGCGTCGCCGCTATTGGTTGACCTCGACCGGGACCGGTGACGCGGTGTCGCTGGGGTTGGCCGGGGCCGGGCATCCGTTGCTGGGTGCGGTGATGGTGTCCGCGGACACGGGTGCGGTGGTGTTGACAGGTCGGTTGTCGCTGGCGTCGCAGCCGTGGCTGGTCGATCACGCGGTCGGTGGGGTGGTGTTGTTCCCCGGCACCGGGTTCGTGGAGTTGGCGATGCGGGCCGGGGTGGAAGTCGGATGCCCGGTATTGCGGGACCTGACATTGATGACGCCGTTGGTGTTGACCGCAGAGACCGCGGTGCAGCTGCAGGTCGTGGTCGATGGGCACGATGAGCAGGAGCAGGGCGTGCGGCGGGTGATGGTGTATTCCCGTGATGCCGAGGACCCGCAGGCGGGCTGGGTCACGCACGCCGAGGGCGCGCTCGAGCGGGAGGGTGGCGAATTCGCGAATTCGGTTGCCGCCGTTGCGGTGTCGGACGGATTGGCAGTGTGGCCGCCACGCGGTGCGGTGGCGGTGGCGGTGGACGATCTGTATTCGGTGCTGGCCGATCTCGGATATGACTACGGTCCGACATTCCAGGGGTTGCGGTCGCTGTGGCGTCGTGGTGAGGAGTTGTTCGTCGAGGCGGCATTGCCGGATTCGGTGAGTGATGCGTCGGGGTTCGGGCTGCATCCGGCGTTGCTGGATTCGGTGCTGCATGCCACGGTGATGGCTGCCGATGCCGGTGGCGAGGTGATGTTGCCGTTCGCGTGGTCGGAGGTGTCGCTGCATGCGGTCGGCGCGTCGGTGGTGCGGGCCCGGATCCGGCCGGCCGATTCCGGTACCGCGGTGGCGATCGAGGTTGCCGACACTACCGGGCACTCGGTGCTGACGGCTGGATCGCTGACCTTGCGGCCGGTGTCGCCGGGACAACTGGGCGCGGCGAGCACGCGTGAGCGGTTGTGCGCGGTGCAGTGGACACCGGCGCCGACTCCGACTCCGATTCCGAGTTCGGGGCCGGCGCCGGAGTCTCGGGTGTTCACCACGGTCGAGGGATTTTTGGCGTGGACGCGCGACGACACTGTGACGGTGCCGCCGCAGGTGGTGTTCGACCGGCGGCAGACCGGCAACGCCGCTGCGGATGTACCGGAGCGAGTGCACCGGGCGACGGGTGAGGTGCTGGTAGTCCTGCAGAACTGGCTGGCTGAGTCACGTTTCGCCGCAAGTGTTTTGGTGGTCTTGACCTGCGGGGCGGTTGCGGGCGCGGGTGAGCAGATCGCTGATCTGGCCGGTGCCGCAATGTGGGGTTTGGTGCGTTCGGCGCAGGCGGAGGACCCGGGCAGAGTCGTGCTCCTGGACACCGATCACCCGGTCGACATACCGGGGGTGGCTCTGGCCGAGGTGTTGGCCTGTGGTGAACCTCAGGCGATCGTCCGTGGTGGGGTGCTGTACCAGGCCCGGCTGACCCGGCTGACCGATTCGCTGGGTCTCGTTGTGCCGGAGTCGGTTTCGTGGCGACTGGAAGCCGGTGACAACACCGTCGACGGGCTCGGCCTGAACCCGTGCGGTGCTGCGAATCAACCATTGGGGCACGGTCAGGTCCGCGTCGCGGTGCGGGCCGGTGGCCTGAACTTCAGAGACGTCCTCATCTGTCTGGGTGCGGTGGCCGCGGCGAACACCCTGATGGGCATGGAAGTTGCCGGGGTGGTCGTCGAGGTCGGCCCGGGGGTGGAGGACTTTGTCCTCGGAGACCGGGTGATGGGACTGATCGAAGATGGTCTGGGTCCTTTTGCGGTGACGGATCAGCGATTGATCGTCCATATGCCCGAGGGATGGTCGTTCGTCGATGCGGCCACGGTTCCGGTTGTTTTCCTCACCGCTTATTACGGGCTCCGGGATTTGGCTCAGGCCCGGCCGGGAGACACTTTGCTGGTGCATGCGGCTGCCGGCGGGGTGGGTATGGCGGCTACACAGTTGGCCCGGCACTGGGGGATCGAGGTGTACGGGACCGCGAGCCAGGGCAAGTGGAACACCTTGCGTTCCATGGGGTTCGATGAGCAGCACATCGGTGATTCCCGATCTCTGCACTTCGGGGAAAAGTTCATGGCGGCCACGGGCGGGCGTGGTGTGGACATCGTTTTGGACTCGCTGGCCGGGGAATTCGTCGATACGTCTTTGCGGCTGTTACCGCGCGGTGGTCATTTCTTGGAGATGGGTAAAACCGACATACGCGATAGCGGAGAAATCGCCGCTCGCTACCCCGGAGTGCAATATCGCGCGTTCGATCTCTGGGATGCCGGCGCGGATCGGATCGCGGAGATGCTGGCCGATCTCGAGACGATGTTCGACAAGGAAGTGATCGTTCCGCTGCCCGTCAAGACATATGACATTCGGCATGCGCGCGATGCCTTCCGATACTTCAGTCAGGCACGCCATATCGGAAAGATCGCCTTGTCCATCCCGGCGGGTTCCGATGGTGTGGATTCGGGCGTGGTGTCGGCGGTATCGGCGGGCACGGTGTTGGTGACCGGTGGGACAGGGGGATTGGGGGCGATGCTGGCTCGGCATCTGGTGGCCGAGTACGGGGTGCGGTCGCTGGTGTTGGCGAGTCGCCGTGGTCCGGTGGCGCCGGGGGCAGCGGAGTTGGTTACGGAGTTGTCCGGGCTGGGCGCGCGGGTGCGGGTGTTGGCGTGTGATGTGTCGGAGCGGGGGGCGGTGGCGGATGTGTTGGCCGCGGTTCCCGCGGATGCGCCGTTGACCGGTGTGGTGCATACCGCCGGTGTGCTCGATGACGGTGTAGTGGTGTCGCTGAGCCCGGACCGGGTGGATGCGGTGTTGGCGGCCAAGGCTGACGCTGCGTGGCATCTGCACGAGTTGACCCGTGAATTGGATCTGGGGTTGTTCGTGTTGTATTCCTCGGTCGCGGGTGTGCTGGGGACTGCGGGGCAGGGCAACTATGCGGCGGCGAATGCGTTCCTCGACGGGTTGGCCGAGCATCGCCGCGGCGAGGGCCGGACGGCGGTGTCGATCGCGTGGGGTTTATGGGCAGCGGGCACCGAGATGACCGGACACCTCGGCGATGCCGACACCACACGTCTGGGTCGGGGTGGGGTGGTGGCGATGTCGGACGAGCAGGGTTTGGCATTGTTCGATGCCGCTGTGTCACAGTATCGTCCGGGTGTGGTCGCTGCCCGTGTGGACATGGCCGCGCTGGCTGCCGGCGCCCGCGCGGGCACTTTGACTCCGCTGCTGGAGGGCTTGCTGCCGGAGGTCCGCCGCGTCCCGGAAGTTGTGATGGGTCTGCGGCAGCGGTTGGCGGGACTGACCGAGGCCGAGCGAAAGTTGTTGGTGCTGGAGGCTGTTCGCGGTCAGGTCGCGGCCGTGCTGGGCCACGACAGTGGCGTGGCCATCGACGCCGACCGCAATTTCCGGGATCTGGGTTTCGATTCGCTGACCGCGGTCGAGGCCCGCAACCGGTTGAACACCGTCACCGGGCTGCGGCTGCCCGCGACGCTGGTCTTCGACCATCCGTCACCGGAGGCGGTGGCCGTGCACATCCTCACCCAACTCTCCGACACCGATACCTCGGACTCGTTATCGCGTCTGGAAGAAGAGGTAATACAGATGGTCGAAAGCAAAACGTTGACCAATGAATTCTACTCGAGGCTGTTGAATGTGACCCGAATCGCCAGTCGGGCGAACGAAGACCGGGATACATCCTCGTCGGAGGACATCATGGCCATGAGTGACCAAACATTATTGGACCTGCTGGAGGACGAATTCGGCATCTCGTAGCGGTTTTCGGGAGCGATCGGCTCCATGGTGACCTCGCCATGGAGCCGTGGTCGTTCGATCCGATGCCGACGCCGGCTACGACGGTGCCTTGATGGGCTGCACCGAGATTCGCAATCCCTTGGGCGTGCGCGGCGGGAATGTCGTCATCCGCAGCGGTTCTCCAGGGTTCCCCGCAAACGCCAGCTCACAGGTGGCAAGCAAGCGTGCGATGGACAGCAGCGCCTGAATCTTGGCCCAGTTCTTCGCAATACATTCGCGCCTGCCGAAACCGAAGGGGGCGTAGCCCATCCGATTGCCTGTGCGCACATCGACGAATCGGTCCGCGATGAACAACGTGGGATCGGGAAAATGCTCTTCGGACCGATGTGCGGCGGTGGTGGCGATGATCACCATCGAACCTTCGCGAATCTGGAATCCTCGAAACTCGAAATCCCTTGCGGCGCGCCGGATCACACCCGGAGCGACGGGATTCAACCGCATGGATTCCTGCACGGCCGACCACAGGTGAGGCATGGCCGCCAGTGGATCCACCCCGCAGGGATCACCGTCGAAATAAGCGATCGCCTCCGCCCGCACCGCGGTGTGCAGATCGGGGCGCTCGAGGATGTCGAGCAGGGCGATGGCGATGGTGGAGGTGGAGGTGTCCGCGCCGCCGATGAATGGACCGAACAGGCTCAGGATCAGCTCATTACGGCCGATATCGCCGCTGCGGTACAGGTTCACCAGCGCGGTCGCCAGCGGCGGCTGCTCCGAATCGGACGATTCGGCGAGCAATGTGTCGGCCAGCTCGGTGACGTACGCCATCACCTGTCGCAGCGCGGACCGATACGGCGGCCAGGCCAACATGAGTTTCGGCCAGTGCCCGAGTGAGACTCGCAGCAGCACACTGTTGACGTAGAACAGGGTGTCTGTCATGTCCACCGCGTCGTCGGCCGGGACCATGGTCGCGCTCGCCTGGCAGACGAACAACCTCCGCAGTTCGGGCATCAGGTCGATGGATTTCTGTTCGATCCATCGTGCGACCATGAAATCGACCGCGCCCACCAGCTTTTCCGGATCGGCCGCATGACTCGAGTGGCCGCGCGCCAGGCGGCGGCGCAGGACCGCGTGCATATCGCCGTCCGAATCGGCGATGAAATGCTCCGCATCGAACTGTTCCCGAAAAGCCTTGAATCCGCCCGCAGCGATCAGTACACCGTTCTGCTCCAGACGTAGGAGCTCATCCATTACCTCTCGACCGGCGAATACGGTGGCTTCCATGTGCGGATAACCGACTCGGAACACGTTGCCGCACTCCGTGACCCCTCGAACCAGCAGGGCATTCGGATCCTTCAAGGTCTGCCAGGTGTTCCGAAACGCGGACTGCCGCATTTTCGGCGCCAGCTTGCCCCCCTTTTTCCTGCGGCCCATTCTATTCTCCCCTAACGGAATTCAGCATCGATCGATGATGTGGAACTCATGACCGAAGTCGGGTTAACCGTCGTTTGCGCTCAACTGCCTCAGCCATTGGTCGACCACCTGTGCGGTCGTATGCGCCTCAGTGCTGCACAGTGCGACATGTTCAGCATCCACGGGCTGGACAGTCTGCGCGGTTGACCAGCTTTCTATGGGCCACGCGGTGAGGTCATGCGTCGGTGACGGTTTCGTGCATTTGATGACGAGCGCCTTGCAGTCGACAGGCCGATACTCGAGTTGCAGCAACAGATCGAGCCAGCACGCCAGAGCGGTCAACCGTGCGGTGGTGAAGCCGGCGAGGTCGGGGATCATCGCCTCCGTATCGACCACGGCGTATCTCGCGGTTTCGATTTGGCGCTCGTTTGCCTCCCGAGCGATATAGGAATCGAGGATGATCAGTCCCTGTATCCGGGTATTTCCTTGTTCCAGAAGTCGACTCGCAGCGGCATGGGCGAGGTTTCCTCCTCCCGACATGCCGGCCAGGACAAATTCGTCGTTCCCGACGGTGTCGAGGACGGACTTGGCGATACTTTCGATGGCGGCATCGAGTGACGCCGGCAAGGGCTCATCCGCCTCGTAACCCGAAAGTGGGATGACCGACAGACGGCGATGAGCGCCCAGATGAGCGGCAAGCAGAATGTACTGAATATATCCGCCGAGAAATGCCGGGGTGCAGATCAATACGACGTGAGGAAGGGTATCTCCGCCACTGTTATGGGGCGTGCCACCGCTGAGTCCGATGCCGGTCGGTATTGCTGCCATATCGTGGTCGAACGCCGGGCGGAGTTGTGCAGCCGCAAGAAGGAACTCCAGGCCGTCGCTGAACCTATCGTCCGCAACCGCCTGTCTGAACATGCGGACAATAGTTGGATCCGCGGATCGGGAGCTCGCTGCGGACTGTTCGGCGGACTCGGCCGCCTCTCCATCGCGCGTGTGTCCGACCCCTGCGAGCCGAGGTGCAAGCAAGGTGTTTCCGCGTACGGCGAGTTGCGGTTCGGCACTGGCGATTGCCTTGACGGTCATGTTTCGTATGGCCATCAGTCCAGAGAATTCGCCGAGGCCATTATCGGGTGAGTCGGTGTCGACGAGAATGATCCGCCCCGGATTCTCGGTCTGAGCCGACTTCACAAGATCCCATATCGCCGATCCTGCCGGGTGCACAACTTCGTCGGGCGATACCGAGATCGCACCGCGCGTGAGTACCAGAAAAGGGCTGGAATCGAAGCGTCGTTGTCCGGACCAGGACTGCAAAGCGGACGACACCTTCTGTGTCATGGCGTGCGAATCCGTCGGTGCCGCACCGGATTCGTCTCTACGGCAGTCCAGAACTATGACCTGGGCGGTGTCGGTGTCGGGCCCGTTGAGCGCTTCTGTCCAGTCACAGGGTGCCACCTCGGGCAATACTGTGGGAGTGGGAATTGTGGACCATTCGATGGTGTGATGCTCATTCATGGATTCGTCTGATGTCTCGACGAGCCGGCCTTGCTCTGCGGTCATTTCTCAATGCTTCCGTGTAGTCGCCGATTTCGGCGGAATCGGTTTCGGGATGATGAGATCCGCGCCCGGATCGAGACCGAATGCGGACAATGGTTACTTCCTTCTGGATTGTGCCTGGAGCCCCCCATGATGTAGAACGTGTTCCTTCGGCGGCGAAGGATAAGATTGCTGGTGCTTTGCTGGCGATCGCAATGATCTGGATCCACCAGCACTTTTGGTTGTATCACGTCGTCGCCAGCATGTCATTGGAAGCTGTCGCCGTCATGTCCCTTGACTAGAACGCGTTCTTGCTCGATGCTGATACGGACTTTGGGAGTCGGTCCAATGGGGGTGGGATAGATGACATGGCAGCGCTCAATGCCGAGCAATGGCAATCGATTTTCCGCAGATGTCGGTGGCGCCTGGAAGTGTGCGCAGGTGACGGCCGGCAGGCAGGCTGATGCTGTTGAGGTCGAGCAGATCTCGCTGAGGTTCAGCTGCATCAAGTGACACTTCGGCGACCGTGATTGTCGATCTCGGGCTGATTTTCGCCTGGTCGAATTCAGACCGGCCGGCATATCTCCGGCCGACGGCAGATCATGTGGTTGCCGCTTTTGTTGAACGACGAGTTCGGTCTGCCTGAGTTTTTGTCTGGATTGGGTTTTGTTCTTTGGAATAGAGGTTCCGAATTGGTCGATCAGCAGAAGCTGCAAAATCTCCTACGACGTGTCATGGCCGAGCTTCAGGAAAGCCGGGCCAAGCTGCGGGACCTGACGCAGCGAGCCTCGGAGCCGGTGGCGATCGTCGGTATGGGGTGTCGTTTTCCGGGAGGTGTGACGTCGCCGGATGAGCTGTGGCGACTGGTTCTCGAGGGTCGTGATGCGGTGTCGGCGTGGCCGGCTGATCGTGGGTGGGATCAGTCGGGTTTGTTGTCTCCTGAGCTGGGTGTCGCGGGTAAGTCGTGCACGAATCAGGGCGGATTCCTTTACGACGTGGCCGAGTTCGACGCCGGGTTCTTCGGAATCAGTCCGCGCGAGGCGATTGCGATGGATCCTCAGCAGCGGTTGCTGCTGGAGACGGTATGGGAGGCCCTGGAGCGGGCGGGTATCAAGCCGGATTCGTTGCGCGGCAGTGACACCGGCGTGTTCGTCGGTGTCATCGGGCAGACCTACGGCGGGACAGTCGGAGTCGGAGCCGATCATGGAGTGGAGGGGTATCGCTTGACCGGCTCTTCGCCCAGTGTGGTGTCGGGTCGGGTGTCGTATGTGCTGGGGTTGGAAGGGCCTGCGGTATCGGTGGATACGGCGTGTTCGTCGAGTCTGGTGGCATTGCATCAGGCGGTGGCGGCATTGCGTACGGGGGAGTGCTCGCTGGCGTTGGCCGGTGGTGTCACCGTGATGACAACCCCTGGGGCGTTCGTGGAGTTTTCCCGGCAGCGGGGCTTGGCGCCGGATGGTCGGTGTAAACCGTTTGCCGACGCTGCGGATGGGACTGCGTTCGGCGAGGGTTCGGGTGTTCTGGTGTTGGAGCGGTTGTCCGATGCGCAACGCAACGGGCATCAGGTGTTGGCGGTGGTGCGTGGTTCGGCGGTGAATCAGGATGGTGCGTCGAATGGTTTGACCGCTCCGAACGGGCCTTCGCAGCAGCGGGTGATTCGGCGGGCGTTGGCCGATGCCCGCGTCGCGGCGAGTGAGGTCGATGTAGTCGAGGCCCACGGCACCGGCACCACACTGGGTGATCCGATCGAAGCTCAGGCGTTGCTGGCCACCTACGGACAGGATCGGCCGGCGGATCGGCCGGTATGGCTGGGTTCGATCAAGTCCAATATCGGGCACACTCAGGCCGCGGCGGGGCTGGCAGGGGTGATCAAGATGGTGCAGGCCTTGCGACATGGGTTGTTACCCAAGACTTTGCATGTCGATGAGCCATCCACGCATGTGGATTGGACAGCCGGGCATGCAGGGTTGTTGAGCGCGGCGCGGGGGTGGCCGGTTGTTGATCGGCCGCGTCGTGCGGGGGTGTCGGCGTTCGGTATCAGCGGCACCAATGCGCACGTGATCCTCGAACAGGCGCCGGAATCGGTGACCGAACCCGTGACCGACGCCGGTGCTGGTGGGGATGGGTCGGTGGTGTGGGTGGTGTCGGGTCGGACGCCGGAGGCGTTGGCGGGGCAGGTGCGGCAGCTGCGGGATTTCGTGGCCGGCGACCCGTTGCTGAACGTGCGGGACGTGGCGCGGTCGTTGGTGTTTCAGCGGTCGCGGTTCGACCACCGCGCGGCGGTGACAGGTGCGGATCGTGACCAGCTGCTTGCGGGGCTGACCGCGCTGTCGGAGCAGACTCCGAGGCCCGGCGTCGTTACCGGCGTGGCAGGAGCGTTGCGCAAAACCGTGCTGGTATTCCCTGGTCAGGGAGCGCAATGGCTGGGCATGGGAAGAGAGCTACTGGACTGCTCGCCGGTGTTCGCCCGGAAGATGGCCGAGTGCGATGCCGCGTTCGCGCCGCTGGTGGATTGGTCGTTGTTCGCCGTGCTCGCGGGTGCGGAAGGAGCGCCGCCGCTGGAGCGCGTGGACGTGGTTCAACCGGTGCTGTTCGCGGTGATGGTGTCGCTGGCCGAACTGTGGCGCTCGGTCGGTGTTGTTCCGGACGCGGTAGTGGGTCATTCCCAAGGCGAGATTGCTGCGGCGTGTGTGGCCGGGGCCTTGTCCCTCGAGGATGCCGCTCGGGTAGTGATCCTGCGGTCGGCCGCCCTGATTGCTTTGACTGAGCAGGGTGGGATGGCGACGGTGTCCCTGCCTGTCGACCAGGTCACCACGCTGCTGGCTGGATACGACGAATTGTCGGTCGCCGCAGTGAACGGCCCGCGGGCAACGGTGGTGTCCGGTGCGGCAGTGCAGCTCGAGGACTTCCTGGAAGCCTGTGCACGCGACGACGTTCACGCACGCCGGATCTCGGTGGACTACGGCTCACATTCGCCGCAGGTCGAAGTCCTCCGCGAACCGCTGCTGAAGGTGCTGGCCGACCTTGCGCCCAGATCGTCACAAGTGGCGTTCTGGTCCAGCGTGACCGGCGGTGTCCTGGACGGCACCGAGTTGGATGCGGACTACTGGTTCCGAAATCTGCGGGAGCCGGTGTATTTCCAACAAGCAGCTCAGGCCCTACTGGAGGACGGGTACAACGTCTTCGTCGAGGTCAGTCCGCATCCACTGCTCACGGTCGGTGTCGAGCAGATCTGTGACCTTCGGATGGGCGCCGATCCGGTGACCGTCGTGGGTTCGCTGCGACGCGATGAAGGGGGCATGGACGCTTTCCTGCTGTCGGCGGCGCAGTTGGAGGTGTCGGGTGTGGGGATGGATTGGACGGCGTTGCTGGGACCCGCTCGTCAGGGTGGGGTGTCTTTGCCGACGTATGCGTTTCAACGGCGCAGGTATTGGCTGGATAGCGGCTCGAGTGGTGGAGATGCGTCGTCGCTGGGGTTATCGGCGGCCGGCCATCCGTTGCTGGGGGCGGTGGTGGTGTCCCCGGACGGGGACGGTGTAGTACTGACCGGCCGAGTCGGCCTGGCGACCCATCCGTGGCTGGCCGATCGTGCCGTGTACGGGTGTGTGCTGTTACCGGGGACCGCTTTCGTGGAGTTGGTGTTGCGTGCGGCAGCGGAAGTGGGCTGTGCACTGCTGCGGGAGCTGACTCTGATGAAGCCTCTTGTGCTGCCCGACGAGGTCGGGATGCAGTTGCAGGTAGTGGTGGACGGTGCCGACGAACTCGGCTGCCGGTCGGTATCGGTGTATTCCCGTGCCGAGGCTGCTGACGGGCTATGGGTTCTGCACGCCCAGGGTGTGCTGGGAATCGAGGGTGGGCCGGAACCGGATGCGGGGTTGGCAGTGTGGCCGCCCGAGGGCGCGGTCGCCGTGCCTGTGGATGGTCTGTACGACCGGCTGGCTGTTGCCGGTGACGAGTACGGACCGGCGTTCCAGGGGCTGCGATCGGTATGGCGTTGTGGTGCAGAACTTTTCATCGAGGTCGAGCTACCCGAGGCGATGACCGATGTGTCGCGGTTCGGGCTGCATCCGGCCTTGCTGGAGTCGGTGCTGCACGGACAGCTCGCCGATGTCGATCCCACTCCGGGGCGAGTGAGGTTGCCGTTTTGCTGGCAGGGGGTGACCTTGCACGCGACCGGAGCGTCGCTGCTGCGGGCGCGCATCATTCCCGTTCCTGGCGATATCGATGCGGTGTCGATCCAGGTCGCCGATGCGGCCGGCCGGTGGGTGTTCTCGGCGCGGTCCTTGACTGTGCAGGAGGTATCTTCCGCGCAGCTGACCGCCTTCTCGGTCCAGGGCGGGTTGCATGGAGTGCAGTGGAAACCCATAGCGGCGCAGAGCAGTTCGCCTGTCGGTGTCGAAACCTTCGCCGATGGTGAGGTTTTCGGTAGCTGGGTGCAGAAGCAGGAGGTGACCGTACCTGCGGTCGTCGTATTCGACCGTGGCGTGGCCGGCGCAGGTACAGACGTGCCGAGTCGTGTCCGCGATGCGACTCATGAGATGTTGCGCGTGTTGCAGGCCTGGCTGGATGAGCCGCGTTGTGCGGCAAGCACTCTGGTTGTGGTCACTCATGGTGCGGTCGGCGGGGCCGGGCACGATGTCACCGATTTGGCAGGATCGGCGGTCTGGGGTCTGGTGCGTTCGGCTCAGTCGGAGGCCCCGGGCCGTATCGTCCTGGTGGACACTGACATTGACGAGCTGACCGCCGACGGGCTGGCGGCGGTGATCGTTTCGGGTGAGCCTCAGGTTGTGATCCGTGCCGGTGTCGTGCATGTAGCCCGATTGACCCGGCTACCCGATACCGGGAAGAGCGTCCGCGCGGCGTCCGTCGACGTGCCACGGCCGGTATCGGGCTCGGGTGGCGTGGTGTCGGCTGGGACGGTGCTGATAACTGGCGGTACCGGCGGTTTGGGTGTGGTGCTGGCGCGGCATCTGGTGACAAATCATGGGGTGCGGTCGCTGGTGTTGGCGAGTCGTCGTGGTGCGGCTGCGCCGGGAGCGTCGCTGTTGGTGACGGAGCTGGGCGAGCTGGGTGCTCGGGTGCGGATCGTGGCCTGTGATATCGCGACTCGCGAGGGCGTGGCCGAGTTGTTGGCGGCAGTGCCTGAGCAGTTCCCTTTGACGGGTGTGGTGCATGCGGCCGCTGTACTCGATGACGGCGTGATCACGTCACTGACACCGGACCGGATGGACGCGGTGCTGGCGGCCAAGGCGGATGCGGCGTGGCATCTGCACGAGTTGACCCGTGAGTTGGATCTGGGATTGTTCGTGCTGTATTCCTCGGTTGCGGGTGTGCTGGGCAATGCGGGACAGGGCAACTATGCGGCGGCGAATGTGTTCCTGGACGGGCTGGCCGAGCATCGGCGTGCGAGTGGGCTGATCGCGACTTCGATCGCGTGGGGGTTCTGGGCTTCCGATACCGGGATGACCGGGCATCTCGCTGATACCGACACCGCTCGGTTGAGTCGTGTTGGGTTGTCACCCATTTCGACTGAGCAGGGTCTGGCGATGTTCGACACCGCGATCGTCGCGGACCGTGCCACAGTGGTTGCGGCAACGCTGGATCGTGTGGCGCTGGATGCGCAGATCCGGGCCGGGACATTGAACCCGCTGCTGCGGGGATTGGTATCGAGTGCACGACGTCGTTCGGTGCCGGAGCGGTCGCGGGAGCCGAGAGCGGTTTTGCGAGAGCGGGTTTCAGCGCTGGCGGAAGCCGAGCGACTGCCCATGCTACTGGGCGTGGTCCGCGACCAGATGGCGATTGTGCTCGGCCATGAGGGTCCCGACGCGGTCGATCCAACTAGCAACTTCCGGGAGTTGGGTTTTGATTCGCTGGCCGCGGTCGAGGCCCGTAATCGACTCAATACGATCACGGGACTGCGACTGCCCGCGACCCTGATCTTCGACCATCCCACACCGGCCACCCTCGCCCGGCACATTATGCACGAACTACTCGGAGCCCCTGGGGAGACCGCGGCAGCGCCGATGCGGTTGTCGGATGCCGCTCGCGAATCTACAGATCTTCCGGCGGCCGAATCCACCGCTCCCGCAGAGACTTTGGTCGGTGTCATCCGCCAGGCGATCGAAAACAACAGGCTCGGAAAAGGTTTGGCGTTCTTACGAGCCGCAGCGAAGCTCCGTCCGATGTTCGACCACTGCACCGAGGGAATGCCGACCGGCATCGGAATCAGTGGCGGTTCGCCCGACAACAGTGTCGGAGATGTCCTGCCACACTTGATATTCATCAATTCCCCGGAATTCCTCGGCGAATTCATTCAGTACACGCAGCTTGCCGCCCATTTGGGCGGTGACCGCCGTGTCTCGGCCATCCCGCTGTCGGGATACGGTCCGGATGAGCCGCTCCCTGCCTCGCTCGATGCCGCTATCGACAGCATTGTCGAGACGGTCCTCGACACGGTGGGCCAGGACGAATTCGTCCTGGGCGGTTATTCGGTCGGAGGAAACATCGCCCACGCGGCGGCGACTCGCCTATTGGAACAAGGAAATACCCAGCTGCAAGGCCTGATCATCCTCGACGGCTTTATCGCACGTGCGGCGAATGAACGCCAACTGAACGGCCGGGGGAACCATATTCTCGAGATAGACGCGACGACCCCCGGCTTCGCCGGCCTCACCAACTCGCGGTTGACCGCATTCGGTTGGTGGTTCGACCTGGTGACGCGGTTCGAACACAAGCCTCTTGAATGTACGTCGCTTGTTGTCAAGTTCACGCGATCATCGCAATTGCAGCAGAGCCCCGATGAGTGGCCGGTAGAAGCGTGGTCAACCGCGCAGACCGTCCAAACCGTGGATGCGGATCACGTTGCGCTGTGCGGTGCCGAGGTCCGAGTTTCGGCACAGCTGATTGACCAATGGCTCACGCAACTGAGCGCCGGCATCCGACCTATTCAGTGAGAGAGAGAAGCAATGAGCACTATGACAACGCAACCCGATCACGAGATCGTGGTGATCGGGGCGGGTCCCGGCGGTATCGCGGCGGGTGCGCTGCTCAAACGCGCGGGGATCGAAGAGTTCACTATTCTGGAACGCGCGGGTGAGGTCGGCGGCAGTTGGCGCGACAATTCCTACCCGGGAATCAGTGTGGACGTGCCCGCGCTCATCTACCAGTACTCGTTCGCTCGCAAGGCCGATTGGCCGACGGCCTTCCCGACAGGTGCCGAGGTTCAGGCGTATCACCAGGATGTCGCGCGCCGCTACGGTCTCTATCGGCATCTACGGTTCCACACCGAGATCGTCCGCGAAGTCTGGGACGAGACACACCGCCGATGGGCGTTGCACACCGCTGACAACCAGGTCATTACGGCCAGGTTCGTGATCAGCGCGGTCGGTGCCTTTCTACGGCCCAGAGTCGACGGCATAGCGGGTCTCGATGATTTCGCCGGTACGGTGCAACGCCCGGCCGCCTGGGACCATGCTCACGACATGGCGGGTAAGCGCGTAGCGGTGGTCGGTACGGGCGCGAGTTCCGTACAAATCACGCCCGCGATCGCGCCTGAGGTGGGTCACCTCGATGTCTACCAGCGGACGCCCGTGTGGTGTATCAACAAGCCCAATTACCCGGTCCCGCAGTGGTTTCAGACGGCCTTGCGGGTGCCGGGAGTGGCAGCGGCCCTGCGCGGGATGATGTTGCTGGGGTTGGAACCCATTGCCAGACTGGCGACGATCATGCCCTTGGCGGTGGCGATACCGTTGATGGCCGCATTCGATGCCTTCACCAAGCGGATTTACCGAAAGTATGTCCGACGGATCATCGATGACCCCGAAAAGGCCGCCGCACTGACACCCGACTATGGGCCTATGGCGAAGCGACTCACCCTGTCAACCGGATATCTGGCGGCGTTCAATCGTGACAATGTCTGCCTGGTCACCGACGACATCGAGCGGTTCACCGAGCAGGGCATCCGGACCAGCGATGGCACCGAGCATCAATACGACGTCATCGTCCTGGCGACCGGCTACGAGATGTACACCGATCCGGAAAGTTACGCCGAAGGCGCCGTTATCGGGCGGGATGGATTCGATCTCGGTACGTTCTTCCGTGCCAATGGATTACAGTCCTATGAGGGTGTGGCTCTACCCGGCCTGCCGAACCGCTGGATGCTGGTCGGCCCCTACTCGATGGCTGATATCGGATGGCACGGGTTGGTGGAAACGACTGCATCACACGCCATTCGAGCGATAGCGGAAGCGCGGCGCCGCCGGGCCTCGGTGATCGAGGTCAGCGAAGAAGCACACACCGCTCACCATGCCGAGATCCGCAAGCGCGGCCAGGTTCTCCGGCACTACATCGGGACGCAAAACAAGGGTACGCACACCTACTACCTCAACTCGCACGGTGACACGCCGTACTTCCGTCCTGCCGGTGCTCTCGAAACACGCTGGCGTGGCAGACATTTCCCGTTCACCGACTATCACTTCGACGCGGAGTATCAGCTTCCGGATCGTCGTGTGGACGCACCGGTCTCCCACGATCAGTATCTGAGGCGTGTCGAGTAGTCGTCGATAGGTCTGCATCGGGTGTGCGCGAAAGATGAAGTAGCAGAATTGGTTCGACGTTGACGCACTTGACGGCGGTCAAGTGCTCAGCGCTGGATTGAATGCCCGCTTAGAGCGCTCTCGATTGGCTCGGGCACGGAACACAACAGGAGTTCGACGGCCCGTCTGATCCACAGATTTTGATCGCCGGCAGAGTAGTCCTCAGCTCTCGTTGCCGTGGTGGATCAAGCCAGGAAGCCGTGTGAACAGTACACTGGCTGGTGGTTGCCGGTCGATAGTCTCAGATAGGTGGTGTTTGCCCTGACGGTGCTGTCCGCTTGTCGCTCGCAGCGCTGACCGGCAAGCGCGGTCCTGCGCACCCACTCGGGCTATGTTACGTGATCGGAACAGCGGTCGGCGGCAAGTCTCGGGGCTCGACGTTCATTGGCATCTCAGTCGGATCCAGGTCACAATCGAAAGTCGGCGGGGCGGCCCTCACTGCTTGGGTCACTGGAATTCGACTGTGCCGGAATTGAAATTCGCGCCTGTAAACGTAGCAGGGCCAACGAACATCGCCCCACCGAACCTGGTTGTATCGGAGAAACGTCACCTTGTCGAATCAGGCGGTGCCGGCGAATGTCGCGTTCTCGAACCGTTTGGTGGTTCCCCCCAGTTCTGGCGTGTAGGGAAGGCGGAGGTAACCGCACAGGACGTCGATACACTGCTGGTGGCGTAATGCGTCGGATTCATCAGCGACGCCGCCCATAACGGCCGAGGCGACCGCAGGAATCGGCGGCACGCGGCGTATCGGTCGTCTGATGCCGTTGTTGGCCTTGGCAACTCGCGTGCCGACCCGGTCGATCGCTCGCGCACTGTCACGCGGTGCCCACCCCAACATCGCACCATTGTGGCCCGGTGCCCCTTGCGGCCGTTGAACTCTCGGCATTTTCTTGACCGGACGGACCCAATGCTCTCTTTGTTCGGTGTCGGTCGTCTCGAGCATCATCTCGTCGTCGGCAAGTTGGAAATGGCTGTGAAGCAGGGCGATGCCGAGTCGGCCCAGGTTCCCGTACTTTGACAGCACGAGGCGGATTTCTTCGAGACAGGCGGCGTCGCTGTCATCGATCGGTCTGACATCGTCGATGTGTTCGAGGCTGTTCCATTGCAAGGGATTCAGAGCGACTCGGCTCATTTTGCTACTTCCTGGTCGCGCCTTCCGAGGTGTCTGCCTACAGCGAGTGGACTATGAAAACATCTGTGGTGCGGGAGTATTCGCGCAAAGCCGAGGTCGATGGTCAGGCGCTGTGGCCTCGTCACCGCGGCGCGACCGAGACTTCAGATCGTCGTGAACATCGCTCGGCGTACTGTCGGCACGACCAGCTTCGTGACGCGCTGATCGTGATATGACGATCTGCGCTTGTTCTCCGAGAATTCTGTTGTACGCACAAATCAGAATCCTTCGAGGAGTGATTTGCATTTTGAGAGACTCGGACGCTCGCCGCGCCAAATATGCACCACCACAATGATTCTCGCTTTATCGGACAGGCTGCTACATCGATCATCGTCGTGACCAGTCGATCAACCGCTGGTCGGCGCATTGACCACGGCGGTGAATACCGCCCACGATTCGGTCGTGGTACTGCCCCTCTGCTTACCTGCGGTGAACTCCGGCAACAGTGCTCGGCTGGCGTCAGTCAGGCGCGATGATCATCGACGGCAACCAAATATGCTGGCACACAATAGAATCCGGCACCGTTTTGACGATCGCGGTCGAACTCATTGTCATCCCGCGAGCGCACCGTGGTGAGGTCACGCAGATCAGGGAGGCTCGAAATGACCTTGGATACAACTGAATTGCGGCGAAAACCACCACGTGCGGGGTACGGCCTCGATATCATCTATCAATATTGAGCGGCGCAACGCGGACTCGGTAGGTCGAGGGGGCTCTGTGTGAGCGATAGAGTGGGGATGCCTTGGGCCGCAATGACTGAACACATCGGTAGCTGGTGGGAAAGATACTGTGCCCTTCGTTTCGCCGACCCGATTTCCGGCGTGAGTGTCGATGTGAGCGGCGCGGGCTTCCCGGTCGACTATCTACATGTAATGGCGGACCCGCTGTCGCGCGCGTTCGAGGCCATGACGGCCCTCGAGCGCGGCGCTATCGCGAACCCTGATGAGGATCGGTACGTCGGCCACTACTGGTTGCGGACGCCGAATCTCGCGCCCAGCCACGCGATTACTGCCGCTATCACGGACAGTCTGGCCCGGCTCGACCACTTTGCCGATCGTGTGCGAACCGGCGAACTCCACGGTGCAGGTGGGCGATTTCGCAATCTTCTTCACGTCGGTATCGGCGGATCGGCGACCGGACCCGACATGCTGCGCGAAGCCTGGAGTGCAGGGTCGGAGGGCCTGACCGTTCAGGTGCTGGACAACGCCGATCCCGACGGAGTTGATCGCGCGCTGCGGAATCTGGACGGCGGTGTGGGGCAGACCCTTGTGTCGGTGGTCTCGAAATCGGGTATCACACCAACACCGCGTCAGGTTCTGCGCGAGCTGGAACGTGCCTATACCGCAGCAGATCTGGCCTTCCATGCGCACGCCGTGGCCACCACAGTTTTAGGCAGCGAACTAGCTGATCAGGCGGCCGCTGATCGATGGCTGGAGATCTTCCCTATGTGGGATTGGGTCGGCGGGCGCTATTCGGTCACCTCGATGGTGGGCTTGCTCCCTGCGGCGCTGCTCGGTGCACGGACCGGCGAATTCCTCGCTGGCGCAGCCCGGATGGACGCGTGCACCCGGACCGCCGTGGTCCTCGATAACCCTGCGGCTCTGCTGGCGCTGGCCTGGTTCTGGCTCGGCGGCGGCACCGGCGACCGCAACATGGTCGTTCTGCCGTACCGTGACGAGCTCGCCGGCGTCACCCGCTGGATTCAGCAGCTCATCATGGAGTCACTCGGTAAGCGGGCCGACAGGGCCAGTCGAACGGTGCAACAGGGGCTGACCGTATATGGCCACAAGGGCGTCAGTGATCAGCACTCCTACCTGCAACAGCTGCGTGAGGGCCGCGACGACGCGTTCGTGACCTTCATCGGCACCCATCGAGCGCGCCGTGCGCATCCCGAGTCCGCCCACACCCTCGACGGCCACCTGTTCGGCGGTCTTGTCGGCACGATGAGCGCGCTGCGTGGTTGCGGCCGCCCGACGATCGTCATCATGCTGCCCGACGCGGGGGAAGACGCTCTGGGCGCCTTGGTGGCGCTCTACGAACGCGCGGTCGGGCTCTACGCCGAGCTCATCGATGTGAACGCCTACCACCAGCCTGGCGTCGACAAGCACACGGCGGTAACGATTCTGGAGCTGCAACACGCCCTCTTGGAATGCCTTGCCGCAGCCACCGAACCGATGACCGCGCCTGCCCTGGCTGACAAGGCCGGTCTCACCGACCGCGCGGATATCGCACACCGGCTCTTGGAACATCTGGCGATCACACGCGTCGATCTCGTCGGTGTCCAGGCAGGATCTTCGCTGGCGGACACGGTGTTCTTCGCCCCGAACAGGTTTGCACATGGCACCTGAGAACGGACTCATCCTGCCGGCGACCCTCGCGGAGTCGTTGCTGTCGTATGTGTGCGACCGTCACCCGGTCAAATCGTTCGGTTATCTCCTGGCCGCGCCGGGCTGCTCCCAGCCGAGCGAATTCATTGGATTCGAGAACAACATTCGAAATGACGACCACTGGCGCAAGGGGTTCGAGGACCGCGGCCGATACTTTACTGACCACCCCGATGCCGGATTCGTGGCCGACGAGGACGAATCCTGGCGGGTCCAACAGCACATCGTGCGCCACAAGATGCATGAGGTGGCCGTATTCCATACTCACCGCCGCCACCCCGGGAACTTCTCAGGTATCGACTACGACCTGCACGTCAGCAGATTCATCGCCCCCTTGCACATGATCATCTCGCTGCGCAATGCCGAACTACCGCAAATGCGCGCATTCGCGATGGCAGGCAGCGGAGTTGAAGAAGTGCCTGTATCGGTGTCAGCCCCCCGCCCGCCGCCGGTCACCGCGAGTACGTTCGACAGCTTGCGAGAAGTGTTGTCCCTGGATCGAAGTGGCATGCCCCGCTGCCGCGACGCCCGCACGGTGGTCGCGGCGCTCGCCGCCGCCGCGCAGTTCCCGGAGTTCTTCCACGATCACGTCACCACCGGTTTTCTCCGCGACGCCGAGGAGCGCTACCAGCGGTTCATGGCCGTGGATATGGCGGCTATCGCCGAAACCGCCTTCACCATGGGCACCCGCGCCGAGCAGACCGCACACTTCTGCGGCGAGACGCCCCAGCATCGAGTGGTTCTGTCGCCGTACCGGATATCGCGATTCCCACTCACTAACAAGCTCTACACGTTGCTGGATCCGGACCACTCCGCGACCGCCGCAGGACAGGACCTGCCGGTCGTAGGTGTCTCATGGTACGAGGCCGTGCTCTGCGCGGCCTGGTTCGGGTGCCGACTGCCTACCGAAGCCGAATGGGAATTCGCCTGCGGCACCGGTCAATCCGGACAATGGTGCTGCTCGCTCGGAGACTTGCCCCGATATGCCTGGTACGCCGAGAACGCCGAAGGCCGCCCGCACCCGGTCGGCGCGCTCCAGCCGAATCGGCTGGGGCTGCACGATCTGCACGGCAATGTCTGGGAATGGTGCCAGGACACGTACTTTTCCGACTACTATCGCCGCTCGCCACGACATGACCCAGCGGCGAGGTCTGTCAACGTAGCTGCGATCACCGATGCGGTACACAAGGTGTCGCGCGGGGGCGGCTTCCTCGCGCTCGCGGAGATGTGCCGTACCCGTTTCCGGCTCCACGATCCCGCCGGGTACTCCGCTGGTGACCTCGGCTTCCGGCTTGCCCGAGACTAAGTGAGGTAACAGTATGGTTGTCGTCACCCTGGCCGCATCATTGGTCACCTATCTCGATGAGGTCGACGATCTCGGATCACCGCCGACCGAATGCCGTTCGATCACCTGTACCGCAGACAGCTGGCTTGTGCTGGTCAACCAGATCCGGGCGCGCTTCGACCGGCTGGCCAAACATCTATTCGACGAATCCGGGCGATTGCGCGCCGGATTCCTGCTGGCCCTCAATGATGAGATCTACCGTCGGCCGGACCGGCTAACTGGTCTGCACGCCGGCGACCAGCTATTCGTGTTCGCCCAGATCGCCGGTGGGTGAGCCATGCCACCGACGCTGACCGGGCGCGGGCTCGGACCGGGCAAGCTGACCCGGCTGCACCGCATGCTGTATTGCCATGGCGCGGGCGATGGCACCGCCTTGCTGCTGCCCTACGATCACGGGCTCGAGCACGGCCCCAGAGACTTCGCCGCACAACCGGAATCGGGCGATCCGGGCTTCGTGTTCGAGCTCGCGCTCGCTGGCGGCTTCAATGCGGTTGTAGTTCAGATCGGGCACGCGCGCAAATGCTACGAACCTTTCGCCGGCCGTATCTCGCTGGTGGTCAAGCTCAACGGGAAGACGGAGATACCATCGGACGACGCACCGCTGTCGCCGCTGAACGCCTCGGTGGCCGAGGCGGTCTCGCTCGGTGCGGACGCAGTCGGCTACACCCTGTACGTGGGCTCGGCCCGGCAGACCGACGATTTCAACGCCCTGCGCACGGTCCGGGAGGACTGCGAGCGATTCGGGATGCCATTGATCGTGTGGGCTTACCCGCGCGGGTCGGCGATCGAGCGTGCCGGCGGGAGAAACTCGTTCTACGCCATTGATTACGCCGCGCGTGCCGCTGCGGAACTCGGCGCGGACATCGTCAAGCTGAACTGGCCGACGGACCCGCCGTCCGACGCGGTTCCTCCGGAGTACCGACACGAGTTTTCCGATGCCGACCAACTCGCCGCTCTCACACGATCCGCCGGTCGGACGCTGCTACTGTTGTCCGGCGGTGAGCGCGCCGATGCCGATGTGTTGCTGAATCGCGCGCAGGCCGTGGTGAATGCCGGGGGCCTCGGTCTCATCTTCGGCCGCAATTTTCTCAAACGAGAACCCAGCGAGGCGCTGGCGCTCGCCGGAAAGCTCCATCACATCCTCAGTGACCCGATCATCGGCCATGCCGGTTGACGAAAGGTGTATGGATTGTGTCCACGCATGATGCGCTCAACCCCGATTCCTGCTCGCTGGCAGGGGGCTCGACTGCTGTCGAATTGCCTTGTTCAGCAATCTTATTCGACTTGGATGGGGTATTGGTCTCGTCTGCCGCGTCCGTGCGCCGATCCTGGTTGCAGTGGGCGTCCGACCATGATCTCGACCCTGGTGCCGTGCTGGCCGCGACCCCGGGCACGCGGTCGGTAGACACTATCCGGGCGGTCGCGCCCGCGCTGGACGCAGAACTCGAGGCAGCCCAACTGGAGCAGAGACAGGCCGAAGACGTCGCCGATATCGAGCAGTGCAGTGGTGCCGGAGATTTGCTGAATGATCTCGACGATGATGAATGGGCCATTGTGACTTCCGCACCGACCTGGCTGGCCAAGGTACGCCTGCGGGCCGCGGGTCTGCCCGAACCTCGGGTGCTGGTGGCGAACGACGATGTCGAAACCGGCAAACCGGAACCGGACGGATACCTGCTCGCCGCACGGCAACTGGGTTGTTCCACCTCGGAATGCCTGGTGATCGAGGACGCTGCTGCGGGAGTCGAGGCGGGCAGGCGCGCAGGCATGCGCGTGGTGGGGCTGACCCATGGTGGGGACACCGACGCGCTTTCAGGTGCCGATGTCCTCGTCGAAACGTGCGCGGACCTGGTGCTCGACCGGCACTCCGGCCGGGGACTCCAGCTCACCGCGGCCCGGGTGATCCGAGGATGACCATTCAACCAGGTACTGATTCCGAACTGGGACATGACATTACCCAAGTCTCCGTCACCGCGACCCGCCAGCGCCACTGGCCCTCCCGGCTCACCGCCGACTCCGCCACGCTGTCGTGCCGGCTCGGCGGCAAGCGAATCTGGCACGTGAGCAGCACCGCGCTCGGCGGCGGCGTCGCGGAACTGCTCTGGGCCTCCATCGCGCATCAGCAATCGCTGGGTCTGCCCGCTGAATGGCTGGTCGCCGACGCGGAAGCGGAATTCTTTCAGCTCACCAAGCGAATCCATCACGGTCTGCACGGCAATGACTCCGGAGGCTTCGACGACTCGGACGCTAAGCTGTACCGGCGAGTCACCAGGGCGATCGCCGATCGGCTGATACCGGGGCACATCGCACCCAATGACCTGGTGGTGCTACACGATCCGCAGACAGTCGGGGCCGCGCCGTACCTGCTGGAGCGGGGAATCCGAGTGGTGTGGCGTTGCCACATCGGCACTACCGGTCACGGTGCGGTGCTGTCAGATACGTGGGAGTTCCTGCGCCCGTACGTGTCCGAGCTTCCCCTCAGCGTCTTCACCACCGAGGGTTTCGCGCCGTCCTACCTGCCCGCTGATCGTTGCCGGGTTATCGCACCCTCGATCGATCCCGAGTCCGAGAAGAATCGCGATCTGACCATCGAACAGTGCCGTGAACTACTTGGCGGGATCGGCCTACTGGCGTCGTCCGCCCCGAATTCCGTTGTGGGGCGGGTGATTCAGGATGCACCGCTACCGCCGAACACTCCATTGATTACCCAGGTGTCACGTTGGGATCCGCTCAAGGATATGACCGGTGTACTGCGTGCTTTCTCCGAGCAGATCGCCCCGCGCAGCCCGGCGCATCTACTGCTGCTCGGTCCCGACCCGGCCGACATTCCGGACGATCCGGAGGGAGCCGGGGTGTTCGCCGAGGTCTGTCTGCTGCGCGACACCCTGCCGGTGTGTATTCGCACCCGCACCCACCTGGCGGTGCTGACGCTGCGAGACCGCCTCGCCAACGCCCTGGTGGTGAACGCGGCGCAACGGTATTCGACGATAGTCGTGCAGAAGAGCTTCGCCGAGGGATTCGGGCTCACCGTCACCGAGGCGATGTGGAAGGCTAGGCCAATCGTCGCTTCTGCGGTGGGCGGGATACTCACCCAGGTGACCGATGGGGTCGACGGACTGCTGGTGGATCCCCACGACTACGTGGGCTTCGCCAACAGTATAATGACCTTGCTGGATCGGCACGATCGTGCCGCCGAGCTGGGTTCAGCGGCCAGAAACACCTGTGCTGCGCGGTTTCTCGTCGATCGAGAGCTGTCGGACTATGTCCGGCTCTATAACGAGCTCCTCACCCTATAGTAGGACCTAGGTTCTATGACGTAGTCTTGGGGGACGGCTGGGGCCGGTGACCATCTTCGACAATCAGGGTCGTGGTCACCGCGCCCCTTGGCCTCGACGGGAGGTGCTCACTATGCCGCAGGAACCGGATATCGGTCCGGAGTCTGTCCAGCTCAATGTCAAGATCCCCTGGGTCGATGCGGTCGGGGCCAAGCGATTGGCCCGATTGCAAGGTGTGCCGCTCAATGTGTTCATCGCGGGTCTGATCCGGCAGGCACTGCTGGCTGACGCCGATATTTTGGAAGCCCAGTTCGCCGAGGAACACGCGGCGATGGAGAAGGAACGCGCTGGTTTGATGACCGTGCTGAACAAGGAGAAGAAAAAACGCGGCTGATTCTGCGCTGTCCCATGTCAGCGCACAGCCAGTCGAGGGCTGACCGGAGCGGCCGCGTGGGCCATGCGGCGCGGGGTGGCGACGTATGCGGCGGTGATCATCGTTCGCAACAGATCCTCGGTGTCTGTGACCGGCGCGGCGTCGATCGTATCAAGCCGAAACCCTGGCAGCCGTTGTGGTTCCAGCGCGATTGTGATCGCCTCGCGGCTCTGCATCCGCAGCATCCAGCCGTCCAGGCCCGCGCCCACGCGGATGCCTGCGTAGGCGCACGACCGTCGGATCAGCAGCGGCCATTCCGGGTGCAGCAGGATCGAAACCGCGATGTTGGCAAGAGAAGTCGCGAGTTGACCGAGTTCGTCGTTCCTCTCTGGGCCTCGGGTTCGCCACCGCCGGTGCACGAAACCGAAGAGTTCGCTATCGGCCGCGGGCCAGATTTCGAGAGTCTCGCGGTAGCTCCAGCCGGTCGGCAGTCCGGCGTTCAAAGTGGCGCAGCGACTGGCCATTTCGACTCTTTCACGAAGCATGGCGCCTACAGCCCTGGGGGTGTTCATCTCGTGGATCGCGAGGTTGTAGTCCGATGTGGCGTCCATCGTTGGGCCCCCTTTCGGGCCGAGAATCTGGCCTGGCGATGCGTCACTCCGGGCCGACTGATCCCAATATAGCCCGCTACTGATACTTATTTCGCCATGAGATTCTAAAACTTTCTTACATCTAATATTCGTTACGAATATTTTCTCCAATATGAATGCTAAAGTAGAGTTGCGACTCGGAACGGCGTTCCACGACGACAGGGGTTCGGCGACTGTGGTGCACGAAGCGTTCGAGGTGAAGCTCGCGCAATGGCCCAAAAAGGCTGTGGCGCTGAAGCAGAGGACGGCCGGCGAGCGTGCCGACTCGTCGGTCGGTCGCGACGCCATCGTCCAGGTGCTTGCCCGTGTTGCGCGCGCCGCGCCGAACGATATCTCGCGACTCGAGATTCACCAGGGTGACCCAAAAGCCGCTCGTCGTATGGACCGCCAGGAGATTCCGCAGGCCACGGTCAGCAAGGCAGTCAAGGTCCTACTCGACGCGGGCTATCTGGAGTACGGCACCACCCGTCATGAAAAGGACCGGCGTCCCACCACGCGGCTCAAGCTCAGCTCCCGATTGGTCACCGCCGGTGTCCATGTCGCTCTGCGCGACGGTCGGCCCCTGGGCATGTCGATCGTCCTGACAAGCCTGGACGGCACCACACAATTGCTGGGTCATCGCCGGGTAAGCTGGCGCGGCGAGTCCCCCAACGACACTGGCGCGGCAGGGGAGGAAGAGTCGTACTGGATCCGGCTCGCCGCCGAAATTGCTTCGGCGATACGGCAGCTCATCGAACGGCACAGCCGTGCGCTCGCGGAAGATCCGGACCGATTCGGCGGCCTCGGACCCGACGCTGTGTCCGGTGATCGACACGGTGAGCGTGTCGTCGAACTCTTCGGAATCGGCGTTGAGGTCGCCGCACCGGTCGACGGCGACTTGGTGATTCCGTTGTTGCGTGACGGTTCCGCGCCACCGCAGAACCTCGGGGCCATGTTACGCAATCACTTCGATCCGCAACACCGTGGCGTGGTGCCGATCCTGATCGAGAACGACATCAATGCTCTTGCCGTACATGCGATTCAATGGCTGCGCTACCAGGTTCTGAATCTCATCGTGATCGGTGTGTTCGAACATGGCACTGGCGGCGGGCTCGTCATGGACGGCCGTGTTCGGCGAGGAAGCAGCGGCCGCGCGATGGAAGTTGGGCACCTCGCCGTCGGGCGCCTCAGTAACGGGGCGAGTCCCCAATCAGCTCCGGACATGGTGTGCCTGTGCGGCGATGAGAGTGGCCGGCACGTGGACCTGGTCGGCTCGCCCAGTCGCATCCTGCGAGAGCTGGGGTGTGCGACCCTCGACGAGGCGGTCCTGATCGATACCGACCAGGCGGGCAGCGTATTCGAGGAAGCGGGCGCGGTACTCGGCTGGGCGATCCAATGCGCCTGCACCACAACCGATCCATCCACGGTGATTCTCTACCTGCCGCAACCGCTGGCCGAAGCCGCCTCCGGCACCGCCGCGGCCCGCTACCTGGATGCGGCCAGACGCGAGATCATCGCTGGTTTCACCGGCCCCCGTGAAATCACGACCAGAACCTTCCCCACCGACGATCAGGATCAGCCGAACCTGCGAGCTACCGCGGCCGCAAAGTGCGTCCTGGAGGGTTTTCTCGAGCACGCCCTCGAGCTCGACGAATGCGCCCTCGAGAACTGACTGGCAGCCCCCTCGGGTCAAGACCCCTGGTAAATTCCTAGGGCCTATCTCCTAGTCAATGTAGGATAGGTCCTGCTTCACCGGATCGGCCGGGGCGGCATGGAGGAGGCCAAGAACCGTGGTACACAACAATTTCGGGCAACCCGACAACGAACGGCGAAGCTTCAAAAGAACGGTTCTGCTGTCGCTCATGAGCCTTCTGACCGGTGGATCGCTCGTCATGTCGGTCTCGATCCACAATGAAGCAACTTTCGTCGCGGAAGTGCCGCTGCAGACTGCACCGGGAAACCCGGACGTCAACCATCCAATGGGTGAATGCCTGGCGCGGCAGTACGAATTGCCGAACGGCCGATAGTTCCGCGTTCCCGGTGCAGCTGGTATCACTGAAGGGCCCTGCATGAGCCGGGCCCTTTTCGGCCGGTCGGATCGTTACCGTGCGAGGCCCTGGTTCCGGGAGAACCTCGACTCTCGCGCTAACGTGGCCATCTGCGCGCCTAGGTCACGGCCTCCCGGTGCCGCGTGGCCAGACCCCGTCGAGGTCGACCTCGAGGTCCTCATCCAGTAGAACGCGTCGACGTCGGTTGGTGGCCCAGACTTCGCCAGCGGCGATCGCGCCATAGCAGTAGGCTAGTGATCCTACGGCCAACATGAGTTCGACCATTGCCTGCCAACCCCGCAGCCGGGCTTCGACGACTACCCCACTCCACCGATGTCCGTCGTTGGCTGCCGTTGCCCCCTTTTGGGAGTGCTTGACGTGCCGCGGCAAGCGAATGCCGAAGTACCACCACATATTTGCTCCGTTGATGTCGATTCTTCGTGCGCACCTCGAATCCGGCGGCTGCGTGCTGGACGACTTGACCCGACAGGAGCGATCTGTGGGTGGGTATTCCCGCGGGCCGATCACGGGCCGGTCAGAACCGTCCGACGCCACCGGTGACATGAAATCCGCCGTCGACGTGAATGATTTCTCCGGTGGTGCTGGTGAACCAGTCCGAGAGCAACGCTATGCACGCACGGGCCGTGGGATCGGCATCGGTCACATCCCAGCCGAGCGGAGCTCCACTGCTCCAGGCACTTTCGAAATCGATGAAGCTGGGGATACTGGTCGCGGCTTTGGTGCGCAGAGGTCCGGCCGCGACCAAGTTGACCCGGATACCGCGACGCCCCAGATCACGGCTCAGGTAGCGGGAGGTCGATTCCAGGGCGGCCTTCGCCACCCCCATCCAGTCGTACCCGGGCCATGCGATCGCGGCGTCGAAGTCCAGACCGACGACGGACGCGGGGCTGCGCAGTAGTGGGCAAAGAGCCGTGTGGCCACGGCCGGGATGGCCTCGCGGCGTGAGCTGCGTACCAATGCCGGGGTATGCCCGATGCCACGGTCAGGGTGGTCGGGCAGGGTGATCGGCGCATCGAAGATCGACAGCGACACGGCGATGTTCCAGTGCTGCTGCCGCAACTGTCGGGATCAGATTGCCGGCCGTTGCCGAGTTCAGCGCGCAGTCGCTGAGGGTGCGCCCTTCCGGCCCGCGGGGCATGTTGTGCCTCCCCTTCTCGCCTGGTCGGCAAGCGTGTGATCGTACCGCGCAGGTGCGGTGTATCCGCGTAGGGACGCGATCGTCCACCCGTGCGATGCCCACAAAGATCACTATTGTGACTACTTCATATTCACTTGAGAGGGCATGGGGATGTCGTGCGGTTTCGATATGTGCAGTAAGAGTGGCAAATATAGCTAAGATTCAGCCGATATATTCCGGTCTTGCGCTGCCGACTGTGACTGCTGTTACACTACGCCGAGTTCACATATGGCATACCTGGAGGATCAATGGCGTCACCCGGCAGTAGTCGCTCCACCTCCATGAGCGGGTGAGGCGCGGTGCAGTCGATCAAGGATTTGCGCGGCCCGTCGGCGGCCGCGGTGCAGTGGGGGCAGGGCTACTACCGTGACCATCCGGTGCGTTCGATCGAAACCTTCGGCCGGCAGATCACCATGGGGCGCCGGGCGATCGCCCAGCTGATCGGAGACCTCTTCCGGGGCAGATTCCACTTCGGGGAATTCATTCGCCAGTGTGCGTTCATGACGAGCGCCTCGGCCGCGCCGACCGTGCTGATCGCGATTCCGATCGGCGTCATCCTGTCGATTCAGGTCGGTTCGCTGGTGGTGCAGGTGGGGGCCACGTCGTTCATGGGTGCGGCGAGCGGTCTCGGGATCATCAAACAGGGTGCGCCGCTGGTGACTTCGCTGATGATCGCGGGCGCGGTCGGCTCGGCGATCTGTGCTGATCTGGGCTCGCGGACGGTGCGCGAGGAGATCGACGCGATGAAGGTGATGGGCGTGGACCCGCTGACCAGACTGGTCGCGCCACGGCTGCTGGCGGCGATGCTGGTGAGTGTCCTGCTGTGCGGGTTCGTCGTCTTCATCGGATTCATCACCGGCTATATGTTCAACGTCTATGTGCAGGGCGGCACGGCCGGATCGTTCGTCAGTACTTTCGCCGCCTTCGCCGGGCCTGCCGATCTGGTTGCGGCAGTGACGAAATCACTCATCTTCGGGCTGCTGACAGCGATCATCGCGTGCGATACCGGCCTGAATACGCGCGGCGGTCCCGGCGGTGTGGCGAATGCAGTGAATTCGGCGGTCGTCAATTCCGCGCTGTTGCTGTTCGCGACCAATGTGATTCTCACCCAGGTGTTCAACACCCTGTTCCCGCACCAGGTGGTCTGAGATGGCGGCAACCTATGTGCCTCCGCTGCTGCGCCCGGTGCGCGCGCTGAGCCGGGCGGCGAACGTGCCGCTGAACGCGGTGCGGCTGGCGGGGCATCAGGCCTTCTTCTTCGTCCGCTGCCTGGCCGATATTCCGTTGGCGTTCAAGCACTATCGCAAGGATGTGTGGCGGCTGCTGTCCGATGTCACCTGGGGCAACGGGTCACTCGTCGTCGGCGGCGGGGTCATGGGGGTGATCATCGCGATGAACATTTTTGTCGGCATCACCATCGGCCTGGAAGCGTTCTCGCAGCTGGATCTGCTGGGCATGGGTCCGGTCACCGGCGCGATCACCGCGTTCGCTGTCACCCGGGAGATCGGGCCGATGATCGCGGTCGTCGCATTCGTGGTGCAGGGTGGCTGCCGGATCACCGCGCAATTGGGGACCATGCGGATCTCCGAGGAGATCGACGCGCTGGACTCCTTGGCGATTCGGCCGCTGCCCTATCTGGTCAGCACCAGGATTCTGGCCGCGTGGATCGCCATCGTCCCGATGTATCTGGTCGGGCTGTGCGCCGCCTATTTGTCCGCGCGGTTCACCGTGACGCTGATGGGCGGCACGTCCAGTGGCACATATTTCCACTACTTCCAGCAGTTCTTCGTGAGCACCGACCTGCTCTTCTCGATTCTCAAGGCGGTCGTGTTCGTCACGCTGGCGACCTTCATCCAGTCCTATTACGGATTCTTCGCCGACGGCGGGCCGGAGGGCGTCGGTATCGCGGCGGGTGCGGCCATCAAGGTCTGCTTCGTCGTGGTGGTGCTCGCGGATCTGCTTCTGACACTGGGTATCTGGGGCATCGACCCCGGTGTCCGGTTCTCGGGATAGGGGCGGAAGATGATCAAGGATCCCAGTGGTCGCGGCCCCACCGGCCGTCAGCTGCTGCTCGCCGGAGTCGCGCTCATTGTGGTGATCTCCATGGCCACCACGCTTTTGCTGCTGCGCTACGGCGGCGTTTTCACCGATAAGGTGCCGATCGTCGCGGAGCTGACCTCCACCGGTGACGGACTACCAGCCGGCTCGGATGTGAAGTTCCGGGGGCTCACCGTGGGCCGGGTGCAGAGTTCCGAGGTCGCCGCGACCGGTGATATCCAGCGGGTCGCGATCGACCTGAAACCCGAGTACGCCGAGGGTGTTCCGTCCACCGTCACCGCGCGAGTGGTGCCCGCGAACATCTTCGCGGTCACCTCCATCGAATTGCTCGACAACGGTCCCGCGCAGCCGGTGACCTCGGGCACCGTGGTCCAGCAGGACAGGACCAAGGAAACCGTTGCGCTGCAGTCGGCTTTGACGACCTTCCGCAATGTCCTGACCAAGCTCGATCCGGACAAGCTCGGGCGGATTCTGACCTCGCTGTCGGACGCGCTGAACGGGAGCGCCCGCATGCCGGGTTCGACGCTCGAGCGTCTGGATCGCTGGCTCACCGCGGTCGATCAGGTGGGAATCGCCTCGGATCTGCAGAACTTCACCACTGCCGCAGCGGGTCTCAATCAATCCGCGCCGGCACTGGTCGATGTGCTGAGTCAATCGGTTGCCACCGCGCGCACGATCGCGGATCGCCGGGATCGGCTGACCGCGCTACTGACCGGTGCGAGCAACACCGTCGACGTGGTGAACGGACTGTTCGCGCGCAATCCGAACACCGGCAAGGAACTGGTCGGCGGGCTGGCCGACACCTTCGGTGCGCTGGCCGCCGATCCCGACGCGCTACCGCAGTCGATGGTCAATTTCAGCGACACCCTGCGCAAGTTCTCCACGACCTTCCACGAGGGCGCCGGCGGGAAATTGATGTGGCAGTGGAATATCGCGGTGTCCTTGACCCCGTTCCGGCCCTACACCGCCGCCGACTGCCCGCGCTACGGCGCACTCACCGGGCCGAGCTGCGCTGCGGCCCCGCAGGACACCTCGGAAGGAGGCCCGGGACAATGAATTACCGTAAACCGCTGATCGGATTCAGCCTGTTCGCCATTGCGTCCGTCCTGGTCACGTGGATCGTCTGGTCGACGTTGCAGCGCACCGTCCCCGGCGACACCAATGACTATTCGGCGACATTCTCCGATGCCTACGGACTGCACCCCGGTGACGATGTGCGGATGGCGGGCGTGCGAGTGGGCCGAGTGCAATCGGTGTCGCTCGACAACGATCACAATGCCCGCGTCGCATTCCAGGTGCAGCGCACTCAGTCGCTGTTCACCGATACCAAAGCCATGATTCGCTATCAGAATCTCATCGGTCAGCGCTATGTCGCGCTCGCGCCGGGTAAGGGCGGCGGTGCACCGCTCGCCGACAAGGGGACCATTCCGCTGCACGCAGCGGACGGTTCGTTCCAGACCGAGCCCTCTTTCGATGTGTCCGCGCTGCTGGGCGGGTTCGAACCGCTCTTCAGTGCGCTGAAGCCGGATCAGATCAACTCGCTGTCCAACACATTGATCCTGGCCCTGCAGGGCGACAACGTGTCATTGAGCGCCTTTATCACCCAGGCCGCCGCCGTAGCCGCCCAGTTTCAGCAGCGCGACCAGATTCTCGGCGACGTGATCGACAACCTGGGCGGTGTCATCACCGGATTGGCCGCGCGCGGAGGGCAATTGGACTCACTGATCAATCGGACCACCGATCTGGTCACCGGGCTGCACGCCCAGGGCCAGGCCCTGTTGCAGTCGACTCAGCAGGTCGCCGATGCCACCGGCTCGGTCGCGAACATGGTGGGACAGGTCCAGTCCCGGGTGCGTGCGGCGCAGAACTCCACGACCGCGGCCTTCGACCTGTTGATCGGCAATGGCGCGAAACTCGACCAGGCCGCGATCGACCTGCCGAAGATTCTGCTCGGGCTGTCGCATCTCACCGAGAACGGCGCGTATGCGAATGCCTATGCGTGTGAGCTCGACGTCTCCCTGTACGGCGTGTTGTTCCCGCCGGGGATGCTGCCCGCCATCTTGAATTCCGTGCTGGGCGACCGTCATTCGGAGGTGTGCCGATGAAGATGCCGACGATGAAGCGGCCGGCCCGGTTTCGACCGGCCGGACTGATGTCCCGCCTGCGCACCGACTCGCCGATCAAACGGCATCGGCGGACCGGGCTGCTCGGCGCGCTCGTTGTCGCCGCACTGCTGATCGGATCGAGCGTGTACAACCAGCTCGGTATCGGGGACAAGACCGTGCTCGCCGAGTTCGCGCAGGCGGCAGGCCTGAAGTCCGGTGACAAGGTGCGGGTCGCGGGCATCGAGGTGGGCCGGGTCGTGGGCGCCGAGATCGAGGGCGATCACGTGCTGGCGACCCTGCACGTCGACAGCGGGCTGGCGTTCGGGCCCGATGCCAGTGCGGAGATCAAGACCTCGACGATTCTCGGCGGTACCTACGTCGGGCTGGTGACAGGTCGCGGAAACGGGTTGCCGGGCGGTCGAATTACGCTGTCGCACACCGTGGTCCCGTTCAATCTCGCCAAGATCGTGCAGGACCCGGACTACCCGTCGCAGTTCGATCGGCTCGAGCGAATCGACACCGGCAAGGTCGCCGACATGATCGGCGTCCTCGGCACACAGCTGGGCGATTCGCCGCAGCTCACCGCGACCGCGCTCGATAGCGTCGGCGCCCTGGCGAAAACCATCGATGCCCGGCGCGGTCAGGTGGAAGCGCTGGTGAAGGGCCTGGACCAGGTTTCGGGCATTCTCGACGACAACCGGAACAACATTCTGCTCATCATGGTGAAGGCCGGCGCGATCGGCGACCGGGTCAATGAGCGCAAGCAGATGGTGCAGAGCCTGCTCGACAATATGGCCGCGCTCTCGCGCCAGTTCCAGCAGATCGGTGCGGAGAACGATGAGCAGTTCGGCCCGATGATCACCCAGCTGGCCACCATGAGCGCGGGCCTGGAGAAGAACCGGCAGCAGCTCGACCAGCTATTGCAGGTCATGCCGATTGCGGTGCGCCAGACCAACAATGCCTTCGGCAATGGCAACTACGGCGATGTGTGGGCGCCCTGGGGGCCCATTACCGACCAGATGCTCTGCGGCGTGCCCGGGGCTCCGATTATCGAGGGGTGCCGGTGATGAGACTGCGCCGAATCGCTATGGCCGTCGCGGCGGTGTGCGCGGCCGCGACGACGGGAGGCTGCGGGGTGCTCGCCGAACACGGGCCTTTTGCCGACAAGATCCATGTGACAGCCGATTTCGCGAATATCGCCGGTGTGTACGAGGGCAATGACGTCTCGCTGCTCGGATTGAAGATCGGCCAGATCGACAAGATCGTGGCACACGGCACCTACGTCACCGTGTCGATGACGATCACCGCCCGCACTCCGGTTCCCGCCGATGCCATCGCCGCGACGCTTTCGCCGTCGCTGGTGACCAACCGGCACATCGAACTGGCACCCGCCTACTCCGGAAAGGGTCCGAAACTCGCTGACGGAGACCATATTCCGTGCGGCGCGCCGTGCGGAATGGACGGCCCGGCGCGGACCCGGACTCCGGTCGATCTGGACCGGGTGCTGGCCACGGTGGACGGCATCGCCACCTCGCTGAAGAGCAAAGGCGGCGCCGAGGGATCTTTGTCGGGGGAGGCGCTCGCGCAGGTGCTGAGCGGCAATGGCGACAAGATCAGGGAGACGATCACCGCGCTGTCGCAGTCGGTGCAGCTCGGCCTGGACAACGGCGACGCCATCTCCCGAATCGTGGTCCGGCTCAACGACATCACGCAGATCATCGCCGGCAATGATCAGGCGGTCCGCGACTTCAGCGGCCAGACAACGCAATTGAGCCAGCTACTCGCGGACCAGGCGCCCGGCATGCAGGCGGTGCTCGCTCAGCTCAACGACTTCCTCGCCAACACCTCCGCGGTGCTGCAGCAGCGTCGTGGACAGCTCGGTGATGCGCTGACCGGACTCACCGCCACCACCGGTCAGTTGAAAGACAATGCGCGCAATCTGATCGAGATCGTCGATGTCACGCCACTGCTGTTCCGCAATCTCGACAACACCGCGATGCGTGATCAGGGACAGATCCGGCTGCACTTCCTGGTGGACAAATCACTGCTCGACGGTGAGGCGCTGAGCGTGTTCTGTTCGAGGATCCACATGCGCTCCGACGGCTGCCGCACCGGCAAGGTGTCGGACTTCGGACCGGACTTCGGCCTCACCGCACTCCTGCTCGGATTGACGGGTGACAAATGATCTCCACTCGTACTCGCCTGCTGACGCCCGTGCTGGCGGCCGTCGCGCTCGGCTCGATGACCGGGTGCGGCCTGACCGTCGAGAACCTGCCGCTGCCCCGGCCGGGCGTCGGTTCGGACGGCTACACCATCCACGCGATCTTCGGCAATGCGCTCAATCTGCCCGCATCCGCCCACGTCAAGATCGGTGGCTCGGATGTCGGTGAGGTGACCGCGATCTCGACCCGGAATTTCCTCGCCGACGTCCGGATGAGCATTCGCGGGGATGTGCGGCTGCCGGTGAACGCGACGGCCGAACTCCGGCAGGCCACTCCGCTCGGCGATGTGTTCGTCGCGATCACGCTGCCCCCGCGCGCACCCGATCAGCAACTGCTGCATCCGGGTGACACGATCGGGCAGCAGAACACCTCGGCGGGCGCCTCGGTGGAGGACCTGCTGCTGTCGGTCGCCACGCTGGTCAACGGCGGTGCGCTGAATCGAATCGCGAATGTGGCCACCGAGCTGAATTCGATGGTCGCCGGTCGCGGACCGGTGCTCTCGCATCTGATCACCGAAATGACCGCCGTGACAACGGCATTGAACCAGCGCTCCGATCAGTTCGACGGTCTGCTCGGGCAGATGAACGGCGTGCTCGCACAATTCGAGCAGCGCCGTGCCGAACTGGGTGCCGCCGCGGACACCGTCCCGGGCATGATCGGTGCGATCGCCGACGACAACAAGAAGATCGGCGATCTGCTCGGCAAGATCGCGGTCACCAGCGCCGCGCTCGACGATTTCGCCAAAACCTCGACCAGCGACCTGTCGGCATTGCTGGACAGTACCGAGCGGCTGACCTCCAGCCTGGCCCGCATGGGCGACAACTTCGCGGGCACCCTCGACGCCCTGCACGAGGTCACGCCGAAACTGCTGAGCACCTTGCGCGGCAACACGATGGCCTTCTACGGCACCGCGACCTACCTCGGTATCGGAGCGCTCTACGACCCGGGCAGCAAAGTGCCAGACGGCACCGATGCCAATGCCTTCACCGGCAGTCTGCTCGATGTGCTGCAACGGGTCTACGCCCGCGTGACAGGGGGGCAGCGATGACCGTGCTGCGAAATCTGCTGCGGCGCAAGGTGCTGCTGACCAATCTCGGGCTGGTGTTCGCGCTGCTGCTCGGCGGCACCTACCTGTTCGCAGGGCTCGCCGATATCAACCCGCTGCGCGATACCTATACGGTCCGGATCGAGCTGACTCGCTCCGGCGGGCTGATGGACAAGAGCGACGTCACCCTGCGCGGCTACCGCATCGGCCGGATCACCTCGATCCGACTGACGGCCACGGGCCTGGAGGCGCTCGCGCAGATCAATTCCTCGGCCCGCGTCCCCGCGGGCGGAATCGTTGCCGTGCAGTCACTGTCGGCGGTGGGGGAGCAGTACCTGGACTTCCGTCCGACGTCCGACGACGGCCCGTACCTGTCGGACGGCGCGGTGATCCTCGCCAAGGACGTCACCACCCCGGTGCCGATCGCGGACGTGCTGCAGAATTCGGAGGCATTGATCGCCCAGCTCGATCCGGCCACCGACCCTAATCGCTTCCAGACCATCATCACCGAGCTCGACAAGGCGCTCGGCGGCGGACCCGATCAGTTGCGCAACCTCGTCTCCGGGATCAGCGCCCTCACCGTCGGCATGGACAACCTGCTACCGCAAACCGTTGCGCTGCTACAAAATCTGCGCACTATAGCGGCCACCACCGCACAGATCCAGCCGGACCTGGCCACCCTCACCCGCAATTCGAGCACCCTGTTCGAGCAGCTCACCGCCGCCGACGGCGAACTGCGCCGCATGCTCGACCTCGGACCCGGCGAGCTTGCCACCCTGGGCGGAGTACTGAGCGAAACCTCCGATCCGGTCACCAATCTCGCGACGAACTTCCTGGCGATCGCCCGCTCGGCCCGGCTGCGCACACCCGCGATCCGGGAACTGTTCCCGGCCTTGCGAGATGGCGCCGGCGCACTCGGGGTGCCGATCCATGACGGCGTATTCAATACGCTCGTCGATATCTGGCCGCGCCCCACCTGCGAATACGAGACCGTGCCGGTATCGCCGACGCAACTGAGTGGTCCGACCGTCCGGCGCTGGAACTACTGCGTCACCAATAATCCCGCGCTGCAGGTTCGCGGTTCGGCGAATGCGCCGCGGCCTGATTCGCCGGACAACGGTGCGGCCCGCCCGCCGGGCGTGGACCCGGACGAGGGTTCGATGCCGGTCGACACCGGAACCGCACCACGCTGACCTGCCGCGCACTCCCTGCCCGGCAACAACTTCGACCACGAGTGAGAACCAGATGACCTCCACCGGAACCGAATCCGCCGAACCGACCGATCCGCCGGAAGAACCGACGGCCTCGTCGCCGCCGGAGGATACGTCCATCTCCCCGGTGACCGAGCCGGAGCCGGATGGCGTGCACGACCCTCTGGAGGCCGGCGTCCCCGGCGCCGCGCAGGACACCGTCACGAGCGGGAGTGTGGAATCCGGGACGGCCGCGGCGCAGCGCCAGTGGTCTCGGCCTGTTCGAATCGGCGCCCTGGTACTGGCCATTTTGGTGCCGAGTGCCCTTGCCGCCCTGGCATTTTCCCGCGAGCACAGCAGCCGGGACACCCTCGATGCGCAGTCCTCCGCGCGCGATGCGGCCTGCGCCTATGCGAAGGCTCTGACCAACTACGACGCGCAAAGCATCGACACCTACGTCGCGACCGTACTGGCCGGCGCCACCGGCGATTTCAAGACCGAGTTCGGCAAGACCAGTAACGAGCTCAAAGACGTGATCGTCCAGGCGAAGATCCAATCCCAGAACCGGGACGCGCGATGCGGTGTCGAGACCGTGAGCGACACCCACGCGGATGTGGTCGTCGCCATGAGCGTGTCCATCAGCAGCCTCGGCACTCAGGGAAAACCGGTGCCGAGCCAGATCTCGCTGGTGGCGTCGCTGGACAAGGTCGACGGCCACTGGCTGGTCAGCAAGCTCGACGCCCCCGCGCTGCAGCCGCTGCAGGCAGCCGATCCGGCTGCCGCCGCACCCGCCAAGTGATCGTCTGCCCGCCGTAGCTCGGGAGGGTGCGCGGTGCTGATGGGTGCGGGTGTCCCGGAGCCTACGGCGGCGCGCGGGCGCCGTGGCGACATGCGCAAATACATCTGACATGCACTAATTCATATTCACATACATCAACTGTTCGGCCCTTTGGGGTGCAATATTGCCATCTTACATGCAGGTGAGTATGTTAACGAGAAATCCCAACACCGCGCCTCGGCGGCAGGTTCGGGTCAAGTAGCAGGAGGTGTTCGATGGCGAACAAGGTCTATGTCGTCGGTGTCGGTATGACGAAGTTCGAGAAGCCCGGTCGTCGGAAGAATGAGGACGGCAGCGCCTGGGACTACCCGCAGATGGCGAAGGAGTCGGGCACCAAGGCGCTCGCGGATGCGGGCATCGACTACCGCGAGGTACAGGAGGCCTACGTCGGATATGTGTACGGCGAATCGACCTCCGGGCAGCGCGCGGTGTACGAGCTCGGCATGACCGGTATTCCGGTCGCCAATGTCAACAACAATTGCTCGACAGGCTCCACCGCGCTCTATCTCGCCGCCCGTGCCATCAAGGGCGGCCTCGCGGATTGCACGCTGGCGCTCGGCTTCGAGAAGATGAATCCGGGTTCGCTCGGCACCATGTACGAGGACCGCGAACAGCCGATGGCCAACCATATGGAGAAGCTGGCGCAGATCTCCGAGGTGCTCTTCCCGCCCGCGCCCTGGATGTTCGGCGCCGCCGGCCGCGAGCATATGAAGGAATTCGGTACCACCGCAGAGCATTTCGCGAAGATTGGGTACAAGAACCACAAGCATTCGGTGAACAACCCGTATGCGCAGTTCCAGGACGAGTACTCGCTCGACGAAATCCTCGGCTCGCGGATGATCTACGACCCGCTGACGAAGCTGCAGTGCTCGCCGACCTCCGACGGTTCCGGTGCGGCGATTCTCGCCAGCGAAGCGTTCGTCGACAAGCACGGGCTCGCGGGCCAGGCGGTCGAGATCGTCGGTCAGGCCATGACCACCGACTTCGAGTCCAGCTTCGACGGCACCGCGAAGAACATCATCGGCTACGACATGAATGTGCAAGCCGCGCAGCAGGTGTACCGGCAGTCCGGTCTCGGCGCCGAGGACTTCCAGGTCATCGAGCTGCACGACTGCTTCTCCGCCAATGAACTGCTGCTGTACGAAGCCCTGGGCCTGTGCGCCGAGGGCCAAGCCGGCGCCCTGATCGACGCGGGCGACACCACCTACGGCGGTCGCTGGGTCGTCAACCCGTCCGGCGGGCTCATCTCGAAGGGACACCCTTTGGGCGCAACGGGTTTGGCGCAGTGCGCCGAGCTGACCTGGCAGCTGCGCGGCACCGCCGACAAGCGTCAGGTCGAGAACGTGACCGCTGCGCTGCAGCACAATATCGGGCTCGGCGGCGCTGCTGTCGTGACCGCCTATCAGCGCGCGGATCGCTGAGCCTGCGAAGCGTCATTTGACACTGGGCTGAGCCCGTGAAGCGTCATCCGGCATTGCGCTGAACGCCACCGAAATCTGAACGAGGAGAACATAAATGGGACACGTCGAAGCTACCAAGGACCTTTCCGCCACCCCCGGCGCCGTGTGGAGCGTCATCTCCGACCCGCAGACGTGGGACAAGTGGTTCACCATTCACGACGGCTGGCTCGAGCAGCCCCCGGCCACCCTCTCGCTGGGCACCAAGCTGGTCGAGAAGATCGTCATGCTCGGTATGGCGAACAAGCTCGAATGGGATATCACCGCATACGACGAGGGATCGAAGATCACTCTCGCGGGCACCGGTATGGCAGGCGTCAAGGTCGAGTTCTCCTTCCTCGTCGAGCCCGCCGCGGGCGGATCCAAGTTCTCCGTCATCGGCGATTTCGAAGGCGCGCTGATCAAGGGCGCGCTCGGTAAGGCCGTCGAGAAGGACTTCGGCAAGCAGCTGGACAAGTCCGTCACGCAGCTCGACCAGCTCGCCGTCGGCGCAGCGGCCTGATCCGCGGAATCGGAAGGACGGTAACGATGTCCGAGGAAGAACTGGCATTCGACGATGCCGGTCTGAATGTGTGGAGCGACGAGGAGAAGTTCACGGTCGAACGTGAACGCCTGGTCGAGTACGCGAAGGCGACCAACGACCCGATCGAGGCCCACCTGAGCGGCGATCTCGCGCCGCCGGTCTTCGCCATCGTCCCGGTGTTCGACTCGATGCTCTACCCGGCCCTGGACGTGGTGCCGCTGGAGCTGATCGCGCGCGGTGTGCACGGCGAGCAGGACTTCCGCTTCCATCGGCCGATCGAGCCGGGAGATGTGCTGATCTCCCGGGCCAAGATGACCGGCTACGAGGGCCTGAAGAACGGCACTCGCGCAGCGGTTTTCATCGAATGCCGCACCGAATCGGGTGAACTCGTCAATGAGCAGTACGTGACGATGTTCTTCCGCGGCTTCGATGCGGGCAAGATCGAGGGCGAACTCACCCCGGGCCATAGGTTCGATCCGAGCCTGCGCGAGAGCGCGCCGCTGGCCACACTCGTGCAGCACGTCGACGCGGACCAGACATTCCGGTACGCACCCGCCTCGGGAGATCCGATGCCGATCCACCTGGACGCGGAAGTCGCCAGGGACGCCGGTCTGCCCGGCATCATCGCGCACGGCCTGTGCACCATGGCCTTCACCTCCTGGGCCGTGCTGACGCAGGTCGGCGGCTCGGATGTGCACCGGCTCAAGCGATTCGCGGTGCGCTTCTCGAAGATGGTCATCCCCGGCGACGATCTGGAGACCCGCATCTGGCGCAAGGGCTCGGAGAACGGTGTGACCACATACGCCTTCGAGACCGCTCGCGGTGACGACTTCGCCATCACCGACGGCCTGGCCGAGATCGCGGACTGAATACTCGCCGCGGCACACGTGACAGTCCGTGTGCCGCGGCGACACCAACCTTCAGCGCTTGGCGCGCAAGAACTTTCGTACTGACGAGGAGTGAAGAACCATGGGTGCACTGGCAGGGCGCGTCGCCGTCATCACGGGTGCGGGGCGCGGTATCGGCCGTGAGCACGCGCTGCTTTTCGCGCGGGAAGGCGCTTCGGTCGTCGTCAATGACCTCGGCGGCAGCAATACCGGTGAGGGTTCCGACGCGGGGCCCGCGCAGGAAGTAGTGGACGAGATCATCGCGGCGGGCGGCAAGGCCGTCGCCAATACCGACAATGTCGCCACCTGGGCGGGCGCGGAAGCATTGGTGGCGCAGGCGATCAGCGCATTCGGCGGTCTGGATGTGGTGGTGAACAACGCGGGCATTCTGCGTGACAGCTTCCTCGCCGCCATGACGGAATCACAGTGGGATTCGGTGCTCGCGGTCCACCTGAAGGGTCATGCGGCGGTACTGCATCACGCGGCCGCCTACTGGAAGGCGCAGTCCAAGGCCGGAAATCAGCCCAATGCCGCCGTCATCAATACGGCGTCGGCTTCGGGGATCACCGTGCCGCAGGCCGGGCAGACCAATTACGGTGCGGCCAAGGCGGGGATTGCCGCACTGACACTGGTCGCCGCCGATGAGCTCGAGCGCTACGGCGTGCGGGTGAATGCGATCGCGCCGATCGCCCGCACCCGGCTCACGGAGGCCACTCCCGGTATGGGCGCGATCTTCTCGGCCGAGGTGGAGGAGGGCGAGTACGACTACTTCAGTCCTGCCAATATCTCGCCGGTCGTGGCCTATCTCGCGACGGAGAAGTGCCCGCTCACCGGTCAGGTCTTCGCGGTGCAGGGCGGTGCGATCTCGACTCTCGCCGGCTGGCACGACGTGAAGACCATCGAGGCCGAAGGCCCGTGGCTGATCGACGATATCGCCGCTCGCCTGCCCAACTGAATCAGTATCTCGTACAAGGGAGTACGCCATGATCGAGTGGTCCGAGACCGACTTGATGATCCGCGACAGCATCAAGGGATTCATCGATCAAGAGATCCGGCCCAATATCGATGAGCTCGAACATGGCGATCTGCCGCCGTACGAGATCATCCGGAAGATGTTCGCCGCCTTCGGTATCGCCGATATGTCGCGCGAGAACTTCGTCAAGACCATTGCCAGGGAGAAGGCGAAGGCCGCCGCACTCGCCGGCGGTGAAGAGATATTGCCGTCCAGGAAGAACAAGTCCGGCGGCGGGATGCCGATGTCGATGGCATTCGCGGCGTTCTCGGAGATCTGCAAGGTTGCCATGGGCGTCTCCACCGCCGCGGGGGTCAGCGTCGGCATGGCGGCGGCGACCATCATGAGCCGTGGCACCACCGCCCAGAAGGAGCGGTGGGCACTGGATCTGCTGACCTTCGACAAGGTCGGATCCTGGGCGATCACCGAACCGGATGCGGGTTCGGATGCGTTCGGCGGCATGCGAACCACCGTCAAACGCGACGGCGAGGACTACATCCTCAGGGGGAACAAGACCTTCATCACCAACGGTCCCTACGCCGACACCATCGTCGTCTACGCGAAGCTCGATGACGGCACCGGCGTGGACAAGCGGTCGCAGCCGGTCCTGACCTTCGTGCTCGATGCCGGGATGCCCGGGCTCACGCAGTCCAAGCCCTTCCGCAAGATGGGGATGCACTCCTCGCCGACCGGCGAATTGTCCTTCGACAATGTGCGATTGAGCAAGGACCGGCTGCTCGGGGAGACCGAGGAGAACAAGGACGGCGACGGTCGCGCCAGCGCCCGCGCGAACTTCGTCTTCGAACGCGTCGCCGTCGGGGCCATGTCGCTGGGCATCATCGAGGAGTGCCAGCGCCTGAGCATCGACTACGCGAATTCACGTCAGTTGTGGGGCAAGCGAATCGGTGACTTCCAGCTGATCCAGCTCAAGCTGGCGAAAATGGAGATCGCACGAATCAATGTGCAGAACATGATCTTCCGCGCCATCGAGCTCGGCGCGGCGGGCACTCCTATGAATCTGGCCGAGGCCTCGGCGATCAAGCTCTACAGCTCCGAAGCCGCCACGGACGTGGCGATGGACGCGGTGCAGCTGTTCGGCGGCAACGGCTATATGAGCGAATACCGTGTGGAACAGCTTGCGCGGGACGCGAAGTCGCTGATGATCTACGCCGGCAGCAATGAAGTCCAGGTGACCCACATCGCGAAGGGGCTACTGGGGAAATGATCACCGAAACCCGCGCGTCCTACAACGGCGTGCGCACGCGGGTGCTTTCGGTCGCCGGTAGCGGAATACCGTTGGTCCTGCTGCACGGATTCATGGACAGCGCCGACACCTGGCGTGCGCTGATGGCCGAATTCGAGGCGGCAGGGCGAGCGGCGATCGCCGTCGACCTACCCGGATTCGGTGCGGCCGACGCTCGTGAACCGGATGCGATGATCGTGCCCCGGCTCGACGCCTTCGCCGATGCGCTGCTCGCTGAGGTGGGGCCTGCGGTCGTGATCGGCAATTCGCTCGGCGCCTGTACGGCGGTGCGTGGTGCACGCCAGCCGGCGGCTGCACGAATCCGTCCCCGGTAGCACGCTGATCGTCATGCCGGAATCCGGGCATTGCCCTCAGCTCGATGACCCCTCAGGACTTGCCGCGCACGTGCTGCGGTTCCTCGATTCGACGCTCGATGGCCGGAACCATCGAGTGGGATAAGCGGGAGATTTCAGAGTGATAGAAACCATTGCCGCCGCGCCGCGTACCTTGTGCGAGGCGTTTCAGCTGAATGTGACGCGATTCGCCGACCGGGTGGCGCTGCGCACCGCGGGTGATGCCGTCCGGCTGACCTGGCGGGAGTACGGCAGCCGGGTACGCACTGTCGCAGCCGGATTGGCCGGTCTCGGGGTGCGGCCGGGGGATACCGTCGCCTTGATGCTGACCAACCGGCCCGAATTCCATGTGTGCGATGCCGCGGTGCTGCACGCCGGGGCGACACCGTTCTCGATGTACAACACGAACCCGCCGGACATGCTGGCGTACCTGTTCGGGAATGCCGAGAACCGTGTGGTGATCTGCGAGAAGCAGTTCGTACCAGCGATTCTCGCGGCCGTTGCGCTCGGCGGCAAGGTCGAGCATGTGATCTGCGTGGACGGTGAGCCGGAGGGCACCCTCAGCCTGTCGGCTGTCGAGGCCGCGCCCGCAAAGGATTTCGACTTCGACGCCACCTGGCGAGCGGTCGGCGCGGGTGATGTCCTGACCATCGTCTACACCTCGGGCACCACCGGCATGCCCAAGGGTGTCGAGCTCACCCACGCGAATTTCCTGGCCAACGCGCTGTTGATCGATGAGCTCGGCGGCTGCGGACCGGACGACCGTGTGGTGTCCTACCTGCCCGATGCCCACGCGGCGAACCGATGGATCGCGCACTACGCGAATCTGCTTCGGGGCGTGCAGATTACGACCGTTGCCGACCGCAAACAGGTGCTGGAGGCCCTCAGTGATGCGCGGCCGACAATGTTCGTCGGTGTTCCGCAGATGTGGATGAAGGTCAAGGCCGCCCTGGAAGATTCGGTGGCCGCTGAGCCGAGCCCGATCAAGCGCGCACTGGCCGGGTGGGCGCTGACCACCGGGCAGGAGAAGGCGCGCCGGGAATCGGATCGGGCGCCGGTTCCGCTGGTGCTGAGGGCGCAGCATCTGCTCGCCGACACACTGGTGCTGTCGAAGGTGCGCGAGAAGCTGGGCCTGGACCAGGTCCGCATCGGTGTGTCCGGCGCCGCGCCGATACCGCCGGAAGTGCATCGGTTCATGCTGGGGCTCGGTATCACGGTGTGCGAGGCCTGGGGCATGTCCGAACTGACCGCGGCGGCCTCGGTCAACCGGCCCGACGACATTCGGGTGGGGACGGTCGGCCGCGCGGTGCCGGGCGCCGAGATCAGGGTCGCCGAGGACGGCGAGCTGCTGGTGCGCGGTCCGATGCTGATGAAGGGGTACCGCGGCGATCCCGAAAAGACCGCCGAGGCAATCGATTCCGACGGCTGGCTGCACACCGGCGATATCGGGACCGTCGATGCCGACGGGTTCGTGACGATCGTCGATCGCAAGAAGGAATTGATCATCAATTCCTCGGGCAAGAACATGTCCCCGACGCATATCGAGAACTCGGTCGCCGTGGCCTGCCCGTTGATCGGTTCGGTGGTCGCGATCGGCGAACAACGGCCCTACATCGTGGCATTGGTGACGCTCGACCCCGAGGCCGTTGCCGCGTTCGCCGAGAAGCGCGGACTCGCAACGACATCGGTGGCCGAACTGGCGGCGCACCCGGTCGTCATGGCCGAGATCGACGCCGGAATGGCGGCGGCGAACCACACGCTCGCGCGCGTCGAGCAGATCAAGAAGTACACGATCCTGCCCGACATCTGGGAGCCGGGCGGGGACACGGTGACGCCCACGATGAAGCTCAAACGCAAGCCGATCGATGCGAAGTACGCCGCCGAGATCGACGCGCTCTACCGCTGATCAACCGTACCGGTGCACCATGAAAGGGCCCCTGTGAGTACACAATTCGACACCGACTGGCTCGTCGTCGGATCCGGATTCGGCGGCAGTGTCTCGGCCCTGCGCCTCGCCGAGAAGGGGTACGACGTCCGCGTTCTCGAAGCGGGCAGGCGCTTCGCCGACACGGACTTCGCCGAGACCGCCGCGAAAGTGCGCCGGTACTACTTCTTTCCGGCCTTCGGGATGAAGGGCATCTTCCGAATCACCCTGTTCCGTGACGTTTTCGTGGGCACCGGCGCCGGAGTCGGCGGCGGCTCGCTCGGGTACGCCAATACGCTGTACCGATCGCGGCCGGAATTCGCGACGCATCCGCAATGGGCGGCACTGGGAGACTGGGACGCCGAACTCGGGCCGCACTTCGATACGGCCGAGAAAATGCTGGGCGTCACCACGAACGACACCGACGGCGCGGCAGACATCCTGCTGCGCGAATACGCCGAGCAGATCGGCGTCGGCGACACCTACCACCGCACCCGAGTCGGCGTCTTTTTGGGGGAACCCGGCACAACCGTTCCGGATCCGTACTTCTCGGGTGCCGGTCCGGATCGGCAGGGCTGTATCAAGTGCGGCAGCTGCATGCTCGGCTGCCGCCACAATGCGAAGAACACCCTGATGAAGAACTACCTGTGGTTCGCCGAGCGGCGGGGCGCGCGCATCGAACCCGAACGCTCGGTGACGGGCGTGCGGCCGATCAACGGTACCGACGGGGACGACGGCTATGAGGTGACACATGTGCGCACCGGTTCGTGGTTCCGCAAGGATCGCCGGACCGTCACCGCGCGTGGCGTCGTGATCGCCGCGGGCCCGCTGGGCTCCAACCGGCTGCTGCAGCGCTGCAAGCTCGACGGCTCACTGCCGCGGATCTCCGATCGCCTCGGATACCTGGTGCGCACCAATAGCGAATCGATCGTCGCGGTGACCGCACCCGATGACGAACGCGACTTCTCCAACGCGATCGCCCTGACCTCCAGCATCTATCCGAGTCCCGACACCCATATCGAACCGGTGACCTACGGGCGGCACGCGGACACGCAGTCACTGCTGTTCACCCTCGCCACCGAGGCCGGTCGCCGGGGCACCCGGCCGCTGTACTTCGGCCTGAACGTGCTGCGAAACCCGCGGAAGTTCCTGCGTACCACCAGAATCCGGAACTCATCGCGGCGCACGGTGATCCTGGCGGTCATGCAGACGCTGGACAATTCGATCCGGTTGAAGGTCCGTCGCCGGCTGCCGGGCGGCTACCCGGTGCTGACCACCGAGCAGGACCCCGACCGCCCCAATCAAGATTCCGTACCAGCCGCCTACCTCGCGGCGAACTGGCTGGCGCAGCGTATCGGCGGCACCGCGCAGGCGGCGGTTACCGAGGCGATCCTGTCGATTCCGACGACGGCGCATCTGCTCGGCGGCGCGGTGATAGGGGAGTCCGAGGAAACAGGCGTCGTCGACGCCAGGCAACAGGTCTTCGGCTACCGGAATCTACTAGTCTGCGACGGCTCCGCGATCCCCGCCAATGTCGGCGTCAACCCGAGCCTCACCATCACCGCCATGACCGAGCGCGCAATGACTTTCGTTCCGGCCAAGGCGGGCGTCGAAGCCGCACCGTTGATCAGATTCTCGGATGAGTCGGCACATGAGTGAAATCGTGAACCGATCCGACATCACAGTTCCCGTCGCGTTGAATATTCAATAGCCGGAGTTGTCGGTGGCGTCGCTCATCGGCCACGCGGTCGGCTGCGGTAGGGAATCCAATGAGAGGCAGGTCGGGATGGGGCCGTTGCATGGCATACGCGTGATCGAAATGGCCGGGCTGGCGCCGATTCCGTTCGCCGGCATGACCCTGGCGCCCGGGCCGGTGGACCGGCGCCGATTCGGCCCCGTACCGCGGCGAGTGCGAGAAAAGGGTTCTGCCACTATCGATTACGCGAGGCGTCAGTGACCGATCTGACCGACGCGACATCCGCAGGGTTTGCTGGGTTGTCGAGAATGCCGCACCGGCGCGCGGTTCGAGTATCTCGCGAAGTGCGCAGACGAGAACTGTTGGTGGCTGCCGGGGCGGTATTCGTGCTCCGGGGCTACCACGGGGCCACCATGGATGAGGTAGCGCACCGTGCGGGGCTCAGCAAACCGATGCTGTACCAGCACTTTTCGGGAAAGCTGGAGATGTATCTGGCGGTCCTGCACGACCATGTGGACATGCTGGTGACCGGTGTGCGGGACGCCGTTCGCCTGACCGCCGATAATCGTGAGCGCGTGCATGCCGCGGTGCGGGCGCATTTCGACTTCGTCGATCACGAAACACAAGGCTATCGGCTGGTTTTCGGATCGGATGCGATGAGCGAGCCGACCGTGCAGCGGCTGGTGGAGGGCGCCTTCGACGCGTGTGTCGACGTGGTGTTCGCCTTGGTCGCGCAGGACTCCGCGCTCGCTCCGCACCGGGCGCGGATGCTCGCCGTCGGACTGGTCGGACTCACCCAGTTCAGTGCGCGCGACTGGCTGGAGTCGAACCGTCCGGTGCCGAAGGAGGAAGTGGTCGCCGGCATCGGCGACCTGTGCTGGCGCGGGCTCTCGCATGTGCCGCTGCGACCCTCCGGTGCACGGCCGGGGGAGATGCCCCGCTGACGACAGTGGCCATGGGTGGCCCGATCGACTGGCATATGTCCGGGCAGTCCAGGCTCGTGTTCGACCTGGTGACCTTCTCGCTCTTCAGCGCGCTCGCCGGATAGCTCACCAACTGGACCGGCGTGCCGATGTTGTTCTGGCCGATGGCCTTTCGCGGTATCCGGATTCCGTGTTTGGCGCTCGTATATCCGTACTTCCCGCGCCGGGTGCAGGTGTTGCCGATCTTCTCCGGCGATGGTGCGCGGCTCGGATTCCAGGGTTTCATTTCCGCGTGGGCGGAGAAGATGGCCAGCATCTGCGCCGGCAAAGGCGCTGATGTGGATCGGCGGTCTGCTCGGCGGGCCGTGTGGAACAGGACGCGCGGCTGCCGTACCTGCACGGTGCGGTGCTGGGCCTCGCAGTAGGCGTGCTGCTCTTCGGTTGGTGACGTTCGGTCGTCGGCCGGCGGTCCGGGCTCAGCCGTAATGCCAGTCGGTGTGCATCTTTGGGAAGAGCGATTGCTCTTCGAAGTCGAGGTGGGCCATCAGATGTCCGGCGAGCGCGGTGATCGCGGCACGGGCTCGGTCGACGCTCGCGTGCTCGGCCGAGAGTGACAAGGCGGCCGACTTGGTCTCCGTGATGAGTGTGGCGACGGCTTCATGTTCGGCGTGTAGTCGTTCGATGACCGGCGCCAGCTCCGGGAAAGTGCGCTGCATGACCGGGAACATCCGGTGGTCTTCCAGCGAATGGTGCGCGGTGAGGACATCGCAGTAGAAGTCGCAGTTCATCCGCGGCTGTCACGATGCATCTCCTCGGCGTGTGCTTGGGTCTGCAGGTCGTGCGATATGTGAAGGCGTGTCCAATGAGTATGCGGGTGCGCGAGTGGCGATCGAATGAACGTCGAATGCGCCGATCGGGCGTGTCGTACCTGATCCGCGGGCTGACCGACGCGCAGTCTTCGTTACCCGTCGGCCCGATTCGCACAGCGTTCTATCCCGTGGAGGCTCGTTTCGGGCGGGAGGCGGAGGCGTCCAGGTCGGTGATGAATTGCTGGATTCGGTCGAGGGCTTCTCGCGCTTCCGGCAGGATGCGGTAGCAGAGTTGGAAGACATGCATCTGCCCGCGCCAAATCTGCAAATCGCAAGTGCCGCCGGCGATCCGGAGGGCGGCTGCGTACTGTTCGGCGTCGGCGCGCAGGATTTCGCGGCCGCCGGCCTGGATCAGCATCGGCGGCAGATCCGCGCCGACGTCGCGGCGAACATCCAATCGGGGGTCGGTGGTGTCGGCGCCGACGGTGTAGAGGCCGGTGAGCCGGCGTGCGATGCCGACTCTGATGAACGGGTCGCGCGATACCGACTCGTATTCGGCGGCAACGTCATACGTGGGATCGATCAGCGGGGACATCAGTACGAGACCTGCGGGTTGCCCGATGCCGCGGCGCCGCAGCTCACCGCACAGCGCCACCGCCAGATGGCCTCCGGCGGAGTCTCCGGCCACGACGATGTCGGACGGATCGAAGCCCTGGTCCAGGAGCCAGAGGAAACCGGCGACCGCGTCCTGGTGGGCTGCGGGGAACCGATGTTCGGGACCTCGGCGGTACCGGAGGACGAAGGCGGGTCTGCCGGTGCGAGAGGTCAATTGCGCGACCAGGCCGCGGTGGGTGGCCGGCGAGCATCCGATATAGCCGCTGCCGTGCAGGTAGTAGAGCACCCGCTGTCCCGGCCGGGCCGGGCCGCTGACCCATTCCCCGCGCACCGCGCCCGGTTCGTCCACTCGGCGCACCAACGACCTGCGGGGGTGCTGGTATCCGATCATGGTCACGGTGTTGAGCAGGGCGCGTCCGGCGTATGCGCCGGCGCGATTGCCCGGAATCAGCGGCGGCAGCCAACTCGCCATCGATGACACGGTCAGGATCCGTCGGCTTACCGGTGATGCCGTCCACAGTGACGACCCAGCAGAACTGGTCATGCCACGATTGAACCACGTCTTGACGCTGAGCGAAACTAATGAAGATTCACATGGTGATGTTGTGGGCCGTCGGGCGTACTGGCAACGTCGGCGTTATTGTGTTGTGTGACAGTGTAATTGAGCAATTGAATCCTCGATTGCGCTGTTCTCTGGGTGCTGCGAGATTCGATGATGTCACAATCGGTTTCGCACTTGCGGGTGTGAGACAGCGACCGGAGTGGTCATCGTGCGGTTCCCACTCCGACCTCTGAATGTCTATGTCGTGTGCGGGAACTGGTTGATGTCCTGTCCGGTGATCAGACCGGCGATGGATGGAAACTTCTGGTTGAGGAAGTCGACGAACTCGCCGTTGGTGAGATTGCTGAACGGGCTTTCCGTGGTGCAACCCGGTGCGACCGGTTTGTCCTCGAGGCGGTCGACGATGAAGTTGTAGCTCTTGGGGAACCAGTCGATCAGCCCGAAGATGTGTTCGGCGAAGTACGGCCGGTTGTAGGTGATGGATTGGTTCGGATCCTGGCAGTACCAGTCGACCAGGCGGTCGGTGGCCGCATTCGGGATGAGTGTGTCGTTCTGGGCGTGCAGGATGTACATCGGCACGGTGGGGCGATTCTTGCCGAGCGCGTTCTCGGAAATGGCGTTGATGACCGACGGCTCGGCCAGGATGCCGCCCGGCAGCGGACCGGTGTATCCGCCGAGGTAGTTCCAGAAGGGGAAGTCGGCGGATCCGAGCGGTGAGTGGCACAGGAAGCTCTTGGTGGTCATCATGAATCGGGTGAACCAGTCGGTCCGGGTTTCCAGCACATTTTTGACGTCGGGGTATTCGGTGCCGAAGGCGGAGAACGCGGCGCCGATCAGGCCGGCCGACACCTGGGCATTGTTCTTGCGGATGACAGCGTCGAGGTCGGCCTCGGCGACGCCGCCGATGCTGATGCCGACGATGTTCAGTTCGGGCGCATAGCTCTGGGCGTGCTCGGCTACCCAGCCGGTCGGAATGGTGCCGCCGGAATAGCCGAGCAGCCCGACCCGGGTCTGGTTGCCGGCGGTCAGCTGCAGGGGTGCGAAATCGATTGCGGCCCGGACACCGTCGAGCGTTGCCTGACCACCGAGAATCGCCGCGCCGTACGCCGAATTCGGGCCCTGATAATCCGGAATCGAGATCGCGTATCCGTTGGACACCGCCTCTGTCACCGCCAGATTGCTCTCGAGCATATTGACGAAGTCCGAGTAGAACGGAATGCTTCCCTGCTGCATGCCGTAGGAGGGTGCGCAGTACTGTGCGGTGGAATCCTCGGCGACCTGATAGGACATCAGCTTCCGGCCACCGTCCGGAGCCGCACCGCGGGGTTTGATCAGGGTGGTCACGGTCGCGATCGCACCGCCGTGACTGTCGTTGGTGCGGTACAGCACCTGCCATGCGTCGACATTTTCGGGCAGCACATTGAAGAATGCCGGGGTGATCTGACGTGCCTTCAGGATTCCGCCCGGCTGCGCCGCCGCGATATCGGTCGCCGATGCCTTGTAGAACGGATCGAGCTCCGGCGGCAATACCGCCACCGGCAGCGGCTGGATGGGAACATCGGCGTGGATCGGTTGCGCCACAACGGTTCCGCTCGCGGTGAATACATACGTCGAGGCTGCCAGCAGCACGCATGCCAATGCTCCCGCGCCGCGCCGCCACGGCGCCGTTGCCGTCTCTTTCATCTTCATTCATGTCTCCCGTTGAATCACCCGGCCGATTGCGCCCGGATCCCGTGGTCATCAGATGGTTCGGCAGGAATGCGGGACTCATCCAGTACGATGGCGTACTAGATTAGATCATGTGAGTGCGAGGCGGCATACCCCCGATCCGTTGACCGAATGCGCCAATCCTGCGGTCGGTACCGCGATCGAGCCCTGGCAAACTGTCGTGGTGGAGTCGACGACGAGCACTGGATCCGGTGTGCGCAGATACGGCGGCCGTGACCCAGCCGAGCGATTGGCCGACCGGTTGTTCCGGATGCTCGAGGCCGGCCTCGAATTGTTCGGCACCCGAGGGTTCGCCGCGGTGTCGATCGCCGAAGTCTGCCGGATCGCCCAGGTGTCACGCAGTGCGTTCTACGACCAGATCGGCACCCTGGAGAACCTGCTCATGGCGGTCGTCTCGGCCATCGACACGCAGGCCGTCGATCGAATCTCGGCAGAGCTCAGGGCCAGTGCGGGCGGACCCTTCGCCGGCCGCGCACAGCGGGCGCTGCGCTCATATCTGTCGGTCACCTGCGCCGATACCCGCACCGCCAGGCTCTGCTATGTGGAGATCGTCGGCGTCAGCGAGGCCGTCGAACTGTGGCGCGCACAGCGTCGCGAAGCCTTCGTCGCACTGCTGATCCGCGAATCCCAGGCAGCCGCCGCCCGCGGCGAGATCCCCGACCGCGACTACCGGTACACCGCATTGGCCGTCATCGGTGCGGCCAATGCCCTTGCCTGCGAATGGGTTACGACTCGGGGAGCGGAGAACGGCATCTCCATCGACCGAGTGGCCACCGAGTTGGCACACGTGCTCGCGGCATCCTTCACCGTTCCGATCGAGATCGCCCAGGCGCAGCGGCCTTTTGGCGCGTAGGGCCGCCTGATCCCGGCCGGCTCCGGCAAGTTGGCGGGCTTGGAATTATTGCAGCTGGGTCAGATGGCGCGCAGGGCAGGCGTGGCGGCGACGATTCGGCAAGGTGCGGGTTACCGCCCGCTCGGGTCGCAGCGATACCCGTCGTCGGTCCTTTCGATACGGGAGAAGAAGTCCCAGGCCAGTTCCGAGGCGTTCGGTCCGCGAGGGTCGGTGAATCGCGCGAGGTCCGGGTCGGGCGAGCCGCCCGACCAGTAGTGGCCTTCGTCGTGGACGGTCCATGACTGCAGTACCGGGCACTGCGTATGCGGGAGGTTCCAGGTCTGGACGGTGAACGGGTGACCGTCGGCGACGTCGGCGACCCCGTCCCGGGTCTCGGCCGGGTGCTGTGGGATGCGATCCGGAATCCCTTGTGCGGCAAGGGCCATATTGTCGGTCAGCCGCCACTGCTCGACGGAATCGCGGCCGCATTCCACGGGCACCGTGGTATCGGCGTCGCCGTGGAATGCGATCACCGGGAGCACTCGGCGGTGGGCAGCCTGGGCAGAGAATGCCTGTGCGGCAAGCTGTTCCGGCGTCATTGTCGGGAAGTACGAGCCGATGCAGCCGAGTCCGCCGTGTCCGAACGCGGCTCCGGAGTGTATTCCGATGGCGGCGTACAGGTCGGGGAAGTAGCCGCCGAGCAGCGCGGTTTCGAAAGCGCCCGAGGACATTCCGAGCGCGTACACCCGGTCGGGATCGACGTGATAGCGGTCGGCGGCGAGCCGGGTCATCCCGGCGATGGCGGCCGCGTCGCCCGCCGTTCGCGACTCTCCGCCGGGCGCGAGCAATCCCGACCAGCACTGCTGCTGAATCTGATTGAGCGGGCTCCCGTCGACGTACAGCACCACGAAACCCGCGCGCTGGGCGATCGGGTCGAGTCGGTTGACGCGCTGCTGTTCCGCGGCCGTCGTCTGGCAGCCGTGGATCATGACGAGCAATGCCGGATGCTCCGGTCGCTGCGCGGGTGCGAAGGTCCGGTAGGTGTAGGTGAGCCCGTTCGATACGTAGACCGCGTCCTCGGTCCGATCCTCTTGCGGCGGAAGGGCGGCCGCTGTCGTCGAGGTGGCCAGGCACAGTCCGGTCAGCAAGATGAGCAGCGGCAGCCGGAGGCCGCGGCGGGGGAGTGGTGGCACGATTCCTCGGCTCTCAGTGTTCGGCGGCAGTACGAGTGTAGGCGGTGGAATCGGAGGCCAGTGCCGAGCTGTCGAGTGCGGAGTCGAAGTGCGCTTCGTCGATGCCGTTGTCGATCGCCATGGTGGCGGTCGCGGTCTGCTTGCCCGGCAGGTGGTCATCGCGACCGGCTGCAACCACACCCCGCTCATCCCGAACTGGCCTGGGCGCGAGAAGTTCTCCGGTGAACTCGTGCATTCGAATACAGCTGGTCGACGGTGTCATCGACGTATCGAGTCGCCTAATAACCCCGACCCCCGATGCCTACACGGCTGCTCGTGGACGGCGCCGTGGCGGGCTCTTTCGGCCTAGCTCGACTGCAGTCAGTAGCCTTCGTCACTGCCGACCGGTCATGTGTTCGGGTGCTGTGGAAGCCGGGACACATCGCTCCATTCGCCGCTGAGTCCAATTCGAACGGATCCCTCACCGACAATCCTGGGTACGACAGTCCAGTGAGTCGGCGCGGCGGTCAGCGCATCGGGATCGAGGGATCGCAGCAATGAGATGGCGGACTCTTCGGTGGGATGTATTGACAGGTGCAGGATCTGGCCTTCCCTAGCTGCGACGGCTAGAACCGCGACGATGACGGAGGCGTTGTCACGAGCGAGGCGTGCCTGGGTCTCCAAACTTCCTCCGGGCACTGCGCCGAAACGCTCTACGACCGCGAGACGAGAGTCGCTGAGCTTCAGTTGGATACACCGTCGAGCAATGGCCTGCTCGTCGACGCCCAACTGATCCGCGAGGTTGACCATGGTGGGTGGCGGCTCGCTCGTCCAACCGGTGATGATTCGCTGGTCGGCCACTTTGTCCCAATACGGGATTCCAGCCGCCTCATGCGCATCCGTGACCAAAGCTTCCCAGTGGAAGTCGGGTTCGGACAGCATGCGTCGCAGCGCCCGCAGGGCATCGGCCCCTGCATAGGCGTTCCGCAGTAGGAATTTCGCCCGGGACCGTACCCCCGAGATTGTGCGGCCGAGATGGTCAGCCACCTCCTCATCCGGGAGATTTCGGCGAAGTGCGTCGACCAGGAGGAGGTAATCTTCGGCGCACCAAATGCTCCCCTGCCGGGGTCGAGTCGATGTCATGAACGCATGGTCCCACCAGTCACCGACAACCTGGTTCAAACGAAACTGGTTGGTATATAAGAAAATACGTATTCGGCCTACACCAACCGATCGAAGGTGACCGCCCGAGCCGCAAACCTGTGCCGGTTGGACTGATTGCTGTTGGGCGCCGATCGATTCTGTCGCGCGCTAAGGTGCGATTTGGTCGCCGCGATCGCACCGTGGACCTGTTCGCCGCCCTCGAACTGGCCGCCGGGGCCACCTTCATACGCCAGTCACCGGATCAGATCCGACGCCGTAGATCACTCGTCGCCAGACCAGAGAGGTGAGTTCGAGCCACCGTACTGTGCTCAACGATGTCTGCACTGATACGTACTGTCGAATCATCTCGGTGTTGAAGACGGCCAATGCGAAAGCCATATCGTTGGCGTCGCCGCCGAGCGCTTGTCCACCCTGCTGTTGCTGTCGAATTCGTATGGCTAGCTTGATCTGCAGCGTGGTCTGGTATCTGAAGAATTCTTCGGCGACATCCGGAACATACCGCGAGGTATCGAGGACCGCCCGAACGATTGGGCGGTTCGGTTCGATGTATTGCAAGGCTGCGGTCATTGCCGCCGCCAGGTAGTCCGGGCCGGACGGATAGTGTTGCTGGTCCTCGGCCGTCCGGACGCTGTGCCACAGTGCGCCGAACCCGATCCGGGTCAGTAGTTCGTTCTTGTCCGCGAAGTGGACATAGAACGCGGAGCGAGGGACTGCGGTGCGCTCAGAGATCTGCTGGACGGTGATGTCGCTGAAAGGGATTCCGGAATGCAACATTTCGGAGAGTCCCGTCATCAGCTTGTCCTCGATCTGGAGCCGACGTTGGCGATTGTTCTTCGGGGAGACCAAGGACGTCTTTCCGTTTCTGTGTCGCGGGCGTGTGACGCTCCGGTGAAGTGGCGGCGGATCAGGAACGTGCGCTGCGCTTTCCAGGTGCCGGCACCCGGTCGAGGGGATTGATCGCCAGCACCGCTGCCAAGCCGCCCCGCCACAGCACCGCAGCGGTGGAGCGGGGCCGGACGCTGCGCTCATACCGCATCATGGCGGCGAACTCCCCAGTGAAGCCATCACGCGGGTATTTGTCGATGACAACCCCCTCGAAGGCTGCGTTGAGGTCGCCGTATCGAGTGCCCGCCACATCGAAATGAGCCGCATCGTGCAGTAGCGCGGCTTCCGGCCCGTAGCCTCTCGGGGTAGCCGGATCCATGTGGCGAGCGATGGCGGTGGCGACCACTTCCGCCCTGGTCGTGGTGTCGTGTCCAGCGACGAATGCCTGGGCGCGCTGTGCTCCCAACAGCGCGAAACATCCCGCGTGAGGGTCGGCCGCGGATCCCAGCGCCGCATCGTGCAAGACGCAGGAGACGAACAATGCTTCCAGATCCGGCGCCAGGCCGTCGATGGCACTGAGGCCCATCGCCCACTGCCAGCACCGCAGACTGTGGGCGAGAATACCCGGCGATACGATGTCCCGCGCTTCGGCCAGCGCGTCCCTGGCCAGCTGGGAGCCGGGAATGCCGAAAAGCGTTGTGGGTGAGGACGTTCCAGGGCGTCGAAACAGGCGCGCAGGCAGTTCGCGGGCGGCCAGGGCGCCGGCGGTCGTGGTCACCCGCAGGACCCCGGCAAAGTCGAGTGCACCGGGAAGCATCTGAAACTCCATCCGAATATGGGCGGGTCGTCGCGGTCGACGGTTCGCCTCCGACCTGGATCGTTTACCGAATCCACTTCGACGGCAATACGTTTCGTCACCATTCGGCAGACCCGAACGAGCGCTCGTACCGGAGGTGCGTGGTGACGAAACCCGTTGTCCCAAGCGGCGGTCCGCCCGAACCTGAGTGCATTGCAAATACTCGCCCTCGGGAGGGAAGTCTCATGGTCATCACCTATGACGGGTCGCCGAGCACCGATCGTGCCGGTGCACCACATCCGGAGAAGCTGACATGGTTCAGCAGTCGGTTGAACTATCTGCTGTCGCGCGCCGAGTATTTCGCGGCCTTCGCGGTGTGCCTGGTGCTGTTCTTCATCCACATCACCGAGGTTCGCTGGCTCCCAGCGCTGATCCTGTTCGCCTATATCGACTTGGTCGGCTATATCCCGGGGCTCATCGTTTTCAAACGGTCAGCGGGCAAGCCGATTCCAGCGGTCTTCCACCATCTCTACAACGGCACGCACAACTTCGTTTCCGCGGGCATTGTCGCGGGGCTGTGGGCTTGGCTGATCCGTCCCGAATGGGCGCTGCTGATGCTTCCGCTGCACCTGCTGGCAGATCGTGGGCTGCTCGGGAATTTCGCCAAGCCCGCGGGCGAGATCTTCGAATAGTTAGGGAGGCAATAGTGTCTGTCCTCGACACACAGCGAGATCTGCTGTTCGCTGCAATCGAACAGTATTCGGACCATCCGAGTGCCTTCATCTCCTACAACGACGACGTCGAGTGCTTCACTGTGGCGGGCATCCCCGGTGCGGTGGCCTACCGGACTCGTGGTCGGTCGGTGTTCCAATTCGCCGCCCCTTTCACCGCTCCCCAGCACCGGACCGAGCTGTCGGAGGCCTTCCGCGAATGGACACGGGCACGCCGCTTGAAGCTGGGCGTCGTGCAGTTGCGTGGCGAGGACGCGGCCGACTACGTAGAGCGCGGGTTCACGGTCGATCAATTCGGCAGCTCGTACAGCATCGACCTGTCCGCCTTTACTCTGAAGGGCAAACCCCTGGCGAAGGTCCGCCAGAACATATCCCGCGCAGAGCGGGATGGAGTCTCCGTAAGCCAAGTGCTGGGCACCGGATCGCAGGTGGCCGAACTCGACGAAATAGACCGGGAATGGCTGCGCGCCAAGGGCTGGCACGTCAAGAAGATGACCTTCCTGGTCGGTCAGCGTGACGGCCGCGGCGGTCCGCACCGGCGTATGTTCACCGCGATCCTCGATGGTCGGGTCGTCGCGTACATCTCCTACTCGCCGGCGTACGGGAGCCGCCCCGGTTGGCTGTACGACCTGACCCGTCGCCTACCCCAGGCGCCCGTCGGCACCATCGAACTGCTGAACCATCTGGCGTTGCGCGTCTTCAGAGAGGAGGGGGCCGGTTGGTTGCATCTGGGACTCACCCCGTTCGCGGGCGTGTCCTCCGCGCATGTCGTTCCCGGGGGTAGTACCCGGCTCATGTCCGGTCTGGTGCAGCTGCTCGCCGAGCACGGAGCGGCTGTGTATCCGGCCGCGAGCCAGGAGCGGTTCAAACGGAAATGGGCGCCACATGTGGTCGAGCCCGAATACCTGGCCTTCGATGGCCGACAGCGACCGACTCAGGTGTGGCATCTGCTGCGCATGACCAACTCGATCTGAATCAGAACCGGCACAGGAGATTTGATGTCCGACACCACAATATCCGAACTCGGCGGAGTTACCCACGCAACCGTCACCGACTGGGACCGTGCGCCCGGTGTTCTGGAAGGTGCCCGCACCGTCACGATCACGCCACGCGAGGCCGGCTTGGACTATTGGATCCGCGACGTTGTCGGCGGCACATGGAAGGGACTGGTCAACGGGCATACCGCCGGTGCTGTCAGCGGCCCGCACATGCACGCAGACACCCCGTTCCGGCAGGCCTTGTTCGAGGAGTTCGCCTTCCGCTCGGTGGCCGAGGACAAGGCTACCCGTGCCCTGGCGCCGCTGGTCGCCAAGGCGCCGGATCGGGTGACCATGGAGTTCTACGCCACGCAACTGGTCGACGAGGCCCGGCATGCGGCGGCGTTCCGCTCGCATCTGGTCGAATTGGGGGCTCCCGCCGAGGGTCTCGACGCGGTGATCGCCGAGGTGGCGGGCCCGCACATCGCCTCGGTACTGGACCCACTGGAACGATTCGGCCTCGATGTCATCGACGGGAACCTGGGCTTCGAACTCGGCGTGCTGGTACTGACCGTCCTGGTGGAGGGCGTGCTCGCGCCGACCGCGGAATTGAGCGAGCGTAAGTGGCACGTCATCGATCCGCAGGCGGCCCAGATCGAGCGCGGCGCGAGCATCGACGAGATCCGGCACCTCGCGGTGGGCAGTGAGGTCGTGCGCGACTTTCTTGCCGTGCATCCACAGCACCGGGGTGCCGCGCTGGAGGTGCTCGACACCGGCCTGACGCTGTGGAAGGCGCTGCCGATGAGTGGGGTACTGCTGCACCGAGAGCTGCTGTTTCAGCAGGGGCTCACCGAATTCGCGGATGTGGTAGGCGATTACGAGATCTGGCCGGGGCGCCGACTGGTGGATACGACCCCGGAGGAGCGACTGATGACCGCCGAGCAGTGGTCCCACGAGACGCAGACGGTCCGGCTCGAGTACATGGGGCTCGGGGGCGTGCTGTAGCCCGCGCGGACCCGGCACCGACACGAACTACGAACCGGCACAGACGGAATCAGGATCAGGGGAATTGGGCATGACCACAGTGGATTTCACCGTCGACGAAAAAGGAACCCAGCTGGTTCGGCAATCGATGCCGTTCGCGGGGGAACTGGAGATCGAGGTGCTCAGCAGTTCGAAGGAGGAGATCCGCAGTCGCATAACGTGGACCGCGCAGCGGTGCACGATCGGTGGTGCGTTGCACGGCGGTGCGCTCATGACGCTGGCGGATGCGACGGCAGCGGCACTTGCGTTCATGAATCTCCCAGAAGGTGCACAGGGCACCACGACGATCGAATCGAAGACGAATTTCCTGCGGTCGGTGCGGGCCGGTCATGCGAATGCTCGATCGCGGGTACTGCACGCCGGCCGCCGGGTGATCGTGGTGGAAACCGATATCACCGCCGATGACGGGAAGCCTGTGGCCAAGGTGATCCAGACGCAGGCCGTGCTCTAATCGCCGCTGTGGAGACGCTCGAAATGCTGCACATCGAATAGGGTGCCAACCGAATGGCTCCGAGCGCTGGTGCGGTCCCTGTTGCGGGCCTCACCGGCGCTTTTGTCGTCGTTGAGGCCAACTGTGAATATTCATTGTGTGACGTAATTCGTTGACCTGACTTCCATTTCCGGACAGATTGGTAATAGAAATCTGCGGCCGGAAGTATTTCGGAGTTCACCGAATTGAACGGATCGAACAGACAATCGATCCGCAGCGGAAGGGTAAATGCGTTGGCTGAAAATACCAGCGAATCGATTCGAACCTATCGCTCGTATATCGCGGGCAAAGATGTGGACGGTCAGGGATGGGTGTACGTGCTCTCCCCGCGCGCGCTACTCGACGACGCGTTCGCCAGCCTATCGCTGAAGCGAACTCTCGAACGCGGCGATCAGGCCTTCGATGTCGTGGATCCCGAAGTGGTGCTCGGCCGGGTCGCGGTGGCCGGGCCGGAGTCCGTACAGGCGGCGCTGGAGTCCGCCGCCGCTGCCGCTCCGCTGTGGACCGCGCGGCCGTTGGCTGACCGCGTCGAGCGTTTCCTGGGGAGCGTATGGCAGCGGCTTCGGGAGCACGCAGACGATATCGTCGATGCCCTTGTGGCGGAAGGACATCCGATCTCGCTTGGGAAGTGGGAGGTGTCGGGCATGCTGGAGGGCTTCGGGCCCGAGGCCCGCAGGTTCTACGCTGAGCAGCTGTGTCATGAGTACGAGGGCCCTGACCGTAGAAAGCTGCTGGTGCGCCGTCAGCCCGATGGCGTGGTATGTGTGAATCCGCCTGCAAACGCGCCGATGTCGAGTGTCGTGCTCGCCGCTCTGTCGCTGGCCGCCGGCAACGCACTTGTGGTTCGAGCCCCGCGCAGCGCGCCGCTGGGGGTCATGTTCGCCGTACAGGAGCTCATCGCGCCGGCGCTCGAGGAAGTCGGGGCTCCGCCCGGCACGCTCAATGTGATCTGCGGTGACCCGGGCCCGGTCCTCGGCGCGTGGATCGACAGCCCACTCGTAGACGACATCATGTATTTCGGCAGCACCGAGAACGGCCTGGAATTCGAGCGCCGCTGCGTGGCGGCTGGTAAGAAGCCGATTCTGGAGCTCGCAGGTAACGACGCCGTCATCGTCTGGAAGGACGCGAACCTGGAATACGCCGCCGAGGCTCTCACCGAAAGCTTCTACGGGAGTGGGCAGCTGTGCATGGTGCCCAATCAGGTTGTAGCACACCCGGATATCGCCGACGAATTGATCCAGCTACTGGCCGAGATGGCCGCAGCGTTGCGCCCTGGCTATCCTGACGACGAGTCGGTGCTGCTCACCCCGGTACTGCGTAATGAGAAGTACTACCGGTTTCTCGCGCAAGCACTGGAATCGGGTGCCACGCTGATTACCGGTGGTCACGGGATGCAGTTGGATGGCACCCGTGACGACGCGGGAATGTTCCTCGCGCCCACTGTACTTCGCGTCGATGGGCTCGGTGCGGCGCGACGGCTGGACGCGGTCCGGGAGGAGACCTTCTTCCCCCTGCTGCCCGTAGTAGTGCCTGATTCACCTGTCGACGACGACCTGCTGCTTGACGTGCTGATCGACTACGTCAACTCCAACGCCTACGGCCTGCGCAATTCGGTGTGGGCGACGGACCCTCTGGTAGTCGACGCTCTCGTCGGGCGGATCACCAATGGTGGCCTGCTGAAGGTCAACGACTCCCACATCGGCTTCATCGGACGACTGCCCACCCACGGCGGAACCGGTTTGACGGGTGGAGCTTTCGGTGAGGCCAATTATCCGGCGCTGCGCACCTCTCACATCCAGGGGGTGGCCATCTCGCGGCAGGCGAACCGTCCGCGGGACGCCGTCTTCGGTGCCTGGAACCGCACCTTCGGAACGGAAGACGCATCGTGATGAGAACTCTCGAAGCCGCCCGTGAAGTCTGCGAAAAGTACTTGCCCGGACTGCAATCCGCGCTGGCCGCCCTTCCCTTCGAGGAACGTGAGGCGCCGGGGAATCCGGGACTGGAACTGTTTCGCGTGCACGGTGGCCCCGGGCTGGTGATCCCCGAGACATATGCCGGCCTGGCTGCCGGGCCGGTGGACGCGCTGCGGGTCACCCGTGCGCTTGCCTCGTACTCGCCGTCGCTCGCGGTGGCCACCACCATGCATCACTTCTCGGCGGCGACATTGTTCACCCTCGCCGATAGTGTCAAGAACAGCGGCATGGAGTGGGCGTTGCTGGAGGGCATCGCCACCCAGCAGCTGCTGGTTGCCTCCGGTTTCTCCGAAGGCCGCCCGGGACAAGGCATTCTCACCGCCACCATGAAGGCGGCGCGCACTGACGGCGGCTACGTGGTCAACGGTGCGAAGAAGCCGTGCAGCCTGTCGTCCTCGATGGATCTGCTGACTGCGAGCGTCAGCGTTCCGACCGCCGACGGCAGTGAGCAGCTGGCGGTGTTGCTGATTCCGGCAGGCACCGCGGGCATCAGCGTGCACCCCTTCTGGGGGAATCGGGTACTGGCCGGCGCCGAAAGCGACGAGATCCGGCTCACTGATGTGTTCGTGCACGATCAGCTGCTGATCCCGACCGAGCAGGCCTCCGGCGGGATGCTCGACGAACTGCAGACCGTGGGGTTCATCTGGTTCGAGTTGCTGATCAGCGCCTCGTACGTGGGAATGGCCAGTGCGTTGGTGGAGCGGGCCTACCAGGCACGCCGTACCTCCGCCGCGGATCTGGCGGCCATCGCCGTTCGTCTGGAGACAGCCGCGATGGTGCTGGAGAACGTGGCTCGTATGTTGGCCGCCGGAGAGATGGGCAGCGATGCCCTCGCCGCAGCGCTACTTGCCCGTTACGGTGCCCAGGACGCCATCACCGACACCGTCCGCCGGACCGTCGAACTGCTCGGCGGGATGGAATTCATCGCCGAACCGACGGTTGCGTACCTGGCCTCCGCGTCGCACTGCCTGGGTTTCCATCCGCCGTCGCGAGCGTCGAGCGCCACCGCGCTCGCCGGGTATCTGAGCGGCGATCTGCTGCGGATGGGGTGAACTTGATGTTCGACACAACCCACACGGCGCGAGACGCCTTCGATTGGGTACCGCGCTACTACCGCGATCACCTCAGCACCGGGCGTGCCAACCTCGGCGAAATGTTCGGCGGCCACATCGAAGTGGCATCGTCGGGCGCCTGGGTGGAGACCGCTGATGGCGATCGGTACCTCAACGCCGGCGGATACGGCGTGTTCATCACTGGCGCACGGCATCCGCTGGTGCTGGAAGAGGTACGGCGGCAACTGGATACGCATCCCGTGGCGACCCGCATGTTCCTCGAACCGGCGCTGGCGCGGGCGGCGGCAGCCGTCGATCGAGTCAGCCCCGACGGCATGGACCGGGTGTACTTCTGCCAGTCCGGCACCGAGGCCGTGGAAGCGGCCATCAAGATCGCTCGGGCGTCCGGCCGCCGTTTCCTGGTATCGATGGAGAACGGTTACCACGGCAAAACCCTCGGCGCCCTGTCGATCACCGCCAAGGACATCTTCCAAGCTCCGTTCGAGCCGCTGCTGCCGGGTGTTGCCCGGGTGCCCTACGGAGACATCGTCGCCTTGGAGGCCGTGCTTGCGACACACCCCGATCAAGCGTGTGTGGTGGTCGAACCGGTGCAGGGTGAGGCGGGAGTGATCATCCCCCCGGAGGGATACCTGCGGGACGTGGCACGGGCGTGCGCCGCGCACGGTGCCCTGTTCGTGCTCGATGAGATCCAGACCGGCTTAGGACGGCTCGGCGTGTGGTGGGGTGCTGACCGAGACGGGGTGACGCCCGATGTCCTGCTGTCCGGAAAGGCTTTGGGCGGCGGGGTGATTCCGGTCGCTGCGGCGATTACCAGCCGCTCGGTACTCGGAGTGCTGGACCGTGACCCGTTCCTGCATACCTCGACATTCTCCGGAGCACCCTTGGGAATGGCCGCGGTGTGTGGTGCGCTTCGAGCCATCGAGGAAGAGGGCCTGGTCGAGCGGGCCGCGGCGATCGGGCGACGACTGTTGCCCGCGATCAGTGAGATTGTCGCCCAATACTTCGGCGACCTCGCTCTGCCAGTGCGCGGTGCTGGCCTGCTCATCGGAATCGAATTCACCGAACCGGGTCTTTCCGGCGACCTGCTGCTGGAACTGCTGGAGAACAAGGTCATCGCCAACCATTCGCTGAACTCGGAGTGGGTACTGCGATTGACGCCCCCCGCAGTGATGACGGACCTGGAAGTTCAACTGCTGCTCGATTGCTTCGCCCGCGCCGCACAGGCTACGGCGCGCAGATACTGCTCGAAAGGATGAATTGCTCATGCGTACTGTTGAATTGCTGGTCTCTGCTCCTGGGGTCGAACCGGATCGGGCCTACGCCCTGGTCTCCGATTTCGCCCGTTACTCCGAACTTGTCGAGGTCGTTCGCTCGGTCGCGGTGCGCGATACCGACACCGTCGACATCGTGGTGAGCGACTGGGAGGTGTACTTCCGTAACGGAATTCTGCGCTGGACCGAAGCCGACGTGTTCGATACGGCTGCCCGGAACATCGAATTCGAGCAGCGCAGCGGCGACTTTCACATCTTCCACGGACATTGGCGCGTCGAGGCCGCAGGTGCGGGCTGCACGGTCGGTTTCGAGGCGGAGTTCGATTTCGGGATCCCCAGCCTGGCAGGCATTCTCGACCCGATCGCCCAGCGGGTACTACGCGAGACCATCGCGCTGGTCCTGCGCGGCCTGCTGGGCGAGATCACCGTCGTCGGTGATGACGCGCTGACCGCCACCGTGCTGGAGAAGTCCAGTTTCGGCGGCGCGGCACGAGAAAAGAGTGTGGCATGACCATCGTGCCGGCCGGGTCGCTCGGTCGTGCCGATCTCGATTACGCCACGTTGTTCGCAGGCCTGCAGCGCGAGGTTCGGGCTGCAGGCCTGATGGATCCACGACCGGGCCGCTACGTCGTGTGGGTCGCAGGCAATTCATTGCTGATCCTCGCCGGGTTCGCCACACTTGCGGTTGTCGGAGACTCCTGGTGGGTGCTCGCGGTGGCGGTGTTTCTTGCTTTCGCGCACGGTCAGAATGCCGTGGTAGCCCACGACATCGGGCACAGACAGGTTTTCCGCCATCGACGATCGACCGATATCGCCGGCTATGTGACCGGCAATGTGCTGATGGGGGTCAGCTATGGCTGGTGGGTGTGGCATCACAACCGCCACCACGGCAATCCCAATCACCTCACGCTGGATCCTGATATCGTCCGCCGCCAGGTGATTTTTTCGACGGCGCAATTGCCAGCCCGCCGCGGTGCCTTCCATCGATTCGTGATCCGGCGCCAGGGCTGGTTGTTCTTCGTACTGATCATGTTTGAGAGCATCCGCCTGCACTTGGCGGGGTTCATAGCCGCCGCCAAGGGGGCGATCACCCGCAACAAGGCGTTGGATGCCGGCCTGTTGGCCGCGCATCTGGTCGCGTACACCGGATACGTGGCCTGGGTACTCTCGCCGGTTTACGCGATTCTCGTCATCGTCGTGCATCAGGCGCTGTTCGGTTTCTACCTCGGAATCCTGTTCGCGCCCAACCATAAGGGGCTGCCGGTCCGCGATGGTGACGAGGAACTCGACTGGTGCCGTCGGCAGATCTGTACCTCGCGCAATCAGCAACCCAACCCCGTGGTCGACTATGTAATGGGTGGATTGAACTACCAGATCGAGCACCATTTGTTCCCGACAATGCCCTCGATCAACCTGCGCCGGGCCCGCCCGCTGGTGTGGGAATTCTGCCGCACTTACGAATTGCCGTACGCCGAGACCGGTTTCTTCGCCTCGTACCGGGAAGTCGCGAAGTTTCTGAGCGACGTATCCGGGCAGGCTGCCCCGATGCTGAACGAGGTGTGAGGGTACATCGAAATCGTTCTCGGCGACGACAGCCGCACCCTGTTGCGCCGGGAACTGGATGTACCGGCGGTCCCGAAACGGTTCTCCTGTCAGGTAGGGATCACCTGTCCCCGTTGAACTCCGGCCCGCTGTGCGGGCGTTGACCGGATCGATCCTCCGGGCTGGTGTCGCAACTGTTGCGGCGCCGGTCCGGGTTTCGTTTGCGGGTAGCGGCTCGAGATGTGCACGCCGCGGTGGTGTCCCAGTGGAACGGTATTCGAATCGCTATACGGCAGTGGCCTAGCGGTGCCGTGGTCAGGGATTTGCTACAGGAACGTCGATCGGGCTGCCACCCATGGGTATGGGTGGCAGCCCGATAATGTGGCGCCACGGTTGTTGCGAGGAGTCAGGCGGTTTCGAGGACCCGGATCGGCGTCGTAGGAACCGTGCGCCGGCGGGGCAGGAAACCGAAGGCAACCGCGGCGCCGATCAGACCGCCGATCGCAGCGAGCACCGAGGCGACTCGGATGCCGTCGACAAAGGCGTGATCGGCCTCGGTGGTGAACTGCTCGATCAGTGTGCGAGCTCGGGCCTGTTGCTGATTCCGAGTATCCTCGCTGATCGGTTGTGCCGCAGTCTGTCTCGCGCGGTCCTGTAGAACGATGATGGATCTGTTCGCGAACCCTAGGGCATCGGTGATGCTGTCGGCGGACTCGGGCTTCACCTCTGGACCCACCTGCGCCGACTCCGGTAGTTGGGTAGTCGCCGCCATCGGCCGATCAAGGGCGGCGGCAAGTTGCACCGGGCGCTCGGTGTCGAACTGATGGTGGAAGGTGAGCTGCAGTACCGAACCGAGTACCGCAACCCCGAGTGCGCTCGCGAGCTGGCGCATCGTGTTGTTGGCCCCGGCGCCCGACCCCGCACGATGGTCCGGTACCGCAGCCATTATCGCTTCGGTCGCCGGTGTCAGGGTCAGTCCCAGGCCCATTCCGGCCAGCGTGATCTGAATTTCCAGGACCCACAACGGCATGGTCGTGGTGGCGAAGATGAAGGCGATCATCGACACGGCGAACAACATCAGCCCGGTTCCGGCGACCACGTTCGCACCGGCACGGCGTGTCAGGGCGGCAGCCGTCATCGACGTGACCATCATTCCGGCGGCAACGGCGATCAAGGCGACGCCGGTGGCCAGCGGTGTGTACCCGCGTACCGCCTGCAGGTAGTACGACAGGTAGAAGGTCGCGCCGGTGATCGCGAAGAAGATCAGGGCGATCACCGCGACGCCGGAGGAGAAGAAGCGGTTACGGAAGAGTGCAGTATCGATCATCGGGTCACCGATGCTTTGCTCGTATCGGATGAAGACCGCGCCGAACAGCAGGCCGGCTGCAATCATGCCGCCTGTGTTCCACCGCAACCAGTGACCACTGTTGCCGCCCTCGATGACCCCGTACACCAGCAGCAGCATCGCCAGTACCGAGAGCACGGCGCCGACCAGGTCGAAGCGCCCGGGCCGGGGATCGCGTGACTCGGGTACCAGTAGCAGAATTCCGATGAACCCCGCGATCGTGACCGGTACGTTCACCAGAAAGACCGAGCCCCACCAGAAGTACTTGATCAGTGCACCGCCGACTATGGGCCCCAGCGCGATGGCGATACCGGACGCGCCGGACCACGCGCCGATCGCCTTGGCCCGCTCATGGGGAGGGAAGGTGTTCTGGATGATCGACAGGGTTTGTGGCTGGACCGCCGCGGCGCCCACCCCGAGCAGTGCCCGGCAGACGATCAGTTCGACCGGTGTGTGTGCGAAAGCGCAAGCAGTCGAACCGATTCCGAACATGACCATGCCGATCAGCAGCATGAGCCGGCGGCCGATCCGGTCACCGAGCACGCCGGAAGCGATCAGCAGCCCCGCGAATACGACCATGTAACTGTCTGTGGCCCACTGCATTTGGGCTTGAGTGGCGGATAGGTCGTCTTGAATGGTGCGGAGGGCGACATTGAGAATGGTGTTGTCCATGATAACGATCAGCAGGCTGGAAACCAGCACTGCCAGCATGATCCATCGCCGTGGATATGGGTGCGGATTTCTGACCGGGCTGCCCGCCATTGCTACTCCTGGGCTTGTAGCGGAATCGATTTCGGCCTGGCGCTTGGTGCCGCCCGGCGCGCGAATGCCGGTGCGCGGGCGGCACCAAGCGCTGGGCTATCTGCCGCTTCCTCCGTGTACGACAGCGACGTCGTCGCCGCCGAGATCGAATGCCTTGTGCAGCACCTTGACCGCTTCGTCGAGCTCGGTGTCCTCGACAAGTACCGAGATCCGGATCTCCGAGGTCGAGATCAGGTCGATGTTCACCCCGGCATCGGCAAGAGCTTCGCAGAACGTTGCCGTCACGCCGGGATGCGATTTCATGCCCGCACCCACCAGCGACACCTTGCCGATATGGTCGTCATGAGTGATCAGGGAGAACCCGATCTCGCCCTGCCGCCGAGTCAGCAACTCCACGGCGCGGGGCCTGTCCGCTTTGGGCAAGGTGAAGGTGACGTCGGTCTTGCCGGTCTCGGCCTTTGAGATGTTCTGTACCACCATGTCGATATTGATCTCGGCATCGGCGATCGCGCGGAAGACTTTGGCGGCATAGCCGGGCGAGTCCGGCAGGCCGATCACTGTCACCTTGGACTCGCCATTGTCGTGCGCGACGCCGGTGAGTATTGCCTTCTCCAACGGAATGTCCTCCATCGATCCATGGATGTGGGTGCCGGTGCGGTTGCCATAGGACGATCGGACGTGGATGGGCACGTGGTATCTGCGCGCATATTCCACGCAACGCAGCATGAGCACTTTCGCCCCGCACGCGGCCAGTTCGAGCATCTCCTCGAAGGAAACCCGCTCGAGCTTCTGGGCGTCGGACACGATCCGCGGATCGGCGGTGAATACACCGTCGACGTCCGTGTAGATCTCGCACACATCGGCATGCAGTGCGGCAGCGAGCGCCACCGCGGTGGTATCGGAGCCGCCGCGGCCCAGCGTCGTCACGTCCTGCGAGTCCTGCGATATGCCCTGAAAGCCGGCCACCAGCACGATCGTGCCGCTGTCCAGCGCTGCCCGGACCCGGGACGGAGTGACGTCGATGATGCGCGCGTTGCCGTGCGCGGCGGTCGTGACCACTCCCGCCTGGGGCCCGGTGAGCGAGAGCGCCTGCGCGCCGAGTGCCTGAATCGCCATTGCGACAAGCGAATTCGAGATGCGCTCGCCTGCGGTCAGCAACATGTCCAACTCGCGTGCCGGAGGCTCGGGTGAGACCTGCCGTGCCAAGTCCAGCAGCTCGTCGGTGGTGTCGCCCATGGCGGAGCAGACGACGACCACATCGTGCCCGGCCTGCTTGGTCTCCACTATCCGTGTTGCGACGCGACGGATTCGTTCGGCGGACTCGAGGGAGGACCCTCCGTATTTCTGAACGATGAGAGCCATGATTCATCTCCGTCCGGTTGTCAGGCCGCGTGCCGGTGCGCGAGGCGGTCCAGGTGATCGGCCTGAGTTCGGACGGTGGTGAATTCGAAGAGGTCGACCATTTCCAGCCTGTCGGGTGCTGCACAGTCCGCGCGTAGCAGCTCCAGTAGCCGGACCTGGAAGACTGAGGTTCCGCCGGCATCGAAAAACGGATCTTCGTCACCGAAATCGTTGTGGCCCAGCACCTGTGCCCAGATCTTGCGGACGGCGCCCACGCTGCTGGATCGGCCGCTCGGCTCGATCTCGGTCAATTCGGCGACAACGGCGGTGGTGTCCGGCCAGGGCAGTCGTGCCTCGTCGATCTTGCCGTTGACCGTCAGCGGGAGCTGTTCGAGGCGAACGTATTTGGCCGGGCGCATGTTGGCGGGCAGTCGATCGCGCAACTCGAATCGGAGGTGCGAGTCGGTACTCGGGGCCGATTCCACCAGAAAGGCAACGAGTTCCGGCTCGGCCGGTTCGCGCTCGTCCAGCCGTACTACGCATTCGCCGACTTCGGCGACGGTGAGCAGCGCCGCTTCGACTTCGCCGAGTTCGATGCGAACACCCCGCAGCTGCACCTGCCGGTCCATCCGGCCCAAGTAGGTGAGGGAGCCGTCGGCGTCCATGCGAGCCAAATCGCCGGAGCGGTAATGCTTTCCGGGGCCGAAGTCCGTCTCTACGAAGCGCTGGTTCGTCAGTTCGGGCTGACCCAGATAGCCCACCGCGACACCAGGGCCGGATATGAGCATTTCGCCGGCGACACCGAACGGCACCGGGCGCAGGGCGGTGTCGACGACAGTGACCTTCAGATCGGACAGTGGGCGGCCGATCACGCTCGGGCGACCCGTCGTGAGGTCCTCGCCGGTGATCCGGTGATGGGTGACGTGGACGGTGGTCTCGGTGATCCCGTACATGTTGATCAGCGCGGTGCGTGATCCGAAGAGTTCGATCCAGCGATCGAGGCTCTCGAACCGCAGCATCTCACCACCGAAGATCACGGTGTGCAGCGCGGACGTCGCCGCCTGGTCGGGTGTCATCGCCTGGCTGAGCTGCCGGAATGCGGTCGGTGTCTGATTCAGAACGGTGACTTGTGTTTCAGCGAGGAAGGCGGCGAAGTCGGCGGGTGAGCGCCGGGTCCACTCGGGCACGATCTCGAGTCGGCCGCCGTGCAACAGCGCGCCGAAGATCTCCCACACCGCGAAGTCGAAGGCGTAGGAGTGGAACAACGACCAGACGTCTCCGACACCGAAGTCCATGGCCCGCAGCGCCGATGAGAACAGGCGCAGGACATTCTCCTGCGTAACGACGACGCCCTTGGGCGTGCCGGTGGAGCCGGAGGTGAAGATGACGTAGGCGGGCGCCTGTCGCAGGTCGTCATGCGCCGGGTTCTCGCCCGAGGCGAAGGTGGAGCGCCGCAGCATTTTGCGTAGATCCCATCGCTGCAGTTCGGCGATATCGGTCAGTGCGTCCTGGTCGGCAATCACCGGCAACGTGTCGAACCGGGACAGGATGGCTTCGACACGTTGTGCCGGCGCGGCGGGATCGATAGGCACATAGGCTTTTCCGGCTTTCAACACGCCCAGCAGCACGGTGATGAGGTCGGTCGACCTGTGCAGTGAGATCCCGACGAAATCGGTCTCGAAGTGTTCGAGAATCCAGTGAGCCACCCGGTTCGCCCGCTGGTTGAGTTCCGCATAGGTGTAGAAGCTGCCGTCGTAGGCGATCGCCACGGCATCCGGTGTTTGTGCGGCCTGCTCCTCGAACGCGGCAGCCAGGCTCGGCGAGATCTCGAATTGCTCGGTGGGACCGAATACTTCGGCGGTACGGGCATGCTCGGCGGTCGACACCCACGGGATATCGGTGAGCCGTGATCCAGGGTCGGTGGCCAGGTGCCGCAGCACAGTCCGGATCACCTCGGCCGGGCTGGACACCGCGATGCCCGGAGTCACCGCCACGTGGTATCGGTACGACTGGGGGGTCTCGGCGACGACAATCGTCACTGGAGCGATCAGGCTGTCGCGCGGGACATCCAGTACCTCGACCCGTGCGCCGGGCAGATCCAATACGAGCGGTCGGCGATAGAAGGTGAAGACGCTCGACGGACGTGACATGGCGGCTTCGGAATGGGCGAAGATCTCGCCACCGTTGCCGGTGAGGTCGAAGTCTTCGAAGGCGATGAGCCGCTCCATTCGGCATTCGACCGCCTGGCAGAGTTCTTCGAAGGTCATGTAGTCGGCCAGGTCGACCGACAGCGGCAGGGTATTGACGTGGTAGCCGTAGCCGCGGACGAGGTCCCGGTCGCGCCGGCGGTTGGCGAGCGGGATGCCGGTGGTGACTCGCGTGGATCCGCTCAGGCAACTCAGCAGCACCAGGTGCGCAGCGGTGAAGAAGGTGAACTTGCGGACGCCCAGCGCATAGATCGCGCCGTCGATGGATGCGCTCAGCTCGGGGCCGAGATCGGTAGTGGCGTGCACACCGGGCAGTCGGCCGTCACGTCCGCGTTCGGCATCCCATTCGGAGACCGCCAGCGTGTCCAGCGCACCGAGGTCGGCGCGGAAGAAGTCGATCGCGGCGCGGACGTGATCGGGCGCGGGCGCCTCATGGGTTGCGGTGATCCTGCCGCCGGGAACGCCCGCTTCCAGGTCGCCGTAGAGGGCTTTCAGGTCGGCCACGATGTTGTAGAAGGTCGCGATGTCGGCGACCATGTGGTTGAAGATGAACTCGACGTAGGTTGCCGCGTCGTCGGTCAATACCCGGACGGCGAACTGCGGCCACCGGTCCATCGCGATCGGTATGTCGAGGCGCTGCGCGGTCTGTACCGCCAACTCGGCCTCGATATTTCCGCTACGGCGTTCGAGTTCTACGTGATAGCGCCGCTCGGGATCGTATTCGGCGAAATACTCTCCGTCCGCTTCACCGAAGTACTCGTTGAACGGTTCCGCCTCGTGAAACAGCTGTTCGAGTGCGGCCCGCAACTGTTCAGGGTCGACGGCACCGCTGATTTTGTCGAGTAGGCCGACATTATGTGAAGGGTCGTCGGGAAACAGTCGTTGCTGGGTGTAGAGCTTGCTCTGCATCGGGGTCAGCCGGCGTCGCCGCACAGTCATGGAATAGCTCCTCGTCCGGTGTGGAATCCGGGCGGAGATGGTTGGGGCCTGCCCGCCCGAGTTGATCCGCCCGGTCCCGATCTTGGGGTCGAAATGGCGCTTCTTACAACAGATTTCGTAACGGCTGTGCGGCCCGTCACTGCTGGGCCAGTTGTTCGCGCGTCCTCGTAGCGCGATCTGCTCCGCGGCGTGACGAAACTCGTTGACCTGGCGTCCGTTTCGCACCGAGGGTGGGGTTCGGATATTTCACCGGGCCATTTCCTATCTCGAGGATTCCGTATGTGTATTTCGTTGACTTCGCAGACGATCGGCGTCGCCGTGCTGGGACGGGGCACGGTCGGGTCGGAGGTGGTGCGGCTGTTGCTTTCTGACGCCACTGAACTCGCGACCCGGGCCGGGGCGCCGATCGTGCTGCGCGGCGTTGCTGTCCGCCACCCCGAACGGCACCGAGACCTCCCTGACGACCTCGTGACCGACGACGCTGCTGCCCTGATCGTCCGTGATGACGTGGATATCGTCGTCGAGGTGATCGGGGGGATCGACCCACCTCGAGAGTTGTTACTGACTGCGATAAAGGCGGGGAAGTCGGTGGTGACCGCCAACAAGGCGTTGCTTGCCGACCATGCCGACCAGTTGACGGCCGAGGCTCGGCGGCACGGCATCGGCCTGTTCTTCGAGGCGGCGGTCGCCGGCGCGGTTCCGGTTGTCCGGCCGCTGATGCAGTCGCTGGCGGGTGACCGGGTGAGCCGAATTGTCGGAATCGTCAATGGCACCACCAATTTCATACTCTCGGCGATGGCCGAGACCGGTGCCGGCTATGCGGAAATGCTGGCACGGGCCACGGCGGCGGGATATGCGGAGGCCGACCCGACCGCCGACGTAGAGGGCTACGACGCGGCGGCCAAGGCTGCGATCCTCGCCTCGCTGGCATTCCATACGCCGGTGACGGCCGCGGACGTCTACAGGGAAGGGATATCCGGGATCACCGCCGCCGATTTCGCCGCTGCGACCGCGCTGAACTGCACGGTGAAGCTGCTCGCGGTATGCGAGCGGTTCACCGACGAGTCTGGCTGGGAAAGGATTTCGGCACGGGTGTATCCGGCGCTGGTACCGCTGGCTCATCCGCTGGCCGCGGTGAGTGGCGCCTATAACGCGGTGGTCGTGGAAGCGGAATCGGCAGGCCGCCTGATGTTCTATGGGCAGGGCGCAGGCGGTGCGCCGACTGCGTCCGCGGTGCTGGGTGACCTGATGACCGCCGCACGGAGCCACCGGCACGGCGGCGGGCCCGAATACAGGTCCGGTCGTGCGGCGCTGTCCATCGCGCCGATCCTGGACACGACCACGCGCTACCACATCGATCTGAGAGTCGTCGACAGAGCGGGCGTGCTCGCAGGCGTTGCGGCCGAGTTCGCCAAGCGTGAGGTGAGCATCGCCGCCGTGCGACAGGAAAAAGACGGTGCCGGTGTGCATTTGACCGTCACGACCCACGCGGCCTTGGAATCGGCGCTGGCCGCAACCGTAGAAGCGGTATCGGGGCTCGCGTCGGTGGTCGAAATACGCGGTGTGCTGCGTATGGAAGGAACGGGAGAATGAAAACACGACAAGGCGAATGGCCGGGAATTATCGAGGCGTACCGAGATCGTCTCGACATCGCTGCGGAATGTGAGGCCGTCACCTTGCGAGAGGGCGGAACACCGTTGCTGCTCGCCCGACGGCTGTCGCAGGTCACGGGGTGCGAGGTGTGGCTGAAGGTGGAGGGCCTCAATCCTACCGGCTCGTTCAAGGATCGCGGGATGACCATGGCGATCTCGGATGCGTTGTACAACGGGCACAGTGCGGTGCTGTGCGCTTCGACTGGGAACACCTCCGCATCGGCAGCTGCCTATGCGGCTCGCGCGGGGATCACCAGCGCAGTGCTTATCCCGGAGGGCAAGATCGCGCTGGGCAAACTCGCCCAGGCAGTCATGCACGGCGCGCGGATTATTCAGGTACAGGGCAATTTCGACGAATGCCTGCAGCTAGCCCGCCAGACCGTCGCCGGCTACCCCGAGATCGCGCTCGTGAATTCGGTGAATCCGGTCCGAATAGAGGGGCAGAAGACTGCCGCGTTCGAGATTTGCGACGTACTGGGTGCGGCCCCGGACGTTCATATCCTCCCAGTGGGTAACGCAGGCAATATCACCGCCTACTGGCGTGGCTACAGCGAGTATTTTGCGGATGGTCTGATCCGGGCTCTGCCACGGATGCTCGGTGCACAGGCGTCCGGCGCGGCGCCGCTGGTGCACGGCGCGCCGGTTGCGCGACCTGAGACCATCGCGACCGCGATACGTATCGGGGATCCCGCTGCGTGGTCCGGTGCTGTTGCCGCGCAACAGGAATCGGGCGGCGCCTTCAGAGCAGTCGATGATGCGGACATTCTTGCCGCCTACCGGCTGGTCGCAGCGTCCGAAGGAGTCTTCGTCGAACCCGCATCGGCCGCTTCGGTGGCCGCCCTCCTGGCGGCACGCCGTGACGGCAGCCTCGCGGCCGGACTGACGGTGGTCTGCACCGTCACCGGACACGGGCTGAAGGACCCGGACGTGGCGCTCGCGGGCCTGCCTGCCGTCGAGGCCGTACCGGTGGACCCGTCCGCTGTGGCGAAGGCGCTCGGGCTGGGTTCCGTTCGCGCGGAACGTGACTGAATCAGGTCACTGTGGAACACAGACTCCCACCGGGACTGTCAGTGCGGGTCCGGGTGCCTGCCACGAGCGCAAATGTGGGTCCGGGTTTCGACAGTCTAGGTCTAGCTCTTGATTTGTATGACGAAATCGAAGTCACGACAACCAATTCCGGCCTTTCCCTGCAGATTCGAGGGGAGGGCGCCGATACGGTGCCCCGCGGACCGGAGCACTTGGTCGTGCGCGCGCTCGAACGCGGCCTGAAAGCCTCGGGCGTCCGAGTGTCCGGGCTGAGCATTCTGTGCCGCAACGAGATTCCCCATGCACGGGGTCTCGGGTCATCAGCCGCCGCTGTCGTAGCGGGATTGGCGGCTGGCCGACGGCTGGTGCACTCGGCGGGTCTGGGTACGGTCCTGTCGGACGATCAGCTGATCCAGTTGGCTGCAGAGTTCGAGGGCCATCCCGACAACGCTGCCGCTGCCGTGCTCGGGGGTGTCGTGATCGCCTACACCGTCTTCGAGATCGGCGACGCGGGGCCGAACCATCACGCGGTGCGGGTGCAGCCGCACCCGGATATCCAAGCGACGGTCTTGATTCCGGCCGATCGTTCGCGCACCGCTGATACTCGAGACCTGCTGCCGTCGATGGTGCCGCATCGAGACGCGGCTTTCAACGTCAGCAGGACTGCATTGGCTGTTGTCGCGCTGACGCGGCGACCGGATCTGCTGCTTCCAGCCACCGCGGATCTGTTGCATCAGCCGTATCGTGCGCAGGCGTTGCCGGTGACCACGGCCTGGATCGGCAGGCTTCGCGCCGCCGGAATCGCCGCGATGGTGTCCGGCGCCGGACCCACGGTGCTGGCGTTGCACACCCGTCCCATATCGGCGCAGCTACAAGAAGAGGCCCACAGCAGCGGGCTGCGGGTACTCGCAACCGGGTTGACCGGACGGTGTTCTGCATGCGCTGCGAACAGTTGATCATGCTGCGGGACAGCGGATCAGGAGAGCCCGGGGGCCGCCCTCGGGCGCCCCCCGGGCGCTCGAGGCTGGGCGGGACGTGAATTCGTGTGCCTCGATAGACAATTCGATATTCAAGAAAATCAGTAGGGGAAACGTGAGTAATTCATTTGTGGCAGAACCGATCGCTATAGTCGGCATCGCAACGCACCTGCCGGGCGCGTCCACCCGAGAACAATTCTGGACCAATCTGCTCGACGGCGTCGAATCGGTTCGCCGGTTCGAGATCGAGGAGTTGCGGGCCGCGGGAGTTCCACAGGAGCTCATCGACCATCCGCTGTATGTGCCCCGGGGTACCGACATCCCGGACGCGGACCAGTTCGATGCGGAGTTCTTCGGCTTCAGCCCCGCCGAGGCCAGGGTCACCGACCCGCAGCATCGGTTGTTTCTGCAAACCGCATGGGAGGCGCTCGAGGACGCCGGCGCCGCGCCTGATCGGATCGATGGTCCGGTGGGCGTTTTCGCGGCGACCACCTCGAGTAGCTACCTGTTCAACAATGTGCAGCGCAATTCCCGATACCAGGCCGATCTGCGCAGCTACCCGGTTCTCATCGGCAACGACAAGGACTTCCTCGCTACCCGGGTGGCGTACAAGCTGGGTCTTACCGGTCCCGCTTTCACCATCCAATCTGCTTGCTCCAGCTCATTGGTCGCTGTCCACCAGGCAGTGCAGTCACTGCGGACCGGCGAGATCGTGGCCGCGGTCGTCGGAGGAGTGAGCATCAACGAACCGCAGACTGCCGGGTATCTCTATCAGGAGGGCGGTATCGGGGCTCGGGACGGACATTGCCGACCGTTCGATAGACAGGCGTCCGGCACCGTGCGCGGCAACGGGTGTGGTGCGGTCGTGCTCAAACGACTGTCAGATGCCGTTGCCGACGGCGACCGTGTCTATGCTCTGGTCGCCGGGTCCGCACTGAACAACGACGGTAACGACAAAGTCGGCTTCACCGCGCCGAGTATTGCCGGTCAAGCGGCGGTCATCGGCACCGCACTCGTCGCCGCCGGCATTCCAGCCGGTGATATCGGATATGTCGAAACGCATGGCACTGGAACATCTCTCGGTGATCCGATCGAGTTTCGGGCGCTGTCGCGCGCGCACCAGGCTGCTGGCGGGGCGCGCGAAGGCTGCCTGCTCGGTAGCGTCAAGGCGAATATCGGTCATCTCGATGCTGCTGCGGGTGTGGTGGGCCTCATCAAGGCCGCGCTTATCCTGCACCATCAAACGGTCCCGCCGCAGATCAATTTCACCGACTCCAATCCAGCAGTTCCGCTCGAGCGCAACGGGTATCGGATCAACACCAAGGCGCATGTACCCGACTCCGCGCTATTGGCGGCGGGGGTGAGTTCCTTCGGTATCGGCGGTACCAATGCTCACTGCGTTCTAACCCGCTTTGCAGTGGACGAGCAGCGATCGGAGCCGGAGCCCGGTGCATATCGGTTGCGGATCGGGGCGCCGAAAGCGGAAGCGCTGCCCAGGATCGCGCAAAGACTCGCCGACCACCTGCACCTGCACCCGGTTCGTATCGACGACCTCGCGCGGACATTGACACAGGGCCGCAACAGCTTTGCGCACGCGATGGAGTTCTCGGCCGAATCGTGCTCCGCCGCAGCCGATCTGCTCGCCGCATTCGCCCACTCCGGAGTGCGTCCGGCGGTAGCCGAGATCGAGAACGCACCCGTGCACGCACGTAAGGTCGTGCTGCCGGGCTACCCGTTCGAACGGCGGTCCTACTGGATCGAACCCGATGAGACGACACCGACATCCGTCCCTGAACCGGCGGCCGTCGAGCGACCTGCGGCGGTCGTGGCCGACGGCGTCGGGGAGTTCGTCCTGACCACCGCCCGTGCTCTTCTCGAGGTTGTCGAGCTGAGTCCGAACGACGACTTCTTCGACGCTGGCGGTGAATCGATTGCGGTCGTCGACCTGGTCACCGCCATCCGGGACGAGTTCAGTATCGAGCTGGACTTCGAAGGTTTCGAGGGCTTGCGAACTGTCGCCGAGATGACAGCGTATGTGGAGGCCGTCATGGCCGATGCAGCGCCGGTCCGTGGTGGTTCGGTGACGATCACGGCGGGCGCGGGACGGCCGTTGTTCCTGGTCCCGCCGGCCGGTGGCACGAACTTTTGCTACCAGCGACTGGCCGCGAATCTGGCTGCGCCGGGCGCGATCACCGCTTTCACGGCGGCCTCGGCTGACGAGGACCTGACCTTGCGGCAGCTGGCCGTCCGCAATGTCGAGGAATTGCGTCGCATTCAGCCCGTCGGACCGTACCGGCTCGGCGGATATTCCTTCGGTGGCAATGTCGCCTTCGAAATGGCGCTGCAACTGCAGGCCGCCGGGCAGATCGTGGCCGGGCTCTATCTGTTCGACTCGCACCCGCCGGCCGCGTATGTGGGCGACGCCGTGAGTGAGACCGATTTCTTGGCCGCGTTGCCGCACATGTTGGCCACCGCCGTGCCAGGTGCTGATATAGATGTGAACGCAGTCGTCACCTCTGTGGCCGACCTCGAGCATCTAGTGGCGGGCAACAGCGACCTGTCAGCCATCGCGCGCGAGGGCCTGGAGAAATTCGCTGTGGTGTGGCGGCAGAATCACGGCGCGCTCAAGGCGTACTACCCGGATCGCAAACTCGAGGCGCCGGTGGTGATTTTCCACGCTACCGACGATGTGCCTCCGGGCGAGCTCGAGGTCCTGCGTCTCCTGCGCATCGCGCAGGTCGGCAAGGATCCGTGGCGGCAGCACATCAGCGGCGAGGTGCGAATCGTCGAGGTTCCCGGTGACCACTACACGATTTTCACGGATGCCGAACGTGTGCGGTTGTTGGCAGACGAGTTCGCGGCTGTGGTCGTGGGCTTGTGACCCGCCGTTCGTTACGGAACTCCTTGTGCGCCGGTCGGTTTCGGGCGAGCGTGGTGTGGAAGGTCGAGAAGTTCGCTGCCCTGGAGGGAAAATGAAGATCACCGCTGGCCGCATTCTCGCGCGCCCGGGGCCGTGGTTGCTGGTCCTGATCACCACGATTCTGGCGGCCATCCTGGCCTCGAGTTATCTTGGCGGATTACTGAATCCGGGCGGCAACATGCGTAATGTGCCTGTCCTGATCGTGAACAGTGACACTGTCGGCACTGACAATCTCGGTGCAGGCCTGGTCGACGCCGCCGTGTCAGGCAACCGTCCTGACGGGAAGATCGAGTGGCGGACCGCCACCGACGAAGCGGACATGCGGACGCAGCTCGACCGTGGTGAGGTCTACGCCGCGGTGATCATTCCCGCCGGATTCAGCGGCGCGGTCCACGCGCTATCCGGTGCCGACCCGGGTTCGTCGTTTCCGATGATTCGGGTGCTGACACTGCCATCGGCGGGGGCGATGGCCAGCTCCACTGCTGCCTCCGCTGCACAGCAGTTCGTCGCGACCACCTCGAAAACGGTTGCCGCAGCTCTGAATTCGGCGCCCACCGAGAACCCGGCGCAGCGCTTGCTGTTGTCGGATCCGGTCCGCGCCGACATCACTCCATATCAGTCGCTGCCGGCGAATACCGCCAACGGAATGGGGGCCTTCTACCTGGCTCTGGTGCTGATGTTGTCGGGATTGCTGGCAGCAAACGTCATCAATATGGCGATCGACACCGCGCTGGGCTTCCTGCCTCAGGAGGTGGGACCGCGCCGAAAGGTCAGCCTTGCTATGCCGATCGATCGAGTACACACCTATCTGACCAAGCTCGCGGTGCTGGCGGTGGCGGCGCCGGCCATCACCACCACGGTGCTGTTGATGGCGAAGCAACTATTCGGTATGGAGATCACCCACTTCGGTGAGCTGTGGCTGTTCGGAGTGGCGGTCGTCGCTACCACCGCACTGGTAGTGCTGGCCCTGCTGTCTATCGTCGGCCCGCTCGGCCTGGTACTGGGCCTGATCGTGCTCATGGTGCTGGGGGTGCCGAGTTCAGGTGGCGCGTACCCGCTGCAGATGGTGCCGCCGGCCATGCGCTGGCTCGGTGAGGGACTGCCGATGCGACGGGCCATCGACGGTATCCGCGCCATCTTGTTCTATGACGGCCGATGGGACGCAGGCATCAGCCACTCGATCGTTGTTCTGGGCATCTGGCTGGCCTCCGCGCTCATCGCAGGTCTGGCTGTGCCTGCCCTGTTCGACCGGGTGACGGCACCGCGCCACGGCCACGAGCATCCGCTCGCGGCTGTTACGCCGGAACCGGTGGCGGTCTGAGCCCTCCCTCACCGGAACATACCGCCGGTGGCCCTCGCGGCCGCCGGCGGATCGTCATGGTTCGCGCCGCTGACGAAGAGCAGGCCCGGTTGCTATTGCGTTACGTAATCCATTGTGTCCTTTGATATTCGAAGGACAGTTACAGCATGAGCAAAACGACACTCGATACCGCCGTACTCGACAGTGCTCTGGCGGATCTACGCGCCGGAGAGAAGGCATGGGCGGCGACAAGTTTGCCTCGCCGCCGGGAGTTGCTGCTACGCATGCACGCCTTGACCGGGCGGTACGCCACGGACTGGGTGCAGGCGGCAGCGACGATCAAACAGCTCGACGAGAACTCGACTCTGTTAGGTGAGGAATGGATGTCGGGCCCCCTGGCTGTTCTGCAGGGGCTCGATGCCCTCAGCGGGACGCTGGCCGCGCTGATCGCAGGCGGAGGTCCGCTCGATGAGATCGTGCTCGGGACAGCCCCGGGTAATCGGGTGGTGGTGCCGGTCCTGCCGTTCGATCGACTGGACAAGTTGCTGCTGAACGGTTTCCGCGCGGAGGTCTGGCTGCGGCCCGGCATTGACGCCGCCACCGCCAGGCAGCGGGCCGGTCTCGCGCAGCTCGATCCCAGCTCGACCGGTGGCATCGGCGTTGTTCTGGGTGCCGGCAATGTCATGTCGATCTCCCCGTTGGATGCGTTGTACGAGCTGTTCGCCCACAATCGGGTTGTTGCGCTCAAATTGAACCCGGTCACAGAGCCGTTGCGCGCGGTGTTCGAGAAGATCTTCGCGCCACTGATCGATCTCGGGGCCGTGCGCATCCTGACTGGTGGCGCCGCCGAGGGGGGCTATCTCGTGAATCATCCTGAGGTGGCACACGTGCACATGACCGGCGGTGCGCACACCCACGATGCGATCGTGTGGGGGCCTGGCGCCGATGGTGAACAGCGCAAACGGACCGGAAGGCCGCTCCTGGAAAAGCCGATCACCAGTGAACTGGGTGGTGTGTCACCGACCATTGTGCTGCCCGGAGCATGGAGCGCTGCGGACCTGCGGTACCAGGCCGAACATGTCGCGACGTCGCGGCTGCACAACGGCGGATACAACTGTGTCGCAGTGCAAATCGTGATCGTCAGCCGGGATTGGCGGCTGAAGGAACGGTTCCTCGCCGAACTGCGCGCCGCGATGGCGAGGGCTCCGCAGCGGGTCGCCTACTACCCGGGTAGCGATGGACGGGTGGCCGATGCGTTGGCGTCCTACCCGTCGGCCGGCCGTATCGCGGGCCGGCTACTGGTCGAGAAGCTGCCGTTCACGGATACGCCGATGCTGCGCACCGAGTACTTCTCCCCGGTGCTCGGAGTGCTCGAGCTCCCTTGTCAGGGCAAGGAATTCCTCTCCCGCGCAGTAGATTTCGCCAACGATGAACTGATGGGCACGCTCGGCGTCAATCTGCTGGCGCACCCCGACACGATGTCCGAGCTCGGGACCGCGTTCGAGAGCGCTGTCGAGCGTTTGCGATACGGCACGATCGCCGTCAATGCTTGGACCGGTGTGGCCTTTTCGACCGCGCGGGCTGCGTGGGGTGCCTATCCGGGGCACACCCTCGACGATATCCAGAGCGGGATCGGTGTAGTGCACAACGCGCTACTGATCGACGACGTGGAACGCACGGTCGTGCACGGGCCATTCCGCCCAGCACCGCGGTCGGTGGTCTCCGGCGAATTCGCTCTCAGCCCGAAGCCGCCGTGGTTCGTCAGCAATAAGACCGCAGCCGTCACCGGCCGCAAAATCGTCGAGTTCTTCAGCGGGCGCCGATACGTTCGACTGCCGGGAATCTTCTTGTCGGCCTTCCGCGGTTGACGCCGCCCGGGACGCAGTGACCGCCGAGGGGACTCGGCGGTCACTGTCGTGTTCGGGAACTCCGTGGTCACATACCGTTGAGTTGGTTCTCGGCCGCATTTGTCAGTGCGGTCCCGGCTCGCGCGAAGTCCAGGAGTAGACGCGAGAATTCGGCGGGTCGGGCGAGTGGGAGATAGTGGCCCGCTCGGGGAATGATCATCAGCCGCCCGTTCGGCGAGGCGGCCAGGAACCGTTGCTCGTGGCGCCGAAAGTGATCGTGGCTTCCATTGAGGAACCACACCGGACCGCTGTAGCGGCCGAGTCCGCCGACCGGGTCGGATCCTCGGATGGAGGCGATGGCATCTGGAATCGCTTCTGTCGCAATGCCGCCACGTTCTATGGCCGTGACGACCGGTCGTGGAAGGAACGTTCGGAGGATCTGTCGGCTGATCGCGTCCCCCTGGTCCGGAAGTGTGGACAGCACCCGGTGCATCAGTAGAAACGGCGTGGTCAACGCGCGGCTCGAGGGAGCCGTGGTGCAGCCGGCCAGTACCAGCCCGGCTATCTGGTCGGGATGCCGTCCGGCCGCGGCGATACTCACATATCCGCCGAGGGAGTGCCCGACGACCAGAGCCCGGCCACCGAGTTGATCGATGGCCTCCATGATGGCATCGATGCCGGCGGACAGAGTGAACCGTTCGCCGCGCCGACCGCCGTGACCGGGCAGGTCTATGGCCAGAACCGGCCATCCGGCATCCATGTTGTCGCGGACCACCGACCAGGACATGCCGCTGAGTCGTATGCCGTGCACCAGCACGATCGGTAATCGCTCCATCGGAACTCCTGACTTGCTGACGTCGATCTCGTGCTCGAAGGAATCACTGTGAAGCCGGCCGGCACGTTCTGCGGTCACTCGGCTGCGCTGACTTTGATACCTGGCTCTTTGCCGTAGATCACCCGGCACCACACCAGGGAAACGATCTCGACCCACTTCGACTCGTCCATCGGGTCGCTCGGGGAGGTGTACCGGCGCAGCATCTCGGTATTGAAAGTGGCCAGGGCGCTGGCGAGTTCGTCCGGATCGCCGCTCAATGCGTTTCCGGTGGCCTGCTGATCGCGGATGCGCTCGGCCAGCGCATGTTGGAAGCCCATGGTGAATTCGTGAAAGCCCTCGGCGACATCGGGCTGGTAGTGCGACGCCTCGAGGATCGCTCTGACTATCGGCCGGATCGGCTGGACGTAGCGGAGGGATGCCGCCATAGCGGTCGGCAGATGCTCTGGGCCGGACGGCCACCTCGCCGGATTTTCGATGATCTCGATGCTGGGCCACAGCACGTCCAGTCCAACGCTGACCAGCAGTTCGTTCTTGTCGGCGAAGTGGGTGTAGAACGCCGGACGGGAAACTTTCGCTTGATCGGCGATCTGCTGAATCGCGACGTCGCTGAACGGCACGCCCGACTCGAGTAGTTCGGTGAGCGCCGACTTGAGTTTGAGTTCCACCTCCCGACGCCGATCGCGGTTACTCCTCGTCATCATTGACCTGGCCCTTTCTTCTTAACGGCGGCTTCGCTCGCTTCGGCGGGTGGCCGAACGTTCCGAATCGGAGTCATCTATCTGTAACTCCGGGTCGCGCTAAGGTCCTCTTCCGGATATAGTCTGACAGTGTGTCAGACGGACTGACCAACACCCGTCTGACGCGGTAGTTGTTGACGATACCCGGTGCTGTCGCACTCGGCGCAGCGGATTCGTCACGAGGAAGGATTCGGAGTGTCCGTGCAGAACGCGGGCACGGGGGGAAGGATGTGCCATGCGTTGTGAGTCACCGCGTACTACTGGAATTGCCTTGTCGCTGACGCCGAAATGCCCTGTCTGCCAGCGAGAATTCGAATCGCCCGAGGTTGGCCGGCCCCAGGTGTTCTGCTCGGCGGCCTGTCGGCAATCCGCCTATCGGGCACGAGCGACGGTGCAGCGAACGGGAGTCGCCGCAGGTGAGCTACGTGGCCAATTGTCTGCGGTGGGTGAGGAATTCGTCGACCGCTCCACATCGGTTGCCGCGGTCCTGGATTTCGTCCGAGGCTTGGAGGGGGCCGGCTCGGCCGCAGAGTTACCGACGGGGTGGGAAGCCGATTTCAGCCGGCTGGCCCGCGATCTGAAGGGGATGATCGATCAGATTCAACATCTGGTCGATGACCATTCACAGTTGGCCTACCAACGCAGACTGGCCGAGAGGCGCGCCCATGCCTCCGGTCGTTTGTCGAAGCAGTAGCCAGGCTGGCGCCAGTCGATCGACGTTCGCAGATTGATCCGGGGACAGCCGGATCGTCGGGCCTGCGACCCGCTTACAAGCGGGTCGCAGGCCTATGTGGTTCCCCGGTGCGATCGGCCGCCGGTAGGAGGGGAGCGCAGATCGGTGAAAAGCGCTAGTGCCCCATCGCGATTCCGCCGTCGACGTTGATCACCTGGCCGGTTATGAATCCGGCGCCGGGGCTGAGCAGGAATGCGACGGTGGCCGCGATTTCTTCGGGCTCACCGAATCGGCCCAGTGGTGTTGCCGCGAGAGCTTTCTCGACGACGTCCTGACTGACCACAGACGACATATCTGTCTTCGTGAAGCCGGGAGCCACGACGTTTGCTGTAATGCTTCGCGAACCGAGTTCGCGCGCCACCGAGCGCGCGATGCCGATTACGCCGGCTTTGGCGGCGGTGTAGTTGACCTGGCCGGGCATTCCGCCCAATCCGCTTGCCGAGCCGATGATCACGATGCGGCCGGTTCGGTGCTTGAGCATATTGCGGGTGGCGCGCTTGACCACTCGGTAGACGCCGGTCAGATTGGTGTCGATCACACGCGTGAACTGCTCTTCACCCATGCGCATCAGCAGGGTGTCATCCGTGATCCCGGCATTGGCGACCAAGCCCTCGACCGGGCCGTCTTCCTTCTCGATCAGGCTGAACGCCGCATCGACCGAATCCATGTCGGTCACATCGCATTCGACACCGCGCACACCTTCCGGGACCGTAGACCCACGGTGTGTGCCCCACACGGTATGTCCTTCCTTGACCAAGTGGCTGGCGATTGCCGCGCCGATTCCGCGGTTGGCTCCGGTAACTAGGACACGCACGAGTAGATTCCTCCGAAATTAATTGTGTAGGTGTGAAATTGGGAATTGCGCGGGCGTCTGGTCCTCGACGAGCAGGATGATCGCCACGGGGTCACCGTGCTTCTCCCGCGCGCTGTGCAGGGCAAACTTTGCCGCGAGATAGGGCTGCCCGTCGATGGTGATCCGCTGCTCGGACCCTTCACTGTCCTGAGGAGTGCTGAGCCCCTGCAGGTCGATTTGCTCGAGCACCTGCGAAATCCGCCCCTCGCCGAGGGGTGCAAGTCGCCCGACCGACGTTAGCGGAATACGGTTCTTGGACTCAACCAGGAGCAGCGTAGCGTTCGTGTACTTGACCAGACTGGCGATATTGGATTCGATCTCGCGGGTGGCGAGCACCATTGTGAGGCCATAGAGCAAACGTTGTCGGCCCTCGTCGAGCACGCGCAAGCGGCACGAGGACCACATGTGCACCCCATTACCTGCTGGGCGCAGAGACCGCACGGTTGAATCCGATCTTCGACGCAACCCGGCGCAGGAGCCGGGCCACGCGTTCACCGCCAGCCGAGTGGATGAACACGTCTTCGCCCAGCCTGGTACCGATGATGTCGACAGCAATCCACTTCGCAGGTAATGCCATGGGCGTCAGCATAAGTGGCGACTGGAAACGATGGCTGACTCAGTCGATGAGTTCGACGTCACCGCAGGTTGTCCATGCTGTCCGGCCCACCGGGTTGCAACCGTGATGCAGGATTTTTATGTTCTGCAGCGGTGTGACGCAGTTGCGTTGTGCTGCATTGGCACCGATCGGTGAGAGACTCCCTATCGGAAGCAGAGACCCCCTTCGGGTGGGTCTGCTTTCGGACGCACAAAGGGGAGAGCACGATCATGGGCGCAACTATTCGGATTTCACTCGCTGACAGTGTTGTGTCGCACGCGCGCACGCTTTCGCATATTCCCAGGGACGGTGCACGTCGTCGTCCGCCGCTTCCTTGCTGCCGGGCACCGCCGCGCCGGAATTGAACCAGTGATCTGCCCGCATGGAGAGCTGTCCTGACGCGAAGGGGGCGACAGGACGGCGGAGCTCCCGCCGGGCCCGTCCACGAGGGGTGTCGGGCCCGGCGCGAACTCGGTTCGATATCTGTGCCACAGCTGTATCCGCTGAGCACGTAGCCGACTGTGTCACTTATCCATAGGGGGCTAGAAAAGGTTCGAAATGTCAAGCGGTGGTCAAATATTTGAACGTCAGCAGCAACGAGCAGGCGTGCGAATCGGTGTGCCGGGGTGAAGGCTCGTTGGGTCAGCGGGAGTGCCGGAGTATCGAGTGAATTCAGGGGGACACTCGATGCTTTGGTGTGCCAAGCGGTTTCGCTCCCTGTCATCGGTAATGGAGTCGCCTGCTCCGAAATCGCAGTTTGAGTCTCAACCCGGGTGCAGCAAACGGCTTGATCGTACCGGCACTGCGGGGACATCCCGCCCGCCGAGATGGAGACGGCCCACTACGCTCAACAACCAGTCCAGCAACCTGCCGGACTGTCACACCGATAAGTCTCCGGACACTCCGGGGCGATTCAACTCTCGGGCACAGGTAGTAGGTGCGCATCTTTTTGGATGGGTCGACAAGTGTTGCTACATCTCGTAAGGGCTTTCGAGGGTAGTTGGGGTGCTGGCGATTTCCAGTGCTGTAGCCGGGTAAGCCGGTCCAGCGGTGTAGAAACGGGCTCGGGTCTTGCCGACCGGTTCGAGGACACCGAGCGCGACAAGGTCGCGCAGATCGCGTTGCGCTTGTTGCAGACTCAACCCTTCGGCCTGCTCGTAACGGGTTCGGCGGACCCTGCCGGACATCGCGACATCGTGCAATGCGCTGATGACACGTTCGTCCAGCCGGATACCTGCGACATATTCCTCGAGTTTCGCCCACACCGCGCCGGACCGAACCCAGCGGGCGTGGACGGTTTGGGCTTGCTGGTGGTAGGCGGTCAGGTTGAACCGAATCCATTCGGACACATCCTGATCCGGCCGGTAGGTGCTGCCCCGGCGGCCGAGGACCTGGTAGTACTCCCAGGTGTTACCGGGTCTGGCGAGCCAGGCTTCGATGGACGAGAACTCCGGTGCGAGAACGCCTTCCCGCGCGATCATAAGGGTTTGCAGTGATCGGGACAGGCGTCCGTTGCCGTCGGCCCAGGGGTGGATGGACACGAGGTGCAGGTGCGCCATGGCCGCGCGGATGAGCGGATGGGTGCCGTCGTCGGTGTTGAGCCAGTCGACGAGCTCGCCTGCCAATGCCGGTACTTGGTCGGCGTCGGGGGCGGTGTAGGCGGCGATGCTCGGGTCGCGCGCGTCGGTCACGTACACGGGTCCGCGTCGCCATTGCCCGGACGGGCGGCGTTCGGTGTGCCGGTGTCCCTGCAGCATCCAGTGCAGTGCGTTGAGAAAGCCTTTGCTGTAGGCGAAGTCGTCGACCTCGTGCAGCGTCTGGATGTAGGTCATCATCTGCTCGTAGGCGAGCGTCTCGGCCTTGTTCTCTTCGGACACCTCGACGTCCCGTTCGCCTGCGATCAAATCCTCCACGTCGACGGTGGAGACCTTGAACCCTTCGATGGAATTCGACGCGGCGACTGCATCCGCGGTGAGGAACTTACGTAGGCCTCCCGCCCATTTGCCAGGCTTGGCCTGCAGTTCGTGACGCAGTTCGTCGCGCATCCGGTCCACGTCGGCGAGGACGCGGACATCGGCGGCCGTCAAGGCAGGCGTAGGAAACAGCATGACGTGACAATACTATGACGTAGTCATTACGTCAAATATGCCCAAAGACTCAATCGGGCCACACCCCTGTCCGAGCATCACGCCCGCGTGGCAACCGAAGTCGGGGCAATCTCTCCGGCTATCCGGAAGAGCCCGGCCTCGCCCTCCGGGATGTTCTGCGCCGCAGCATTTCTCGCCCTCCCTGCCCCGCGTCCTTTGGCAATAGTGCACCCGCCGACCCGCTCGTTACGGCGACGCTATGTCCACCTCGCGCGTTCTGTGGACCGATCGTGGACCAGCGCTGGTCCACGATCGGTCCACAAGAAGGTGGTGACCACTCGGCGGAGAATAGAGACGCCACCTGGGGGGATGCTCGACTTGACGCCACATCGCCGCGAGCTCGAACGGCGCCACCACAACCCATAAGGCGCGAAAGCTGAAGTAGCAGAACGTGTTTCGACATCGATGCACTTGACAGTGGGTCAAGTGCTCAACGCGAGATTGTAATGCCTGGTCAGAGGGTTTTCGATTGGCTAGGATAGCCCAGAAATGGGCTGTATTCGCCTTCGTAAACAGAAGCAGGTCGGAGCGGGAAACCCGCTCCGACCTGCGAACCTGTCGGGCTGACAGGATTTGAACCTGCGACCACTTGACCCCCAGTCAAGTGCGCTACCAAGCTGCGCCACAGCCCGTTGCACTCGCTTCGCTTCGTGCTCGATGAGATTACATCAGTACCCCCTGGTTCCTCCAAATCGGCACGTTATGGGCGTGTGGGACTGGTTTTGGGGCCGTCGATGGGGGAGTGGTTCGGAGGTTGTGGTCGGGCGCTTGCGGTTCGTGGCCCACTTGACTGGGGGGGGCAAGTGGGTCATGGGCGAATTGTTCTGACTTGCTTGGGGTTTGCGTCAGTAGTAGACCGGGCCGGGGACGCCGCCGCCTGCGGCTATGGCGTCGCCGGTGATGGCGGCGCTGCGGGGGGAGGCGAGGAAGGTGACTACGTCGGCTACTTCGGCGGCGTCGATTACTCGGCGGATAGAGTTTGCGGGAAGGTCGGCTTCCAGGGCGGCGATTGTGGTGCCAGCGGCTTCGGCTTGGGTGGTGAGGCGCTGGGTGAGGCGTTCGGTTCTGGTCAGGCCGGGGTGGACGACGGTGACGTTGATGCCCTTGGGGCCGAGTTCGTCGGCGAGGTTTTTGGTGAGGGCGGAGACGCTGACATTGCGGATGGTCTGGGCGATCGAATTGGCTTGGCGGGCACCGAGTCCGCTGATATTGATGATGCGGCCCCAGCCCTGTTCGATGAAGTGCGGGGCGACTGCGCGGGCGGTGCGCAGGTAGCCGAGGACCTTGATTTCGACCTCGTGGCGGAGCACCTCGTCGGTGGTGGCGTTCAGATCGGTGGGGGCGCCGGCGCTCCAGGGCGTGGCGGCGGAGTTGACCAGGATGTCGACGCCGCCGAGCTCCTCGACGGTGCGCCGGACCAGCTCCCGGACCTGGTCGTCGTCGCCGGTGTCGGTCGGGATCGCGATGATGCGCCGGCCGGTCTCCTCGGCCAGCGCCTGCGCCGCGGCTTTGAGCGGTTCGGGGGAGCGGGCGGCGAGTACGACGTCCACGCCCTCGGCCGCGAGACCGCGCGCGATGGCCAGTCCTATGCCCTTGCTGCCGCCGGTGACGATCGCGCGTTTTCCATTCAGATTGAGATCCACTCGACCACGCTAACCAGCGTGCGGGCGCCGGTCGCCGATCTCGCTCAGGTTGAACCGAACCGTATTCGTATGAGGCCACGTCGTTTTCGGAATGCGAGTCTCCGCTGCTGGGAATAGCGAGCCGCTGTGTAACGGTACGTTGTTTGTGGGCCGTGCACAGAGCGATGGTTCCGACCAGGAGGTTTTCCCATGCGCACTCTTCCACTCACAAAGTCGTTGCACATCGCCGCACGCGTGGCGGCAATCATTGCCATCGCGTCGGCGCCGATCGCCACGACCGCACCGGCATTCGCCGATATCTCTGTCGATTCGCCGACGAGTACGGGCGAAGACTCGCACGGCAGGCCCGATCAGCGGCCGGCCACCGACGCTTGGTCGGACCCGAGCGGCGACTGGGTGAGTCGCGGCGACAGAAATCGGGGCCACTCCGAAGGTCGGTCGGGCTCACTTCCGGGCGGCTGGCCCGGTCTTCCGCCGCAGCCCCCATTCGCACCGTTCCCACCGCGTTCCGGCAGTGGCAGCGGCAGCGCGTCCGGCAGTTTCTGAACAACGCTGGGTATGGCGATGGTGCCGCTGACGCATTCAGGTCCGACTCGGTCGTTCGCAGAGATATGGCCGTATATCACTGCGGTGGTCAGCGGCGCGGTATTGCTGTTCATGATGTTCCAGCCCTGGGTGACGGCGTCGAATTGGAATGGATCGGCGAGTGTCAATGCTTTCGGCCGGGTCGTACATTCGACCAGAAATATGACCATTTGGAGTCAATCGGCACCGGCTTCCGCAAGGATCGACGGCATCTGGGCGATCCTCGCGACCATCGCGATACTCGTCGAGGTGATGGCGGCAATCCAAGCCATGCTGCGACGAAATGAACTGGCAGAGAGCGTCACTGCGATTGCGGCAATGGTGGTCACCGCTCTGGTACTGGTCGACGTGCTGAATCTCGACCGCAGCGTGCCCGAGATTGTCGCGTCGCTCGGGAGAGGCAATGACCTGGGCTCACAACTGGCGCTGGTGGTCGGGGCTGTCCGAGGTACACGTGCCTACCCTTGGCCTGGGCAGGAGATGCCGATCAAGCCCTCTGGGCTGACCCCGTGGGCGCTGGTGTCGATTCTCCTCACCGTGGGGTCGGCCGTCGGCGTGCTCATGCGTTCCTGGCGCGGTGGCCTGCGTGCGATCGTCACCGCCGCCGCTCGGCTGGTCTGAACAGCCCGGCCGGTCGAATCTTCCGGACACTGTGATCAAAGATGAGCTCGTCGTTCATATTCGGTAATAAGAATTTTCTACTTCTATGGTCCGGAAATGTTGTTTCGCACATCGGCTTGCAAGGCGTCCGGATAGCCTATCCGCTGCTGGTCCTCGCGATCACCGGCTCACCGATCTCGGCGAGCCTGGTGGCATTCGCGCTCTCGCTGCCGGGACTGATCTTCGAGATACCGGCGGGCGTCGCCGCGGATTATTGGGACCGCCGGCGAATACTGATGACGTGCCAGCGCGTCGGGCTGGCCGCCACCCTGCTGGCGGCAGCGGTAATAGTCGTACAGCCGCCGGGACTGTCGCTGTTTCTCGCGGTAGCCGCATTCGCGGAGGGTTCGGCATACGTCTTCTTCAATACCAGCGAACTTGTTCTGGTCCGAGATGTTCTCGCCGAGGAAGAGCTCCCCGCCGCGTTCTCGTTTCTGGAAGCCGAGCAGCCGATCGCCAATATGGCAGGCCGGACGTTAGGAGCGATCACGCTGGGTATTGCTCGTGGTCTGCCATTCCTGGCGAACGCCATGTCGTACATCTACTGCCTGTGGACCCTTGCCAAAATTCCTGCCAGAGCCGCAGTGGAACGACGAGCGGATACCGCGAATCCGGGTCCTGCTCGTATTTGGGATTGGGGGCACGTGTGGGCTGGGATGCGAAGCGTTCGAAGTGAACCGTTCGTATACGGCAGCACAGTGATACTCGGGTGCACGAACGTAATACTCCAGGTCTTCATACTGCTGATCACCGTGGAAGTGAAGGACAGCGGTCATCCGACCTGGACCATCGGCATGGTGCTGGGCGCCACCGGCCTGGGCGGTTTGTTCGCCGCCGCTCCCTCGGCCGGACTCGCGGGTCGGATCAACCCGCGAACCGCGCTGACGCTCATGCTGTGGGTCTGGGTCGTGCTCTGCACGATCATGGTGATCACCTCGAACCCGGTGCTGCTGGCGGTGTGCTGGATGGGTGTCGGGTTCATGGCGCCGATCGGCAATGTCCCGCTGACCCTGTATCGAGTGCGCGCTTTTCCGGGCGATCTGGTCGGCAGAGTCTTCGGCGCCAGCAAGCTCATCGCCCATGGCGGCACCGCGCTGGGCGCGCTGATGGCGGGACCGCTCTTGTCGACGCTGGGCATCGCTACGACGGGATGGCTACTGGTAGCCGCATTGGTCTTGCTGGCCCGGCGAGCACGGCGACTGCACGATCCCGGATTGTTCGCCGCTGCGCCACCGGCCGTCCCCGGCAACTGGATCGCGCGCGCTTCTTATCGTGGGCCGGACCCCAGCCGATAGGACACACCCACCCGGCTTCGGGGTTCGTTCATCGGTCCCAGCGCCGGGTGGCTCGGCGCGCGGACCGATCGTCCCGGTAACCGAGCAGTTCCGCCTGCGCGGATCGGGTGAGTGACGTTGTGGCGCTGGCTGTTTCGAAGCGGAGTCGCCGTACCCGATCGAGTTCGGCGCGCCAGGTTGTGCCGCTTTCGGCCAGTCGGCGCTGTAATGATCGGGGGCTGGTGGCGAGTTCGTGTGCCACGGTGTCGAGCGTGACCGGTCCGCGGTCGAGGGCGGCGGTGAGCACGGTCGTGAGTCGATCCGACCAGGTTGTCGCGCAGGGCGCCGGCGCGGGCATGGTCGCCGCGATCTTCTGCAGCAGGGCTGCCCGGCGGCTGTCGGCGGTATCGAGGGGCAGTGTGAGATCGGCCTTGCGGAGCACCACTGTGTCGCGAGGGGCGCCGAAATCGATTGCGGTGGTGCCGAAAGCATTCACCAGGCCGTCATGGGTGCGGGGTGCGGACTGGCGGAATGTCACTCGCGCGACCGCTACCGGCTGCTGAGTGCTCTGCCGGGCGCGCGCGACGACGGCGGTCAGCGCGAACTGCATGGCAAGGTCCCGGCCCCGCCCCTCGCCGTGGATCAGGTCGACATGGAAGCCGATCTCCTGCTCGGTTTCGGGGCCGGGGTCGAAACGGAAGTTGGTGCTGATGGCTCCCATACAGGGACCGCACACCGCCAGCCCGGCGCCCAGTGTCGGCGCCGTCGCGTACAGCAGGTCGTACAGTCCGAGTTCGCCCACCGCATAGCCTTCGGTGACATGCACGGCGATCTCGGGATCCGCGAGGTGATGCTCGGCCACTTCCCAAATGCGCAGGTACTTCTCACTCGGCAGCCGGACGTCGTCGCCGGTCAGTGACCACTCGGGCAATCCGCACTCGCGCAGCAACTGTGCCCGATCCAGCCCCGCCTCGACTGCCCGCTGTATGACGAACCGCGGCAACACGACACTGTCGGTCGAGGGAGGGGGCGCTGTGGTCGCGCGCCGGCCTTTTTCACTCGGCGGCAATGACACTCGCTTTGTCGAGCTTCCCGGCTGTCGCAGATGCGCCAGTGGCGGCACTGGTTCCCGAGAGTTGGCGTGTTTTGGCCTGCCCAAACCGATTGGTATCAATGAGAATCGGAGTCCGGTCCCGGACTCGACGATGGGAAATGTGTATGGACGGTACGGAGTGCACGACGGCTCGGCTCAGGAAGTCGTAGGTAGTTCGGCATGGCGAGTCAGGGCCTGGTCGATCAGGGCCGAGACCGCACGGCTGGCGATCAGCCGGGAGATCTCCCGGTCGGTCTTCATCGCGGCGAAGTCGCCGATCGCGCGTTCGGGTTGCCCGGGGTCGTGTGCGGACATGTGATCGAAGAGTTTGTCGGCATAGCGGGCGGCGAGTTGATCGCAGTCCGAGCTGAGCCGCTCGATGAAATCGAAAGCCGCACTGGGTGTGACGCCGGTTTCGACGAGTTGGGCGACCAGTTCGTGGGACTGCGAATCTGCCGGCCGGCGGCTGTCGAGCGAAATGGGCTCGATGAGCTCCGCATCCTCGGTGGTCGCAGCGGAGAGTTCCTCGCCCGCCTGGTCGGTCACGCCGAGTACGTCGGCGAGTCCCTCGCCGCGGTCCCACGCCTCAAGTAGCTCCCGGATGCCGTTCAGCTTCATGCCGCGGCTGAGCAGCCGGCTGATGGTCTGTAGTCGATTGAGGTGGTCCGGCCCGTAATAACCGGTGCGACCGCGTACTTCGGGCGACGGGAGCAGCCCGCGCTCGTGGTACACGCGAACGCTCCGCACGGTGGTGTCGGCTACCCGTGCCAGTTCATCGATTGTGTAGTCCACTGTGCCGCCATCGCCCTTTGGTATCGAAACCCCTTCCGCGCAGACGGTTCGGGGTTGAACGTGCCGTTAGCCGACGATACAAACAAAAGAACTTCTGGTCAATGTACCGTTGCATAACGGCATAAAGCTTGCCCGGCAGACACTGATCGGTTAACGTTCCAGAACCAGGCTTGAACAGCTGGTTTCCGGGGACTGTCGAACAGCCCTGACGATCCGCCCGATCAGTTGGGGCGCGCGCGAAAACGCGAGTCGCCCACGGCATTTCCGGAGACGGCCATGAGCACTGTTACCTGTATTTCCCTGTCTTTTCCGCACTCGCGGGCGCCCCGGGCCACGGTGACCGCGGCGAAGGCCGATCGGCCGCCGTGCGCGCAGTGCCCGAACGATTGGGACCTGGATGTCGGAACGCCCGAATCGTGGCGAGCGGCGGTCGAGGTCTGCGGCACCTGCCCACTCCGGTCGAAGTGTGAGCAGCTCGCATCGACGCTGGTCACGCGCGGCGATGCGCCCAAGGCGATGATCTGGGCCGGTGTGGCATACGACAATTCGGGCCGAGTGATCGAAAATCTGGATCGCTACCGCGTCACCCCGCTCGATCATCGGCGGCCGATGCGCATCATCCGGACGGGAGCCAGTGCGCAGCCCGCCGAATCCGCCCCGGCGGCACCCCGGCGGCACCTCGTTCTCGGTCGCCCACTGCGGCCGACCGGTACGGGCGGAGCGTAGGACATGTCGGTATCCGGGGATCGAATCGTGTGATGGTGGTTGGCAATTCATGATTGTGCTGGCATTGCAGATCGGTCGGTCGAATTTCGCCGCCGGCAGCGTCGGGGACGAGGACGGTGACCTCCTGCGCATACCGGTACCCGCGCGCGGAGCGTGGGACAGTTGCCGCGACCTGCTGCTGCAGGCGGCGGCCGGTGGCGAAGTCGCCGCGGTGGGCATTGCCTGCGAGGGGCCCATCGATATGGCCGCCGGTGTGGTGGCCCCGGCCGGAATCCCGCAGTGGCGAACGGGATTCGCCTTGGTGGACGCCGTCCGGAAGCTGTTCCCCACCGCCGCGGTGCAACTCGCGCTCGACGGAGTGTGCCTGGCCATGGCCGAGCGCACCTTCGGGGCCACCCGGAGCGTCATGGACTCGCTGGCGATATCTCTCGCGGAGCATATCGGCGGCGGCATCACCATCGGTGGTTTCGGTGTGGTCGGCCGCACCGGAAACGGCGGCAATATCGGGCATGTCTTGGTGCCGGGGTTCGATGAGCCCTGCGACTGCGGCGGCCGGGGCTGCCTCGAGGCGGTGGCCGGTGGCGCCGCCGTGCTGCGCTGGGCGCGGTCGCAGGGCTGGTCCGGGGAATCGATTCGGGCACTGGTGGATTCGGCCGGTGCGGGCGAGGGGGCGGCCGCGGCCGCGATCGCGAGGGCCGGAACCGCTGTGGGCCTGGCGATCTCGTCGGCTGCCGCATTGCTCGACCTGGATCTGGTGGTCGTCGGGGGCGATCTGACAGCGGCCGGGCCCCTGCTGTGGAAACCGCTCGGGCAGGCGGTCGCGGCGCATGCCAGACTCGGCTATCTGCCGGGCTTGCGTGTGGTGCCGTCGGAGCTCGGCGAGGATGCCGTCCTGCTCGGGGCGGGGGTGCTCGGATTGTCCGTCGAAGCTGCTGCGAAGGCCGATATTCCGGCAAGTAGCTAATTTTCAGTGAATACACCCGAATGGATGTATCTGACTCAGTCATTGTGCCGCTGACCATCGGTACGTTAAATTACTGACCAGAGTCCTTCGAGCTGCGAGATCGGAGGCACGGCGGTACAGGCGGAGACGATGCAGAACGGCTCGGTGATTCCATGGATAACAGTGGAGATGTTGACGCCGGAGATCATGTCCGTTGCGTCGGTGGGAAGTTCGCCCCGCGACTTCGCCGGGTGGCAGCGGGTACTGCAGCGCCAGTTGGCGAAAACCCCGGCGATCTACCACGGAATGAAGACCGCCGATATCGCCGAGGCGATCTGGTCCGCGCACAACCGGGCGCAGGACGGCGATCTGACGGTGCCCACCAAGGCCGGCCCGTACTCGGTGCTGATCCGGCTGGTGCTGGGACCGGCAGGTGACGTGCACGCGATCCGGCTCTGGATCGGACCGTCCACCGCACCGATTCCGCCGCCGCCCACCGCGATCGGCGCCATCTGGGACCTCGACTCGCAGACGGTCGCACTGCCGAGCGGCATCACCCGGCTGACCGGATCCGCTGCCGAGGAGTACGCGCCGAGAATGTCGATCGCCGAACTGTTCCATCGGGTTTCGGGATTCGACCGGCACGCCGAAGTCCTGGATCTGCTGTACGAGCCGAAGCAGGGCGGGAAGCTGCAGTTCGAGGCCACGATTGCCGGCGGTGCGCAGCAGCCGGGCCGGTGGCGTTTCACGCTCCGCGCCCGGAACGATGAACGCTGCTGCGGCGCTTGGTTTTTGATAGAGGACATCACCCCGGATCACATCCAGGCGCCGTATCCGGCGCTCGAATCCGTCGGGCTGCGCGAGGCGCACCGGCGCGCGGGGACCTGTCTGGCCATGATCCAGCTCGAGCGCACCAGCATCTCGCACTGGCTGACCGATCCCGCGCCGTGGGTGCGGTGGGACTATCTCTATCAGCCGCGCGATGTCTTCCATCCGGACGATCGGGAGCGATTGGTGGCCGCGAGCGCGCGCCTTCGGGCGGGCGAGACCGTGGGTGTCACCGTGCGCGCACTCAATTACGGCGGCTCGTACACGCCGACCTCATTACTTATTTTTCCCTATCCGGGGTTCTCCGGTCAGCAGTTGGCGATCGCGCAATTCGTGCGAGTCGCCGAGGACTTCCCGATGCCGGAATCGGCGGCCGCGGTATCCGACCGGCCGGAGTGTGCCCCGCCGATCGGCTACGACGAACAGTTGCGCCATCGGCTCCGGGGGCGAATGGACCGCGGGGCGCTGTGCTGATGAACCGAGGCCCTCCGGCCCGGCTTCCCACGAATGGGAACGAGCGGGAAATGCGAAATCGCCCGGCTCTCTACCATTTCCGGAGTGAGCACAGTGACCGGCAGATCGGCGAACTCGGGCGATGCGTTGCTCCGCCGGATGGCAGCCCGCCGCCGCCGGGACAATATTATTGTCGGAATACTGGCTGCTTCCGCGGTGATCGGCGGCGGACATGCGGTATTCGACGCATTCGCCACACCACCGCCCGGTCCCTCGGCGAGCTCGACGATTTCCCTCATCGGCCGTGCGCAATTGGCCGGATCTTTCGCGCGCGAATTCGTGGTGACATATCTGAGCGCCGCCGCCGGTCAGCAGGACCGGATTTCGGAATTCGTCGGCGCCGCACAGCAGATCACCCTGCCCGCGACCGGACGGCAGGTGACCGATGCGGAGATCGTCTTCAGCACGCGCACGGAATCCACCGGCAATCTCGACGTCTGGGCGGTCACGGTATCGGTGCGCATGCCGAGGCGGGCCGGGGCGACCGATGACGCCAGGCAGTACTACCGCGTCGCGGTCTCGGTCGTGGACGGGCGGTTGCGCGCGCTGACCGTGCCCGCCGCGGTGCCGCCGCCCGAGCGCGGCATCGATCTGGTACTCGCGTACTCGAACTCGTGCGCGGCGGATTCGCCACTGGCACAGGTGGCTTCGGGCTTTTTGCAGGCCATGCTGACCGGTTCCGGGGATATAGCGCGGTACACCACACCCGATTCCGGTATCACGGCACTGCGGCCCGCGCCGTTCAGCGCCGTGGAGACCACGGCGGTGACCTCCGACGACAGCGGGTGCGGGGCGAGTGCCGCCAGTGCGCGGGTGCTCGCCTCGATCAATCCGAAGGCCGACGGCGGCGCGGCACCGACGCTGGCGTACCCGCTGGATATGGTCCGCGCGGCCGGACAGTGGCAGGTGCGGTCGGTGGAATCGGTTCCCGCACTGCGCAATCCGATGACGGTGTCCAGCGGTCAGACAGCGAACAACGCGGCGGCCTCTGCCACCGCCGCCCCCACCACCTCGGCCGCTGCGGTGCAGATCCCGCCCGCGACGCAGAAATGATCGCGAAAGGACCTCCCTCATGGGCACTCAACTCGGCAATATTCTGGAAAGCGTACTGCTCGTCTTCCGCTGGATCGGACTGATCATTCTGACGATCGCGAGTATGGCGATCCTCATTTCGGAATCGACCAAGAGCAAACTCTCGCCCGGCAAGGTCCTGGCGGTCGCGGGTTCGGCGATCGTTGCGGCGGTGGTGTTCTGGATATTGCCGACGCTGGTCAATTACGCGCGCGTCGATTCGGACACGATCATCCCGAATGCGCCTATCGGCGGGTACCGGTGAGTCAGGTCATCAAGGTCTTCACGCCGATCAAGCGTGTTCCCACGGTGATCGGCAAGGCGCAGAACGGGCAGAAATTGCCGTTCGGTCCCTACACCCTGCCGCAGGTCGCGGCGGCCGCGGCGCTGCTGGCGATCTCCGCGGTGTGCTCGATGTCGTTGCCGGTCAATCCGGCGGTCACGTTCGTAGGCGGATTGATCGTCACCGCCGTGGCGGTGTTCGCACTCGGCCTGGTCCCCTACACGGGCGTGCGACTGACCTCACGGGTCCTGTGGGTAAGTCGCTTGGTCGCACGCCGCAAGCCCGTCTCGGCCTCCGGAATGCCGGTCGGCGAGGATTCCGCGCGGCACACCATGTTCATCGAGGAATCGGTAGTGGTGATATTTCCGGACAGCAGAAGGGCTTTCGATGGCGTTCGATCGTGATATCCAGCCCACCGCTGCGATTCGAGGGAACCTGCAGTTCACGCATGCGGGACTGGTGACCGCGACCTATTTCGTCAACCCCGCCGGATACGGCCTGCGGAACGCCAGTGACAAATACGACGTGAAAATGGCGCATCATGCGCTGATCGGCAATCTGCCGAGCGGTTCGCTGCTGCTGGGAATTCAGGCGCGGCTGAACACCATCGACGTGCTGAGCAAAATGGTGGAGGGCATCGACCTCGACGAATGCGAGGATTACGCACTGGAGGTGGTCGCCTCCTACGAACGAGTCCAGGCGATCCTCCCGCAGACGCGAATCTTCCTGCTGTCCATACCCGTCGGGTCGCTGAACACCGGAATGTCGGTGGTATCGCGGGTGTGGCGGGGCAATACCACCACCGTGGACGCCACGGCGATCGCGCGCGCCGAATTGGATGCCTACGAGGAGAAGGCGAAAGACATCCTCTCCGGTATCGGTGGCGAGTTCGATCCGGTTCCGGTGCCGGCGGCCCTGTTCCAGTGGTTGTGGGAGCACTATCTCTCGCGCGGCTCCGCGGGTGATCCGGTCGCGCCCACGCGCGTGGGCGCCCTGGACGATGCGACCGCGGCCGTATTCCGTTCCGCCGCACTGGATGAGGGCGCGCAGAGCGATAGCGGGCGGCGGCTGCGGCCCTCGTTCGTCCCGGTGATCAAGGTGGTGCAGCCGGACTTCTCGTTCCGGCCGTCCTATCAGGCGATGCTCACCCCGAACTCGTTTCCCTACGCGGGCATGACCTTTCCCGGCGGCAGCGAATTCCTCAGCGTGCTCGAGGGACTCAGCGACGTCACCGTCGATTGGGGGATGCGGGTCTCGACCAAGCCGGCGGAGCAGGTCCTCAAGTCCAATGAGACGAATCTGCGGCGCCTCGGCGAGCAGATGGACCAGCGTGACCAGGAGGTGTCCTTCGCGCAGAACACCCTCCTGTCGAAAGCGCAGATGCTCGGTGAGTACAACGATCACTTCGAGGTCAACAGCGGTGAATCGGAGGTGCTGTTCACCACGGTGATCGCCGTCGGCGGCCGGACCAGGGAGGCGACCACCGATGCGGTGAACACACTCAAGCGGCGGTACAAGCGATTTCAGATCGACCTCACCGCACCCGTCGGCGCCCAGGTGGACCTGTGGTCGATGCTGATCCCCGGCAGTACGCCGCGGCGCGCTTTCGATGACTTCGCCCATATCGTGCCGTCGGATATGTGGGCCGGTTTCGTGCCGCTGACCACCAGTCAGATCGGGGACGACAGTGGACCGGTGATCGGCGTGAACCTCATGTCCGGGAATTTCGAGCCGATCCACTTCGGGATCATGGAGGCGGCGCTGCACGATCTGTCCGCCTCGTTCGCGGTTACCGGCGAGCTCGGCTCGGGAAAGTCCTACCTGCTCAAGCTGATCGCGGTGCTCGTGCACGATATGGGCGGTCAGTTCCTGGCCATCGACCGCAGTCAGGTCGGGGAGTGGGAGCATTTCGCCTCCGCGATCGACAATGCGGTGATCATCGATCTGGCCGATCCGACGGTGTCGCTGGATCCGCTGCGGCTGTTCGACCCGCGCACCGCGGGGGAGCGGGCGCTGGATTCGATCCTGCCGCTACTTGATCTTTCACCTACTTCGGGCGCGGGTGCGGCGGCCAGCAATCTACTGGCGCCGAGAGGAATCGCTGAACACGGAATACGTAGTCTGCTGGACTTTTTCAAGGTTGTCCGGAAGCTGCGCGACGAGCCGGGAGCGGGCGAGGAATACGCGGATCTGGCGGCGCGACTGGGCACGATCGTCGACCGGGTGCCGGTGCTCTTCGACCAGCGGCTCAAACCCCTGCGTCTCGACGCCGCGGCAACCGTGGTGCGCAGCCATAATCTGGCGCTGCCGACCGCCGAGGAGCTCACCACCCCGCACCTGTACAACCGTTTGCCCCTGACCAAACGGCTCGGGACCGCGCTCTACGAACTTGTCGGCGTCGCTGCGCGAGAAGCCTTCCTGACCGATAACGGACGCTTCGGGCTGCTGGTCGGTGACGAGGCCCATCACTTCACCCAGACCCAGGTCGGATCGTCGGTCACCTCCGATTTCAGTCGTGACGGCCGCAAGCATCTCGCCGCGATCGGGCTGGCCTCCCATGATCCGGCCACCGACTTCCAAGGCGCGGCACACAATCTGATTCCGAACAGGTTCGTCTTCCGCCAGCGTGACGAGACCTTGGCGCGCAACAGCCTGGAGTGGCTCGGCGTGGATCTGAAGGAATCGCCGTTCCTGCTGCAGATTCTGCGGGAGGCCACCTCGCCGCCGGTGGGACCGGGCCGGCAGGTGCCGGAGGAACGGCGGGGCGAGATGTTCATGCGTGATGCGCTCAACCGCATCGGACGCGGGAAGGTGCTCGGCCCGGCGCGCCTGGATCGGGCCGCGGCGATCGGCAGCACGCCGAGCAGCGTGCGCGCACTGCCCGCGGCGGGCCGGGTGGTTTCGTGATCGCTCTTCTCGATCGGATCTCGCGCGCGGAGATCTGGGACTTCGAGCGCTGGCAATTGCGGACGCTTCTCGGGCGGGCTCGCGCCTGGGCCGGCGCGACCCGCAGGCGGCGCTGGATCACCGGTATCGCTCTGATGTTCTTCGTGCTGTTCGTCTTTCCCGGTCTGGTCGGCACGGCGGCCATGGCGGGCGCGGCGGGCTCGGGGTCCTCCGGTGACAGCGCACTGAGCTGGATGGACGTCAAGGACTCCTCCGGCGTGGAGTTGTCGAACTACGTGTTCGCCACGAACAACGGCAGTGTGCTGCATCCGATCACAACCGGTATCGCCCTGGTGATCTCCCTGGAGTTCGCCGGGTGGATGGTGATCGTGACCATCGGGATCTGGCTGATCACCTATGTGCTCAGCTTCCGCTGGCTGGATCTGTTCTCGGCACCGCTGCGGGCGGTGGCGCGGACGCTGAGCGGGCAGATCGCGATACCGATCGTCCTGATCACGGCCGCGACCATCGGCGCCTTCTTCGTAGCGTGGTTCGTGCTGCGCGGCCTGCACGCCAAGGCCGCCATGCAGATCGCGACCATGCTGGGTGTCGCGGTGCTCGCCCCGATATTCCTGGCGGATCCGCTCTCGGATGTGCTGTCCTCGGACGGCTGGCTGGTACAGGGGCGCGATCTCGGCATCGAGATCGCGGCCGGACTGAATGGGCAGAGCAATCCGCAACCGGGACAATTGGTTTCGAGCATGCAGGGTGAGCTCGCCGACAATTTCGCGCGGCGCCCGCTGCAGGTGTGGAACTTCGGGCATGTGGTCGACGTCAGTACAGCCTGCCGCAGCGCCTGGTCGGCGGCCGCGGGTGACGAGGATCAGACCGCGAAGGCGATGCTGGACTGTGGGGACAAGCCGGCGAACGCGGCCGCCGAGAAACCCGGTGTGGGGCAGATCGGCGCGGGAATACTGCTGCTCATCGCCGGCACGCTGCTGCTGGCGTTCGCCGCGGTGCTCGCGATCAAGATCGTCTGGTCGGCACTGGACTCGGTGTACCACGGGCTCATGGCCATATTCGGCTTCGCCGCAGGCGGATTCATCTACGGCCCGACCCAGACCTTCCTGATCCGCAGTGTGGTGCACGGCTTCTTCGCGGCCGCGCGCATGGCGGCCGAGGTCGTCTACCTCGGCGTGTACGTGCTGTTTCTCGGTGATCTGTTCAAACAGGCGCAGGGACAGGTGATGTCGGTGTTCGTCATCGGGGCGATCGTGGAGGTTGTCGCGATCCTGCAATTGCGGCGTCTCACAGCAGGTTTGGAGAAGGGCAACGACTGGGTCGCGAATCGGTTCGCCATGGCCGTTCAGAATGGTGGGCGGGCCCCCGCCGGAGGAGGTTCCGGCGGGGGAACGGTGCTGGGGATGGGCACCCTCGGCGCCAGTCGGGGGATGAGTCCGCTGGCCATGGTGGGGGCGGTGAGCACTATCGGCGCATCGCCGATCACGGAGTGGATGTGGGGGATGACCCGCACCCCGTTCCGGCCACAGGCGCGGAAAGAACGAAAGTCCTCGCTCGCACAGTGGGAGATATGGGGGACACCGGGATTCGCTGGGCCGGCCGGGACCTATGTCCAGTCCTATGCCCACTTTCCGGCGTTCGCCGCCGCTGCGCGCAAGGGTGCTCTGGCTTATGGCGGCATCAACACTGCGATGGGTGCGGCGGCCGCCATTCAGCACGCGGTCGACAGCGGTGCCGGCAGAGTCAATTTGCCCGCTGCCCTCCGCGGCGCCGGATTCACCGACGACAGGATTATCGAGCATGCCATCAGCTCTTGGGGAATCATCGACGACAATGCCCAAAATACGTTCTTGGCTGATAAACAGCTCGGTCGTGTGGTCGCCGGCATGCAGCGTGTGCAACCCGGAGGCAAGCCCCGAAGCGCCGAAGAGGAGGCGGCCGACTTGGCGACACTGCAATCGGCGGCTTACGTCTATAGGCGCGCGAGTAAGGGTGGCAGACCTCTCGACGGCGGGATGAGCACAGGTCGGCAGCGAGATTATGTCGAGAACTATATGGACCGTCCTACCAAAGAGAAGATGGAGGCTTTGAAGAATTTGGCGGATGGATCCACAAAGCCGGGAACCGCCGGGGTCTTTATGACAAGAGGCATACCGCCGCTCAGCGGTATCACGCAAGAGGAAGCGCAGGACATGTTGAGGTGGATCGGTAATGAGCACTCCTTCCGCGTGCTCGAGGCAGCAAACGCGTTGACTGCCGATCGAGGGAATCCGCTGCTCATGCGGCATCTCCAGGCGGAAATAGCCGATGCGCAGGCCACCGACAGTTACGCCAGCGGGATTGCGCCGAGTCCGTGGAAGATTGCGGCCAATCCCTATCCTGCGCTCAGTAGGCCCCGCCCTGTGCCCTGATGGTGATCTCGGCCGTGGGCCACCTGTAGGGAACCAGGAAGTGAGGCTTGGATGATTACACGGCTGGCGATCCTGCTGACCGCGCCGAGTTGGCTGCTGGTCACGGCGGCGGCCACGGCTGGACTCGGAACCATTCTGGCCGTGCTCGTAATCTTTTCCGGTGGAATCGCTTCGGCGACCTCCGCCGATCTGCATTACCAGTGCGACAGCGCGGTCGGGCCCGATCCGGCGGTCACCGAGACCACGACCACGACTACGTCCGCGCCGCCCGAGACGGTGACGCCCTCGGATGTGCCCACTCCCAACCCCTATGCCGAAATGACCGTGGCCCCGGGGGAAACCGGGGTCTCGAACTGGATGCGTGCCTGCCTGCCGGCCATGCGATCCGCGCCATATCAACTGCAGCCGTTGCGAACCGCCGATACCGGGTTCGCGCCCGAATGCGCGCGGCAGATCGCGATGACCCTGGTGGGCGGCGCGACGGGATCGGCTGCGGGAGCGCAGACAGACCCGGCGAGAATGACGGCGGTGGTTATCTCTCGTGCCTCCGCGACTACCGCGACCTGCGAATCCAGCTCCGGTACACGGGATGACGGCACTGCCTTGCGGTCAGGAGGAGTGGCGGTATCCGATCGCTCGGACTCGGGCAGTTGCCCGACCAGTCGAGGCACCGGGACCGTGGTGCTTCCGGATACCGTTGCAGCCCAATCTCTGTGCGGGCAGCGCGTGGACCCTGCCTGGGTATCCGCCGGTGATCTGGTGTACTGGGACTATCGGGACTATCGGGACTACGCCCCGACCCGGGTGGGAATAGCGGTCAGCGCGACGGACATCGTGGCGAGTGATCCGGCGACCGGTGTCATAGCGCAACAGTCGATTCCTACCGGGCCGGATGTCCGGGTGAAGCGTGTGCTCGGAGGATGGTCATGACGAGTCCGCCCAGTGCGGATGAGGAACCCGAGTCGGGGACCGCCGAGCTGTGGGGTGCTGCGGAGGACGCACAGCCGACGCCGTGGAACGCGCGCGTGGCGCGGAAGGACGACGAGACTCGCTCGGGTGCGGGATCTGTGCCCGGATCGATGCCTGGGACAACGACTTCGGGCAAGACAGACGGTCCGGCGACAGATGGCGTAGCGGGCACGCCCCCGGCAGCGGGATCGGGGGACGCCGCGCCAGGCTCACCCGGCGGTGCCGCCGCGCCGGGTGGTGCGCCGCCACCCGCGCAAGGCGCGCCCAGCACTGCGGCGGGGCCGGAAATCGGTGCGTCCGCCGGATCGCCACAATCGGCGGATGTCTCCCATTCCGGTTCCGATGGCACGAATTCGGCTGCGCCCCTGATCGATCCGGATACCGTCGCCAAGATCGCACCCGCCGTCGTGTCGGCGGCGCCGATGCTGCTCGCCATGCTGCCGATGCTCGCTTCGGCGCTCGGCGGCGGGGGTGGCGGCTCGACCGCGCCTGCAGGTCGAACAACCGGTGCCGGAACGGGTTTGACGCCGCAGGCGCAGAAAGCGTTGCAGGCGCTGCAACTTCTGAAGTCGGCCTACGGCAACGGCGGCGCCGATACCCCGGGCGCGAACTCGGCCGGCAGCGGAACCGGTTCGCTGGGAACGAGTTCCGGCGGTGGGTCGAGTACGAGTGGTACGGGCGCACCGGTGACGGGCACGAGTGGATCCGGTTCCACCGGATCGGGATCGACCGGAACCGGGGCCAACAGCTCCGGTGGCGGGTCGACGTCGACGGCGCTCACCGCACTGCGGCTGTATCAGCACACCGCGGCCGCCACCTTCAATAATCTCGACAACCAACTCGCCGCTTACATCACCAGTCTCGCCGGAAGCCAGGGCGTGAATCGTGCGGCGCTCAATCAATTGCTGCGGGAAGTCGATGTGGCACTGGCACATCTGGGCACCGGCGCCTACAGCGCGGCAGGGCAGCAGCAGGTGCACGCCATCATGACGCAGGCACTGGAGCAGGCTCAGACTCTGGTCACCGGTGGGCAGGCCACCTCGAGCGATCTCGCCGCGGCGATCAACCAGCTCACCGGCGAATACCTGTACAACCTGTCCGGGAAGAGCTATCCGGGAACATTGACCGCCGGCACCACAACCACTGCGCAGCACGCTATTTCGGTCGCCCTGAGCGAAGTCGGCAAGCCCTACGTATACGGCGCCGAAGGGCCCAATTCCTTCGACTGCTCCGGTCTGACCCAGTATTCTGCCGCGTCCGCAGGGGTGAGCATCCCCCGGACCGCGGCCGAGCAGTATCAGGAGCTCCCCAAGGTCGCCCCGGCGAACATCCGCCCCGGTGACCTCATCTTCCCCGCCGCCGAATACAACAGTGGCAGTCCGGCACACGTCATGCTCTATATCGGCAACGGCCAATGCGTCGAAGCTCCGCACACCGGCGCTTCGGTCCGCGTTGTCAGCCTGCCGAGCAGCTTCGCCGCCAGTCGATGGACATAGTGAGCGGGGCTGTGGATAAGGCTGCTCGGGGAGATCGGTTCCCATCGGTGGGAATCCCACAGAATAGAGGCAATCGGAGGATGTTTCGGACGATCTGCGCCTGGTCTGCCCGCTAAGGAGGCTGCTGATGGGATGGTGGCCGCACTGGGCGACTGAGGTAGTCGCTACAGCTGTCAGCGTCGCCGCGCCAGTCGTGGGAAATATGCTCCTTCCGGGGCTCGGTGGCTTCATCGGCGCCGGGCTGGGCAATGTCCTCGCGGATGAAATAGAGGGGGACAACCTCAGCGGCGGGCAAATGGCGCTGGCCTTCGGCGTCGGCGCGGCTTCAGAGTTCGTCGGGGGTGCGATCGGCGGCAGACTCCTCGGGAAGCTCGACAAACCAGGCCTGGTCAAGTCGACGGCGGGGGTTATGGGCGGGGGGCTCAAGAATCTGAGGCATCCTGTCAGTACATTTCTCGACAATGGTGACGCGATGCTCAAATATGGAGGCTTGCCACGCAATTGGGGCTATATCGGTAAGACCTTCGGTGGTGGTCTCGGATCGGCCACTGCGTTCGGTGGGACGCAGGCATTCGTGAATGCGACGAAAGGTTCGTCATCGGGCGGCGGGCAGGGCGCTCCGGCTGGGCAGACCTCGATCCCGGTCATACGGGTGCCGGTTGCGGATTCCGCTGATATCCCTGCCGGCAGGACGGCGATGTGGATGCCTAATGGACCGATACTCCGGAATTCTTGGCCTTCGAACTATCAAATGTCGCCGACGTATGACACCTACTTTCCACAAGTGAACACGTTCTTCGGGACCGCGTACGCCAGCCTCGGCAAGGGGGCCAAGACCGATCCGCCGAATACTCCCGGTCCAACGCTCGACATTTCCGGCACGGACCTCAGTGCCGCGCCGAACTTCTTCAATAATTACGCGAATGTGGCGGGGCAGCTCAATGCTGCGGTGACCGCGATGCAGGCGGCGGATACCGCACTGGTGCCGCTGGTGCAGAAGGTCGCCGAGGCCGGGGTCATGGGCCAGCAGGCGATCAACAGCGTGGTGGACACGATGCACCAGAGTGCGGAATCGTTTCCGCAGGAAGGCATGAGCGAGAACGACTGGGTCGGGCAATATCTCGCTGCTGCGATGCAGCAGGCTGAGAACATGCTGGGGAGCATTACCCAGGAGATGACGCTGCTGGCGAGTTCGACCGATCAGCAGGCCGCGACTGATACGGGACTGACCAAGCAGTTGGGAGATCTGTCGACCAAATTCGATGCGCAGCAGGCCGCGTTGGCCAAACTCGCCGCTCCGCCCAGCACCACGGGGGCCGATACAGGAACCGGCACGGGTACAGGAACCGGCACGGGCACGGGCACGGGAACCGTCACGGGGACCGGGGCGGACGGTTCGGGGTATGTGCCTCCGGTACTCGGATCGGGCACGACCGGCGACACGGGTACGACCGGGGACGGCGGGGCGGGCACCACCACGGGTGCGGGCACGACGACCGGCACCGGCCTGGGCACCGTCAGTCCTGCTGACCCCGGCACGACCGGCGGTACCGACAACAGCCAATTGGCCGATGCCATCAACGGTTTGGCGAATCAGTCCGCTGCGACACCGGCGGCCTCGCAGGCTTCGGTTCCGGATTCGGCGTCGTCGCTCGGCTCGGATCCGATGATGGAGAGCGAACTCATGAACAGCCTGCTGGGGCAGCATGGCACGGGCGATTCGGGATCCGGCAACGGGAACGGTGGAATAGACCCGGCGCGCTACGCGGACTACCCGCAATCGGTGCAACCCGCGCAGGCGGCCCCGGCGACCGCGCAGCCGGCCTCGGCCACCACTGCTCCGGCCGCGCAGACAGCGCCGGCCGCGAATCAGCAGCCCGCGCCGAATTCGTCGGCCAGCTCGTCGCAGCCGACCATCGCGCCCGGAAGCAATCCCGCTGCCACCGGTGATCAGGTCTTCACCTTCCCCGATGGAAAGTCGCAGAAGGTGTCGGCACCGGTGTTCAAGGCCTTGCGCGCAGCCGTCGACAATCACGGCTCCACCAATGCCCAAGTGGCCTATGCCGATACGCCGGCCGCCTGGTCGGACAAGAATCAGATCGGCGCCGCGATCGATCCGAGCCAAGCGATGACGGGAGACGTCGCCAGCTGGGACGGCGGCAGCGTCACGGCCATCGTGCGCAGAATGGGAACGGGTACCGACGGCACACTGGATGTCATCGTGAACGGCAATGTCGTACCCCTCGGTGCTGACGACCAGGGCAATATGGTGCCGCTCATATCCGATCAATCCGGCACGGCGCCGGCACCGGGCACGGCACCTGCGCCCGGCACCGCACCTGCGCCCGGCGCCGCGACTACACCCGGCACCACCGATAAGTCCAGCGCCGCAGGCATATTCGTGAACTTCGACGGATTCGCACACCCGAAGGGCATTGAACCCGCCAATTCCGATGACTCGTCGGCCGCCGGATCTAACGGCGCCGATCAGTCCCTGGCCGCCGCACTGCCGGCGCCGGCCGCCCCCACGGCCTGATATGCGGCCGGTACAGGAAGGGAGGCGGCGATGGCGATGAATGTCGATCCCCACGAACTCGTGGGTGTGGCATCGGTGCTCGCCGCGCTGGTGCGGGCGACGCACGGCGCCCTGCCTGTCGCCTGGGTACCGCCGGCGGGCGCGGATCCCGTTACCGCCGAATATGTTCCGCGGCTCAACGCACAGAAGGCCGCGCTGGCGAATCAGGTGATCGGGGCGCTGAACCAGGTCCATCCGATGGCACACCACATCGGAGCGGCGGCCGCCGACTACACCACGACCGACGACCTGTCCGGGCGCACGCTGGGGGGCGGTGGCGGCGATCCGGTGACGAATCCGGTATCGATGATGGAACCGATTGCGGCACAGCAGGTGCCGATCTCGTCGTTCCCGGTCTCATCCGGATCGGTCGACCCGCTCACCCTCGCGCGACAACTGCACGGCGGCCCGGGCCCGGGACCGGCGACCGAATTCGCGAACGAGCTGCGGACCTACCTCGCCGGATCGCATCGCGCGGCGGTGGACGGCCTCGGCGCCGCGTCCGACGCCTTGCAGAATTGGACGCCGGTGGGCACCGCGGTCGCCACTCAGCTGACCGGTCATCGCAACCAACTCGACGAACTCGGCACGGGCCTGAGCGATCTTGTCGACGGTATCGACGGTTACAGCAATGCTTTTCGATCCGCCAAGTCCCGGCATCCGACACCACAGGAGCTGATCACGGCCCGTCAGCAGCTGCTCGCGGCGATGCGGTCGAAGAACGCGGCGGCCATCGCGGCGGCACTGGCGACGTTCAACGAGCTGAATGCGCGTTCGGCGGAGACGTTCTCGCAGTATGTGGCCGAGGTCAATTCCCGCACCACCACTCCGGGATCGGGTAAGGGCGGTACGACCGGTGCGGGGTCCGGCACCACCACCGGTGCGGGTTCCGGTGGCAGCACGACCGGCGGTTCGACCACCGGCGGAACCACTTCTGGCAGTAAAGCTTCCAGCGGTACCGACCTCATGTCGCAGATGCTTCCATCGCTGATCAGCGCGATGACCTCGGGCGCGAACGGCCTGTCCGGGGCGAACAACAAGAGCACCGACGAAATACCGGACGATGTCACCGATCCCTATCAGGACAGTGGTTATCCCGGTATCCCGTCGGTGGTCGGCGGCGGCGCCCCCGGAGATTCCGGCGCGCCGGTCGAGGACATCAGCGGTGCTGGCCCTGCCGGCGTCGATGTGGGTCAGATGCCTATGGTCACCGCTTCGGCGACGCTGAACCCCTCCACTAGCCTGTCGCGGCCCTCCGCGATGGTGCCCTTGGAATCGGCCGGTGCGGGCGCCGCGGGCGTGCGCACCACCGCCGGTGGTTCGCCGATGATGCCGTACATGCCGATGTCGCCCGGAATGGGAGGCGCGGGCGGTGGCGGTGGCGGCGAACGCAATCGGGTGGTGGCCTGGCATCCCGACCGCCTCATGTATGTCGACAACACCCCGTACACGGAGGCGGTGATCGGTGAGAAGCCGACGATCGCGCCGACCGTGACACCGCCGACCCCGGCGCCCGCCACCCCGATTCCGAACTCCTCCGGAGGTTCCTCGTGAGCGATATCCACCCCGATGTGCAGGCGGCCCTGGACGCCGCCCGAGAGCTGCGGCACCGCATCGCCGATCTGCGCGAGAAGATCGACGGCATCCGCGCGCGCCGGCCGTCGCCGAGCGGTGCGGTCGTCCCCGAGGTGGATGCGATGGGGCGGCTGCTGGATCTCTACCTCGCACCCGGCACCACCGAGCGCTTCGACAGCGCCGAACTGGTGGAGGAGATCATGGCCGCCGTCCGGGAGAGCACCGCCGATGCGGGACGGCAGTACGAGGCGGTCACCAATGCCGAATCGTGGCAGGCCGAACCGGACGCCGCGGTACCGGGGCTGCCGGCATGACCGAACCCGCGAGCGTGACCGTGGCCGATACCGTGCACTGGTTGCACGACGAGGGTTTGATCCGATTGACCGGCGTCGCATGGCCGACGGTCGAAACGATTCTCGCGTACACCGTGGAGATAGCGACCGGGACGATCACCGCCTATCCGGCCGTGGGCAGCGCCACCGGTTCGGAACCGCTGACCGTGGAGGCGGACGACCTGCCGCATCCGGCCGGTACCCCGAAGCGCTTGGTCGTGGTGGGTTCGACCATGAGCGATGCCATGCTCGTACTCGATCTGGCCGCCGTCACCGCGCTCGCCCTCAATGCCGATCGGCCCGAGACCACCGCGCGCGCCTGGGTCATGCAGCTACTGCTCAATCCCGAGATCACGCTCACCACCAATAGCGCCGAACTGGCCGTCCCGGCCGGACCACGCTGCCGGTACACCTTCATTCCGGGTGGCGGCACCCTGTTCACCGTGGACGACCGGCAACCACCGGTCACGACGATCAGTCTCAACCCGGTCATCGAGGGCCCCGATCATCTCGATATCGCGGCCGACGGAACCGCGGAGCTGTATCTCGGCACCCGCTGCTGGCCGCTGCGGCGGGTACTGGGCGTCGAGGACCAGGTCTGGTCGGCGCTCACCGCAGAGCTGGAAACCGCAGCCGCACAACTTGATTCGACACCGGCCGAGGGCGCCGGCGCCCACCTCTAGGAGATGCCGATGACAACCGAGCACGACCTGTACGACACCGACGACGAGCTGCCTGCGGCGCCGGACTGGCGGACCATGACCTACGAGGTGTTCAATCCGGACCACACCGTCGGTGTCGCCTGCGACCGCGACGGCGAGATGATCGGCCTGCACCTCACCGACGATGCCCGCGACAACGGCGATGCCTGGCTGGCCGCCGAAATCCTCCGGCTGGCCCGGCTCGCGCATTTGAAATCCCGGGTGGGCCTGCGCGTGGAAATGGAGTACAACGGCACCCGCCCGTTCACCGTCGACTCCTTCGACCTGCCCACCGAGGCCGCGTACCGGGCCACCGAAGCGGCCGAGCTCGGCACCTCCTCGACCTGATCACAGACGGGATACCACCATGCTGGATATCGACGAGGCCGCCGAGGTGCTGGCGGCGGCGAGCCGGTTCACCGGCGCCGCGACGGGCGCGGCCGGCCGGATCGCCACCACCGTGGACGATCTGGAGTTGCGGTCGCGGCCGGAGTCGGCACTCGACCGCGATCTGGTCGCCGCACTGCACTGGGTCAAAACCGCTGTCGCACAGGCGGTGCAGGGCGATGACGGCCAGGCCGACGCGACCTATCTGCTCGCCGTGGCGCGGGTCGACGCGCTGACGGCCACGGACGTCTTCGGCGGAGTGGCCATAGACCGGTACGAATCGGCCTGATACGCAATGGAGCCCGAGTACGGCGGGCAGTACTGGGCGGTCATCGTCGGTGAGCACTGGCCGCGGATCGGTCCCGGCGACTGGTCCACTCTGGAGTCGGCCGTCCGTGACGGCGCTGCCGCACTCGACCTCACCGGCGTCGAACAGGCCCGGCGCGGATTCGACGATCGAGTGCGGGCGAGTGTCAGCCTGCAGGCGGTCAAGGAGGACATGCTCGCGCAGGGACGACGGCTGCGCGAATTGCAGGCGGTGCTCTCGGCCGCCGGGGACGCCTTCCACGAATTCGCCGCGGTGGTCGCCCGCACCCGGAATCGGATCCTCGACATTGTCGATGATGCCGTCGCCCGCATCGGGAATGCGCAAGCAGGACAGGACAACAGCGGTGGGGACACCACGCAGGCGGAGATCTTCGGCATTGTCCAGATAGCAGCGGCGGAGGTCGCGGCGGTGGCCGCGAACGCGCGCGCGATGATCGACTTCGAGCAAGTGCCCGGACTGGTCGCGATCGCCGAACTGCTGGGGCTGCCGTTTCCCTGGCACGGCTGGGGCGGCGGTGCGGGCCTGGGTCGGCAGCCGACGGGGCAGGGGCACCGCGCGCCCGGGGACGGCGGGCACCGCTGGGGCGCCGGGCACGCGCCCGGGTCGACCGAATCTCCGCATCCTGGAGCAGGTCCGGCCGCCGGGTGGTCGAATCCTCTTGCCGTAGTGGAGGGTCTGCTGCACGGGGCAGGGGGCGTGGGAACCGCGGGTCCGCTGGGCGGGGTGCTGCCACCAGATGCGCTGACCAGTGCAGATCCCATATCCGGGGTGGCCGCACCAGGTCTGGCACCCGGTGATGCCGCGGCAGGCCCGGCATCGGGTGACTCCAGTGCGGGACCCGGATCCGGTGACTCGGGCGCCGGCCTCGGAACCGGTGGGGGCTCGACGAGCGCGGATTCCGAAGCAAGAGGATACGGGCCGGTCGGCGCGGGGAGCGGGCACGACGCCGGGGGACACGGCGGCGCGCCGGTGTATCTGCCGCCACCTGATCGATCCATGGCTCCCGATGTCGGGGACCTGCCCGGCGCCTCCGCGCCGGACCCTGGCGGGACACCGGAATCTATTCCGGTGCAACCAGATTCGCCCGGCATATCGGGCCCCGGCGGGCCGAGCGCGGGCGCGTCGGCACCGGAGGGTTCCGAATCGTCCACGGCGGACGGCTCGGTCCTGGGATCGCCGGAGACCTCTGAGGCGCTGCGTGATTCCTCCGGCGCGGACGTATCGGCATTTGCGGCAAGGGATTCGGCGCAGTCGTCCGCTGATCGGATATCGGCGGCCGCTCTGGGCCCTGCGCCGATATTCCTCGCGTCGCCGATCGATATCGCGTCCGCCGGCTCATCGGCGCCGATCACGGCCGGGGGAGCGCAAAGCGCCTCGGCGCAGTCGGTTTCGGCAACACCCGGAATCGATGCACGCGGGGGCGCCCCGATCCAGGCATCCGATTCGCGAGGCGTACCCGGCTCGGCGAACCCGAGCGGCTCCGGCGTCGCGGCACACGGCCCGTACCCGCCGGGGGCGGTATCCGCATCGGGCAAGGCCGCAGCCGGTCCGCGCCCCGCCGGTGCGATTCCCGCCGCGCCGCCGCCCGGAACCGACGGTGCCGCCGCGATGATCCATGATGTCGTCGGCGCGGCCATGGCGGCGGCGGCCGCACCGGGCATCGTGATGGGTACCGGTGTCGACGGTGACCTCATGCTTGCCCGCACGCTGCTGGGCAGTGTGCTTGCGGTAGTGGACGATTCGCCGGTCGCTCCCGCCTGGGCGGTGTCGGTACTGCGGCATTCGGGCGGTGTGAGCGTGTTCCTGACATCGAACGAAGGGCGCGGCTGGCTGCCCGCGGGGCTGTTCCTGCCGCGCGAGATCTCGCTCCCGTGGGTATGGGAGGCCGCACAGGGGCCGCCCTGGGAGGGCGTATCGGATCCGGCGCGGGTACTGCTCGAGTTCGGGCTCGTCTGGGGTGCGGGCACCGGAGCGCGGATTTCGGCGGTGGCGTCCTCACAGACCATCGATGCGGGGTTGCGCGGCCAATTGCGCGATGTCGCACTGGCGGAGGCGGTCGGCGCGGAGGCGGGTATGAATCTCACTGCTCCGGGACCAGGTCTGATCGATCGTCTGGAACTGGTGAGTTCGCGGCGGTTGCTGGAGCGGGTGGCGGATGTTCCGCAGGAATTGATCGGACGCAGGTGCGCCGACCTCGCCTGGGACGCGCACGCCCGCACCGCGCGCATCGCGGGCGCCACCGAGACCTTCGGCGCGGTGGGTGCGCGGACGCGAATCATGAAGGCACTGCGGCAGCACCGCACCGTCTCGCCGGACTGGTGGGAGGAGTTGCGCGACGCGGACGATCTGCTGGCCGCGACCGCCGTCCCGCTGCGCCTCGATGTCACCGCGGTTCCGCTGGGGCAGTTGCGTTCCGAGTCCCGGTCCGCGGTCGGAGAACCGAACGCGTTACGCGCGTTGCTGTTTCAGCGGCGCTGCAACGAATTGGTGCATCTGCTGGCCGTCGAGCCGACCCGTCAGATGCTGCGCGATGCGGTGTACGTCCACGGTCAGCTCGCCGACCATCCGGCCATGGCGGGGACCGGCGCGCCGGCGAGTACCCGGCCGCCCACCATCACCGTCGGTCCCTGAGGTGCGCAGGTCTGGGCTGTGCGCATCGACCTCCACGGCCGCGTCGGCACCGGCTTCCCACCGGTGGGAAGCCGGTGATTTCGTTCCCTGCGAATCGAGTTGGAGATTGGGACGACCCCGCGCCGGTGCGACGGCCGAGCTTCCCTCCCGTGGGAAGGCTCGACAATCATTCGGTATCGGGAGGTTGAGAGGAGAGTTGATCCAGCATGCCGGACAGCATGGATATAGACCCTGCGGTGTTACGACAGCTGGCCGACCAACATGACCAGGTCGCGGTGGATACCCGGCACTGGTCGGAACCTCCCCATGAATGGCTGGGCACCTTCCAGGACAGCTACGGCAAGATCGCCGACCCCGTGCACCAGGCGCTGCTGCGTTACTACGACGCTCGCCAGAAAGCTGGAATAGCGCTCGCGCTCGAGCACAACCACACCGCCGCGGCACTCAGGGCCGCGGCGGACAATTACGAGAAGACGGACCACGAGAGTGCCGCGGCGATCGGTCGGGCCGCGGATCCGCAGGGTAGTGACCGGCACGACGGTCAGGTCCCGGCGACAGCGCCCCCGAATTATGCCGGGGCGCCTGCGAATTCACCGGCCGGCACCGGTCGGGCGCCGGTGAACTCCTTCGATCCGCAGCCCGGGGCCGCCGTTGTTCCGGCGCCGCCCGCGCACGGTGCTGTGCCCGACCCGGGTGCCGGTGCTACACCCGGGAACGCGGGATCCGGTGCGCCGAACGGGGCGGTCCCCGCGGCCGCCGAGCACCCTGCGGATGCGGGTGTTTCACCGGTACAGCCGCCCTTGTCCGACGGCCTCGGAACCTCTCCGGGTGCGCAGATCTCGAATATCGGCGACGGCGGCAGTGCGGCCGCGCCGCTCGGCGGTGACCGCGCGCCGCTCCTGAACGGGTTCGCGGACACCATGATTCCGGGCGGGGGCATGCCGCCGATGTCTTCGGATCAGTCCGCCTCGACCGCCCCGGCCGACGCTACGGCCGGCGCGGGCGACGCGGTCCCGCCGCCGATCCTGCTCACCCCGTTCGGCGCCGCCGTGGCCGCGGCCAAACGGCAGGAGGCCGAGCCCGCGCATGTGGTGAATGCCTTCGTCAATGACGATCTGGTGCTTGCTCGCACGCTGCTGGGCGCGGTGCTCGCGGCGGTCGACGCACCTGCCATCGGGCTCTCGTGGGCGGTGTCGGTCATGCGCGGCCCGGAGGGGTCGGCCCTGTTCATCACCTCCAACGAAGGCCGTGGCTGGCTACCCGCCGGGCTGTTCCTGCCGCGTGCGGTATCGAGCCCATGGGTGTGGGACGAATTGCTCGGTGCGGAGGGCGGATCGCCGTGGGAGGGCGTCTCCGATCCGGCGCGGGTGCTCGCGGAATTCGGGCTCGCCTGGGGTCCCAGGGCCGGCGCCGGTCTCTCGGCACTGGTGAGTTCCGGGCCGATCGACTCGGGCCTGCGCGCACGGTTCACCGAGGTGGCCATGGAGGGACTTGTCGGTCCCGCCTACGACGTCGACCTGCGCACCCCCACCGCCGACACCGCCGACCGATTGGGCCTGCTCGGCTCCGTGTCGGCAGCGGAAATGGTTGCGGCCGTGCCGGATTCGGAGGTACGGGCACGTACGGTGAAGCTGGCGGCGCAGGCGCACGCGCAGCTCGTCCGCGCCCAGCCGACGCCACCGGAATCGGCCGAGGTCCGAGTATTGCGCGACCGGGTGCTGGCCATGGTGCAGGCCGGCCAACCGGTCGGCCGTCGGCAGTGGGACGAATTGCGCGAGGCAGATGAATTGCTCGCCGCCTCCATGCTCTCGCGCCGGGTGGACGTGGGGCGGGTGGACCTCGGCGCATTGCGCATCGACGAGGAGGGATCGTTGTTGCGCGCCATGGTTTTCGAACGCCGCTGCGATGAACTGGTACTGCTCCTGGCGCAGGAACCGTCCCGGCAGGGGCTGCGCGATGCGGCCTACGCCTTCGAGCAGATCATGAATCATCCACGGTTCGTGGAGGTTCCGGCCGCGGTGGCGGTCCCGGAGACAGAAGGTGTATCGCTTCCGGCGGTGTCCGGCATCTCGGTGGTGTCCTCCACGCTCGCCGCCGGTCCGCCGACCGGTGCCTCCGTGAGCGCGCCCGAGTCCGTGCCGGTCGTCGCGGAGCAGCTCGGCGGCTGAACCCATGATGAATTGGATTCTGGCCCAAGTGAGCTGGGTGTTATCGGCGTCATCGCCTGCTGATGAACGGGAGCGCTGATGTCAGGGGAGGGCAGCCCCTCTGCCTCCGCCTCGGGTTCGCCGGAAGACCTTCTGCACGAGTGGGCGCTGGCGCATCCTCCGGCCGCTCCGCCGGTGCAGCCAGGTGTGAGCTCGGCACAGGCGCTGTTGCAGGCAGCGGTGAAATCGCAGCCCGCAGCAACGCCGACGACGACAGAGTCGTCGTTTCAGAAGCAGTTACTGGACGCCGCGGCCCAGCAGACGAAGGCCGATGCCGCTGCTGCCGCCGCGAAGTCGGCCGCCGACGCGAAGGCGAAGCTCGACGCCGACGCATTGAAGGGAGCTACCGATGGCCGGGTAGCGGCAATCCTCAATTCTCCTGAGGCGAAAGCCGCAGCCGCGGGCAAGCCGACGCCGGTGACCGATCTGGGCAACACCCTCGCGGTGGGCGACGACCTCGGTACCGGCCAGCGGCTGACCTCGGCGAAGAACGGCTACACCCTCGGCATCAACAGCGATGGCGACCTCGTTCTGACGCGAGCGGACGGGAGCAAGGTCTGGGAGTCGGCGACCAGTGACAGCACCGGCAAAGCGATGTGGGCGAAGCTCGACGCGAACGGGTCGCTCGATCTGAAGGCGGACGGGCACTACCAGGCGCTCACCAAATGGATGACGCCGGGGAATCTGGCAAATGCCGGCAGTCTTGTGCTCGAGAACGACGGCAGTCTGGTCGTGCTCGCCAAGGACGGCAAGACAGTCCTCTCCACGATATCGGCGGCCGACAAGACCAAGCACCACTACCTCGTCGAGCTGTATCACCCACTCGGTGCACCGGCGGCTCTGAACGGATACCTCGACACCACCCAGCAGTGGCTACAGGACGTCATCGACAAGATGGGGATCGGAAAGGTTGCGGACGTTCCGGATCTCAGCACCCTGATGCACACTCAAGGAATTCTCGACACCAGCGACGCTTCCAAGATGATCGATGCGTATAACAACAAAGTCGATCGGATCAGTTCGATCAACAACGATCTTCTCGGCAAGGATGTCGACGTCAAAGGGCTCGTCAGCAATATAGGCGAGGCAACGGCCACTGCACTCGGTCATATCGTGAATATGATCGATCCACTCAACACCATCCTGCGCGCTCCCTCGAATGCTGCTGGTGCGCCGTCTGTCGTGAAGAGTGATCCGGTTGATATCACTTATACGAAACAGGGAGATATCGACAGCGCGAAACTGAATTCCCAGACCGTCAGCTTTCTCTTCGGTGCGATCTCCGACTGTGTTGGCAAGGTGGAGGAACAGATGGCGTCCGTCACCGGCGCGGCGCACGCCACGGGTTCGGGTGTCGATAAGAGCTCCCCTGATTACGCGCAGGGGCTGGAGGACGGCAAAGCTGCCGCCAACGCGGCCGCAGTGGCCGCTGCCAACGCGGCCGCAGCCGGTAAGGGCAGTGGTCTGGGTGCTGGTTCCGGGACAGATTCGGGAGCCGGGGTGGGAGCCGCCGGAGCGGGGAGCGGCCTCGGGGCCGGGAATACGGACTACAGCGGTTTGTACAGTGACCTGCTGCCGAACGGCAGTGCGACCACCACCGGAACAGCCGGGACCGCGGATGGAACCACGGGCGTTTCGGACGGCACCACCGGTGGCGCAGGAGTGGGCGACACCGGTGCGACCGGCGATGGGACGAGCGCGGACGGCACGACCGGCAATACGAGTTCCGGGGGTTCCTCCTCGAGTACATCCGCCGCGATCGACGCGGCCATCAGCAGGCTGGAGAATTCGGCCTCTGCGTCGGGCGGCGGTGCATCGACCGCCGGCACCGGATCCGGAAGCAGCGGAAGCAGTTCCGATTCCATGCAGATGATGCAAATGATGCAGATGATCGAAGCCATGAAGTCCTCGACGACGGGTGGCAACGGTTCGGGCGGCTCCGATAATTCCGGTGATTCCTCGGATCCCCGGCGAAACGAATATCCGCAGCAGGGCCAGCCCGGGCAGCAGACACCCGCTCCCGCTGCCACCACACCCGCAGCGACCGCTGCCAATCCGCCGGCGGTCACCGCGAACTCCGCCGGTACCCCGCCGGCCACCGCGACGAAGTCGATGGTCGATATGAAGCTGCCGGACGGCTCGACCCAGCAGGTCTCCTCGGTGGTGGCGGCGGCGGTGAACCATGAGGTCAATAATCCGAACGGCAGCGACGCGCGCGGGGCGTACGACGGCACACCCGGTGCGGCCACAGCGACCAGCCCCTGGTCCGCGGTCGGCACCAGTCTGCTGCCCTCGGGCGAGTCCGTGCCGGATCTGCAGACCGGCGATGTGGTGCAGTGGGCCGATCGCACCGCGCTCATCGTCGTCGAGAACGGGCATCCGCAGATGATCCTTGATGGTCATATGGTGCCGTTCGATCCGGCGGCCTTTCTCGATCCGGCCAAACCACAGGATCCGAATATTCAGAAGCTGCTCGGCACGCACGGCGACCCCGGCACCTTCCAAGGGTTCTTCCACCCCAGTGGCGCCGAGCTCGACGCCGGAGCGCAACCGGGGGTTACCGCGGGCAATCCACAGAACACCACACCCCCCGCGGTCACTGCCCCGACTCCGACGTGAACGCTCTCGCGCAATGCGAGTTGACCTGTGCTGCTGAAGCTTTCGTCGACGATGCGGCAGAAGCCCGGGTTCAGGTCGCCGCGGCCTGGGCGCCCTGCGGATCGCCTGCCGGATTTCCGGCCGGGATCGGCGCGCCCTGTTGCGGTGCTCCCGGCTGCTGCTGTGGCGCGGTCGTCTGCTGCCCGGTAACAGTCTTGGCCGCACCGGGATTCGTTGCCTGCTGGTCTCCCGGTCCCTGGTCCTGCTTTGCATCACTATCGTGTTTGTCGTTCTTGTCGTTCGACTTCAGCAGTTCCGGCACGATCGCCGTGATCAGCGGGATCGCCATCATCGGAAGCATTTCCAGTATCGATCCGAGCCCGCCGGACCCCCCATCGCTGGAACCGGAAGTGCCCGCACTCGTCGTTCCCGCGCCGGCGGTGCCGCTTGTGACAGGCGTGGTGTAGCTGGCGTCGGTGACGCCGGAGTCGTTGCCGGTGGGATCCGAGCTGCCGGTGGGGTCGGAACCGCCGGAACCGCCGGAGCTCCCGGAGGAACCGCCGGCCATCCGCGCATTGTCCGCGGCCACCGTCGTGACCTTGTCGTACACCTGCTCCACCGCCGCGGCCACCTGCTGCATCAGGACGGTCTCCTTCGCGGAGGTCAGTTTGCCGGTGCCGACGGCATGTAGCTGCACATTCAGCTGGGTGACGACATGCTGAATCGAGGTGAGCGTCGAGTCCTTGCCCGACTGCATGACATCGGAGACCTGCAGTACCTGGCCATCGAGGGCCAGTAGCGCGCTCTGCCGTGATTCGACCGCGGCCAACGCCTGCTGATAATCGGTGGTGGTTGTTCCTTCGCCGAGATATCCGAAGACGACCGTGGTCATGAGATCGTCGACAGCCGGTGGCGGCTGGGTCGTGCCCCGCCCCAGTAGATCGACCGCGGTCTGCACAGCGGTCTGCGCCAGGCCGATGAAATGTTTTGCCGCCACCGAAGCGCCTGGCGGACAGTATAATTGGACGGTCCAGTAGTGGCCGCTGCCATTGCCGGACGGTGCGCACTGCGTTTGGAGCACCGCCGACCGGCCATCCGCCACATCCGTCGTCATCCGCCGACACCGCCTCCCTATACCGGTCCCATTGTCCGCTGTTCCCGCCGCTGGGAAAGCTCAGCGCGGGCCGCGCCGGTACGTGTACGCCATCAGCTACCCGAAAGTCATTGGCGCGCATGCATTTCGACGGCGATGTCGTCCACCTGAATCCCTTGGCTCTTCAAACGGTCGATGAGCTGGAATGTGTATTTGCGCGACGGTCTGTAGTGACCGCTGTTGTCACTGATCAGAGTGATTCTTCCATCGGAGACACTCAATTCGCCTGCGGCGGCGACCGGATCGCCCGCCAGGAAGCTGGAGTGTTTCAAGGTCACTCCATGCTCGTTCGAGGCATAAATTCGTCCGCGGCGGTCCATTACGAAGATCGCCCTGGCTTCACCACCCCAGTGGCTCACCGCAGTTGCCGTATCGAACGGCACCCCCTGCGCGTTGTACAGATGACCCTCGCGAACTGTCAGGGCGAACTGCTGTCGTTCGATCGGGTCGTAGTAGCGAACGCCCGGTTGCCATCCCCTCGGAAGATATTCCGCACCCGCGTTCTTCATTTCTGTCGTGTCGTATGTCTTGCTGATTCTCAGCGTTGGCGTATCAGGCTCCGTCGATGTGCCACGGAGGCGAACCGTGGGTGTGTCGAGTCCAGCTGTCGATTCGCCGCGCTGGGGAAGGTCGAGTTCACGGACGGTAGGTATGTGCGCACTCCGGGGATCGACCGAGCGATTCCGGTGCAGCCGTGAAGATACCGCGGTGTCGGTGGCCGAAATCCTTTCCGTACTGTCGGTGGCTCGGTGCTCTTTCACGCTGTCGATCAGGCCCCGGCTGCCGGCCTCACCCCGATACAGTTCGTCGGCAGACACGGCGAAGCCGTCCACGCCGGTTCTGAGGGATTGAACCGCGCCCTGGAACAATTTCGCGATCCTGCTTGTCACATGCTTTCCAATGGCCGCCCGTACCGCCTACATTCTCGGGTGTCCCCAGTGCTGGGAGGTGTGCTGTCCGGCGTCTGCTGCATAGTCGTTCAAGACCGAGTATTGGGACTGCCTGGGAGATTCAGCGGGTGGGACGGCGGGCGCTCCGAGGCTGCGAAGCGGTGGGGGAGTGGGAGAGCGGTGGAGCCGATGTCGCCGGTATTGACGGACAATCTGCACGGCGTGCTGCAGTCGCTGCTGGGTCTGTACGGGGCCGGACAGCCCGGTGCCGCGCAGGTGGCGGAGTTGGGGGCGGCGGTCGATGATGCCGTTGCGCATACCGGAGTCGCGGTGAACGCCTACCGTGATTCCCGCGATATGCAGGCCGCGGTCGCCGAATCGCACGGGAACAGGGACGGCGTTGTTGTCAAAACCGTTGCCGCGTCGGGGGACACGAGTACGGCCGGGCGGCTTCGGCTCACCGACCAGATCGCCGACTTCGAGTCGCGGGTGCGAGCGATCGCGACCATCGGTGACACCCGGTTCAGTGGACCGGCGCTGCTGGACGCCTACCAGAACACGATCGCCAAGGCGACCACGCAGGTCGGTACCGATGTCGCGGCGGTTCAGCATCAGGCGGCCCGCATCATGCCGGTTGCGGCGCCCCGGCTCACCACTCGTCGTTCTGCCGCACCGATACGTAACCGGCGCACTCGGCGTACCCGGCGCCGGAACTCCGTACCCACCGACGGCACCGCGGGCGGCAATGCCGTGCGGGCGGCCGGCGCCTATCTCGGCACGCCGTACGTCTGGGGCGGCGGGGGGTCCGGCGGTCCGAGCGGCGGCGGATTCGACTGCTCGGGTCTGACGCAGTACGCGGTCGCACAGGCCAGCGGCGGTCATGTGCAGCTGCCGCGCAGCACCTATGAGCAGATCTACAGCGGGGAGCGTGTGCCGGCGAGCGATGTGCGGGCGGGCGATCTGGTCTTCCCGGCGAGTTCGTTCAGTTCCCGTGGGCCCGAACATGTTCAACTCGCCGCCGGCAACGGCATGGTCATCGAGGCGCCGCACAGCGGAGCCACCGTGCAGTGGTCGCGGATGCCGGCCGATGCCGTCGTCGTCCGGGTGCTCTGAGCCGGAGAACCGTGCATGGCCATCGAGATACCGCACGACGTCGCGATGTTCCTCAATTTCGTGGGCGTCCCGTACCCGGACATCAATGAAGACCATGTGCGCGAATTGGCCCGGCACGTCCGGAGTTTCGCGTCGAATGTGCAGGGTACGCACGCGTCGGCGACCGGTGCGATCAACGATATGAACTCGGTCTACTCCGGATACTCGTACGAACAGCTGGTCGCGGCCTGGAGCCGGATGAGCGCCGGTCACCTGACCGATCTGGATGAGGCGTGCAAAGTTGTTGCCGCCGCGCTGGATATCGCGGCGCAGGTGATCACCGGGGTGAAGGTCGCGGTGCTCACGGAGCTGGCGCTCATGGCCGCCTCCTATGCGACGGCCATGGCGGCGACCGTGGTCACCTCGGGAATGTCGGCGGTGGTTGCGCAGACGATCGCAGCGGCGGCGCGCAAGATCGTGCAGGCCATGGAACAGATGGTGATCTCGTACATCCTGTCCGAAGTCATCATGAAGGCGATCGAACCGCTCGAACACGTCGTGGAGCGGATGGTGAGCGGGGCCCTGCACAGTGCCGCCGCCTACGTCATGGGCGTGACGCCCAGCAGTTCCTCGGTCATGCCGCTGCATATCGAACCCGACGAGGTCCTGCGCTACGCCGGCATGCTCGACAAATACGCCGACGATATGGTCGACCACGCAACGGTTTTCGCCGACAATGTGGCGAACCTGAGCTTCCTCACCTCGGACGGCGGAACCCCCGCGGAGGTCATCGATCCGGCACAGCCCGGGATCACTCCGGATCCGACTCGGCCCGAAACCCTTCCCGGCTCAACCCAGCCCGCGATCAGCCATGGCCCGGTGACTCCTAACGACAGTGGTTCCGGTGGCCCGGCGGCTTTGCAGGCGCGTCCCAGTGTCATGCCCCTGGTCAGCTCAGGCGCGAACCCGAGCTGGATACAAAACTCATTGTCATCCGGTAGTGCTGTGGCGCAGCATGATTCGCCGAGGTCCGGAAATGCGGGCGAACCTTCGAAGGCTATCGCGCCCGCTGTCGGTGCGAACACGAAGGCCGGCACACCTGCGGCGGTGTCGCACCCCGATACTGCGGTGGCCCGGCCCGTCAGCGTCACGCCACCGCCGCACGCCGCCCACGCCGCCGGTGTGGGCGCGGGCGGCGGTGTGGGTTCGACCACAGGCACAGGTGTGGGCGCGCGCGTAGACGCCGGCACGGAGCCGGGCGCGAGTGGGCCGCACTCCCCAGCGCACGTCGCGAGTTCCGCTGCTTCCGTGCCGGAATCCCCTGCATCGCAACCGGATCACGCGGTGCAGAGTGGCTCGCACACCGCCGCACCCGCCGGTGAATCGGCCGCGAAGGCCGCGGATATCGGGTCCGGCGCACGGCCCGACCTCACCGGCTCCGCGTCCGGTCCCGACCCTGATGGGCCGATCGCCGGTGCGGACTCTGTGCCGTCCTCGGGCTCGCCGCAGAGTAATTCAGCATCCTCCGCGCTACCGACGAGTGCGCAGCCGCCTGCGGCGAAGTCCGCGGCGCGTGGTCGCACCCCGATCGGCGCGGCCACCCCGTGGAAGAAGCGTTCCCGCCCGTCGGCTCGTCCGTCTGTCGCTCCCGCCGCAGGGGACGGCGGCGAACGCCGCCAGACCCCTTCGCCATGGTCGGCCCCGGGGGACCGGCCCGCTCCGCCAACTGTGTTCGCACCGAAGACGGAGCCGCCGGTTCCGGAAAGCGCGCCACCGGACAGTCGTGCGCACCGCGTCGATGGAGAGGATGCTCGATGAACCAGGTGGATTCCCCTCAGTGCCTTCAGTGCGCGGGCATCACCGGATGAGTCGCGTGTCGGAGATTCTGCAAGCGGCGGGCGCGCGTATCGTCAAAGTCGCAGGGCGCCTGACAAAGCACGACTCCTCGGTCGCCGTCGGCATGTCGAAAATCCTCGCCGAGAACGTCGAGTCGACGGCGGGCAGCGACGCTGTCGCCGCATCGGCGGTAGCGCGGGCGGAGACGGGTGCACAGGCAGGGGCGAGTGCTCTCGCATCGCGGTCGAATCACCTGATCGAGGAGCTGGCATCGCAGTTGCACGAAGTGTGGCGTAGTCCCCGGTTACTCGAGGACGGAACCTATGAACCGCGGCCCAAGCAGGTTCGTAATGATCCGGCATGGGTTCTCGCGCACGGCACCGATCAGGTGGATATCGCCAATACCGCGTATCGGGATCTGCCTCTGGACTACAAGCTGGAAAACCAGGAATCTGCAAAGGTGGCAATGCCTTTGGTCATCGGCGAGGTGACTTCCGGGCGTGATCCGGGTAGATCCGACTTCATAGAAGATGCGAGCCGTCGAGTTCACGACGCCTGGCTGGACCGCAATCGCGAATGGGCGCCGCCCGAGCAGGATCTGGCGTATTCCGAGCTGTCCGAGCCGGAGAAGGAGAAGGACAGAGTCGTCGTCCGGGCAGCGGTGAAACTTGTCCGGGATCAGCCGAGTGAATGAGGAACGCGGTGGAACCTTCCCACTGCGGGGAGGTCACGACGCTCGTTGTCGCCGAGTACACCCGCATACTCGATCACGCCGGAGAGAACTCATCGCACGGAACAATGGGACACGAGTTGCGAGGTGAATCATGACCGATCCGATTTCCTTGCCGCATCCGGCGGACGCGCCGGTGCTGGATGCCTATGTGGACCATGTCGAGGCGGTGCTGGACGGGCTGACGAAGGGGCTCGGAGACGGGACCGCAGCAACCATGACGGTCACGACCCTGGATGCCATGGGTCCGGATCAGTTGCAGGCCAGTGTTTTACAGAGTAAGTATCACGCCACGCAGACTCAGGCGAAGGAGTACGGCACCGATCTGAATTCGCTGGATACGAAGATCGCTGATCTGGCAGGAAAATCGGCGGATGTGGCCAACAATGTGAAGACCGAGGTCTCCGCCCTCGTGGATGCCATCACCACGATTCTGCACAGCGTTCCGGCCAAACCTACGCTGGCACAGCAGTTCGACGCGATCGGCGCCATCGACAAGGCCGTCGGTGCGGCGGAGAAGACGGTGTCGGATGCGTCCGTTTCACTGGCCGATCAAGCCGGGGATACGGGCGGATCGTCAGGTTCGAACGGCAGTTCCGCAATGCCCGCCGGCTATACGTCGCCTGCCAGTGCCGTCTCGCCCTCCTCCGGTGGCGGCGGTTCTCCGGGTGCGGTCGGGCCCAGTGGGTTCAAATACGGTCCGACCACCACGTCGGCTGACGGTGGTGAGCAGGTATCACCGCAGGATCTTTATCAATACCTGGTCGGAACCCATCACTTCACGGCTGCTCAGGCGGCGGGAATTGTCGGCAATATGCAGGTCGAATCGAGTTTGAATACCGGATCGCAGAACTTGAAGGAAGGTGCGATCGGCTTGTGCCAGTGGGAAGGTGGAAGGCGAACACAGCTGGAGGCGTTCGCGGCCGCAGAGGGCAAGAAGGTCACGGACTGGCATGCCCAGGTTGATTTCATGGTGCAGGAATTGCACGGTAGCCATGCGAATGCCTACGCCCAGATGCGGTCCGCGCAGACTCCCGGTGCGGTGGCGGCGGCCTTCGATCAGTACTACGAACAGAGCGCCGGCACCTCGCGTAGTCAGCGCATCGCCGATGCGACCAGTATCGCGCAGGCGATGTCCGCACTCTCCGTGTAATGGGAGCGGTCAGCGGAGAAGTCGGCCCTCGATATCGCTTCGCGATCGAGAGGGCAACCCTCGATGACGTTCCCGGCATCGTCAATGTCCTGATGGACGCGAGCCGCTGGACTTACCGTCACTTGCCGGTAGACCCTGAGAAGGCAGGCGTGCGAGGTCTTCTCGGCGATTGGGCGGCCCGCAAGCCGCACGAATACGAGACATTGATCCGCGCGGGAAGCGACAACATCTTCGTGCACAGACTCGAAAGTGGGCGGATCGCCGGGTACATTCACGCCACCGCGGCCGCCGAGTGTGTCGCCTGGCATATCGGAGACGAGTTTCACGGCACGGGACTGGCGGGTAGTTTGTTGCGCCGCATGCTCGAAGAAGCGGGGGATAGTGAGATCCGCACCCAGACAACCCGATTCGGAAAGCCCTATTCCACGTTCCTGAGGTTCGGTTTTCGTCCGGAAGGTGATCTCACCGAGACCCCGCCACCGATGGCCACTGTCGGAATCGACGCCGTTCAACAGAGATTGCGACTGTCACGGCAGGCGCGCCGGGATCTGTTGAGCGGACGGCTAGCGGACGCGTAAGCGCGGGAGTGTGGAGTTCGATGTGCGGCCGGTGGGGCGTCCAGTCCACCGGCCGCGTCGGTTGCCGGGAAAGGGGTGGTCCTTCAGCAACCGCATCTTCGAGGGGCGCCGGCGAACCGGATCGCGGCTGAAATGCCGTCGCACCCTGGGGCGGGCCTGAGGATGAGGGGTCTTGGGCCTGCCCGCCAAAAACATATCACCAAATAACGGTACAAGCAATAACGTACCAATGATTAGGTGCATATAACTCGGGTCGAGTGGAGCTGTGAAAGGCCTTGTGAGCGAATGGCACTCGGCCTTCCCAGCGGTGGGAAGTGGCGCTGAGCCGCGCGAATCTACTGTTCCTACAGGTGATCCAGGCGGAAGGAAGTCCGAGTTGTCAGCGGCCGAGGACGCGTTCTACACGGGGGTTCAGAACCTCGGATTGGTTGCCGGTGGGGTGCGCAATGACCAGCACGCCCGCGCGGCCTTCCGAGCGGCGACCGACCTCGATCCGGATATGTGCGATGCCTGGCTGGGCCGGGCCATGGCCGGAGAGGTCGATTCCGAGGTCATCTACGGGGCCTACCGGTCGGTGCACAATCTGTATCGCGATCAGCAGCGCGCAGGTCTCGGTGACCGCTCGCTGTGGTGCCAGGTCGAGATCGGCATGTACGGACTGCGCGTCGCCATGGCCGACCGTGACCAGATCGCCATTGCCCAGACCTGCCGATACGCCGAAGGCGGCGAATGGGAAGAGGCGCACGCGATTCTGGACCAGGTCCCGCGCGACGATGTGGCCGGCTTCGTGCGCATGTCCCTGTACTTCCGCACCCAGCGCTGGGTCGATGTGCTCGAAGCACGCAGCGCCGCGCCGTCTCTCGATGACGCCCTGCTCGATATCGCGGCCGAATTGATGGCGGCGCAGTCGCTCGCACATCTGAATCGCCTCGGTGAGGCCCTCCCGCGCGCGCAGCGGATCGTGGAGGACAGCTCCTCCGGCAATCTGTCCTACATTTGGGCCGATGCGCACTTCCTGCTCGGAATGGTGCTGCGGCACAACGGCGATCACGAAGCCGCCGATCGCGTGCTGAAGGGTCTGCAAGGTTCGGCGCTGTGGTCGCATCGCCCGGAGTGGCAGCGCGCGGTCGCGGACAAGAACTATCGCTTCGAGATCACCACGCCCGAGGTCATCGCCTCGCGCACCGACCGGTGGGATCCGAGCTCCGGCGACAATCCGGCCGAGGTGGCGGCCACGGCAGCGCGCTCGGAGCGGGAATCGCTGCTCGCGGAGGCTTCTCAGCTCCTGCAGGCGCAGATCGGCATGGACTCGGTCAAGGAGCAGGTGGACCGGTTGAAATCCGGCGTGCTCATGGATCAGGTGCGCGCCCGGCGCGGCCTTGCCGTGGACTCCCGCTCGCACCATCTGATCTTCTCCGGCCCGCCCGGCACGGGAAAGACCACCATCGCCCGCGTGATCGCGAAGATCTTCGCCGGTCTGGGCGTGGTGGAGAACGCCGATGTGGTGGAGGTCTCGCGCAACGATATGGTCGGCACCCATCTCGGCCATACCGCACCGAAGACCAACGCGCTCATCGATTCCGCGCTGGGCGGCGTGCTGTTCATCGACGAGGCATACACCCTCATCCAGGAGGGGCTCTCCGGCGGCGACGCCTTCGGCAAGGAGGCGGTCGACACCCTGCTGGCGCGGATGGAGAACGACCGCGACAAGCTGGTAGTCATCATCGCTGGATACGAGGATCAGATCGACCGCTTCCTGGCCTCCAATGACGGCCTCGCCTCCCGCTTCACCAAGCGCATCCGCTTCGCCAGCTACGATGCCGGTGAACTGGTGGAGATCGCCGATCATATTGCCCGCCACAAGGATTCGATTCTGGACGAACCGGCGCGGCAGGTGCTGCGAGCGCGCTGCACGCAGCTGTCCGGCGAGAAGCGCAATGGCAGGCGGCTGATCGATCTGGCGGGTAACGGCCGCTTCGTGCGCAATGTGGTGGAGGCCGCCGAATCCGAACGCGACTATCGCTTCACCCGCGAGAACGTGGATGTGGTGTCGATGACGGACGAAGAGCTCATGACGATCTCCGAAACCGATATCAGCGCGGCGCTGGAGGGGCTGGCACCCTCCGCGGGCTGAACTGCAGTGCCGGAAGAGATTTCGGGGTCGTGCCGACCGTGGTCGGCCCATCCCAGGGTTGTGGAAGGAGCGATGGTCTGTGCCCCGGTTCCGGGTGGTGACCAAACACCAGATCTCCGGCTGGCGGTTCCTGTTCCGCCGCATCGAACATGCCCTGGTCCGCCGGGACGCCTCGATGCTCGACGATCCGCAGCGCGGCCGGTCGACCGCGCTGTCGGTCGGGGTGGTACTGGCCTGCCTGCTCGTCGCGGGGGCCGCGGTGCTGTCGTTCTTCAAGCCCGCCAAGCAGATCGGGGATACGCACATTATCGCCGAGCAGGGCTCGGGGGCATTGTTCGTACATCTCGGTGGCCGATTGTTCCCGGCATTGAACCTGACCTCGGCGCGGCTCATCGTCGGTGCGGCCGAGAATCCGGTGCAGGTGTCCCAGGATGAACTGGCGAAGTATCCGCGCGGGCCGGTGGTCGGAATCCCCGGCGCCCCGGGCAGTATCGTCCAGCCCAGCGCCAAGGACTCCTCCTGGGCGGTCTGCGATACCACCAAGGTCGGTGCGGCCACGCCGGTCGATCAGGACACCGGACTTCCGACCACCCGGATATCGCCGATTCGCGTCACCGTGATCGGCAGCGCCCTCGTCGGCAACGAGGCGATCCGCCCGCTTGCGGACGGGGAGGCCAGACTGCTGCGGGAGGGTTCCACCACCTGGCTGGTCTATCCCGACCATGAGCACGGCGTCGTCCGCGCATCCATCGATCTCGGTGATTCCGCTGTCACCCTGGCCCTCGGAATCGACGCGACCGCACCGGTATTGCCTGCCTCGGCCGGTCTGGTGGACTCGATCCTGGAGGCGCCGCCACTGCGGGTGCCGGACGTTCCGGGCGCCGGGCAGATGACAACACTCTCCTCCGGCGAATCGGTGACGGTGGGTTCGGTGCTGACGGTCTCCACGGTGGACCGCGGCGCGGCGTACTACCTGGTGTCGCAATCGGGTGTGGTGCAGATCAATTCGGTGCTGGCGGCCATGATCCGCAATGCGAATTCACGCGGATCGGTCTCCACGATGACGGTCGATCCGGACGTGATCGCGACCAATCTGCGCCCTGGTGGCTGGCCGGGCACCGCCGCCTATCCGGCCGCCGCGGTTCACATCCTGGATCCGGAGCGGTTCGGAACCACCTGCTATCACTGGGCACGCGGCAGCGCCGATCCCAATGCGGCCACCCAGCTGCTGGTCGGCCGTCAACTGCCGCTCGCGGTCGATGATCAGAATCTGGCGGTCCCGCTGGTGACCGGTTCCGGTCCGCGCGGCAGTACCGCCGACGCCGCCTACCTGGGCCGCGATACCGGCCGCTATGTCCGGGTCACCGGAGCGGATCCGGCGTCGCCGCTACGGGAATCGCTGTTCTGGATCTCCGACAGCGGAGTCCGCTACGGCATCGAAACGAAGATCGACGCGAAACCCGACGGCTCCGACGACCCGACGCTGACAGCGCTGGGACTGCACAACCCGATCCTCGCGCCGTGGAGCATTGTGTCGCTGTTCGCGGTCGGCCCGGATCTGTCGCAGAAGGATGCGCGCATCCAGCACGACGGTATCGCGACCGATAAAGCCGCCGCCGGATTGAATGTGGGACAGCCGTGACGACCACTCGCCGCTTCGTACGCCCGGCCCGAATGGTGCGCGGCCCCAAGGCCCCCGCCGTCACCGAGTTGCGGCTGCAACCACCGACCGAATTGCCGAAACCTGTTCCGCCGTCCCGTATCAAGCTCATCATGCCGGTCGTCATGATGAGCGGTATGGCCGGAATGATGGTCATGATGTTCCGCGGCGGCGGCGCGGTCTCCCCGATGAGCATGTTCTTCCCGATCATGATGCTGGTCTCGGTCTTCGGTTCGATGGGCGGAGCGCTCGGCGGCGGCGCGTCGGGCGGGGCGCTCAATGAGGAGCGCAAGGACTATCTGCGCAGCCTCACCGATAATCGAAAGACCGTCCACGCCTCCGAGATCGAGCTGTACACCTATCTGCGCCACGCCCATCCCGGGCCCGCCGCCATCGCCCGGCTGATCGGCGGTCATCGCATGTGGGAGGTGCAGGTCGCCGGTCAGCAGTTCCTGCGGCTGCGGGTGGGCCGGGGCCGCATCGCCAATCAGGTGCGGGTGATCGTGCCGGAGGCGGCGCCCATTTCGGATCTGGATCCGGTCGGCGTGGTCGAACTGACCCGCTTCGCCAAGGCGTATTCCACTGTCGGCGGTATGCCGGTCGCGATCAATCTGCTGTCCGCACCGGAGGTCGGCTTCGACGGTGATCCCGACGGCGTGGCCGGGCTGGTGCGCTCGATGGTCGCGGAAGCCGTTGTGCTGCACGGTCCCGATCAGGTCGGCATCGCCGCGGTGCTGTCGGATCCGGATGCCCCGGAGTGGGGGTGGCTGAAATGGCTGCCGCACACCCAGCATCCGAGCGAGACCGACGCCATCGGATCGAGCCGGATGGTGTACCGCGGCGTCGGCGAGCTGCGGGCCAAGGTGCTGGCCGGGCTCAACCGCGGCCCGTTCTCGGCCAACAGCCAACCCTCGCTGGAGCGTAAGCACTTCCTGCTGATCGTGGACACCGGTGGCGCGGCGAACGAACGCGAGATCTCCGGCATCGACGGATGTACCTGGGTACGGCTCGGTGTCACCGAACAGCCGCTGCCGCGCGCACTCCGCTTCACCGTGGACGCGGATTTGGCCCTGCACGAGGTCAGCGCGCGGGGTAAGCGCCGCGTCGGGAGCGCCGACAGTATGTCGCTGGCCGGTGTCACCGCTGTGGCCCGGGCGATCTCGCCCTACCGGCTTTCGACGGTGGTGGAGGCGGTCGCCGCGGAGCAGGCCAGCGGCGGCACCACCTGGGAGGAGCTGGTCGGCATCACCGATCCGGGCGATATCCGGGTCGAACGGCACTGGCTCCGGGGCCGCGACAGTGACCGGGCCCGGCTGAACATTCCGTTCGGTTACGACCCGGCCGGTGGGGTGGTGTACCTCGATATCAAGGAATCCGCCGAGGAGGGTATGGGCCCGCACGGTATGTGCATCGGCGCCACCGGCTCCGGCAAGTCGGAATTCCTTCGTACCCTGGTACTTTCGGCAGTCGCCACACACTCGCCCGATCAGCTCAACCTGCTGCTGGTCGACTTCAAGGGCGGCGCAACGTTTCTCGGCTTCGATCGGCTCTCGCATGTGACAGCAGTCGTCACCAATATGGAAGAGGAGGCCGATCTCGTCACCCGTATGGAGGACGTGATCAATGGCGAAATGGCTCGGCGGCAGCGCATTCTGCGCGATGCCGGCAACTTCGCCAGCGTCGCCGACTACGAGCGTGCCAGGGAACAGGGCGCACAGCTCGATCCGCTACCCACCCTGCTGATCATTCTCGACGAGTTCGCCGAACTCCTGGAACAGCATCCGAGCTTCTCCAAGCTCTTCGTCGCCATCGGCAGGCTCGGCCGGTCGCTGCGCATCCATCTGCTGCTGGCCTCGCAGAAGGTCCCGGCCAGCCGGATGGGGGAGCTCGAGGCCCACCTCTCGTATCGAATCGCTCTGCGCACCAACCAGACCAGTGACTCCCGTGATGCCATCGGCACGGCCGACGCGTATCACCTCCCCAAGAAGCCCGGCGCCGGATACCTGCGCGTCGGCTCGGGCGATCTGCAGCGCTTCCAGGCCGCCTACGTCGGCTCGCCCTACACGGCGCCGCTGCAGGCCGTCACCGGAGGACCGCAGCGGGCGCGCCGGGTCAGCGGCGGATACCGTCCACCACAGTGGTTTTCGGCCGCACCCATAGTCGAGGCGGCGCCGGTCGTCGAGCCGGGACCGATCATCATCGAACCCGATGCACCCGAGAGCGAACCGATAACGGTCATGGAGACCGCACTGCTCCAGCTCGCCGGGCACGGCCGCCCCGCGCACAAGATGTGGCTGCCTCCGCTGGGCGTGCCGCCCACCCTGGATCGACTTGTGCAGCCGGTCGCGGGCGGTAGCCTGCGGTTGCCGTGGGCGATCATCGACAAACCCCGCCAGCAGCGGCAGGAGACGTGGTCGGTGGATCTGTCCGCGTCCGGCGGGCACGTCGCGGTCGTCGGCGGTCCGCAGTCGGGCAAATCGACCGCGCTGCAGACATTGCTGATGTCCGCCGCGTTCACCAATTCCCCCGAGCAGGTGCAGTTCTACTGCCTGGACTTCTCCGGTGGCCTGTCAGGTCTGCGTGGTCTGCCGCATGTCGGTTCGATCGCCGCGGCCCGCGATGTCGATCGGGTACGCCGCACGTTCGCCCTGATCACCAATCTCCTCAATGCCCGGCAGAGCTTGTTCGCCGAACTCGGTATCGATTCGATGCGTGAATTCCGGCGCCGCCGGACATCGGCGCGCGAATCCGCGCAACTGACTGCCCGCGGCGACGAGCACGGCGATGTCTTCCTGGTCATCGACGGCTGGGATATCGGATTCGCCGTCAGTGGACCGTATTTCGACGAGTATCTGCCCATAGTGGAATCGCTTGCGCTGCAAGGCCTCAACTACGGGATCCACCTGGTGATCAGTAGTTCGCGCTGGGCCGCCATCCGCCCGGCCGTCAAGGATCTGCTGCAGACCAGGCTGGAAATGCGACTCGGTGATCTCACCGACACCGTTTTCACCGCACACCGCAGCGTGGTCGCGGCAATTCCCGCCAATCGCCCGGGACGCTCCATCTCCACCGATGCGCTGCACATGCTTACCGCGCTGCCGCGTATCGACGGTATCGGTGACCCCGAATCCAGCGGCGCCGGCCTGAACGCCGCGATCGATCAGATCGCCCGGACCTATCCGGGGCGGCGAGCGCCCGAGGTGAAGTTGCTGCCGAGCACGATCACCATGGACCAGATCATGGCGGGACGGCCGGAGCCGGTGTCCGCGGCCCAGCGCCTGGTCATTCCGTTCGGCATTCGCGAATCCGATCTCGCCCCTGCCGCAGTCGATTTCGGCGTCTCCACCCACCTCGTGGTACTCGGATCCTCCGGGTGCGGGAAATCCACGGTGCTGGCCGCGCTACTGGAATCGATCCGCTTCCGGTTCACACCCGATCAGGCGCGCGTGCTGCTGATCGACTACCGCCGTCAGCATCTGGACGCCCTGCCCGAAGAGCAGCTGATCGGATACCTCACCAGCGAAAGGGATCTGGTCGACGGGCTACCGGGTTTCGCGGCCAAAATGCGCGGCCGCCGCCCACCGGACGGTGTGACCTCACAGCAGCTCAAGGAGCGCTCCTGGTGGAGCGGCCCGGAGATCTTCGTCGTCGTGGACGATTACCACATGGTCGCGGCGCGCGGCATGATGAATCCGCTCGACTCGCTCAAGGATCTCATCGTCGACGGGCGTGACACCGGCCTGCACATGATCGTGGCTCGCAATATCGCGCAGGCGGATACGGCGATGTACGACAACGTGCTCGGGCAGATCAAGAACCTCAATTCCTCGGGCTTCGTCATGGATGGCTCGAAACTCGACGGCATGCTGGTCGGCGATGTGAAGGCGACCAAACAGCCCGTAGGGCGCGGGATCTTCGTGGAGCCCTTGCATTCCCGCCGTGACCTGGTGCAAGCCGCCTTCCCAGCGGTGGGAATGCCATAGCGTTATCGGCACGACTCCCCTTCAGTCGGAATCGGTCGATTAGGAGAAGATCCGTGTACGTCAATGTCTCTCCCGAAGTTCTCCCAGCTGTCAGTGCGACTCTCACTGCCGCGCACACCAGTTTGACCTCCCTTGTCGGCGCGGCAATGGGTCCTGCCAAACCGATTGCGGGAGGGCAGGACTCAGTCGGAAAATGGGCTTCTTCGAAGATGGCCTCCTATCACGAGACGTTCTTCGGAAGCACGACTCCCGGATTGGCGCATTTGCTGGACGGAGCCAAGGTCCTTATTCCGGTGGGCGACGACTATGAATTCAGTGATACTTCCGGCGGCGTATCCATAGTCTCATCGGTTTCCGGTCTGCAGGTCTGACCGCTGTGCCGCCGTTCTGATCTCGGAGCTGAGTCATGATTTCACCGCCGGTCGGCGGGTCCGCGGACCCGTTGACGCTCTCCATGGAACTGTCGGCGGGGCCCGGTCCGGTGCCCATGATGGCCGCGGCCGTCGCGTACGCCGCCGTGGCCTCCGGCCTGAACGCCGCCGCCAATGGGTCCGACGGGTCTATGGGTGCGCTGGCTCTGGGATGGCAGGGAGCTTCCGCGGACCGGGCGCAGCAGGCATTTCGCAATCATGCCAACTGGTTACGGGAGCAGGCTCTCGTGGCCGAACAGGCGTCGATCGCCGCCGCTGCCGTGGCCGAGGCCAATGCGGCGGCCCTGGCTCTGATGCCGTCGGTGGCGGCGATCACCCTCAATCGAGCAAGGTTTGTCGCACTGACCGGTGCTGCGCTCCTGTCGGCGGCGACCCCCCTCGCGGAGGTCGGCATCCAGGCGTCGCTCGCCGAAAACGAACTCGAGTACGAGGCGATGCGGGCCCTGGCCATCACGGCGATGGTCACCTACGCGGGGCAGACGACGGCTGCCCTCGGCTCCTTGCCGCCGCCTCTGCCCGCCCCGCAGATTGTCAGTGGCGACGGCGCGCCGGCGTCCCAGGGCGGCGCAGCCGGTGACTACGCCGGTGGTGGCGGGCCGGGGAGCGGCGGCGGGAACAGTGCCGGTGCGCTGTCCGGCGGCGGATCAGCGGCGGGTTCCGGAGGTTCGCCCACGGGTGGCGGGTCCGGCGGGACCGCTTCCGGCGGTTCGAGTTCCGGTGGCACTTCGGGGCCGGGCGGGACCGGAGGAGGTCAGCCGGGCGGCGCGGGTGGCGGGCCCGGCGACGGTGCGGGCCAAGGCGGCCCGGGTGCGGATCCCACGAATCCATCTGCGCTGCAGTCGATGTCACCGCCGGAGAACGCATCGTCCGATCCGGGATCCGGCGGTTCTCAGGACGGCGGTATGTCCACACAGGACCTGGGCTCCGGTGGCACGTCCCCCTCTTCGCCGGCCCTGGGCGGAGGGGCCGGGGGCGTGGGCGGCACCGCTTCGCTCGGCATGTTCCGCGGCGGTCTCGGCGATATGCCGGGCGCGTCCACCGGTTTCCGGATGCCCTCGAACTGGGGTCCGGCAACCCGCGCATTCGGCGCCGGAGTGGGCGAACCGGCCATATCGGGAGCGCCCGCCCGGACCGTGGCCCGGGGCTCGAGCGCACCGGACGCTCAAATGCGGAAGCGGCGCGACAAGGACAAGGAGTCGTCGAAGGTCTTCGTGCCCGGGGCAGCGCAGGATGTGCCGGACCTCGAACAGCCGCCCGCGATCGGCGTCATCGAATACGCCGAGGACGAGCGTGATGAAGAGGAATCGGCCTCCGAATCGGTGCTCGCCGGAATTCTCGAGCCGGGAATCGACGACTCGGATTTCGAATCTGCTATCCCACAGCGTCCTCGGTGAATTGCACCGGGTTCGAAGCAAGTATGACATCGAAAGGGACATAAAATGGCGAGAAGATCTTCTGGTGATCCCGCAGAACTCCAGAGAAGTGCTGACAATACCGCCGATTGCCTCGGGGAATTGGAGACCGATCTCAAGAAACTGGCAGGCCTGCAGGATGATTTCGGCAACGCCCTGAAAAGCCCGGCGGCCGGCATGGCGGTCCAGAACGCCATGGGCAATGCCTGGCAATCAGGTAAGTCGCTGGGCTCCACATTGCAGGACGTCATCACCGTGCTCAAGCAGCATGGTACGAACGTCCACGCCCAGGATCTGGAAGGACAGTCGCGAGTCAACGCGGCCATCGGCGGCGACGGGCATTTGGACGTCGGACAGTGGAACCCGACTCCGAAGGTCGACACGAATTCGTGGGCGTAGCCCTGTCGCAGAATCATCAATGTTCAAGAAAGGTCTGTGAAAATCATGTTGTACGACTTTGAGGCCCTTGCTGCGCATACGCAGTCTCTGCAGACTGTTGTGAACTCTTTGGAGTCGAACGTCACGCGCATCAAGACGCTGCGGGATCAATTGGTTCACGCTTTCGACTTCGAGGGTGCCGCTGCCGAGGGCTACACGGCCACGACGACGGCCTTGACCACCAAGCTGGATCAATACAACTCGACCCTGCAATCGCTGAAGATCGCCATCCACAATGCCGGGCTCGACATGCAGACAACCGATACCAAGGGCGGCAACTCGTTCGCAGGTTTGATGCACTGATGAATGGTGGTGTAGCCCCGGCGTGCCGCGCCTTCCCGCGTGGGAAGTCAGGGCTTCACTCCATCGTCGCCATCCGGTATCCCCATGAACCGTGAACCCATTGCCGTCGAATTGACCGTCGACGCCGCGTTGCTGCTGAAGAACCTGGCCGAGATCGACTCGTACCCCTCGGTGCTGGCCCTGGTGCCGAACAGCTACGGCATCGAGGACGACCCCGCGAATACCGTTGTCGCGGCTGAACTCACGGCGCGCGGCATCGTGAACGACGGCCGGGTGGACCCGGTCGTCGTTCACTGGCTGCACTGCCTGTACCGGCCCGACACCGAGCTCGCCGTGCGCGTCGTGGGTACCGGTCTGGACGGGGAGCGGCACGGAATGCTGCGGTTCTCCCTGGTGCGCAGTGCCGACAGTCATGTGCTCGCGGTGCGTTGTGACGACCACATCGTCATTCAGGCTGTCTACCAGGCGGAACGGCGGTTGGATGCACTGTCGGCGGCACTGTCCGCCGCACTCGGGCCGGCGCAGGCACTGGCTTTCGAGCCGGTGACCGTGGCGCTGGATCAGCTCGCCCTCGTCCCGGCCGAACCCGGGCGCAGGCGCCGGGCACTGCTCGAACTGGGCGCCGCGCCACATACCGCCGGTGTCCTGACCCGAGTGCTCGGTGAAGTGGTGCGCCGGGCGGAGGTGCTGATATTCGAGCATCACGACGGCGCCGATGCCGTTCCCGAATTGTGTATGAGTGTGCTGGACACCCTGTCCGGGCGGATCGTGGTTACCCCCACAGTGGCCGCCGACGGACAGGTGCTGTCGACCTACGCGCCGGGCGATGATGCCTCCCTGCAGGCGGGCATCCGCGCCCTGGTCGACCTGCTGCCCGGCCGGAGTTGGTTCGAAACCAGTCGAGTGTGATTGTCCCTCTGGGATTTTCGAGAGGATGAGGGAAGTGAACCGAGTGCCGAGCACCAATGATCACGAGGTCGGGCCCGCAGCGGCCCGCGGCGGCTACGACGTCTTCTTCGCCGAGTTGATGGAGACCGAGGAGGCCGCCGGGGGCGGATGGCAGAGCACGGCCGGAGGTCGTGGCCACGAACCCCAGGGATCGGCGGCCGCACCGGCGAATTCGGCCGTGGCGGCGGATCAGCCGGATCCGGTTCCGCCACACCCTGGCGTCGTGGGCAGGCCGCCCAACATGCCCGAGCCCGCCCCGCCGATGGCAGCGGGTCAGTCTCGGATGGATCAGTCGCCGGGCGCGCCGTCGTGGCAGGTGGGTTCACCGACCGGGCCGGTGCAGTCGCGCGAGTACGTCGCCCCGCCCTCCGCTCCCGCTCCGGGTTTCGCTGCGCCGCAACCGGTTGCGCAGTCCGCCGAGCTCGCCTGGTCGCCCGGCCAGGTCGGCAGGCAGGAATCCGAGCAGGTGCAGGTGCTGCCGATCGCCCTGACCTCCTCCGATCTGCTCGCCGAACTCGCCGCCAGCAGGCAGGCGCAGTTGCGCTCGACCGCCGGTATGCGCGGTGCGCTGAACAAGGTCGGCTTCAGCCTCGGACTCTCGCCTGTCGAACAGCGCACCGAGGAGCGCCGCACGCGTATTCGCCGGCAGCTCACCTCGACCTATCAGATCGCCGTCATCAATGTGAAGGGCGGCGTCGGCCGCACCACCACGGTCGCGGCCCTCGGCTCGACCTTCGCCGACCTGCGCCCGGATCGGGTGGTCGCCATCGACGCCAATCCGGATTTCGGTGATCTGCCCAGCCGCACCGGCAGACACCCCTACGGTCTGTCCCTGCGCGATCTCGCGCAGGCCACGAATGTGGAAGCCTTCTCCGCGGTGCAGTCGTACACCTCCATCAACAATGCGGATCTGGCCGTGATCGCCTCCCCGTGGACCTCCGCGGCCACCGAGGCGCTCTCGGGTCAGGAGTATCTGAAAGCGGTGGAGGTGCTGCGCCTGCACTACAACCTGCTGCTGATCGACTGCGGCACAGGTGTTCTCGACTCCTCGACCGGGACCGTGCTGCAGACCAGCGACGCCGTCGTCGTCGTCACTCCGGCGACGGTGCGCGGCGTCACCGGCGCGGTCGCGACCCTCGAATGGATGAACACCCACGGGCTGCACCGGCTGGTCGCCAAAACAATGGTGGCGATCGTCTACCAGCATCCGGCCAAACCGGACGTCGAACTCGGCCGGATCGAGGAGCTGTTCGAGGCCGCACACCGCCCCACCTGTGTGCTGCCGTACGACCCGCACCTCGCCGAGGGTGGCGAGATCGACTTGCGACTACTTGCCAAAGAGACAGCGCTGGCCTTCGAGGAGCTCGCCGCCGGACTCGCCGATGCGTTTCCGGCCAATGTGGTTCCCGTGCGCGGAGATCGAGGGGGATGGCGATGACAGCGTCCACGACCGCCGCGCCGCCGCAGCAGCCGGCGGAGGTGGCACGCGCCCGCGTCGCGGTCCTGGTAGCCACCTATCAGGTCGATGTGGTGCTGCCGACGAAGTTCACCATCGAGACCTTCATCGGCGATCTGCTGACCGTGCTCGACGGCGCCATCGGTGACGAAGCCATCGATTTCACCCCCGAGAACGGTCAGTGGACACTCGCCCGACCCGGCGAGCCGCCGATTCCGCGCTGGCGCAGCCTCGGCGATCACGACATCTCCGACGGCGCCCTGCTGATGCTGACGGTGGTGGAGTCATCGGAGATCTTCACGCCGGTCGTGGAGGACATCACCGATGCGCTGGCGCTGATCAACGAGCGTGAGTTCGCCGAATTCGATGCCGATACAGCGGAACTCGCCGGAATCACGGCGCTCGGCGCGGGTGCGCTCTCGGTGGCGGCACTACTGTCCTGGTCGTGGACCAGGACCGGCTCGGTGCTCTGGTGTGCGCTACCCGCCCTGCTGCTCGGTGCGGCCTGCGGTATCGCCGCGCTGGTGAACCATCGCCGCCGGGCACCGGCGCGAATCGGGCTGGGACTCGCGCTGGCGGCGCTGCCGCTGCTGTTCGCCGGGGCCGCGATGCTGGTGCCGCCGGCCTACGGGCGGCCGGGACCGTTCGCGGCGGCGAATTTCGCGGCCGGTTCGGTGACGCTCGCGACCGCGGCGACCGCGATGCTGCGGCTGACCCGTGCGGGGATCGCCGCCCTGATCGCTCTGACCGCCTTGGGATCTGCGGTAGCCGTGGCGGCGATCGCGGCGACATATCTGGATCTGTCCGTGCGTCAGGTCGCCGGCGGTGGAGTCTTCGCCGGACTGGTGCTATTGACCGCCGCCCCTCGACTTGCCGTTCTGGCTGCCGGAATTCGGCCGCTGGACCTGCCGGATCCGGGTAGTGAGGTCGCGCCGGACACACTTGCCGATATCTTCGACGCCGAATCCTCCCGAACCGCGGGCGATGAGGAGTTCGAGGCCGGACGTTGGGACGGTAGTACCGGAATCGAGGCTCGCGCCCGGCTTGCCGTCACCAGTCTGCGCGGGCTCATCGTCGCGGTGTCGGTACTGCTGGCGGGCTCGGCGGTGGTCGCCGCCGGAGTGAGTCCCGGCGGCGTGCGCGAGATGGTGCTCGGCGCCGCCGTGGCGGGGTTGCTGGTGCTGCGCTCACGGTGGTATCCCGATCGGCTGCAGGCGATCACGCTGATCGCCGCGTCGGCGGTCACCGTGATCGGCATCGGATTCGTGCTGGCCGGCGCCTACGCCACCGCACCTGCCCGAGTGGCCGTCGCACTGGTTGTCGCGGCGGCCGCGGCCACGGCATGTGTTGCGGCACAACGTCTACCGGGTGTCCGGCTGTCACCGGTCACGCGGCGGATCATCGATCTGATCGAGTACGCTCTCATTCTCGCCGTCCCGGTGATCGCCTGCTGGATCATGGGCATCTACACCGCGATGCGGAGAATCTGATGCGGTTTTCCGGTGTGTACGCGGTGGCGGTGACCGCGCTGGCGCTGGTCTCGGCCGCGCCGGCGAGTGCCGTTCAGCCACCCCAGGTGGTCCTCGGCGTGGCCCCGGCAGATCCGCCGCCCGGCCCGGAGCAGCCGTACAAACAGGACAAGGGCTGTCTGGGCGCGGGCGTGCTGCCGCACAGTGATCTGTCGCAGCCCGCCCCGCCGGATCGGGCCCTGAACCTGCCCCGAGCTCGATCGCTGAGCCGCGGGGGCGGTGTCACGGTCGCGGTGATCGACACCGGTGTCGGCCCCAATCCCCGGCTGCCCAATCTTGTCGGCGGGGGAGACTACCTGCAGGCCGGCGGTGACGGTCTCACCGATTGTGATGCGCACGGCACGCTGATCGCCGGCATCATCGGTGCGACCGCCGACCCGGCGGACGGGTTCACCGGGGTGGCTCCGGACGCGCGGATCATCTCCATCCGGTCGCGCTCCGGCGCTTTCAGTCTCGCGAATTCGGTGAATTACGATCTGGTGCAACAGGAAGCATCCGATGCCCGGACACTGGCGCGGGCCATCACGCATGCCGCGAATCTGGGCGCCGGCGTGATTACCGTCTCGGTGCCGGTGTGCGTTTCGGTACAGCAACTCATCGATCAGTCCCTGCTGTCGGCGGCGATCGGCTACGCGGTACATGTCCGGGGAGCATTGATCGTGGCGGGCGCGGGCGATACGAATGGCAGTGTGTGCGAGCAGAATCCGGACATCGATCCGGGGCACCCCACGGACCCCCGCAATTGGGAGGAGGTCAAAACCGTCGCGACCCCGGGCTGGTTCGGAAGTGATGTGCTGACAGTCGGTTTCACCACGGCCAACGGCGAACCGATGCCCGATTCGCTGCTCGGTCCGTGGTTGTCGCTCGGTGCGCCTGGTACCGGAATCGAGTCGCTGGGACCCGGCGGCGGCGGGCTGGTCAATGGCGTCGGTGAACCCGACAAACTGGTTCCGGTCGCCGGATCGTCCTTCGCCGCCGCCTACGTCAGCGGCGTTGCGGCACTGCTGCGTTCGCGCTTTCCGAATGAAACGCCCGCCGAGATCTCCGCCCGCCTGCTCGCCAGCGCACACGCCCCGGCGCGCGGCCTCGACAATACGATCGGCGCCGGGGTGATCGATCCCGTTGCGGCGCTCGGCTATCACACGCCACCGCAACCTCCGGCCGGCTCCTTCGGCGGAACACCGCTGGCGATGCCCCCGGCGCCCCGTCCCAAGGATTGGCGGCCCGGCGGTGTCGCGGCGGGCATCATGGCCGCGGCCGTCCTGCTGGGGTGTGGCGTCGATATCGGGCGGCGAATGCTGCGGAGGTCGCGGTGACCGCGCCCCGCCCGCGAGTCGGTGGCCGCGATGCGGGCCCGCTCGCGGTCGTGGTGGTGCTCGGCGGTCCGCTGCTCGCCGTCATGATGACCCGGACCCCGTGGTGGGCCGTCCTGGTGACGGCCTCGGTGCTGCTGGCAACGGTGACCGTCCCGCTGCGCGGGCGAACGAGCGTGCGGTGGTTGCTCGCCTGGGGCGAATACCGCCTCGGCCGTACGGCGCGGGCCCGGAAGCTTCTGTCCCACTCGGTCATTCGTGATATCGAGGTGGTCGCGGGGGTCTGCGGCGTCCAGATCGGAGATGCGGTGCTGGTCGCGATGATTCAGCTCGCACCGGACCTCGACCTGCCTACCGTCATTGCCGAGGACACCGTCTACACCGAGGACACCGTTCCGGTCGAAGCACTGCTGCCGCTGCTGGAGCAGTACGGCATCACCGTCGACATAGACATTGTGACCACGGGCCAGCGCGTGCGTTCCGCGGGCGAGTACAGCATGCTCTACGACCAGCTGATCGGATCGCAGCCGGTGGTCGGCGACCGGCTCACCTGGCTGGTGATCCGCCTGGACCAGCAGCGAAACCTGGTGGCGCTCAGCAGGCGTGGCCCGGCGGCAGTCTCCGCGCCGCGCGCGCTGGCCACCGCGGCGCACCGGATCGCCGGACGCCTGCGGGAGCAGGGTATCGCCGCGCACGCGCTGCCGGCCGCCGCCGTGCGCGAGGCGATGGACCTCTTGCAGACGGGTATCGACACATCGGAATTGCAGGAGTCCTGGCGCCATCTGGAATCGGCGGTGCCCGGCCGCTATGTCACCAGCTTTCTCATCGACTGGACGAAGGTCGGCACGGCCGGCCTGGATGATTGCTGGAGCTGGAATCGCGGCCGCACGACCGTGGTGGTCAGCCTCACCGCCGATGCGAGTGGACCGCGCGGCGTCGTCCGATTCGTCGGACCCGCCGTGACCGATGCGCCGCCGGACTATCTGCGGCCGCTACCGGGACGGCAGTCGACGGCGCTGCTCGCCACCCTCCCGGGCCCCACCTCGTCGCGGACGCTGTCGCAGGACGATCCGGAGCGCCATATCGGCCCCGCCGGCATCCTCGCCGAGCTGGTGGTGCCGATCGGGCCCAATGGTCAGATACTCGGTGCCATCAGCGGAAAACCGCAGCACACCTTGGCTTTACCGCTGTTCGACCCGGCGCATTTTCATCCCCGTCAGCGCAGTATCGATGTGCGCGCCCTGCTCCCGGTGGCGCAGCAGATCATCCTGCGGGCCATGGTGGTCGGCGCGGCCGTGGAGGTGCATTCCGCGCGCCCGGACCGGTGGCGGCAGCTGGTGGCGGCGGTCGGAGATCCGGCCTCGCTGCGGTTGGCCCCCGGCCCCGGTGCGGCGGCGACGTCCGGCGGTGGCCTCGCCACGATCGCGGTGTTCGATCAGCTACCGCCGCAGGCCTCGGGCGCGCAGACCACGGTCACGATCGGTGATCCGGGCAATCCGCGGCGGCGCACGGCCGATCTCGCTATCCACCAGGTGGATTCGACCACCGTGGACGTCAGTATTCCGATGCGGACCGTCCGGGTCGAGCTGATCGAGCCGCGGGGGGAGACCCGCTACTTCGATTCGCCCGCTCCGGATTCCGCGCCGGTCGCCGAACCGGTGCCGCCGGTCTCGGCGTCGCAGCCGATGGTCGGCGCGGGAAAAGAAGGAATGTGAGCCGTAATGTCTGTCGATGTGGGAACGGATTTCGGGCCGGACGCCGGCGACGGTGCGGCGCCCGGCGAGGCGGATGAACTCACGCCGCGTCAGGCCGCCGCCGCGATCTTCTCGAGGCGCCTCTCGGAGTTGATCTCCGAATCCATGGTCTCGACCGAAGACGGCGCCACCCGATCGCTGACGCTGTATTCGCTGGCGCAGCACCTGGAATTGGCCTATCCCGATGTGGCCGTCTCCCAGTCGGGCCTGTATCGCCTCATGCACGGTGATGCGATACCCCGGCTCGATTTGATCATCGCCCTGGCCCGCGTATTCGATGTGCCCCCGGAGTATTTCGTCACCGGGGAACAGAAACCCTGATCCGGCAGGGCAGGTTCCCGGCCCTGGGAACAATGGCCGCTCGAGACGCCGACCAGCACGGATACCATTTCGTGCATGCCAGACGAGGACCCCGGAGATATCTTTCTCCGGCACAGAGGCGCGGTCCTGGAGGCGCTGCTTTCCGACCCGTCGTTCGGCGCGCCGGCGGAATCCGAGACCGGAACGGCGAACTCCGCGGAACCAGATTTTCCGGAAGAATTCGAGGTTCCGCCGCAGCCGGGGGCGGACGGCCCGAAAGCCAGTGAGCGAATTCTGGCCCTGCTCAACGCCGGTGCGGGCGAGGGCAGTGCGCCGGAGGAATTCGGGCCGGACTTCGCCGGGTTCGATCCGGCGCGATTACGCGGGGACCCGGATGCGGCCGCGGGTGAAGGACCTCGGCCGCGCCCGGTCGTGCCCGGTTCCGCCGACCGCATGCGCAGCGTGCTGGCAATGGTGCGAAAGCCGAAGGTGGCCTTGGCGATCGGCGCCGTGCTGGCGGTGATCGTGGTGCTGGTTCTCGTATCGGGCGGGGGATCGCCACCCTCCAATTCGGTGGTGATCGCCACCGCCGCACCGACTTCGGCCGCGGCGAATCCGCCGACCACCACCGCGCCCGCCGCCAGCACCGCACTTCAGGTGAAATCGGCGCAGGCGCACTGCCCCGCAGGCAGCACCGCGGGCATGGATGCCTTTGCCGGACAGGGGAAAGCGTGGTTGTGCGTGCGCGCCTTCAAGATAGACGGACAGGTGCTGACCATCGATCTCGGTCACACCTATCGGATCGATTCGATCGGCATCGTTCCCGGTTTCGACGATCTCGGCTCCGACGGAGTCGATCAGTGGACGAAATACCGCACCGCCAGCCGGGTTTCGTACCAGTTCGACGATGCCAATGCCTCCCGATACGTCCAGCAGACCCTCGATCAGCGCACCCTCGTCGTCACCAAACTGAGTCCGCCGGTGAGCGCGTCGCGCATCGTGCTGACCGTGCTGCAGTCCAAGGGTGATCCGGCGATCAATACCGTAGCCGTCTCCTCGATAGCGATCACGGGCCAATGACGGCCCCGGCGCTGCTGTGCCAATACTGCCTGCACCGCAATAGCGGTGCCGACTCTCTCTGCGCGCACTGCGGTGCGCCCCTGCGCGAGGTCGGCGCCGCGTTGCTGGGCACGGCGGCCGCGGCCACGGCGGTGGGCGTGGCACCTCCGCTGAGCGCTGTGGCGCCACTGGTGGAGCGGGCAGTCTCGGCTGTCGGGCAGTGGTGGGTCACGCTGGTGGGTATCGCGGCACTGCTGGCCGCGGTGGTCACCGTCGCCGTGTGCTGTTCGCCCGGTCTGCCCCCGATCGGGCAGCCGACGGTGCGCGAGACCTTACCGGGATCGCTGCGTGCGGCGGCGACCTGCGGCGGCGCCTCTCAGGCGGTGGTGCAGTGCGTGATCCCTGCCGGTAACGGCTTGCTGTTCGGCGGTATCGTCGGCGGCCGTGATCTGACGTTCTCGGTACAGGTCGAGGATCCGGCCCGGCTGTCGGATGATGTGCGCCGCTGGCGGGCGGCCGGTCCGGCCGTCATCGCCGACGGGACTCTGTTCGTGGCGATCGGCCCCGAGGCGGCCGTGTGGTACGCCGATACCCGCACGGGTGTGCGGATGGAGACGGCGACCTTCGTCAATCGTGTTGCCGCACAGACATTTCTGATCAGGTCCGGATTGGCCGCATGAGGCGCCGCCCGGGTGCTCCGGCGCGACCGGGGTCTTGGGTGTGGAAGTTTGCTACACTTTCAACGTGCCGTTAAGTAACGGCACATCAGTTACGTCTAATTCTCCGAGAAGCAGGTACGCTTTTCGATTCTGGAAGGTGTGATCGCCGTGGCAACCACCCAGCAGACGGTGTCCTGGACGCGATTTCGTGACGACCCCACCGACCTGGAGGCGGTCTACTTCCGCTGGATCGAGCCCGGTGCGAGCGCGCCGAAGGCGACCGACCGCGCTGAGCGCATCTTCCGCCACCACCTCGAACTCGCGGCCGTGCGCAAACCGGGCGCCGCGGTCACCCGGGTCTACCGGCCGGCGGACGGCAGCGAACTGGGCCCGGCGATCCAGATCGTGAACGACGATATGCCGCTGCTGGTCGACTCGGTGACCGCGGCGGTGCGCCGGCTGGGCGCACCCGCGATCGAGGTCGTCCATCCGGTGTTCACCGTGCTGCGCGATGCCCGGGGCAGGCTGCGGGCGCTCGCCCCCTCGGACAGCGGTGCTCGGCCGTCCACGGGCGACCATGCGGTCGCCGAATCATGGATGCATGTACAACTCGATCCGGCCGTCGGTGCGCAGACCCTCGATCGCATCGAGCAGCTGCTGCCCGCACTGCTGGCCCTGCTGCGGCAGACCGATCGCGACACCCGATCCATGGGCGATGCCATGCGCGCAGTCGCGGACCATCTGGATCGCTGGGTGGAATGGTCGGAGGGACAGGACGTTCCGGAGTGCGCACAGCTGCTGCGCTGGCTGGTGGACGATCGCTACACACTGCTCGGCTACGGCTACTACCCCGCCACGGCGGCGACCGAGGACACCCCGGCGCCGAGAATGGCCATGGGCGTGCTGGGGGAGCGGCACGGCGCCGAGATCGAGGTGCCGTTGCTCGGTGCGCGCCGCCCGGTGCTCCGATTGTCCGGCGTCGCACTGGATTCGGTCCTGCCCGGCTCGCCCGACGGGTTCATCGTCAGCGTCGCCGACTACGGCGGCAAGGTGCCGGGCGTCGATGACGCAGTACCTTCCGCGCCGCCCCGGGTGCGCGGTGAACATGTCTTCGTCGGCACCTTCACCGTGACCGGTCAGCACGAGAACATCCTCGATATCCCGGTCATCGCCCCGCGCGTGCGCCAGGTCGTGGAATGGGCGGGCTTCGGGTTGAATTCGTTCTCCGGCCAAGCCCTGCTGGAACTGCTGCAGACCTTTCCCCGGGTCGAACTGTTCGCCACCGATGCCCGCCGCCTCTTCGAAACAGTCTCCGCGGTGACAAGTTCGGGTATGCGCCGGCAGGTGCGGCTGTTCATCCGACCGGATGCGCGCAGCAGTGCTCTCTACTGCCTGGTCTATCTCCCGCGCGACCGGTACTCGACCGAGGTCCGGCTGCGCATGCAGGAGATTCTGCGAACCGAGCTCGAGGGTGAACTGATCGACTACTCCGCCCGGGCGACCGAATCGGAGCTGGCCGTCGTGTATTTCACGGTGCACCGACGCGCCGACGCGCCGCCGGCCGATACCTCCGAATCCGTCCGCGAGCGAATCCAATCGCTGCTGTTCGCCACCACCCGGACCTGGGGCGACCGATTGCTGGCGGCGGCCGCCGGATCGCCGGCGGTGTCGGCCGCGGTCGTCAAGGAGTACGCGGCGGCCTTCCCGCTCGGTTATCAGCAGGAGTACGAACCGATCCGGGCGCTCGCCGATCTCCAGCGCCTGCGCCGCCTGGGCGCCGCGGCGATCGATACGCACCTCTACCGGATCCCCGGTGCCCAACCGGGCGTTTGGCAGTGCGCGCTGTATGTGGAGGGCGAGGGCGCCTCGCTCAGCCGCGTGCTGCCCATGCTGCACAGCCTCGGGATGGAGGTCCTCGACGAACGCCCCCACGAACTGGTCCTGCCGGACGGGACCCGGCACTGGATCTACGACTTCCGGCTGCGGGTGCCCGCCGATCTGCTCGGCGCCGTCGAGGAGTCCGAGCTGGAAGCCGGTCCCGATGACTCCGGCGTTCCGGCCCTGCCGGAGAACAGTATTCGCCGCCGCTTCGCCGATGCGGTCGCCGCCATGTGGTTCGGCAGGGGGGAGGTCGATCACCTCAATGAGCTCGTGGTGCGCGCCGGGCTGCACTGGCGCCGGATCTCCGTTCTGCGCGCGTACGCGAAGTACCTGCAGCAGGCCGGTTTCGCCTACACCTACGGCAATATCACCCGGGTGCTGCTCGCGCATCCGGTCGCGTCGCGGCTGTTCGCCGAACTGTTCGAGGTCTATTTCGACCCGGACGGCGAGGATTCCGAGAATGCCGCTCGGGCAAGCGAACTCGTGGAGGCACTGCAGGCCGAGATCGACGCGGCGGTGAACCTGGATACCGATCGGATTCTGCGTGCGATCCTCGGACTGGTTCAGGCGACACTGCGCACGAACTACTACCGGATCGCGGCGAACGGCGAGGCGCCCGAATGCCTCTCGTTCAAGTTCGATCCGCGCCGGATCGCCGAATTGCCCAAGCCGCGACCGCAATTCGAGATCTTCGTGTACTCACCCCGGGTCGAGGGCGTGCACCTGCGCTTCGGTCCCGTCGCGCGCGGCGGGTTGCGCTGGTCGGAGCGCCTGGAAGACTTCCGCACCGAGATCCTGGGCCTGGTGAAGGCTCAGGCGGTGAAGAACGCGGTGATCGTCCCCGTCGGCGCCAAGGGCGGTTTCGTGGTGAAACGCCCACCGGCGGCCACCGCCGACCCGGCCGCCGACCGCCAGGCCCTGCAGACCGAAGGTATCGCCTGCTATCGCACCTTCATTTCCGGCCTGCTCGATGTGACCGACAATGTGGACCGCGCCACCGGCCGGGTGGTCCCGCCCGCGCGGGTGCGACGCCGCGACGGTGACGACACCTATCTGGTGGTCGCCGCGGACAAGGGCACGGCGACCTTCTCCGATATCGCCAATGATGTTGCGCAGCAGTACGGTTTCTGGCTCGGTGACGCGTTCGCCTCGGGCGGTTCGGTGGGATACGACCACAAGCGCATGGGCATCACCGCGCGCGGTGCGTGGGAGAGCGTGAAACGGCATTTCGCCGAGCTGGACACAGATACGCAGACAACGGAGTTCACGGTTGCCGGCGTCGGCGATATGAGTGGTGACGTCTTCGGTAACGGCATGCTGCTGTCCCGGCACATCCGCCTGATCGCGGCATTCGATCACCGCCACATCTTCCTGGATCCGAATCCGCACGTGGCTGACTCGTACGCGGAGCGGGAGCGGATGTTCGCGCTGCCGCGCTCGTCCTGGGCCGACTACGACCGCGCGATCATCAGTGCGGGCGGCGGCGTGTTCGACCGGAGCGCCAAGGCGATCCCGGTCAGCGCCGAGGTGCGCGCGGCACTCGGCATCGAGGCCGGGGTGGAGACGGTGTCTCCGCCGGAACTGATCCGTGCGATCCTGCGTGCACCGGTGGATCTGCTGTGGAACGGCGGCATCGGCACGTACATCAAATCCTGTGCCGAGACCGATGCCGAGGTCGGCGACAAGTCCAATGACGCGGTGCGCGTCAGCGCGGATGAGTTGCGGGTCAAGGTGATCGGCGAGGGCGGCAATCTCGGCGCGACCGCACTGGGCCGCATCGAATTCTGCCGGCGCGGCGGCAAGATGAACACCGATGCCCTCGACAATTCGGCCGGTGTGGACTGCTCCGATCACGAGGTGAATATCAAGGTGCTGCTGGACGGGGCGATCTCGGCCGGTGAGCTGCTCGCGGCCGAGCGCAACCCGCTGCTGGCGTCGATGACCGATGAGGTCGCGGCATTGGTGCTGCGGGACAATGTCTCCCAGAATTTCCGGCTGGGTATCTCGCGCGCGCACGCCGTGCAGATGGCGGCCGTCCATCGGCGGTTGCTGACCCGGTTGGAGGCCCGCGACGGTCTCGACCGCGCACTGGAAGGGCTCCCGTCCGATGCGGAGATGCGCGAGCGCATTGCCGAGGGGGCCGGTCTGTCCTCCCCGGAGCTGGCGAATCTGCTTGCGCACGTGAAGCTTTCCCTGAAGAACGAGCTGCTGGCCGGAGATCTGCCGGACAGTCCGGCATTCGCCGCGGTGCTGCCGGAGTACTTCCCCGCACCGCTGCGGGAGCACTTCGGGGCGGCCCTGCAGCGCCACCCGCTGCGCCGCGAGATCGTGGTCACGACCGTGGTCAACCGGGTGGTCGACTACGGCGGCACCACGTACGTCTTCCGCCTGGCGGAGGAGATGGGTGTCACGGCGGACGATGTCGTGCGCGCCTTCACCGTTGTTGTCGAGATCTTCGATCTGCACGATCTGTGGCAGCGCATCCGGACCGCGCCGATGCCGACAGCTGTCCGGGACGAACTGGAGCTGGAGACCAAGCGCACCCTCGACCGCGCCTCGCGCTGGCTGCTGACCAATCGCCCGCAGCCCGTCGCGATCGGCGCCGATCTCGCCCGCTACCGGGATGTGGTGCAGGGCTTGAGCATTCAGGTGCCGGCCTGGCAGCCCGGCGATATCGCGGACGATATTCTCGCGCGTTCGCACGGCCCGATCGAGCGGGGTGCGCCGCGTGCGCTCGCGGAGGAGGTCTGCATGCTCATCTATCGGTTCCCTCTGCTCGACGTCATCGATATCGCCGAGATCGCCGACCGCGAACCCCAGGAGGTGGCCGCCCTCTACTACGCCCTCGACCAGCATTTCGAAATCCAGCGCCTGCTCGATGCCGTGGTCGGCCTCGAACGCACCGACCGCTGGCGCACCCTCGCCCGCCTGGCGGTCCGCGACGATCTCTACGGTTCCCTGCGCTCGCTGACCCTCGATGTCCTGCGCACCACCCAGCCCGACGACGATCCCGCGGAGAAGATCGCCTACTGGGAGTCCGTCAACCGCGCCCGCCTGGCCCGCACCCGCGCCTGCATTGCCGAAATCTTCACCGCCGCAACCTATGACATCGCCACCCTCTCGGTGGCGGCCCGTCAGGTCCGCAGCATGATCAACGGCAGCGACTCGGGCACCACCCCGCTCGCGGGCTGACCGGGACGGTCCGGGAAAGGGCTGCGGCCGGGCACGGTGCGCGCTGCCGCTGAAGCTGTCGACAACCCCTCACACGAGCGGTGTCGACAGCTTCGGATGTCCGGGCTTCTTGAAAGCTGGTAGCCGGTGGTGAGCGGCGTTATCAGGACGCAGAAGGATTTCCGCAGTTATGGCAGAACTTCGCAGTGCCCGGCAGTGACGCGGCGCAGTGCCGGCAGCGGTGTGCGGCGGCGAGTTCGGTGCCGCAGCTCATGCAGAATCGGGCGGCCGCCTGATTGTGGGTCCGGCACCCGGTGCAGACTCTCGGCGGTGCGGTGTCGGCGGGCGGCGCGGCCGATCGCGTCGTCCAGTTGTTCGCCTGCTGCTGGATGGCGCTCAATCCCATTGTGGCGCCGAGGAATCCGGTGTCGGTGACGCCGCGGGCCAGGCCCTGGCCCGCGCCGAGAGCCAGTTCACCCGCGGCATAGCGCTGGAAGTCGCCGGTGAGGCGGATGTAGGTGGTGTCCTTGGCGAGCCGTTTGAGACGGTCCGCGTCCTCGGGGGCGGGGGTGATGTCGAAATTGCCCATGCGGGTGATGCGCAGGCCGTATTCGTACAGGGTGAGGTTGGTCTGTCGCAGGACGGCCGTCTCGATCGCCTCCAGGTGTGCCGACAGGCCCAGCACCGGCCACTCGCCGCGTGAGATCCCCTGTGTGACAGCGATCTTCATGGATTTGAGCAGAAATTCGGCCGCCCAGCCCTGCAGGGTAGAGGGTGTGCCGAGGTCGGCGGTGCCGGCGAGGGTGGTGATCAGCTCCGCGGGATCACGCACCGACAGCGCGAACTCGCCGAAGGCGCGCAGGGTCAGCACCTGTTCGCTGACCGGATCGGCGATATCGGCCAGGCGCCCGCCGAATTTGAGGCCGGGGAACTCGCGGGTGGAGACGAAGTACAGCTCGGCCCGATAGAAATTGCCGCCGGTGAGGGTATCGACGAGGGCGCCCAGAATGGGCAGTTCGTCGGCGTCGATCCGGTGCCGCCCCGGTCCCATGGTGGCGATGAGCTGACCGGATTTGACGAACAGCGCGATCTCGTCGGCATTGACGACGGCGCGGCTGTAGCGCCGGATGCTGGGGTCGGGCCACTTGTAGATCAGCTGGTTCTTGTGCTGTTCCGGGACGGCGATGAACTCCCGTTCGAACCATGCCATGGTGCGCTCCCTCTGGTGAATGACCCACACAGTGTATCGCTAGATGACGGCACAACATCTGTGTAGCAGCTCCCCGCGCGCTTTATTCCAGGTCAGATCATGTTGCCTCTAGGTTAAACCTTCAAGACCTCTTGAATGGGCCGTTGTGCAGCGGTACATTATTCGCAGATATGATCGCCGTCACGTGAAAGGCTCACCATGACAACCGTTCGACCACCCGTGACGCCGGGGGACTCCCTGCACGACGAGGACGCGGGCTATCACAAAGCGCTGCGCCCGCGGCAGTTGCAGATGATCGCAATCGGCGGTGCCATCGGCACGGGCCTTTTCCTGGGTGCGGGCGGGCGGCTGGCCAGCGCCGGTCCGGGCCTGTTCCTCGTCTATGGAATCTGCGGGGTGTTCGTCTTCTTCGTCCTGCGGGCACTGGGTGAGCTGGTGCTGCATCGCCCCTCCTCCGGCTCGTTCGTCTCCTACGCCCGTGAGTTCTACGGGGAGAAGATGGCTTTCGCGGTGGGGTGGATGTACTTCTTCCACTGGTGCATGACCGGGATCGTAGATATCACCGCGGTGGCCACCTATATCCACTACTGGGAGGCGTTCCGATCGGTTCCGCAGTGGCTGATCGCCCTGATCGCGCTGGCGCTGGTGGTGAGCATCAATCTCATCTCGGTGCGCTGGTTCGGTGAGCTCGAGTTCTGGGCGGCCCTCATCAAGGTCGTCGCCCTGGTCGCCTTCCTGATCATCGGCACCGTATTCCTGGGCGGGCGTTTCACCGTCGCGGGCGGGCAGACCGGATTCGGTGTGATCTCCAGCCACGGCGGGCTGTTCCCGGTGGGCCTCGCGCCACTGGTGCTGGTCACCACGGGCGTCGTATTCGCCTACGCCGCAGTGGAATTGATCGGCACGGCGGCGGGGGAGACGGAGAACCCCGAGAAGATCATGCCCCGGGCCATCAATTCGGTGATCGCGCGGATCGCGGTGTTCTACGTCGGCTCGCTCGTATTGCTCGGCCTGCTGCTGCCGTACACCGCCTACAAGGCGGGGACCAGTCCGTTCGTCACCTTCTTCACGAAACTCGGTGTGCCGGGCGCTGGTTCGATCATGAACCTGGTGGTGCTCACCGCGGCGTTCTCGAGCCTCAATGCCGGCCTGTACTCGACCGGGCGGATTCTGCGGTCGATGTCCATGAACGGCAGTGCGCCCAGGCTGGCCTCGCGCATGTCGAGCACCGGCGTCCCGTACGTCGGCATTCTCGCCACCGGCACCATCGCCCTGCTGGGCGTCGTGCTCAATGCCCTGGTGCCCGACAAGGCCTTCGAAATCGTCTTGAACATGTCGGCATTGGGCACGGTCGCGTCGTGGGCGGCGATCGTGCTGTGTCAGCTGCAGCTGTGGCGCTGGTGGCGCCGGGGTCTGATGGAGCGGCCGTCGTTCCGCCTGATCGGCGCGCCCTACACCAGCATCGCGACGCTGGCCTTCCTCGCCGGAGTGGTGGCGCTCATGGCCTTCAGCAGCGATGACGTGCAGCGCGGCGCGGTGCTCTCGATGATCTTCGTCATGATCCCGGCGCTCGTCGGCGGCTGGTTCCTGGCCCGCAGGCGGGTCTTCCAGATGGCGCGGGACCGGCAGGGCTTCACCGGTCAGTTCCCCGTTGTTGTCGAGCGGCCGCCCCGGGTACACGACATCGTCGATGCCGCCCCGCTCCCCGACGAGTCCGATCACCACTAGATCGCCTGCCGCCCCGGATATTTCGTCCGGGGCGGCTTCCTTCTCACTGGGGGGAACAGTGCACGGCCGAACATCCGGCGCCGCCTCGATAATGGGAACTCGATTCTACGGCGGGTTCGAGAGGTTTCCATGCGGGAGCAACCCAGCGCATCCGAGCGTCCGAAGCCGCATCCCTGGGCGAATCGGCGGGCCCGTGGCACCGAGGTCCCGCAGCAGCGCCCGCATCCCTGGGCGACCCGCCGGACGCCCGCGGCCACACCCGGCACCGGCGCGGCCACACCCGGCACCGCCGCCGCACCGGTTCTCGTGCCCGAGTCCGATCCGCTCCTCGCCGCCGCGCTGGCCTTGGATCTCGATCTCGACTTCGAGGACGACGCCGATCTGGAATCGCCCTCCGCGCGCAACGGCCGATCCCGCCCGAGTGTGCGCCGTCTCGGCGCCGGCCTGGTGGAGCTACCCCGCGTGAAACCCCTGGATCCGCGCCAGGCGGTGCTGGCAGATCCGGAAGTGCCCGAGCCCAAACGCTTCTGCTGGAAGTGCGCTCGTCCGGTCGGGCGCCGCACCCCCGAGTCGCCGGGGGTGATCGCCGGGAAGTGCGAGCACTGCGGCGCACTGTTCAATTTCCGCCCGGCGCTGTGCCCGGGCGATCTCGTCGCCGACCAGTACGAGGTGCAGGGCTGTCTGGCGCACGGCGGGCTGGGCTGGGTCTACCTGGCGGTGGACCGCAATGTCAGTGATCGCTGGGTGGTGCTCAAGGGCCTGCAGAATCCGCTGGACTTCGAGGCGCACGTGGTGGCCCTCGCCGAACGCCAATTCCTTTCCGAGGTATCGCATCCCAGCATCGTCAAGATCTACAACTTCGTGAAGCACAAGGCCGGGCGCGATATTCCGGACGGCTATATCGTCATGGAGTACGTCGGCGGGCGCTCGCTCAAAGCGATGCTCGATCAGCGCGAGCGGGTTCGGCTGCCGGTCGCGGAGGCCGTCGCCTACGCCATGGAAATCCTTCCGGCACTGGACTATCTGCATTCCCTGGGCCTGGCGTACAACGACCTGAAGCCCGACAACATCATGGTCGGTGAGGACGAGGTCAAACTCATCGACCTGGGCGCGGTGGCCGCCATGGACTCCTTCGGGAGCATCTACGGCACCCCCGGTTATCAGGCACCGGAGATCACCGAGACCGGTCCGACGGTGCTGACCGATATCTACACGGTCGGCCGGACGCTCGCCGCCGTGGTGCTCGACCTGCCCCGAGACGACCAGGGCGATTACGTGTCCGGGATTCCGGACCCGGAGGACGAGCCGCTGCTGCGCCGGTATCCGGGGCTGTACCGCTTGCTGCGGCGCGCCACGCACCCGGATCCGCAGCGCCGCTTTCCCTCCGCGTACTCGATGTACTGCCAGCTGGTCGGCGTGCTCAAAATGGTGCTCACGGTCGACACCGGTGCGGAGCATCCGCACGAATCAGTCGAATTCGGGGCCCTGCGAGGCGATTTCGGTATCGACGCTCTCGTCTGCCGGACCGATGGGATCGTCGACGGCATCGACCGCCGGGCCGTACTGGATGTCTCGGAGATCGTCGCGGCGCTGCCGGTACCGCTCATCGACACCGAGGATCCGTGTGCTGATCTGCTGTCGGCAGTCCTGCATGCCGAGCCGGTGCACGCACTCGACATGCTCCGCCGGATCGACAGCCGTATTCTCGCCGGCGCCGTACAGGCGCCCGAATCCTATGAACTCGAGCGCGCATTGGCGGCGGCCCGCGCTCATCTCGATCTCGGCGGGACCGTATCGGCATGTGCATTGCTCGCGGAGCTGAAACCGCGCTACGGGGTGGACTGGCGTATCGAATGGTATGTCGGGGTCGCCGCACTGCTGGACGGCTACGCCGAGCGCGCGTACGGGCATTTCGACGCGGTCTACGCCATGCTCCCGGGTGAGCTGGGACCGCGGGTGGCATTGGCGGCCACGGCCGAACTCGTCCTGCAGGACCGGGCCGGCGGCGGTGATCCGGAGCGCTGGCAGCACGCCGCCCTGGAACACTATCGGACGGTGTGGCGGACCAATCACGGATTGGTCAGTGCGGCAGCGGGATTGGCGCGCCGACTGGTGTCCGTGGGCCGCAACCTCGACGCGGTCGCCGTGCTCGACCAGGTCCCGGCCACCTCACGCCATTTCGACGTGGCCTATCTGACGGGCAGCCTGCTCATGGTGTCCCGCGCTGCCGCCGATATCGCCGACGCCGATCTCGCGGCGGCCGCGACCCGCCTCGAGAACCTGTCGGAGGAACCGCGGGCATTGCAGCTGAAGGTCGTGGTGGTGGGGGCCGCGCTGGAATGCCTGCGCGGGGGCGGCCGCCCGGAACGCCCGGACGTCACCGTGCTCGGTTACCCGCTGACAGAGCGGGGCCTGCGGCTGGGACTCGAATCGTGCCTGCGGGCCGTGGCCCGGGCGGCGCCCGATCGCTTCCATCGTTATCGCCTGGTCGATCTCGCCAATCAGGTGCGGCCACGCACTCGCTGGTAGCCGCGGGCTATCGCGCGATGCGGACGTAGACCGGCACCACGACCGCCGCGCCCACGAGCAGCAGCCACCAGGCCCAATTGCCCGACGTCAGCGCGAGCACCACCGTGAAACTGAGGATCGCACCGATGATCACGGCCAGACGGGGCGCGATCGGATTGGCCGGCGCGGGCGGCGGCGGTGCGGCATAGGCGGGCAGATCGGTGAAGAGCCAGGCGAGTTGCTGCTTGGTGGTCGCCTCGATGGCCCGGTGGCAGCGTTCGTCGAATTGGGCAGCGTCGAGTCTGCCGATGACGAAGTGGCGCGTGAGCTCGTCCAGTGCGCGTTCGCGCTCCGCGGCGCTCAATCGGGCCTGCGCTGAATCGCTCATCGCGACAGCGTAGGCGCCTCGGCGATATCGCCGCCCGACCCGAATCACCAAGGGCGGGAAGGCAACGCCGCCGAAGACGGCAAATGAACGTTTGTCCTGGGCGGAAGCGAACGGCCTGGACAGTGGATCGCTCGTCGGCGGTACACCGTTAAATGTGACACCGGCTTATACAGAGAATCTGTTTCGGTGTGGTTTCCTGTACATATGGTAGGAGGGGTTGAGTACACGATCGACGAGCTTGCTCGCGCGGCCGGGACGACAGTGCGGAGCGTGCGCGTCTATCACGAACGGGGGGTGCTGCAGCCGCCGCAGGTGAAGGGCCGTACCGGGTACTACGGGCCGGAACATCTCAAGCGAGTGCACACCATCAGCAGGCTGCTCGATCGGGGCATCAAGCTCAACGGCATCAAGGAGTTGCTCGCGGCCTGGGACCGCGGCGACGATCTCGGTGATGTGCTGGGAGTCGGAGATCCGGGTGAACCCGGCGCGGTGAGTGTGGCGGCCGGCGACACCATCTCGGCGGCCGAACTGCAGGAGTACTTCGGATCCGCACCGAACGGCCTGGCGCGCGTAGTCGCCGCTGGCGTCTATGAGCCAGTCGATGCGGCGACCTATCGGGTTGCGGATCGGGAGCTGGCCCGGTTCGTCGACCAGCTGACGGCCGTCGGCGTATCCGCCGCCGACGCACTGACCGAATTGGAGAAGCTGCGCGCCGATTGCGATCGAATGGCTCGCCGCGTCGCGGATCTGATCCATCGCACGGCCTGGGAGTCGTATCGGAACTCCGATCGGACCGTGGCGGATACCGCCGAACTCGCCGAGAGTGTCGGCGTCCTCCGCTCGGCGCCGATCCCGGCGGTGGCCGGAGTGCTGCCCCGGCTGATCGCCCGGTCGGTCGAGCAGGATGTGGAACTCACCGAGGCCCTCGGGAACCCCTGAGGCACAAGGCTTCCGCTTCCCAGGGGTGAGGATACTTCATACAACGTACCGTTGATCAGCGGTACATTGACGGCGTACTCAGAGGCGCCGTCGCTGTATCGACGTTGGCGCCCGGCGCGAACGATCAATGGAGACGTCGATGAATATCGGGAACACTCCCCGCCCCGGCACCCACGATCCTTCCCGTACTCGCTGGTGGCGGCGCTGGGCGGGCGGCGCTGCCGTACTGGCGGTCATCGCCTCCGCGGGAGCGGCGGGGGTGGCTCTGGCCCCGGAGGCCGCCGCCGGTACCCCGGGCTGCCTGTGGAGCGGCGCTCAATTCCGGCAGGACGGAACGGTTTACGCCGGTGGTCTGTCATTCACCTGTCGCCGCAACGAGATCGGAGCATCGTACTGGTCCCATGAGTGGGCTCCGGGGCAGATGAGTTCGGTGGCGAGCCCCGGCACGGGTTACCCGATCGGTTCCTTCTCCCCGGGCGCCTGGCAGCCGGGTTCGGATTACAACGACTACTGCGTCGGCGACCAGCTGGTCGAGGGAACCGATGCGGTGTACGAACTGCGGGCCGACGCGACGGGTTTCCTGTCCTGGCATGCCGTTGCGAGCATCGCGCAGTGGGACTTCACGGTGAGCTCTCCGCATCCGCTGCCGACCCGGCGGTCCGCGAGTCTGTGCATCGACGGCGTCCTCTCCTGACGCTGGTCGCGAATGCCTCAGGTGGGGTTGCTGTTTGATTGCGGAGGGTGCGTGAACGGCTCGGGCGAGCACCCCTGCGCGGACCTACTTAGGTAGGTCCGCGCGAACCTACCGATTGCGCATTTGCGCCAGCACTGTCGACAATCTCACTCTGATCCGGCGTCGAGAGCGAGTAAGAGATGGCACGTGTGACCCTGTGGATGCAGATGTCCCTCGACGGTTTCGCCGAGGGCGCGGACGAGCGGGTGCACTGGCCGGTGGTGGACGAGGAGCTGTACTCCTCGATGCTGGATGAGCTACGGGCGGCCGAGGCGTTCCTGTACGGGCGCAAGACCTACGAGATCATGTCGTCGTTCTGGCCGACCGCTGACGGCGATCCGGCGATCTCGCAATTCTATATCGACTTCGCCGGCTGCTGGAAAGCGAAACCCAAGGTCGTATTCTCACGGTCCCTCGATCGAACGGACTGGAATACCAAGGTGATTCGGCGCCGCGCGGTCGAGGAGATGGTCGCATTGCGAGAGGGGACCGACGGCCACCTGATCGTGTTCGGCGGTATCGAGACGGCCGCAATGTTCATGACGCACAACCTGATCGACGAATATCGGCTGTTCGTGCACCCGCTGGTGCTCGGCGCCGGGGTGCCGCTGTTTCCCCCGGCCTTCGATACGTCCGAGCTGCAGCTGGCGAGCGTGACGGCCTTCGACAGTGCGGTGGTCATGATGCACTATCGGCGAGAGTGCGCCGGCGTGCGGCCGCGGGCGCAGCGAACGCTGGCATCTTAGCGTAGATCGAGCCGCCCGGTCGCCCGGTTCGCTGCTTGTGGCTTCCGGCGAATCATCTACTGGGCCAAGGCCCTCCGTCTGTCCCGGCAATGCGCTAGCCTGCCGAGACTATGTCGGGTTTTGGCACCGTTCAGATGTACGCCACCGGGAGTTTTCTCGGGCGGCGCCGTGAATTGACGCGGATCGGCGATTTGCTGGATCGCAATGCCCGGCTGCTCACCCTCATCGGACCGGGTGGCATCGGCAAGACGCGACTGGCCGCCCGGGCTCTGGTCGAGGCGCACCGGAGCCTGGGCCTGCCCGTGTTCTGGGTGTCTCTCGCAGAGCTGCCCGCGGGCGCCGATATCGAGGATCTGGTGGAGTCCGCGACCCGGGTCGACTCCTGGGCCGCCGAGCGCCGGGACGGCATGCTCACCACCGTTCTCAGCGGCGACCCCGCCGTGCGCCGAATCCTGGTGATGGACAACTGCGAGCACGTGCTCGACAGCGCCCGTGCCGTGATCGCCCGGTTGATCGAGGGATTCCCGGGCTTGACCATCGTGGCCACCAGTCGTGAGCCGATCGGATGGGACGACGAGTACATCGTGACGGTGCCGCCGCTGTCGGCCGGGCAGTCGGTCGAATTGTTCTGCGGGCGAGCCGATCTCCTGGAGCGGCCCATCGGGAACGGCTCCGACCAGATGGCCGTGGTCGAGCAGATCTGCCGGCACGTCGACAACAACCCGCTGTTCATCCGGCTGGCGGCGGCCCGCCTGCGATTCCATCCGCCCGCGATGGTGCTGCGCGAGCTCAGTGGCGATCCGGCCGATAAGCGCCTGCACTGGTCGCGCGGCCAGGTGGTGAGCGCGGACCCGCGCCACCGCGGCGTATACGACGTCATCGCCTGGTCATTCGAATTGTGCAGTGCGCCCGAGCAACTCCTGCTCGAGCGCATGTCGATCTTCGCCGCCGGTTATGTCACCGGCGAGCAGTCGCTGCGCAATGGCGCCGAACTCGACGGTGTCATCGCGGTGTGCGCCGACGAGCGGCTGCCCGCGGCGCAGATCCCGGCGCTGGTCGAGCGATTGGCCGAGCGGTCACTGGTATCGATGCATCTGGAGCCGACCACCATGCGGTGGTATCTGGTGGAGAGCGTGCGCGTATTCGCCTGCGAGCGGTTGCGGCGCGAGAACCCGGACGACGCGGCGCGTACCGTGATCCGGCACCGGCACTATTTCCGCGACAAAATCGTTGCGGGACAATACGTCTGGAACAAGCCGCAGGAGCGGACCTGGCTCGACGGTGCGCAGGCGTCCTGGGGTGACGTGCTGATGTGCATCGAGAGCGGCTTGGCCGATCCGGACGAGGCGGTCGTGAGTCTGGAGATACTCGCGACCCTGCTGTGGATGTGGGTCCCCTTCGTCACTTTCGGCGGCACCGCGCTCATGCGTGTCACCGACCGCGTCTTGGAGGTCACGCGCCGTCTCGATCCGCCGCCCTCCGGTCTGCGCACCCGGGCGGTGGCCGTGATGGCCTGGATCGCGCTGTGGGAAGGGCGCAGCGCTGAGGCGATGCGGCTGCTGGACCAGTGTGTCGAGGTGACACGGCCGAGTCCGCTGGGCGCCTGGCGCGAGGCCGGTGAGGATCTCGTCCTGGTGCCGGCCGCCGAATGGCTGTGGGGCATCGAACTGCTACTGCTGCACCGGGATCCGCGCGCCATCCCGGCGCTGAGTCGCGCCTACCGGAAGTTCGCGGCCGTCCGTGATCCGGTAGGTGAGGAGGTCAGCGCGATGCTGGTCGCCATGGCCGCGGCGTTCATCGGTACCGAGGCGCAGGCGCTGGACCACACCGAGCGATACACCGTGCGGGCCAGTGCGGCCGGATCCACTCTCTCCTACGGCTGGGCGCTGCTCGCGCGGTCGGTCGCGCTGGCCAAGCACGGCCGGGCCGACGAGGCGATGGTGATGTCGTACGAGGTCCTCGAACAACATCTGCTCGAGGGCGATATGTGGGCGGCGACCTGGGCCGTGGGCGCCCGGATCGCGGCGACGACGGCACAGCTCGCGCAGCAGTTGGTCGAGGGGAAAACCGAGGCCGCGCAATTGAATACCGCGGCCACGCGGGTGGCCCGGCTGATCGGCGCGCTGCGCGTCAGCCACGATGCCATGGGGCTGGTGGTCGACAGCATTCCGCTCATCGTGGGGGAGATACAGCCCGCCGCGATGGTGGCGGAGGCGGTGCTGGGCGCTGCCGCCTACGCGGCGGCGGAAGCCGAGGGCGCCACGGTGCGACCGGAGTTCGCCGAATTGCGGCGTTTCGGGCTGAATCCGGAGCACGAATCCTGCGCCGCCGTGGTTGTACCCTCCCGCTGGAATGCGTTGTCACCGGCGGAAAGTGATGTGGCGATGTACGCCGCGGCCGGATGGTCGAACAGTGCCATCGCCCGGGCTCGGCACAGTTCGACGCGGACCGTCGACGCGCAACTGGTGAGCATCCGGCAGAAGTTGGTCATCGCCTCCCGCACGGAGATCATCCGGCAGGTACCGGCGGAACTGGCCGACCGCGTGCGGACCGCCGCGGAGCGCCGCCCGGACGCGCCGGCGCTCCGAGCTTCGCGAGACTGATGTTCCGGGCCTCGCGCGAGTGATGTTCCGGGCTTCGCGAGAGTGATCAGTGCTCGCCGCACTCCGGGGATATCTCGCAGCCCTGCGCGCGGTGGCTCGTGCTGTCCGGCGAATAACTCGGCGCCCCGGCCACCGTGCGATCCCCGACACGCCGATTGTCGGTATTGCCGTCCTGAGGTAACCGGTAGTAGTGCCCGTAGCCCCAGCCGGCGCCGTCGTCGTTGAAACCGCTGGTGGCGCCCGCCCGCGGCGAGCGGCCGCCGTTAGTGGTGCTACCGCTCGTGGTGCCGTGCCCGCCGCTCGTGGTGCTGCGTCCGCCGGGTGCATTGTGTGTCCCGCCCCCGTTGTGCGTGCCCCCGCCCCCATTGTGGGTGCCGCCGGAGGAGGAACCCCCAGGCGCGGCAAGAGCTTCGGGTGCGATCGATACGGTCGCGGCGGTCAAGGCACAGGCGAGCAGGGAGGCGGCGACGAACTTCCGCGCGGGATGGGTGAGAGACATGATGATGGTCCTTGTGTGCGATAGGTAGTTGTGACACGACCGGCGCGGGGGATCCGCGTACTGAACGTGCCGTTGACTAACGGTACATCGAAATACGTGTCATCGTTCGTGTCGCACTGTTCCCATGGTTGACAAGGCCTGCTGCGCTTTTCGGAACGCGACATCGCCCTGCGTCGAAATCGCGGTGAGTGCAACCGATGCCCGAGTTGGTGCGCCTCGCTAACGTTCACTGGTCGGACGCTTAGCGGAGGAGTGTGCATTGACCACGGAGTCGACCATCGACGTCGATACCTCGTTGCACCCGCTCGACGACCCCGTGCGGGCGTCGTTGCGTGGGGAGCACAGGCGGTTCGCCCACTGGGTGGGTGAGATCGGGCGGTACGACCCGGAGGTCGCCCGGTTTGTCGGGCATCCGCCGGTGCTGGAGGAGCAGGACTGGGCTGATCTGGCTGAGGTGGTCGGGCCTGGCGGGGTGACCGCGCTGCGCGGGCACGGTCATGTGCTGCCGGAGGGCTGGTCGCTGCTGGATCAGTTCGGGTCGGTGCAGATGGACGGCACCGGGCTCGAGGTCGCCGCCGATCCGGAGCTCGAGGTGCTCACCGCGGCGGATGTGCCCGAGGTACTGGAGTTGATCGCGCGTACCGAGCCGGGCCCGTTCGCGCCGCGGACCATCGAGATGGGGACGTATCTGGGTCTGCGGGTGGACGGCCGATTGGTGGCGATGGCGGGGGAGCGTATGCATCCGCCGGGCTGGACCGAGATCAGTGCCGTCTGCACCGATGCCGAATTCCGGGGGCGGGGTCTGGCCAGTCGGCTGGTCCGGGCCGTCGGCGCGGGGATTCGGGCGCGTGGTGAGACGCCGTTCCTGCATGCCGTCGCGCACAACACGACGGCGATCAGTCTCTACGAAACGCTGGGATTCACTCTCCGCAAGCGCGGGCAGCTGACCCTGGTCCAGGCACCCTGACACGGAAGCGAAATCACCGATGAGCCACGGCCCCTTCGAACTGACCTACGCCGCCGCACCGGATCGGTACCAGCGGATCCCTTACCGCCGCACCGGAAACTCCGGCCTCGATCTGCCCGCCTTCTCCTTCGGCCTGTGGCAGAAGTTCGGCACCGATTACGCGTTCGCGACGCAGCGCGAGATCATCCTGCACGCCTTCGATTTGGGCATCACCCATTTCGACAATGCCGACCGCTACGGCCCGCCGCATCGCGCCGCGCAGCAGACGTTCGGCAGGGTGCTAGCCAAGGATCTCGCGCCTTATCGGGACGAACTCATCCTCTCGACCAAGGCGGGCAACCCCATTGGCCCGAGCCCGTATCTGCGGGGCGGGTCGCGTAAGTCGATTCTGACCTCGCTCGAGCACAGCCTGCGCGATCTGGGCACCGATTATGTCGATATCTTCTATCACCACAGTCCGGATCTCGAGACGCCGCTGGAGGAGTCGGTCGGCGCGCTGGTCAGCGCGGTGCAGCAGGGCAAGGCGCTGTACGTCGGCATTTCCAACTACCAGCCCGATCGTGCCCATGCGGCGGCCGAGCTGCTGCGGCAGGCGGGCGTCCCGCTGCTCATCGATCAGGCCCGGTATTCGATCTACGATCGCCGTCCGGAGCGAAATGGCCTGCTGGACGCTGCCGTACAGGACGGCTTCGGCCTGATCGTGTATTCGCCGCTGGCGCAGGGGCTGCTGACCGACAAGTACCTGGAGTCGATTCCGGTCGGCGCGCGGGCGCGCAACAGCACCTTCCTGTCGCCGGACGTGATCGACGAGACCTACCGGCGGCGCACCGCCGAGCTCAATAAGATCGCCGAGGCGCGCGGGCAGTCACTCGCCCAGCTGGCGCTGCAGTGGGTGCTGCGGCGGCCGGAGGTCACCTCCGCGCTGATCGGCGCGAGCTCGACCGCGCAGCTCGATCACAATATCGCCGCGCTGAACTTCCCGGAGCTCACGGCGGACGAACTCGCGCTCATCGAGGAGCACGGCGTGCACGGCACCGGCCTCGCACTGTAGATCCACCGGAACGAATGAGAGGGGTTGGGAGCTGAGCTCCCAACCCCTCTGTGGCACTTGTCTATTCGTGCAGCAGCGGCAGCAGCTGGTTGCCCTGCCGTTCGATCTCCGTCAGGTACGGGGTGTCGGACAGTACGAAGTGCGTGATTCCCAGGTCACGGTACTTGCGCAGCGATTTGGCGACGTCCTCGGCGGAGCCGACCAGCCAGGTGGTGCCGGCGCCACCGCCGCCGAACCGGCCGGGTGCGGTGTAGAGATTGTCGTCGAGCACATCCCCGCGGGCGGCCAGATCGAGCAGCCGCTGCTGTCCCACGGCGGCGCTGCGCAGCGGATCGCGCAGCGCGCCTTCGGTGCTGGCCATCCGCGCCACCTTCGCCTCCGCGTCCGCCCAGGCCTGCTCGGTGGTGTCCCGGACGAAAGTGGTTATCCGCAGCCCGAATTCGAGCGGCGGGTGTTCGCGCCCGAGTTCGGCGCTCAGTGCCCGCAGGCGTTCGATCCGCTCACGCACGCCGTCGAGCGGCTCGCCCCAGAACAGCTGGACGTCGGCCTCGGTGGCGGCGACCCGTTCGGCCGCCTCGGAAGCGCCGCCGAAGTACAGCTTCGGGTGCAGCCGGTCCCCGCGCGGGGTGATGCGCGGTACGACCGTGGAGTCGGTCACCTGATAGTGCTCGCCGCGGTAGGTGACGTTCTCCTGCGTCCAGAGTTTGCGGATGAGCTGGAGGAACTCCTTGGTCCGGCCGTACCGCTGCGCCTGATCCTCCTCGGCCGCACCGTAGGCCCCGAGATTGTCCTTCCCGGACACGATATTGACGCGCACCCGCCCGCCGGACAGCTGATCGAGAGTCGCTGCGGCGGTGGCGAAGTGGGCGGGCTGCCAGTATCCGGGCCGAATCGCGACCAGTGGTTCGAAGCTCGTGGTCCGGGCGGCCAGGGCGGTGGCGACGGTGAGCGTGTCCGGCCGGCCCCAGCCGGTGCCGATCAGCGCCCCCTTCCAGCCGTGCTCCTCGAGGGCTTCGGCCTGCGCGCTGAGGGTTTCCAGGCTGTTGTGATCGGTCGTGACCGGCTCGCCGCGGTGCCCCGGGGTGACCTGATTCGGGATGTACCAAAGGAATTCGAGACTCACCTCGAAAGTATCGACCTCGCCCGTGGCCGCGGCCCCGGCCCGGCGCCCGCCATCCGGTCAGGAAATGCGCCTGACCAGCAGCGGATCACAAGGCTGAGACATTAATTCGTCGAGATTCCAGCAGCCAGCTCACCGAGCAGCTTCCAGGTCCGCCGCTGATCGTCCGGACCGGCCAGATCGGTGCTGGTGAGCACGACCTCGGTGGCCCCGGCCTCGAAATAGCGCCGGATCTGGGCGGCGACGGTCTCCTCGTCGCCGATCACGGCCAGGTCCGCCGCCCGGGTCGCGCCCTCGAGTTCGATGACCCGGGTGTAGGAGGGCACCTGGTCGTAGAACGAGAGCTGCCGCACCGCCTCGGCGCGCGCCGCCTCCACATGGGCGGTGACCACCGCCGGTACGAACGCGACAATGCGCGGCGGTGTCGAGGACGCCTTGGTGATGGCCGGAACAATGTGCTCGCCGAGGGTTTTCGGGCCCGCCAGATACGGCAGCGTGCCGTCGGCGAGTTCGCCGGTCACCCGCAGCGACTGCGCCCCCATGGCCGCGACCAGCACCGGTACCCGCGGCTGCGCGCCCGGGAGGGCGGTGGGCATCGGGGGAGTGGCGGTGAGCAGTTCACCGTGGAAGTCGGCCGTCCCGGTATCGAGCAATTCCCGCAGCGCGGTGAGGAATTCGCGCAGGCGGGCGATGGGCCGATCGAACGGCAAGCCGAAAGCGCCTGCGGCAAAGCTGGATCCGACCGCCAGCCCCAGGTGATAACGCCCATGTGTGGCCGCCTGCGTGGTCTGGGCCTGTGCGGAGACCAGCAGCGGATGACGGCCGACCACCGGAATCGCCGAGGTGCCCACCTGTAGCTGCGGCACCTCCCGGCCCACAATGGCGGCCAGAGCGGCCGAGTCGTAATCCATCCGCTGGCCGAACCACACCGATCGCACCCCCGCCTGCGCCGCTTCGCGCGCCGCGAGCACGATCGCATCGACATAGTTCGTGGTATTCGCCTGGGCGAGAGCTATTCCGAGGTTCACGACCCAGTGCAACCACACGCGATCGCACGATGTTCCGGCTTCGCGCTTACGAATTGGGCAGGATCACCGCACGACCATCGATCGTGCCCGCGTGCAATCGCTCATAGGCCAGGGGCGCTTCGTCGATGCCGAAGATCTCCACGTGCACCTCGACCTCACCGCCGCGGGCGATCTCGAGGACCTCGATCAGTTCCGCCCGAGTGCCCCAGTACGGGGCCGTCACCGCGGTTTCGTAAGGGAGCGAACCGAATCCGACGGGTACCGAGCCACCGCCGATTCCCACGATGGTGAGATCGGATTCCACGCCCGCGCAGGCGGCCGCAATGGATGCGGTGGGCGGCGCACCGACGAAGTCCAGCACCACCTCGGCGCCGCGTCCGCCGGTGAGCGCCTTGACCTTCTCCGGTGCGGTGGAATCGGAGAGGAGCGTTTCGTGCGCACCGACGCGGCGTGCGAGGTCGAGTTTGTCCTCGGACACATCCAGGGCGATGACGCGGGTTGCCGTCATCGCGCGCAGCAGCTGAATGGCCACATGGCCCAGGCCGCCCGCGCCGATCACCACGGTGGTGCTGCCCGGAATCAGTTTGGGCACAGACCTTTTGATCGCGTGATAGGGCGTGAGCCCGGCATCGGTGAGTGGCACGCTGCGCACCGGATCGAGATCGCCGAGCGGCACCAGGTGGCGCGCATTGTCGACGATCATGTACTCCGCCATCGCGCCCGGCGCACCCAGACCCGGCGGGAAGATCTTCAGCTCGGTGGCGCGCAGGCAGTAGTTCTCCTTGCCCTCCGCGCATTTGTGGCACGCACCGCATCCCCACGGCCCGTACACGGCCATCATGTCGCCGACCCGGACGCCCTCCACACCGGATCCGAGCGCGGCCACGGTGCCCGCACCTTCGTGACCGAGGGTGAGCGGCAGCGGGAATCGAATGGCCTCGGCCGGCAGGCTCATCACCATGACGTCGGAGTGGCAGACCCCGGCGGCCGCGACCTTCAGCAGCACCTGACCCGGCCCGGGCTCCGGATCGGGCACGGTGACCACTTCGGGCTTGCCGCCCACGGTCCGATATTGCACAGCCTTCATGCCAACCTCCGTTCAGAAAACCTCTCGGAAGAGCTGCCGGTGTGTCCGCAAACCGAAGGCTACTCCGGTGCGCGGGGCCTGCGAATGCTGGTGTGTGCAGGCCCCGCTCAGCTCAGCGAGTGCTCAGCGCCTGCACGGCGTGCGCGCCGGCCCGGCGGCCGGAAAAGACGCAGTCAGCCAGGGAGAGTCCGCTGACGTAGGAGTTGGAGCAGACGCCGACCGCTGCCCGGCCCGCCGCGTACAGGCCGGGAATGGTGCCGCCGTCGGTCGTGCGCACCGCGCCGGTGTCCTCATCGACCAGCAGCCCGCCCAGGGTGAGCATCGGCATCGGATAGGTCAGCTTGGCCTTGAAGGAGATGTCGAGGAGCTGGAACGGCCCGCTGCGCAGCGGGCGGCGAATATCGGCCGGTTTGCCCATCGGATCGGGCAGATTCTCCTCGATCGCACGATTGTGCGCGTCCACGGTTTTGCGCAGCGCCGCCGGTTCGATGCCCGCGCGGGCCGCGACATCCTCGATCGACTTACCGGTGATCGGGTTCAGCCGCATGAGCCGTTCGGCCTGCATGCGCTGGAACCACACCGACTGCGGCCCGATCTGCCTGCGGGATTCGGTGACCAGTTCCGAATCCAGCAGCAGCCAGGCCCGATTGCCGGGGCTGGTGGCGATCGCCGCGCCCATGGCCGCGCCGTAGCGGGATTCGTCGATCATGCGCTGGCCGTTGGCATCCACCGCGATCGAGCCGAAGAACGCACTCGGCGGCGCGATGAACCGCCAGGTCGACATGGCATCCATTTTGCCGGTGGCCGCGCCGATCGCCTCGGCCATGGTGATGCCGCTGCCGTCGTCGCCGGCGGTGCCGAGCGGCAGGCCCTCGGCCCACGGGTAGGCGGGGGCGTGGCGTGCGACCATCGCGCCATTGGCAATGAACCCGCCGGTGCTGAGAATGACGCCGGACCGCGCCTCGATGCGCACCGGCACACCGTAGCGGCGCTCCATCCGATCGAGTTGCGACTGCACGAGTTGCCGCAAACCCGGGTGGTACACACCGGGTTTCGCGGAGATCTTGGCCAGCGCCGTGAATCGCTTCAGCACCGCCTCGGAGGCGCCGGCGAGGGTGATGGCCTCCACGCCGACCACGCGGCCGTCCTCGACCACGAGTCCGGTTGCGCGGGTGGCGGTTTGGGTCCGCACCCCGTGCTTCGCCGCGGAGACCGCCAGCGGCCCGAACAGCTTCTTGCCCGAGACGCCCCGCCCGTGTGCGCGATGCCCGCGCTGCCGCGGCTTCGCCAATTCCCGGAAACCGCCGGAGTTTTCGCTGCCGGAGTAGTACAGGTAGTGCTCATCGGTCGGGTACGAGGTCTTGTACGGGCACAGCGACGGCTGGAAAGGCACACCGTGCCCGGTCAGCCAGTCGATCATGGCCGCCGAGCCCTCGCAGAATCGGCGCAGCGTCTGCTCGCTCACCGCATCGCCGACCTCGGCGCGCAGATAGGCGAGCATATTGTCGACATCGTCCTCGACACCCGCTGCGCGCTGCACCCAGGTGCCGCCGCCGGCGTACACGATGCCGCCGGACAGCGCGGTCGCGCCGCCGCCGATGAACCGGTCGAGGGCCAGTACGTCCGCGCCGGATTCGCGCGCGGCCAGTGCTGCGGCGACGCCCGCGCCGCCGTAGCCGACCACCACGACATCGGCCGAAGAATCCCAGGTCCGCACCTTTGCGACCACCTTCCAGAACGAAGAACGCCCACCCCATGACAAGCGAGGCGAACTATAACGCGTTCTAGTTCACGATGCTATCGGAGGACGGGGCCGCGAGACAGGCCCGATCAGGCCGAGATCTGTGCGATGAGCCCGTCGATATAGGCGCGGAACAGGTGCGCCATATCGACGCTGTCGGGTTCGAGCAGCCATTGCAGTTGCAGGCCGTCCATCATGGCGAAGGTCTGGCGGGCGACGGCCCGGGTGTCCACATCGGTGCGGATGGTGCCGTCGGCAATGCCGTCGTCGAGCGCGCCCGCGAGCGCGGTCTCGAAGGTGCGATACCGGTTCACCACCCAATCGCGCGCCGGATGGTCCGTGGTGACCGCCTCGCTGGTGACCACGGTGAAGAGCCGGACCAGTCCCGGTACGTGCATATTGTGTTCGACGAGCACGGCCAGTCGTTCCAGTGCGTCTTTGCCGCGAAGTTGCCGACTGAAGCCGAGGCGGTCGTAGTCGAGCCGGTCGCGATAGTCCAGAACTGCGGCCAGCAGTGCCGCCTTGTTCGGAAAGTAGTGCAGCAGACCGGGTTGCGAGAGCCCGCAGCGCGCGGCGATCTCGGCGATGGACGCGCCGTGATAACCATTGTCGGCGAAGGCCTTCAGAGCTTCGTCGATGATCTGCTCGCGGCGGTCCTCGCTCCGTCGCCGGCGTTGGGGGTGCGGGGCCATGAGCAGCGACACTAGTCGCGGCGCCAGGAGCTGCGACGACAGGTCAGATAACAAAATAGTCACAGTACCGAGTGAGCACTCGGTAAGTGGGTTATCCGCTGGCAGACTCGGGGCGAGCCGTACAGGGCCGTACGAGGAAGGACAGCCGATGACTCAGGGCACCGAAGCACCGATCGAATCGATCACGCTGCAGGGCGGAGCGGGCACGCTCGCCGGATGGGAGACCACTCCGCCGAGCGGCGCCGAGAATCGCGGCACGGTAGTGCTGGTGCCGGGGTTCACCGGCTCCAAAGAGGACTTCGAGTACATGCTCCCGCTGCTGGCCGCGGCCGGTTATCGCGCGGTCGCCTACGACCAGCGCGGGCAGTGGCAGTCCGATGGTCCGGACGATATCGCCGGGTACACGATGGACGACTTCACCGCTGACCTGCTCGCCGTTGTCGACCAGGTCTCCCCGGATGCGCCGGTCCACCTCGTCGGCCATTCCTTCGGCGGCTATGTCTCGCGCGTCGCGGTGGTCGCCCGGCCCGAGCGCTTCCGCAGCTTCACCCTGCTGGCCTCCGGGCCGTCCTCGGTCGAGGACATCAAGTTCCCGCCGCCGCAGGCCGTCGCGCAAATCGTGGAAACCGCTGGGCAGGAAGCGATCTGGCAGCAGATGAGCGCCGCCATGACCGCGGCCGGGCAGCCCCCGTCGCCCGAGCGCATGCAGTTCCTGCATCAGCGCATTCTGCAGACCAAGAAGGCCAATATCCTCGGCATCCTCGAGAATATGGAGGCGCCGCCGCTGGCCGATCCCACCGCCCTGCGTGATGCCGGTGTGCCGCTGCTGGTCGCCTACGGCGACACGAACGACCTCTGGGACCCCAGCGTCCACGAGAAGTTCGCGCAGCAGTTGCACGCTAGGACCGCGGTGTATCCGGGCTCCGGGCACGTGCCCAATGAGACCGTTCCCGATCGCGTGTCGGCGGATCTGGTGAACTTCTGGGAGGAACTGGCATGAACGACGTCATCGACGACCTGCTCGCCAAGCTGGATCTGGCGGCCAAGGTCCGGCTCATCTCCGGCTCGGGCGTCTTCCGCTTCGCCGGTGATACCAGCATCGGCCTGGCCGAAATGCCGGTGTCGGACGGCCCGACCGGTGTGCGCGGTGAACTCTGGGACGAACGCGACCCCTCGGTGAGCCTGCCCTCGGGTACCGCGCTGGCCGCGACCTGGGACCGCGCTCTGCTCGGCCGCATCGGCGGGCTCATCGCCGCCGAGGCCCGGCGCAAGGATGTCTACGCGGTCCTCGGGCCGACCATGAATCTGCACCGATCCCCGCTGGGCGGCAGGCATTTCGAATGCTTCTCCGAGGATCCGATGCTCACCGCCGAGATCGCGGCGGCCTATGTGGACGCGGTGCAGGCGCACGGTGTGAGCGCCTGCCCGAAGCACTACGTGGCCAATGACTCCGAGACCGAACGCTTCACGGCTGATGTCATCGCCGACGAGCGCACGCTGCGTGAGCTGTACCTGTACCCGTTCGAGCGGGCGGTGCAGGCGGGCACGTGGATGATCATGGATTCCTACAACTCGGTCAACGGCACCACCATGACCGAGAACGCCCTGCTGGACGAGCCTTTGAAGGGCGAGTGGGGTTATGACGGTGTGGTGGTGTCGGACTGGACCGCGGTGCGTTCCACCGCCGGCGCCGCCAAGGGCACCGATATCGCCATGCCCGGCCCCTGGGAGCTGTGGGGCGCGCCCCTGATCGAGGCGGTGCGCACGGGCGAGGTGCCCGAGTCGGCCATCGATGAAAAGGTGCGCCGCATACTGCGTTTCGCCATTCGTGTCGGCGCGCTGAACGGAACCCCGCAGCAGCCACCGGCGTTCACCGACGAAGCCGCTCAGCACCTGGTGCGGGAGGCAGCGGCCCAGGCCATGGTGCTGGCCACCAATGACGGCACCCTGCCGCTGGGCAAGCCCGCGCAGGTCGCCCTGCTGGGTGCGGCCGCGACCGAGCCCCGCTTCATGGGCGGCGGTAGCGCCACAGTCATTCCGGCGCATACGACTTCGCCGCTGGAGGGCCTGTCCGCGGTCCTGCCGGTGCAGTACACGCCGGGTGTGCACCTCAATGACCATATGATCGCGGTCCCGCTGGACCTGGTCACCGATCCGGAGACCGGCACCGCCGGTTTGTCGCTGCGCTACCTCGACGGTGACAAGGTCCTCGATACCGAGCACCGCACCGCGGGCGGCCTCATGCTCTTCGGCAATGCGAATGCCATGGCGGCCAAGTCCTTCGAACTGCGCGGCACACTGCGCGTCGATACCGCGGGGGAGTGGCGGATCGGTTTCGCCGGTGTGGGCAAGCTGCGCCTGGATATCGACGGCGAGACCGTGCTCACCGAGACCGTCATGCCCGACGGCGCCGATCCGGTGGAGATGCTGCTGAATCCGCCGCAGCGCTGGGTGACGCGCACGCTGGCCGAGGGTGATGAGCTGGAGGTGCTCATCGAGCTGGCCCCGGTGCTGGATTCGGGTCTGCCCGCCATGGGTCTCACCTTCGCGGTCGGCCGCCCGCGCCGCGCCGCCGACGAAGAGTTCGCCGCCGCAGTGGAATTGGCCCGCACCTCCGAGGTCGCGGTGGTCGTGGTCGGTACCACCGAGCAGATCGAATCCGAGGGTTTCGACCGCAAGGATCTGCGCCTGCCCGGCCGTCAGGACGAACTGGTGGCCGCGGTCGCCGCGGTGAATCCGCGCACCATCGTGGTGGTGAATTCCGGTTCGCCCGTGGAGATGCCGTGGCGTGACGATGTCGCCGCCGTGCTGCTGACCTGGTTCCCCGGCCAGGAATTCGGTTCGGCCCTGGCCGATGTGCTCACCGGTGCGGCCGAACCCGGTGGTCGCCTGCCCACCACCTGGCCCAAGGTGCTGGCCGATGTGCCGGTGGTCGATACCAAGCCCGCCGCCGACAATTCGCTGCCCTACACCGAGGGCATTCATATCGGCTACCGTGCCTGGCTGAAATCCGGTGTGGCGCCGGCCTATCCGTTCGGGCACGGCCTCGGCTACACCACCTGGGAACTGTCGGACGTGACCGTGACCGGCCACACCGCGACGGTCACCGTCCGCAATACCGGTGACCGGACCGGCCGCCAGGTCGTGCAGGCCTACCTGTCCCGCACCGGCAGCACCGTGGATCGCCCGGTGCGCTGGCTCTCCGGCTTCGACCTCGTCGAGGCCGCCGCCGGTGAAACCGTCACCGCCACCATCGATCTGCCGGAGCGTTCGTTCCAGCACTGGACCGATCAGGGCTGGGCCGTCGAACCCGGCGCGTTCACCCTGCACATCGGCACCTCGGTCGAAAATCTGCCCCTCACCGCCCAGATCTCCTGACCTACAGTTTCCGGTCAGCACCCGCAGGTGCGAACCGGAACCACCCCGTCATCCCGGCATGCTTGTGGCCGGGATCCACCCCACCCGCTGACACCCAGTGAGTACGGATCCCGGCCACAACCGGGCCGGGATGACGAGGGATATCCGTCCCAACGATGGGCGGGTGTCGGACGGCACGGTCGCAAGAGCTGCGAATCCTTTATCCACTTTCACTCGTACACTTTGGATTTCACCGTGGCTCACTCTGACGCCGATACCTCCCTCGCTGGGAACTCCGCTACCGCCGGTGCTCCCACCAAGGGCTTGCTGCCCCTGCTGTTTCTCGGCAATGCGGCCATGTACGCGATGTATTCCGGCGTCGGCGGTGTGCTGCTGCCACTGCAGGTCGAACATATCGACGCGGCCGACAAGGTCGCCAATCTCGGTCTGGTAGCGGGTATTTCGGCGATCTTCGCCACGATCTTCAACCCCGTCGCAGGTGCGCTGTCGGATCGATCCGGCCGCCGCAACCCCTGGATTCTCGGTGGCGGTCTGGCCGCGATCGCGGCCATGGCGCTGCTCGGCAGCGTGAATACCGTGCTGCTGGTGACCATTGCCTGGTGTGTGGGTCAGGCGGTCATGAACATCTATCAGGCGGCCATCACCTCGGTGGTTCCGGACCGGGTGCCGCTGGCACGTCGTGGAGTCGCTTCTGCGGCAGTGGGTCTCGGCCTGCCGTTCGGAACGGTGGCCGGTGTCGGCCTGGCCTCGGCCTTCGGCTACCGCACCGGCTACCTCGTGCTCGGGGTGTTCGTCGCGGCGGCCGCCGTCATCTTCACCGCCGGTGCGCGCGAGCAGCGTATGCCCGCCAAAAAGGCGGCGTCCCTGCGCGATCAGGGCCGCGCCTTCCTGAGCGTGTTGCGGGAGCACGACTTCCGCTGGGCCTTCATCGGCCGTTTCCTGCTGGTCCTCGGCTATTTCTCGGTTGTCGGCTACCAGCTCTACATTCTGCAGGACCATATCTCCCTGCCCGGCGGCTTGAAGCCGTCGACCGCGGTGGCGGTGCTGACGGGCATTTCGGCTGTGGGCATGACGATTTCGACGGTGGTCGGCGGTGTGCTCTCCGACCGCTTCAACCGCCGCAAGCTCTTCGTCGGGCTGTCCGCGGGCATTGCGGCTGCCGCACAGCTGATTCCGGTCATCACCCCGACCTGGCCGGGCATGCTGGCGTTCGCGGCCGTCAACGGTGTGGCGTTCGGCTGCTATATGGCGGTCGATACCGCCCTGGTCACCATGGTGCTGCCGAAGGCGGAGGACGCCGCCCGCGATATGGGCGTGCTGAATATCGCGAACGCGGCCCCGCAGATCCTCGGCCCGTTTGTCGCCTCGGCGGTGGTCAGCCTGGGCGGTTACGCTCCGCTCTTCCTCTTCGGCGGGGTGCTGTCGGTACTCGGCGCACTCGCCGTCGCACCCATTCGCTCGGTGCGCTGACCGGTTTCGGCGCAGGCCTCGGCCAGCCCCTCCAGCCAATCGCGAATCGCCGCCTGCTGCTCGGGCGTGAACCGCGCCTCCAACTCGGCCTCCCGGGCGGCGACCGCAATGCGCGCCGCTGCCAACCGCTTTCGCCCTGATTCGGTGACATGAATCTGGTGGGTGCGCCGATCGGTGGGATGCGGACTGCGTTCGATCAGGCCCTCCGCTTCCAGTCCGCCGAGCATTTCATTGGCGGCCTGCCGGGAGCTGGCCACCTCGCGGGCAATGTCCGCGACCGAGAGCCCGGGGTGCGATTCGGTCATCATGAGCGTCGCGTACTGCGAGGTCGAGAGCCCGAAAGCCTTGAGCTCCTCGCCGATTGCCGCGCGCATGGTCAGCCAGACCGTGCGGACCATGAAGGTCAGTGAACCGCCCTCGCCGCGATAGGAACCCACCGTCCAGCCTTCCTCAGAGATTGACAGGTTCCTGACGATTCTGCATCCTTAGATCGTCAGGTTCCTACCAATCGTACCGAAGGTGCCCATGACCACGCCTGCGACGCTGCCGAAATCCCGGCAGCGGCTGATTCTCGCCGTACTCCTGCTCTCGTCATTCCTGATCTGGATGGACAACACCATCCTCGGCATTACCGCCGAAACCCTCGCCGACCCGGTCCGCGGCCTCGGCGCCACCCTCTCCCAGCTGCAATGGGCCACCGGTTCCTACACCCTGGTCTTCGCCGCCCTGATGTTCACCGCGGGCGCGCTCGGTGACCGTTTCGGGCACCGGACCGTCCTGACCATCGGCATGGCGACCTTCGCGGCCGCCTCGGTGTGGGCGGCCTTCGCCGGCGATGCCGAGGAGCTGATCCTCGCGCGCGCCGCCATGGGCGTCGGCAGCGCGATGATCATGCCCGCCACCATGGCGATCCTCACCTGGACCTTCACCGGGCCCGCGCGCAATACCGCCATCGGCATCTCCTCGGCCTCGGCCGGTGTGGGATTGGCGGCGGGCCCGCTGATCGCCGGCGTGCTGCTCGACCACTTCTGGTGGGGCTCGGTGTTTCTCATCAATGTCCCGGCCGTGGCGCTCGCCCTGATCGGAATCATCGCCCTGGTCCCGCAGTTCCGCAGTCCCACCGAGCGTCCGCTCGATCCCGCCGGATTCGTGCTGTCGATCAGCGGCCTCGGCGCACTGGCCTACGGCCTGATCCGTGCGGGGCAGGTGGCCTCGTGGACCCCGCTCGATGTATGGGCCCCGATCGTCTCCGGAGCGGCGCTGCTGACCGCCTTCGTGATTGTCGAATTGCGTATGCGGCAGCCCAGTTTCGATCCCCGGCTGCTCGCGGGCCGGATCTTCGGCGGCGGTAATGCGGCCCTGTGCCTGCTGCTGTTCGCCATGACCGCCGCCGGTTTCTACGGTGCGTTCTATCTGCAAGGCGCACGGGGCTTTTCACCGCTGGAGGCCGGTGTTGCCAGCTCCCCGGCCGCGTTCGGTGCGATGATCGGCGGTCCGCTCGGCATTCGCCTGGTGCGCCGCTGGACGATTCGCCCGGTGACCGCGACGGCGGTGACCGTCGCGGCGCTGGCCATGGGCAGTTTCGCCTTGTTCGGACTGCATACCCCGCTGATCTGGAACGAGATAGTGCTTGCGGTGCAGGGTATTTCGATCGGCGTCGTCATGGGTTCGGTCACCGCCGCCCTGATGAACACCCTCCCGCTGGAACGCGTCGGCGCCGGATCCGCGGTCACCAATACCGTGCGCCAGACCGGCAGTGTGCTCGGAATCGCGGTGGGCGGCACCATCATGTCCATCACCTACCGGCAGGCGATCGACGGTTCGCTGCGGGATGTGCCCGGTCCGGTGCGGGATCAGGCGCGGGTGTCCGCCGAACAGGCCCGGCATATCGCCGCCACCCTCGGGCGGCCCGATCTCGCTCATGCCGCGGACGGGGCCTTCATCCATGCCATGCACGTCGGCTCGGTCTGGACCATGGTGATCGCCCTCGCCGGAGCCGCCGTACTGGCAATCACCATGCGCCCCAGTCGAACTCCCGCCGCACCGGCTCCGGAGCCCGTGCGGTCAGAGGAAGTTCTTCTCCAGCAGTAGTCCGAGCACATTCGGGAACAGATCCGGAAAGTCCATGGGGACAATGCCGTAGTGACCGGCCTGGGTGCGGTGCGCGGTCAGATAGCGCTCCACCTGCGGCATGATCGCATCGGCATTGTCCCTGGGCCAGGCATTGTCGGAATAGCTGGTGAAGTTGATGTACATCAGCGAGTTGTTGCTGTCGGCGGCCGCCTTGTCGAAGCAGCTACTGACATAGGAGAACTTGTCGCCACCGGACGACCCGACATCGGCCGAGCCGGTGCCGCCGATCGTCTTCCCGCCGCCGAATGATCCTGTGCCACCGGCGGATCCGGAGTCGATGCCCATCAGGCCGTTGGCCTTGTAATGGTCCTGGAGGCAGAAGTAATTGTTCGACAGATTCCCATTGTCGCCGCTGGGCCACTGCAGCGCGGGCAGCTGATTGCCGAACTGCGCGATCAGCACGATCCGCCCGCGCGCCTCACCGAGCGTCGGCACGTGGTCGCCGATCCAGAACAGCGGCCGGTACCCCTTGACGTCGAGATAGCCGTCGAAGATCTGCTCGAAGTTGCCCCCGACGTCATTGTCGGTGCCGTCCTCCTTCTTGACCCGCATGACGATGACCTCACCGGGATTGCGGGCCAGGAAGTTTCGGCAGGCATCGAGCACCCCGTCGAAGGTGATGCCCTGGTACGCCGCCGAGTGATACACCCCGAACGAATCGCTCGTATGGTCCTGCAGGCCGTTGAGGCGCATATCCAGGAAGCGGATGCCCTGCTGGAATTGATCGGCCAGCGCCCAGTTCTGGGTCTGCGCCCAGGGTGTGCCGTGCAGCGCGTTGGTGCAGCAGGAGTCGTGGGTGCCCGGAATCGTCAGCCGCAGTAGGGAAGTGCTGTCGGGCAGTGCGCCCATCCAGGCCTGCGGGGCGCCCACGCCGCGCCGCAGCGGCAACGGTGTGGCTTGGGCGCCGGTAGCGGTCAGCCCGGCCACGGCGGCCCCGGCGGTCGCGGCGACGGCGGTGCGCACGAATTCTCGGCGAGTCAGTCTCATCAGGTCCCTCGTTCTGCATGCCCGAAATGCGAGCATGCGTATCGAGCGGGGAGCCTAACTTGGACAAGAGACCAAGATCGTCGGTTCAGTGAATTTCTCTGGTGAGAGTGATGGTTGTCCAGCCGCCCACATGGATTCGGTCACCCGGCTGCACCGGGACGGGAGTTTTGGCGGGAATCGGGGTCGGGCTGTCGTTCATGCAGGTGCCATTGGTGGATCCGAGGTCGGTCACCGTGACGGACTCCCCGTTCAGGTGCAGCAGGGCATGCGAGCGCGAGACGGCGATATCGGCCGGGGCGATCGCCAGATCGATCTCCGGATACAACCCCTGCGTCGTGCTGTGCTTGCCGATGAGAATATCCCTGCCGTGCAGCGGGATTCGGCGCTCGGGGTAGTAGTCCGGGAAATCGACCCGATCGACATCGGGGCCGTTCTGGGCGAGCATGCGGTTGTAGTGCGCGAGGTCCGCGGTGACGATCGCGACCCACGTCGTCGCCGTGCCACCGGGATCCACCTCCGGCACGGCGGGATTCACCGTCGTAGTGACCGGTGCCGCCGGTGCGGGCAATGCCGAATCGTGGCCGCAGTCCTCACAGAAGCGGCCATCGACGGCCGCCCCGCAGGCCGGACACCGGCCGAGTTGCGTGGCAGCGGCCGGACTTTCGCCCGCCGGTGTGGCAGCTGTCAGCGGCGACCCGCAGACATCGCAGTAATCGGTCGCCGTCGAGGCATGTCCTTCGGGACAGGTCGCCATTACGAACCGCTCTCCTTGCGAACGCGCGCGGTCTTGCTGGAACGCACATCCAGGGCGATCTCGTCGGCCGCGTCGATATGGGCCCGCAGTCGCACCGTTCCGGTCCGATCATCCACCTCGACAACGGCTTTGAGCAGTTTCGCGGTGTTCTCGTTGCCCGATTCGCTCGCCAGCTGCACGGCCCGCTGCAATTTGGCGGTGGCGGTGGCCAGATCGCCCACCTTGCGCGCCGTCAGCCCCTCCTGCACGGCCTCAGCCAGTTCGGCCTGGCCGGTGTAGTGGGCCACCCGCCGGCTGATACGCGCGGAGAGATCGGTGTCGGTGGTCCACGCCGCTTTCACCAGTCCCTGCCCCAGTACCTCGCCCTCGGCCACGAGACTCACTCGGGCAGCGAGCTTTTCGCGGCCGGGCGGGGCGGGCTCCAGTTCGATCTGCAGGTGATATTCGCGTTCCTCCGCGCCCCAGGCGCCCAGCGGATACTCCCCGATCTGGGCGGAGGTCTCGGTGCGGCGCGCGGTGAAGTCCGTGATCGAGGGATCCACCTGTTTGACCATGCGCACCGTCGCCCCGACCGGTGTCCACACCCGCAGTGTGAGTTCCGGAATGGCCTTCGCCATGGAGGTCTGCATCATCTCGGCGAAATCGGCGGCCAGTAGATCCGGTGTCCGCACCACATCGAGCGTGCCGTGCAGCGCACTCGCGATGGCCCGCAGTTCGTTGGGCTCCCAATCGGCGCCGACGCCGCGGCAGTCACAGGTGAACAGCCCCTCCGAGGCCTTGATCTCCGCGGCGAGCTGCTGCGGCTTCTCGTGTTCGTTGCGGCCGTCGGTGAGCAGGATGGCGTGCGCCATGGCGCTCGGATGCCGCTGCGCGATCATGCGCGCGAGTCCGAGCCAGGTGCCCATGGCGGTGCCGCCGTGCGGCTTCAGCTTGTCCAGCGCGTGCCGGGCCTCGGTGCGAGACCTGTTGTCCGCCACCGCGGTGGCGCCGTCGCGGGGATAGACGACCTCGGCCTTGTCGGTGCCCTCGACAATGGCGAACCGGGTGCCGTCGGCGATGACCTGCAAAGCCGCCAGGGTGGCATTGCGCGCGCCCGCGAACTTGTCGCCCGAGCCCATGGAGCCGGAGCAGTCGATGATCAGGATCTCGACCCGCTCCGCCGGGGGAGCGGCGACCATCAGCTCATCGGTGGTCTCGACCGAGATCACCGCGTCCACGGTGCGCACGCCCTCGGCCAGATACGGGTTCTGATCGACGCTGATCGAAATGCCTTCGACGGCAGGGGAACTCATGGTGCTTCTCCTGGTTGCTCGGAGAACGGAACGGGGACGAGCGCAACGGTGATGTTGTCCTTGCCGCCGGCGGCCAGCGCATAGTCGACGAGGGCGCGCGCGGCGGGCATGGGTGCGTCGGCGGTGGCGATCGCGGCCAGCGCCGGGGATTCGGGCAGATAGTTCCAGAGTCCGTCGCTGCAGATCAGCAGTACGCCGGGCGCACGGGCGTGCAGCGTCCGCACGCAATGATCCGACCACGGCTCGGGCTCTCCGTCCGCGCCGAGCCAGCGGGTCAGCACATGCGCGTGCGGGCTGTCCATGGCGCTGTCCGCGTCCATGGCGCCGGTATTGACCATCTCCTGGGCGAGGGAATCGTCGAGGGTCAGCCGCTGTGAGCCCTCCGGGTCCGCCTGCAGCCAATAGGCCCGGCTGTCACCGACATTCGCGATGGTCAGATGTGCGCCGCCGGACTCGTCGAACTGCACCACCGCGCCGACGTAGGTGCAGGACGGGGACCTTCCGTCGGTGCCGATATCGCGCACCGCCTGTGCCGCCTCGCGCAGTCCGGCCATGACGCTGTCCTCGGCGGAACTGCCCGCGGCCAGGGCCGTCAGGCAGGCGTCGACGCCGGTGCGCACCGCCGCGCCCGAGGCCGCCTGCGGATCCTCGGAGGTCGAGACCCCGTCGCAGACCGCGATAATCAGGGCCGGGGGTGTGCCGGGGTTGGAACTGTCCAGCACGGCCACGGCGACGGCATCCTCGTTGTGTGCGTGCACGTTTCCGCGATCGGTGACCAGGGCGACCGCGCCGAGGTCCGCTTCGAACCGATCGTGCTCCGGACCGCGCTGCCCGCAGACCAGGCAGAAACCGTCGGCGTCGAAATTCTCACCGCCGCAACCCTGGCAGGCCGGAGCGGCCTCCGAATCGTAGGTCAGCGTGGTGCCGGTGTAGCGCTGCACGGTGGCGACGGCGGGGCGCACCAGACTCGTCGGCCGCGTATTGTCGCTGTTCGCCGTCGGTGCGGCGGTCGGCGGCAGGGCGATGCGCTGGATCCCGAGCTGTCGCCCGCACTCCTCGCAGAAGCGATCGCTCACCGCGGCGAAGGTGCCGCAGGCCGGGCAGCGGGCGGTCACAGCGTGGTCCTCGGGCGAATGGTGTTCGCCTGCTCCACGAGGGCGATGCGCTCCCACATATCGTCTGTTTCGTGCGCGAGATCGCGATAGCAGCGTTCCAAACCGGTACGCACCCCCTGTAGATCGAGTGTCACCCCCAGTAGCGGGGAGTGATCGGTGGGTACGCGTCCCAGGTGCAGCCAGTGCAGCGCCGCCTCGAGTACGCGCAGCCGGGCCTGTGCGGCCCGGCGTCGGGAATCCAGGGTGAGCCGCTCGATCCGCCCGCCGGCATCGCGCAGCAGGTGTTCGGTGAGCTCGCCCGGGCGTTCCACGCTCAGCAGCGTATCCACAGCCGCCACACCCGCTTCGGTGTGCACCGCCGAAGCGGGGTCCACCTGATCGAGCACGGCGACCGCGCCGTCGCGGTCGCGGGCCGAACGCCGCAGCCGCGCCAGCCCGAACGCGGCGCTGGTGTAGGAGTGATCGGTGCGCCACACCAACTCGTAATACCTTGTGGCGCTGCGCAGTGCGGGCTCTTGATCCGGTTCGTCACCATCGCGCGCCAGGAGCTCCGAGGTGACGGCCAGGGCCAGTTTGGGCGCCGGATCGCCGGGCAGCGCGGTGTAGAGCGCATCGAATTCCGCTGCGGCCGCGAACCAATTGCGGCGCAGCAGCATGGCCTGGCCGCGGAACCAGATCAGTCGCCAATCGCCTTCGAGGGTCTGCTCCAGCTCGTCGATCCGGCGCAGGGCGTCGGTGGCGTCACCGAATTCCAGTGCGGCGCGGATCAATCGGAGCGGAATCTCCACCGATTCGTCCTTGCCGGTCACCACCGAGAGCAGTCCCGCGGTCAGCTCGCGCTCCAGATCCGCCGGGGTGACCGCGCTGGTGCTCGCCAGCAGCGCGGCCCCGCTGTCATTGGGGTCGATCATCGGAACCGGCAGTGCCGCAATGAGTCTGCCGGGATCATCCGGCAGCGCATCGCCGATGCCGAAGACTCCGCGCGGCGGTCCGAAGCGGGCGGACAGGCCCGGCCGGGCGCGGCCGTCGTCGATCGAGAGCACCTCCCGCAGCACGCCGGTGAGCTGATCGGTCATCTCCTCGGTGCCGCTGAAACGCTCCTGCGGATCGAGATGTGTTGCGCGCAGCAGGAATCGGTACAGCGATTCGTACCGCGCCAGCAGCGGCTCGGTCTCCGGGCTCGGCAGCGGGCCCAGCTGCCCGTTCTCCTGCGGGACCTTGAGCAGCAGCACCGCCAGCGTGCGGCCCACGGTGTAGACCTCGGAGGCGACGGTCGGCCCGGTCTCGGCGATCTCCGGCGCCTGATAGCCGGGTGTGCCGTAGATGGCGCTGTGCTCATCGCTCATGGCGATGACCGCGCCCAGATCGATGAGTTTGAGCTGCTCCTCGGTCTGCATCACATTGTCGGGCTTGAAATCACAGTAGGCGAGCCCGCGCGAATGCAGATAGCCCAGCGGCGGCAGCATTTCCAGGACGTAGGCGATGGCCTGTGCGGCGGGCAGCCACACGCCCTCCGCTTCGCGCCGGCGCCGCAGCAGCTGTTTGAGCGAGGTGCCGCCGACGTACTCCATGACGATGTACCCGGCCGGTTCGCCATCCGCGCCGATATCCTCGGCGAAGTTGTAGATGCGCACGATATTCGGATGATCGACCTGCGACAGGAAACGCCGCTCGGCCACCGCCGCCCGCATGGCGTCCGCGTCACCGGTATTGAGCAGGCCCTTGAGCACCACCGGCCGCCCGTTGACCTTGTGATCGAGCGCCAGGTAGATCCAGCCGAGCCCGCCGTGCGCCAGCGGCCCCAGCACCTCGTACTGCCCGCCGACCACATCGCCGCGAACCAGCTTGGGCGTGAAGGAGAATCGGGTGCGGCAGTGCCCGCAGAAGCCCTCGGTGCGCCCGGGCTGATCGCCCCTGCTGCGCCCGACCGGCCGATCGCACTTACCGCAGAATCGCTGCTGCTCCGACACCACCGGATCGGCCATGACCGCCGCGGACGGATCGATCGGCGCGACCGGCGGCACCGTGACCATGCCCGCGCCGAGCCGTCCGCGCGTGCCGCCGGAGGAACCGGTCCCGGTCCGCACCGAGCGCACACTGCCGCGCCGGGACCCGCCGACCGAAAGCGAGTGGGAGCCGGCGACACTCCGGCTGCTCTGCGCGCCGGACACGAGCGTGGCCGCGGCGCTGGGCGCGGTGCCGCAGATTTCGCAGTAGCCGTCGGAGACCTTGCCTCCGCATCCGGGTTCCGCGCACCGCAGCGGTCCGTCGGGCACGTTCGGCGAGAGCTCGCCGCCGGGTGCCGGTGCGGTGCCGCACACCGTGCAGTAACCGTCCTGGATCGTTCCCGTGCAGCCGGTTTCGGTGCAGTTCACGGTCGTCTCCCCGATTTCTGAGCGATGAGCTGCCGGTAGTCGGTAATGGCCCGGGTGACGGCTGCCAGATCGCACGGCTTACGTGTCAGGAGTCCGGCGGCAATCCGATTCGAGGCCAGGACCTCTCGCTCCTCGCTGACACCGAGGCGCGCGGCCTTGGCGCTGTAGGCCTCCAGTCGCCCCCGCAGTTCGGCCCGGCGATCGAGCAGACCCTGGGCCAGCTGTTCGGACTCGGTGGCGGCGGTCAGCGCGGTGGCAATGCGGCCGCGCAATTCCCAGAGAGCGGTGGGATCGCCCGCGGCGGCCGCCAGCACGGACAATTGCGCATCGAATTCCGCGCTGTTGTCGGGGTGTTCGGGCAGCGGGCCGCTGAGAATGGTGCGCTGCACCGCGAGGCGGGCCAGGTGCGCCCGCTCGTAGGTCGTGCGCAGTGTCTGCACCTGCGTGCGCATACGTGTAATCGTCGCATCCCGGTCCGCGGCCATGGCGGCCAGCTCGCGGCGCAGCACCTCCGCGTCCCGCATGCGGCGGGTGATCTCGGCGAGCCGGCGGTCGATCTCGGCCGGGGTCAGGGTCAGTGGATCGGCGGTCGCACGGGTGCTGAGATCATCGATATCGGCTGCGAGGGAACGCAATTCGGGCGCGCCGGTACCGATCCGCCCGAGCTCCGCCCGCACCGGAGCGATATCGGTCATGACCCGGCTGTTCACCGCCTCGACCGCGTCGAGCACCTCGACGATCTGCGTGAAGGCGGCCCGCATCCGCGTCACCAGTTCGGTGAAGCCGATATGCACCACCTGCTCGCGCGGGCCGATCAAGGTGCGCTGCGCCAGCGGAATCGCGGTGCGGGCCACCTCCATCGGCTGCCCGCGCAAAAGAACGGTGAGTTCCTCGCGATCGAGTGCGTCGAGCCGGCGGCGGGTGCGCGCCGCGTGGGCCTGATCCAGAATCGTGCGCAGCCGGCCGAAGTCCTCCCACATCAGGTCCAGCGCCTCCTGCGCCGGCGCCCAGCGCTGGGCGGTGACCCCGGTGGGCGGGAAGCGGCGCAGCAGCACCAGCCCCGAATGCTTGTCCAGGTCATACAAAGTGGCGGCGATGGCGTCGAGCTCGCGTTCCCGCGCGGCGATATCGCGGTCGATGTCGGCGACGGAGAGAATATGCGGGGGATTCTCGGTCATCGCCGCTCACCCGATGTAGCGGGGCGCGGGCGGTCCGGCCGCGGGGCCGAGGGCGGCCAGCCGGGCGCTGTAGAGCCGCTGCCAGGTACCGTCGCCGCGAATCCGCTCGAGCACGCCGTTGACGAAGCGCACCAGGTCCTTCCTGTCCTGCTGTATGCCGACCGCATAGGGATCCTGCGCCAGCGCATCGCCGACCATGTCGAGATTCGGGTCCTGCTGCTTCAGGCCGTAGAGAATCGGAGTGTCGGTGCTGACGGCGGCCACCTGTCCCTGCTGCAGCGCGGTGAGACAGTCGAGCCAATTGCTCATACCTATCACTGTCGGCCGTTGCGGCAGCGCGAGGATCGGATTGAGCGTAATGGTGCCGACAACGCCGCAGACCTTCTTGCCCGCCAGATCCGCGGTCGACCGGATTCCGGAGTTGTTCGGCACCAGCAGCCGCTGATCGGAAACGAAGTAGGCCGAGGAGAATTCGATGCTCTTACGGCGTTCGCAGGTCGGCGTGAGGGTTTCCACCACGATGTCGACCTGCTGGTTCCCCTGATCGGGCTGCAGTGCGGTAATCCGGTGCGCGGAGTCCAGGGGCTGTAGTTCGACCCGGTCCGGGTCGCCGAAGATATCCCGGGCGATCTCGCGGGCGATATCGATATCGAAGCCCTCGATCTGCCCGTTCGCGGGATTGCGGTAGCCGAACATGAACGAGTTCTGATCAACCCCGACCCGTAGCTTTCCGCGCGCGAGAATGGCCGCCATGGTCGACCCGGCCGGCATATCGCCGGGCCGTGGCTGCACGCCAGGGCGCAGACTCGCGGTGGCATCGCAGGTATCGCTGCCGCGCTGATCGGGTGTGCTGGTGATCTCGGCGGCCCCCGGCGGGAGCAGGGTCTCGGCGGGCAACTGCATGGGTTGCGAACCGGGGGCGTGCGCACTGCAGGAGGTGACGAGCAGCGCGACGCCGGCCATCAGCAGCATTCGAAAGCGCGTGCTCACAGGAACTCCTGTAGTCGCGGCCAAATTCCGACGACGATGGCGACGGCCGCGGCGAGCAGCAGGACCAGGGTGCCGAACGGGCTCAGGATGAAGGCGTCGCCGGCGGCGTCCACATCATCGCGCACCTGCTGCCGCGCTCGATCGAGTTCGGCGCGCAGTGAATCGTCGAGTGCGGCGAAGCGGAAGGCGGATCCGGCCGCATCGGTGCCGATGGCCTGGCGCACGGCGCCGTTGTAGTCATTGTTCCGATTCGAGGCGAGCTGGGCGCGATGCCCGGCCTGCCAGCTGGAGAAGGCCTGTGGCGCAGCCGATTGCGGGGCGACGACGGTCAGCAGTTGATTCTGCAACTCGGTGGTGTCGGTGGTGAAGATGTCCTCGCTGGCATCGATATCACTGCGGGTGATGAGCTGCATCGTCTCCTCGGTACGCGCCTGCTGCGCGAGAATCCTTGCCCGCGAGAGGGTTTCGAAGCGCACGGTGGCCCCCGCGGGTCCGGTGTCGATGACGCCGGTCGCGGTGATACTCGCGGCGGCGATCCACAGCAGCGCCAGCACCGCCGCGCCTGCCGCGATGGTCACGCCGAGGTTGAACCGGCGGTTGGTGCGGCGCAGCAGCACCACCGATCCGGCGATCAGCGCGATCAGCAGCACCAGCAGCATGGCGACGCTCAGTAGCGGCAGCGTGGAGATATCGCGCTGGTCCGCGCGCAGCTGCGCCACCCGATTCTGTTCCAGCTTCTGGGCATTGGGCAGCACCGAATGCTGCATGAGCACCGATGCCTGCCGCAGATACGCCGAGCCCACCGGCAGCCCCTGGCGATTATTGGCCCGGGCCGCTTCCACGAGCCCGGTATAGGAGGGCAGCTCGGCGGCGATACTCGCCACGATCTCCCGGGTCTGGGTATCGGAGGCGCCGGTGGTGGCATCCGCGAGCGCCGCCGCCGCGTCGGCGAGGGCCTGCCGGTACTGCGTGCGCACCCCCGGTGATTCGATGCCGCCGGAGAGGAAGGCCGTGGAGGCGGCCGCATCGGCCGCGGACAGTGCGACATACAAACGCTGCGACGCATCGGCGAGCGGTTCGGTATGCCGCAGCACCGAATCACGCCGAGTCTGCTTCTCGCCCAGCTGATTCACGCACACCAGACCCGTGACCAGCGAAATCAGGACGAGTCCGGCGACCACCGCACTCAGAACGCCCGGTGCGGTGCGCGCGAAACGCCGCGCCCATCCCGCTGCATTGCGGACGGTCGTCGATAGACGACTCCTGCGCACCCCTGCCCCCGTTCAACGGCTCATCTCCCCGTAGGGCGATGGTACGGGAGCTCGCCGGGTTGTGTCGATCGAGTTCCGACCAGTTGGAATTGCATTGCCGAGTCATGCTTTTCGCATACTCGGCCGATGCCGAACGGACCGTGAAATCCAGATTTAACCGTGCGTAATAGCCGGGAAACGTTGTGGCACAACACTTGGTTCACCAAATGTGACGCCAGACACCATTCGTCACAGCTAATTTAGTGCCGGAAGCGGTTCGGTGCCTGCCCGCTCCCGCGGTGAGGTAGCGCTGAATCATGTCACCGTATCCCGATTGGCTGAACCCCGGCGACAATGCCTGGCAGTTGGTAGCTGCCACGCTCGTCGGACTCATGAGCATTCCCGGTATCGCCATCCTCTACGGCGGTATCGTGCAACGGAAATGGGCCGTCAACACCATACTCATGGCCTTCACCGGGTTCTCCCTGGTGCTGGTCGTGTGGGTGCTCTGGGGCTTCAATATGGGGTTCGGCGAACCCGTCAAGATAGGACCAGGAATACTGCGGGCCGCAATCGGCCACCCGCACACCATCCTCGGCGCCAATAATCAGAACCAGGCGGTGATTCCGCTACTCGACGGACTGATGCCGAAATTCCGTTTCTCACAGACGACGCTGGCGTACTTCCAGTTCGTCTTCGCCGGTATCACGCCACTATTGTTCCTGGGCAGCGTGATCGGCCGAATCAGTTTCAAAGTGTGGTTGATCTTCGTACCGCTCTGGACGACGCTGGCCTATTCGGTGAACGCCTTCCTGCTGTGGGGCGGCGGCTGGTGGTCGCAGATGGGTGCGATCGACTACTCCGGCGGCTACGTTATCCACTTGGCCGCGGGCACCACCGGATTCGTGGCGGCGGCGGTCATCGGCCCGCGGCTGGCACGGGACCGCGAACGCGCCGTCCCGAACAATCTGCCCATGGCGGCGGCCGGCGCCGGCATCCTGTGGCTGGGCTGGAACGGATTCAATGGCGGTGACCCGTATTTCGCGGGTGCGGACGCGTCACTGGCGGTGCTCAACACCAACCTGTGCACGGCCGTAGCGCTGCTGACCTGGGTCATCTGGGATATGTTCGCGGGCCCGTCGCGGCGGCCGAACTTCCTGGGCGCCATCAACGGCATGATCGCGGGCCTGGTCGCCATCACCCCGGCGGCGGGTTTCGTCAACAGCTTCGGCGCAATGGTCATCGGCCTGGTGGCTTCGAGCCTGGTGTGGCTGTCGTGGAACAAGCTGGGGCGCACCAGATTGTTCCGCAAGGTCGACGACACCCTCGGTGTGGTGCATACCCACGGTGTCGCCGGACTCGCGGGTGGTCTGCTGGTCGGCGTGCTCGCGGACCCGCATATGAAGGTCTATCTGGGCAATGGCGCGGATGTCTCCGATGCCACCTACGGCGGCTGGCTCTACGGCCACAATCCGAAACTGCTGCTGTGGCAGGCAGGTGCGGCGCTGACCATCATCGTGTGGGACGCCTTCATCACCTTCGCGATCCTGAAGATCCTCGGCCTGTTCATGAACCTGCGACTACCCGATGAAGTGCTCGAAGTCGGCGACGTCGGCGCGCACGAGGAAGAGGCCTACCCGGATGACACCCTTGTGAGCTCGCGGGCGGGGCTGAAGCAACCTGTCCGACAAGCGGAACCGGAGCTGCCCAGCAAGGAATCCTGATGACGGCGCCGCTACAACTCGGCGGCTCGATCGGTTATCACGATATGGATCCGGGCGGCGAAAGCGACGCCAAACTCATCACGCTGGTGCTGCCGCCCGGCCTGTTCGACGAGATCAAAAGAGCCCTCGCGACTTTCGGGGTGCGGCGAATGGTGGTCACCCAGGTGTATCGCGTGGACGACCGCGACAGCAAGGTCGAGAGCTATCGCGGTCGCCGGTTCGAGAGTGATGTCTCGGCCGGGCTCCGGATCGAAGTACTCGCCAGGACGGAGGATGTCACCGATCTGGTCCGCATGGTCAGCCGGATCGGGGCCAACTACGAGTTCTCCAATATTCAGATCTGGATGATCGACGCCAGGAGGCTGTGACTCTGTGACTCTGTGACTCGAAAAACGGTGGGGCCGTGCACATATGTGCACGGCCCCACCGTCGTGTCGAGGACAGGTCAGGCGTCGGCGCCGACCTGAACGTCCAATGCGTCGAGCACATCCTGGGTGGTCGACACCAGACCCAGTCGCGGGAAGATCTTCCCGAACGCGTGCTCGTGCGAGGCCAGATCGCGGTCGGCGCTGGCGTCTTCGACGACCACGACCGAATAGCCGTGCTCCTGCGCGGCCCGAGCGGTCGACTCCACCCCGATGCTGGTGGCAATGCCGGTCAGCACAATCCCGGTGATGCCGCGCCGGCGCAGCTGCAGATCCAGCTCGGTACCGTAGAAGGCGCCCCACTGCCGCTTGGTGATCCGAATATCGGTGGGCTGGATCTCGAGGTCGTCGACCAGCACGTCCCAGCCCTCGGGCGGGGTGAAGGCCTGAGCGCCCGAATCGGTGATCCGGCCCGGTGCGGCGTCCGCCCGATCGGCCGAGAAGGACACGCGCACAAGCACAACCGGCAGATCCCGCTTCCGGAAGGCGCGTGCCAGCGCCACCGAGTTCTGCACCACCTCGGCGGCGGTGTGCGGCACGGTCTGCATGCCGACAACACCCTGCTGCAGGTCGATCACTACGAGGGCGGTGCGTGGTTCCAGAATCGTCGAAGACACGAAGCGAATCCTTTTCTACGAGTACGAAACAGTGGTCATGGCCCGACCAGTCGATCGAGCAGTGGAATGGCGGCGATCAGCGAATCCTGTTCGGCCGGAGAGAGTTTGGTAGCGATAGCGGTGGCGAGCCAGTCTTCCTTCGCCACGTGGGCCTGTTCGAGCACCCGCACACCCGCGGGGGTCAGCGACATCAGGACCTGACGCTGATCGGAGGGGTGGGCCGACCGCGTCACCAGTCCGCGCTCCTCCAGTGCGGCGAGCGTGGTCCGCATGGACTGTGGCCGCACCTTCTCCGCGCGCGCCAGATCGGCCACCGACATCGATCCGTCGGTGCCGAGGCGGCTCAGGGCCACGGCCTGGGAGGGGGTCATATCGATCGCGCCGCGGGCGGTGCGCAGATGCCGAAGTAATCTGCTGGTCGCCACCCGCAAATCGGCAGCCGCGCCCGCCAGCTCCTGCGCTGACCTGCGTTCGCCGGGTTCACTCACCGGGCCAGCTTGCAATACATCAGCTTAACTTGCAAGTTAACCTGTTTAGTTTGCCGCGAATGTCACGTCCGAACTCCGCCGGTCCCAGGGGCCGGGCTCCGGCACAGTGGGGGAATGGTCAGGACGAATCCGCGAAAGTGCGATCGATGACGGCGGATATTCAGTTGCCGCCCGTGCGCGCCGCCCGCATCGCCGCCCAGGACTGGCCCGCGCTCGCCGCCGACCTGGACGACTACGGCCACGCGCTGATGGGCCCGCTGCTGACAGCCGAGGAATGCCGCACGCTGGTGAATCTCTACGACCAGCAGGACCGCTTCCGCTCGACCATCGATATGGCCCGGCACCGCTTCGGCTCCGGCCAGTATCGCTATTTCACCCACGATCTCCCCGAGATCGTCGCGGACCTGCGCGCCGCGCTCTACCCGAAACTGCTTCCCATCGCCCAGGATTGGGCGGCCCGCCTCCGCAAGCCGGGAACCTGGCCCGAGCGACTCGACGACTGGATCGCGCAGTGCCACGCCGCCGGACAGCAGAAGTCCGCGCAGATCCTGCTGCGCTACGGCCCGGGGGACTGGAACGCCCTGCACCGGGACCTGTTCGGCGACATGATCTTTCCGCTCCAGGTGGTGATCGGACTCGACGTCCCCGACCTCGACTACACCGGCGGCGAATTCCTCATGGTCGAACAGCGCCCCCGTGCCCAATCCCGCGGCTCCGCCCTCCGCCTCCCGCAGGGCCACGGCCTCATCTTCACCACCCGAGACCGCCCGATCCCCAGTGCCCGCGGCTGGTCCGCCGCCCCCATGCGCCACGGCGTCAGCCTGGTCCGCTCCGGCCGGCGCCACACCCTCGGCCTCGTCTTCCACGACGCCTGATTCACCGTGGCCTCCGGTACCTCACGCGAGGTACCATGGGGCAGGACATGGGTTACTACTGGTTGCATCGAGCATTGCGAATGGCCGCCGAGTTGGGATTGTCTCCAGCCGATATCGATGACGTCGTCTACGGCCGGCGCAGGAAGGTGGTCCCCGCCGGCGGGCACGATGTCACCGCCCTGACGTTCTGGGGCCGCACCCGCGCCGGGCGTGCGGTCATCGTGTGGACGCGGCGCCTACCGGCTGACGACGACGAAGCATCGGCCATCACCGACCATCAGATCATCGGCATCACCGAGATGACCCCGCAGCAGCTGAAGACCTTCACGGAATGGGAGGACGAACAATGACCAGTGAAATCCCCGGCACCGCAGCCGAATTCGCGGCGTGGGCCGAAGGCATGGAATTCGATCAGAACGCGCCCGCGCCCGTGGGGCTACCGGGCCCGGCCGACAAGCCGGCCGACGGCATCCCGGTGAAGCGGTCCGTCAAGTGGTCGGTCGACCTCGACGAGCGATTGAAGGCCACCGCGGAGGCCAAGGGCATCACACAGTCCGAACTCATCCGCCAGTACATGGAGATGGGCCTGGCCGCCGAGGGGTCCGGCATGGTCGTCAACCTCGCCGACGCCCTGCGCGTACTGGCCACCGTCGCCCACCGCCCGGCCGCCTAATCGGCGCCGGCCGAAACCGCATTGCTGACCGGGCAGTTGCCTTCGCTTCGGCCGCATGCGGCGAAGTCGCAGAGGCGACACAGCCACGGCTGTGAACGGTTACCGGTGCGGGCGGAGCGTTGCTCGGCTCTGGCGAGGGTCACTGTGGTCAGCATCGTGTCCAGCACTGCCGCGAGATTGTCGACCTCGTCCGCAGACAATGCCGATAACGCGCTCGTCAGCGACGTCTCGCGAGTCTGAAGTATCTGCGCGGCCATGTGGCGGCCGGTTCGGGTCAGGACCAGGGACACGGCCCGTCCGTCCTCTGCTCCGACGCGCTCGACGAGACCTTCCGCGGCGAGACGGTCGACGAGGCGGACAGTGCCCGAGTGGGTCAGTCCCAGCACGGAACTCAACTGGGTGACCGATCCGCCGTCGAGGAACTCGTGCATCGCCGCCAGTGCGGCGGGGGCCGACGGGCCCAGTGCCGCAACCGCTTCGATGGCAGTGTTCATCCGGTCGGCGACCACGAGACTCAGGGCGCCCAGGACATTGGCTGCATGCTGAAGGCTTGACTGGGTTTGCGTCACGGCTCTACTTTATATGCATGAGTCACACATATTCAACGCCGGGGTGCGTTGGATGACGGCTCACGTAACCGAGGAAAGGCACGACCCATGGAAGCACGCATGAAGAGCATGGCGAATTCCGACTTGATCAAAGGAATCCAGCATCTGCAGAAGGCGATTCACGGCGGTGGCGTCGACCCGCTCGTGCTCGAGCTGGTTCATTTGCGGGCCAGCCAGATCAACGGCTGCAGCCCGTGTGTGTTCGCCGGCGTCCAGGCGGCGAAGAAGCAGGGCGAGACCGAGGAGCGGCTGCACAGCGTGGTCGCCTGGCGCGAGACCCCGTTCTTCACAGAGGAGGAGCGCGCAGCACTCGCACTGACCGAGGCCGCCACCCGGATCCAGGACGGCTCACCGGGAGTGGCCGACGAGATCTGGGACGCGGCTGCCACCCACTTCGACGAGAACCAGATGTCCGCGATCATCTTGAACATCGCAATCACCAACTTCTTCAACCGGATCAACCACACGATCCGGGAGCCGGCGGGCAAGGCCTGGGGGTGACCTGGCTCATTGCGGCGCTCTGATTGCTGGAGGGTGTCTGATGCCGGCAATAGGGTGGTGGCATGTTGACCACGCTCGCTGTCGAGAACTATCGGTCGCTACGGCGTCTGGTGGTGCCGCTCGGGCAATTGAATGTGGTCACCGGGGCGAATGGCAGTGGCAAGTCGAGTCTCTATCGGGTGCTGCGGCTGCTGGCCGATTTCTCGCGTAATGGCGCGGTTGCCGGGCTGGCACGCGAGGGCGGGCTCGATTCGACGCTCTGGGCGGGGCCCGGGCGGACCGCGCGCGGGGAACCGCTGGCCCTGCGGCTCGGGTTCGCGGGCGACGACTTCGGTTATGCGGCGGACCTGGGTGTGCCGGTGCCGGATATGTATTCGATGTTCAACCGGGATCCGGAGATCAAAGCCGAGGCGGTGTGGGCCGGGCCGGTGCTGCGCCCGGCGGCCATGCTGGCCGAACGCGGCGGGCCGGTGGTGCGCTTGCGGGCCGGCAAGGGCGGCTGGGAGATGGTGCCGCATGCGCTGAAACCGTTCGACAGCATGCTCGCCGAATTGGCCGACCCGCAGCATGCGCCGGATTTGCTGGTGTTGCGCGAACGCATCAGAGGCTGGCGCTTCTACGACCATCTGCGCACCGATGCGGACGCACCCGGCCGCGCACTGCAGATCGGGACCCGGACCATGGTGCTCGCGCACGACGGCGCCGATGGCGCGGCCGCACTGCAGACGATTCGGGAGATCGGTGATGCCGAGGGCCTGAATCAGGCGGTGGATCATGCCTTTCCGGGCAGTGAGATCGAGATTGCCGGTCGGGACGGGCGTTTCGAACTGCTGCTGCACCAGCCCGGACTGCACCGCCCGCTCGGCTCCGCGGAACTCTCCGACGGCACCCTGCGCTATCTGCTGCTGGTGGCGGCCCTGCTGTCCCCGCGCCCGCCGGAGCTGCTGGTGCTGAACGAGCCGGAGACCAGCCTGCACCCGCAATTGCTCGGCCCGCTCGGCGAACTCATCGCCAAGGTCGCCGAGGACACCCAGGTGATCGTGGTGACCCATGCGCGGGAACTGCGCGACGTGCTGGCCGCGCACGCCCCGGACCTGCACACCATCGAACTGGTCAAGGAGGACGGCGTGACCGTCGTGGACGGTTTGCGACCGCTGGAGGAACCGCCGTGGCACTGGCCCAAGCGATAGCGGGCATCGGCGGGCGGCGGAAGGCCATAGTGTGGGCGAGGTGAGTGTGGAGGGTGCGGGGGCCGCGGGACCACTGCCGCGTGGGCGGCACGGGCTCAGCCGCGAACAGGTGGAGTCCTCGCAGTATCAGCGATTGTGTACCGCCGTGCTGGAGGCGGTGGGGGAGCTGGGGTACGGCGCCACCACGGTCGCCGACATTGTGAGCCGGGCGCAGGTGGCGCGCCGGACCTTCTATGCCGTCTTCGGCGGCAAGGACGAATGTTTCGCCGCCGCTTACGATCTCGCGGTGGGTAAGGCCCTGGATCAATTGCAGGACACCGTCACCGGAATGGTCGGCGTGAGTTTCCCCGACCGCGTGCGGCTTTCGTTCGAAATCTACCTGCGGGTCCTGGCCGACAAGCCGGCCGCCGCTCGCGCGCTGTATGTGGAGACCATGGCCGCCGGCCCGGGCCTGGTGGCGCATCGGGCCCGGGTGCACCGCCGTTTCGCCGAATACATCATGGCCGTGGTGCGCATCGGCGTGCGCGACGGCGAACTCGCCGCGGAGCCGGATCCGGAACTGATCGATATGCTGCTCGGCGGCATCGACGACCGCGTGCGGTCCTGCCTGAACGAGCGCGATGCCTCCCACCTGCCGGAACTGGCCTCCCTGTTCACCCGCACCGCCCTCGCCCTCACCCGCCCGCCCGCGTGAAAATGATTGGCCAGGACCAGATGCGGGCTGATAACGTCCGGCGCACCGTGACATCACGCAAGGAGGTGAGACCCATGAACGTTGTACCCGTGTGGGTGCTCCCCCTCGTCGTCATGGTCGCGCGAACGCTGTAGCTGTCGCCGGGAGCGCCTGCGAGACAAGGCAATCCCGAAAGGCGACACCATGAAATCTGCTAATTCCACCTCGGCCAAAAAGGGCGGGGGCATCGAAATCGACGGCATCGTCGTCGAATGTCTGCGCAATGCCACTTTTACGGTGGAGCTCCCGAACGGCCACCAGGTGCTCGCGCACATCAGCGGGAAGATCCGGAAGAACTACATCAAGATCACACTCCAGGACCGGGTGCTCGTGGAGCTCAGCCCCTACGACCTCACCCGCGGGCGGATCCTCTTCCGGTACCGGACGTAGCTGTCCCGCACCACAATCGGCGGCCCGCTGACAGCGGGCCGCCTTGTCATCTGCCACAGGGAAGTGTTCCAGGTCACACCACACCCCTACTGTCGCAAGCGAATTCGACGTAGTGGGAGAGGTTCTATGAGGCCGAAGATGCGAGCGCTCGGTGGTGCCGTGTGTGCCGGAGTCACCGCGATGGGGATGGCGCTGTCCAGCGGCGTGGCGAACTCCGCGCCCGAGGCGTTGTCGCCGAGTACGGCATCGGACACCGTCGGCGCGGGTCCCGAACTGTCCGCGCCGCTGGCGGCCTTCGCCTACGGATTGACCCATCCGGATGCCGCCCCGCCCGGCGCGAACGATTGGACCTGCAAATCCAGCGCCGAACATCCGCGCCCGGTGGTGCTGCTGCACGGCACCTGGCTCAATGCCTACGACAGTTTCGCCTACCTGTCACCGCGCATCGCTCGCGCCGGGTTCTGCGTCTTCGCCTTCAACTACGGACGCGAGGGCCTGCTCGAGGGTGGTGGACTCGGGCCGATCCTGCCGGGCCGCTACGGTGTAGGGCCGCTGGAGGATTCGGCGCGGCAGGTGGCGGGTTTCGTGGACCGGGTGCTGGCCGCCACGGGGGCGCCCGCGGTCGATGTGGTGGCGCACTCCCAGGGCGGGCCGGTGACCAGCCAGTACCTGAAATTCGAAGGCGGACAGGGAAAGGTGCGGAAGGTGATCTCACTCGGGGCGACCAGCCACGGCACCTCGCTGATGGGCATCGCCTCGCTGGGGCGCTGGATCACGGATATGGGCGTGAATATTCTCGGCTTCTACGAACCGATCCTCGGGCAGTCGAATATCGAACAGACGGTGGGGTCGCCGTTCTACACCAAGCTCGATGCCGACGGCGATACCGTGCCCGGCGTCGACTACACCGCCATCGGCACCGAGCACGATGAGGTGTCCAATCCGTACCAGTGGACCTTCCTGCGGCAGGGACCCGGCGCCACGGTGGACAACATCACGTTGCAGCAGGGCTGTGCGCAGGATCTGTCCGACCACCTGACGATCATGTACTCGCCGCGCGCGGCCTCGATTGCCTTGCGCGCCTTGGATCCCGCCGCGCATCCGGACCTCGAATGCACCTTCAATCCCTGGCTGATCGGTGGTGATGGGCATCCCTGAGCCACAACTGCCGGGTGACGACCCGTTCTACCATTCGCCGGTGCCGCTCGGCCGCCTCGCACCGGGCACGATTCTGCGCTCGCGGCAGGTCAGGCTGGGGCTCTTCGGGCTGGTGCCGCAGAAGATCACGGCGTGGCAATTGCTGTATCGCACTACCGATCTGCGCGGCGCACCGGAAGCGGCGGTCACCACGGTGCTGCTGCCGTGGGGCGCCGATCCGGCCGAGCGGCGGCCGCTGCTGTCGTTCCAGTGCGCGATCGACGCCGTCGCGCCGATGTGCTTCCCCTCCTACGCATTACGGCACGGCGCTCGCGCGCTCGGATCCGTACCGCAGCTGGAGCTACCGCTCATCGCCAGTGCGCTGACGCGCGGCTGGGCGGTATCGGTGCCCGATCACGAGGGGCTCGGCGGGCATTTCGGCTCGGCCCGCGAACCGGGCTATCGGGCCTTGGACGCGGCGCGCGCCGCACTGCGATTCCCGGCCCTGGGTTTGGCCGCCGATACCCGAATCGGCCTGTGGGGCTACTCCGGCGGCGGTCTGGCGACCGCATGGGCGGCGGAGCTGGCCGCCGAGTACGCGCCGGAACTCGATATCGCCGGCGCGGTCGCGGGATCACCGGTCGGTGATCCGGCCGCGGCGTTCGTGCGCTTGAACGCCTCGCCGTACGCGGGCTTCGCCATGGTGTTCACCGCCGGACTGCGGCGGGCGTATCCGCAGTTGCGCCAGGTGCTGAGCGATCATCTGTCGGCGGCGTATCTGGCACTGCTGGATACCGCCGAGCGCACTCCCACCCTCCCGCTGCTGGCCCGCTTCGCCGGGCGCGATGCCGACCGCCATGCGCGCGCGGGGCTCGCGGCCATGCTGGATCATCCCGAGCTGCGCATCGTGCTCGACGACATCCGGCCCGGCACACGGGCTCCCGCCATGCCCATGCTGGTCCTGCAGGCGGTGCATGACGAGGTGATCGCGGTGGCCGATATCGATGCGCACGTCGGCCGCTATCTGTGGCGCGGGGCGCACGTCAGATATCTGCGGGACCGGCTCAGCATGCATCTGCCGCTGCAATTCCTGGGCGCGCCCACCATGATCGACTGGCTCGCCGATCGATTCGACGATCAGCCGCTGGGTCTGCCGGGGAGCGAGACGGTGTGGTCGGTGGCGCTGTCGCGGCGGTCGAGGTCGCAGCATGTGCCGTTCCTGGCGCTGGTGCTGCGAATGCTGTGCGGCCGTCCGGTACCGGGACGTGCCGGCAGCCGCGAAGTGCGGCGCCGGATCGCGGTATGACGTAGTCGCTAGGTGAGCGTGTGCTCGACGTACCTGTGCTGCTCCGCATTTCGATAGGTGCGGGCCACCAGCGCGGAGCGCAGGTACCACAGCCCCGCCGATTGGGCGGGATCGAAACCGGTGAGCTGACCGATGCGCTTGAGCCGGTAGTCGATGGTATTGGTGTGCACGCCGAGTCCGCGCGCGGTGCGGCGGCGGTTCAGATCGTTGCCCAGATGCCGGCGCAGGGTCTCCAGCAGCTCCGGATACTCGTCGAGCGGATCCAGTAGCGCCCCGAGGTATTCGCGGCCCGGACCCGGCCGGGTCAGCTGATACTCCATGGCCAGATCGTCGAAGCGGTACAGGCCCGGTTCGCACTGCAGGCGGTGCACCATATCCAGCAGTTCGTGCGCCTGATCGGCTGCCGCCGGAATCGCCTGTGTCGCAGCGTGCATGACGGTCGCGGTGAGGGGCGCCCGCGTGGCGGCGGACAGTCCTGCGACGAGATCGTCGAGAGTCGCGGGGTCGGTGCAGGATTCGGGCAGCAGCACGGTGCCGCCCTCGATGCTCAGCATCGGCAGCGCCCGTCCCGCACTGCGCGCGGCCAGCGCCGATTGCAGGCGGCGCAGTGTGCGCTGCGCCAGCACCGCCGCATCGATGGCCGGTGCGGCACTGCGCGGCCGTGGCGGAATGCGCAGGGCCAGCACGAAATACGATTCCTCGATCTCGATGCCCGACGACCGCGTCCGGGCCGTGGCAGGCTGCCCGCCCAGCAGTGCGGACGTGACCGCGTGTACGGCGGTGTGGTGTTCGGCCAGCACCGCGGAGTCGACGGCCGCGAGCACCTCCAGCAGTCGTTCGAGGACATCGGCGGTGAGTTCGAGGCAGGTCCGGGTGACGACGGTCGCGGGGGCTGCGGTGGCCGGCACAGCGGTGGTGGGTGTTGGCAAGTGCGACTCCGTATTTCAGGGAACGCTGGAGTTCCTACTGGAGCGTAACTGTAATGCCGGTCACGTCGCGGGGCAATTGATACCTGCTTGTGTCATGGATACGTACGACCGTATGCTTAGTTCATGACAGTGATGGCGCAACCACTCACCGAGGCTTCGGATCCCTACTGCCTGTCGCCCTCGGCTGCCGCCGGCCTACTCCACGACGCACCCTGGCGACGGTTCGCCTCGCTCGGCGACAGCCTGTCGGTGGGCGCGGGCGATCCGACCCCCGGCTACCTCGATCTCGGCTGGCCCGAACGGATTCGGCAGATCCTGTGCCGGGTGCGCCCGGAGCTCGAGTACCTCAATACCGGCCGGATCGGCGCCACGACGCAGCAGGCGCTCGACGAGCAGAGCGCCCGGATCCTCGCATTCCGCCCGGACCTGCTGATCGTGCCCAGCGGCGCGAACGACATCGTGCGCCGCGAACCCGACTGGCCGCAGATCGAACGGACATTGCGGCGCATGTGGGAACTGGCGGCCGGGACCGGAGCGCAGCTCGCCGCCTTCACCCTCGGCCGTGCCTTCGTCGTTCCGGTGTTCCCGGATTGGCCGGACCGGTTGCGGGCGCTCAACGAGATCACCCGCGCGCTGGCGTCGGAGTACGGCGGTGTCATCGCCGACTGTGCGGACCACCCGTTCAACGACCGCCCGAACCTGCTCAGCGCGGACCGGATTCACTTCTCGACCTCCGGACAGGCGGTCATCACCACCTTGCTGGTGCGACAGCTGGCCTACGTTCTCGGGTCGGCATAGCCTGCCGGAGTACGATCGACCGTATGGACAATCCCGCGTCCGCCTCCGAGATCACCGACAAACGCCTGCTCCGCGGCGCCCGGACCCGGCAGATCGTCCTCGGCCGCGCCGTGGACATCGCCTCCCTGGAGAATCTGGAAAGCCTCAGCTTCGGCCGATTGGCCATGGACGTCGGGCTCAGCAAGGCCGGCATCCAAACCCTCTTCCGCACCAAGGAAACGCTGCAGCTGGCCACCGTCGACCATGCGCGCCGCATGTTCATCGACGCGGTCGTCCGCCCCGCCCAATCGAAACCCCCTGGCGCACAACGCCTTCGGGAACTGATCGCCCGCTGGATCGACTACGCCGAAACCCCGCTGTTCGCCGGCGGCTGCTTCCAGGCCGCCAACCTCAGCGAGTTCGACAGCCGCCCGGGCCCGGTGCAGGACGCGCTCGCGAGCTACCAGCAGGAATGGATCTACGCCCTCTCCCACGAACTACGCCAGGCCATCGTCGCCGGTGAGATCGCAGACCTGGATGCCGATCTCGTAGCCTTCCAACTCGACGCCATCCTCCGCTCCGCGAATACCGCCCTGCGCCTGGGTGATACCACCGCCGTCGAGAAGATCCACCGCACAGTCGACGGCGTCCTCGGGTCGCGGTAGCGGCAAACCGAAACCCCTGCGCCGCGTGGCACAGCGCCCCCGGTCAGGGTTCACCTGCGGCTGGTGGGCCATTGCAGCAGGCCGGTTGTGCAGTGGCACCACCGCATTCGGCATCGGCTCGCTGAACGCCCCGTCTGATCAGCAGGTCGGGGCGAGTTCGAAGAGTGCGAATATTTCGGGGTCCTGGTAGACGGTGGTGCGGGCGATGCGATCGCCGGCCAGGGTGAAGATCTGCAGGGTGTGCAGGACGTACTCGCCTGCGGAGTCTCGGACGTAGGCGGCGACGGCGGGTTGGCCGTTCGCGGCGGCGGGCAGCAGGCGCCAGTCCGTGCCGCGCAGTGCGAAGGCGCGGGCCAGGAAGGCGGTGTAGTCGGCGGGGCCCCGGTACCAATTGAGGTAGGGCGGCATTTCCAGGATGACGTCGTCGGTGAGGAGTTTTTCGATCGCGGACAGATCCGCGTTCCGGAAGGCGTTCACATATCGGTCGATCACGGCCTTGCGGTCGGTGGGCTCGGTAATGGCGTCTTCGTGAATACCGCTTTCGGACAGTGTCTTTCGGGCCCGCTGCAATGCGCTGTTCACCCCTGCGGGCGTCATTTCGAGCGCCTCGGCGATCTGTGCGGCGGGCCAGTCGAGCGCCTCGCGCAGCACGAACACCGCGCGTTGGCGAGCGGGCAGGTGCTGCATGGCCGCGACCAGGGCCAGGCGCAGACTGCCCTGTGCCGCAGCGACTTCCGCCGGATCACCGATCATGACATCCGGAATCGGTTGCAGCCACGGCACTTCGCCGCCGTGCACCAGCGCCTCGCGGGGGTCGTCACCGGGCGGTCCGCCCAACCCGGACGGGAGCGGCCGCCTGGTGCGCTGCTCCAGGGCGGTCAGGCAGGCGTTCGTGGCGATCCGGTGCAGCCAGGTGCGCAGCGAGGCCCGGCTCTCGTCATAGCTGTCGCGGGCGCGCCAGGCGCGCAGCAGCGTCTCCTGCACCAGATCCTCGGCATCGTGCACCGAGCCGAGCATGCGGTAGCAGTGCGCCAGCAACTCTCGGCGATAGGGATCGGTGCGGGTGGTGAATTCCTCGGCCACCTCCCTGTTGTACGCGACGGCGGTGACATTCACGAGCACCGATGCGGACATCCACGAGCACCGATGAGTTTGTGCGCCCGCGCCGGTAGGTACTCACGAGCCGCTGAATCGGCGGCGCGAATTCGAGGAGGATCACCATGAACGACATCGCAGTGCAGACCGATGAGCGGGCCGCCGTACTCGCCGTGATCGACGGCGTCTACGGCGCCTGGGCGAACAATGACGCCGATGCGCTGGCCGCCAATTTCGATGCCGATGCCAGCTCGGTGACGCCGGGCTGGCCGGGTGCGGGCCGCGAGGCCGTCCGGGCCCGCTTCGCCGCCGCCTTCGCCGGGCCGTGGCGGGGTTCGCGGGTGGTGGACGAGCCCTCGACCGTGCGGTTCCTGAATCCGGATACCGCAATCGTGGTGGGCCGCAGCGCGGTACAGCTGCCCGGGAAGGCCGAGACCGAACCGCCGGTGCTCGGCACCTGGGTGATCGCCCGGCCGTCCGGGCAGTGGCTGGTGCACGCATTCCACAGCTGCCCGGCCTGAACGTCGAAAAAGCCCCCTCCCCGCACTGCGAGGAGGGGGCTGATCGGAAACAGATCGATACAGATCCGACGACCTACGGCACAACCTCGACCACGTCACCGGGGTTGAGGTAACTGAAGAACTGCTTGGCGCCGTCGGGCGTCATGCGAATACAACCGTGCGACTTCTTATCCGTCGGCCCGATGTGGAATGCGATGTCTCCATTGAAGAAAATCGCGTACTCCATCGGCGCCTGGTGCATGGTGCTCCAGTGGAACGGTTCCTTGAACGCCACCTTGAAGACACCCGGCGGGGTTTCGAAGCCCGGCATACCGTGGGAGATCGGGGTCGGGCCGAAGGTGACCTTCCCATTGTCCATCAGCCACGCCTCATTGGTGCCGAGCCGCAGGCAGGCGCGAGCCTGCGCCGAGCACGGCGCGACCGCCGGGAGTGACGGAATGATCGCCGGCACACCCGGTACATCCGGACCGCCCGGCCACAGTGGATCGGCCTGTGCGGGCGCGGCCGTCAATCCGGCAGCCGCGACACCCACGAAGACAACTGAACGCGCTGCCAAGCCGAGGGAACGCTTGCTCATCATCGAGACATCTGACCTCTCTAGCCTTGCCCGCCACCCTGTCGACGCGGCTGCCAGGGCGAGGGGACATCACGTTGGCACAGCATGGGACCCCCTCGGGAGGTACCAAGTGATCATTCTGAAGGTTGCACGGTGAGATTTGCGGGACAACTCGCGACGGGCGCGCCGACACGCGTGCGAATCACCGAACCGGCGGCAGGGTGCGGTCGTTGGGATCGGCCCAGGTGGGCATTTCGGCGCCATTGTTCGGAATGTCCGGCCGCGGGGCATTGCCGGACCCGCGAATCTGCAGTCCGGGCGGGGGATTGGTGCAGTAGGCCCAACGGGCGAGAGTGCCGTCCTGCACCACGTAGGGCGCGGTGTCCTTGGCCGAGTACCGGCACCACGGCCGCGGCCAGATATCGACGACCGTATAGAACTCGTTGTCGTGTGCGGGCGCACCCATGGCCGAGGTTCCGACCACCAATGCCGGGAACAGTGCGTGGATGGCCGGAATCCGCAGCATCGCGGCATTCACGATCGCCGCCAGGGTGGTGGTGAGGCTCTGGATCGGGTCCGCATCGCGATCCAATGTTGCCGAGGCGACGGCGAGCTGGCCCGGTGCGCGTTCGAGCAGCTGTCGCAATTCTGCATTGGCCGCATTCGCCTGATCGAACAGCAGCTGCGAATTACGGGTCAGCGTGCCCAGATCGGGCTGTGCGTGCGAGGTCGTGCCCGCGATCAGGCGCAGATTCTCGATGAGGTTCTCGGTCTGCGGCAGCAGCCGGTCCAGACCCGCGGTGGCCAGGCTGATGCCGTCGATGAGATGCCGGAGCTGATCAGGCCCGCCGCTGAGCGCGGTGTCGAGTTCGGTGAGGATGGTGCTGTACTTGTCCGGATCGATCTGGGCCAGCAGGCCACTGGTATCGATCAGCGTCTGCGAGATCGGGGTCGGCGTCGTCATCCGCTTCGGATCGAAGTGGATGACCATGCCGTCCTTCAGAAATGGCGCGCCGTCGGAGTGCGGCTGGAAGTCGATGTACTGCTCGCCGGCGCCCGACAGCGCCGCCACCTTGATATCGGTATCGGCCGGAATCCGGTACCGGTCTTCGATTTCGGCGACCGCGGCAACCTGCGCGCCACCGTCGGTGATCGAGACCGACCGGACCTTGCCGACCCGATATCCCCGCCAGGTCACGTCATTGCCGGGTTGGACGCCGCCCGACCGATCCAATTGCACGGTCACCGCGTACGACCCACCGGGCCGCACCCGCGCGATATCGAAGGCCAGGTAGCTCGCCCCGGCCAGCATCATCGACACCAGGGCGACATTCGACACCAGTGTCTTGTGGTTGTGCAGAATGCCCACGGGCCCGCCTTCATCGCCGATCACGGACAATTCGGTTCGGTGCACTTGTGCTGTGCCCGAAGAGCAGCGCAGCAAACTCTTGGCGAAACTGCGGCAATACTAGCGACGGTGCCGTCGAAGACCGGCCCGGCACGGCGTGCGACCCGTCGGAGATTGAAAATGACTGGCGCGCTCCGCTAGTCGTGGGGCACTGTGGTCCGCATGTTCACGCAGCCCATCGTCGCCACATCCGCATTCGCGGGTGCGATGGCCGCTGCATTCGTGGTCTCCGCATTCGACGGCGCACGAAGCTGACCTTCTCCGGGATGTCCCGGGACCTCAGGCGGGGAAGGTCGCTCGCCGCTGAGGTCCCTCGAATCACGCTGTGTCATTTCACGCTGTGTCATCGCCGCAGCCGCAAGACGGAGAAATCATCATGGCCAAGCAGGCCTACATTCGCACCAAGCCGCATCTGAACATCGGCACCATGGGGCACGTCGATCACGGCAAGACCACGCTGACCGCCGCCATCACCAAGGTGCTCGCCGAGCGGGGCGGTGGTGCGTTCGTACCGTTCGATCGCATCGACCGCGCCCCGGAGGAGATCGCGCGCGGGATCACCATCAATATCTCGCACGTCGAATACGAAACGGCCACACGGCATTACGCGCACGTGGACATGCCGGGGCACGCCGACTTCGTGAAGAACATGATCACCGGGGCCGCCCAGCTGGACGGGGCGATTCTGGTGGTGTCGGCGCTGGACGGCGTCATGCCGCAGACGGCCGAGCATGTGCTGCTGGCCCGGCAGGTCGGGGTCGAGCACATTGTGGTCGCCCTCAACAAGGCCGATGCCGGGGACGGCGAGCTGCTGGAGCTGGTCGAGCTCGAGGTGCGAGAGCTGTTGTCCGCCAACGGGTACGACGGTTCCGGGCTGCCCGTGGTCCCGGTTTCCGGGCTGCGTGCGCTGGAGGGTGACGCGCAGTGGTCGCAGGCGCTGCTGCGACTGCTCGATGCGGTGGACGAGTACATACCGATGCCCGTCCGCTACACCGACGCGCCGTTCCTCATGCCGGTGGAGAACGTGCTCACCATTACCGGTCGCGGCACCGTCGTGACCGGAGCCATCGAGCGCGGCCGCGTCCGCATGGGCGACCGGGTGGCGGTGCTCGGGTACGGGGACAGCCTCGAATCCGTGGTCACCGGTGTCGAAACCTTCGGCCGCACCATGGAATCGGCCGAGGCGGGCGACAATGTGGCGCTGCTGCTGCGCGGTGTGCAGCGTGGACAGGTCACCCGCGGGCAGGTGGTCGCGGCGGTCGGCAGCATCGCGGTGCACACCGAGTTCACCGCGCGCGTGCATCTGCTCACCGCGGCGCAGGGCGGGCGGCGCACGTCCATCGTGACCGGATACCGGCCGCAGTTCTATCTGCGCACCGGCGATGTGGTCGGCGATGTGGTGCTGGCCGAGGGCCGGGCGCAGCCGGGGGAGACCGTCGAGATGGCGGTGACCCTGGGTCGTCCGGTCCCGCTCGAGCCGGGGCTCGGCTTCGCGATTCGCGAGGGTAGCCGGACGGTTGCGGCGGGCACGGTGCTGGCCGTGCACGAATAGTGCGTTTCTAGGCCCCGGGCGCGTGCCCGGGGCCTAGACTCCCGTCCACCACCGCCCCCGCGCATCCGGGCGGTGCGTTTTGTCATGCCTCCACTCAGCACATTCCAAGTTTGTTCACAGAATGCACATTTCGGACATTTGATCGAAATATTTGCTGCGATATCGACGATCGAAACCCTCCGACCGGCGGTTCCTCGCGATTTCTCGCAGCTGGGAGGCCGCTTCGCCCGCGTCGAATGTTCATGTGCACAGCTCAGCGCCCGCCCATATCATCGGTCCTCGAATGCTGTATGAGATGTGAAGGGTCGGCGGAGGTTTGGTTTCGAGGACAAGCGGACGGATCGCTGGGGTGGGTGTCGGTCTGACCGCGCTGATTCTCGGTTCCGCCGTGGCACATGCGGATACGACAGTGCCGCTGCCGGACGGTCGAGAGGCGCTCACGACCGCTACGGGCGTGCAGGTGGATCTGACCCGGACGAATGAACAGGCGGTCATCGCTCCCTCCCTGGCCGCCAATGGCACCTCGCGTACCGCGAGCGTGACCGGAGTCGTGTTCGCCAAGGTGGACAATGCGACCAAGGGCGCACTGGTGACCGGCTATCTGGTCGGTTGTCAGGTCGATCTGAGCGGGGGGCTCTCGCTCGGCGGAGACGTCTGGGTCTCACCGAGTTCCGTCACGCCAGAGCTCTCACCGAGCATCAGTCTGGTTCCGGGTGGGGTATCGGTGGTGAAGCTCGATACCAAACAGCTCGATCCTGCGGCGAACGCCGTCGGCATCGCGTATTCCGGTCGCGGCATCCAGATTTCGGGCTGCGCCGGCTATGCGCAGGCGCGCGCGTTCAGCACGTTGACGGTGCAAAACCAGCAGGGGTCGGCCGAAGTGACGCTGTACGGCGATCCGTTCAGTGTCGGGTGAGTAGGACAGGCGTTATGCGGAATTCGATAGGAATCGCGATCGCGGCGTGCGGTTTTCTGCCCACGGTCCTGATCGCGGCCGGTCCGGCCGGAGCCGATACCCAGGTGGCGCTGCCGGATGGTCAGGGGCAGTTCACCGCTCCCGACGGTGTGCTCGTGCAGGTGGCTCGCAGTGGTGAGCAGGCCACACTCTCGGGATCGATGGCCGCGAGTCCGCTCTCGCGCAATGCCATGGTGTCGGCCGTGACCTCGGTGACCGTCACGCCGCCGTCCGGCGTCACCGTCACCGGCGGTCATATCGAGACCGGCTATCTGGTGGGTTGCCAGGTCGATCTCAATAGCAAGGTGACCACCGAGGGCAGTGGCAATACCGCGGGCAATGCGACCAAGCCCGGCCAGGGCGGTGGCGGCAATGCGGCCCCGGCCACTCCGGACAACGGTGGTGGCGGTGGCGGCGGTGGTGACAACAGCGGCGGTGGCGGCGACAACAGCGGTGGCGGAGGTGGCGGCGGAGGCGGCGGTGGCTACTCCGGCGGTGGCGGGGGAGGTGGCGGTGGCGGGCTGTCGGTCGGCACCGGTGACCTCGGCGCGGGTGTCGCACCCACCGGGATCAGCCCGTACGCCGACCCGAATATGACGCTGTCGCTGAAGCCGGGCAAGGTCGCCACCAAGGCGATCCAGACCTACAACTTCACCGGCACCTCGGGCATCACCCAGTACGTGAACCACACGATCGCGGTCGACGGCTGCGCCGGCTACGCCGAAGCCCGTTCGTACACAACGATTCTGGTGCAGGACAATGTCATGGACGTCACCCAGACGCTGTGGGGTCAGCCCTTCAGTCTCGGATAACCACCTCGGGCACGAGGTACGTCAGGCACGCGATCGCGGCGCCGCGGGAACGTCCGCGGCGTCGCGATCGTGTACGACGATGAGCACCTCCGCCCGCTGTGCCGAGATCGAGCGCAGCTGATGCGGAGTGTCGGCGTCGAAGTAGAGGGTGTCGCCCTCGTTCAGCGTGATCACATTGCCCGGGATGGATACCTCCACGGCGCCCTTGTGCACGAAGACGAATTCATCGCCGTGATGATCGACATGGCCGGCGCCCGGTTCGGTGCTCGGCGTCACGACGAAGGGCTGCATGGCCTTTCCCACGATCTGGGTGGCCAGGGGCTGATAGTTGGCCGGCCCGCTCGGCGCGGGCTCGGCGCGTTCGCTGCTGCGCCCGATAGCCAGTAGTGCGCTGCGATCGGGATTCTCGGAAAACAGCTGGCTGACATCGGCATCCAGGACATGCGCGATGCGTAGCGCCACCGCGATCGACGGTGTGCTCAGGCCGCGTTCGATTTTGGAGATGTAGCTCTTCGTCAGACCCGTGCGCTCGGCGAGGGCGTCCAGCGACAGACCCGCTCGGCGGCGATGCGATCTCAGAAACGCGGACACATCCACTCCTCGGTTTCGTGCGCCCGGTTGCGCAGCAGGAAACTCAGGGTATCTTGATGACACAAAGTGTCCTATTGTGCACGATGTGTCCTGAAGGAGCTGGCTCTTGGCAACAACGATGAACCTAGGCAAAGCCGAACTCATGGCGGCCGCCGAGCTCGCCATGCGCACCGAGATTCCGGCCAGTGGCTGGACCGATCGGCAGAAGATCGCCCTGACCTGCCGGGCGCTGTCGGATGCCGGTCACGATTCGGCGCTCGCCGGGCAGATCTCGGCGCGCGGGCAGGCGCCCGGAACGTTCCTCACCCAGCAGCTGGGCCTGGGCTTCGACGAGATCACCGCGGCCAACCTGCTGCTGGTGGACGAGGATCTCACCGTGCTCGAGGGCGCGGGAATGGCCAACCCCGCCAACCGTTTTCACAGTTGGATCTACCGCGCCCGGCCCGATGTGCACTGCATCGTGCACACCCATCCGCTGCATGTCGCGGCGCTGTCGATGCTCGAGATTCCGCTGCAGGTCTCGCAAATGGATATCGCACCGCTCTACGACGACTGCGCGTTTCTTCCGGATTGGCCCGGTGTTCCGGTCGGCAATGAAGAGGGCGAGATCATTTCCGCGGCCCTGGGGGACAAGCGGGCGATTCTGCTGGCCCATCACGGGCAGCTCGTGGTCGGCGAGACCATCGAGGAGGCCTGCTCGCTGGCGCATCTCATCGAACGCGCGGCGCAACTGCAACTGCTCGCCATGTCGGCGGGCGAGATCAAGCCGCTGCCTCCACGTCTGGCCGCCGAAGCCCATGACTGGACGCTCCGCCCCAAACGTAGTGAGGCGAATTTCGCCTACTATGCGCGCCGGGTGCTCCGGCGTCATCCAGATGTGTTCGCGCTCGACAATTCGGAGTGATCAATGCCTGCAACTGTTTCTGGAATCGTGGCGTACCCGGTGACGCCGTTCTCGGGTGACGGGGCGAAAATCGACGTCGCCGCCCTGCATATTCTGATCGATCGCATGATCGATGCCGGCGTCGATGCCATCGCGCCGCTGGGCAGTACCGGTGAGAGCGCCTACCTCGACGATGACGAATGGACCCTCGTCGCAAGCGAATCCATCGGCCACACCGCCGGCCGGGTGCCGACCGTGGTCGGGGTCTCGGAGCTCACCACTGCGGGCACCGTCAAGCGCGCCCGGATCGCCGAAAGCTGTGGCGCATCGGCGATCATGGTGCTGCCCATCTCGTACTGGAAGCTCAGCGAGCGCGAACTGCGGCAGCACTTCACCGCTGTCGCGGAGTCGGTGGGGATTCCGGTCATGGTCTACAACAACCCGGGCACCACCGGCATCGATATGTCGCCGGAGTTCCTGGTGGGGCTGGTCGACGCGGTCGACAACATCACGATGATCAAGGAGTCGACGGGCGATATCGGTCGTATGCACCGCATTGTCGAACTCGGTGGGGGCGGTGTGCCGTTCTTCAATGGCAGTAATCCGCTGGCGCGCAGTGCTTTCCAGGCCGGTGCGGCCGGGTGGTGTACCGCCGCACCGTGCCTGGTGCCCGAGCAGATCGTGCAGTTCTGGAAGCTGCTGCGCGCCAATGAGATCGATCGGGCCGATGAACTCTTCACGCGGCTCGAGCCGCTGCTGCGGCTGTTGGTCAGCCGCGGTCTGCCCGCGACGGTGAAGGCGGGGCTGCGCGGCCTGGGTTTCGAGGCCGGTGATCCGCGCCTGCCGATGCTGCCGCTGGAAACCGATGTCGCCGAAGAATTGGAGATTCTGGTCGCCGCCGTGCGCGATTGATCTCGGGTACGGAATGTAAATAGCGAAAATTGGGTCCGCCGATACGAATTCGCCCTTCGTATCGACGGCCCTTCGGCATGTCTGTTTCATTGCCGGACAATGAAATTGCCACGTGAGATCCTATTTACGACTCCTTAACGACGAGCTGCTTGCCGGAAATGCGATGTGGTCACACTCGTGTGTGCCAGATATTCCCGGGGGAATGAGCAAGGAAACGTCGCATGAGTTATACAGAAATCGAACCGTCGACACCGGTGACCGCACCCGCCACGGGACTTCGGACGGGAGCGCTGGGATTTCCGGCGCTGCTGGCCCAGTCGGTGGCCCTGATCTCGCCGACGATGACCGCGGCCCTGATCATCCCGCTGGCCTTCTCCTCGGCCGGTTCGGGGACCTGGATGGCGTACCTCTTCGGCACCGGCATGCTGCTGTTCGTCGCCTACAACCTCAATCAGTTCGCCCGGCGTTCCACCTCGCCGGGGTCGATGTACGCCTATATCGGCCGCGGCCTCGGCCCGGTCAGCGGTGTGCTGTCGGGCTGGACGCTCATCTGGTGCTATTTGTTCATCGGCATTGCCGGGATGACAGGCTTCACCATATTCAGCCGAGAAGTGCTGAGCCTGCTGGGTATTCATTCCGCCATTCCGTCGGTGGTCTTCTTCGTCATTCTCGGAGTGTCGGCATGGGCGCTGGCGGTGAAAGATGTCCGGCTGTCGTCGATGCTCACGCTGGCGCTCGAGGGTATTTCGGTCATCTGCATTCTCGCCCTGGCGTTTGTGGTGCTCTTCGCGCACGGAGTGCATATCGACACCGATCAATTGGCTCTGCACGGCACCTCGCCGCGGGGCATGAGTCTGGCCGTGGTCGCCTGCATCTTCAGCCTCGTCGGATTCGAGAGCGCCACCGCGCTCGGTGGTGAGGCGCGCAATCCGCTGCGCACCATCCCGCGCGCGGTGGTCTGGAGCCTGGTGATCGCGGGGCTGTTCTTCGTGGTGATGAGCTACGTCGAGGTCTACGGCACCCGCGGCTCGAGCGCGAGCCTCGATACCCTGGCCATGCCGCTCAACACCCTCGCCGATCTCGACAATGTGGGCTACTTCAAACTGCCGATCGACCTCGGCGCCATGATCAGCTTCTTCGCCCTGTCGCTGTCGTGTCTCAATGCCGGTGCGCGACTGATCTATCCGATGGCCCGGCATTCGGTCTTCCCGGCGGCGCTGGGAAAGGTGCACGCCGCCAATGCGACTCCGGCGGCCGCGCTCACCGCCTACATCGTGCTCATGGTCGGGGTGCCCGCGCTCTGGTCGTCGCAGACCGATGTGCTGACGATCTTCAATGACGCGGGCACGCTTGCCGCTTTCGGGTTCCTGCTGGCCTATTTCATGGTGGTGATCGCGGCCCCGGTGTATCTGCGCAAGCTCGGGGCGCTCTCGCGGGCCGCTGTGGCGGGCTCGGTGCTGGCCTTCGTATTCCTGCTGGTGCCGACGGTCGGCAGTTTCTATCCGCTGCCGCCGTGGCCGGTCGACCTGTTCCCGTACATCTTCCTGACCTATCTGCTGGTCGGCGCCGGCTGGCTGTGGCTAGCCGCTCGTCGCCGTCCGGGCATTCTGGCCGAGATCGAAACCGACCTGGAGGCTCCGGCCTGAGCGTCAGTGCGCGCCGAGTGCATCGAGGATCATCGGATGGGCCGTGGTGAGGGCCTGCTGCCAGTAGGGCCAGGTGTGCGTGCCCATGCCGATATCGATGCGCGCGCCGATTCGCAACGCCGCGAGCCGATCTCCGAAAATCCGGGTGGCGGTCAGCGCCATCGCCTCCAGGCCCATCGCATTCACGGTATTGCCGATTCCGTACGGCACGTCGGGCAGACCGGGCACACCATTGCCCGACGTGACGTACATCGGCAGCCCGCGCAGCGATTCGGCCTGATCGGTCGCGTCATTGCGGGTCCAGGCCGCATCCCCGGCCGGGCCCCACATATCGTCGACATCGAAATTGCCCTCGTCCCGCATGGCCGCGCGCATCGCTTCGCTCCAGAGCGGGAATGTCGGATGCAGGAATCCCGAGAAGGATCCGGCGAACCGGAACTGATTGCGATGGTGGGCGGCGAGTATCAGCGCCGCATTGCCGCCCATGGAGGCCCCGACAATGGCGTTGTTGGTGCGCGACACCCCGTACTTCGCGAGGAAGGCCGGCAGCTCCTTGGTCAGGAAGGTCTCCCACTTGTACGTTGTCGCTTGATGATTGGTGCTGCTGGGCCGGTACCAATCGGTATAGAAGCTGGAGTGGCCGCCGACCGGGAACACCAAAGTGACATTGTCACCGGCGAATTGGCGCAGCGCGTCGGTATCGGAGGTCCACTGACTGTGGTCGTTCGGCGCCCGCAGCCCATCCAGCAGATAGAGCGCGGCGCTGCCGCCGCGAGCCGCCCACTGCACCTGCACCTTGATCGGGCCCATACTCGACGGCACCCAGAGATCCTGCGTCCCGCCCGCCGGCGCCCGCATGATCGGTGCGTGGATCGGCGCCGCGGCGGCCACCCCCGCCCCGATCGACGAGATCAGCACCGCCGTCGTCATCACCGTGGCGGCCTGGCGCAACCAGCGAAAAACCACCCGCCGCTTGCCGGTCAGTGCAGTTGTATCCACCCGTGTACCTCCCACCTGGCCCTCCTAAAGTAACCGACAGCCCCCGAATCCCGCTGTCGCTCAGGCAAAGTCGCTGCTCTTCCGTGTCCCGGCCCGAAATGCGCGACCGGCCGCCTATCCTGGCGCGATGCCTATCAGTTGCTGGAAGTTCGCTGCTATTCTCGGGGTGGCCGCTCTGGCCTTGACCGGCTGCTCCGGAGATTCCAAGGGCGATTCCGGCCGGGTTGAAGTCGGTGTCCTGGTCATCACCATGTTCGATCCGGAACACAGTGTGTGGCTGCAGCGGGAGCAGTTGCCCACCACGGTCGATGTGCCCGGCGCCTACCGCCCGGTGCGCTGCAATGACGCTCACCTCTGTGTGGCCGAGACGGGTCAGGGCAAGGCCAATGCCGCCACCACCATGATGGCGATCCTCGGCAGCGATGAATTCGACTTCTCGAAGGCCTACTTCCTGACCGCCGGAATCGCGGGCACCCCACCCGATCAGGGCACCCTCGGCTCGGCCGTCTGGGCGCACCGGCTGGTCGATTTCGACCTGGGCAACCACCTCGATCCCGCCGAAGTCCCCGATATCCCCTACGGCTTCCGCCCCGTCGAGGACTACAACACCGCCGTCTATCAGCTGAACGAGGATCTGGTGGACAAGGTCTTCGACGCCACCCGCAACGCACCCCTCGCCGACAGCCCCGAAGCCGCCGCCGAGCGCACCGCCTACCCCGGCCAGCAAGGCCGCACCCCCGCAGTCATGCAGTGCGACACCATGACCGGCGACGACTTCTACTCCGGCAAACTCCCCTCCGACACCGCCCGCCACATCATGGACCTCCGCACCCATTCCCAAGGCGCCTACTGCACCACCCAAATGGAAGACAACGCCACCGCCACCGCCCTGAAAGCCCACGGCTACCTGAACCGCTACCTATCCCTGCGCACAGTAAGCAACTTCGACCAGCCCCACCCCGGCCAACCGGTCCTCGACCACCTCGACCACTCCACCGCCGGCTTCCAATCAGCCCTCGACAACGCCTACACCGTCGCCCACACCGCCACCGACTACCTCCTGAAAAACCCACCCCAAGGGAGTGTCGGGATAACGGCGGATCTTGATCTCGGTTCGATCGGCTGAACTTGAGGGTTCGGCAGGAAGGACCGACTGATGTCGGAGACACTCGA